>JBEGQC010000004.1:0-252305 GCA_041181185.1 Cyanobacteriota bacterium | reverse complement strand
TGCCGGTGAGCCAACCGCCCAGGGCCAAGTAGGCGCATGGGAAGAGCAGCAGACCAGACCACCCCACAAATACGAAGCGGTCGCGCTTGAGCCAGTCGTCGAGGATGTCAAACCATCCCCGGGCCGCCGGCGCGCGTCCTAGAGCAATCGTCATGGGGAGTGCTTTACGAAGCGTTACGTTTCGCATCGTAAGGGGAGAGTCCCCTTCGTGCGCCGCAAGCCAGGGAATCCGCCAGCAAATGAGCAATTTTGCTTACTGCCCATCGAGATCCCTGGCCTCTCCTTTGGCCGCTGGTCGGGGAAGGGTTCCCCGGGCTCTCTCATTTTTCGCCCGTCCTTCCGTCAAAGTGGGGCAGTTCCCCTTTCTGCCATGTACATCGTTGAGCTTTCCCTTCGCCTCACTCCCATGCCGATCTCGGTGCAGCGCAAGGAGCTGGAGCCAGCCCAAGCCCTCTATGAAGAGGTGGGACGGGCCCTCGAAAGCGGAACTCCAAAGCTGCTTGAGCTCACCTGCGAGAAAGACCCCCACAAGCGCATCCGAGTGCTGACAGCCGAGGTGGTGGCCGTGCAGATCTTTGAAAAATCCACCATCGGCGGCAGCGGCAAGCGACCCGGTTTCAGTTTCGAGGGTTGAAGGCCCCATGCCCGCCGCCCCTCCCCTAGAGCCAGCCACCCTTCCCCTCAAAGTGCATGCCCTCGATTTTTCTTGGGGGCCCGATCGTCCCGCCCTGCGGGGATGCAGCTTTCAGATCCCAAGGCCGGGTCTGTGGATGCTGGTGGGGAGCAATGGCAGCGGCAAGAGCACCCTCCTGCGGCTGGTCGCCGGGCTCCTGACACCCGAGCGCGGCACGATCAACACCCCCCTTCAGCCGGCCATGGTGTTTCAAAATCCGGATCACCAACTGCTGATGCCCACCTGCGGCAGTGATCTGCAGCTGGGCCTGCCAGAGCCTTCCAGCCCTGAGCAGGCTCAACAGCGGGTGGCAGAACTGTTGGCCATGGTGGGATTGAGGGGGCTGGCGACCCGTCCAATTCACACCCTCAGTGGAGGCCAGAAGCAGCGGCTGGCGATTGCAGGGGCCCTGGCTGCTGAAGCCACACTGCTGCTCCTTGATGAACCCACCGCCCTGCTCGATCCCGATAGCCAGCGGGAGGTGTTGGCGCTGATTCGCAGTCTCTGCAGCCGTGGGGAGTCTCCCCTCACCGCACTTTGGATCACCCACAGGCTGGAGGAGCTGCCCACTTGCGACGGGGCAGCACGGATGGATCGGGGCCAGGTCGGTCCTTGGCAACCGGGGACCGACCTGGTCCGCAGTCTGAGCCCCTTGCCCATGGGCGGGGGAGCCGGGTAAGGTCTACTCGTTCCTCCTGTAAGGGACAGTTTTCCTCGGTAGCTCAGCGGTAGAGCGGTCGGCTGTTAACCGATTGGTCGCAGGTTCGAATCCCGCCCGGGGAGTTTTTTTCAACTGCGGCGATCCGAAGGGAGGTCCCCACCGGGCCGTTATCAGAAATTTTTCGAATAACCCCCAAATTGCTCCCATCACCTCAAAATAAAAGTTCAGGCTGTCCCGGGGCCCCTCCCCCCTCCACCTTCTCGCACCCTTGAATTCGATGAAACCCTGCATTCTTCTTGTTGAGGATGACAGCGACATGCGCGACCTGGTGGCAGGCCATCTCGAGCATGGGGGCTTCAATGTGCAGCGAGCAGAAGATGGCATCAAAGGCCAGGCCCTCGCGCTGCAGTTCAGCCCGGATGTGATCCTGTTGGATCTCATGCTTCCCAAGGTGGATGGTCTCACCCTCTGCCAACGTCTCAGGCGAGATGAGCGCACTGCTCGGATCCCCATCCTGATGATCACAGCCCTGGGCGGCACGAAAGACAAGGTGAGCGGTTTCAACTCCGGCGCGGACGACTACCTCACCAAGCCTTTCGATCTGGAAGAGCTGATGGTGCGCGTGAAAGCGTTGCTGCGCCGCAGTGAACGGGCGCCCCTCTCCACCAAGCACAACGAGATTCTCAGTTATTCCTGCCTCACCCTGGTGCCGGAGCGGTTTGAGGCCATCTGGTTTGATCAGCCCGTGCGACTCACCCACCTTGAATTCGAGCTGCTGCACTGCCTCCTGCAACGCCACGGTCAGACCGTGGCCCCATCGCTGATCCTCAAGGAGGTGTGGGGATACGAGCCTGATGACGACATTGAAACCATCCGCGTTCATGTGCGTCACCTGCGCACAAAGCTTGAGCCCGATCCACGCAAGCCCCGCTTCATCAAAACTGTTTATGGAGCTGGATATTGCCTTGAGCTCCCAACGGATGAGCAGCTGAAGGAGCTGAGTCCCCTGATGGCTCAGTCCCGCCAGTCTCAGACCGAGGGCAAAACCACTCCCTCCCCAGCCAACCCCTGAGGGCTCCCCAGCCCCTCAACGCTGGGATGGGAGGTGGGTCAGCTCAAGCAGGGTCACCTCCCAGGCCAGTCGGGGCTGCACATGGCTCAACAGGTGTCTGCGGAGCATTTCCAGGCGCTCCACCTGCCGGGGATTGCGGTGGCGTCGCCAGAGGGCGATCTGCCACCAATTGAGCAGCCAAAGCTGCTGCTCACCGTCCAAGCCTTCACTGATCTCGCGGGCCAGCTCCAGGCCAGCCAGCGGGTTGGGGGGAAGCTCCTGCAGTCGCTCTGCCAAACCCTTTGGCAGGAGTTGCCATTGACGGCGATGGGCCAAAAGGGCTCCAGGAGAACCTGCCGCCATCGCCACCAATTCCGGGGGGTCCAGCCCCGGAGCCGTGCCCTCTCCGGTTGCTGAGGTGACTCGTGCCAACACCTCGGCCACCAGGTTGGGCGGCAGGGGGTGGAAGGGGATCCACTGACAGCGGGAGCGGATGGTGCCAAGCAGCCTCTCCGGGGCCGCGCTGATCAAGATCAACAGGCCGTCGCCTGGTTCTTCAAGGGTTTTCAGCAGGGCATTGGCAGCTGGCTCGGCCATGGCTTCGGCGTTTTCGATCACGACCAGGGGTCTGGCCGATTCGATCGGGCAGCGGGCCAGAAAACGACTCACCTCTCTCACCTGCTCCAGCCTGATCTGGGCAGGGGTGCGCCGGCTCACCCCCAGGTCTTCGGCCTTGGACATCGGCACAGCCTGGCCCTGGTGCAGGTAGGTGGGCTCGAGCCAGAGGAGATCGGCGATATTGCCCTGGGCGAGGCGCCGTCGGAGCGCAGGGTGGCTCGTTCCGCCTGTCAGCACCCCCTCGAGAAACCGCTGTGTCGCCAGACGCCGGCCCACTCCCTCAGGCCCTGCGAACAGATAGGCGGGAGCCAGCCGCCCGTGCCGCAGTGCAGCGCCAAGCAGCCGCACCGCAAGGGATTGGCCAATGAGCTCAGCAAAGAGCTCAGGGTCTGCCATGGGCGTCCGCCTCGTTCTCAAGCATTGGAAAGCACTCCAGGAGCGCCTGGCAGCAACGCTCGGTCACCTCTGTGGGTTGGCCCATGGCCTCCACCCGCCACCAGCCGGCCCCGTTTGCAAGCGCTTGGAATCCGTTGTGCACGCGTTTGAGGAAGGCTTGCCCCTCCGCCTCGATGCGATCCTCAAGGCGTTCCTTGGCGCGTCTGCTCCGCCGCTGGAGAGACTCCTCCAATGGCACATCCAGCCAGAGGGTGAGATCCGGCTGCAGGCCACCGGTGGCGAACTGCTCGAGTTGGTCGATGGCCTCCAAAGGAAGACCACGGCCAAAGCCTTGGTAGGCCGCAGTGGATCCGCTGAAGCGATCGGAGAGCACCCAGTGCCCCGCCGCCAGGCAGGGCTCGATGCGCTCGGCCACATGTTGGGCTCGATCAGCGGCATAGAGAAGCAGCTCCGCCCTCTCCCCTGGCACCTGATGGGCGGGGGGGTGAAGCAGCAGCTCCCGCAGGGCTGCTCCGAAGGCCGTGCCACCCGGTTCCCGGGTGACCACCACCTCCGCCGCGCGGGGCATGAGGCCACTCTTGGGCAGCCACTCGCGCAGCGCTTCGATCTGGGTGGTTTTGCCGCAGCCATCGATGCCCTCGAGCACCACAAAGCGTCCCCTACAGGCCATGGGGTGGACCGGCAGCTTGGGGGAGGGAGCCTTGGGCCCCCTGAAGCCAAAGGGCATTGATCACAACCGTGATGGAACTCAACGCCATCAGCAGGGCGGCCAACGGGGGGGTGAGCTGAAGCCCGAAGGCGGGAAGGAGGGCTCCGGCGGCAATGGGCAACACAATGAGGTTGTAACCAAAGGCCCAGGCCAAATTTTGGCGCACCTTGGACATCGTGCTGCGGGCGAGGTGCAGGGCCTTCACCACGTCCATCAGCCGCTCACCCATCACCACCACGTCTGCGGAATCCTGAGCAATTTGGGTGCCCGTCCCCACGGCGATCCCCAGATCAGCTGAGGCAAGGGCGGGGGCATCATTGATGCCATCCCCCACCATCGCCACGGCGCCGCTGGTCCGCCAGCGGCTGAGGGCCTCCACTTTCTCATCGGGCCGCAAGCCCCAGGCCAGCTCCTCCTGCTTGAGACCCACAAGGGAGGCGAGGCGGCGCACGCTGCCCCCACCATCGCCACTGAGCAGCCCCACCGCCAGCCCCTGCTGGCGAAGGGCTTGCAGAGTGTGTGCCGCATCCGGGCGAGGCTGATCTTCAACGGCGATCACTCCGAGCCACCGCTCTCCTTCCGCGACGCCGATCAGGGTGGCTTGGCTGAGGTGGGTGGCGGCCAACATCTCAATGCCTGCAGAAGATAGGGCCAGCCCCCTCTCCTGCAGCCAGGAAAGGCGACCCACCCAGATTGGATCAGCCAGTCCTTCAAGCCTGCCCTCCATCCCCTGGCCGGGGTGGGTTCGGCTCTCCACGACCGCCAACAGTGGCAGGCTCCGGTTCTGAGCCTCCTGCAAGAGGGCATGGGCAAGCGGATGGCGACTGTGCTGCTCCAGGCTGGCCGCCACCTGGAGCATCCAGAGCGCCTCCACTCCTGCACGCCCCGCTTGTGCCTTGTCCTGGTGGAAGGGTTCGAGCGAGGTCACCAGGGGGCGGCCCACGGTGAGGGTGCCAGTTTTGTCAAACACCACGGCGCCCAAATGGGCCGCCATTTCGATGGCATCGCCGCCGCGAAACAGCACTCCCGAGCGGGCGGCGACTGTGCTGCCCACGCTGATGGCTGTTGGGGTGGCCAGACCCAGTGCACAGGGACATGCCACCACTAGAACGGCGATGGCGAGCTGCATGGCCAAGCCGATGGGAGTGGTGGCGCCTGCCGCATGGCCATGGCCCAGGTGGAGCGATGGGCTGGGCAACCCTGCTGCGGAGGAATGGAGCACCCAGGGCCACAACCGCGCCCCCCAGAGCCACCAAAACAACAAGGTGGCCCCAGCCAAGGCGAGCACGAACTGAGTGAATCGACCTGCCACCCGATCAGCAAGACCCTGAATGGGGGCTTTGCGGGCCTGAGCTGTTTCCACGAGGCGCACAATGCGGGCAATGGCCGTCTCGGGACCGCAGCGGCTTGCTTCCACCACCAGTGGAGCTTCAAGGTTCAAACTTCCCGCATCCAGCTCACTCCCCGGGGAGGCCTGGAAGGGGAGGGGTTCCCCGGTGAGGGCCGAGCGATCCACGGCGGATGTTCCGCTGCGCACCACTCCGTCCACAGGCAGCCGGTCGCCAGGCAGCACCAGCAGGCGATCCCCTGGGCGAAGCCCCCCGGAGCGGACGGGGCGAGGGGGGCCCTCATCGATGAGCAGCAGAGCCTCATCAGGCTGGAGGGAGGCCAGGTCCTCGATGGCGCGACAGCTCCGGTAACGGGCCCGCTCTTCGAGGAATCGCCCAGCCAGCACAAACCCGAGCAACATCACGGGTTCATTGAAGAAACAGGGCAACTGGCTCACTGGCCAAAGCCAGCCGATGGCGCTCGCCAGATAGGCACTGCCCATTCCCAGCCCCACGAGGGTGTCCATGCCGGGATGGCCCGCCAGGGCAGATCGAAAGCCCGCTTGCAAAATGGGCCTCCCGGGACCCGCCAAGGCAGCCGTGGCGATCAGGCCGTGAAACCAAGGGGCCTGCAACAGGGCCAGTTCCTTGGGCCAGCCCTGGGGGGCCGCGTCGGCCCAATGACCCAAGCTGGAGAGCAACACCAGCAACAGAGCGACGAGAAGTTGGCGCCATTGCTGCCACCAGCTCTGTTGGCGCAGCTTCTCCCTGCGATTGAGAGCACTGTCGTCGCCCTCCTGCCGACGCTTTCCCTCAAACCCCAAACTCCGCAGACTGTCGAGCAGAGCGGCGATGCCTTCCTCCCCACCCTCCAGCTCGACCCAGGCCGTGCGCGTCAGCAGATTCACACTGGCCTGTCTCACTCCAGGCTGCTGTTGAAGGCGTTGCTCCACGGCTCGCACACAACCACCACACTTCATGCCCTCCACGTCGATCAGCACACCGCGGGATGCGGAGGGCGACGCAGCAGGCGGGGCGGAGCTCTGAGAGCTCGTTGCAGTAGGCGAGAGGGTGCCGCTGGTGGGAGGGGACAAGGAACGGCAAAACAAACCTTGTCACCCTAGGCAGAGTGAACCGTCGTCAACAACTGGAGGCCTGAGCAGGCAGGATGGGTTTCTGATTTCCAAGGCGCCGTGCCCCGTTCCCAGCGCAACGACAATTTCATTGATAAAAGCTTCACCGTGATGGCCGACCTCATCTTGAAGGTGCTGCCCACCAATCGCCGGGCGAAAGAAGCGTTTGCCTATTACCGCGACGGCATGAGTGCCCAGGGAGATGGCGAGTACGCAGAGGCTCTGGAGAATTATGAAGAGGCGCTCAAGCTGGAGGACGACCCTAACGATCGCGCCTTCATTCTTTATAATATGGCTCTGGTTTACACGAGCAATGGGGAGCACGAGAGAGCTCTAGATTTTTATACGCAAGCTCTCGATCTCAACAGTAAAATGCCGCAGGCCTTGAACAACATGGCCGTCATCCATCACCACCTGGGTTCTCTTGCTCAGGAGAAGGGCGACGCAGACGAGGCAGATCGCTGCTTTGATCTGGCTGCTGATTGCTGGGCGAAAGCCATACGGCTCGCTCCAAATAATTACATCGAAGCCCAAAACTGGCTGAAAACAACCGGGCGGGGCAGCGTGGATGTTTATTTCTGATGGACTTGTCTGCCTCTTCTGTTGAACTGAACTGGTCAACCGATCCAATCTTCTCCGGGATTCACCCCCAGGGCTCCCACCAGCGCCTCCGCCAAAGTGGAAGATTCCAGCACCTGCAAGCCCTGGGCGGCCTGTGATGGGCCCAAGCCTGTGCCGCGCGGCACGACCGCCCGGGTGAACCCCAATCTGCCCGCTTCTTGCAGCCGCTGTTCCAGCTGCCCCACCGGACGCAGCTGCCCGCCCAGGCCCAGCTCGCCAATCAACACCGTGCCCGGCGGCAGGGTCAGGTCGCGATAGCTCGCCACCACGGCTGCAGCCACGCCCAGATCGCCCGCTGGTTCCTCCACCTGCAGCCCCCCTGCAACGGCGAGGTAGCAGTCGAATCGGGAGAGGGGCAGGCCCAAATGTTTTTCGATCACGGCCAGGATCTGGTGCAAGCGGTTTGTGCCAATGCCGGTGGCCGTCCGCCGCGGACTGGCGTAGCTGGTGGTGCTCACCAGGGCCTGCAGCTCCACCACCAGGGGCCGGGTGCCCTCCACGGCCACGATGGTGGCGCTGCCGGAACTGGGCTCGCCGCCACCGAGAAAAAGCTCGCTCGGGTTGGTCACCTCCGCCAGGCCCCCATCACGCATCTCAAACACCCCCAGTTCATGGGTGGCACCGAAGCGGTTCTTGGCGGCCCGAAGGAGCCGGTGGCTGGCAAACCTGTCCCCTTCAAAGGTGAGCACCGCATCCACGAGGTGTTCCAACACCTTGGGGCCTGCCAGCAATCCCTCCTTGGTGACATGCCCCACCAGCACAAGGGCCATCCCATGGTGCTTGGCCAGCCGTTGCAAGGCGGCCGCACACTCCCGCACCTGGGCCACTGTCCCCGGGGCGCTGCTGAGGTTGGGGTCGTGCAGGGCCTGAATGCTGTCGACCATCGCCACCGCGGGCCTGAGGGCTTCCAACTCCTCCAACACCCGATCCAGGTCGGTCTCCGCCAGCAGCTGGAGCCCCCCGGCGGCGGGGAGCGGGGGGGCTGCCTCGCTCAGGGCCTTGGGGTCGGAGGCGTCCGGCGGGGGCTGGGGGATGAGCCGGCGCCAGCGCAACCTCACCTGTTGGGCTGATTCCTCCGCACTCACGTAGAGCACGCTGCAGTGGCCGGCCATCGCTTGGGCCACCTGCAGCAGCAGGGTGGACTTGCCAATGCCGGGATCGCCACCCAAGAGCACCAGAGCCCCGGGAACGAGCCCACCTCCCAACACCCGATCCAGCTCGCCGAACCCGGTTGCGAGCCGCATCAGGGGAGGCGCGCCCTGGATGTGGATGGGGGTGGAGCGCTTTGGCTTGCCTGTGTCGGCAGGGGGGTCTGAGGTCAAGCGCAGTCGATCCGTTCGCCCTTCCCTGCTCCCCGTGGAGGGTTGCTCCACCAAGGAGTTCCAGCTCCCACAGGCGGCACAGCGCCCGAAGAACTGGCGGCTTTGGGCCCCACAGGCCTGGCAGATGAAGATGGAAGGGGGACGGGCCAAGAGGTTTTTGTAAAGAAAGGTGGCGTTCAGTGAACTGAATGGCCCTCAGGCCTTTTCAGTGGAACCGATTCGTTGTAACTGCAGCGCCCTTGCGATGACGGCGACCACCCCGGCAAAAGAAACCATCCTTGTCGTGGATGACGAGGCCAGTATTCGCAGGATTCTGGAGACCCGACTGTCGATGATCGGCTACCAGGTGCTGACGGCCTCCGACGGCGAGGAGGCTCTGGAAACGTTCCACCGCGTCCATCCCGACCTGGTGGTTCTCGATGTGATGATGCCCAAGCTCGATGGCTACGGGGTCTGCCAGGAGCTGCGCAAAGAATCGGATGTGCCGATCGTGATGCTCACGGCCCTGGGAGATGTGGCCGATCGCATCACAGGATTGGAGCTGGGCGCCGACGACTACGTGGTGAAACCCTTCAGCCCCAAGGAGCTGGAGGCGCGCATTCGCTGCGTGCTGCGGCGGGTGGACAAGGAGCAGGTGGCTGGCATCCCGAACTCCGGGGTCATCCAGGTGGGAGACCTGCGGATCGACACCAACAAGCGCCAGGTGTACAGGGCTGACGAGCGCATCCGGCTCACAGGCATGGAATTCAGCCTTCTCGAACTCCTGGTCAGCCGTTCGGGCGAGCCCTTTAGCCGCGGCGAGATCCTCAAGGAGGTGTGGGGCTATACGCCTGAGCGGCATGTAGATACCCGTGTGGTGGATGTCCATATCTCCAGGCTGCGTTCCAAACTGGAGGACGATCCCGCCAACCCCGAGCTGATCCTCACAGCTCGGGGCACTGGCTATCTCTTCCAGCGCATCGTTGACTCCGTTGCCTCCGAAGGACCCTGACCATCTCCGATCCACTGGGCGGCCTGCCTTGAGCCGGCGACAACGCCCGAACCGCACGATTCGGCGGCTTGTGATCTGGTACAAGCGCAATGCGGCCGTCACCAGCTTGGTGGACACCGCTAGCGCCGCCGGATCCGTGGCTGGCGTGGCGGCAGGCACGGTCCTGCAGCCCCTGGTGCTCGACCCACTCCGCCGCCTTCAGCAGGGCACTGGTGGCCCTGAGGAGTGGCCCGTGATTGACGACCGCGATCGTTTCTGGGTCGCCGTGGATGGGATGGGGGGAGACCACGCTCCCGGCCCCATCCTTGAGGGCTGCTTGAGGGCCGTGCGCGTGTTGCCGCTGCGCATCCGCTTTGTGGCGGAGGTGGAGCCCCTGCGCAGGGCGGTGGCCAGCCTGGGGCTGGGGGAGGAACTCGAGGAGGCCCAAGCCCGAGGGCTCTTGGCCGTCGTCCCCAGTGGCCAATCGGTGGGGATGGACGAGGAGGTCACCGTGGTGCGCCGCCGGCGGGATGCCAGCATCAACATGGCGATGGACCTGGTGAAATCAGGTCAGGCCATGGCCGTGTATTCCGCCGGCAACTCTGGCGCGGTGATGGCTTCGGCCATCTTCCGCCTCGGACGGCTGCGGGGCATCGAACGGCCGGCCATCGGGGCCCTCTTCCCCACCAAGGATCCGGCTCAGCAGGTGCTCGTGCTCGACGTGGGGGGCAACACCGATTGCAAGCCCAGCTGGCTGCATCAATTTGCCCTGTTGGGCACCATCTACAGCCGCGATGTCATGCAGGTTCCCAGCCCGAGGGTGGGATTGCTCAACATCGGTGAAGAGGAGTGCAAGGGCAATGACCTGGCGCTCAAGACCCACCCGCTGCTTCTGGCCGACCCACGCCTGCGCTTTGCAGGCAACTGTGAGGGGCGGGATGTGCTCTCGGGTCGCTTTGACGTGGTGGTGTGTGACGGATTCACCGGCAATGTGTTGCTCAAATTCCTGGAATCGGTGGGCAGTGTCCTGTTGGATGTTTTGCGAGCCGAACTTCCCCGGGGTCGGAGAGGCAAGGTGGGCTCCGCCTTCCTGCGCAGCAATCTGGTGCGCATCAAGAAACGTCTCGACCATGCCGAACATGGCGGGGCTCTCCTCCTCGGGGTGGATGGGGTGTGTGTGATCGGCCACGGCAGCAGCAAGGCCCTTTCGGTGGTGAGTGCCCTGCGATTGGCCCATTCCGCGGCAAGCCATCATGTGATGGAGGATCTGCACGCCCTCGGCGGTGAGGCAGCGGCTGCAGCCACCTGTGATTGACTGATCCGAACCGAGCGCCAAGGGTGTCGGAGCACACTGCTAGCCATCGCAGCCCCTCGGCCCTGCACGGGGTGACCGTTGTCGGCTCTGGGCGGGCAGTTCCCACCACCAGCGTGAGCAACGATGGCTTGCGCGCCCTGGTTGACACCTCCGATGACTGGATTCGCAGCCGCACGGGGATCGGGGCGCGACGGCTGGCAGGGCCGGGAGAGACCGTCACCACGCTGGCGACGGAAGCGGCCCGGGCCGCCCTCCACCACGCTGGCTGGGAGCCAGGGGACCTGGACCTGATCCTCCTGGCCACCTCCAGTCCAGACGACCTCTTTGGCACCGCCCCGCGGGTGCAGGCGGCCCTGGGCGCGCGCCAGGCCGTGGCCTTCGACCTGACGGCTGCCTGCAGTGGCTTCCTCTTTGCCCTTGTCACCGCAGCGCAATACATCCGCACCGGAACGATGCGTCGTGCCCTGGTGATTGGGGCCGACCAGCTCAGTCGCTGGGTCGATTGGAGCGATCGCCGCACCTGTGTGCTCTTTGGAGATGGAGCGGGGGCCGTGGCCATCGAAGCGTGTGCCAGGGAGCAGGACGACCTGCTCGCCTTCCGACTGCGCACCGATGGCAGCCGCAACGGTTGCCTCACCCTGGCTCAGGGGGAAACCTTCCAGACATTGCTGGATGGGGTCTCGACCCAAGTGGGAGGGTTTCAGCCCCTGTTCATGAATGGTCAGGAGGTCTACAAGTTTGCGGTGCGCGAAGTGCCCCTCGTGCTCGCTGAGGTCCTCCAGACTGCTGGCCTCGAGGCTCACCAGATGGACTGGCTTCTGCTCCATCAAGCCAATCAGCGGATTCTCGATGCGGTGGCGGAGCGCTTTTCCGTGCCTGCTGAGCGGGTGCTCAGCAATCTGGAGTCTTACGGCAACACCTCCGCCGCCACCATCCCCCTGATGCTTGATGAGGCCGTTCGCAACGGGCTGGTTCAGCCCGGCCATCTCCTGGCCACCAGTGGCTTTGGAGCGGGTCTGAGCTGGGGAGCTGCTGTGATGCGCTGGAGTGGGCCGGCCGCCTCCACGTAGTCTCCAAGCCCAACGACGCGTTGTTCTGCCATGGCAGTGGCCTGGGTGTTTCCGGGGCAAGGATCGCAGAAGCCCGGCATGGCGGAGGCTGTGCTTTCCCTCCCTGGGGCTCACGAGCGTTTTGCCCTCGCCTCTGAAAGGCTTGGCCGCGATCTTCTGGAGATCTGTGCAGCTCCAGAACCGGGGGAGGGCCTGATGAACCTCAACGACACCCGCAACACCCAGCCTGCTCTCTTTGTGGTGGAGAGCTTGTTGGTGGATGCCCTGCACGCCCAGGGGCGCGGGCCTGCGCTCGTGGCCGGTCACAGCCTTGGCGAGTTGGTGGCCCTCTACGCCGCTGGCGTGTTTGATGCGGAGACGGGTCTGGCCCTGATGCAAACCCGCAGTGAGTTGATGGCGGCAGCCGGTGGCGGGGCGATGACCGCCCTCATCGGTTTCGACCCGAAAGAGCTTCAGGATCTCGTGGAGGCCACTGAAGGCGTGGTGATTGCCAATGACAACAGCGAAGCTCAGGTGGTGCTCTCAGGCACGCCTGAGGCTGTGACAGCGGTGAGCACAACCCTCCGCTGCAAGCGGGCCATTCCGTTGGCTGTCTCCGGCGCTTTCCACTCCCCCTTGATGGCCGAGGCCGCGACCCGCTTTGCCGCAGAGCTGGAGCAGGTGCCGTTTGCGGAGGCCTCGGTGCCGGTGCTCAGCAACACCGATCCCACCCCCGAGAGGGGGCCTGAGGCGCTCAAGGCCAGGCTGATGCGGCAGATGACGACTGGCGTGCGCTGGCGCGAAACCATGGGACGTCTCCAGCAGGAAGGCATTCGCACCGCGGTGGAGATCGGCCCTGGCAACGTGCTCAGCGGGCTGATCAAACGCAGTTGTCCGGGCTTGGAAACGGCCCAGGTGGCGAGCGCAGCCGATTTGGATCCATGAGTCGCCCCCCCTTGCTGCATGCAGCGAAGCCCACGCTGGCGTATCACCTGATGCGTTGGCTGCTGGTCTTGCCCGTGTTTCGGCTGCTTCTGCGGGGGCGCACCGAGGGGGTCGCCCATGTGCCCCGCCAGGGGGGGCTCGTGGTTGTTGCCAACCATGGCTCCTATCTGGATCCACCGCTGCTCAGTTGCGCGGTGCGGCGACCGGTGGCCTTCATGGCCAAGGAAGAATTGTTTCGCGTGCCCCTGTTGGGTCCCTTGATCCGCGCCTGCGGGGCCTATCCCGTGGCCCGAGGGAGCAGCGACCGTCAAGCTTTGCGCACCGCTTGCCTTCGGCTTCAGGAGGGCTGGGCCACGGGGGTGTTTCTTGATGGCACGCGACAGGTGGATGGGCGCGTGACTCGGCCACAGCAGGGCGCCGCCCTCCTGGCGGCGCGGACGGGTCTTCCCCTGCTGCCGGTGGCGATCATCAACAGCCACCGGGCCCTTGGCCCAGGTGGGGGGGGGCTGCGGTTGGTGCCGGTGCATGTGCGCATCGGCACCCTGATCCCCCCACCGGCTTCCACGAGCCGAGCCGATTTGGAAGCCGTCACGGCGGCGGCTCAAGCCCAGATCAATCGCATGCTCGATCAGGGGCTGATCACCCCCCCACTGCTCGCCGCCACTGCCGAACCAGCGCTGATCCCCCCCACATCCTCAGATCCCGGCCACTGACCACCCAAACCGCAGCCCGCAGCCCATCCCCCCAGATTTTTTCTTTCGTTTCGCTCACACACCCATGGCCGCACGGCACGGCCACCGGCGTGAGGGTGATCCCACGGCTGCCAGCCACGATGCGCCCCACCAGGAGGGCCCGTTCCATGTGGTCTGTGCTGGTGACCAACAGCACATGGCGGATGCGAGCGCGGCGCAGATCATCCACCAGGGACGTGAAATTGGTCAGCGTGTCTCGGGCGCGATAATCCAGTTTCACCTGATGGGCCGGCAGTCCCTCCCGCTCGCGGAACAACCAGGTGGCATATTCCGGATTGGTGCCGCCGCTGACGACCACAGGCAGCCCGTCGGCACGGGCCAAATGGGCCGCCACCTGCTCCCGGGCTACGTCTCCTCCAAGCACCAGAATCATCTGGGGCGGGGGCGGAGTGGGCCACCACCAGCCCCGCGAGAGCCAAAGCAGGGAGAGTCCCGCCAGCCCCACAACCAGTGCGGGCAGCCGCGAGGGCCGACGCCTGCGGCGATGGGCCTGCTTCACGGGCGGAGCTCCACCGGGCTTGTGGGGTAGAGAGGCACCACGGAAGCCCAGGGGGCCTGCACGCCCCGACGCGCCGCCTCTTGGCTGAAGACGAGGAGTTGCCCTGCATCGGCAGGCAGTTGGGGCTGGGCAGGCAGTCGGGCATGGTGGCCCAGGGTGCTCGCCAGATCGCCCTCGGTTCGGTAAAGCCGAGGCGCCTGCAGCTCCACCACCCCCCCCGGGCCAGACGCATCCGCGCCATACAGCCCGGCCACCACCCCATGGCGCGGCAGCTCCTGGCTCAAGATCAAGGGCTCGCTGCGGGGAGCTTCGCTGAACAATCGTCTCGCGATCAGGTGAAAGCTGCTGATGCCATCCAGGGGCAACCCCAGCTGCTGGCAGAGGGTCCTGGCCATCGCCACGGTCAACCGTGTGCCCGTGAAGCCGCCCGGGCCAATGGCCACGGCCAAGCGGGCGAGATGGATCCATTCGCTAGCGGGAAGCACGGCTTCCACACAGGGCAGGAGGCTGTTGGCCAGCTCTCTGCCCATGGCGAAGGATTGCAGCTGCGCAGGAACCTCTGGCTGTCCGAGCGGCTGCAGAGCCACCCCTAGGATCTCGCTGGAGCTGTGCAGGGCGAGCAGCCAGCCCCTTTTTGGAGACGACTCCGCCGCGCTCATGCTGGGACGGGCTCTTTAGGGCGCAAGCGCTGCCAGTGCCCGGGATCGGCCACAAAGCTTTCACAGGCCCTTACATCCCACTCGATCCCCACCTGTCCATCGGCGAGCTCACGGATCTGAACATGCACATGGGGGCGCTCAGGACGGAACATCGGGTGTGGATTGAGGTGAGGGACGCCATGCTGCCGCTCGACCGCGTGATAGGCCTGGCAGCGATCGATCCAGTGGCAATCCACACAAATGCACATGCCGCCTGATCCCAAGGGCCTATCCATTTTGGCGTGTCTCTCCTCACTGCACCAGGAGCTGTGGAAGCGGTTGGCCCCCGCGTCTTGGCCCCTGCCCCTGTCGGCCCTGCCCTGCGGGACGGCCCTCGTTGGCGGTGCTGTGCGCGATGGGTTGCTTGGGCGTTTGGGGGAGAGACCCGATCTTGATCTGGTGGTGCCTGGTGACGGGGTCGCCCTGGCGAGGCAGTTGGCCCAGGAGCTCGGGGGAACGGGGGTGGAGCTGGATCGCGAGCGCGCCATCGGCAGGCTGGTGTTGAAGGGGTGGACCGTTGATCTGGCCCGCCAGGAGGGCAGCTCGCTCACGGCTGATTTGAGCCGTCGGGACTACACCGTCAATGCCATGGCTCTGCGGCTTCCCATCGGCCAGGAGGCGTTGGCCCTCGTGGATCCACTCCATGGGCTTGACGACCTTCTGCACAGAGAGCTCCGCGCCATCGCGGAGGCCAATCTGCTGGATGATCCCCTCAGGCTCCTGCGGGGGATCAGGCTGGCTGTTGAGCTGGGATTCAGCCTCTCTGAGCAGACCTGGGAATGGATCGTGCGCCATCGGGCCCGCCTGGCTTCCGTGGCCGGCGAGCGGGTGTTGGCTGAGCTTCTGCGCCTGGTGGGCAGTGTCGATGGGGCCCGGGGGGGGGAGCTCCTTCAGCGGAGCGGCCTGCTCGAATCCTGGGCTCCCCAGCCCGCTGGGGAGCGCCAGCCCTGCGCGGTCACGGCCCATCTCACCCTCGAGCAAGCCCGGCTGCGGGGACTCACCGACGAGGAGGCTGAAGTGGCCCTGCCCCTCGCCAGGCTGGCCGCCCTGCTCGATGAGAAAGCCCTCTCATCCATGCATGCCAGCAACAGACTGCGCCGTCGCTGCCGACAATTGAGGCGTTGGCGACAGCGACTGACGTCCCTCGACCTCCCTCAGCGGCAGAGGGGGTTCGCTGGCCTCCCCGAGGCCGAACAACTCGAACTGCATCGCCAGCTGGCTGAGGATCTGCCCGCCCTTTTGCTTGAGCTCCCTGTGGCGGTGGCTGAAGTGGCGCTGCCGCGTTGGCGCGATGCGGGAGATCCCCTGTTCCATCCCCGGCCACCGCTGGATGGCCAGGACCTTCAAAAGCAGTTGGGTCTCCGCCCCAGCCCTCGCCTTGGACTGCTTCTGGATCACCTCACGGCAGCGCGCGCCTTTGGTCGACTGCCAAGGGAAGATCCCAGCCAGGAGACAGCTTTAAAGGCTGCTCAAGACTGGTTGGATGCCACAGGAGGCCCTTGCCATGATTAACTTCATAGTGCAACGGCGTCGTCCATCGCCTGGCGCAATCTTCATTTTCTTCTGCCACCCTTTCCATGAGTGTTCGTCTTTATGTCGGCAATCTGCCGAGTGCTTTTGATGTCAAGGAGCTCGAAGCTCTCCTCGGGGGTGTGGGGGAAGGAATCCGGTTCAAAGCGGTGAACGACCGCGACACGGGTGCCTGCCGAGGCTTTGGATTCGCCAACGTTGACGACCCGAACGTGGCCGAAGCCCTCATCGCCCAGCTCAACGGCCGCGACTTCGCGGGGCAACCCCTCCGCATTGAAATCTCGGAGCGCCGGGACAGCCGGAGCCCAGCCCAGGGAAGGGACGAGCGGCGTTCACCGGGCAGCACCCCCACAGCGGCCCGCAAGGCTGCCGACAAGGTGGTGCACGCCGACAACGTTCAAACAGATTCCCCCGATCCCCGTTGGGCAGGGGAATTGGCCAAGCTGAAGGCTCTGCTTGCCAATCAAACTGTTGGCGTCTGAGTCACGGCTGATGACCTCGCCCAGCCCCCAGACCTGGGACTGGCGAGGTCATCGCATCAGTTGGGTGCGTGAGGGGTCTTTGCAGGCCCGTCAAGCCGTAGTGCTCATCCATGGATTTGGCGCCAATGTTCAGCATTGGCGCCACAATTTTTCAGCTTTGGCTGAGGTCGCCGAGGTGTTTGCGCTCGACTTGCTCGGGTTTGGCGGCAGCGACAAACCCCCCTCACGGTTGGAGGGCGAACCCGAAAGGCCAGGCGATGTTCGATATTGTTTCGCACTCTGGGCTGAGTTGGTGGCTGATTTCATTGCCACCCATGTCTGCGCTGGTCAGCACGAGAGACCCATCCACCTGCTGGGTAACTCGATTGGCGGAGTTGTTGCTCTTGTTTCCGCCAAGCTTCTTTGCGAAAGGGGGAACCCTCCCGTCCAAGTCATTCTTATCGATTGTGCACAGCGGACACTCGATGAGCGCAGGGTTAAGGAGCTACCGATCCTCCAACAGCTGAGCAGACCTTTGCTGAAGCAGATGGTGCGGCAGCGGTGGCTCACGGCCACACTTTTCCAATTTCTGGCTCGCCCTGCCTTCATCCGCCGGGTGCTGCAAGTGGCCTATCCCACGGGTGCCAATGTGGATGAGGAACTGATTGCTCTGCTCCACCGGCCTACAACAGATCAGGGGGCATCGGAAAGTTTCCGGGGCTTTGTGAATCTCTTTGCCGACCTTCTGGCGCCTGATCTCCTGGTGGATCTCCATCTGCCCGTGCGCATGATTTGGGGAGGAGATGACCCCTGGGAATCTCCGCAGGAGGCGCGGCGTTGGGCCAACGAATTCCCCGTCATCCAGGAGCTGAGAGTGCTTGAAGGCCTAGGACATTGCCCCCACGATGAAGCACCTGAACAGGTGAATCCCATTCTCCTGCAATGGCTGAAACCTGGCTAATGCACCTGGGCCAAAACATAGGAGAGGGGAAGATCGAGCAATTTTCCTGCCGTAGGCACAAATGCTCTGCGATTAAAAACATCATAATCTTGGCGTTCAATCACATCAAGAATGCCGCGATATAACCTCAGCGAAGCCCAGACCGGCCAGCGTGCATCTGCCGAAAGCCAGCGCACTCCCTCTTCGGAGCGGGCAAACCAGTCGCGCGCCCGGGACAACTGAAACGCCATGAGGGCCCGCCAGTTTTCATTGAGCCTGCCGGCCAGGAGGTCAGACTCGCTATAAGCAAATCTCTCCATTTCGTCGCGAGGAAGGTAGATCCGTCCTCGCTCGCGATCTTCACCCACGTCCCTGAGGATATTGGTGAGTTGGTTGGCAATGCCCAAAGCGATGGCGGCCTGGCTGGGATCTGGCCGTTCACTCCAGGGCGCAGACGTGTAGGCAGGATCCAGGCCCATCACGGCTTGGCTCATCAGGCCCACAGTGCCAGCCACCCTGTAGCAGTAGAGCTCCAGCTCGGAAAACGTGGCATAGCGATGCTTCCTCACATCCATCCGCTGGCCTTCGATCATGTCGAGGTAGGCCTGCTGGGGTTGGGGAAACTGCTCCATGGTGTCGACCATCACTCGGTCGAGATCGTCAGACATTTTGCCTTCGAAGAGCCCACGGGTTCGCTCTTCCCAAGCATCGAGGCGCGATAGCAGGGTGGAAGCCGGGAGGCCCAGCGCCTGCGGGCCATCCATGAGCTCATCTGTCCGTCGACACCACACGTAGATCGCCCAGATCGCCCGACGCTTCTGGGGAGGCATCAGCAGCGTGCCCAGGTAAAACGTTTTGGCCCATTGAGCCGTTTCTTGACGGCACCGTTCGTAGGCGTCCTCCAGGTTGGCCTGGCTTCTTGGGGAGACCATCGGAGCAGGGGTGCGCACCGCGCTCACCCTCCTGCGACTGCGCCGGCCAAGGTTGGAGATGGAGGGCCAGAGGTGGCCCACTCTGCAATGGCTTCCGCACAGAGTTTGCCACTGAGGACCGCCCCTTCCATTGAGGCCAGATATCTTTGCATGGTGTAATCACCCGCCAGGAAGAAATTGCGAATGGGAGATTTCTGGTTGGGTCGAAGCTGCTGGCAGCCCGGTACGGTTTTGTACACAGAGAGTGGTGTTTTGACAACCACAAATTTGCGCAGCTTTGCAGGATGATCAGATCCAAAATGCTGTGGGAAAAGCTGTTTCAGTTCGTCCATCGTGGCGGCAACGATGTCCTCGTCTGACCGGCCGATCCAGTCTTTTGCTGGGGCAAAGACGAGCTCCAACATCGAGCGGTCTGGATCAGCGTATTCCCTGCAGGTATTGCTCATGTCTGCATAGACGCTGAGGAGATCGCTGCGGCTAAATAGGAGATGGTCGATGTCCGTGAGCTTTCGGTCAAACCAAAGGTGTATGTTGATGACCGGCACGCCAGTAAGCCCGGATAGATTAGAGAAATAGGGCAATGATTTCCAGGCTTCAGGGAGAAGCAGTTTCAGGGGGTCCACCGGCAGCGCACTCACGTAGGCATCCGCCACAACGTTCTGAGTGGCCACCCCTTTGCCGCCGAGCTTGAACGCAGCCACAGTCCCGTCATCGTTGAGCTCGATGCCACGCAGGGCTCGCTCCATCACCACCTCGCCACCGCGGGCGCGAATGTAGTCCACAAGAGGTTGGCAGAGCCGCTGTGGAGGATTGCCATCAAGAAAAGCCATCTTAGAACCATCCTTTTCCTGGAGGAATCGGTTCAGGGCGGTGAGCACAACTGTGCTGGAAATCTCATCTGGGCCAATAAAATTCAAGGCCTTGCTCATGGCCATGAAGACTTCATCATTGACTCGCTCAGGGATCTTGTGCAGCTTCAGCCATTCGCTCCAAGAATAACGGTCGCAAGCTTCCACATAGTCTTGTCCACGCAGCATGGCTGGAACCAGGCCCAACCCGAAGGCGATTTTCTCCGGCCAGGTGAGCATGTCGTTATTGGAGAGGATCGCCGCCACTCCATTGATCGGTGCAGGTAGGTCGGGAAAGTCAAACCGGCTGTAGGTGCCCGGCACATCGCGTTGATTAAAAATCATCGAGTGGCTTTTCCACTGCAAACGGTCTTCGATGCCCAGCTCAGCAAACAGCTGACGCATGTTGCGATAGGCACCAAAAAAGATGTGCAACCCCGTTTCGTACCAATCTCCTTCGCTGTCCTGCCAGGCGGCCACCTTGCCCCCCAGCACTTCGCGAGCCTCGTACACCACAGGGGTGTGACCGGCATCGCAAAGGTATTTGGCGCATGACAAGCCAGACAGCCCGGCTCCTGCAATGGCGACGCGCATGGCGTGACCTAAACACTGGGGGCAACCTTATCGGTCTGCAGCACCAGACGCAGATGTTGGGCTCCTCCCTAGAGTTCCCGCCAACCCTCCCATCTCCCTGCGAGCCCCTCCAGCCGATGGCCGACACTCTCCTGAAGTCCACCACCCGCCACGTGCGCCTCTTCACCGCCCGGGTAGACAACGGTGATCTCGTGGCTGATCGGGACCAGCTCACCCTCGACCTTGACCCAGATAACGAGTTCCTCTGGGAGGAGGCCGTCGTGGGCAAAGTGCAGAGCCGCTTTCGTGAGTTGGTGGAGGCCCATGCAGGAGAGGATCTGACGGACTACACCCTGCGCCGCATCGGCTCGGAACTGGAGGGGGTCATCCGTCAACTGCTACAGGCTGGCGAGTTGCGCTACAACCCAGACTCGCGTGTGCTCAATTACTCGATGGGCCTACCCCGCAGCCCTGAATCCCTGTGACCCGATCCAGACCAGAACAACGAGGGGGGTATCCCGAAGATCGGCGTGGCTGGCGTGCAGCCCGTGACCCTGATGGCGGCTGGGACGATCGCAGCCAAGCCTTTGACCGCTCTGAGCGCGAATCGCGCTTCCGCAACGGCCCTGGGATCGCCGATCGTGGTGGCCCCCGTGGCCCCCGTGGCCCCGGCACGGGCGGGACTGGTGGGCCTGGCGGAGGCGGCTTGAACGTGGCAACCGTGGCCCTCCTGGCCGGCGTGCTCGTCGTGGGCATTGGCATCGGCAGTGCAGTCACCAGCACCACCCAGGGCAATCAAGGCAACATCGCCAGTAGCCAGCAACTGGACATGGCCGTGCCCGATCCCGAGTTTTGCAAGCAATGGGGAGCGAGCGCCTTTGTGATGGATATTGAGCTCTACACAACCATGAACCCGAGCAGCAGCTTTGTCACCCAACCCACGCTGCAACCTGGTTGTGTCATCCGCAGGGAAAACTGGGCTGTGCTCCAAAAACAGGGTGCGGTCACCGCTGAGCAGATGCGGGAATGCAAGCAAAGGATGAACACTTTCGCCTATATCGGTTCGATTCGCGATAAGCCGATTGTTCGCTGTGTCTACCAAGCCGATATCTCCGGCAACAAATTCCAGGTTCCGGGTGCGGCAGGGGCCGCCGATGATTCGGTTGGGGTGACTCCGGAAGGGGATCAGTTCTGATCCCAACCGAATTCAGGGGGTCAACACCGGTCCCGCTGCTTCGTTTGTCTTGGGGGTGGCGTTTTGCCTGAGGGGGCTATCTGGGCTGGCAAAGACAGGCAAAATTTCTTTGCGGAAAGCCTCTGCCGCCCGAGAGCAGTAGCGAGCAGGGTGGCTGATCAACTTTAGCTGCCTGCGCACTTGCAGATCCGCCACCTGGGGCCTGTGCAAGCTTCCAGAGGCCAGTTCGCGTTCAATGGAGACCACCGGTAAGAAGGCTGCGCCGAGCCCGGATTGCACAGCATTCTTAATCGCTTCAAAGGAATTAAGCTCCATTTCAATCTTCATTCTCCCCACATCAAGCTTCGAGCGAGAGAGGAGCTGATCCACCATTTTGCGGGTGGTGGATTGTGCATCCAAACAGACAAACCCCAAGCGATAAAGATCCTCCTTGGTCAGTTCTGGCAGGCGGGATAGCGGGTGCTTGGGGGGCAGCACCAAGGCGAGTTCATCGTTGGCGTAGGGCACCACCTGGAGGAGATCATTCAGGTCTGGGGGCAGTTCCCCGCCGATGATGGCCAGATCCACCTGGCCGTTGGCCACGCCCCAGGCCGTACGGCGGGTGCTGTGCACTTGCAGTTGCACCGCCACATCCGGATACTTCTGACGAAACAGACCGATCATCCGCGGCATGAGATACGTGCCTGTGGTTTGGCTGGCACCAACGATCAGAGATCCTCCCTTGAGATTGTGAAGGTCATCCAGTGCTCGGCAGGCCTCCTGGCATTGGCTCAGGATCCGGTCGCAATAGCTGAGCAGCAAGTGGCCCGCTTCTGTGAGCTGGGCTTTGCGGCCACCTCGATCAAAGAGGGCCACATCCAGTTGCTTCTCAAGATTTTGAATCTGCAGGCTGACGGCCGGCTGGGTGACATAAAGACTGTCGGCAGCTTTTTTGAAGCTGCCCTCATTGGCAATCGCACGCAGGATGCGCAGTTGATCAAGGGTGAACGGCAGATCTGCCATGGGCTCTGGTGGTCCTCTGGTGGGTCCGTGGAAGGGTCCTCGGGTTGGCCGATGGCTGAACGGCAGTCGCCCGACAACTTTAAGGGGGGGTCTCGGTTGGCAGACTGCCTTCGCACCACTGCTTCACGACGGGCACTCCATGGGCACCTCCCCGCACCACAGCAGTTGGGTGATGGCCTCGCTGCTGCTGGGCTTCGCTGTTTTGCACAGCGGGGGAGCCGCCCTGAGGGCATGGGGGGCTGGGCGAATCGGGGAACGGGCCTGGCGGCTTCTCTTTGCTGCAGTGAGCATTCCTGCTGCAACCTTGCTGATCGCCTACTTCCTGACCCACCGGTATGACGGAATCCGCCTGTGGAATCTCCAAGATCAACCTTGGTTGATCCCACTGGTGTGGACAGGCACGGCGGTGAGCTTCTTCTTCCTCTACCCCGCCACCTACAACCTGCTCGAGATTCCATCTGTGTTGAAACCCGAGGTGCGTTTGTACTCCACGGGCATCATGCGGGTCAGCCGCCATCCTCAGGCCGTGGGACAGGTGCTTTGGTGCGCCACCCATCTGCTGTGGATCGGCTCCAGCTTCATGGCCGTCACCTGCTTGGGATTGATTGCCCACCATGCATTTGCGGTCTGGCATGGCGATCGACGCCTGCACAAACGCTTTGGCCAGGCATTTGAGGAACTGCGTGCGACCACCTCAATCCTTCCCTTCCAGGCGATTCTGGATGGTCGCCAGCAGCTTCAGCTGATGGAATTTGTCAGGCCGTCCCAGCTAGGCATCCTGATCGCCGTGGGCGCGCTGTGGTGGGCTCACCGCTGGATCGGCAGCGCAAGCACGGCTTTTTCCAGAACAGCTTTGGCCCATTGGCTGGGCTGAGGTGCCAGGAGCTGCGGAATCCACGCGCCATCCTTACTACACTCCACGAGCGATGAACTCTGGGGATGCCTGCTGCTGACCTGGCCTGGTTGATACCCCTGCTGCCTCTGCTGGGGGCCTGTGTCACCGGCCTTGGCCTGTTGAGCTTCAACCGAACCGTGAACCGCCTCCGCAAGCCGGTGGCCTTGTTTTTGATCACGTGCGTTGGGGCAGCTGCCGTCTTGAGTTTTGCCGTCTTGGCCGAGCAATTGGCGGGGTCGCCCCCCAGAGAAGTGCTGTTCGACTGGGCGAGTGCAGGCAGTTTCAACCTGCAAATGGGTTACCGGGTGGATCCATTGGCGGCGGTGATGCTCGCTTTGGTCACCACCATTGCCCTGTTGGTCATGGTGTATTCCGATGGCTACATGGCCCACGACAAGGGCTACGTGCGCTTTTTCACCTATTTGGCCCTCTTCAGCAGCTCGATGTTGGGCTTGGTCATCAGCCCAAACCTTCTCGAGATCTACGTGTTCTGGGAGCTGGTGGGCATGTGCTCCTACTTGCTTGTGGGCTTTTGGTATGACCGGGATGGCGCCGCCAACGCAGCCCAGAAAGCGTTTGTGGTGAACCGGGTCGGAGATTTTGGCTTGTTGCTTGGAATTCTGGGCCTGTTTTGGGCCACGGGCAGCTTCGGGTTTGAAACCATCGGAGTGCGCTTGCAGGAAGCCGTTGCGGATGGCCGGCTGAGCACAGCCGTTGCCGTGATTCTTTGTCTGCTGGTGTTCATGGGGCCGATGGCCAAATCTGCCCAGTTTCCTCTGCACGTCTGGCTACCGGACGCCATGGAAGGCCCCACCCCCATTTCCGCTCTCATCCACGCCGCCACCATGGTTGCGGCGGGCGTGTTCCTGGTGGCACGCCTCCAGCCCGTCTATGCCCCTTTCCCAACCGTGCAGCTGGTGATTGCCGTGATCGGCACCATCACGCTCTTTTTGGGCGCTTCCATCGCCCTCACCCAACAGGATTTGAAGAAGGGCTTGGCCTACAGCACCGTTTCCCAGCTGGGCTACATGATGCTCGCCATGGGCTGTGGCGCTCCCGTGGCCGGGATGTTCCATCTGGTGACCCATGCTTTTTTCAAGGCCATGCTGTTCCTCGGCTCCGGATCGGTGATCCATGCCATGGAGGAGGTGGTTGGCCATGAGCCAGTTCTCGCCCAGGACATGCGGCTGATGGGGGGACTCCGGCGCTACATGCCCATCACAGCGATCACCTTCCTGATTGGTTGCATCGCCATTGCAGGCATTCCTCCCTTGGCTGGCTTTTGGAGCAAAGATGAAATTTTGGGTCAAGCGTTCGGCTCCTATCCGCTGCTCTGGGTGGCAGGTTTCCTCACCGCTGGCATGACGGCGTTTTACATGTTTCGTCTTTACTTCCTCACTTTTGAGGGAAGCTTCCGCGGCAATGACAAGGCCATCCAGGGGCAACTCCTCGCTGCTGCTGGAAAGAGTACGGATGACGGCCACGGCGAGAGCCATGGCCACGGCCAACATCATCCCCATGAATCAGGCTGGCAGATGGCCGCTCCCCTTGTGGTGTTGGCCGTGCCCTCTGTCCTGATCGGACTCCTCGGCACTCCCTGGAACAGTCGCTTTGCACGGGCTCTCGATCCCGATGAGGCTGCAGAGATGGCCCATCACTTTTCTTGGGGGGAATTTCTGCCACTGGCCGGAGCTTCAGTGGCCATCTCCATTGCAGGCATTTCCTTGGCCGTCTTGGCCTATTTCCTCCATCGCATTGATCTGGGCGAAGCGGTGGCAGCGCGCTTCCCAGCTCTCAACAACTTTCTGGCCAACAAGTGGTATTTGGATGCCATCAACGAAAAGCTATTTGTTCAGGGAAGTCGCAACCTTGCCAAGAAGGTGTTGGATGTGGACTCAAAAGTTGTTGATGGCGTTGTTAACCTCACTGGTTTGCTCACCCTTGGCAGTGGAGAGGGACTCAAATACTTTGAAACCGGCCGTGCCCAGTTCTATGCCCTAATTGTTTTTGCCGGTGTGATTGCTTTGGTTGTCCTTTTTGGAGCCTTTGCCTCGTAGGCAAACCTTTGGCCTGCCAGGCATGGCCTGCCAACCCAGACGTGTGTGACAACCCCCACCTCCCCCTTTCGAAACCGGCTGGCATTTCTACACTCTGCCTAGTACTTGGCTCTGTCCGTGCCCTTCCCTTGGCTCAGTGCCTCGATCCTCTTGCCCATCGGGGCTTCCTTGCTGATCCCTTTTGTCCCTGACGAGGGGGACGGCCGCAAGGTGCGTTGGTTCGCCCTTGGGGTGGCCTTGCTGACGTTTCTGCTGACGGTGGGGGCGTATCTCAACGGATACGACCCCTCCAGCGACGCCCTGCAGCTGGTCGAACGGGTGTCTTGGTTGCCGGAACTTGGGCTGGCCTGGTCGGTGGGGGCGGATGGGCTGTCGATGCCGCTCATCCTGCTCACCAGTTTCATCACTGCCCTGGCCTGTTTGGCGGCCTGGCCGGTGACCTTCAAGCCCAAGCTCTTCTACTTCTTGCTTCTGGCCATGGATGGCGGGCAAATCGCCGTCTTTGCCGTTCAGGACATGTTGCTGTTCTTCCTTGCCTGGGAACTTGAATTGATACCCGTCTACCTTTTGCTGGCCATCTGGGGGGGGAAGAAAAGACAATACGCCGCAACGAAGTTTATTCTCTACACAGCCGGCAGCTCCCTCTTCATCCTGCTTGCGGCACTTGCGATGGGTTTTTACGGAGGGGGCACGCCAAGCTTCGAATACACATCCCTGGCCTCAAAAGAGTTCGCCACGGGTTTTCAAGTGATTTGTTATGCCGCGCTGTTAATCGCCTTTGGGGTGAAACTTCCCATCGTGCCTCTTCACACCTGGTTGCCCGATGCCCATGGAGAGGCAACGGCTCCCGTTCACATGCTGTTGGCAGGCATTCTCTTGAAAATGGGAGGCTATGCCTTGCTTAGATTCAATGTGCAAATTCTTCCTGATGCCCATGTAAAATTTGCTCCAATCCTTGTGGTTCTAGGTGTTGTAAATATTATCTACGCCGCCCTCACCTCCTTCGCCCAACGCAATCTCAAGCGAAAAATCGCCTACAGCTCGATTAGCCACATGGGGTTTGTGTTGATTGGAATTGGCAGCCTCAGCGCGTTGGGAACCAGCGGTGCAATGCTGCAAATGGTCAGTCACGGCCTCATCGGAGCCAGTCTCTTTTTCCTTGTGGGTGCCACCTATGACCGCACCCACACGCTGCAATTGGATGAGATGGGAGGGGTGGGTCAAAAGATGAGAAAAATGTTCGCCCTCTGGACTGTGTGCTCCCTTGCCTCCTTAGCTCTGCCAGGAATGAGTGGTTTTGTCTCGGAACTGATGGTGTTTGTTGGATTTTCCACCAGTGAGGCCTACACCTTGAGTTTCCGCGTCATCATTGCGATCCTCGCGGCGATTGGGGTCATCCTCACCCCGATTTATTTGCTCTCGATGTTGAGGGAAATCTTTTTTGGCAAGGAAAATGTTGAGCTTGCATCCCACTCGAAATTAGTGGATGCCGAGCCACGCGAGATCTACGTGATCTCTTGTTTACTGATCCCGATCATCGGTATTGGTCTCTATCCACGGATCATGACGGATAGCTACCGCGCTTCGATCGAAACGTTGGTACGTCAAGAAACCCTTTCGCTCGCAAAAGTCGGTCCCCTTCCGCTGCAACGGGTATTGCGTCCCGTCCAATCCCTTCCTGGCCTGCCTGCTGCAGCCATCCAGGCACCTCCATTGACAAGCTTCCTACCAAGCCCCTAAGCCGGTAGCACCGTTCCCATTCGCGCCATGCGTCAGCTCAATTTCCTGCTGATTTTCAGTTTTGGCTTGGCCATGGTGATGTTCACACTGGAAAACACCACGGCAACAACGGTGCATTTCTTGCCTGGTCTGAGCTTCACCTTCCCCCTTGCGGCCTTGCTGCTTCTTGTGGGAGGGGTGGGCGCCACGGCAGCTTGGATCTATGCGGTGTGGAGCGGCGTTGTGCGCAAAGTGGAAACGCTCCAGAGTGAGGGCGACCAGGAGGCGCAACGGGTGCGGATTCAGGAGCTTGAAAATGATCTGCAGCGGTATCGGGCCACAGTGGATGCCCAGTTGGGGCTGCTCCCTGCGGCTGGGGAAAGCACTGCCCCACCAACCAACTCCTGAACTCTCGGCCTGTCAGCCCTCTGCCTCTGGTGTGACCGCCAAGGGGAGGGTACCTTGGGGCATCGTGATTCAAACGGGTGGCTGTGGCCGAAGCGGGCGCCCGCATGGCGATCCGGATGTTGCAGGATGCCGCTGAGCGAGGAGAAATCGATCCTTGGGATGTCGACGTAATCGCTGTCATTGATGGCTTCCTCGACAGGTTGCATCAGCGAATCGCTCTGCCGGCCTTGGCCTTCCCGCCAGAGCCCCGCTTTGAGCAGGATCTTGCGGAAAGCAGTGAGGCTTTCCTGGCCGCCTCCGTTTTGGTTGGCTTGAAAGCTGAGCTGTTGGAGCGCACCAACTTCCCCCCAGAACCAGAGTGTGAAGACGCTCTGCTGATGGAAGAGAACGATTTGGAGCCAGGACTGGATTTGGCCCCCCTGCCCCAGCGGCCGGAGCGCAAGCTTTTCCGGCGTCCCGTCGCTCCTCCCCCCCTCCAGCGTCCAGTGAGCCTGGGTGAATTGATCCAGCAGCTGGAGACCATTGCCGACCAACTGGAGCAGGAGGGTCGCCGGCCCCGTCAACGAGGTGGGCGGCGCTACAGCGAGCGTGCAGCGATTGCACAGGTGGCCGCACTTGCCCACCGGGAAAAGCTGCCAGAGACCACCGCGGCTCTCAACCGCTTCATCCAGACCTCTTGGCCGGGAGAGGGCCATTCCTGGCTGGATTTCGAGGTGCTTGTGGGGGCGTGGGCGTCTTGGAGTGAAGCCCATGAATCGGAGGATCTCGATCAGGATCGGGTGGGCGTGTTTTGGGCGCTGTTGTTTCTGAGTGCCCAGGGCAAGGTGGAGTTGCAGCAGGAGGGTGGATTGTTTGGACCCCTCAGCCTCCGCCGCCTGTGGAGCGTGATGGGCCAGAGAGACCCAGCGGGGCCTGAAGAGGGGTCAGCTTCCTTGCCGGCTCCGGGAGTGATCGCGGCCTGAGGGAGGACGTAAAGTGTTGAGATTCATTTTGAAACATGCCTGCGAATGAAGGCGATGATTCTCGCGGCTGGTAAGGGAACCCGGGTGCGCCCGATTACCCATACCACGCCCAAGCCAATGATTCCAATCCTTCAGAAGCCAGTCATGGAGTTCCTTCTGGAGCTTCTTAAGGAGCACGGCTTTGATCAGATCATGGTTAATGTCTCGCATTTGGCAGAAGAAATAGAAAACTACTTCCGCGACGGCCAGAGATTTGGTGTTCACATCGCCTATAGCTTTGAGGGTCGGATTGAGGATGGAGAGCTGATTGGCGAGGCCATGGGTTCAGCTGGTGGAATTAAAAGAATTCAGGATTTCCAGCCTTTTTTTGATGACACGTTTGTTGTCCTTTGCGGCGATGCTCTGATCGATCTGGATCTCAGCGAGGCTGTTCGGCGGCACAAAGCCAAAGGGGCCATGGCCAGCCTGATCACCAAGCGCGTGCCTCGCGAACAGGTGAGCAGTTATGGCGTGGTCGTGACGGATGATGATGGCAAGGTGCTCTCCTTCCAGGAAAAGCCAGATATCGACGAAGCAGCGAGTGACATGATCAATACAGGTATTTATATTTTTGAGCCCCAGGTGCTCGATTTCATCCCTTCCGGCGAACCCTTTGATATTGGTTCTGATCTCTTCCCAAGGCTTGTGGGTGCCGGTGCGGCTTTCTATGCCCTGCCCATGGAGTTTGAATGGGTTGACATCGGTAAAGTTCCTGATTATTGGCAAGCGATCCGCAGCGTTCTGCAAGGCGATGTTCGCCAGGTTCAGGTGCCAGGCATCGAAGTGAAGCCAGGCATCTACACGGGCCTAAATGTTGCTGCGAATTGGGACAAAATCAACGTCCAAGGCCCTGTCTACGTCGGTGGTATGACCAAGATTGAAGATGGTGCAACAATTATCGGACCGGCAATGATTGGACCAAGCTGCCATATATGTGAAGGGGCAACCATCGATAACTCCATCATTTTTGACTATTCTCGTATTGGCCCTGGAGTTAATTTGGTCGAAAAGCTGGTGTACGGTCGCTACTGCGTAGACCGCAATGGAGATCATTTCGATTTGCAGGAAGCTGCTCTCGACTGGTTGATTACGGATGTGCGTCGGCAGGACAAAATTTCACCGTCTCCCCAGCAAAAAGCTCTAGCTGAATTGTTGGGCACTAATTTTGCTCTCAAGGCCAGTTAAGCGCCCCGCAGCAATCACTTTCTCTGTATCGATTGGGGGAATTCCAGCCATTTGGAGAATTTTGGGGATGCGCTCTTCTGCCTTTACGGCCATCAGGTGCACCCCCTGGGCAATCGCCGAGTAGCTGATCACTTGCTCCGCTGCTATGGCAATCCCTTCAGCGGCAGGATCAGAGGCAGCGGCCAGTCGATCGATCAGATGTTGGGGAATGGCGGCGCCTGGAACAACTCGATTGATGAATATGGCATTGCGTGCGGACTTCAGTAAGAAGACACCTGCCAGAACCGGTAGATCTAACGGGCCGGTGATTTCATCGACAAAACGCTTGAGTGCATCAGGATGCATCACCATTTGAGTTTGCAAAAATTTTGCGCCAGCCTCCCATTTTTTCCTGACCCGGCTTGCCAACCCACTCCAGCTTGGTGAATGCGGATCGGCGGCTGCACCGCAAAACAGTTGAATCCCACCATCGGGAAGAAGCCCCGCGACAGGGTCCGCCCCAGCATTCAAGCTTTTCACCATTTTGAGGAGACGCACTGCCTCCAACTCGTTTACGGGCCTGGCATCTGGTTGATCCCCTGCCCGCACGGGGTCACCCGTCAAGCAGAGCACATTGCCAATGCCCAAGGCGTGGGCTCCAAGCAGATCCGCTTGCAAGGCGATGCGATTGCGGTCGCGGCAGGTCATCTGGATGACTGGTTCAATGCCGTGTTCCAAGAGGAGGCGACAGACAGCCAAGCTGCTCATTCTCATCACGGCCCTGCTGCCATCGGTCACATTCACGGCATGCACCAACCCTTTCAATGCCGCCGCAGCCGCCAGGGTGCGTGTCACATCTCCTCCTCGGGGTGGAGTCACCTCAGCCGTGAGAGTGAAGTGACCGGAAGCCAGAGCTTGAGCAAGCTTCACAGAAACGGGTCGAATGAGCGACATCATCCTCCAGGATCCTCCCTAGGATGGCCAAACTGAACAGGTTTCCATGCCTGAGAGCAATCTCCGCGAACAGCCAGCTTCTCAGGGCTTGGCCGTAAGCAAGGCCGATCTCTCTGAACGGGAGCTCGAAATCATCGAATTGGTAGCCACAGGTCTTACGAATCAGGAAATCGCCAAGCAATTAATGATCAGCAAGCGAACCGTGGATAACCATGTAAGCAATATTTTTGCCAAAACAGGTGCAAAAAACCGTGTGGCCTTGATCAATTGGGCGATGGATAATGGAAAAATCTGTCGGGATGGTTTCAACTGCTGCACCTTGCCGGCTCCCCCTTTTCAGGCCTGAGGACTGGCGTTTGGTAACCGACGATTCTCAATGAGCGCCCGTTCTTCTGCGCTCCAGCGTTGCCATGGGTGGCTCGCCAAAGCCGCGTTGCTCAGTTGATGGACTCCTGTGACCTCCTGGCCACACCAGAGAGGGACTTTCACAAGGTCTTCAGGATGTTGGAGCTCCACTTCTGCAATCACAAGAGGAGAATTCTCGCCGCTGAACACATCGAGCACCCAGTCTCCATCAGGAAGCTGTAAGCCATAGCGACACTTTTCCACCCGCCAGTGCGAGTGATGGAGGAGTGCTTTGGCATCCTCGATCGGGATCGGGTACTCAAACTCCAAACGGGCATGGGCCGGCGCGCCCTGAGGGGGCAAGGCCTTGATCGTCAACCAGGACTGATGCTCCCGATTCAGCTGCTGTTGCAAGCGAATTCTTGCGGTTAGCCCATCCTCCCTGTTGAGAAGGTAGCCCTGCCTCAACTCTGCTTCCCAGGTGACATGCTCTCGCCAACCATCGCCGCTGACCAAAAAGCGCCGCTCAATTTCTAGGGGCATGCCGGAATCGAGTTAGTTTGGGGAGGGGGTGGCTGCGGTGAGGCTGCCGGCCCAGTGCAGTTTGTGGGTGAGGGTGCGGTAATAGGAAGGACTTTGGTTTAAGACGACCATCAGGGCATCACAATCGCTGCGCTCCACCACGCAACGATCGCCAGGCTCAAGCACGGTGGCCTGAACTCCATCCTTCCAAAGCCTCACCCGACGAGAGCTTTCTCCCAGGGGCCAAATGGTGAGCCTGGAGCGGGGTGGCACAACAATGGCACGGCTGGAGAGGCTCATGGGACAGATGGGTGTGATCACAATCGCCTCGATCCCTGGATGCAGGATGGGTCCTCCAGCCGCCATGGCATAACCCGTTGAGCCTGTGGGGGTGGCGATGATCAAGCCATCGCCTCGGTATTGATCCACCACCTCACCATCGATATCTAACTCCAGCAAACAGGTGGGTGAGAGCTCGTCGAGGAAAGGCCTTAAATAAAAATCATTGAGTGCGGTGTGCGGACCTTGCATGACCCCATCGCCAGGATCAATGCATGCGGACAGCATCATCCGGCGCTCCAAGGCAAAATGATCGTCTCGTAAACGCTGCCAAAGACTGATGGGGCCTTCCTCTCCAGCCCCACGTAGCAAGCGACGCTCGTGGGTGAGGAAGCCGAGCGTGCCCCCGACGTTGAAGCAAAGGATGGGGACTTGGAAGGGAGCGAGATGGCGTGCGGCTCCCAGAACGGAACCATCACCCCCAAAAACAACAGCCAAATCTGGAAGTTCAGATTCGGTGGCGAGCAACCCAGGAAAAGGATTGGTGCTGAGGCCGCTTTCGGCAATGCTCACATGCACACCCGCTTGCTGGAGTTCGTGAACACAAAGATTGGCCTCCTTTCGTGCCATCTGACTGTCTTGACGGATGATCAGCCAGACCTTTTCGAGGCGCATTGACGATGGACTACCAGCGAAGAAGATTGAAGCGTTCCATGTCAACGGTTTCCCTGTTGCGGTAGAGGGAAAGCAGGATGGCCAGGCCCACAGCCGCTTCGGCTGCAGCGACCGTGATGACGAAGATCGCGAAGACTTGTCCCCGGATCAATTGGCCATCCACATAATTGGAGAAAGCCATCAGATTGAGATTGACCGCATTGAGCATTAACTCAATGCTCATCAAAACCCGTACAGCGTTGCGACTGTTAATTAATCCCCAAACCCCGATGCAGAAAAGTAGAGCGGCGAGGATGAGAAAAGCTTGCAGAGGGATGGGTGATGAGAAATCCATGGAAAATTCGGCTCAGGGGGTTTGTGATTGCTTGGGTCGTTCGATCAAAAGGGGCGTGCGTGCCTTTTCAATCAGGCCCTGATCAGCCGGCTCTCCAGTGATCACATCGCTGGCAAACACATCACGACGAGCCAGCACGATGGCACCGATCATGGCCATCAGGAGAAGCACGGAAGCCAGCTCAAAGGGCAGAAGGTAGTCGCTGAAGAAGTGTTCCCCGATCCGTACCGTTGCTTCCTCGCCAATGGAAGCGGGCCCTGGTAGAGGCCAAGCAGTGGTGAAAGCTACCCGGATCAGGAGAATGAAAAGACCGAGGCAGACAGCACCAGAGAGCAAGCGTCTTGTGAGCAGGCTAGGGATCGACGACAGATCTTCTTTTTTATTGACAAGCATGATGGCGAATAGGATCAGAACGTTGACAGCTCCGACGTACACCAACACCTGGGCGGCTGCCACAAAGCTCGCATTTAAGAGGAGATAGAGGCCCGCAACTGAGAGAAAGACCCCTCCCAAAAGGAAAGCCGAATAAACGATATTTGGCAGCAACACCACCCCGAGGGAGCCAAGCACCAGGGTGGCTGAAAGCACCAGGAAGCAGATTTGCTCAGTTGTGGAAGCGATCGTCATGGAGTCTCCTTAGAACTTGAGCCATTGGCTGGATTGGCCTCAGCGAGAATCTCGGATGGCAGCTTGCCAGCCCTGGGAGTGGTGGCCGGGACACCATGGGGCTCAACTTCACCTTTGGGGAGATAGGCCAGTTCCCGCAGGGGGATCACCGAGGGATCGGTGGTGACACTGGTAGGCAGCCTGCCCAAGGCGATGTTGTCGTAGTTGAGGCTATGGCGGTCAAAGGCTGCCAGCTCGTATTCCTCGGTCATCGACAGGCAATTGGTGGGGCAGTATTCAACACAGTTGCCACAAAAAATGCAGACTCCGAAATCAATCGAGTAATTCCGCAATTCTTTCTTCTTAGTATTTTTATTCATCACCCAATCGACCACGGGGAGGTTGATCGGGCAGACCCGAACACAAACCTCGCAGGCAATGCACTTGTCGAACTCGTAGTGAATGCGTCCTCGATAGCGTTCCGAAGGAATCAGCTTCTCGTAGGGATACTGGATGGTGACGGGTCTACGACGCAGGTGATCGAAAGTGACGCCGAGGCCTTGGCTGATGTATTTAGCGGCGCTAACGGCATCTTTTGTGTAGTCACCAACTTTTTGGAGAAACCCGAACATGGCTCAAAGAAGTAAGGGAAACAGTGGATCCATGATGGCTGAATTTGACTTGGGCTGACGATGGTGGCGTCTCCTTGTCCGAATCATCCTCCAAAGGCCAAGGGGAAGGCCAGTTTCAGGGCTGCTGTGACGAGCAGGTTGACCAGGGCAATGGGGAGGAGAAACTTCCATCCCAGATCCAATAGCTGGTCGATGCGAACGCGGGGAACGGTCCAGCGAAGCAGGATGGCGAAGAACACCAACAGGTAGGCCTTGAGAATTGTCATCACAATGCCAACACTCGCAGTAATCACCTGAACCAAGGGTGCATCGATGGATTGGCCAAGCCAGTTGGCGAGCCATTCCACGGGCACGGGAAAACCCCAGCCCCCGAGATAAAGCACGGAAACGAGCAGGGCAGAAAGCACGAGGTTGATATAACTTCCAAGATAAAAGAGGGCAAACTTCATGCCTGCATATTCCGTTTGGTAGCCAGCCACCAATTCTTCTTCTGCTTCCGGGAGATCAAAAGGAAGGCGCTCACACTCTGCGAGAGCGCAAATCCAGAACACAAGGAAACCCACTGGTTGACGCCAGAGATTCCAGCTCAGAATTCCAGCCCCTGTCTGCTGGTTCACGATATCGACAGTGCTGAGAGAGTTGCTCATCATCACGATCGCCAGAACTGAGAGGGCCAGCGGAATTTCATAGCTGATCGATTGGGCCGCAGCCCGCAAGCCGCCAAGTAGGGAGTACTTGTTATTGCTGGCATAACCACTCATCAACAATCCGATCGGCTGGATGCTGCTCAGCGAGATCCAAAGAAAGATCCCCACACCGACATTGCTGATCAGCAGATTCTGGCCAAAGGGCACCACCAGCCAGGAGAGGATCACGGGCACGAGCACCAGAATGGGCCCGAGGGTGAAGAGCAAACCATCTGCCCTCGCCGGGATGACGTCTTCCTTGACGAGCAGCTTGAGGCCATCCGCCAAGGGCTGAAGCAGGCCCAAAGCCCCGGCGTATTCCGGGCCGATGCGCTGCTGCACAGCCGCTGAGATTTTTCGCTCCAGCCAAACGTTGACCAACACCCCCACAACCGCAGCTGTGAGGACCAGGAGCATCGGCAGGGGCAACCATATGGCTCTGGCCAGGGCGGGACTCAAACCAAAACCCTCCAGCAGCGAACTGAAGCTGGCTTGCAGGTCGAGGCCGGGGGCCACAAAGCCTGGGCAGACCAGTGGTGGTGGCAGCATGAAGACAAGCTCCAATTGGCAGGCAACTTAGACGGAGAGCTGCGCGATTGGTGAACCTTCCCGGGAGATGGCTTCCAGGGCCTATGTCGGCAAGGGCCGCTGCTCCAGGGGCAGCCAGGGACGCTCTGGAGAACCTGTGTAAATCTGGGATGGGCGGAAAATGCGATTGGCCCCGAGCTGCTCCCGCCAGTGGGCCAGCCATCCGGCGGTGCGGGCAATGGCAAAAATGGGGGTGAAGAGATCCCTGGGAATGCCGAGTTTGCGATACACCAGCCCGGAATAAAAATCCACATTGGGGTAGATGCCTTTCGGACCAAGCCGCTCCGCTGCAGCTGCTTCGAGGGCTCTGGCTAAGTCGTACATCGGATCGGCGCCGAAACGGGTGAAGAGCTCCTCGGCCAGACCCTGCAAGATCACGGCCCTGGGATCCTTCACCCGGTATTCCCGATGGCCAAACCCCATGATTTTCTGCTTGGCCGCAATGGCGCGATCCAGCCAGGGCTCCACCTGATCCACCGTGCCAATCTCCTCCAACATGTCCAACACGTCTTCATTCGCCCCACCATGGAGGGGGCCGGCCAGGGTGCCTACGGCCGAGGCCACCACCGCGTAGGGATCGGTGAGGGTGCTGGCGGTGACCCTGGCGCTGAAGGTGCTGGCGTTGAGGCTGTGCTCGGCGTGAAGGATCAAGCAGGCGTCAAAGATCCTCGCGGCGGTGAGATCCGGCTCCCGCTCGGTGAGCATGTAAAGAAAGTTGGCTGCGTAGGACAGATCATCCCGAGGTTGAATCGGATCCTGCCCTTTGCGAATCAGCTGAAAGGCGGCCACCATCGTCGGAATTTTGGCAATCAGCCGCACCACAGCCGCCACGATGTAATGGGGGTCGTTGAGCGCACGGCGTGAATAAAACAAGCCCAGCGAAGCTGCGCTGGCTTGCAGGGCATCCATCGGATGGCCGGAGGCTGGAAAGCACTTCATCATGTCGCGAATGCGGAAGCTCACCCGGCGATGCATCTGCACCTCCTGCTCGAATTCCCGCAGCTGAAAGATGGTGGGCAGCTCACCCCAGATCAACAGGTAGGTGGTCTCCAAAAAACTGCTTTGCCGAGCCAGGTGTTCAACCGGATAGCCCCGGTAGGTGAGCACACCCCGCAGGCCATCGATGTCGCAGATGGCGGATTGCGTGGCGGGCACGCCCTCCAACCCCGGGCGGAAGGGATAGGCCGGAGCAGGCGGCGGAGAAGCGCCGGTTTCGTTGGAGGGGGTGGCTGGAGGGGCGGTCAGCGTGGGCCGCTCATCCGGGCTGGGCGGAACGGCTTTGGCCACCATGACTGCACGTGCAATTCGTTTGAACCTACGCGTCGGGGCCTGCGCTTGGTCGTAGCCCTGGCTGCCACTTGCGTGCTTGGGCCTCCTAGGGGCAGGTGAGCACCTTGGGGGTGAGCAAAAGCTGCAGCTGGGCCCTCCCCAGGGCCAGGGCTGGAGAGGGGGCGTTGGCCCAGCCCAGCAAAGCGAGACCAGCTTTCTTGAGGACCACCGCACCGGGCGGCGCGCCGATCAGGCGACAGGCCAGCAGCCCGAGATCGGGTTCATGGCCCACCAGGATCCACCGGCGCGGCCCATCCCCACCTGCCTGCGACCACCACTCTTGAAGCATGGGCCAGGGATCGGCTCCGGGTGCCAGGGCCTCGCTGCACGACAGGGTGGGGGCAAGCCCCACGTCCACGGCGATCTCCCCTGTCTGATGCGCCCGCACCAGGGGGCTGCTCACCAGAGAGTGGGCGATCAGGCCGAGCTGGCGAGCCCGTTCACAGATGCGCCGAGTGCGTTCCCGGCCTTCAGGGGTCAAGGCCCTGAGACGCTCCTGCACGCCGGTGCCGCGCGGTTCGGCGATTCCATGGCGCAACAGGATGAGCTCCACCTCAGCCATGGGAAGACCCCGAAAAATCGGCGCGGGCCGTCCATCGCAGCGTGTTGTCCTCTGGCTCGAGGGCGAAGGCCAGGCTCTCCAGACCCGGGGCGAGAGGCCCGCCGGCCACGGTGGCCAACAGATTCCAAGGGCGCCACTGCTGAATCAGAGCGCTGGCGGCGTCCTCACCCAGCACCCAGCGCAGGGGCGCATCCGGCCAGGCCAGCTGCTCCAGCTGCTGTTGGCGGGCAAGCAGGCTGCGCCCAGACGCTTTGCCCTGGAGCAGGGCCAGGTTGCCACCCCACCAGGCCAATGCATCCGACTCCCGCCGCCAGCCCGCGACGGAGGCTTGGAGCTGTTCTCCTCCCCCCTGGCGCCCACCGTGGCCGCCGATGGCTTGCAGGCGGGTCCACACGGTGAGACTCTCGCCATCCACCTCGAGGGGGGCGTCGATGAGGCCTTCCGCCGCCAGGGGCGCCTCCAGCGTCTCGGGGCTGGGGGTTTGGTTGCTCGTGCCGATCAGCCATCCCTCTGGGCCAGTGGAGAGGAGGAAAATCCCCGGATCAGCTCCCGCAAGGAGGGGAGGCAGGGGTCCGCCGGCGGGCGGTGTGATGATGGGTTGCACCAGTTGCTTCAGCCATGGCTGCGCCAGGAGCCCAGCTGGGTTGCGCAGGATGGCGAGGCTGCTGGAATCGCCCACCACCCCTTTGAGCAGAGCGAACTCGGAATCCGTCCTCTCCATCTGAGCAGTTGGCGGAGGGCCGGGGGACGGGGTCGCCGTTTCCGGAGCTCCTCCCTGCAGCTGCACGAGCCCTTTGAGCTCCAGCTGGCGTCCGTGGGGTGTGAGAGCTCCCACGAGGAGCGGGGCACCGGACACCGCGTCGTCCTGCCAAGCGGGCAACCCAAGCCAGGGCGCAAACGCCCCAGAGCGGGCGACCAGCAGGGCCATTCCTTCGCCCAGTTGGTCCACCCCTCGCTGGAGAGCGGCCAGGCCAGCCTCATTCAGCGCCTCGATTTGAGACACGTCGAGGGCTCGCTCCAAGGTGGTGCGCCCAGAGGCGATCAACACCAGGTCGTCCTGCACCAGGGCTGTGGCCAAGGGCACCGGATCTCGGCCCACCAGGGCACCGCGACCACTGATCAAGCCCATGCCCCGATACTGGCTGATCTGCAAGCCGCTGCCAGCGAGGCTGCGGGATTGCCAGAAGCGCTGCAGAAACTTCCGTGCACCCTCTCCATCCTTGCTGGGAAGAACGAGCAACCAACTGCTGCCCACTTCATCCTCCGGAGTGTCGAAGACGCTGAGACCGATCTCCGGGGCCAGCCAGCTGGCCAGCTCGTCGTGGTAATCCAGCCCGGCCGCAGCGAAGGCACCATCCCGAAGCCGCTCCACCGCCTTCGTGGCCGCATCCCGTTGGCGGAGCGGGGCGACAGCCCTGGCGTAATCCACGGGCTGCTCCCCATCGCTGAAGAGATAGAGGCTGAGGGGCGCCTGCCTGGGCACGAATTGGGCGGCCCTGGGCACGGTGAGCGTGTGATGCTGCAACTGCAGTGGGCCCCGTTTCCACACCAGCCACCAGCCACCCCAACCCACACCCAGGGCCAGAACGGCAACACACAGAAGAACAGCAAGGAAGGGCCGCCCCTTCATTCCGCTTGAGCAGAGTGCCCCCATCCTGCCCTCCCTTGCTCCCCGCTTTGCTTCTGCTGCCTGGTTGGCTGTGCTCCCCCTCCCCCCTTTCTTCTTCCCATGTCTGAGCCCCCCAGCCCCCAATCCCTCTCGGCCCAGGAGCTCTGCAACCGGCTCCAGGCCGGGGAGAACCTGCAACTCGTGGATGTGCGAGAAGATCAGGAGCTCGCCATGGCCCGACTGCCCTATCCGGTGGAGCATCTTCCCTTGAGTCGCTCCTCGGAGTGGATGGGGGAGATCTCAGCCCGGCTGGATCGCGACCGGCCGGTGGTGGTGCTCTGCCACGCGGGGGTGCGGAGCTGGCAGTTTGCTTGCTGGTTGATGGAGGCCCAGGGCTACGGAGAGGTGTGGAATCTCCAGGGAGGGATTGATGCCTGGAGTGTCAACGTCGACCCATCGGTCCCCCGCTATTGACGCCGTGATGCCCACCCCATCACCTGCAGCGGCAGTTGGTGGCCAGGGGCTGGCTGCTGATTCGGTCTGCCGAAAACCCAACGAATCGGAATCTGCTTAACATCACTTTCTCTCCTGAGGGTCTGGTGGATTCCCTGCCCCGCCGACAACAAGAAGTGCTGCGCGCCACTGTGCGGCACTACGTCGACACGGTGGAGCCCGTCGGTAGCCACGCCCTTGTGCGTCGTTTTGGTTTTCCCGCAAGCCCGGCCACCGTGCGCTCCGCCATGGGTGCGCTCGAACAGCGGGGCTTGCTGACGCAACCCCACACCTCAGCGGGTCGCATCCCCAGCCAACTGGGCTATCGGCTCTACGTTGACCAGTTGCTACCAGCTCCAGGGGCTGCCGCCATCCAACTGGAAAGAGATCTGGCGGGCCTGAGCCTGCAATGGGCTGCCCTGGACGACCTGTTGCTCTATGTGGCTCGCCGTCTCTCCGATCTCACCGGCTTGCTCAGCTTGATCACCCGGCCCCGCAGCAGAGCGCCTCGGCTGGAGGAGATCAGGCTCATGCCAAGCGGCAACAGCCTGCTGGTGATTTTGGTGCAAGGCAGCGGCTTGAGCACCAGCCTGCATCTGCGCTTGCCGCAGGGCATGGAACAACAACTCTCCATTCTGGAACGCTGGACCAACGGCCAGCTCCGCTCCGCCGCTGAGGGGAGCATCGCCTGGGAGCTGCTGCCTGCGGAGCTCGCAACCAGCGGCAGGCTTTTAAGGCAGGTGTTAGACAGCCACGCCCTGCTTACGGGAGATGGGGCTGGTCGGGTGGTGGCTGCTGGCCTCGGTGGGCTGTTGGCCCAACCCGAATTCTCCCGCACCTCCTCGCTTCTCCCCCTTGTGCAATTGGTGGAAACCCACCCTGAACAACTCCTCGGCCCCCAAGTTGGAGCCGATCTGATCGAATCCGATCTGAAAAGCCTGGTGTGGATCGGGAGTGAACATCCCCATCAAGCCCTCGAACAATGTGCTGTTGTGCAGTGCCCCTACCGCACAGGCAATGGGGGCCGAGGCCTCGTGGCCCTCGTGGGCCCGATGCGGATGGCTTACGCTACAGCTCAAGCAGCGGTGCAGTCTGTGGCGCAGCTGCTGCAACGGCGCTTTAGCTGAGAGCGGTTGGTGTTGACATGACCTACTGCCTGGCTTTTTTGTTGGATGCAGGCTTGGTCTTTGCGTCTGATTCGAGAACGAATGCTGGAGTTGATTATATTTCTAGCTATAGCAAGATGCATGTTTTCAAGCCTGCGCCCGATCGAATCTTTGTGATCATGGCTGCCGGTAACCTCGGCACCACCCAGGCCGTTCTCAATCGCATCCGGCGAGATATCGATGAACATCAGGCAGCGGCTGGCGGGACCCCACCCGAGCAAGAGGGGGCTCCCGATCTAATTCAGGCCCGCTATCTCTTCGAGGTTGCCGATTACATTGGCAGCCTCAGTGTTGGTGTGCAAAGAAATTATCGCCATTCTTTGCAGGAGGCTGGCGCAACGGGCGAAGCCAGTTTCATTCTTGGTGGCCAGATCGCCGGCCAGCCCCATGGCCTGTATCTCATCTACCCCCAGGGCAATGCAATTATGGCCACTCAAGAAACACCTTTCTTGCAGATTGGCGAAAGTAAATATGGTAAACCCCCTCTCGATTACATCGGGCACCATGGGATGACCCTCGAGGATGCTGCCCGTCTCTGCTTGGTTTCACAGGTGGTGACCCGGCGCTCCAATCTGACGGTGGGTCCCCCCTTTGAGGTGGCGATGATTCCCAGAGATACTTTGGAAATGAGTCGACGCATGAGGCTGCAAAAAGATTCTATGTTGATCACTCGCACCATGGAAATCTGGGCGCGAAGCATGCAAGACACCCTGGCCAGGTTGCCTCGTTTTGGCTGGGAGGAAGATCCCCTTTAAGGAGATCTTCCGAGCCCATCTCAGCCTGATTCGTTACATCCGATCGCCCAGTCTTTCGGCCACGGTGTTGACATCCTTGTCCCCCCGGCCTGAGAGATTCACCACCACTTCGCTGCCTGGGCTCAGGGTTGGGCAGAGCGTCTCCAGCCAAGCGAAGGCATGGGCCGTTTCTAGGGCAGGGATGATCCCCTCGAGCCGGCAGAGCAGCTGCAAGGCGTCAAGGGCTTCGGCGTCGGTGACGGCGGCGTATTCGGCGCGGCCGATGCCCTTGAGGTAGCTGTGCTCGGGGCCCACACCCGGATAGTCGAGGCCGGCGCTGATCGAGTGGGCTTCGAGCACCTGACCTTCCGCATCTTGCAGCAGCAGGCTCATGGCGCCATGGAGCACGCCCACCCGCCCCTCAGTGATCGTGGCGGCGTGGCGTCCGGAGGCCACCCCTTCACCTGCGGCCTCCACACCGATCAGGCGCACGGAAGGCTCGGGCACAAACGCATGGAAGAGTCCCATGGCGTTGGAGCCACCGCCCACGCAAGCCAGAAGCACATCGGGCAGGCGGCCGAAGGCTTCCGCGCATTGGGCCTTGGTTTCCTCCCCGATCACCGCATGGAAATCCCGCACCAATTTGGGATAGGGATGGGGACCAGCCACGGAACCCAGGATGTAGTGGGTGGTCTCCACGTTGGTCACCCAATCGCGAATGGCCTCGCTGGTGGCGTCTTTGAGGGTGGCCGTTCCCGCGGTGACGGGCTGCACGGTGGCTCCGAGCAGCCGCATGCGGAACACATTGAGCGCTTGGCGGCGCATGTCCTCGGCACCCATGTAGATCACGCACTCCAATCCAAAGCGGGCGCAGACCGTGGCCGTGGCCACCCCATGCTGACCGGCGCCCGTTTCCGCAATGATGCGCTTCTTGCCCATGCGCAAGGCCAGCAGGGCCTGGCCGAGGGCATTGTTGATCTTGTGCGCTCCCGTGTGATTCAGATCCTCCCGCTTCAGCCAGATGCGTGGCCCACCCTCGGGCCGGCGGTAGTGCTCGCTCAGGCGCTCTGCCTCATAGAGCGGGGATGGCCTTCCCACGTAGGTGCGCAGCAGGTGGTTGAGACGCTCGGTGAAGGCGGGATCGGCCCAGGCTTCAGCAGCGGCGCTTTCCAACTCCGCCAGAGCCGGCATCAGGGTTTCCGGCACATACTGACCGCCATAGGGACCAAAGCGGCCGAGCGGATCGGGGCGAGCTTCCGCGGTGAGGGCTGGGTCGGGGGTACCGGCGGCGGTGGGAGTGGAAACAGTGCTGGTCACGTCGCGGCCAGAAAACGGATGTTCTCACCCTAGGCAGCTGCCGCGGTCTGCCGCTCCCGCTGCCTTGGCCTCAGGGGGCGAGGCTGTCTCGGTGCAACATGGCGATCACTTCCAGGATCTGGTCAGAGCGGGCCGAAGGGAGGCTCATCGAGGCGGCCATCTCCTTGAGCAGCTTGATTTCCTCCTCGCTCACCAACCGATCGCTGTGCACCAGGTGGGCGGCCATCGCCAGAGCGGTTTCCTGCTGGGTGATGGTGAGCGCCGGGATCGCCCGCGTGATCAAAGACCGCCAACCGAGGGTGTGGAGCTCGTCGAGCAAGCCATCAAACATCTTCCCCATGCTCTCTTCCGTTCGCCTCACATAGGGATGGCGGTGATCCAAAAGGCCCCGCAGGAGTTTGGCCTCATGGGGGTCAACCACCCCGTCGCAGGCAATGGCGGCCAGGGCAATGGCAGCGAAGGCCTCGGCGGCATTCATGACCAAATGGCGGATGGCGAGGGGGAGCGGGCTGGCCCCAGCTCCCCAGATCGGAATCCGATCAACTTACTTCGCAGCGGAGAAGGGCAGCGAGGAATGGTGCAACACGATGCGGATGCTGCCATCAGGCTCCCGGATGAATGTCCAGGTTTTGTCCACGGTGGTGACGGCACCCTTGGCGTCGGTGAGATCGACGTTGCCCATGGTGGTGGCAAACATGCCATGCAGCTGAATGATTTGATTGCGCACCTCGCAGCTTTTCCAGGGCTTGATCGCAAATCCCTTGTCGTTGGGATAGCTGGGATCGCCCCCTACGAAATAGGCCAGGGCGCCAGCTTTGGTGGCCCTGAAGGTCTGGGGGGCGGTGGTGAGGGTGGGTTTGAACGCCACCGGGCCGTATTGATAGGCATAGGCCTGATCGAGCACTTGGTTGGCCGTGGCTTTGGCTTTGGCGAAGCCGCCAGTGCTGTAGGCCTGGCTGATTGACAACAGTCCTGCGCACCAGGCCTTTTGGGCTTGCAGCACCTGTGGTTCATTGATGTTGGTGTCCATGCGCAGTGGTTCTGCCACCTGAAAGGCAAAGCTGGCGAGGGGCGTGGTCAGGATGAGCGCCGAGACGACGGGAGCTGCCAGGAGCCGGTGGACAGCCTTCTGGTTCGCAAGGATCATGTTGTGGGGTTTTGTTGGCGGGGGGAATATAGAGAACTTTCCGCCCGCTCAGGTTCGCTTCGCGGAATCTGCGTTTGATGCCCACTGCAACATTTGCGGAAGGAGGAACAAAATGGGATGGAATGACACGGCCATCGCCCTTTGCTGCGCTTCCTCAGGTCTCCATCGCGCCCGGGACCCTTCTGGCGAGGACTGCTCGGCTGTCAGATGGTTGTCCAGCTGATCGTGCCTGCGGCTCCCCTTCACGAAGCCCGATCTTCGCCTCTGCCAGCGGCCCTCAACTGCGCAGCGGCCGCAGCGGCCGAGAACCAGCAACTGGGGCAGCTGTTGCAGCGGGCCTCCCGCCTGGATGTGGTGTTGCTCGGCGAGATTCACACCAGCGCCGCAGACCATGCCTGGCAGCTGCGCACCTTGGAGGCCTTGGCCCAAAGGCGCAAACCCCTGGCCCTGGGTTTGGAGATGGTGCCCGCCGCTCGCCAGCCCACACTGAGCCGCTTCAGCCGAGGCGAACTTGACGAGGCTGGCTTTTTGGCGGGGGTGGACTGGCCCCGCGTTTGGGGCCACGATCCAGAGTTGTATCTGCCCATCCTTCGCTGGGCCCGCAGCCAAGGGGTGCCCCTGCTGGCGCTCAATGTGGAAGAGGCAGTGGTGAAGCAGGTGCGGCGGGAAGGGTTGGCGGCGATCCCTCCAGCCGATCGGGAGGGCATTGGCAACCCGAGGCCGGCAGGAGCGACCTACCGCCAGCTGTTGCGCTCCGCCTGGCAGGCCCACAGAGCCATGGAGGCCGGCCAGGGCGACAGCTTGAGCCCGGCCCAGGCGGAAGATCTGGAACGCTTCATCGCCAGCCAGCTGTTCCGCGATCGGGCCATGGCGGAGCGCCTTGCCGCCGCCCACCGCCGCCACCCGGCCCAGCTGGTGGTGGCTCTTTTGGGTCGCGGCCACCTGGAGGGTGACGATGGCGTGCCGGCCCAACTGCGCCAATTGGGCCTGGAGCGTGTGGTGGCTCTGCAACGCCCGGAACAGCCTGAGGGTTGCGGAGCTCCGCCAGCGGGGGCCCGGCTCGGGGCTTATCTCGAAAGTGCCGATGGAGCTGTGTGGGTGCGGCGGGTGGCGCCGGGATCCGCTGCGGAGGCGGCCGGACTCCAACCGGGCGACCGTGTGTTGGCCATCAACGGTGAGCCGGTGCAGCGGGCCGGCCAGGTGATTCGGCGGGTTGGCCAGCAGCCAGCGGGGGTGGAGTTGCAGCTGCTGATCGAGCGAGGAGGAAGACGGCTGACCCTGAGGTTGCAGCTGCCCCCACCCGCGGCCGGCTCGCCAGGGAGAATGGGTGCCATTCCCCCTTGGACCGGCACCGCCCCCCATGACAGCCAGCAATCCGGTCGCAACCAACATCGTTTGGCATCACTCGACGGTGACGCGGGCGGCTCGGGCGCATCAGCGGGGCCACCGCAGTGCCATCCTCTGGTTCACCGGCTTGAGTGGAGCCGGGAAGAGCACCCTGGCCAATGCGGTGAATTCAGCCCTGTTTGAGCAGGGGCTGGCCTGCTACGTGCTCGATGGCGACAACGTGCGCCATGGGCTCTGCAGCGATCTGGGCTTCTCGGATGCGGATCGGGAGGAAAACATTCGCCGCATCGGCGAGGTGGCCAAGCTGTTTCTGGATGCGGGTGTGGTGGTGCTCACGGCGTTTGTCTCCCCCTTTCAAGCGGATCGGGCTCGGGCACGGGCTCTCGTGGAGCCGGGCGATTTCATCGAGATTCACTGTGCCGCCGATTTGGGGGTGTGTGAGAGCCGCGACACGAAGGGGCTCTACGCCAAAGCCCGATCCGGGGAGATCAAGGAGTTCACCGGCATTTCCAGCCCCTACGAAGCACCCGCGCATCCCGAGTTGCGGATCGACACCGGTGGCCTGAGCCTCGAGGATTGCGTGTTGGAGGTGTTGGCCCACTTGCAGAAGGTGGGGGTGATCCCCGCCCCCTCGGAGGGCTGATGGCCAACAAAGGTGGTTGGCAGGAGTTTGCGCGGCCCGAGAGCCTGGCGCGACCAGCGGAAACCACACCTTCCACTCCCAAACCCCAACAACGGGTGCGGGTGCATCGCACCAAGGCGGGGAAGGGGGGAAAGACCGTGACGCTGATCACGGGCCTGGAGCTGCCGGAAGCGGAGGCGCAGGCCCTGCTGAAGCAGCTCAAGGCGAGCGCTGGTACGGGGGGCACCCTCAAGCAGGGAGTGATCGAGTTGCAGGGCGACCAGGTGAGCCCTGCACTGACGGCGTTGGAGAAGGCGGGATTTCGCCCCAAACAGGCGGGAGGCTGAGCTGCTGGGGAGCAGCCAGAAGAGAGTTATATTGGTTGGAATCAAGACAGATTAAATGTCTAGAACTCATCTATGAATGCATCTTCGCGAGCCAGGCCTCTGCACGAGAGGCCGACATCATCCCCGCGGAGAGTAGCCCGCAGAAGCAAGCCGAGGAGCGTTGGCCAATGAAGGTTGTGCGCATGGGACGCAGCGCCCAGCCCAGCAACCGCTGTGTCATCAGTCTCGGGGCGGGCCGCAGAGGCTTTACGGAATCACTGAAGCGGTTGGAAGAAAGTCTCCAGCGGGTGCGATTTGAAGGGGATTTTCTCGGATGGAATGATGAATTGCCAGCCGGGTCTCCCAGCCAATTTGAGGCCCCCATGGCCTTCAAAACCTTTTGTTTCCACGAGGCCAAACAACGGGGCTACGAAGAGATTCTCTGGATTGATTCACCCATTGTGGCCCTGCGATCTCTCGCACCAATCTTCAAGATGATCCGAGAGAATGGCTATGTCACATTCACCAATAATTATGGACAGTCCCTGGGCCAATGGTCGAGCGATGATGTTTTGGCTTTGCATCAAATCAGTCGCGATGAGGCGATGCTGATTCCGGAAACTCCCACCTCTGTGATTGGTTTCAATTTCCGCGATGAACGCGCTCGCAACTTTCTTGACCGTTGGCACGAGATGACAACGGATGGGCTGACCTGCCGCGGCACCATTGCCCCTATCCAATCCGTTGAAGATCACTATGCCATTGCCTGGAACAAGGAGGGCCGAGTTTCAAAGGATCCGAGGGTGGGTGGGCATCGTTTTGATCAGACTGCCGCTGGGATCATCGCCCATCAGCTCGGCATGCCTCCCTATGCAGACACGTTGCGGGATATTCACTTCAAAGGCACCAGCGTGGATCGGCATACCATCCTCTTGCACCACCGGGAATTTGGCGAAGAGATTACGCCACTTGATCAAATTTATTACCGGGTCTTCATTGAGCAGCCTTTTCTGGTACGACCCAAACAAAAGCTGCGGCAGACCTTGAGAAGGGTCAAGTCGATGTTGACCAACAGATGATGCCCGTGGGGATGTCTGCCGCCTGCCACAGTGTGGGCTGCTGATTAGAAGCTGTATTTGATTCCACCCCCATAGTTGAATTGATTGCCGTGGCAATTCTGTTTTTATGCCGAGAGTGATCGACGCCAACACGGCTGTTGCTTAGCCACCCTGACGTGAATCAATGCCTCGTTGCTGGGCGATGGGGGTCCCGAGGATCGAACTCGGCTAAGGCGAATTATGAGTTCGCTGCATTCACCAGATTGCTAGACCCCCCTGTGGGCTCAGCGTGGTTCCATACCCGTGGAAGGATAGGCGAGGGGCATGGACTCTCCTCCCCCTGGCCCCCGGCCCCCACTGCCCACGCTGGTGGTGTAGGGCGAGGGCAGGTCGGCCGTGCGGCGCGGCACCAGATGCACCTGCTGATCCATCAGGAAGGTGGTGGTGTTTTCGATCGCGCTGCCATCCCAGATGATCGCTTGATCTGGGAAGCCCAGGCCCATGAGGCGGGTGCCGTCCCCGCCGCCCATGGCGAGGCCAAAGAAATCCGTGATCTGGTGGGTGATGTCCACCCCTCGCGCGAAGGGGGCGCGCCAGCTGAAGTAACGGCGCTCCACCAATTCGGGCACGGTGCCCACCACCCCGCAGCGGGTGACCTCCGTGGGGCCCTTGCCAGCCGGCAGGGGTTCACCACCCTTGAGCAGCGGCGCTTCCAGCGTGGTGGTGCAGAGCACCGGGCCGGCTTGGGCCGCTCCGAGCAAAGGACCCGAGGCGATCGCCCCCAGGGCCGCCAGACCCTTTAGCCATCCCCAAACCTGGCGCCTGGGGGAGCCGGCGATGGCGCTGCGCTTTGCAGGCAAGGGAGAGCGGAGCACGACCATGGCTGAGCTGACAGTACGGGCAGGCGTTCTGCGGTGGGGGCCAGAACGCGCCCGCAGACCCTAGCCCGTGCAGCAGCATTGCACCAGCACTTTTGACTTGGGCCATGCTCTCCCCCCCGCTTCCGCCCCTCCCTGAGGGCCCCGCCGCCCAGCGAGACCTGCTCCTCTCCCTGCTGGCTGCGCGGGCCTATCGCCGCGGGCAGTTCACCCTGGCCTCCGGGCGTCGCAGCGATCACTACGTGAACTGCAAGCCCGTAAGCCTCAGCGGGGTGGGCCTGGCCCTGCTCGGCCGGCTCCTGCTGCCGCTGGTGGAGCCGGAGGCCCAGGCGGTGGCGGGCCTCACCCTGGGCGCCGATCCGTTGGTGAGTGCAGTCGCCCTGCAGGCGGCGCTGGAGGGGCGGTCCCTGGATGCGCTGATCGTGCGCAAGGAGGCCAAGGGCCATGGCACGGGGGCCTGGCTGGAGGGGCCCCTGCCCGCCGCAGGGGCGATCATCACGGTGCTGGAGGACGTGGTGACCTCCGGGGGCTCGGCCCTCAAGGCCGTTGACCAGCTGCGTCAGGCTGGCTACCTGGTGCAGCGGGTGGTGGCCATCGTGGATCGGCAGGAGGGGGGTGAGGCCGCCCTGGTGGAGGCCGGCTTGGAGTTGCGCAGCCTGTTTTTGCTGGAACAGGTGGCCGCGGCCGCGGGCAGCAGCCAAACTCCCCAGGCTCCCGCCCCATGAACGCCATCGACTCCTCCCCCTGGGACTGGGCGCCCGCAGGCCCGCGCCGGCTGGAGCGGCCCCTTTCCCTGCTCCATTTTTCAGGCCCAGACAGCCTGCGGGTGCTCCACGGCCAAACCAGCCAGGCCCTTCAGGAGGCGCGCCCTGGCGATTGGCGATCCACCTGCTGCCTCACCCCCACCGCCCGGCTGCGTGGTCTGGCGGAAGTGGTGGTGGAGGAGAACGGGGCCTGGTTGGCGCTCACGGCCGGCGACGGTCCCGCCCTCAGGCAGGCCTTTGATCGGGTGCTCTTCCCGGCCGACCAGGTGGAACTGGGCCCCCTTCAGCCGGGGCGCTGGCTGCGGCTGGTCGGAGAGGCCCCCTCCGCGCCAGGGTCCTGGCGCCCCTTGGTTGGCGGCGGCGGCTGGTGGCTGGGCTGCGATCTGCTCCTGCTCGCCGAGACCCCTCTGCCGCCAGAGCTCGCCGAGATTCCCCCCCTGGAGGCCCACGAGGCCGAGCTTTGGCGGCTGCAACGGGGGGAGCCCGCCTGGCCGGCGGAGATCAACGACGCCTTCAATCCCTATGAATTGGGCCTGACCGATCGCGTGAGCCTGCAGAAGGGCTGCTACGTGGGCCAGGAAACCCTGGCCAAGCTGGCCAGCAGCGATGGTGTCAAGCAACAGTTGCGCCGTTGGCAGGCGGCCCCCCACCCAGCGATGGCCGGCCCCTTCGAGCCTGGTTGGGCTCTGCAGATGGCCGATGGGGCGCGGGCTGGCCAACTCACTTCTGGCCTGCAACAGGCCGATGGCTCTTGGCTGGGTCTGGCGATGGTCCGGCGTGGGGCGCTGGAGGAGACCACCCTTTTGGCCAGGGCGCCGGAAGGGGAGGTGCCGGTGAGCATCTCGAGGCCGGCGGCCTTCCGGGACCCCCCCACGCCAGGGCCCTCAGGGGGCGGTGGGCGGAGTGGCCGCGTCTGAGCTCTCCAGCAGCCAATGGGCCACGGCCCAGGTGGCGAGGCCGTCATCCCGGTTGTAGCGGAAGATCCGCTCCAGCTCTTGGCGGCCCCTGGGGAGAGCCTCCTGCCGCGCCTGGCCGGGTGCGGTGGGCCGATGCCACTGCCGCCATAGCCGCCACCAGAGCAGGCAGCGGGCTCCATCCGCCCCGGGCTGGCTCCAGCGAAACCCCAGCCAGTTGGCCACCGCCTTCAGGCCGTAACTGTTCACCGGCAGCAGCCAGTGCCGCCGCAGGCGCAGATGCACATCCACCAGGCGCTGTTGCAGGGCGGCCCGATCGGCGGCGCTCACCCCCTGGCGCTCCGCCAACCGCAACAGCTGGATCTTTTCCGTTTCCCCGTAATGCAACACAGGCCAATCGGGATAACGGGCCAACAGGGCTGCGAGCCGTTGCCAGAGCCGCGCTTCCCCATGCTCCGCCAGGGCCAACAGGGGGCGGTAGCGCCCGAATCGGCTGCTGTCGCCTGGCGCCTTCGGCCAAGCGCCAGCGCTTGGCCGGGGGAGGATCAGGAACCCGTGCAGGAAGTGCTCAGCGGTGTCGGGATCGGATTCGATGTCGTAGATCAGCAGTCCAGGGGCACCGTCCAATTCGGGCAGGCCATCCCCCGCCAGCAGGCGCTCCGGCCGTCCTCTCGCCTGCACCTGCGCCTGGGCCATCAGCTGGGGCACCATGTCGCGATGTTGCTCTCCGTGCATCGCTAACGCCTCGGCCAGGCGGCTGGCGTCGGCGTTGGCCAGATCGCTCAGGGTGTGCACCCCCGCCTGCAGCAACAGATCCCGGCGTTTGCTGCCCACCCCGCTCACCTCGCTGAGGTGCCCTCCCCGGGCGGCCTCCTTGTCGCAGAGCAGCCGCCAGCAGCAGAGGGTGCATTTTTTGCGGTCGTTCACCAGCGGGGGCGGAGTGGGCCGCTGCAGATCGGCCTCCAGCCGTACCAGGCTGTCCTCCAGCTGCCCGTCCAGGGAGGGGGTGAGGGTGAGGCGTTCTTGCAGCAGTCGCCTGCCCTCGCCGGCGAGCACCAGGGCATGGGGCACGGGAGCCCCCTGGTGGTGCGCCAACAGGCGGGCCCACAGGGCCAACACCAGGCGATGTTCACGGGTGGTGCGTCGCCCTTGCCGGGCCAGTACGGGGCGGTAGCCATGGGCTCCCCAGCGGCTGGGGCTGTTCACCCGTTGCAGCAGGGTGGGATGGGCTTCGAGCTGGGAGCCCTGGGGGCCGAGCCCCCGCAACCGCAAGCCCATCACCCCCGCAGCGCCCTCTTCACAGGCGGCGGTGCCACGGCCGGGGCGCTCGGACAGCAACTGTTGGAAGCGCAGCACCTGCTCTTGGAGGGCGAGGGCCCGATGGGCTGTCCAACGCCGCAGCTCAGGGGGGCCGTGGCGATCCAGCCAGGCCCGTCGCCTGCAGCGCAGCCAGCTGCGGAGCAGGGCATCGGTGAGAGGTGCGTCCGTCAGTGGCGAAGCCGTCAGTCGCTCAGCCGTCAGTGGCGCGGCTATCAGCGGCGCAGCCGTGGGGGAGGAATGGGCGAGGGAGGCCGGCACGAAGCTGTTGTCGGGCGGCTGCCTCATCCATCCACCCTACCGGGCTGGTGGCCTCCCGCCAGGCCGGCACCCGGGTTGGCCCAGGGGGGGGTGCAGGCTGCTACGACCAGCCCGTCTGTGCCCTGCTTCCCCTGTGATGGCCTCTGCCCCCCTGCCCCTTGAGGCCAGCCCCATCGCGTTTGGCACCGATGGCTGGCGGGGCATTCTCGGGGTGGACATCACCGTCGAACGGCTGCTGCCTGTGGCGGCTGCAGCCGCCCGGGAGCTGGAGAGCAGCGCTCCCGAAGGCCTGCACAGCCGGGAGGTGGTGTTGGGCTACGACCGGCGTTTCCTGGCCCCCGAACTGGCGGAGGCCATCGCTGCCGCTGTGCGCGGGGCGGGGCTTGTGCCGGTGTTGGCGGCCACCCCCACCCCCACGCCCGCCTCCAGCTGGGCGGTGGTGGAGCGGGGCGCCCTTGGCGCCCTGGTGATCACCGCCAGCCACAACCCTCCGGAGTGGCTGGGTCTCAAGATCAAAGGCCCCTTCGGTGGCTCCGTGGAGGGCGATTTCACCCAGCGGGTGGAGCGTCGCCTGGCCGCTGGGGGCATCACCGTGCCGATCCAGGGCGCCACCGAGGTGTTTGATGCCCTTGCGGCCTATGTGGCGGGTTTGCGGGCCAAGGTGGATACCGGAGCCCTGGCGGCGGGGCTGGAACGGCTGGGCCTGCGGGTGATTGTCGATCCGATGCATGGCTCGGCGGCGGGTGTGCTCAGCGCCCTGCTCGGGGAAGGGGCCGTGGCCGCCGGGGTGATTCGGGAAATCCGCGACCGGCGGGATCCGCTCTTCGGCGGCCATCCCCCGGAGCCCCTGGCCCCCTACGTGGAGGAGCTCATCGCTGCGGTGCGGAGCTCCACGGCCGAGGGCAAGCCCGCCATGGGCATCGTGTTTGACGGCGATGGCGATCGCATCGCCGCCGTGGATGAAAGCGGCCGCTTTTGCAGCACCCAGCTGCTGATGCCCCTGTTCATTGATCATTTGGCCCGAGCCCGTGCGCTGCCTGGCAGCGTGATCAAAACCGTGAGTGGCTCCGACCTGATGGCCCTGGTGGCCCAGGACCTGGGCCGCACGGTGTTGGAGAAGCCGGTGGGCTTCAAATACATCGCCGCCGAGATGCTTGCCGGTGAGGTGTTGGTGGGGGGAGAGGAATCCGGCGGGGTGGGGTTTGGCATGCATTTGCCGGAGCGGGATGCTCCCTTCGCCGCCCTGTTGCTGATCGAGGCCCTGGTGGAGGGGGGTGTGCCCCTGGGCGCACGCATCGATGCGCTCCAGCAGCGCTGCGGTGGCGCCGCCGCCTACGACCGGCTGGATCTGCGCCTGAGCGACATGGCCGCCCGCGCGCGCCTGGAGTCCCGCCTGGCCGACAGCCCCCCCGCCGACGTGGCGGGCGCGCCGGTGTTGGAGGTGATCCGCACTGATGGGGTGAAGCTGCGACTGGGGCCGAGCCATTGGCTGATGCTGCGCTTTTCCGGCACGGAGCCCCTGTTGCGCCTCTACTGCGAGGCCCCCAGCGAGGAGAGGGTGGCGGCGGTGTTGGCATGGGCGCGGGAGTTGGCGGAGGGGATTTGAGGGATCGGGCCGCCGCTGCGGCAATCGAGCGGCAGCCGTATTGTTTTTTTGCTTCGCAGCACCGGCCTGAACCCCCATACGCCCCTCGTCATCGCCAGCGGCAACGCGGGCAAAGTGCGCGAGTTCGCGGCCCTGTTGGCTGATCTGCCCTTGGTGGTGCGGCCCCAGCCTGAGGGGTTGGAGGTGGAGGAGACAGGCGCCACCTTCGCGGACAACGCGCGGCTCAAGGCGGAGGCGGTGGCCCGCGCCACCGGCTGCTGGGCACTGGCCGACGACTCCGGCCTGGCGGTGGAGGCCCTGGACGGTGCGCCAGGGGTGCACTCGGCCCGCTATGCCCCCACCGATCCGGAGCGCATCGACCGCTTGCTGGCGGAGCTGGCGGCGGCCGGTGCCACCGATGGGGCCAATCGCGGGGCCGCCTTCATTGCCGCCCTTGCCCTGGCCGATCCCAGCGGGGTGGTGCGGCTCACGGTGGAGGGTCGCTGCGAGGGTGTGATCAGCCAGGCGCCGCAGGGCACGGGCGGTTTCGGCTACGACCCGGTGTTTCTGGTGCCCGAGCTGGGCCTCACCTTCGCCGAGATGGACAAGGCCACCAAGGGCCGGGTCGGCCATCGTGGACGCGCCTTCGCCCTGCTGGAGCCGGAGCTGAGGCGATTGCTGAGCCTTTGAGCTCCGCAAGCGCGGCGCCCAGCGTGCTACACCACAAACCCGAGGATCCGCATCAAGGGGCACCAGCAACGGGGGGAGTGGGCTGGCGACCACGACTCGGCAGGTGCGAAGCCACCGCTGGTCACTCGCCCGTGGCCCCGTGGCACACGGCCAGGTTGCCCTCCACAGCAACCCACTGGTGGAGCTCCCAGTTCACCCCCCCGCTGCGCACCATCGGATCCTGTTGGATGAGGGCCAGGGCGCTGCCGTAGTCGTCCGCCTCCAGCAGGAGCAGTCCGCCGCCGCCAGGTCGCCCCTGGCCATCCACGAGATAGCCGCTGCTGATGCGATGGCCCTGCCGTTGCAGGGAGCGCACCCAAGGGCCATGGGCCTCCAGATGGGGCCTGAGCTGCTCCCGAGACCAGAGAAAGGATTCACGCTTGATGAACCAGGGCATGGGCTCGACGGCCTAGGCCCCCACCCAGCTCCCATGCAACCCATGGGGCAGGGCCAGCGGCAGCTCAAGCACCGCCACCTCCGCCAGCGAGGCGGCATCAAGGATCACCAGATCACTGGCGCAGCGGGCGCCGTTCCACACCACCGTGAGCACCCAGCCGTCGTCTTCGGCCGTGGCGCCGGGGCGGGGCACCATCAGGGGCTCGCTGACGAAGCCGCGCGGCGCAGCGCTCCACACCCGCCGATCGCCGTTGAGCAGATCGAGCTTTTTGATCGCCTGCAGGGGATCGTTGCCGGTTTCGCGCTCCGCCACCGCCATCCAGGCGTAGCGGCTCGGCAGACCTTCGCGCTGGGGATTCACCATGGCGAATTCGCAGCAGCGCTCGCTCAGCCGCTCGTTGCGCACAGTGCCGGTGGCCACGTCGATGCTGCAGCGCTCGAGGAGCCCTTCGGGGATGAGATCGAAGTCCACTTCCCGGAAGTCGGTGTCGGGCCCGATCGAGGGGAAATCCGCGTAGTAGATGCTCTCCACCACCACCGTTTCGCCCTCCTCCCAAGCGTTGAGGTGGTGAAACACGAAGCCCTCCGGTGCGGGCACGATCCGTGGCGCTTGGCCGGCGAAGGCACCGGAATCCCTGGGGATCAACCAGAATTGACCCTGGCCGCCGGGCTTGGAGGCGAGGCACTGGGCTGCCCCCTTGAAGCCGAGGGCGAAGGGGAGGGGATTGAAGGCGATGGCGTTCTGCAGAAACACCGCCCAATTGGGGGTGATGGCGAAATCATGCAGGAAGGCAAAGCCGTTGAAGGTGTCGCTGCGCTCGCTCAGCAGGCGGCCCGCCGGCTCGCCGCCAGGCCCCTCAGCGCTGGCGAACTCCATCAGTCGAATGGTGCTGCGGGGGCCGCTTTTGAGGCCGAAGGTCACCATGCGCTCGCTGCCGTGGTGGCCCGGATCAAAGCGGGGGTGGGCACTGAAGGCCTCGCCGGGTTTGAGCACGCCATCGAGCAAGCTGAGGCCCCGGGTTTCGAGCGTTTGGGGATCGAGGGCGTGGGGGGAGCTGGCCTCCCAGAGCGCCAGCAACTGGTCGCCAAGGCGCACCACGTGGGTGTTGGCGATGTTTTTGAGCCGCACATCAAAGGCATTGGCCAGGAGGCCTCCGGGCTTCTGGGTGCCGAAGACGCCGCGGTAGAGCGGCTTGCCTGCCTTCTCCTCCGCCAGCCAGCCCTCGGTGCGCACGAAACGGTTGCTGAGGGTGGCGCCAGCGGGGCTGAACCGCACGGCCGTCACCATCCCATCCCCATCAAAGGGGTGATGCACCCACTGCCCTCCCCTCTCCAGCCGACCTGGCCCGTTGCGGTAGAGGATTCCCTGCAGTTCGGCGGGGATGGCGCCGCTGCGCAGCTTCAGGGGTTCATCCGTGAGCTCGAGGGTGACGTTGCGGAAGGCGCTGGCCCAGTCGGCACGGTCGTAGGGGGTGAGGGGGCGGGGGGCTTCGGTGGCGACGGTCATGGCGATCAGAAGGGTGGTGGCGTTTGAGGCCCCGGGAGGGAGCCCTGGGCACGGGAGCCAACCCGCCACGGGAGGCATGAAGAATTATGAACGATCCCCTTCCCTGGCGGCTTGGGACCAGGGAACGCTCGTCGCCGGCCAAAGCGGGCGTGGGACCAACCACAAAAAAGGGCCGGCTGCCCATGCAGCCGGCCCAAGCCCTTCCGGGGATTTGAAGCTCCAGGGGATTTGAAGCTGGGGTCAGCCCAGGCAGGGGGATTCCTCAGGGGTGCAGGGAGCTGTGGCGGGAACCTCGGGGCAGGGGGGGCGAGAAGAGGGGCGGCAGGGGGCTTCGCTCGCCAGGGCTTTGCCGGGCGCGCCGATCAGCAGCACGGTGGCTGCGCTGAGAAGCAGGGAGGTGATGGCAACACGTGGCATGGCCGTGAACCTCGATCGGTTGTATTAATAAATGAACTATAGATAGCTGTGGCCACTCTGGTCGAGTTCTGAGCTTGCGCTACTGCGGATCAACCCAGAAAAGTTCGCTTATCCTTGGTTGCCCTTTCCGTTAGGTGCCGGGACGCCGTGACGACGAAAAGAGCGATCTATCGATTCTTGGGCCTGCCATTGATCATTGCTTCGGGCTCTTTCCTGGCGGTGAAGGCCTCCCCGAAGGTGAAGCTGCTCATCCCGGTGCGCGACGGTTTGGAATTTGCCCAAGTGAGTCGGTTGGTGGTGGATGCAAGGGTTTTTGAGGAGGGCGAGCAGGCGTTTGTGATGGTGGGAGCTTTTGACGATGCCCAGGTGGCCTATCGCTTGGGCGCCACGCTGCAAGGCCGCCTCAAGCTTCCCTTCGAGCTCCATTACGACCCCGGCCATCCCCAAAGCGACCTGGCTTGGACCAAGAGCCTCGCTCGCCCCACAGCTCGCTCCACCGCCGCAGCTGCGGCATCGAAACCACCAGGCTCCCCCGCCGTCCTTCCCGTCATGCCCCTATCCCCTCTGCAGACCTCAGGCGGTGGAGCGTTGCCCAGGAGCCAGCGGATCGAGGCCTCGCCTGCAAGCGGTTCGCCGGCCACCACCACGCCGGTGGCGGCAGGGGCCCTCCCTTCGCCGTGAGGCTCGGCCTGCCGGGCGAGTCGCCCCGGGAGGCCATCGCCCGCCTGCGGGCGGCCCTGCTCTGCCATCCCCGCGATGCCGCGCTGTGGGACGCCTTGGCCAGCGCCTGCGGAGAGGCGGGCTACCCGGCCCTGGCCCGCTCGGCGGGCCGACAGGCCCTGCGGCTGCAGGAACGCCAGGCCCGCTCCGCCGCTCCCCTGCGCCTGCCGTTGGTGGCGCCCGCCGCGGCGGGCCGGCCCCGCCGCGATGGCCCCAACCTGATCAGCTTCGGCTTGCGCAGCGCCGAGGGCCCGGCTGTGGCCCATCTGCTGGCCACCCTCCTGCGCCTGCCTGAGCTGTTGCCGGGCTGGCAGCTGCGGCTGCACATGGCGGTGCCCCTGGCGGCGGCCACCCTCCAGGAGGCGCTGGCCCTGGGGGCGGAGTTGGGCAGCGCCGCCCCGGGCCTGCCGCCGGGATTGCAGCGCCTGGCCCACCTGCAGGTGATTCGGGAGGCTCCGGTGCAGCGTTTCCTGCTGCTCGATGAGGCCCATCCCCTCACACCGGCTCTGGCCTCGGCCCTGCGGGAGTGGCAGGCCTCAGGGGAGCCTGTCCTGGTGAGCCGCCTGCAGTGGGATCAAGCCCGGCTGGTGCCCTTGGCTGGCCTGGCGGCCCGGAGCGGGGCGTTGCCGGATCTGCTCGGCTGGTTGGAGCGGCGGCCTGCGCTCTGGGAGGCGCCCGTGGACGCGATGGAGCGGGAGCTGGCCTTGAGCTTGTGGGCGGGGATCGGGGGGGCGCCGCTGCGAGTGGTGGATCGCTGCTTCGGGGACGGTCCCCTGCCGGCCGACCCCGATCCCCTGGAGGCAGCCTGGCTCCAGCCCTGGCTGGAGCGCCGGGGCCTTGCGGCGCCGGAACCCCAAGCCGCCACTCTTTTGGAGACCACCCTGCCCTGGCCAGCGGCTCCCGAGGCGCCTGGCCTGCCCCCGCCGCAGTGGAGCGGCTGCTTCATCAATTTGCAGACCCAGCTGAAGCGGCGCCAGCGCATGGAGAGCCGATTGGGGGGGCTGCCCTGGGCCCGCGGCTACCGCCGCTTCCCGGCCCGCAGCGCCACGGCTGCCGAGGCCGCGGCCCTGGGGCTGGCCAGCGCCGGCGAGCTGGGCATCTGGCGATCGGTGATGGCGCTGTTGGCGGAGTGGTTGGCGGGCCACCCTGGCGAGGGGGCCCTGCTGCATGTGCTGGAGGACGACGCCGTGCTCCATCCCCAGTTGGCGGCGGGGGCCGCGGCGGTGTTTGCGGCCCGGCCCGAGCTGCAGGTGCTCTTCACCGAAGCGTTTCTCACCCCGGAGCTCTATCTGGCCCTGCTGGCCGATCGTCAACGGCTCCTGGAGCCTGCCCCCCCCCGGTTGGGCCTGGTGGGCGGCGAGCACTATCTCAGTTGTTTGAGCTCTTGGCTGCTCACCCCGGCGGGCGCCCGCAGCCTGCTCGGGGATTTGCAGCTCCTGCTGGCCAGCGCCAGCGGCGCTTCTGCCGAGGGGTTGGCCGCTGAGGAGCTGCCGATCTGGGAGGCCGCCCGGGAGAAGCTTCCCCCCCTGGATCTGGCGATCCGGGGGCTGATCCGCCTTGGTCGGCTGCAGGCCGGCCTCACCCTGCCTTTCCTCTCCACGATCACCATTGAGGACGACAGCGCCATCCAGGCGGGAGACAGCCAGCTGCGGCGGGCGCAGCGCCTCGATCTGGCCCTGCGCCGCATGCTCTACGCGGGCGATGCCAGCGTGCATCCCTCGGCGGTGTGGGGGGAAACCCTGGCCTGGGCGAGGCAAACGTTCAGCGAGGCCGAGCAGCGGGAGCTGCTGGGCGTATGTCTGCGCCATGGCCAATCCAGGGGCTGGTGGCCGGTGTATTGATCGCCCTGCAGGTGCTCTCAGGCTTCAGGGTTCAAACCGTTGCCGCACCCCGGTTGCCGGGGCGGGGACGGGGGCCGGCAGGGGATTGGCGGCCACCCCCCGCAGGTTCACCCCCTGGCAGAGGCGTCCGTAGGGCCCGCTCAGCTGGGCCACCTTGAGGATCTCCAAGCACTTGAGAATGGTCACCAGGGTGATGTCGGCCTCGGTTTTGGCGGCCGCGGCCCGGTTGTTGGCCACCTGGGCTTCGATGGCGGCGGCCTGGGCCCGGCCGATCTTGGAGCAGATGGCGGCGTTGTTGAAGCCCAAGGGCACGGTGAGGGCAATGATGCCGCCATAGGTGTTGCTGTCCACGGTGGCTCCGAGCACATCGCCGCCGCTGGAGCCCGTGCCTGATCCCCCGAACCCCGACACCGAGAAGGTGGTGGTGGGGCAGTTGATGCCTGGCCCGAAGCCGTAAAAGGTGCTGGTGTTGATCTGGGAGTTGTTTTGGTTGTTCACCGTGGTGCCCGCGGAGTTGGCGGCGGAACTGGCCGAGGCGCTGGGGGAGTTTTGCTGGGCCTGCAGCGGTCGGGGCAGGCCGCTACACGCCAGAAGCAGCAACAGGGCCGGCGAGGCCGGGAGCAGGCGGGGATTCATGGAAGCGCGATGGCGCACGGCAGGAAGAGGGGGGCGGCTGAATCGGTGGCCAGGGGCGGCTCGGTTGCAGGGGGAACGCATCTCGAATGCACCGCTCAATAGACGATGCAGCATCCAGGCGGTGAGCGTTGGTTTTGCTGCTGAAGGTTTAAAGAAGATCGCCAAGGCCTTGCGCTGCAAGGCCTTGGCGAATCAACGCCGTGAAGGAGCCGGCGGCCAGGCCAACTGATTCGTAAATTTTTTTTCCGAGGGCGGGGCGGGCAACGGCCTGTGATTTTCCCGCTTGACTAATGCGCCGGGGGGTGATCTCAAATCGCCTTGTGGAGCCATGATCTTGCGACGCAATTGCATCTGCCTGTCAACGTATGGGTAACTTTTTTGAATTTTTACCGCAGTTTTCCCATTGATGCGGGGGTGCTGTGATTTTTCCGCTTGACGGAATCGGTGAGGGGTGATCCAAAAAAACACTTGCGCCGCCGATTTTGAGACGCAATTGCAGTTGCAACGGTAAGCAAATTTACCTGAATGACTTTTTTTCTGGTCTGAAGATCGCTGAAGAATTTCTGTTGGCCGGTTCTGCGTCTTGACCGTTTCAGCTTGAGATGCTCAAAGTGAATTCATCCAAGACTCGTTCTTGGACTCTTTGCTTGGTTCACCCATGGCACGTCGTCTTTCCCCTCTCGCCCTCGGCCTCACGGCCGTGGCCGCCAGCACCGCTGGCGCCATGCTCTCCCAATCCGCCTCGGCGGCCACCCCCGCCGGCCCCGGCTTGGATGCCACCCGCAACCAATCGATCAACACCGGCGCCACCTTCAACAACAGCTACGGCACCTCTTTTGAGGCCACCGGTGATCTGGGTGGTACGGCGGCCTTCACCGCACCTGGCACAGCTGCGGGCAACCTGAACTCCGGTTCGGCCTATGTGTCGGCCAGGGCTGCTTTCAATGGCGGTTCCGCAGGTCAAGTCACCGGTGTGGCCGGCGTCACCTCAGCGCTGTTGGGCACAGGCACCCAACCGATCAACCTCACCGATGGAACCATCACCACTGGTGCTGCTACGGAAACACTGGCAAGAGTTAACGCTGCAGGCCTTACTATTTCTGGTGCAGGTAGCTCCTCCACCGTTGGCGGCAGTGTGATCGGCACCAACCTCGGCGTCGAAGCCCTCACCCTCAGTGGCAGCATGAGCGAGGTGATCTCCAACACCCTCTCAGCCTTCTGATCGGTTCCCCGACCCGTGGGCTCCTCCGCTCTGGCCAGGGAGCCAGGCCCTGCCAAAGGGCCTGCTCCCCGGCCGCAGCGGCGTCCCTCAGGCGGTGGGTGGGCCTCCCACCCCCGCCTGTGGCTGCCGCTTCTCCCTCTGCTCACGGCCCTGCTGCCCCCCACCGCGGCCTTCGCCGGCCCGATCACCACGGTGCTCAAGGAAGCCTCGATCCAAGGGGCCCAGGCCACCTTCAACAACAGCTGGAGCCAATCCTTCACCGCCAGCGGCGACAGCTTCGCCGCCGGCGGTGAAGCCACCATCCAGCCCTTCGCCACCGCGCCAGCCGATCCCCCCAGCTCCGCCCCAGCCACCTATCTGCACGCCGTGGTGGAGCTGCAGCCCGGTGAGGCCAAAGCCCGGGCCACGGCGGTGGCCGGCTACACCGCTCAGGCCGGCCGGGACGACGGCCAGGGGGGCACGGCCGGGATCACGGCTCTCAGTGGCCAAGCCAATGGCTTGAGCGCCCTCGGCCTGGCGGGGCGCCCCGGGCCCGAGCTGGAAACGATGAGCGGCCAGGTGGATGGCCTCAACATCGGCACCGAAAGCCTGAGTGTGTTTGGCCAGACGAATGGAATCCCCGCCCGGCAAGCCACGGTGCAATCGTTGTTTTGAGCCGCCACGGCGCGTGGCCGGTTTCGTTGATTGTTTATCAGGGAAATCTCCCCGAATTCGTTCCTTCTGGCTGGGTGTCATGGCGCCACGTGTGCTGTTGTTGCTGCTGTTATTTGGCGTGGCGGGCGCGCCGCGCTCCGCTGCTGCTCAGTGGGCTTCCGCCACCCAAATCAACCAAAGCACGCTCCAAGCCAGCTTTGCCAATGGCTCGGGATTCTCCACCTTTTCTTCTGGCAACAGCACCTACACAGGGCCCCTCAATGTGGTGAACCAAGGCCAGGTGGCTCCCACCCTCACCCTCACCCTCAATGGCCAGGAGGTGGTGAACGGTGTGGTGACCGGCATCGCCGACAACCTGCCCGCCAGCGCCGCCTATCCCCGCCTCAGCCCCGAGCTCGGCCAGGCCCAGGTGGTGGTGGGGCCAAGCAGCCGCATCAGTGCCGGCCTGGGGGAGACCTTGCCCATTGTGAACAAGGCTACCACCACAGAGGTGCAGCTCGGCCTGGAGAGCGTGGACGGGCAGAGCCTCTCGGTGTATTCCCCCTTCCGCCCCAGCCTGCAGCTGCCCCGCGAGAGCGGCCTCTACGCCGATCCCAACGATCCCAACAATCCCAATGCTGAGAACGCCGGCCCCACCGTTTTTCCCGCCAGTGGCAGCCCGCTCTGAGCCGGGCCGCTACCACTGAGCCAGGAGTTTTGTTTGCCCATGCCGTCCCCCCCATCGCCGCTCCAAGCCCTCCATGCCCGCCTCTGGGAGCTGCAGCGCGAGGAGCGCCCCGCGGAGGCGGCGGAGCTGTTGATCGCCCAGCTGCCCCTGCCGGCCCCCGCCGGGGATGGCGAGCAGCGCTGGCTGTGGCGCCAGCTGCTGGAGCTGGCCTTCGCCTGGTGTTTGGAGCGCCAGGGCCCGGCCGCCGCCGAGGCCCTGATCGCCAACCAGCTGCAGACCGCCGGCCTGCCGGCCGATGGGGCTGAGCTGGAGGCCCTGGCTTCGATGTTGCAGCGAGAAGGCGAACCCCGCGCCGCCTTGTTGGCGCGGGCCCAACAGCTGGCCCTGCTGCAGGCCCGGGTGGCCCAAGGCGACGGGGAGGCCGCCGCCGGCCTGGCCTCTGCGCAGCTGGAGCTGGCGCGCTTGTTGGCCGGTGAGGGGTGGATCGAGGCGGCCGAGGAGCGTTTGGCGCCCCTGCTGGCCGCTGGCTCGGCTCCGGCGGAGGTGTGGCAGCTGGCGGGATTGCTGGCCTACAAGCGGCACCAGCCAGAGGTCTGCGCCTCCCGCCTGGAGGCCTGCCTGGCGGCCGATCCCGCCGATCCGTTGGCGCCGCTGTTTCTGGCCAAGCTCGCTTTGGAGGCGGAGCGCCACGACGCCGCCGCCACCCGCCTGGCGGCCTTGGCCAGCCAGCCGCCGCGCTCTCCCCAGCAGGAGGGGCAACTGCGGCTGCTCCTCTGGCAACAGGGCTTGCAGACGGCCGATGCCAGCTTGGGGGCGCTGGTGGATCTGCCCGCCCTCTTGGCCGATCCCCAGTTGAGCGATCCGGCCGGTCTGCTGCGCTGGGCCGGCCCCCACCTGGGCGATGCCAGCGCCACCACCGCCCTGCATCAAGCCCTGGCAGCGCTGCAGCAGCGGCTCGCCACCACCCTGCCGCCCTTGCCCTCCCCCTGGTGGGAGGAGGAGGAGATCGTGCCTGCCAGGGAGGAGAGGCCTCTGCGGGTGGCCTTTCTGGCCCGGGAGGGTCCGCAGCTCAGCCTGCCCATCGGGCCGGCTGGGGCCATCTGTGAGGCCCTGGCGGCCCATGGCATTGCGGCCCAGTGGATCGATCCGGCCCGCCTGGGCTCCACCCGCGCTGGCGTGGAAGCCCTGCGGGCGCAGCGGTTGGATGGGGTGATCGATCTGATGGGCTGGCGGGCCGGCCACCGCCAGGATCTGTTGCGGGCGCGCCTGGCGCCCCTGCAGATCGCCTGGGCGGGGGAGGGCATCGGCAGCGGGGCCGCCTGGATCGATGCTCTGCTGCTCGATCGCTTCCTGGCCCCGGCCCCTGGCCTGCTCAGCGATCAGCCCCTGCTCACGGGGGGCAGCGCACTCTGCCGGGGCGATCTGCCCGCCGCGCCGGCACCGCCGCGGGCCAGCGGTGATGGCCTGGCGTTGGGCGTGGTGGCCCCACCGGGCCGCTTGGGCCGCCAGGTGCTCTCGCTGTGGGCGGAGCTCTTGGCGGAGCTGCCCGAGGCCAGGCTGCTGCTGGTGGGGTCCGCCTACGGCCAGGCCTGTGTGCAAGCCCATCTGAGGGCCAGCTTCACGGGCCTGGGCGTGGCGCCGGAGCGGCTGGAGTGGTTGGCCGTGGATCCGGCCGGCCTGGCTCCCCCGGCCCTGGTTCCCCTCTTGGCCGAGCGGCTGGATCTGGTGTTGGATCCGCTTCCCGCTGGCGATCCCCTGGCCAGCCTGCTCTGCCTTTGGAGCGGTGTGCCGGTGGTGAGCGGCACGGGGGACGCCCTGCACCAGCGGCTCACCGCTGGGCTGTTGGAGCAGCTCGGCATGGCGTCGTTTGTGGCCGCTGATCGGGAGGCTTATCTGGCGATCGCCTGCACCCTGGCCAGCGATGCTTCCCTGCGGGCCGAGCTGCGCCAGCAGTTGCGGCCCCAGCTGGCGGGCAGCCTGGTGTGCAACGTGGCCCAGTTTGGCGCCGATCTGGCCGGGGCCCTGCGGGGCTTGCATCAACAGCGGGCGGAGCAGCGGGCCGCCTCGCCCCTGCCCGCCCCATGGGATCAGGAGCTCGATGCCGCTGGCCTGGAAGCGCTGCTGCGGGCGGCCCCGTCCCCATGAGCGCGCCCCTCTTGGATCTCAGCCAGCCAGGGGTGCGCGAGCGGATCCGCCACACCTGCCAGGCCTTTCGCAGCTGGAACCGCTGCTTTGGCATCGGTGCCAACAAGACCGGCACCACCAGCCTCCAGGCCGTGGCCGTGCTGTTGGGCTTGCGGGCCGACCAGGCCGTGGTGGAGGCCGCCGCCACCGTGCAGGCCCTGCGGGGCAACTATCGGCCCCTGGTGGAGGCGATGGCCGGCTTCGACTTTCATCAAGATCTGCCCTGCTCCCAGGGCAGCACCTATGTGGCCGTTGATGCCCTCTTCCCCGGCAGCCGCTTCATCCTCACCGTGCGCGAGCCCCGGGCGTGGCTGGCGAGCTTCGTGCGCCACTACAGCCGCGATCTCACGCCGGGGGCCCGCCAGGAGCCCTGGCTCTTCCCCGGCTACGTGGAGTTGTGGCTGCGGCACTCCCTGCTGCAGGAGCCGGAGCTGGCCCACCTGGAGCAGGGCCCCTTGGGGCCCCACCACCTGGCGGATGGGGAGGTGCAGGCCGCCTTGCTGCGGGCCTATGAACGCCGCAACCAGGCCATCCGGGCCTATTTCCGCCTGCGGCCGGCCGATTTGCTGGTGATCGATCTGAGCCAGGAGCTCGATGTGGCCTCGATCGTGCGCTTTCTGGGCCTGCCCGGTTGGATCAATTTCCCCATGCCCCATCTCAATGCAGCCGGGGGCCAACAGCGCTTGGTCGCTGGTCTGCCGCCGATTCGTTTGGCTCCATGACGCAATGCTTGCGGGATTTGACGGGCCACTGCCGCCGCTGGCCAACGCCCCTAGGGTGCGGAAGACCCTCTGCCTGGCCGCCGCCACAGATGGCTTTTTTGCATGCCGCCGCTCTGCTGCCCCTGGCCCTGCTCCTGGTGCCCCCCCCTCCCAGCCAGGCACAGGTGAGCATCGGCTACAACAATCCGATCACCAGTACAGCCACCCGCGCACGCACCGCCTTTCAAGCCATCCGCAACACCCGTGTCTTCGAGGTCGAGGGCATCAACGCCGTTCCAAACGATGGTTCGCTGATTTACAACGAATCCACCGTTTGGAACGTTCTCAACCCCGCCGACCCCTTCTCTTTACAAGTGAATTCCTTCGATCCGCTGGTGGAGCTTCAGCAAAAAAACAGCCGCCGCGACGACGTGCGCGTGCAGCGGATCGAGGGCATTTCTGCCACGGTGAGTGGGCCCCTGTCCACCACCCAACCCGCCGATCCCCGAGATTGGGTGCGGCCCAGGGAGAGCGCCCTGCCGGCGCCCTTGCTCAGCGTGTTTGCCGCGGATGGGGGGCCTTGAGGCGTGTCCTGCTCCTTAATGCCCTTGCGGCCGCCCTGCTCAGCCTGGCTCCTCTGCAGGCGCAAACCGTGTTTCCCCAACAGACCGGTTGGAGCTACACCTTCAGCAGCGGCAAAGGCAGTTACACCAGCCAAACGGCTCGGGTGCGTGCCGGGGCTCGGGTGCCTGAGGTGACGGCGGTGCCCGGCACGGAGGTGTTGATTGGCAACGATGGCAATTACATCTACCGCATTGAAAATCCCACCGTTCCTTTTGGCTCCACTTACAACAATGCCATCACGCAAGAAAGAGAAGAGACCGACAGCAATGGCATTCTCTTGAACTCGGATTTTGGCTTCTCTGTTTTCAAATACTGAGGCTTTTGATGACCATCGTTTCCCGATCCCATCACTTTGTTTTTGTGCACGTGCCGATGTGCGCAGGAGCCCTCGTGAAGTGGGCCTACCAGCCGCACGCCCGCTGGTGCGATCTGGTGCTCGGCCACACGCCCGAGGGCCAGCAACTGGAGGGGGTCTATCAGCCCCTGAGGGGGCTGCATGCGTTCAACACCCTGATGCAGCTGGCCCAGATCCTCGGCCCTGATCTGGCAACGTTCGACACCGTGGCGCTGGTGTCTCACCCGGAAAACCGGATGGCCTCGTTCTATCAAATGGCCCAGCAGGATGTGGCCACGGTGGCGCAGGGGGCGGACCTCAGCCTGGACGACGCCCTCACCAGCCTGCGGGCTGGCGAGGGCCCACGGGCCTTTTTGAAGCGCCCCCCGATCCAGGCCTACCTGGCGACGGATCGCTTTGATGACTTTGTCGTCAAGCTGCTGCAGCTCACCAGCCTGGAGAGCGGTGGCTCGCTGTTGAGTTGCCATCACCATTTGCAAGGGCCCCACGGCGATTTGGCGCAGCACATTTTTCCGTTCGAGCGGATCGATCGGCTCTGGGATTGGCTCGATGAGCGCATCGGCACCCCCCTGGAGCGGCTCGCCGCCCTGCCGTCATCCCCAGCTGCGGCTCCGGCAGAGGAGGGCACCGCCGCGCCGAGCCCCGCGCCCGCCAGCCAGCCGCTCGCCCTCAGCGAGGCGACGCGGGAGCTGCTCTATCGCCACCTCAGCCACGATTACATCCTTTGTGGCTACGGCGACGCCGCAGCGGCCCCCCTGGGCGCAGGCCAGCCCTCGCAACCTCGCTTCTCCTTCTTTTAGGGGTCGAACACACTCCAGCGGGGGCGTGCCTGCCCTTCCCCAGCTCCCGGCGGGCTGGCGCGGCATTCGGCCACACTGCCGCCGGTGAGCACGCAGAGGATGGGTTCGCCATCGCTGGCGCGGCAGGTGGCCGTGCGGCCCACACTCGCCACACAGGTGAACCATTTGGCGTCGCTGAGGCGCTGACAGCTGAGGCTGCCATCCCGGTTGTTGATGCAGGTGACGCTGACGCTCTGGGCCCCTGCTGGAAGCGCGGCGGCAAGCAGCAACCAAGCCAGGATCCAGCGGCGCTCAGTCATCCAGGCCATCCCGCATCAGCGTGCGGTCGAGGTCGCCATCCAGATCATCATCCAGGTCGCCATCCAGGGTCTCATCGTCCTCCAGCGGGCCCACCACAGGCAGGGCCTGCCGCTGGGGCGGGGGGAGCTGGTCGCAGGCGTAGACGCCACTGCCGGTGGCCTGGCAGCGGCTGCGTTCAGCACTGCCATCCACCGGCTTTTCACAACTGAACACATTGCCGCGGCTGCGCACGCAGGTGCGCGTCTCCCCTTCCGGGGTGGTGCAGGTGCGGATGTTGCTGACATTGTCCACACAGGTCACCACCTTGCTGGTGCCCACCGCATCGAGGCGTTGGCAGGCGAGGGTGTTCGGCCCAGCGGGCACGCAGTACACCTCAAACCCTCTCGCTGCCGGTGGGTTGGCCGTCCAGCCCAGGGCCAGCCCCAGCAGTGGGGCGAGGATCCGGCCCTGCCGCAGCGCCCTCATGGCTCAAACATGGTGGAGGGCACGGTGGTGTTGATCGAAGGGGTGGGGAGGCCGGGGGCTTCGAGAGACGGCGGGGGAGCAATCAGGGGCTCACTGGGGGGTGGCGCCTGGCTGCAGACCAGGTTGCCGGAGCCCGTGAACTTGCAATCGGTGTCCCTGATGCCTCCCTGGCGGCCAGGATCGCTGCCGCAACTGGTCACCCCGTCCGTCCCCTGGATGCAGCTGAAGCTGCGGCCACTGGCGGTGCGGCAGGTGGTGGTGCGGCCGGGGTTGCTGACGCAGGTGAGGGTCTCACCGCCCTCCCAGCCGCTGCAGCTCACGGTGGAGTCGCCGTTGGTGGTGCAATACACATCAAACGCCTGGGCACGCAGCGGCGGGCAGCCCAGCAGGGGGAGGGCCAGCAGGGCAACCAGGGCGAGGGCGCGCTTCATCGAACCTCTGGCGGCGCATGGCCAAACCATAGAGAGAATGCGGCCTGGCACTCCAGCCCCTCGCGATGTCGTGCACCCGTCTGCTCTTTGCCGCGCCGCACTGCCTGCTCGATCGCACCAGCGGGGCGGCGATCACCCTCCAGGCCCTGCTGGCGGCCCTGGTGCGCCGGGGGGTGAGCGTGCGCAGCCTGGAGGCGGCCTGTTTCGATAGCCCGGCCGGGGCAGAGGGTCTGGAGCTGCCGGCCCCGCCAGCGGCCGGCCTCGCCCAGATGGTGCGCCGGCAGCGGGATGGGGTGGCGCACGATCTGCTGGTGAGCGCCCACCAGGAGCGCACCAGCCTCACCACGCTCGAGGAGATGCTCTACGAAACGGCGTTTCTGGAGCTGCTCGCCCGCTTTCGCCCCCATGTGGTGCTCGGCTTCGGGGCCTATGGCCTGGAGCGCTCCCTGCGGCGGGAGGCCCGCTTGCAGGGGGCGGGCACGATCTTTTATCTCGCCAATCCCAGTTACAACCATCTGCGCTATTTCCGCGACGTGGATCGGGTGGTCACCGACACCGCCGCCACGGCCACCCTCTATCGCCGCAGCTTGGGGTTGATCGCCCAGCCCATCGGCCTGTTCATCGACCCCCAGCGGGTGGTGGCCGCCCAGCGAGAGCCCGAGTGGATCACGTTTGTGAATCCAATCCAGGAAAAGGGCGCCTGCTTGATGGTGGGCCTGGCCCAGCTCTGTTTGGCCCAGCTGCCTGAGGCGCGCTTTCTGGTGGTGGAATCGCGGGGGCGTTGGGCGCCCTTGCTGGCGCAGCTGGGGGTGGCACCGGAGAGCTTGCCCAATGTGGAGGTGTGGCCCCACCAAAGCGACATGCGGGCCGTTTACAGCCGCAGCCGGGTGGTGCTCATGCCCAGCTGCTGGCACGAGAGCGCCGGCATGGTGGCCCTGGAGGCCCTGATGAATGGCCTGCCCGTGCTCGCCAGCGACCATGGCGGCCTGGCAGAGACCCTGCGGGGTGCGGCCACCCTGATCCCCATCCCCGTTGAGGTGCGGAGCCAGCTGGCCATTCCAGCTCCAGCCGTGTTGGCACCCTGGCTTGAGGCCCTTTCGCCCCTGCTGCGCGATGAAACGGCCTATCGGCAGGCCAGCCAACGGGCCCTGGCCGCCGGCCAGGCCTACAGCAGTGAGACGGGGGTGACCACGTTCATGGCCGTGATCGAGGAGCTGCGGGCTTCCCTAGTCCCTTCGCAAAGGCAGTTGCCAGAGAGCCATAGCTGAAGCCAGCCAGGCGTTTCTCGAACCCCACAAACGGCAACTGCGCCAGCACCCGTGGATCGTGGCGGGTGAGCCGCCGAAAGGCGGCGGCGGCGGCGTCCCAATTGGCCGTGATCGCCCCTTGCTGCTCCGCCGTGTTCCACTGCTGATCGCTGCCCGCATGCCAGCTGAGAAAGAGCTCATCGATCAGCAACACCCGCTTGGAGAGCACCAAAAGATTCAGGGCGAGCAGGGCGCCGATCGGTGGCAGCCCCACGCACGTCTCGCCCAGCTGCAGCCGGGGCAGCAGGGCGAGGGGAAAGGCGAAGCAGTCGTAGCCCGGATGCCAATCGAGTTGGCTGGGCCCTGGCGCCGCGGGGGTCGCCTGGTGACGATCGCGCCTGTTGAGGATCAGGCTCTCGGCGGGAATCCAGCCCGGCCGATCGGCGCTCGCCTGGCCCCAGGAGGCCTGCACCACCTGCTGGGCCACCAGGTCGAAGGCATAGGGCGGCAGGCAGATGTCGGCGTTGATGTAGAGGGCGTAGGGGGGCAGGGGTGAGGCGAGCTCCTGGTGGGCGGCAGCGACGGCGACGGCGCTGCCTTGCAGGATGTCGCGCAACAAGGGCAGGCGCCGCTGGTGGGAATCGGGCCCCAGCAGCTCCACAGCCAGGTCGTTCACTCCTGCCAAACGCTCACCGATGGCGGGCAGGTCCGCTGGCGCCACGCGCACCACCACCTGGGGGCGGGCCAAGCGGGAGCAGGCCACGGCCTCGATCAGGTGGTGGAGCACGGTTTCCTGGTCTGGCGGGAGGCGGCCCTCTCGGGTGAAGAGATTCACAAAGAGCAGCAGCCGGGGCTTGGCGTCCTCAGGCCACAAGGGCATACCAGTCGTCCCAGCGGGAGATCTCGGGGAGGAGCCTGCGGTAGCCGTTGCGCGTCAGCAGCGCGAAGATCGCCTGGCGATTGGCGCTGTGGAAGTTGTGCTCCACCGTCACGAGGTGGAAGCGGTAGCGCTCAAAATCGTGCCCCTCCAAGATCAAGCGCTCACTTCCCTCCGTATCCAGCGAGAGATAGCCGATCTCCCGGGGCGCCCCATGCTCGGCCAGCAGATCATCCAGGGAGACGGTGCTCACGGCGTAGCGTTTGGAATTGCCCTCCCTGATGGCGGTGGCCCAATCGCCACTGGCGGCGAATTGGGCCATCGAGGAGAGCGCCGCCGAGGAGTGCTGATAGGTGTGTGTGGCCGCTTGGGTTTCCAGAAACTCCACCTGCTGCCCTGAGCGATCTGTCACACAGCGGTGATCGATGGCGCAATGGCGGTTGGCCCTGAGGGCCTCGTGCCACACCTTCGCCGGTTCCACCACCAGGCCGCGCCAACCCAGGCGGTTTTCCAAGAGGTGGGTGTTGCTCAGCTCCACCCCGTCGGTGCCGCCCACCTCCACGAAGTAGCTCGGCAGATCGTGCGCCAGCCACTGGCTGGCCACAAACAGATCTTGCCCCAACTGCGCCTTCGCCTGGGGCAAGAGCTCGCCGAGGCGGAAGCGCTGGCTCTCGCGCAGGGTGCCCCAGAGCGCTTCAATCCAAGCGGGATCCCGTTTCATGCTCAGTTGCCCAGGCTGGGAAGCACGTTTTTCAGCACATCGTCCAGGGAGGGCAGGGTGCTGCGCACGGTGGAGACGTCGACGCTGAAGCCCGATCCGCCGCCACCGCCGAGCTTGGCATCACTCGCGCTGAGGGTGTCGCCGCCCTGGTAGTCCTTGCCGAAGGCGGTGAGCGACACGGAACTCACCGTGCCGTCGTCACCCACCACCACCGTGGCCTTGGCGCCGCTGCCACCGCTGCTGCCGCTGGAGAGGGGCACGTTGGTGTAAGTGCCGGGCTTGTAGCCCTTGCCCGGATCCAGCCCTTCAGCCGTGGTGGTGGGGGTGACCTTTTTGATGTCCACATTGAAGCCCGACCCCGAGCCTCCCCCCAGATCGGCGGTGTTGGCGCTGAGCCTGTCGCTGGCTTGGTAATCCCGCCCAGGGTCGGTGAGCCCCACATACTGCACCTTGCCATCGCTGCCCACCACCACCGTGGCCTTGGCGCCACTGCCACTGCCGCCGGTGAGGGGCACATCGGTGTAGGTGCCGGGGGTGTAGCCGCTGCCGGGGCCCAGGCCTTCGGGGGAGCCGCGGGACACCACCTTCGACACATCCACTACAAAGCCTGAGCCGCTTCCCCCGAGATTGGCGCTGCTGGTCGTGAGGGCGTCGCTGGCCTGGTAGCCGTGGCCGAAGCTGGTGAGGGCCACGGATTGCACCTTGCCGTCATTGCCCACCACCACCGTGCCCTTGGCCCCGCTGCCGCTGCCACCGGTGAGATCCACATTGGTATAGGTGCCGGGGGTGTAGCCCGACCCCTTGGTGAGCCCTTCCGGAGAGCTGGGGGTTTCCAGGCTCTGATCCAACGTCAAGATGCGGCCATTGGACCCATCACTGGAGGGCACCACCTGGGTGGTTTGGTCCAACTGCTGCACCTGCCCCTGCACGGCCCGCTCCTTGGTGTCCAGCTGCTGCACCTGCCCCTCGCGGGGCACCACGCCTTCGAGGCTGGGGAGCACGCTGTTGAGGGAGGGCAGGGCAGGCAACTCGGGCAGGGCGGGCAGCTCGGGGAGTCCCCACCCCGGGGTGGAGAGGAAAAACAACAGGGGGGTGCCAATCAGCGCGAGCATGGCCACGGCCTTGTTTTCGCCGCGTCCAAGCAGCGATCATCCCGACTGTCTCACCGTAGACGCGCCACTGGAGCGATACGGGGAAGCTCCATGAATCCTTAAGGGGGAAGGCCTAAGGAGCCACACCCGCCCGCTCCAGCACTCCCTTGCTGCTGGGCACCGCTCCGGAGCGGCGAGGATCCGGCTCCACCGCCTGGCGCAGGGCCCGGGCAAAGGCCTTGAAGCCCGCCTCCACAATGTGGTGGGAATTCACCCCGTCGAGCTGGCGCAGGTGGAGGGTGAGCCCGGCGTTGTTGGCCACCGCCACGAAAAACTCCCGCACCAGCTCGGTGTCATAGGTGCCGATGCGTTGGGCCGGGATGCTGAGGCCGTAGCTGAGATGGGGGCGGCCGGAGCAGTCGAGGGCCACCTGCACCAGGGCCTCATCCAACGGCGCCAGGAAGTGGCCAAACCGATGGATGCCACGCCGATCCCCCAGGGCCTGGGCGAGGGCCTGGCCGAAGGCGATGCCCACGTCTTCGTTGGTGTGGTGGTCGTCGATATGGGTGTCGCCGCTGGCGTTGATCTCCAGGTCGAGCAGGCCGTGGCTGCTGATCTGGTGGAGCATGTGGTCGAGAAAGGGCACGCCGGTGGCCACCTGGCACTGGCCTGTGCCATCCAGGCAGAGCCGCACGCGCACATCGGTTTCGCCGGTTTGGCGGTGAACCTCCCCCCAGCGAAGGGTTTCAGCCATGCGGGAGGAGGCAGACACGACGGCTAGGGGAGGATGAAAAGAATCATGGCCCATCGCGTCGCTCCTCGCCAAGCCGGGAAAGGGTGGTAAGATCTAACAATCTCAATAGGCTTGGGCGGTTTTTGATCAAACTTTTCATCCAACCCTGCCCCTCTAAGTGTTGACAATCACGGCATAAATGAACGGGATGGCCTCACCGATTCTCAGGGCGATCAACGGCGTGCTCGCCCTGCCCTTCGCTCGGTTTTCCGTGGATGCACGGGAGACCGAGGGCTTGATCTGGGACCCGAGCCGTGGGCAGATTGTGGCGGAAGCGCTGCCAACCCTCTTCACCTATCCGCCCCAGGATGCCCTGCACTGGGATGACGCTGGCCTCCGCTCCGCTGCGCGGGAGGCTGGGGCTGAGGCGGAAACGCTTGCAGCTCCCGCCATTTTTGGCGGCTGCCTCATCCGTCACTTCGGCCATTTCCTCCACGAAAGCCTCAGCCGCCTCTGGTGGCTGGCGCCTGTGGCAGACCTGGAGGGGCCAGCCAAGGAGGCCGCCCTCAGGCTGCAGCAGCTGGAGGGGGATGTGGTGTTCTTCATGCCGCGTTGGCTGGATGAGGGCAAAACTCTCCTGCCCTACATGGAGGAGATTCTGGGCCTGCTGCATCTGCCCGCCAGTCGCATCCGCATCCTGCAGCGCCCGCTCCGCTTCCGTGAGCTGTGGATCCCGGCGTGCGTGTGGGGATTCGGGTCGGATGCGCGGGCCGTGGATCGCCAGCTGGGCTGCGATTCCCGTGCCTTGCTGCGCCACCTCCTGGCCAGTTCCCAACGGCCCGCCTCGCCCGCGCCCGAGCCAGCCGCCACACCGAAGTTGTACGTGAGCCGCAGCGGTCTGCCGATCAGCCTGGGGCGACTGCTCGGGGATGTGGTGCTCGATCCCCTGCTCGAGGCGGCTGGATACACGGTGTTTCACCCGGAGCGCAGCTCCATCGCTGAGCAGATCCGCCTCTACGGCCAAGCGAGCGACCTGATCTTCATGGATGGCAGCTCGCTCTACCTGCTCTGGCTGGCCAAATTGCGCCCGGGCACCCGGGTGCGATTGATTCTTCGGCGACAGCAGGGCCGTTGGATGAGTGAAAAGGTGCTTGAACTGCTGCCCGGCGCTGCGCACATCCGCTGGGAGATCATCGATGCGCTGCAAGGGGAGGCCCTCACCTCGCCCAACGATTGGGAATCCCACAATGTGGCTGATCTAGCCGCTCTGCTGCGCCAGCTCGGCATCGAAGCCCCGGCGGAGTTGCCAAAACCGGCCGAGGAGGCCCTGGCCGCTTACTCCCACACCCTCCTGGAGCAGAGCAGCCCTGAGCAGCTGGCCCGTGTGTTGCAGGCCCTGCTCACCACCTTGGCCACGGACCCGCAGCGCCGCCCCTCCCGCCGGGATCGGCTCTACCGAAAAGTGCGCGGGCTACTGGCTGCCCGCCAGCGCTGATGGGCCAGGCCCCAGCCTCACATTCCCGTGATGCAATACCCCGCATCCACATAGATCACCTGGCCGGTGATGCCTGAAGCCAGGGGGCTGGCCAAAAACGCGGCCGTGCTGCCCACCTCCTCCTGGGTGACGGTGCGGCGCAGGGGGGCCTTCTCCTCCACGTTGTGGATCATCTCGAGGATGCCGCCGATGGCGGAGCTGGCCAGGGTGCGGATGGGCCCGGCGCTGATGGCGTTCACCCGCACCTGCTTCTCAGGGCCCAGCTCGGCGGCCAGGTAGCGCACCGAGGCCTCCAGAGCTGCTTTGGCCACGCCCATCACGTTGTAGTTGGGGATGGCCCGCTCAGCGCCCAGGTAGCTGAGGGTGATCACGCTGGCGCCAGCGTTGAAAAGGGGCTTGGCGTGGCGGCAGAGGGGCGCCAGGGAATAGGCGCTCACCTCCAGGGCCCGGGCGAAGCCCTCGGGGCTGATGGCGGAATAATCACCGATCAGCTCCTCCTTGCCGGCAAAGGCCAGGCAGTGCACCAGCACATCGAGGCTGCCCCATTGCTCGGCCACCCGGGCAAACACCGCCTCGATCTGGGCCGGCTCCTGCACGTTGAGGGGCTCGAACAGGGTGGGCGCCAGGGGAGCCGTGAGGTCGCGCACCTTCCCCTCAAAGCGGCCCTTCTCATCCGGCAGATAGGTGACGCCCAGCTCACACCCCGCAGCGTGGAGCTGCTGGGCGATGCCCCAGGCGATCGACTTGTTGTTGGCGATGCCGGTGACGAGGGCCTTCTTGCCGCGCAGGTCGAGGAGCATGGGGGACAGGCAGGGAGAGGGAATCGGGGGATTCTCCACCAGCGGCCGGCTACGGCCGAGGCGGCGTGGCTCGCGCCCGTGCCCCTGCAGGATGGAGCCCCGGCCGCCCCCGCGATGCCCGTGCCCTGTGCCATCTGCCAACTCCACGCGGATCGCCACGCGCAGGAGGCTGATCTGATTGGCCGCGGTGACCTCTGGCTCCTGCGGCACCATCCCGATCCGGCCCCGCTGGCGGGGTGGCTGTTGCTCGATGCCCGTCGCCACCTCGGCGGGCCCTTGGATTTCACCGATTCAGAGGCTGCCGCATGGGGGACGGCGGTGCGCCATGGCTGCCAGCTGGTGCAACGGCTCACCGGTTGCGAGCGGGTGTACGCGATCGCCTTTGGCGAGGGGGCTCCCCATCTTCATTTGCACCTGATCCCTCGCCACGCCGCCGATCCGGCCAGCGCCGCCTGGGCCGTGGCCGATCTCTACCGGGCGATGGTGGCTGGCGAGCGGCCGCCCGCCGATCCAGCGCGGGTGCGGGAGGTGGTGCAGCAAGCCCGGCAGCTGGTGGAGAGGGCCGTGCTGGATGGAGGCGGGCTCTGATGGAGCGCCCCGCCCAAACCCCCGCCGGCCAAACCGCCTTCCAGGGCGGCCGCCGCGCCGCTGAAGCGCGCCTGGCTTTGATCGATCCGGCCCGCTATGGGGCCAGCCGCAACCATCTGGATGGGGCCGTCACCCGCCTGTCGCCCTACATCCGCCATGGGGTGCTGACGTTGGCGGAGGTGCGGGAGGCGGTGTTCGCGCGGCTGCGGGAGCGAGCGGAGCCGAGCGGGCCAGCTGCGGAGGCGCTGCAGGGGGAGCTGTTTGCCGGGGCGGACCGTGCCAGCGGCTGGCCGCGCAGCGCTGAGGCAGCGGGCGGGCGCCCCTGGAGCCCGGCCCAGCGGCGGGCGGGCGAGAAGCTGATCGCCGAGCTGGGCTGGCGTGACTACTGGCAGCGGCTCTGGATCCTGTGGGGCGATGGCATCTGGCACGACCGGGAACCCCTCAAAACCGGCCACCCCCTCCGGGCTTACGCGCCCGATCTGCCCGCCGATGTGGCCGCCGCCGCCACGGGCCTGGCCTGCATGGATGCCTTCGCCGCCGAGCTGATGACCGCGGGCTGGCTGCACAACCATGCCCGCATGTGGCTGGCGGCCTACGTGGTGCATTGGCGGCGGGTGCGCTGGCAGGCGGGGGCCCGCTGGTTTCTGCAACACCTGCTCGATGGCGATCCGGCCAGCAACAACTTGAGCTGGCAGTGGGTGGCCAGCGCCTTCAGCCACAAGCCCTACATCTTCAACCGGGCCAACCTGGAGCGTTTCAGCAGCGGCCGCTATTGCGCCGCTTGCCCTGCCGCGGCAAGGGGTGGCGCTGGCGCGCCGGGGGGATGTCCGTTTGAGGCGAGTTATGAGAGGTTGCAGGAGAGGTTGTTCAGGGCGCCCGGAGCTGGCGGGGCTGGGCCCGAGACGATGCCGGGGGCGGCTGCGTCCCTGCCCCGGCTGGAGCTGCCGAGGCTGTCCGGCCCGCCACCCCAGCGCCCCCTGGTGTGGCTGCACGGCGAGGCCCTGGGCCCGGCGAACCCCGCCCTGCGGGCCCATCCCGACGCCCCGGCGGTGTTTGTGTTCGATACGGAGTTGATCGAGGGCCGCACCGCCACCACCGGTGGCCAAGCGGGCGGCGTGCCCGTGCCCCTGGCGCCTGGCCGGTTGCGCTTTCTCAGGGAGTGCCTGGCGGAGCTGCCGGTGGAGGTGCGCCAGGGCGATGTGGTTGGCGAAGTGCTGGCGGCGGCGGCGGCGGCCGGAGCCGATGGGGTGGTGACCAGCCGGGCGGTGGATCCGCGCTTCGCGGCAATCGCCCAGCGGCTGGCGGCGGCGATGCCGCTGCAGGTGTTGGAGCCTGAGCCGTTTGTCCACCTGCCCCAGTCGGGGCCAGGATCGCCCGACCTGAAGCGCTTCTCGCGCTACTGGCGCAAGGCCGAATCGCTGCTGTGGGGTGGCTGAGCCTCCCCCAAATCCCAAGAGGTCACCAAGCCAGGCGGCGTTAGCTCCCGAACGCCACCTGGCAGGCCGCATTGAGCAGTTGGGCCTGGGCGGCGATAGCCGGCTCCCGACCGTTGAGTTCACCGCGTTGGCAGTCACCTGTCGCTTCAAAGCGAGTGTCGCCGGTGGCGGCGGTGAAGCGGATCATCTGGTCGCTGGTGGGTTCGATGCTGTTGTAGTAGAGCGTGTAACCCGCATCCTTCACCACGATCGTGGGCTGGCTGGCGGCAATCGCCTGGTTCACGGCATTGGTGATCATTGCGGAGGTGGCCAGGCTGCCCACCCCCCAGGCCACGGAACGGGTGGTCCACCATCCCCAGGGCGGATTGGTCCAGTTGCCGTACCAGCCATAGCGCCAAGGCCGCGCCAGCTGCCAGCCCGGCCGCGCCCAGCCCGGCCAATCGTCATCCCATCGCCGGAGCCGATCGACTCCCCGCTCGACCCGCCGGTCCCAATCGCGCACGTTGTCGCGCCACTCATCGCGCACGTTGTTGCGCCACTCATCGCGCACGTTATCCCTCACCCGATCCCAGTTCTTGTCCACCCGATCAAAACTGCGGCGCACCCGATCCCTGTCGACGTTCTGGATCCCCTCCTGCCACCGATCCCTGGCGCGGTTCCAGTCATCGCGGTCGATGGAGCGGCGGATGCGATCGCGATCGATGTTGCCCACGCGATTGTTCAGCTGGCTTCGGGCCCGATCAAAGTCGCGACGACCCCGATCCCCATCCCCCAGCTTGCGGCTCCAGCCCCCCTCAGGTCGCCGGTTGCCGCGATCCAAGCCCATGTTGCGGCGCCCCAGTCCGGTGGCGCCCCTGCCCCCACCTCCACCCCTGCCGCTCATGCGGGCGCCTCCACCACGCCCCCCCCGCTCCCGAGCCAACAGCACCGGCGCCAGGGGCTCATCACTCCCCTGGTGATGTGTGGTGGGGGGCGTCAGGAGCCCGGCGTGGGCGGAGGGAAGGGCCAACGCCAGGGCGAGCAGAGGGACAAGCTGTCGCATGGCGTTCAGGGGGTTTTGGTGATCTGGCCCCCATCAGGGCAGCCGGCGTCGTAGCAGCTGGCGTCAATTCGCCCATCCTTGCCGAAGTGCACCTCAAGCACACTGCGGCCGATCACCGACTTCCCTAGGTCTTGGCGCACGCTGTTGAGGTAGTTGGGGTTGATGGCGCAAAAGCTGGTGCCATCCAGACAGAGGGCGTTCAATTCAAAAAAGGCCGCGGCATTGCGCACGCTGCGCCAGCTGTTGTTTCCCTCATCCCACATTTCGATGCGGATGTAGGGCTGATCGATCACCCGAAATCTCACCTCCTTGGAGCTGAGACGGTGGCGGTATTCGGTGTGGTTGTTGGTATCGATGGCTTCGATGTGACAGGGCACCGCATCGGTGCCATTGAGGCTGCAAAAGCTTTCCAAGCTGTAAAGCGTTCCTGCCTGCAAGGCCCCGGCAAAGAGCAGAGCAGGGGCTCCCACCAGGCCAGCCGCAGCGGCAAGACGTGGGGTTTTGGAGGGCAGCGGCATCCCGAGGGAAAAAGACGCGATCCTCCTCTAGCTAGGGATCCCCCCACTGTCAGCCAGCCGGTTTACAAACCTTGTGAAGCCCGTGGCCTGGGCCTGCAACCGCTGCAGCAGCTCAGGATCGTTGAAGTGTCCCGCATCGTCAAACTTGTGGTGCACCCCTGCAATGAACACGCGCTCGGGAAAGACGAAGGCATTGCGGTAGCCAAAGATCATTTGCAGCTGCTCCACGGGGCGCAGGGCTCCCCACAGCCCTGCGGCTTCCCCGGTGAAGGCCACCGGTTTGCCTTCGAAACTCTCTGGGAATGCCAACATATCGATGAAAATCTTGAGCACTCCTGGGAAGCTACCGTTATATTCCGGTGTCACCACATGCAGGCCGCTGGCATGAAGCACCCGCTGCTGAAACGGAAGGAATTCGGTGGGTTTGCTGCCGTAGGAAGCGGGTTGAAAAATCTCGGCAGGCAGCTCTTGTAGATTTAAAATGTTGGCCTCCACCCCCAGCTTCTGATAAGCCTCAAGCAGCAGCTGGGCGATGCGCAGGGCATTGCAATTTGGCCGGTTGGTGCCGGAAAGAATCTCGATCATTGTGTTGTCCCCCCATCAAGCCACTGCCACCGCTTCTACCACACTCACGGCTGAGGGGGTGGGCACGATGCGACTGAGCTGAAGATCAGCTCTTTCGAGCAGGGTGGCATAGTCGGCTGGGGTTCGTTCTCTTCCGCCTTCGGTCATCACCAGCATGTTGAGATCCAGCAGCTTGCCGGGGAAAGGATCGTTGCCTGGAGGGATCACCTGTTCCACGATCAACACGCGCGCGCCAGGGGCCATCGCGGTGCGGATCGCCCGCAGGATCCGCAAACAGGCGCTGTCATCCCAGTCGTGGATGATGTGCTTGAGCAGATAGGCATCAGCTTCCGGCGGCACTGCCGCGAAGAAATCGCCGCCGCTCACCGCCAGCCGACCCTCCAAGTCTGCGGGGATGGCCACAGGCTCCACCACCCAGGGTTGATCGTAGAGCGTGCCCCTCAGGTGCCCGTGGGTCCGCAGCAGGCCCATCAGCAGTTCGCCCCGGCCGCCGCCCACATCCACCACATGGCTTACCTCTTTGAAGGGATAGACCTCCAGTAGAGCCACCGTTTCCTGCCTGGAGAAATCGCCCATGGCGCGATCGAAAATTTCGCCCCGCTCCGGGTGTTGTTGATACCACTCAAAGATCGACTGGCCGTAGCGGTGGCGAAAGGCATTGTCTCCGCTGCGCACACTGTGCAACAACGCATCCCAGCTCAAATAGTGTTCTTCGCCGAGCATGCGGGCGAAGTGGCGCAGCGACTGGGGATGATCGCTGCGCAGGAGCTCTGCCAGGGGCGTTAGCGCAAAGCGTCGCGGCCGGGTTTCACGGAAGAGGCCCAGGCTGGCCAATCCCCGCAGCAGGCGAAAGAGGGCGTCGGCATCTGCGCCACAGCTCTGCGCCACATCTTCCACGTTGCGCTCGCCAAGGGCGAGAGAATCGGCTACGCCCAGCTCTGCCGCGACATGAATCATCTGGGTCACCCAGGCGCCGCTGGCCATGGCGAGCAGTTGATCCACAGGGTTGAGGGAGGGAGAAGACATCGAGCGGAAACGGTTCTCTCCGCTCTAGCTGCGCAACAGGCTGTTGTCAGTCAGGTCGTCTTGTTCTGGCGAAGCGAACACCAAATAAAGAAGGCATTCAACGACTGGATATGGCGAGTTGTCATTTGGGTTGATGTCCTACAAAGCTGGGATGAATCAGGGGTTGGATAGACCAGGAAAAACCATCAGGTCGATATGGCCACCGATCGGATGCCGCCACTCCCTGAATTCCTCAGCCAAGGCGTGATGCTCCTGGATCAGAGCCTGAGATTCAAGATCTTGAAGCCGTTGATGCACAAGATCCAGCGTATTGTCGATCAGTTGAGCGGCCTGTTCAGACGTCATGGTGGGAAGTGCGAAGGGATGGGACGAATGGAACCGAAAAGGTTTGGTATGGAAATTTGAGTTGTTGCTTTTTAAGGGTCAGATTGGGCGGCGGCTGTAGCGCTGGACACGCGAACAGCTGGCTTGTGCGGAGATGCTCACGACCGTCCGTACCTCAGCCAGGCTGCCTGCCTTGTTCTGTGTTCAGCCCATGCAGGGAAGGGTTGGCTTGGCCAGCACATCGCGGCAGAAACGGTCAGCAAGGGTCACTGCCAGGGCGATGTTCTCAGCTTCTGAGCGGCCGGAGCTGCGGGTGGCTTTGAAACTGTGGTCGCCGCTGGGGATCCATTGCACCTGCACCTGGGGAGACAGGGGATAGTTGACGACTTCGTCGCGCCGGCCAAACGGATCCCTCTCCCCCTGCAGGATCAGGGTGGGGGTGTTCAGCGTGACCAGATGGTCGATGCGCAACTGTTGGGGTTTGCCGGGCGGATGGAAGGGGTAGCCAAAGCAGAGGCAACTTCGCACGCCCGCTGGGGCGAGCTCGTCCACCAGCAGGCTGGCCACCCTCCCCCCCAGCGACTTGCCGCCGATGATCAGCGGGGCTGAGGCGGCAGCCAGGGCCACTTCTGCGCGGAAAGTTTCTTTCAGCCTGGGCAAGGCATCCGGTGCTCCTTTGCGGCCAGTGAGCCGCAGGCGGGCCATGTAGGGGAACTCAAAGCGCACCACCCGCCAACCCTGTGCCGCCAGTCCGGTGGCGATGGCGTCCATGAAGGGGCTGTCCATGGGTGCCCCGGCGCCGTGGGCTAGCAGCAGCGTGGCAGGGGCGTTGGGCGGGGCATCGATCAGGCGCGGCACGTCGGTGCCGCCTGCCTTGCGCTCAGGCGTCATCGTCTTTAAGGAAGCGTCCTGCCAGGCGCACGGCCAGCACGACAGACGCCACCCCATAGGAGGCGAAGGTGACAACTTGGCCTGGCGTGCCCGCCTCGTAGGCCCCCCGTTGCAGCAGCACCATATCGGCCAGGGATGCCGCCGTTCCCCAGAGCAACACCCACACGCTCACGTAGGCGACCCCGCGCAGAGTCCGGTTCATGGCTCGCTGGCTGACGCCCAACCCTAAGCCCCTATCCGTTGTGGTCCCCTAACTGCCAGCGCCGGTGGGGAAGAGGGCCTGGATCTGGAGGCGAATCGTGACATCCCCCAACAGCTCCTCGCCGAGCACATCCGGTTTGGCCACATTCCAGAAGGCTTGCAGGGAGGTGTTGAACGGTTGGCTGCCGATCTGGAAGAGGCGGCCGAAGCCTCCGCCGATGGGAATGGTCCAGCCCTTGCCGTTGGCGGCAGTCCAGTCGGCTGTGATGATCGGGGAACTGATCAGATACCAGCCTGCGGGCAGGTTGTAGTTGAGGAAGGGCTGGATCAGCATGGCGTTGACATCGCGGCCGCCATCGCCGGCAAAAGACCAGACGTTATTGACCAGAACTCCTCCCACCCAGGTGCCCTTGCTGAGCACCGCTACGGCAGCAGGGCCGGCGCTCCAGCGTTGACTGCTGAGTTGCACATCCGTGGCGGAAGGAATCACCAGCGTTGGGCCGAATCCCACCATCAGATTGCCCCTGGTGCGCGGCACCAGAAACAAGGTTGGGTTGATGTCACCAATGCCGATCACATCGGTTTCACCGGCCAAGGGGCGGTGGATCACAGGCACGATGGTGCGGCTGACCAACATGAAGTTGTCGTTCAGTGGGAACGGCACCACCGGCTGCACATTCCACACATTGAAGGTGCGATTGGCTTGGGCGCTGGGATCGACCGCCCGCGGAGCCCATTGGCTTCCGAGGGTGCTGTTCCATTGGATCGGAACGCTGATCAGGTTGGCGATCGGGTTTTGGGCCTGTTTGGCCAGGGCTTCTCTGTTGCCCTCCCGCGCTTCTTGCTCCAGCACCTCCTCGGAATCGGGATTGAGCCCTGAGGCTGGTGAGGAGGTGCTGCCATCGGGCGTGAGCATCTGGTGTTGCGCCAAGGTTGTTGGCGCCAAGGCTTCCTCAAGCCCCAGGGGAGAACAATCAAAGCCTGCTGTTGGCGTTCTGCAGATGGACTCCCCATGGCTTGCTGCTGGACTGGCGAGGATCGATGCGGCCAAACCACTGCAGAGGGCAGGAAGGACCTCTCGCCAGAACGGCACCATGGCGGAAAAAATCAGAATATACACTTCTGAACTAGGGGGGTGTGCTGTTGAAGCGGGCGATGCCTCTTCAGCCCTGCGTCACCTTCACCCCTTTCCAAAAGGCCACCCTGCCCTTGATCTCTGCCGCTGCGGATTTGGGTTCGGGGTAGTACCAGGCCGAGTTGGCGTTCACCTGGCCATCGACAACCACATCGTAGTAATGGGCCTCTCCTTTCCAACCGCAAACCGTGCGGTGATTGGAGGGTCGAAAACAGTCCTTCTCCAGGGCTTCGGGTGGGAAATAGGCGTTCCCCTCAACACTCACGATGTCGTCGCTGCGGGCGATCACCGCACCGTTCCAGCTGGCCTGCATGGGGGTCTCCTTCGTCCGCGCCACGTTAGGGGGTTGGCGGCAGCGTCATCGTGCACGTGGCCGTTTCCCGCCTTTGGCAGCTGGCGTGAGTCGGAGGCTTGGTGCGAAGGGGGCGGCAATCTCGACCCTCCCGTCGCCCGCGTCGGGATGGGTCACACCGACTAGCGATGGGAGGTTGCAAGGGGGCCAATTCCCGCCGCTCCACGCGTGCCAGGCTCGACTCAGCCTCCGTGTCGCTCTTCGCCCGTGACGCCCTCGTCGGATCGTTTTGATTATCGGGTCGCCTGGTATCCCCTGGCACCGTTGCAGGATCTCGATCCGGCCCTGCCAACCGCCGTGGAGCTGCTGGGCCGCCGCTATGTGATTTGGCGACCGGCGGGGGATGGTTTTCGGGTGTTTCTCGATCTCTGCCCCCACCGGCTCGCGCCCCTCAGCGAAGGGCGGCTGGATCCGGCCAGCGGCCAGCTGATGTGCAGCTACCACGGCTGGTGTTTCGATGGGGAGGGACTGTGTCGCCGCATCCCTCAAGCCAGCCCGCCGGAGCCCAAGCCGCATCGGGCACGCCATTTGGCCGCGACGGCGCTGCCGGTGCGGGAGGCGGTGGGGTTGCTCTGGCTCTGGCCCGCTGGGGAGCAGGCGGACCTGGCGGCGACCACGCCCCTGCCGCTATCTGCTTTTGCCAAGGCGGAGGAGGGTTTCCGCTGGGGCTCGATCGTGCGGGATCTGCCTTACGACTGGGCCACCCTGGTGGAAAACGTGGCCGATCCTGCCCATGTGCCTTTTGCCCACCACGGTGTGCAGGGGCGGCGGGAACGGGCAATGCCTCTGCCGATGCGGATGGTGTGCGAAAGCCGTGAGCTGGTGGAGGCGGAGGTGGCCAGCCGGGCGCTGGCCATCACCACCCGTTTGATCTTCCAGCCCCCCTGCCTCCTGGAATATCGCTTCCACCTGCCGGGCGAGCGGCGGATGGGCCTGATCACCTACTGCCTGCCGGTGGCGCCTGGCCGCAGCCGGGTGGTGGCGCTCTTCAGCCACGACTGGACCTTCCCTTGGTGGATGCGGCGTCCCCGCTGGTGGGATCACCTCACGAACCGCAATGAGGTGCTCGATGGCGACCTCTTGATGCTCGACCGCATCGAGCGGGAGTTGGCCCGTCGCCGCGCCGCCGGCGAGCCGGCGGATTGGCGCCACGCCTACCGCCTGCCCACGGCCGCCGATCGGATGGTGATCGCCTTTCACCATTGGCTGGAGCGTTATGGAGCCCCGCCCTGGCAGACGCTGCTCCCGGGAGGAACGGTTTCCGCCGCGGAGGGCATGGCGGCGGTGATCCCAGCCTTGAAGTCGCCAGAGGAGCTGCCCGCTCGCGAGGAGATGCTGCTGGATCGCTACCAACAGCACACGCGGCACTGCGCCAGCTGCCGGGGTGCGCTGTTGGTCACCCAGCGGTTGGAGGTGGCGGGGCTGGTGGTGGCGGCCCTGGGCCTGGCGGTGGCGGTCCTGCTGCCCGAGACCTGGCGGCTCCCCCTGGGGCTGCCCCTGGTGCTGCTGGCTTTGGTGGGTGGCGCCGGTGCGGCAGCCCTACGTTGGGGCCTGGAACCTTGGTTCCGCTACAGGCCCTACAGGCATGCACGGCGATGAACGCACGACTGGCCCGGCTCCCCCTTGCCCTGCTCAGCCTCCCCCTGCTTGTGACAGGCACCCCTGCCTTCCCAGCCCCTCTCCCGCTGGAGGCGATGCTGGAGCCTGTGCGCACGCGCCATGGGCTGCCTGGGTTGGCAGCCGCTGTGGTGATCGAGGGGAAGCTGGTGGCTGTGGGCGCCGTGGGAACCCGCAGGGCCGGAGCCCAGATCCCCGTGCGGCGCAACGACCGCTTTCACCTGGGGTCTGACACCAAGGCGATGACCTCCCTGCTGGCAGGGATGGCGGTGGAAGCAGGGAAGTTGCGTTGGACCTCCACGCTGGCGGAGGTGTTTCCTGAGCTGGCTGATCAGATGGCGCCTGGGTTGAATGGTGTGACCCTGGTTCAGTTTCTGTCCCATACCAGCGGGGTTCCCAGCGACAATCAGGCATTTCTCGCCTTGCTTCAGCGGGCGAACGGGGAAGACGGCAACCTCAACGATCAGCGTTATTGGTTGGTGGGGCAGTTTGTGCAGCAGCCGCTGGCCAGCCAGCCGGGCACGCGGTTTGCGTACGCGAACATGAACTACGTGATCGTTGGCGCCATGTTGGAGCGTGTCAGCGGCAAAACCTGGGAGGAACTGATCACAGAGCAACTGTTCCTGCCGCTGGAGCTGGGGACGGCTGGTTTGGGGCCGCAGGCGACGCTCGGAAAGATCGACGCACCGCTCGGCCATCAGATGGTTGGTGGCCAGCTCAAAGCGATGCTGGCCGGCCCCAATGGCGACAATCCGCCGATCATCGGCCCCGCCGGCACGGCCCACATGTCGGTGCTGGATTTTGCCCGCTGGGCCGGCTGGAATGCGGGTGAGGGCAAGCGGGGGCCGGCCTTGGTGCGCCCGACGACCATGAAAAAGCTCCACACTCCCGTGGTGGCGATCCCGATCGGACCCAACGGAGGGCCCGGCACCCCCACCCGAGGGAGCTACGGCTTGGGGTGGGGTGTGGTGACGGTGAGCTGGGCTCCTGGTCCCCTGATCCAGCACACGGGCTCCAACGGCATGAACCTCGCGCACATCTGGCTTGAGCCGAAGCGCGATGTCGCGATGGTGGTGGTCACCAACCTGGGCGGCGACCAGGCTGATGCGGCCCTGCTGGCGGTGGCTGAGCAGCTCTATTGCCGGTTTGCGGGCGTGGAAAGTCGGAGGGCTCCAGCCCTGAGCGGCTCGGCCATTCCGACCAGCCGCTAGGGGGCCGACTCGACGCGGCTCGCCTCCACCATCGGCATCTCCGCGTTGCCCCACGCCCCACGCCCCAGCAGCGGCTGGGCCCCCGGACGGGGCCGCGCCGCTTCACCGGCGGCGAAGGCGGCGTCGGTCCAGGCGAGCAGCAAAGGCCCCAGCACTCCGCCGTCAGCCCGGCCTTCAGGCCTCAAGTTGAAATGGTCACCGCCGTTCACGAGCACCAGCTGGTTGCCTCGCCTGTGCTCCGTGCGCATCGGTTCGATCGCCTCTGGATCCGGCGGCACCACCCAATCGCGGCTGCCGCTCACCAACAGCACCCTGGCGCTCAGATCCGCCCCGGAACCCTTCGGAAACAACAGAGACGCTGGCGGGCTCACCGCTCCCACGGCGATCACCCGCCGATCGCTGATGGCAGCTTTGTTCACGGCGTGCAACCAGCTGCATTGCAAGGTCCAACTGAGGTTGCGGTTGGGGTCATCCAGCTCGTCGCACCGCTTGAGCAGGTTGGCCTCCATCGGCCGCACTCCCGCCAGTTGCAACACCGTCGTGCCCCCCCAGGAATGGCCGAGCACCACCACTTGCTGGCTGTTGACCTTGGTGCGCAAGTCGAGGGAGGAGGCCTGATCCATCACCGCCCTCAGATCCATCGGCCGCAGGGCCAGCTCCTTGGGGGAGGGCGGTGGCGCCTTGCCAGCCAGCACGGCCTGCTGCTGGCTGCTGTCGCTGCCTGGATGGCGGGGCAGGATCACGGTGTACCCCCGGCTTGCGAGCAGCCGTCCCCACCCCACAAAGCTTTTGGGATCATCCCAAAGGCCGTGGGAGATCAGCACCAGTCGCCCATTGCCCTGCGCCTGCGGCTCCACCACCACCAGCTGGAGAGGTTCTTTGCGGTGGGCCACCGACAGTTTCAGGGTTCGTGTGGTGGTGGTTCCGCTTGGGGCGGTCGGGGCTGGCGGGGGAGGCGCGGGAGGCAAGCTGGCCAGCAGACGCTCCGCCTCGTCCCGCTGGGCCAGCATGCGATTGCCCAGGTCCCTGGCCTGGGCCAGATCGATGGTGAGCCGTTGGCCGGGCAGCGCCTCAATCAGATCGAGCAGGGTGGGTTTGCCATTCCTGGAGGCTCGATCCAGTGCTGCCCGGAGTTTCTCTCCGGTGAGATCAGGTTCCTGGCCCTCCACCTGGCCGAGGGAGGAAATCACCAGCATGGCTTGCTCCACCAGGGGAGACCCCACGGAACCATCCACGATGTTGGTGAGGGTGAGGGGCACGGGCTGATTCAGCACCTCCCAAAGCTGGCGGCCCACGTTGCCGTTGGTGGCCCGGTCCAGCTCGGCCAAATCGCTGTTGCCGTTGCGCAGGGCCTCCGGACTGCGCAGCTCGCTCACCTTCATGGTGAAGCCTGTATCCAGCATCGGAATCTTCACCACCACCTCCTCCAGGGCCCTTGCAGGAGCGAAGGGGGCCAAGGGCAGCAGGGTGCTGAGCAGGCCCACCAGGCCGGCCCCGAGTCGTCTTGTCAGGCCCCTAGCTGGCCATCTGTCCACCCATGGGCGTGAACAACCGTGGGGAGACGCGGCGGCTGATGCCATGGGGAGGGATGGGGGCATCCGCTGGTGGTCCTGCTTCAACAGCCCTTCAACTTATGTGCTGGCCAAGCCCTCCCTATCCCCTCCAGGTGGGCACGCCTCCGGCCAAGAGGGTGCCGCGATGACGCCAGAGGGCTTCCGGGGAGATGGCGATGCCCCGTCGCCGGGCCACATGGACGGCCTCTTGGGTGGTGCAGGAGGCCTTCAGGGCATGGGCGAAGGCTTCATCCCGCTGGGCCAGAGTTTTGATCTCGTGAAGAGCCCTGGCTTGGTCGGTGGACCGGTGGCCTGCAGCCGCAGGGCCCGGAGAGTGAACTGTATGCATGGCGACACCTTCAGGTGTTGAGATCACCATAGACCTGCTGTCTTGAGGTGGGACTAGGCAATCGCGCTCATTCCAGGGGTCTAGCCCCATCCCCGCTCCTTGGCCAACCGCAGGGCCTCTCCAACCGCATCGATGCAGCGCTGGGCCCGACGTTTTGCTTCGTCTTGGCTGCGGGCTCCCATCACGTAGGACCTCAGGGCTGAGGGGGAAGCGATCGGTGTCAGCAGGGAACGCTTGCGGGCTCCGAGAGCTGGATCCTCCAGCAACCGGTTCACCAGCCCCTTCTCCCAGAGCCTTTCGCCGGGCCGCCTCGGCCCGAAGAGGTGATCCTCCAGGCTGGCCAGAAGTTCTTGCTTCAGGGCTTCAAGCTGCTCGGAGCGCAGGCGGCGGCTGTTGGGCAGTCCACCGGCTGGCGTTTGCTCCACACTCCAGCTCAGGCCAGTGCCCGGTAGCCCCACGGTGGCCCGGGTTCCGCCGGAACGGGCCACGGGGATGTTGAGGCTTGCTCCAGGCCCCCCCAGGGAGATGGAGCTCAGCCCCGCCTTGCTGAAGTTGAAGCGCAGGGGACCCAGACGGGTGGAGTGTCGAAATCGGAAGCCCATCGGTTTCGTGCAGCACCACACAGGATTGGCTCAACCACAAAACGGTCTGCTCAACGCGCGCTGCTATTGGCCTTCAGCATTCTGCCCCTGGCGATGGCACCCCTCCCGAGCTGAATGAGCCCGAAACCTGTGACATCCATCCAGGGCCGTGCACCGCGGCGGGTAGGCCATCTCCGGATTCCGCAGGAGCCCGGCTGTGATGTCATTCGCGTGGGCACCAAGGTGATCAACAGGATCTGCAGCATCGTGGAGCCGATGGGCAGGCTGATTGGCGCATCGCTGCTCATCAGGATCGACAGCGCCTGATGGGCCAACAAGGGGATGGTGAATACAGTGATTACGCTGCTGATGGCCGTCAGACTCACCGAGAGGGCTACATCGCCTTTGGCGAGATAGGTGATCAGATTCGAGGAGGCCCCCCGGGCAGATGGCCACCACCATCAGGCCGATGGCCAGAACCGGTGGCATGGGCAGCACCCCCACAATCAACGCCCCAATCAATGGCAGGAGCACCCTCTGGGCAAATGTGCCCACCCATCCCCAGCATCACGCTCGTCAGAGCCAGGGGCAGCGACACCGTCGTCAGAAGGTCGCTCTGCATCGGAGTGTGAGGGGCATGAGGAAAGCGAAGTTTGGTTGACGGGCTGGAGCCTGGTTTCACGCCACGGGCGACAAGCCGGGCAGTGTGACATTTTGTATGTCTTCCCGACGGTGATCCACGCGAACTCTAGACAGGATCAGAAGGCCTAATTCAAACGGACAATGTATTCATCTCCCAAGCCTGGATTTGTCAAAGGCCTGAGAGAAGAGGAGGCTCGCCAGCTGCCAGCCCTCATCTTTGAATATCTGGATTTTTTGCGCCCCACCGATATCGATGATGAAGATCCTCCAAGGGCCCCAGCGCAGCCGCGCCCAGACCTTCCGTCTCCCCAGGGGCCGAGTGGCTATCTCGTCTCCAGCACGGCACCAGAGAATGTGGAAGACTATCTGCCAGCTTCCTTGGCTCGCAGCTGGCAAAAGGCAACAGGTCGCGAAGGGGAAATCGACGGACAAAATGCCTCAATTCTCAAGGAGATTGCCGATAAGCTTTCCGGCACCAATGCTCACGAGAGGGAGATCCTGATTGCTGTGCATGGATTCAGCACGGATGCCCCCAGCGCGATTGGCTGGTATCAACAAATTTATGACTACGCACGCTGCCATCCTTTGTTGAAGTCAAGGGAGACGATTTTTATTGGCTATCGATGGCCATCTGAAAAGACAGTCTTTAGCTTAGAAAGAATAAAATTTGCTTGGCAGGCCCTTCCCAACTTGCCAAAGGGGATATTTCTCCTGGGTTTGACAGTTGGGATCGCTGCTTTGTCTCTTTTGTTGTCCCGTTCGATTTTGGGAGCTTTCACGAGAGTTTCCTCACACTTGGAGCAATGGATCCCTGGCCTGGTTGCCGGTGTTCCGTGGGCTCATGTCTTGGCAACGGTGTTGGGAGCTCTCACGGGATTTCTAGCCATTGTGTTGCCTTTGCTGGCCGCATTCGTGTTGGCCCTCGTGCTGCAGCGTCTGGTTGTTTATTTTCGAGATGTTTTTCGAGCAAATTACTTTGCCACTCCGGATTTGGTCGAGCTCGTTCAGCTTCTGAGCGCTGAGTTGGAAAGCCGTGGGATAGAGGGTGTGAAGCTCAGCTTTCTTGCTCACAGTCTTGGCTGTGGAGTCACCACTAACGCCATTCGAATTATGGTGGATGCCTTCCCTTCTCAAGATCCGGCCGCCAGGAAGTCGATCTCGCAAATCTCTAGTTCGTTGAGCCTGGGTCGCTTGCTCCTGGTCGCACCCGATATTCCAATCGAGTCTGTGATCCCTCGACGTTCCAACGTGTTGGTGTCTTCAGTTGAGCGCATCTCTGAATGCCATGTGTTTACCAACGAGGGTGATCTCGCCTTGCGATTGGCCTCTACGGCAGCCAACTTTTTCAGTTTTCCGGCACGGAGTATCTATAGTGGCTATCGCCTTGGCAATTTAACGGCGAGACATTTTGCTAATGAGCATGATCGCCATGGGATTTTTCAAAGGATTTCCTATGGGATCATCCCGCCGATGGATGGCTCTGATTTGCCTGCTTCTAAGCTTGAGCTCAGGGCTTCAAATGCTGAGCATCGCAACCTTGCCGAACCGCCATTTGGGCCGTGGTTTGATCGTTCCGAAACAGGCTTGACAAATAGGATGAGTTATTATGATTGCACTGACTATATCGATCGGCTTGCGCCGCATGAGCCAAGCAGGGGGCTCTTGACGGCAGCTCGTTCTCTGCGTGCCATCAATATCCTTGGGTACGCATCTCTGCTCAAGGCTTATATTTGTGGCGAGGTTGATACTCATGGTGGTTATTTTAAGGGCCCTGCTTGTAAGGAGTTGATCTATGTGTTGGCCTTTGTTGGATTCGATGCACTAGTGCTTGATCTTAGCCGCAGTCATTCCGATCTTTCTCAAGTTGCCAAACGGCATCAACTCCAACTAATTCTCTCTCCCCGTGAAAGACGTCGTCTTCAGACCTTGATGGACATCCAGGAGGGTTCCTCGTCGGGATTGGATAAGGCTGTGCTTAAAATGGAAAAAATTAGGGATGAGCAAGGTAAAGAGTGGTTAATCATTGGTGATGTGATGATGCCGATCAGAGCCGATTGATTGAATTTCTTTGCCCCTTTCACCAGTCCCTTAACCAGTTCCCGTCCGGGCGATGTCCAATACATCCGCCATCGATCGGATCTGATCAACGGTGTCCTGCAATTGGCCATCGCTGCTGAGCTCCACCCGTAGATCGATGCGGGCTGGTCGGCCTGGTGTCGTACGCACGCGGGCGTCGCTCACATTGATGCGATGGTCGGAGAGGCGGGTGAGGATGTCTTTCAGCACGCCCACCCTGTCGAGCACCTCGATCCGCAACTGCACCGGGTAGCGGCGGCGCTGCTCCTCCGCCGCAGAGGGATTCCAACGCACGGGGAGCCGCCTTTCACCTGGAACCTGGCTCAGGTTGCCGCAATCCTGCCGGTGGATGGTGATGCCGTGGTTGCCCAGAGCGACTGTGCCAACAATCGGCGCCCCAGGCAGGGGGCTGCAACAGCCCCCGAGGCGATACTCCAGGCCTTCCAGCCCCAGGATCGGACTGCCCGACGTTGGGGGGGCTGGGCTGGTGGCCTGGGCGGCGGCGGCTACTCCGGCAGCCACGGCCTCATTGCTCGGCGGCGGGCTGGCCGTGGCTGCTGCGAGCCGGATCTCCTCGCGCAGTCGGTTCACCGCCTGCTGGAGGGTCACCCCACCAAACCCCAGGGAGGCCAAGAGATCCTCCGTGCTGACCAGGTTGCAGCGGCGGGCCACCCTGGCCATGGCTTCGCCTTTGAGCAGGGCATCAAAACCTTCCCTCCCCAGCTCCCGCTCCAGCATCTCGGTGCCGCGCAGGATGTTGTCTTCCCGGTGGCTGCGCTTGTACCAGGCTCGGATGCGGTTGCGGGCCGTGGGAGTGGCGACAAAATTCAGCCAATCCAGGCTGGGATGGGCAGACTTGGCCGTGATGACTTGCACGAAATCGCCGTTTTGGAGCTGGGTGGCCAAGGGGCAGAGCCGATCGTTGATCCTCACCCCTTGACAGTGATTACCCACTTCGGAGTGGATCCGGTACGCGAAATCCACCGCCGTGGACCCCTTGCGCAAGCCCACCACATCCCCCTTGGGAGTGAAGACAAACACCTCTTCATCAAAGAGGTCTTCCTTGATTGAGGCCAGGTAGTCGCTGCTGTCTTCCGACCCCCCATCTTTTTGCCAATCCACCAGCTGCCGCAGCCAGTTGAAACGCTCCGCCTCGCCACTGGCAGGGGATCCGCCTTCCTTGTATTTCCAGTGGGCTGCAATGCCGAATTCCGCCACCTGATGCATCTCGCTGGTGCGAATCTGCACCTCAATCGGCCGATGGCGTCCAATCACGGCCGTGTGCAGCGACTGGTAACCATTCGGCTTCGGTAGACCGATGTAGTCCTTGAAGCGGCCCGGGATGGGTCGGAAGGTGTCGTGCACCACGGCGAGGGCGCGATAGCAGCCCTCGACGGAGGGGCAAATGATGCGAACTGCAGCGATGTCGTAGAGCTCGTGAAAGGCCTTCTGCTGGCGCTGCATCTTGCTCCAGATTCCATAAAGATGCTTGGGCCTGCCATGCACCTGGCACATGCCCAAACCCACGGCTTCCAAGCGCTCGCGCAACAGGTTGGCGGTCACCGCCAGCCGCTCCTCCCGCTCGCTGCGCTTGGTGGCCACCGCCTGCTGGATCTCACGGAAGGCCTCCGGCTCAAGGATCTTGAAGGCCAGATCCTCCAATTCCCATTTGAAGCGGCCGATGCCGAGTCGGTTGGCCAGAGGGGCGTAGATCTCTCGGGTTTCCCTGGCAATGCGCTGCTGCTTCTCCGGCTTGAGGGCCCCCAGGGTGCGCATGTTGTGCAGCCGATCGGCCAGCTTCACCAGCACGACTCGGATGTCACTGGCCATGGCCAGAAACATTCGCCGCAGGTTTTCTGCCTGGGCTTCGGTGTGATTGTTGAAGTGAATGCCCCCGAGTTTGGTGACCCCCTCGACCAGGGCGCGCACCTCCGGGCCGAAATGCTCCTCAAGCTCCTGCGGCGTCACCTGAGTGTCTTCCACCACATCGTGGAGGAAACCGGCGGCGATCACCGCCGCACTGGCCCCGATGTCGCGCAGCAAATCAGCGACGGCTATGGGATGGACGATGTAGGGCTCCCCAGTCGCCCGAAATTGGCCTTCGTGGAGCTGGAAGGCAAAGTCAAACGCGGAGGCCAGGAGTGCTTCCGTGTCGGTGGGGCAGCTGTCGCCAGGCCCTGGAGGCACGTGACGCACACACTCCTGCAACCATTCGGGCAGGGGCACGCCGTAGTCGGCTGGTTCGTGAATCTCTTGGCGGCGCAAGGCGCTCAGAGGGTGGGGCGGAGCAGGGGCATCCACAGGGTCGCCAGACACACTCCCGGACTCTGGAGCGATCCACTCGGGGATGGTCCTGAGCATCGACCTCCTCACGATCTAACCATGGTAGTCAGCCTTCAACCCAGAGGAGAAGCCAGGCACTTCTTCACCTCTGTGAATTCCCTGGCGGCACTATCTCCGGCTTTGGCTTCCGCCGTTTCTCTCCCCACCATGGGCCATGCCATCGCCTGGAGGTTTTCTGAGAGAACGGGGAGCCATCGACAAAGTGGTCTGGCAGGCAAGCTGGTGCGAGTCTCCTCGCCGCCATGGCGTCCTCCCCCCCTGTCGCGTCCCATCAACACACCGAACAGGTGTTGGATCTGCAAGGGCTGGTCGTGCGCTATCCAGGCGCGCCCGCCCCAACTTTGGATGGCCTCGATCTCTCGCTTTGGCGTGGCGACCGCGTAGCTCTGGTGGGCCCTTCCGGCTGCGGCAAAAGCACCGTTGCTCGGGCCGTGTTGCAGCTGCTGCCCCCAGGCAGTGTGTGCCAGGGCAGTCTGCTCCTGGCTGGAGAGGATCCCCGCCTCCTGAATCAAAACGCCTTGCGGCATCTGCGGGGAGAGGCTGTGGGCCTGGTGTTTCAAGATCCCATGACCCGCCTTAATCCTCTGCTCACAGTGGGGGAGCACCTGCGCGACACCCTGGCCGCCCATCGGCCCTCAGGGCGTCGTCAGCTGCGGAGCACGGCGGAGGAGCTGCTGGAGCGGGTGGGAATTCCACCGGCCCGCTACAGCAGCTATCCACATGAATTCAGTGGCGGAATGCGGCAACGGGTGGCCATCGCCCTGGCCATGGCCCTCAGCCCACCGCTCGTGATCGCCGATGAACCCACCACCAGCCTGGATGTGGCGGTGACCATGCAGGTGATGGCCGAACTTTGCGGGCTTTGCCAGGAGTTGGGGAGTGCCCTGCTGCTGATCACCCATGACTTGGCCATGGCCGGTCGCTGGTGTGAGCGCATCGCGGTGTTGGATGGGGGACGGCTGGTGGAGGAGGGCTCAAGCCATCAGGTGCTGACCGCTCCCAGATCCCCGGTGGGGAGGCGATTGGTGCAGGCCGCCCGGGAGCGGGAAGGAGGTCGCAGCCTGGCGCCAAACGATGCGCCTGTGCTGCTGGAGTTGCAGGAACTGCGCAGCTGGCACTCCCTCCCCTCCCCGCCCTGGGCGCCCCGTTGGCTGAAGGCCGTTGATGGAGTGAGCTTCACCTTGCACGAGGGAGAAACCATTGGTGTGGTGGGCGCTTCCGGTTGCGGCAAGAGCACCCTCTGCCGCGCCCTGATGGGGCTCGCACCGGTGCGCGGCGGAACGGTGCGCCTGATGGGGCAGGATCTGCACCACCTGAGGGGCAGCGCCCTGCGGCAGGCCCGTCGGCGGTTGCAAATGGTGTTTCAAGATCCCTTGGCTTGCCTCAACCCGCAGATGTCCGTGGGGGAAGCCGTGGCGGACCCGCTTCTGATTCACAAACTGGCAAGCCGTCCCGAGGCCCGCCGCAGGGCACGAGAGCAGCTGGCTGCGGTGGGCCTGGAGCCCGCCGAGGCCTTTGAGGACCGCCGTCCTCGCCAGCTCTCGGGCGGCCAGCAGCAGCGGGTGGCCATTGCCCGTGCCCTGATCCTTCAGCCTCGCGTGCTGCTTTGCGATGAGAGTGTGAGCATGCTCGATGCGGAGGTGCAGGCCGAAGTGTTGGCCCTCTTGCGGGATCTCCAGCAGCGTCTGGGACTGGGGCTGCTCTTCATCACCCACGACCTCTCCGTGGCGAGCGGCTTCTGCCATCGCGTGATTGTGCTGGAGGGCGGCCGCATTGTGGAGGAGGGGCCGGGGGCGGCGTTGCTGAGCCATCCCAAGACCGCCATGACCCGCATTCTGGTGGAGGCTTGTCCGCGCTTGCCCGCTGTGGCCTCCTGAGGTTGTCTGTCAGGGTTCACACCATGAAGACTGGGGTCGTTAAGGGAAACCAACCTTGTTCAACAAACTTCTGCTCTCCATCCGGTTGTTACTGGTGGTGCCAGTGCTTGGTCTTTTCACGGCCAGCATGGCCTTGTTTGCCAAGGGGTTGCGGTTGGTGTTCGAGCAGCTCGACAACGCGATCGAAGTCCCTGCGGAAGGGCATGATCTGGCGCTGTTTGAGGTGAATGTGCTGGAGGGCATCAACCTGTTGCTGGTAGGGGCAGGCTGCTTGATTTTGGCAATTGGGATGTTTTCCCTCTTTGTTAAACCTCTGCGATTGCCAAGCGTGATGCGGGTGGAGAGCTTTCACAGCCTGAAGGGGCAATTCGCCAATTTCATCATTCTCGCCATGGCGGTCTCATTTCTTGAAACCATTAGCAATCTGCAGGCGATGATTCGCGACCCGGGCAGCAATGGCAGTGAGATCTTTTTCGCGGGAGCTGGCATGGCCCTTGTCACCCTGGCGTTGTTGGCGTTCAAATACTGGGGCGGCGAACACAATGATTGGCCGGGCACCGATCATTCTCGGGGATCAGGTCGCTCCCTCTGATCTCCAGGCCGCCAGTTATTGATCGAAAGCTCCAGTGCCCAAGCTGGAGGGTGGGCCAGGGGTTCCCAGAGCACCGCCCCCATTGAGAGGGGATGGGGGTGGATTTTGAGCGTCGAAATCTGCGGTTTCCTGCATGGCCTGCTGAGTCTCTAGCAGTTGCGGCCTCGTGAGCATCGGAGAGCCGTTGGTGAGGTTGGGGGTGCTGGAGGCGTTGCCGCCGGGGCTCTTGGGCAGAAGCCAATGAACAGCCAGGGCGAGCGCCATCAGCACAAAGAAAAGAGCGACCAGGCCGATCGTGAGTCGCCAGTCGTTGGGAGGGGCTGAGCTGGTGGAGGGGGAGGCTGAATCGGGCTCGAAAGGCTTCCCAGAGCTTTCCTCCTCCCCAATTTGCCAAAACCTAATCCCCTCCGTGCCAACATGCGCCCGCCAGGCCCGCATCGGGTGGTTGTTCCCCTTCAGCCCAGGATCGCTTCCTCGGCAGCCACCCGCTCCATGGGTCGCCACCACCGCCTTGTGCTGCTGATCACCCTGGTCCTCGGCCTGCTGCTCTTCGTTTGGCAGCTCGGCAGCACAGGACTGGTCGATGAGACACCGCCCCTGTTTGCTGCTGCGGCTCGGGCCATGCACGAGAGCGGTGACTGGCTCATTCCGCGGGTGAATGGCCTGCCGCGCTACGACAAGCCCCCGCTCGTCTACTGGCTGATGGGGCTGCTTTACGCCCTGCCGGGCCAGGCGATCTGGAATCCCCTCGGCTCCTGGGCCGCGGCCTTGCCCTCCGCTCTGGCCACGGTGGCGGTGATGCTTGGCCTGGCGGACACCCTGCTGCGCTGGCCCCAGTCCAATCCGGAGCACGCTGCCACGGCGGAGGCGGCCTTTCCCTTAACTCCCCTGGAGGCGGCTCTCGCCTTCGCCCTCTCGCCGCTGGTGCTGCTTTGGGGTCGCACGCCGGTGAGCGATGCGCTCTTTTCAGCCCTGCTGGCCCTGACCCTGCTCCTCTTTTGGCGTTGCTATGCCGCCGGCGGAGGGGCCTGGTGGCCCGCTTGGATCTTGCTGGGGCTTGCCGTGCTCACCAAGGGACCTGTGGCCATCGTGCTCGTTGTGATCACCCTGCTCCTTTTTGGATGGGCGCAAGGCGATGGCCAGGCCCTGATGCGCCAGTTGCATCCCCTGCGGGGACTCCTGCTCACCAGCGTTGTGGCTGCCCCTTGGTACGGCCTCGCCCTGGCCAAGGAAGGGCGTCCTTTCTGGGACAGTTTTTTTGGATATCACAACCTGCAGCGCTTCACCACCGTTGTGAACCACCATCTCCAGCCTTGGTGGTTTTTCGGCCCCGTTCTGCTGGTGGCCAGCCTGCCCTTCTCCCCTCTGCTCCTGCTGGGATTGGCCCGTGCCCTGGGGCCTCTGTGCTGGAGCCGCCAGCCGCTGATGGCGGTGTCTCCCCCCCTTTCGCTGGGACGTTTCTGTGCTTGCTGGTTGCTGGCCGTGCTGGGGTTCTTCACCCTGGCCTCCACCAAGCTCCCCAGCTACTGGTTGCCGGCGGTGCCCGCGGCGGCCGTGCTGATCGCCCTCGGCACGAAAGACAGCCGGGGGCGCTGGGCCTGGTGGGCCACCCTTCTGCTCACCGCTCTGCTTGCGGCGGTGTTTTTCGCGGGCCCCTGGTTGGTGCCTCTGATCCGCGACCCGGAACTTCCCACCCTGCCGGCCGAGCTGATCCGCGGCGGCCGTCTGCCGTGGGCCGGCGCCTGCTGGCTTGCGGCCGCACTCCTGGGCTGGGCCTTCTCATCAACCTCCCAGCGGACCCGGCTGGTGGCCCTCCAATTGCCGCTGGTGCTCTTTGTGCCCCTGGCCCTCTTGCCCAGCTGGGCCCTGGGGGATCGGCTGCGGGGCCTGCCCGTGCGCACCTTGGCTGCGAGCATCAGCCGGCAGGCCCAGCCCGGTGAACCCCTGGCCATGGTGGGGATTCTCAAACCCTCGCTGCATTACTACAGCCGCCGGGTGGTGATCTACGAGGGCATTCAGCCCGGGGCCTTGCGCAACCTCAGCGATCGCCTGCGCCATGAACGGCGTCGGGGCCAACAACCCAGCCTCCCCCAGGAGCAACCCACCCTGTTGCTGGTGATCGACGCACGCACCGCCGCATCGCCCCATTGGCAGGGGTTGGCTCCGGTGGAGCTGGATCGGGCTGGTCTCTATCGGCTCTGGCGCCTGGATCGGCGCCGTTTGGAGGCGAGAGCCCAACAGCTGGCTGCCGCTGGAGTCCCGCTGGAGTGGCGGCGCCCGGTGCCGGAGCGCTACTGAGCGGACGGAAGGAGACTTCAGGCTGCGGCCACCGGATGGCGGGTCAAGCCGCGGTAGAGGGCTTCAATCGCATCAATGTTGCGGCTCAGGGTGTAGCGCTCCAGAACCCTTGCCCTGGCACGGCGGCCCAGTTCGGCAGTCAACACCGGTTGATCCCTTAGCACCGGCAGCAGGGTGCGCAATTGGGTGGTGACGCCTTGGGTGCTGATCACAATCCCCGCGCCCCCCTCCAGGGCCTCGCCATCGGCGCCCGCATCAGTGGCCACGCAGGCTTTGCCGCAGGCCATGGCCTCCAGCAGGGCCAGGGAGAGCCCCTCCACCAGGGAGGGCAACAAAAACACCTCTGCGAGCTGCAACAGAGACACCCGTCTGTGCAGATCCGCTTCGTAGCCCCACCAGAGCACATCGTCATCGTTGTGCTGGAGGGCACTGCGCAGCGGACCATCGCCCACGATCAGAAGCACGCAGCCGCTCGGCCGCACCAGTCGCCAGGCCTTGAGAAGAGCTTCCACATTTTTCTCTGTTGAGAGGCGCCCCATATAAAGAAAGACGCGACGGCGGCCGAAGCGCTGTCGCAGGTCGATCAGATCACGCTGAGATCCCAGGCCCGCTGGCGTCCAGGTGTCGGTGTCTACCCCATTGGGGATGACGGCCAGCCGCGTCTGGGGAACTCCCAGCCGCTCCAATAGATCCGCCTGCAGCTCGGAAAACACGATCACCCGGTCATAGCGGGCCAAGGACGGCGCATAGACCTGGTAGGTGAGTTGTTGGGTGCCGGCGGTGATGTTGCGAAGGTTGGCATCGAAGGCTGGGTGGAAGGTGGCCACCAGCGGAACACCCAGTTGCTGACAGAGATCGGGGAGCCGGAAATCGAGGGGCGAGAGGGTGAGGCTGGCATGCACGACATCCGGCCGCAGCCGCTCCAGAGATTCCCTTAACTCCCTGAGTGCACCTGGGGAGGGAATCGTGTACACCTGTGATTTCACCAGATAGGGCAGCGTCACCTCCGGGGACTCAGGCGTTAGCTCCGTCAAGGCGGCTGAGGGATCGGGGAGCCGTGCTCGCGCAGAAAAGGAATCCGACCGGCTAAGGGCTGCAGTGGCCGGTGTGTCGAAATGGATGAAGCTGACCTGGTGTCCCCGTTGGCGTAGGGCATTGGTGGTGGCCAGGCTGTAGGTGACGTTTCCGCAGAAAGGAGATTTCTTACCCAGCCAGGCGATGTGTGTCACCGCGAGTCTTCAACCAGACGCAAACTAGCAGCGGGAGCTTCAAGACGGGCGCCAGGGTTGCTCACTAAGGGCTGCGATCAGCGCAATGGCGGCGAGCCCCCACAGCACAGGAAGCAGCCCATAGCGGCTCACAACGGTGCCCGCCAAGGCGAGAGGCAGGCTCAGGGCGATGTTGATGAGGTTGTTCTGCAGGCCGAACACCTTGCCCCGCTGCTCTTCCGGCGTGTCCACCTGGATGGTGGTCTGGGCAGGGATCGCCAGCAGGGCGGCACCCAAACCCAAAAGAATGCACAGGAAGAGGGTGAGCACCAGGTTGCCCCGCAGCTGGCCCAGCAGCACAAGGCTGAAGGCGATGGTGCCAAGCCCCGTGGTGGCCAGAAGCTTGCGGCTGAAATGCTCCCCCAGTTGGGCCATGGCCAAGGCGCCGAGGGCGAGGCCGATGCCACTCATGGCCAGGAGGGTGCCAAAGCCGGTGGGCCCTAACGTTTTGATGGCGGCTGCCAGGCTGATGGCCAGCACATAGAGCGCCGCGAGAAGGCTGTAAAGCAAGACCAACTGGAGCATGGCCGTGCGCACCGTCGCCCGTTCCCGCAGTACGGCCAGGCCCTCGCCCACTTCGTGCCAGATGGACACCCGTCGCACCTGCCGAGGGGGCTCCTCCAGTCGAATGCCCAGAAGTGCCAGGGCGGCCAGGCCGTAACAGAGGGGCAGCAGCACGAATTCCCCGTTGGGAACCCCGAGGGCCCCAAGCCCGCCCCGCAAGAGCCTCAGGATTGGGTCCCCGAGGGCGAATCCCACAATCGTGGCCGCCATGCTTGTGGCCTGATACACCGAATTGGCCGCCAACAGCTGGTGGGGAGGGACGAGCAGGGGGATGGCGGCTTGCTCCGCAGGGGCGAAGAACTGGGTGAGCGCCGACTCCGCAAAGGTCATCAACACCAGGGCCCAATAGCCCCAGCTCAAGCCCAGCCACTCGGGCCCGCGCAATAGGGCCAGGGGGGCCAGCATCACCAGCCCTGCGCGAATGGCATTGGAGGCCACCATCACCGACCGCTTCGGCCAGCGATCAGCCCACACCCCGGCCACGGTGCCCAACAGCACTGCCGGGATCGTGTTGGCCACATAAATCCCTGTCGCCAAGAGGGTAATGACCTGGGCCCGGCTCTCCAGATTGATGCGGATTGCGGCAGCAGCTTCCGCTAAAGGAGTGCCTCCGGACAGGTTTTCTGGCACCCAATATTGGGCGATCAGAAACACCATCAGCACGATGTAAAACTTGTCGGCCAGCTGGGAGAAGATCTGACCGATCCACAGCCGGCGGAAACCAGCCCGAGCCAAAACGGCTCCGAGCCCCGTCTCCCCAGGAGGCAGGGGAGGGTTCTCCCGTGGTGGCTCTGCAACTTGTGACACGACCGGATCCTTCATGGGGCCGTGGATTGGAGGGCTGTGGACCGGGAGGCCTTGGACCCGGGGGCCGTGGGACGGGGCTGGGGCATCGTCTCCAAACTGGCTCGGAGCAGTCTGAAGGCTCGTGGGGAGCTCCCCAGATGTTCGTCACACCACAGCGAGATCAGGTCGAGCAGACGGAGCCACACCGCTTCAGGCCCCATCAGCTTCCCATCCCTGGATCGGGGGGGGGCAAGGCGCAGAAGGCGCTGCAGCAGGGCCAACTCCGAAGCGTTGAGCCCCATTGCCGCACCCTCCACGGCTCCACAGGCCAGGCCCTCTCCAGGCAGCAGGCTGCATCGCCAGGTCCAGTCCCCCAGGGGCGGATCGAGGGGGGCACCCGTTCGCGCGCAACACTGCAAGGGCAGGGCATACCCTCCTAGGGCGAGGAGGTGGACGGATCCCTGAACGGCGATGGCCAGGGCCTCCACCCGCTCACTCGCCTCCGCCACCACATCCTCAAGCCGGCCCAGATGCACCAGCAACATGGCCGGCCAGCCGGGGGATGGAGCGCTGGTGGGCACCAGCCTCAAACAAAGCTCCGCCAGGGCTTGGGCTGCGGCCAGGGCCTCCAGCCGTTCCCCAAGGCCGCTGAAACTGCGCACCAGCGTCAGTTGCCGCACCCGGGGGAGGTTGCGCCCGCCCACCTGCAGCCGCAGGTGGGCCAGCGGCAGGGCAGTTGCCAGGCGGCTGCGGGGCTTGCGTGCTCCTGGCACCGCTAGGCGGATGAGCCCATCTTCTTCGGTGAGCAAAGTCAGCAGCCGGTCGCTCTCCCCCAGGGCCGAGCTGCGCAGCGCCACCCCCTCCAGATACCGCTCCATTGCCATGGGTGTCAGCTCGCGCTGGCGGCCAGCTCTTTCATCAGTGCCACCCCCCGACTCGTGCCCAGGCGCTCCGCCCCTGCTTCCACAAGAGCCAGCGCCTGCTCCAGCGAGGTGATCCCCCCGGCGGCTTTTACGGCCGCCCGGCCCCGAGCCAGGTCCCGCAGCTGGCGCACCTGGGCGGGGGTGACGGCAGGACCGAAACCGCTGCCTGTTTTGAGGAAGCGGGCCCCCGCATCGATGCTCACCTCCACCAGCAGGCGCAGAGCTTCCTCATTGAGACGGCCCTGTTCCAGGATCACCTTCAATGGCAGACCGATCTCGGCAATTGGGGCCAGGTCGTCCAGGAGGGTGCGGCTGTCGCCATCGGCGAGGGCTCCGAAATCAGGCACCACATCGAGTTCGTCGGCGCCGCTCTCCAGGGCTGCTTCCGCCTCAGCCCGCTTCACGGCTGGGGGAATGGCACCAAAGGGAAACCCGATCACCGCCACGATCCGCACCTTGCCGCGCCGCGGCAACCGCTCCCGAGCGGCCCCCACCCAGCGGGAGGCCACACACACACCCGCAAAGCCGAAGTGGCTGGCTTCGTCGCAACAGCGCGTCAGAGACTCCAGCCCGTGATGGGGATCCAAAAGGGCATGGTCGATCAGTGGCGGTAGGTCGGGCAGCTCCTGTTTCACGCGTCCTTGGCCTGGATCACCCCGAAACCGCCATGGTTGCGGCGATACACCACCTGAATCTGCTGGCTGTCGGCATCGCGGAACACGTAGAAATCGTGATCGATGATCTCCAGCTGGTGCAAGGCTTCTTCGAGGGGCATGGGGGCCATGGCGTAATACTTGCGCCTCACCCCACGGTGGGGAAGATTGGGCTCCATGCCCTCGGTGAGGGGGTGGCCCGGCTGGGGCAGACGGGCGGCGCCAGCCTCCTCCGCGGCAGCGGAGCGGTGCACCGGACCCTGGAGACGTTCTTGCAGGCGGTTTTTGTGGCGGTTCAGCTGGCGAGCCACCTTGCTGGCCACCATGTCGATACTGGCGTAAAGATTCTCGCTGCGCTCCTGGGCCCGGATCACCACCCCGTTGGCAAACATCGTGACTTCTGCCGTCTGCTGAGGCACCCGTGGGTTGCGGGCGACGGAAAGATGCACGTCCGCCTCCTTCACCAGGTCTTCAAAGTGGTTGATGGCGCGCGCGAGCTTCGTTTCGGTGTACTCGCGAATCGCAGGCGTGATGTCCAGATTGCGACCGTGAATCAGAAGTTTCATGGCGGTTGCGTGCGATCGGTGTGGATCGGCCCGGTTTGGGGGTTGTTGCCACAGTAGTGAGATTGAGTCATGTCCCCCAACGGCAGCGCAATTCTTTTTGAAGCCAGCCAGCCTGTGCCCTTCCCCAGGGCCTGGGCCTGGCAGCAGCAGCTCCAGCGGCGGCTTCTGAACGATCCAGCTGGGCCGGAGGCCGTGCTGCTCTTGGAGCATGACCCCTGCTACACCCTCGGCCGCGGTGCTAGTGAGGCCCATCTCCGATTCGATCCGGGCGATCCCCCCCTGCCGCTCTATCGGATTGATCGCGGTGGTGAGGTGACCCATCACCTCCCGGGCCAACTGGTGCTCTATCCGGTGCTGCAGCTGCAGCGTCACGGAGCCGATCTCCATCGCTATCTGCGGGCCCTGGAGACGGTGGTGATCCGCACGCTGGCGCAGCTGGATCTGGAGGCTGAACGGTTGGAAGGGCTCACCGGCGTTTGGGTGGAGGGGGCGAAGGTGGCCGCCATCGGGGTGGGAGCCAAGCGCTGGATCAGCCAGCACGGCCTGGCGCTCAATGTCTGCTGCGACCTGGAGACCTTTGCCGCCATCGTTCCCTGCGGGCTGGCCGATCGCCCAGTGGGTCGCCTCTGCCACTGGCGGCCGGGTTTGGGTGCCGACACGGTGCGTCCCGTTTTGCTGCGGGAGTTTGCTCGAGAGTTTGGCCTGCACCTTCGTCCCCCCGGGCCCACTGAAACCCTGGACGGCCTGTAACCATAGGCGAGCTCTGTCTGTCCACCCATGCCGATCGCCCCTTCCGACGGCCCCAGCGCTGAGATTCGCTGGAGCGGCACAGATCAAGATCAGGCCGCCTTGGCACGGCGAGACCCCTGGCAGGGGGTGGATGGCCTGGAGCAGCTTTGGCCGAAGCTTGCCCAGCGCCATGGGGAGGCCCTGGCCCTGGAGGACACCCATGCCACGCCCCCCATGCGCCTCAGTTATGGCCAGCTGGGCGAAGCCATCGAGCGCTCGGCGGCCGCCTTCACCGCACTGGGGGTGCGAGCGGGGGATGTGGTGGCCCTCTTTGCTGAAAACAGTCCCCGTTGGTTGATCACCGATCAGGGATTGATGCGGGCTGGAGCCGCTGACGCGGTGCGCGGCAGCGGCGCTCCCGCTGAGGAGCTGCGCTACATCCTCGATGACTGCGGTGCCGTGGCCCTGGTGGTGGAATCAGCGGCGCTCTACAGCAAGCTCGACTTGGCGCCTGAGCAGTTGGCGAGGCTGCGCTTCGTGCTTTGCCTGGAGGGGGCTCCGGCCACCGTCGATGGCCCCACGCCCAGCTTGGATTGGGAGGGCCTATGCCAACGGGGATCCACCTCCTCCCCCCCTCCGTTTCCCAGCGGCGGGGAGGAGCGACTGGCGACCCTGCTCTACACCTCTGGCACCACCGGCCAGCCGAAGGGCGTTCCTCTCAGCCACGGCAACCTGCTCCACCAGCTGAGGAACCTGGGCGTGGCGGTATCCCCCTCGCCCGGCGATCGGGTGCTGAGTGTGCTGCCGATCTGGCACGCCTACGAGCGCACGGCCGAATACTTCCTGCTGTCTTGCGGCTGCCAGCAGACGTACACCAGCCTGCGGCATCTCAAAGCCGATCTGCAAAGGGTGCGGCCCCAATACTTGATCAGCGTGCCTCGGCTCTGGGAAGCGCTCCTCTCAGGATTTGAGGATGCCCTGGCTGCCATGCCTGCCTCCCGCCAGCGTCTTTTGAGGAGCGCCCTGGCCAACAGCAGGGCTTTTCATCGGGCCCGCCGCGCAGCTCTCGATCTCACCCTCGCCCCGGAGCGCCCCTCCCGTCGGCTGCTGGCGGCCGGAGAAGCGGTGCTGCGAGCTCCCCTCCACGGGCTGGCTGCCAAGGTGCTCTGGCCGAAGGTCTGCCAACAGTTGGTGGGAGGTGAGCTGCGCACGGCCATCAGCGGGGGCGGCGCCCTCGCCATCCATGTGGATGGGTTTTTTGAAGCCATCGGCATCGAGCTGCTGGTGGGCTACGGGCTGACCGAAACCAGCCCGGTGCTCACCTGCCGCCGCTCCTGGTGCAATCGGCGCGGCAGTGCGGGCCAGCCCCTGCCGGGAACGGCCCTGCGGATCGTCCATCCCGAAAGCCGCGCCATCCTTCGGCTCGGGGAGCCGGGCTTGGTCTTGGCCCAAGGGCCCCAGGTGATGGCTGGCTACCACCGCAAGCCGGAGGCCACGGCCAAGGTGCTGGATGGCGAGGGCTGGTTTGACACCGGCGATCTGGGCCGACTCCTGGCCGATGGCTGCCTGGTGCTCACCGGCCGGGCCAAGGACACCATCGTGCTGAGCAGCGGTGAGAACATTGAACCGGGTCCGCTCGAGGAGGCGTTGGTGGAAAGCCCCCTCTTCGAGCAGGTGATGCTTGTTGGCCAGGACCGCAAGCAACTCGCTGCATTGCTGGTGCCCAAGGCTGAGCCCCTGATCCAGTGGGCTGGCTCGATGGGTCTGCCCGAGCCGAGCCTCACTCCCCAGGGCACGGTGTCCGGGTTGGATCTTGCCCTGACCAAGGCACTGACGCGGGAATGCAACCGGTTGCTGGCCGCCCGTCCCGGTTCCCGGGCCGATGAGCGTCTGGGTGGTGTGGCCCTCGTGGCCCCATTCACCATTGAGAATGGCCTCCTCACACAGACCCTCAAACAACGGCGCGACCGCATTGCCCAGCGGGATGCGGAGGCGATCGCCTCCCTCTACGGTGAGGGTTGACCTTTTTACAAGCGTTTCCTTTTGCCATGGCCGAGTCCTTCACGATCAAACGTGCGATCACCATTCGTGCCGTGGTCACCCCGCGCTGGAAGGAGGATGCCGAGCGCGAACTCAGCAATGCCCTGAGCAACCTCGATGCCCAGCTGGCCCAGCTGGAACAGGAAGGTCAGCGGGTGATTTCGGAGGTGCGCAGCCAGAGCCTCAACCCTCTTGATCCGCGGGTGCAGGAACAGGTGGCTTCCATTCAGCAGCAGGTGGCTGCCAAGCGGAGCGAACTGGAGGAGCAAAAGCGCCAGGTGCTCGAGCAGCAACAGCAGGTGCGCGCCCTGGATTACGAGCAGGTGGTGGAGCAGGGGCAACTGGAGAGCCTCACGGAGGTGCGGCTCGGCGACAACCTGGTCGAGAAGATGCAGGCTTCCGTGCTCGTGCGCGATGGGGTGGTGGAAAGCCTGGAGGGTTTCAGCTGAACGCTGAGGCCTGAAGCACCAACCAGCCGCCGAGCGCTGCGTAGGATCGCAGTTCCTGCGCGGCTGCACGACCGGTGCCCACCCACGACATCTTCATGCCCGCCCTCAGCTCCACCATGACTGAGGGCAAAATCGTGCAGTGGCTCAAGAAACCCGGGGATCGGGTTGAGCGCGGCGAATCGGTGCTGGTTGTGGAGTCCGATAAGGCAGATATGGATGTGGAGTCCTTCCAGGAAGGGTTCCTGGCGGCGGTGTTGGTGGAGGCCGGGGGCACGGCTCCCGTGGGCGACACCATTGGCCTGATCGCTGAAAGTGAGGCTGAAATTCCCGAGGTGCAAGCTCGAGCCAAGGCCACGGCCGCTGTGGCGTCTCCCCCGAGCCCTGAGGCAAAGGCCGCCCCCGCTCCTGCTGCACCACCGCCATCGGCCCCCGCTCCTGTGGCTCCTCCAGCCGCCGTTGTTGCCGCTGTTGCACCTGCTCCCGCTCCCCCGGCAGGTGCAGCCGGTGGCCGGGTGGTGGCCACGCCCCGGGCGAAAAAACTCGCCGCCCAGCTGGGGGTGCAGCTGGCGGGCCTCAGGGGCAGTGGTCCCCATGGCCGCATTCAGGCAGAAGATGTGGAGCGCGCTGCAGGCCAACCGGTCAGTGTTCCCCGGGTGGCTGAGGGGTCGGCTGCGGCTGTGATCGCCGCCAGCAACGGCAGCCCAGCTCCCGCTCCAGCCTCGGTGGGAGAGGCTTTCGGCAGGCCTGGCGAGACCGCCCCCTTCAACACGCTGCAGCAGGCGGTGAACCGCAACATGGTGGCCAGCTTGGCGGTTCCCAGCTTCCATGTGGGGTACACCATCACCACCGACAAACTGGATGCGCTCTACAAGCAGTTGAAGGGCAAGGGGGTGACGATGACTGCGCTGTTGGCCAAGGCCGTGGCCGTTTGTGTGGCGCGCCATCCGCAGATGAATGCGGCCTACAGCGAGGCTGGCATGGCCTACCCCGATGCAGTGAACGTGGCGGTGGCGGTGGCCATGGAAGACGGTGGTCTCATCACCCCGGTGCTGGCCCAGGCCGATCGCACCGATCTCTACAGCCTCTCTCGCAACTGGGCTGACCTGGTGAGTCGCGCCCGCAGCAAGCAGTTGAAACCGGAGGAATACAGCACGGGCACCTTCACCCTGTCCAATTTGGGGATGTTTGGTGTGGATCGCTTTGATGCGATCCTGCCGCCGGGCACGGGGGCGATTCTGGCGGTGGCTGCTTCCCGGCCCGCTGTGATCGCTGGCAAGGATGGTTCGATTCGCGTCGGCCGCCAGATGCAGGTGAACCTCACTTGCGACCATCGGGTCATTTACGGCGCCCACGCTGCAGCCTTCTTGAAGGAATTGGCCCAGTTGCTGGAAACAAACCCTGAGAGCCTCACCCTCTGATCGTTCTGTGAGCTCTGAAGAGGATCGGCTGCTTTCCAGCTACGACTTTCCCCTTCCCCAAGAGGCCATTGCCCAGCAGCCGGCAGAGCCGCGCCACAGCGCCAGGCTGCTGGTCGTCGAGGCTGGCCATGGTGCCCGCCACCGCCGGGTTTGGGATTGGCCCGAGGAACTCAGGCCAGGCGACCTCATTGTGGTGAACGACACTCGGGTGTTGCAGGCCCGCCTGAGGGCGAGGCGGGCCAGCGGTGGAGCGGTTGAAGTGTTGGTGCTCGAGCCCTGGCTTGGGTCTCAGAGCGACCAGCCAGGGCACGGGGGTTGCGACTGGCTCTGCCTGCTCAGGCCTGCCAAGCGGGTGAAGATTGGCGAGGTGTTGTGGCTGGAGACCCCCTCGGGCCTCCCCTGCGCTCCCCCGGTGCCGCTCGAGGTGGTGGCGAGCGAGGCCCGGTCTGGGGGGCGAGTGGTTCGCTTTCCGGCGGGCTTGGCGGAGGTGCGCAGCATGGAGCCCTTTCTGCAGCGCTATGGAACGATGCCCTTGCCGCCCTACATCCACGCCGCAGAAGGGGTGGTGGGCGAGCGCTACCAAACCCGCTTCGCCGCCAAACCCGGCGCCGTTGCCGCCCCCACCGCTGGCTTGCATCTCAGCGATGAGTTGTTGCAGCGCTTGGCAGAGCGCGGAGTGGAGCGGGCCGCTGTGACGCTCCATGTCGGACTGGGGACCTTCCGCCCCCTGGAGGAAGAACACTTGGAGGGGCTCGAACTCCACAGCGAGTGGGTGGAGGTGAGCGCCGAGCTGGTGGCTGCGGTGGAGGCCACCCGTCGCCGGGGCGGGCGGGTGATTGCCGTGGGCACCACCTCCGTGCGCAGCCTGGAGGGAGTGGCCGCTCTGCATGGGGGGAGACTGCAACCCCATGCCGGTCCGGTGAATCTGGTGATTCAACCCGGATTCCGTTTTCAAGTGGTGCAGGGCTTGCTCACCAATTTCCACTTGCCAAAAAGTTCACTGCTGCTTCTGGTGAGTGCCCTGATTGGCCGAGAGCGACTGCTGGCCCTCTATGGAGAGGCGCTGCACCGGGGGTATCGCTTCTTTTCCTTTGGCGATGCCATGTGGATCCCGCCGGAGAGCGTTATCCAACCGTCTTCCCCAGCGCCCGATCCAGGCGGCGTTCTTCTCTGATCTAGATCCGATAAGCGAGCCGCCCCATCGCTTCCCGCAGGGCCCGGCTGCTGTCCTCCAGCCCCTCAGCGGAGGGCAACCAGTAACGAAAATCCTTTATCACCGAGCCCGCCCAGCTGCCGCGGGCTTGGAAATCCACCGGGTAGGGCACCACCTCCAGCCCCTGCCGAGCAAACAGGGCCTTGGAGCGGGCCATGTGAAAAGCCGAAGTGACCAGCAGCACCCGGCTTCCCCTGGGGAGCTGGGCCGCGACGGCCCGGGCTTCCTCAGCCGTGTTGCGCACAAAGGGCGTTACGGCGAGGGCCCGGGCCGGCAGACCCAGGGCGAGGGCCTGCTGGCGGTGCACCTCCCCTTCGGTGGGCACCCCGCGCTGCAAGGTGATTGCCCCACCGGTGAAGAGCAGCAAGGGGGCTTTTCCGGCTCGAAACAGCTCCAAACCTCCAAAGAAGCGATCCGCATCCACCCACTCCGTGCGGCGCAGCTGGCCTGGGGCTGGATGGCGCCCGCCGCCTAGCACCACGATGGCCGCGGCGGTGGGCAGGCTTTGTGGCTGAAGCGGCTGCCAGGGGCGCTCAATCAGCCGCCAGAGCCCCTGGGCCGTCAGCGGGGTGGAAAGCAGCCAGAGCAGAGCAAAAGCTGACTTCACCGGTGCCCAGCGCCCGCGCCCGATGCCCCAGCCCAGCAGTAAGAGCGCCAGCCCCAGCGGCAGCACAAGCAGAGGAAGGAGCTTGCTCAGCACAAACATCATCGAAGCCTGCCGTGGCGAAAAGAGGAGGGTGGCGTTGACCCAGAGAACGCAAAAGGCGCTCCGGCCTGAGGGACCGAAACGCCGAGGTGCAGGGCTGATCGCCTGGGAAAGGGTGGAATCAGGCTGCAGCCAGATTGGCGGCGACAAAGTCCCAATTCACCAGTTTGTCGAGGAAAGTGGTGATGTAATCCGGGCGGCGGTTCTGATAGTCGAGGTAATAGGCGTGCTCCCACACATCCATCGTCAGCAAAGCTTTTTGCCCATGGGCCAACGGGAGGTCGGCGTTACCGGTTTTGGTGATTTTCAAAGTGCCGTTTTCGAGCACCAACCAGGCCCAACCACTGCCGAACTGGGTGGCACCAGCGGCTTTGAACTGATCTTTGAAGGCCTCGAAGCTGCCGAAATCCGCATCAATTTTGGCAGCCAGATCCCCGCTTGGGATCCCGCCACCACCTGGCTTCATCCCCTGCCAATAGAAGGTGTGATTCCACACTTGGGCGGCGTTGTTGAAGACGCCGGCTTTGCTGGCATCGCCAGAGACGGCGAGGATGGTGTCTTCCAGGGATTTCCCCTCGAGATCGGTACCCGCCACCAGGTTGTTGAGGTTGGTCACGTAGGCCGCATGGTGCTTGCCGTGGTGAAACTCGAGGGTGGAACGGGAGATGTGGGGCTCGAGCGCATCGAGGCCGTAGGGCAGGGCGGGCAGCTGGTGCGCCATGGAGAGGGAAGCGTGCAGGTGAAAGCTCCGGCGTTGCCGGACGGCCGCGGCATCCTAACGATCGGATCTCTGGCCCACCAAGGGCGGCTTGCCCACCCTCAGCGGCCCACCTGGAGGAGCTCTACATCAAAGAGGAGAGTGGCATCGGGGGGGATCACGCCACCGGCGCCTCGGGAGCCGTAGGCCAGATCGGGGGGGATCACCAGCTGGCGTTTGCCACCCACTCGCATGCCGGCGACGCCCTCATCCCAGCCCTTGATCACCCGCCCAGCTCCCAGGGGAAAGCTGAAGGGGCCCCGGCCGTAGCTGCTGTCGAATTCCTTGCCGTTTTGCAGGGTGCCGCGGTAGTTCACGCTCACGGTTTGGCCCGCTTTGGCTTCTTCCCCCTCGCCGACCACCAGATCGGTGATCTGCAGGCCACTGGCCGTGATGCGGGGCTTGGGTGTGCTCAATTCGCCACCGAGGGCACTGGCCTGGGCAAGGGTGGGTTGGTCATCCATTGGAGCCATGGCAAAAAGAAAGGGATTGGGATTGTCGGGATCCAGCTCCAAGGGGGAGGACACCGCCGAAGCCAGAGTGGTGCCAGCTTTGGCCTGGCCTGCCACACTTTCAAAACTGGTGGCGGTCAACTGGGTGGTTTCTGGCGCAGCCGCCTCCACCAGCGAAGGGCTCACCAGTTGACTGATCAGGGCCACCATCAAACAGGCCAGGCAAACGCCGGCGCTGATGAGAATGTCTCGCATAAACGGGCCTGCAATGCCTGAAAGATGGCTTGGATTCTGCCAGGGACCGCTGGGCCCCTGGCCCTGCGGTCTCGCCATGGTGCCTCAATCGGCCCAGTCGCTTTTGCCCTGGGCTTGGCGCAGTTGGCTCTCAAGCCGATCAATGCGGCCCCGCAGTTCATCCAGCTCCCGCTGGCGGGCGAGGCCCAGATCTTGCAGGAGCTGGTCGCGATTGCGCTCAAGCTGGCGCTCGGCTTGTTGTTCCACCTCCGGGGTCTCACCCCGCAGGGCCCTGAGCACGTCCTCCACCAGGGCAGAGGCGTGGGTGGGATCCAGCTTTCCGCTCTGCACCCATTCCTGGGTGACGTACCGGAGGCGATCGGCCACCAGGGTGGTGGTGCCGAGCCCCCGGAGGAGCAGCATCTGTAGCAGGTTGCCCTGGTCCATGGTGGGAAGGGTTGGAAGGGAGCCGTTCTGAGAATGGCAACGCCGCGGGATCACGACCATGGGGAATGACCGGCGCCTGCGGCTCCTGCTGGCGGCGGGGGCTGGTGGCCTGGCGGGCCTCTCACTACCGCCGCTGGGCTGGCCCTGGCTGCTTTGGCCGGCTGTGGGTGTGCTCTGGGCTCTGGCCGGTTCTCCGCAGGGGGTGGGTGCTGGATGGCTGTGGGGGCTCGTGGCCGTATTGCTCAGCCATCGCTGGCTGCCGGCGCTGCACCCTCTTGATTGGATTGGGGTGCCATCCCCCTTGAGCCTGCCCCTGTGCCTGCTGCTCTGGCTCCTGGTGGGCCTGCTTGGTGGGGTGGTGGTGGCGGCTTGGGTGGCTCTGGTGCGTCGTTTGGATCCTGCGCGGCTCAGCACGGCCCTGCTAGCCGCTGGAGTGTGGGGAGGAGGTGAAGTCATCCTGGCCAAGGGACCGCTGTTCTGGGTCGGCTTGGGGGCGTCTTCTCTGCCAGGTGATCCCTGGCTGGCGGGGATGGCTGCCCTGGTGGGGGCCGGCGGGCTGGCGGCGGTGCAGGTGCTTCTGGGATGGGGTTTCTGGAAGGTGGGCCGGGCCTGGGGGATGGCAGAGAGCCCAGCTCCTCCCCGCCTGGCCCAGCGGCGTTGGCTGGGGCCGTCGCTCTTGCTGGTGGGGCTGCTGTTGCCCCATCTGGCCGGGGCTGCAGCAGTGGCGGCTCAGGCGGATGGCCCCTCCACGGCCTCGGAGACCGTGCTTGTGGTGCAACCTGCAATTCCAACCCGGCAAAAATTCCTGCCCGCCCAGCAGGGGCGCCTCCTGCGCCTGTTGACCGCAGCCCTGGGAGAAGCTCAACCCAGTGGAGCCACGGTGGTGTTGCCGGAGGGTGCGCTGGCCCTGGGCCAAGGGCTGCCCGCCCCGGCGGAGGTGGAGGTGCTCAGTGGGGGATTTCGCCGCAGCGGCACCGCCTTGCACAGCGCCCTGTTGCGCTTTGCCCCCCGGGCCACCGTGCCCGCCAGCTGGGTGGATAAACACCGGGTGGTGCCCCTCGGAGAATGGGTGCCCCTGGCCCCCCTGCTGCGTTGGAGTGGCCTTTCGGCCGTGGGAGGAATCGAGGCGGGCGCCCCCTCCCGGTTGCTGGAGCGTCCGGCGGGTTCGATCGGGGTCGCGATCTGCTACGAGATCGCCGATGGCCAGGCCCTTGCCGAGGCCAGCCGCGCTGGGGCTCGCTGGCTGTTGGCCAGCGCCAATCTCGATCCCTACCCCCTGACCCTGCAAAGCCAGTTTCAGGCGCTGGCCCAGCTCCGTGCGATGGAGAGCGGTCGCTGGCTGGTGAGCGCCGCCAACACCGGCCCCAGCTTGTTGGTGGATCCGGCGGGTCGTGTGGCCGCTGCACTGGCACCTGGCCGGCCGAGCACCCGGCTGTTGGTGGTGCCAGGAAGCGAGCGGCTCACCCCCTATCTGCGGGGAGGGGAGGCCCCATTGCTGGGATTGATCGCCGTAGGAGCTGCCCTGCGGGCCGCTCGGCACTGAATCAGCGGGCTCCTGCCTTCGATGTCGTGGTCTAGGGGCACCTGTGGGTGCTCAGCCCTCAGCCAGGGGAGCCGCTTCCACCCAGGAGGGCGCCAGCCGGAGGCCAGGCTCACCAGCGGGCACCAGCAGCAGCTCGGCGTTGCGGATGCGGGAGAGCAGCCGGGTGGTCGTGACGCGGGTGGTGCCGATGAGTTCGGCGATGCGTTCATGCGTGAGGCGGAATGGCAGGTCGCACCACGCTCCGCAGCGCCGGCCCAACCGCCGTGCCAGGAGGGAGAGCAGGGCGTGAAGCCGCTTTTCCGCGTTGCCGAGATGACGGATGCGCAGGAGCTGCAGGGTCCATTCATTCACAGCGTCAAATCCCACGCTTTCTCCATGGAGTTCTGGGCGATAGAAGCTCATGGCCGTGAGGGCCTCCACGCAGACGCCTTCGCTGCAGAGGCGGTCGGTGCGCAGTTGGTCGCCGGCCTGCAGGAAGGCGATGGTCATGCCTTCCGTTTCCTCACAAGGGCAAAACACCCGCGCGATGCCCTCGAGCACCTCCAGGCAGGCGCCTGAGGGCCGCAGACCTGGATCGAGGAGGACACATTGGCCCGCCTGGAGCTGGATCGGGAGCCCTGTGGAATGGGCAATGGGGCGGGGGGCCACTGGAGCCAACACAACCGTATTGCGAATCGTTCGCAACTTACGGGGCGATGCGGGTCTTTTGCAAGCGATTCTCAATTGCAGGTGAATGGTTGCTGGCCTGCTCGTGCCGGCTTGACTCCCTCTGTAACAAAAAGCACGCCGCGCCGCAGCATTTGCCAAAACCACTCAGACAGCTGATTTCTAGCCTCAGCTGATCTGAGCCTTGGCCAAGTCCCCTGGTCTCTGGTGTGGCTCGCTGTGGTTTCGCTCCTGTGACATCTGTTCCTTCACCTTCAGCCCCTTTCCGCCGGCATGCGCTGCTGCCGGCTGTTTTGGGGACCCTCTCCGCCGTCGGCCTCGCCGAGCTTGGCCCAGCTTCATGGGGGCTGCGCCCAGCCCAGGGTGAGCCCGTGGAGATCGGCGTCTATTCAGGCCGTCACTACAACAGCGACCAAGCCCTCTACAAGCAGTTCACCGCTCGCACCGGCATCCGCGTGAGGTTGCTCGAGGGCAAGGATGACGCCCTGATCGAGCGCCTGCGCCAGGAGGGCGCCAAGAGCTCAGCCGATGTGCTGGTGCTGGTGGATGCGGCTCGGCTCGAGAAGGCCACCCGCTTGGGGCTGTTTCAGCCCGTGCGCTCCTCGGCCCTGCTGCGGGATGTGCCCGCCAACCTGCGCGATGGCCAGGGGCGCTGGTTTGCCCTCACCCGCCGGGTGCGGGTGGTGATCGTCAATCCCAAACAGATCAATCCCGCCACAATCCGCACCTACGCCGACCTTGCCAAGCCGACCCTGAAGGGAAAGCTCTGCCTGCGCGACAGCAAGAGCGTCTACAACCAGTCGCTGGTGGCGGATCAATTGATCCTGCGCGGGCAGACGGCCACCCGCACGTGGATTCAGGGCATGATGGCCAACCGCAACCCCCGGCAGCCCTTCTTCACCGCCGACATCCCCCTGGCCCGGGCGGTGGGCAAGGGCGACTGCGCCGTTGGACTGGTGAACTCTTACTACGTGGCCCGCATGGTGGCGGGCGAGAGTGGGGCGGCGGACCAGGTCCTGGCACGCAACCTGAAAGTGATCTTTCCCAGCCCGGCCCATGTGAATGTCACCGGGGCTGGGGTGACCCGGAGCTCGAAAAAGGCTGCTGCCGCCACCAAGTTGATCGAATTTCTGGCCTCTGCCAGTGGCGGCAAGGGCTACGCCGCCGCCAACAACGAATATCCCCTCAAGGGCTTTGGCGGAAACCCCATCCTCAACAGCTGGGGCCGCTTCAAGGATGACGGGGTCACAATCCAAGCCATGGGAGCCCGAAACCGCGAGGCCGTGACCTTGATGCAGACCAACGGATGGCGTTAGGGCTGGTCTTTGGTCGTTGGTGCCCCAGGCCGGCAGGACGCCTCAGGTCTCAAGGAGGCTGCGCAGCATCCAGGCGGTTTTTTCGTGAACCTGCAGCCTTTGCGTGAGCAGATCGGCGGTGGGTTGGTCGTTGGCCGCCTCCGCCAGTTGAAACACCGCGCGAATGGTGCGGGCCACGGCCTCATGGCCCCCCACCAGCTCGCGCACCATCTCCAGGGCGGCGGGGTTGCCCTGGGTTTCGGGGATGGAGGTGAGGCTGGCGAGGGCCCTGCTTCCATAGGGCGCAGGGAACCCCAGGGAGCGAATCCGCTCGGCGATGCCATCAAGGGCGGTCCAAAGCTCGGTGTACTGCTCCATGAACATCAAATGGAGCGTGTTGAACATCGGGCCGGTGACGTTCCAGTGGAAGCCGTGGGTTTTGCTGTAAAGCACCGTGCTGTCCGCCAGCACCCGCCCCAACCCCTCGGCGATCTGCTGCCGCTGCTCGGCGGGAATGCCGATGTCAATCGGTGGGGCGGAGGAGGCCATGGCTTGAGCAAGGGAGCACTGCTCAAGGTATAGACCAGATCTCGGCACGCCAATCGGGAGGGCTGGAGCATGGCCGTGAGCTTTGGCAGTGAGATCACAGGGGATCTGGCCAGCTGTGAGGCGCGTGAGTGGCTGATCACCAATGGGCTGGGCAGCTACGGCTGCGGCACGGTGGCGGGCTCCCTCACCCGGGCCTACCACGGCCTGCTGGTGGCGGCCCTGAAGGCGCCAGCCGATCCCTCGGAGCGCACGTTGCTGGTGGCCGCCCTGGAGGAGGAGGCCCGTGTGGGCCATCGCTCCTACCCCCTCTGCACCCACCGTTGGGCCGGTGGGGTGCTGGCGCCGGTGGGCCACCCCTGGATCTCTTCCTTTGCCTTGGAGGGCAGCGTGCCCACCTGGCGCTATGCCCTGGGCGACGCCCTGCTGGAGAAACGCCTCTGGATGCGGAGCGGCGCCCACACCACCACCGTGCTCTACCGCCTGCTGCAGGCCAGCCAGCCGGTGCAGCTCTCCCTCACGGTGCTGGTCAACGCCCGCTCCCATCACGGTGGCACCACCCATCCGGAGATCAGGCTTCAGGCCGTGCCCCATGGGGTGCAGATGGTGCCCGAGGTGGAGGGGGTGCCGCCCTTTGTGGTGCTCAGCGATCGAGGAACCACAACGGTGGCCCCACCCGGCGATTGGTGTTGGGGCTTTGCGCTGCCTGCGGAGGAGGAGCGGGGCTTGCCGTGCAGCGACGACCATTTGCGGGCCTGCCGGATCACGGTGGGCCTGAGTGCGGAGGAGCCCAGCTTCACCGTGGTGGCCAGCACAGAGTCCCAGCCCTCGCTGGATGGGGAGCGGGCCCTGCTGGAGAGGCGGACCCAGGACGGGGCCCTGATGGAGCTGTGGCAGGAGGCCCAGCCGGCGCTGGCCGAGGCTGCACCGCCCTGGGTGCGGCAGCTGGTGCTGGCGGCGGATCAGTTTGTGGTGGCGCGGACTTGCGGGGCGCCGAGTCGCGGAGGCGCCAGAGATGGCTCAGCGGGAAGTGGAGCGAAGCAACCTGCGGAAGATCACTCGGTTGCAGATCGCTGGGTGGCAGGCCAAACAATTTTGGCGGGCTACCCCTGGTTTGGCGACTGGGGGCGCGACACGATGATCAGCCTGGCCGGGCTGACGCTGGTCACGGGTCGACCCTCCATCGCCGCCCAGATCCTGCGCACCTATGGGCAAAGCATCAGCCAAGGCATGCTCCCGAATCGCTTCCCCGAAGGTGTGGAGACGTTGGGGGAGGGTGACTACAACACGGTCGACGCCACGCTTTGGTATGTCGAAGCTCTGCGCCTCTACCACCAAGCCACGGCAGATGATGCCTTGGTTCAGGAGCTTTATCCGAAGCTGCGGGAGATTGTGGAGGCCCACTGCCAGGGCACTCGCTACGGCATTCATCGGGATCCGGCCGATGGGCTGCTGGGCGCGGGGGTGGAAGATGTTCAGCTCACCTGGATGGATGCCAAGGTGAACGGGGAGGTGATCACTCCCCGCATTGGCAAGCCCGTCGAGGTGAATGCCCTCTGGTTTTGCGCGTTGCGCACTGTGGCTTGCTTTGCCGAGGTTTGTGGGGAATCCGGCCATGGCTATACCGAGATGGCCGAGGAGGCCCGCCGGGGCTTCCAGCGCTTCTGGAATGCTGAGAAGGGCTACTGCTTTGATGTGCTCGACGTGCCCGATGGCTCCCCAGAGGAGGCGTTGCGCCCCAATCAGCTCTTGGCAGTGGCCCTCACCGACGATTTGCTCTCAGCCGAGCAGGCCAGGCAGGTGTTAGCGGTGTGCGGCCAGCAACTGCTCACCCCCTTCGGGCTGCGCAGCCTCGATCCACGCCATCCGGCCTACCAGGGCCACTACGGCGGCGGCCCCCTCGCCAGGGACCGGGCCTACCACCAGGGCACGGTGTGGGGCTGGTGGCTGGGCCCCTATGCCCTGGCTTATGCCCGGGTGCATCACGCCCCCGCGGAAGCCCTGCGCTGGCTCGACGCCATCGGCCACCCCCTGGCCACCGCGGGCCTGGGCAGCATCAGCGAGATCTTCGATGGGGAGGCGCCCCACGCCCCCCGGGGCTGCATCGCCCAGGCCTGGTCGGTGGCGGAGGTGTTGCGGGCCTGGGTGGTGCTCAAGGGGATGGCCGCTGCTGACAGTTCGCAGCCCCTTTCGGGGAGCACTTTCACCACGCGTTTTGATAGGAGCGGGGAAGCGTCTTGAGCTGGCCAGAGATGGCGTCACTCAGGCAGCCAGCACCCCCACTCCGGCCGCCCAGGCCGCTCCCGCCAGTTCGTCGTAGGCAGCGTCTGTGCTGGTGAGCTGAAAGCGCAGGGCCAGGCTCTGCAGGGTGGCCGGTGTGGGCAGCGAAGGGTCGATGCGGATTGGCAGGAGGGCCACCAGATCCACGATTGCGCGGGCCGCGCTGGGTGATGGCGATCTCCTCCCCCCGTTCCACGCGAGCCAGCAAGGCCGACAGGGTGTTTTTGGCCTCCGCCAGGGGGACCTGGTGTGCAGGGCCTTGGGAGGAAACAGGCCCATTCGCCCGGCGGAGAGGTTTTGGGCATCGCTCCTGGCTAGCTTTCTTCTGTCGCAGCCAGCTCTTTGCTTCGGCTGCAGGATCTTTCTGTCTGCCGGAGGCTCCGAGAGCTGTTGAGGGGTGCGCGACTTCCGCCTCGAAGCATTCCCCTTGCCGCGGCTGGGCGTAAGACCTCTCCTCTTTCCGCGCACCCCCCTGCCGAACCCCGAAACCCCAGTGTTTGCGTCGATCGGCGCGCGCCCCTGCAGCGCAACGGATCTCGGCGTTTTCCACAGGCTTGACGGCGCGCTTTGCCGTGGCCAAGGTAGGGGGGTGCGCAAACGGTCCTCGGATCGCTTGCCGCGCAGGCCCTCTCGGGGGCCGCCGTCACCACTCGTTGGTGACACCTATTGATTGGAAACCCCTCATAGAGGCTTGCTCTTGAGTTGCCGAGTGATTGGAACGTCACCACTCGTTGGTGACACCTATTGATTGGAAACTACAGGAAGTTGGGCTTTGAGTCTGATCGTACATTCAAGTCACCACTCGTTGGTGACACCTATTGATTGGAAACGGTGGAGGCTTGGTAGTTACCTCCTCGGTAAGACCCGCAGTCACCACTCGTTGGTGACACCTATTGATTGGAAACCTGCTCACAGATAGTACCGGCGAGACTGTGGACAGTGTCACCAAGCTTCTGTGATGCCTAGCGATTGGATTATTCCCTCGGTCTGCTCTTCTCAATTCGGGAAGAGCAGTACTTTTCTGTGTCTGCTGAGATGAAGATATGCCCCGTAGCCGCCCTGGCAACGAGCAAAGAAGCCCCCTAGAGCGAGCAACTGGCAATGATCGCCAACAGCCGGGATCCTTCAGCAGCTGGCGGGCCCCTGCGTCGGTGTAGGGCGTGGCCTGAGGGGCCATGAACCAGCTGCAAAGCACCGAGTTGTCGAGCACAAAAGGGGTGCCGGTGATCCCGGGCCTCCATCCAGGCCCTTCCGGGCTTCCGCCTTCAGGCTGCCTTCCAGCGCGATGCCTTCCCCCAGTTGCCGCAGACGCCCCAGGGCCGCCTCCACCCGCTCACGGCGCCCCGCCACCCCTTCGCCCAGCCCGTGCATGGGCTCGGGCACCAGCCGCACCACCGGCACTCCCCACCGGGTGATGACGATCTCCACCCCCTGCTCCACCGGGGCTGCCAAGCCGCAAGATTGTTTTCGGCCTCCGTCATGGGAACCCAATGTGGCCGCTGCCGGGAAATGGACCCCGCGGCCGAGTGGGAAGGCTTGGACACGGTTATCGGAGTTGGAGCGCAGATCACGGGTGCTCAGGTTCGGCAGCTAGATCCTGCTGGCCTTGGCAAAACCAGCCTCCAGCACATCCTGATGGGGCGCGGCCAGAACCATCACCCTCCGACAGCGCTCCGCCACCAATCCTCACCAAGCCCATGCACGAACACCACATCCAGCTGGCGCTCGGCCGCTATCGGATCGGAGATCGGGCGCGGCTGTGCCAAACGAGCTGGCCACCCCATCGCCCTGAATGGCTTACCATCGTAAGCCGCCCATGGAGATGGCCTTGGACGCCTTGCTGACGCTGTCCTCCAAAGGCCAGCTGGTGATTCCCGCCCGCCTGCGCCAGTTGCTGGGCTTGAACCCCGGCGATCGGCTTGAGCTCAGCCTGGAGGCGGATGGGCTCTTGCTTCGCCCCCACGGCTCCGGCAAAACCAGCACTGCCCAGGCGCTGATCGGCTGCACCGGCTACAGCGGTCCGCCCATTCCCCTCGAGCGGCAGGATCCCGCCCTCTACGCCAGCAAGCCGCTGCCATGACGCTTCCCGTGGCCCTCGACACCAATCTGCTTGTGCGCCTGCTCACGGGCGATGATCCGGAACAGGCGCGCCGTGGGGCCGAGCTGATCGATGCGAGCCCGGCCTGTTTTGTGCCGATCACGGTGGTGTTGGAGCTGGAGTGGGTGTTGCGCGGCGCCTACCGGCTGGAACGCGGGGCGGTGATCGCGGCGTTGGAGGGGCTGATGGCGATCCGCCAGGTGCACCTGGAGCAGGAGGATCTGGTGCGCCAAGCCCTGGCCTGGCACCACCAGGGGCTCGACTTCGCCGATGCTCTGCACCTGCTGCGCAGCGAGGGTTGCGCCCGCTTTGCCACGTTGGATCGGGCCCTGGTCAACACCGCTGGCAACCTGGCCCTTCAGCCAACGGTGCAGCTCGTCTGAGATCGCAGCCACTGGCACTGCGCCATCAGGACAGCACCAGATGGAGGCAGTCGTAGGCGGGGTGATCCAGCAGATGGCCCCAGCGCTCCGCCCTGGCCAGGAGCGTTGCCGGCGGAACCAGTTCGCTGAACAGGCGGGGGGCGAGTTCGCCGATCGCCAGGAATTGGGCCTTGCTGATGGCTCCTTGCCGCTGTGCCTGCCAGCCTGCATTGAGGAGTTCCACCCACACCAGATCCGGTTCAAAATTCGCAGCCAGGCAGATCCTGGTCAATTCAGCCACGTCGCTTTTGCAGGGGAAGGTGCCATGGTGTGAAGGGCTCACAGACGCCCCACCCCCTGCTCCTGGTGCTGGCGGAGAAAACGCCGACCCCACCCTGGATCGCCAGCAAGACAAGGCTGCAGCCTCTCTCGAGCCGGTCAGCGCCGTCGATCTCAACCGCTACGTCGGCCTTTGGCACGAAATCGCCCGGATTCCCAACCGCTTCCAGCGCCAATGCGTTCGCGACAGCCTGGCTGTCTACACGCTCCGGGGTGATGGCAGCATCGCCGTTCTGAATCTGTGCGTCAAACGCAACGGAGCGGTGGATCAGGCCCGCGGCGTGGCTCGCGTGGTTGATCGGATCTCCCAGGCGCGGCTGAAGGTGAGCCTGGTGAGTGTGCTGGGCTGGCGACCTTTCTGGGGCGACTACTGGATCATCGGCTTGGATCCCGACTATCGCTGGGCGATTGTCGGCGAGGCCCGACGCCGTTTCGGCTGGATCCTGGCCCGAACCCCATCACTGGAGCCCACCTCCTGGACCACCATCCAGGCCATCCTGGAGCGCAACGGCTACGACAAGGTGGCCTCTCTACCTGGAGACTTTCAGGCCCCTGGGGCAATTCTTTCCCTTCGACAGCTGGACCTAAACAAAGGGCACAGATTAGATCTTTTTTCGTTAAGGTGCATATCTTGCGGGTTATTCATTATCCCGATCCCTTTGTTATTTATAACAAACTTTCCACTTCTTCGCCTCGTGAGGACCTATTTCGTTCCCTGTCTCTTGGGAGTCACCCTTCTAGGGTTGACCACCTTCAGCCTTTCCACTGGCAGCGCTCAAGCTGCCACCGAACTCTGCACCTTCCCAACTTGCGCACCCGGCACAACGATGAGTGTTGGTGATCAGACCATCACCGTCATCAGCAGTCCCAGCCTTGGCAGTGGTCGGATCGACCTCGATATTGCAGGCTCGATCTATTAAGTTGTGACCACCTTTTCGCCCGGTCTGACGAATCAAGGAACGAGCTCGATCACGGGCAAGTGGGCCTATCGTATAGCGATCAATCCAGGTGTGAACAGCGAGATTAGCTCTATAACGATGGATTCCGAGCCGCCACTGGCAAAGGCAATCACAAGGAAAATATACTTAAATGCGGGAGATTTGGCCAGTGGCAATGTTTTTAATGTTTTGCCCCCCTCCCCCCTCATCGCGGTTATCGTGACCGGCCAAGGCATACAAACGCTTTACATCGAGGATGAATATTCTGTGAGCACTGGTGAATCGTTGACAGGATTCACCAATGTCTATCAACAATCCCAGGTGCCCGCTCCCTTGCCCGTGCTTGTAGCAGGAGCAGCCTTAGGGTTCAGCCTCCGTCTCCGCCGCCGCATTCAGCAGAGCCACAAGCTGGGTTGATCGTCCTAGGGGTTGCGCTGCCCCCCTCCGCACCACGTCACCGCCGGGGTCTGTTTTGGCTGCGCGGGATTTCGCTCAGGAGGTGCGATCCCCCTCAGCCTTCGCCAGGGAAGCTCTCGGATCACCGCTCAGATCGGCCGCCAGAAAGCCGGGCGTATCTGGCAGGGCCAGCTGCAGGTGGTCTTCCGTGTGCAGCTCCACTGTGAGCTCGCTCGCCTGCAGATCCAGCACATGGCCGCCGTGGGCGTGGTCGTCGCTGAGCAGATGCAGGTGGTAGCCGGGCACGTTGATGGTGCAGGCAAAGGCTGGGGTCCAGAAGCCCACCAGGGTGCCCGCCAGCGCCTCAAGGCTGAATTCCGCCTGGTGGCTGGTGGCTGTCACCAGATCGGTGCCTGCGGGCGCTTTGCAAGCCACCCGGATCTTGATCTGCTCAAACACCCCCCGGATGCGGATGGCCGTGAACACGTTGTCGCTGGGGCGCTGGGCATCCAGTTGCGCGGTGAGATCTTGCCAACTGCCGATGCCGTGGAGCTTTCGCCGCTGATCGCCACGAAAGCTCGTCACCACCCAAAACGGAGCCAGGGCTTCCGGGGGCGCGGGGTGCACGGAGCCATCGCCGCGGGCCTGCCAACAAACGCCATCCAGCAGGATGCCTTCCCCGTCGAGGCCGTCAAAGGTGCCCAGGCCGAAGTCGCCATGGCGCAGGATGTCGGCCACCCGCACACAGCCCTGATACAGCCCCTGCACCAGGGCGCCGGTGGTGGACACCTGATAGATGGTGTGGTGGTTGAGATCCAGGGCCTCGGCCAGGGCCGCGCGGATCACGTGATCGGGGCTTTCACCGGTGCGTTCACAGCGCTCTTGCAGGGCCTTCCAGAGCCCTCTTCCCAGCCGCAGCTGAACCTGGTGGGATGCCTCGGAGTGGATCGCCACTGTGCCTGCGTTGGAGGGTTTGCGAGTCGTTGGTGCTCCTCGCCATACTGGCCCAAGGCGATTTTCCCCCCATGGCTGCCAGCACCGGATTGGTTTTGGCAGAGGCCTACCGCGATCACGACCCCTGCCCCGGCCAGAGTTGTTCGCCCAGCCCATCAAGGCTTAGCCAACGACGGGATGGCGTTCACGCTGCGAGCCTGATGCAGGATCACCGAGTGGGGCGTTATTGATTGCACCTCTGGTCGAGCAACTCCTCGGCTTCGCCTTTGTCCGTGCCATGGACATAGGTGTTCAAAAACAGATAGGTCTGCGGATCGCGTCCCTTGAGGATGGCGACGCTTTGGTTCTGAATGTTCGAGTCGCTGATCAGGGGCAGCTGGCGCACGATCTTGAAGGGACTGGAGTCTCCAGCCAGACTCTTCAAGAGCACCGCTTCATAAGTGTTGTTGTTGGGTGGTAGTTGGAGTGTGATGGGTGCTTTCGGGTCGCTGCTCACCTTTACACCCTCAAGAGCTTTGAGCACCTTGGCATTGACGCAGGAGATGTGGATGTGCAATTGATTTTGATCGCGGCCATGGAGAGAATTGATGGCGAGCCCCGTTTTGCTCTCGGGCTGTTTGAGATACTGCCCTGCGGCGGTCCATGCATCCTGCCAAATGTCAAGTGTTGGGCTCTTTAGAGTCTGAGGTGCTTCGATGCCGATCATCTTGTCAGTGGGGATGATCAGAAAGGCCTTTGGTTTGCTTGGGGAGGCATCTTTGGCAATGATATAGCTGTATTTCTTGTTGTAATTGATGCAGTGCGGGTCTTTGTTCAAGCCTTGTGTGCAACAGCCCACCAGATTCCATAAAGCATCTGGATTGGCGGGTGGTGGCGCTGGCACCGGACACGTCAGGGTTGAGAGCACAACACGCGCAGGCGTCTGAGCGGGGCTTGTCTCGGCGGCCATCAGGGGTGCGGCAATCAGCGCCGCACAGGCCATCAAGCTGGCTGCGGGTATGGATGCATAGCGATGGGATGGCGACATGCCTATGGCACCTGAGGGGTTGTGGCCTGGGCCAAGCGATAGGCCGCGGTGACCACGTCTGTGATGGCCTGATTCACGGCATCCTGGTGGCCGCTGAACGACAAATCTCCATCCACATGGCGGCCTGTGGCCACTAGTGACCAGAGCGTGAGATTCACCTGGTCCTTGGCGTCAGGGTTCGTGCTGGCGCTCAACAGGTGCCCGTTGAGGCGCTCGGCGGATTGCACCAAACGCTCGGCGGAACGGCTGAGAAAACCTTCTTTTGCACCCAAGAGGGGCCTGTTGTTTCCGGTTTCAATCTGCTGGAGGAGAGTGGCAAGCCTTCCCAGGGAAGCCAGCAGCTTTTCGTAGGTGCCAGGCTCCATGTCGGGTGGGAGAAGCGGTGCCGCCAGGGGGGGAATTTGTATCGGAGCTGGCTGCGTGGCTTGACTGAGCTTGGCATTCCAGGCGGTTTTTTGATTGGTGAAATAGGGAAAGGTTCCGTCGGGAACGAAATACTGAATCTCTCCACCCGGCAAGACATAATTCTTCAACGTGCCGATGACCCGGCCAGAGCCAGATGGATCCAGCAGATCGGCGGGTTGCCGAGCTGTGGGGCCTTTCCACACCTTGATCGACGTCACACCGGTTTGCACCGCTTGCAGCGTGGCCAGATACAGGCCGCCGTTCCAGTCATATTGCACGGCCAATCCGCCATAAAACTGATCCACTGTTTGCGGGGGCGCCTCAGACCAGTAACGTCCGATGTCCCAGGCGGGGTCACCCCAAACCCGCGTGGGCGCCGAAGAGGTGTCTGCAGGGATACGCAATTCCCAAGGTTCTGCGGAGACAAAATTCGCCGCCTGACTCCCCGGTAGTTTGGGCCAATCGGCATGAATAAGATCTCTGGTTGGATCCAGGCCATTCGCAATGAATCCCTGCTCTGAGTAAACGGCTCCAGGCTGCGGTGTGAAGTCTGGAGGAACAGTTATCTCGGGCATAAGCCGCACCACCCAGTTTGCAAGCAGAAAAGCATTCTCGATGATCGGCCCAAGCTCGTCTCAGCCTTTCTCTCGTTTGCTTACATCCAGACACATTTCGCTGTTTTCCGATACGACTCTTCTCACGTCTGCTGCCCGATTCATAGCACTCTTATTCTGCTGTTCCCATGGGAGCCACCCATGCGGTTTCTCTTCATGCGCCTGCTTGGCTGCGTTGAATGGCTGCCTCTCCGCGCTGATGCAGTTCCCGAGCGTAATCGGTCCAACGGCCTTGTCCCCAATAGCGGAAGCAGCTCGTCTCCAAAAGCAGCACATAGAGCAAGGCTTCTTGATAGCCAGTGCTCTTGGTGATGGTCGGATCCTGCGCCACCAGGGGATCAAATGTTTTGTGGAAGCTTGCACTGAGCTGGTTCATCGGTTCGAGCACGTTTTCATATCCCTCCACCCAGCTCAGGTTGTTGGTCCAGGAAGCTCCTTCCATCGAAAAATTATGATCGCTGCTTTTGAGGCTGGCGATGGCCGCTGCGGTGGTCTCCGCGGTGGGATGGCTGCCCACCTGTTGCCAGAGCTTGTGTTGCTGAATCGCTTGGATCTTGGGGTGGTGGCAGTCTTGAACGCCTGTAGCTTGCAGTAACTCCAGGTATTCTGTGCCGTTGATCGCTACGGTGCCCGTGCCACAGTCCTGGGCGGCAATTCTGCGGTGAGCCTGCAGAAAGGCTGCTGGAAATTCATTCATCATCACCCCGCCATTTTCACCATCAGCAATCTGGGAAACCAAGGAGGGAACCTCAACCTCGCCCACCGACTGTTTTCCCCGTCCAAGAGCCTCATAATAGGGTTGCATTTGGCCCACCAGCTTGGTATCTGATCCCTGGGTTTTGATCAGCGCCATAAGGCTGATGGTCGCCCCCGTTGAGTTGCGAGCGATCAGTAGATTTGGACGATATTTCTGTTCATGGCTAAGGGGGGACCCATCGAGATTCTCAACGCTATGTTCTTGAACAAGTAGCCAACGATAGCCACATTCCCTGAGCGCCTTCACGTATTCGTAAAGGGTATCAGGATGGTTGGGCAGATGCATTTCTGGAGGGGAAAACCCCCTCACTCGCTGCAAGGCTTCGCGGCCAAATATGGCTGCGAAATGTTCTTGCCAAGCCAGCATCTGAAGCTTCAAATCCGGGATGGGAGTGGAGGGCGCCACCGCGTGGCTCCAGAAGGTGCCCAGCCACTCCACATAGGGTTGCAGTTTGGGGTCGCAGGCGAGATGCTGCAGCGGTTCCAAAATGTCTTTGCGGCCCATTTGCTGAAAGCCCCAGAGCAAGTTTCCTGAATAATCCAACATGATGCGTGGATTGCAGCCCTCGTCAATCAGTTCGGGAATGAGGGAGCCCATACGTTGATAGCACTGGGCAAAAGCATCTGCATTGTGGTTGTCTCCCTCGCTACTGTGTTCAAGCATGTACTGCAAATGCGAGATCAGTTCACCACCCTGGCCTGCTGGGATTGTGGGCTGGTGCATGTGAAGGGCGCAGGCAAATGCCGACTGAATCTGCTCCAGTTTCAGATTGGTATGGGGCAAAAAAATGGGATGGTCCTGCTGCCTCAGCGCCTGAAGGTGTTGCTCATCGCCAGCGATTGCTGGGAGGGTAGGGCCGGATGAAAGGGAGGTCATGGGAAGCCTGGGTGGAGCGAAAGGGGCATCGGTGCAGCGGCAGCATGACTTGCTTGCCGATGGCTCTGTTGTAGGAGACGGCGTTGCCCTGGATCAGCACCTCCCGCTCCCAGGGACCTTCAAGGCTGTCTCGCAGGATCGAGACGGCAAGCCTCGTTTGATCAAACGCTAGGTGATGCTTTACCTCCACCGAGTCTGGTTCTGAGCAGGCAGCCGCTGGTTGTTCAAGGATTGAGCGGCTCCTCCGCCCATCCCGTCTGGGCGCGCCAACGGCGTCGGCGATGGGGATGGGCGCTGAGCTCCAGCAGCTCCACCTGCCTGAGCGTGAGACGCAGCAGCAGGAAATGCGCGGGCATCGCCGTGTGCTCCCCCAACTCATCCGGGAAGGCGGCTGCAGGATCCAGCGGTGCGGCGGGGGGTGGCCACCCCCACAGCGCCCGCCCGCCTGGCGTCAACGCTCGCCAGTGGCGCTGCCGCTCCCGTTGCTCCTGCTCCGGCGAGAGGGTGTGTTGGGCTCCCCGCAGGCGGAATTGGCAGCGGGCCCGGGGCAACAACCAGCAGAGCTCCACCGCAGGCTGCCAAGCCAGCTCAGCAGGCTTGGCGCTGCGCCCATCGGTGAGCAGATCCAGCTCCGCAGGCCCCCCCCAGCCGCGAAACACCAACGTGCGCACCCGTGGCGTGCCATCGGCGGCCACGGTGGCCAGTTGCAACCAGCGCGCCATGGGTGAGCGCCCCTCCCGCTCGCGGGCTCCGCGCAGCAAAGGGCGCCAGGGGGGGAGGGACTCGGTCACACCCCGTGAGGTTGCGGCGAAGGAGGGCCAGCCAGAGGGTGTCATGCCTAGGAGTTGCGCTTGGCGGAAATCGTCCTGATTGAACCACCCTCTAGCCCGTTCGCCAGACCGATCGCGGCCTACGACAGCCAGGCTCCCCAGCTCCTGCCGCAGGCCAGTGGGATCTGGCTGATCTGTGGCTGGGCGGACACCCGCCAAATATGGCAAGACGCAAGCGCGCACCATCAGAGTTCAATGCGGCGCACAGCTCCGCTGATCAGGGGGGACGATGGAGAGCCCAAGACAGATTAATCAATCCTATCGTTGATGATGTTGCTAGAGTGGTCAAGTATGTGGCCACAAAATGTTGCTTAAAGCCTCCAATTCTAGTCATCACAAGTGCAAAGTATTTGTTATAGGACTCAATAAAACGGGAACTCGTTCAGCCAAAAAGGCATTAATCGACTTGGGCTATGATTTCGGTGATCAACGAACGGCAGAATGTTTCTTAGATGATCTTATGCAAGGGGACTTTTCGGGCCTGCTTCGATTCTGCCAAAATGCGGAAGCCTTCAAAGACATTCCATTTAGCTGTCCAAAGATCTATCAAGTCTTGGATAAGGAGTTTCCTGGAAGTAAATTTATTCTCACGATAAGAGACAGCCCTGAACAATGGTATGAATCTCTAGTGACCTTTCATTCGAAGATATTGCAGACTTCTGGTGTGCCAACTTATCACGATCTGGCATCGTCTACCAAAGGAGCGTATCAAGGCTTTTTGTTGAAAGCCATGACATATATCTTTCCAGACATTCCACTCTACTCTAAAGACGGATACATGAATGTCTATAATGAGCATAATCGGGATGTTGTTTCCTATTTCCATAATCGCCCCAACGATCTTTTGGTGCTGAATCTTGCTGCGCCGACTGCTTACCAGGACTTCTGTGCTTTTTTAGGTCATCAACCAATATACAGCCACTTCCCGTGGGAAAATAGAACGGCAGACATCAACCCGTCACCGTGAGATTTCGTCACGGTTGTGAATGGGCAGTCAAGAGAGTCAGCCTTTTAACGGCCGATGGTGAGTAAAAGGCAAGCCATGATTCGTCATAGTCGCCAAACCACTAGGCTAGGCTTACGTCTATAATAAGTGTCAACTTCAAATGTGAATTATGCCTATTACTTATCCCGCTTGGCCGAAAAAATAATCCCTCGAGTTTGCGGTTTTTCCATAAAAAAGTCCATGGCCAAGCACCTTTTCTTGGCGAGCTGAGCCTGAACAAGCGCAAGCTCTTCGGGATGGAGCGATTGCCCAGCACAGCGTGCGGCAAACTTAGAGGGCACCGGTGTATCGAGAAAGCGAATTCCTGTCCGCTCCTCAAGGAGGGCATTGGAATCACCAATCGCCTCGTTTACGATGGCGAGAATCTCAGCGTCGTAGAGCGAAGTGCCAGACTCAGGAAACATCTTGGTGGCCCAATCTACAAAGCTCTGCCGCTCCGGTCGTTGGTTGATCCCTGCCCGGCTCCATTCCAGGATCGCTAGGGTCGCCTCACGGCTCAGAGTCCCATTCAAGCGCCGATCCATGGGAGCGCTTTGCTTGAGGCCAGCGACTTTGAAAAAGTAATTTACAATGTTGCCAGAGGCGATGGCTTCTGAGAAGCTCCAAAATATAAAGCGTAGGTCAGGTCGTAAATCACAGAAGAATTGTTCCGTTCTTGCATACACAAAATCAGGCCATAGAATTAACTCTTTCACAAAATCACTGAAAGAGCCTGTCATTGATCCATATTTCCATCCCACCGAGAAACGATAAGAAGATTCTAACTGCGGTGCCTGATGTCGAACACAGCACAACACTTTAACTTCGCTGAACAAAGCTAACAATTGAATCAGTTTGTCACGGCTCGGTGCATCTGCTGGCTGATTGGCGATGAGCCTCAGATCTTCTGTGCTGATGATTACGAACTCGCAGGATGTTGATCGGACCTCTTCTGCTAATTGATTCAGCAGCCCCTGGAATTCGGGCAGGTGCCCCCAACCCTTAATCGGCAGTCCCGTCACGCCCCAGGCAATCGAGTGGTGGGCGCCGCCATGGAGGCCAGTAAACGGATATAAAATACCTTGTTGAAGAAGGCAATCTCGTGATTCACAGAGAGCTTGCTGAATCGACGTTGATGCTGTTCTATGCCAGCCGATGTGAAGGATTAATGTTGCCAAGACTTGCAGCCTCTCACTCACACATAAAGAAGAGTCGGCTCATCCTAACTGATCTGTAGTTCTCTTTTCCTCCTGCCAAGGGCAAGTCAAAGTCATTCGTGTTGAAATCGTCTTGAATAACTTGCCAATGGAGAGAGCTTGGGTTTACGCAAGGTGCTGAGATTGAGGGCAGGCATCAAGAGCGAAGGGCTGCTACAATAATTGTAAGCATATACATATAAATCGATTTACGCGGAGCTTAATCCCGCACAGATTGTGAGCCCCTCGCTTGTTCGCCTCTGATGATCAGGAAGCTACAGCTGCTTTGTCGATCCCTTTGGAATGACCAGCTTAACTCTAAACTAAAGCCAAAGAGTGATCGGGTTATTAAGGAAGAGCATGTGTTTGTCTCTCTATTTACGGATGGGCATGCCGCCAGAGCGTCTCGCAGGCGACTATTGACTGCTTTTGACTCGAGTGGGTCTGCCATCAAATCTTCGTATATTATTTTTATAACAGGGCGCTGCGGCAGCACCTTGTTGACTCGTTTGATAAAAGCTACTCAATTGGCAGGAGATCCAGATGAATATCTAAATATTGATTACATAAAAAGGTTCGTTGGTGTGGATCTCTTTCTGCATACCTTAAAGAGATCATTCGTGGGACTGCAAGCAATGAATGCTTCGGGTTAGAAATCGACTGGATCCATCTGCATTTTCTAGAGCCACTCCTTGATTTTAAGCTTGTCTTCCCCCCTGTGCAGACAACATTCTTCTATATGACCAGACGCGATATTGTTGCTCAGGCTTGGTCTTTCGCTAGCGCTAAAACCACGGGAGTCTGGCAGAATTATGCAGGTACGGCAGCTCCTGGCATGTCTCATTCAGGTACTCTTGCGTTATCTGATAAGCAGATTTGCCATGAAATCCTGCTGATTCTTGAGGCGGAGATGAGGTTTGAGCAATTCTTCAAGCGCCATCGCATCAAGCCAACTCGGATCGACTACGAGATGCTTATGACAAGCAGGAGAGACGTTTTGGGATTGATGTTGCTTAATTCCGAGGGATCAATTTGCTTCCACTCTAAACTTTAGATCTAAGTATGCAAACCTGCTTGCAGCTGTTCAAAGCATGCGAGGGTCAAACTACGTTGCCATCCAACGATGCCTTGAGAGGCAAGGTCTAGTCTGAGCAGGCCACTTGACGATGAATCATCCTTCGCCCCCCTTAAGGCAGGGTAAGGTCGCCTCGATAGAACGACGCCAACGCCTTTCGTGTCTTCTCGGGGCCCCAAGTGCGGTCAAGCACGGGACGCACTTTAGAGTTGTATGATTCCATCTTCTCTTTGCTATTCAAAGACTTGATATCATCGACAATGCGTTTTTGCAGAACATCATAACTCGGGTAGACAGTTTGAAACCCTTGCTGGTCGTCTGTGAAAAAAAAGTCATTGTAGACAGAAAAGCCTATTCCTCCTCGCAGGAATATGCCGATAAAATAGGCATCCATCCCTTCGCCAAAAGTTAGACTCCATTTGGCCTCCTTTTCAAGGGAAATATACTTGTCAAATGGCATGTCTTGGATCACCTGTATCTCTAGTTGCGGCATGGCGGCGGCAATGGTTTCCAGCACTGTTTCACGCCATGGGCTCTCGTCTGGAGAAACAATCAGCAGATCTCTTTTGGTCTCAAACGGCCGTGCTGGCGCATCATCCGGGTAAAACCAGGCGGGTAGAAGATGCAAGGGGGCCCCCCAGCCCAGGCGCTGTTCCTGTGTGCAGTAGCTTGGATGTGCAGTGGTCAAGGTTGTGTTTGCTACAACTTCCTTTAAGCACTGGACTAGAGAACCATCGAGCATTGTCCCCTGATTCAAAACATTGACCCTTACGGCGCAGCGTTGTTGCAGTTCGTCAAAAAAATGCTTGCCCAATCGGGGGATCAGTTGGCTGAATGCATAACAAGGAACATGGAAGAGTATCTCAGAAGTGTTGCAACAAGCATCAAGGATCGTTTCATACGGATAAATAACAACTTCATTCCTGAATTTTCGATACTTGAAATCTGCACCGGCTTCCCCCGGGAAGTAGCACATCAACACACGAGCACCATGAATGGCTTCCATGCTCCTGCTGAGGCGATACAAGCTGAAAATAGATAAAATACCGCCTGAAAAAAACTCCTGTCCTGGAACTAGAAATAGGATCAGTTTCTTTATTGAAGCTGGATCTTCTGCAAGCAGTGCCAGATGCTGCCTGCTGATGGCTGCTTCGCCACGGCCAAGACGACCTTCTGACTGCCCAAAGCGCAGAAAATGCTTGGTTGCTTCTTCGTAGTTCTCATTGCCATAGGCATTGGCTACATCTTGATTGGCCAAGATGTAATAGACGGGATCGAACTCTTCAGACCCCCTTCGTCCCTCGTTCAAGCCAATTTCCAGCCAGTGGCTGATGGCGCCCCCATAATTAGCAGGACCAACAGCCTGGGCAACATCTTGATATTGGTTAAGATAGTATTTTGGGTCAAAAAAAAGTGATCCCCGTCGCCCTTCGTCGATTCCGCAGTTGAGCCAGTGTTGCTTGGCCGCCTCCTGGCCTGATTCGCCATAGCTATCAAGCAAATCAACATATTCCTGCAGATAATAGGTGGGATCAAAGGTCAGGATGGTTGCAATCTCAGCAGTATTTGTCATGTCACCTTGAATCTATGCATTGATTATTGCGCTGAATTTAGCAGCAAGATGGCGTGGCTTAATCATGTGCTTTGCCTGCATTGCCATTGCGTGCTCACTCGCCTGCACAAAAAAAAGACCCTTTGCGGTGCAACGGGTCTGAAAAATGGAGCCAAGCGGACTCGAACCGCTGACCCCCTGCATGCCATGCAGGTGCTCTACCAGCTGAGCTATGGCCCCATTGATGTGGCAGGACTTGCTTGCCACATTCTTGATCTTACACCGCGGCCTGATCCGGCTCACACCTGGCGCCACACCGCCACCAGCTTCCCCTGGATGGCAACCTCCTCTGCTGGCACCAGGATGGGGGCATAGGCCGGGTTGGCGGCCTCCAGGCGCACTTGGCTGCCCTGGCGGTGGAAATGCTTCAAGGTGGTGCCGCTGCCGGGCACGAGGGCGCTCACGATCGTGCCCTCCTTCAGGCGACTGGCATCGTTCACAGGCTCCAGCAACACCACGTCACCATCGGCGATGTGGGCTCCCACCATTGAATCGCCATTCACGGTGAGGGCAAACAGTCCCTGCGTTTCCAGCAGGGGTGCCAGATCAAGCCGCTCTTGGGTGTCGCTGAAGGGTTCGATCAGGCCCCCGGCGGCCACCGCTCCCAGCACGGGAATCCCCCCTCGCCCGCCGCCAAGCAGTTGCAAGGTGCGGGCCTGCCCCTCCTGCCAGGTGATCCAGCCTTTTTGTTGCAGATGGCGCAGCCGGCTTTGGATTGGTGCCGGCGACCGCAAGCCCATGGCCTCCATCATCTGCCGGATCGAGGGGCTGTGCCGGTGGCTGCCGATGTAGGTGGCCAGCCAGTCGTAAAGCTCCTGTTGAGCTGGGGTGAGATTTTCTGGCACGGGCTGTTGGCCGAACATGACTATGGTACAGATGTACCGCGCCGTGGTCATTCCGTCCAGTCGGGCGAAGGGCTAAAGGCCGCCCAGAAGCATGGCCAGAAGGGCCTGCTGCACATGGAGTCGATTTTCCGCCTGGTCAAACACATGGCTGGAGTCCCCTTCGATCACCCCTGCGCTGATTTCTTCGCCGCGATGGGCAGGCAGGCAGTGCAGCACGATCGCTCGGCTATCCGCCTCCGAGAGCAGAGCCTCATCCAGGCACCAGCCCCGGAAGGCCGCTTCGCGACGGCTCTGCTCGGCCTCTTGGCCCATGGAGGCCCAAACATCGGTGTAGAGGGCGTGAGCGCCCCGCACCGCCGTGAGGGGATCCGATGGGGTGGCAATGGTGCAACGCCCTCCGGCCAGCTCTTGCGCCCGAGCCACCATGGCTGGATCCGGCTGGAATCCCTCCGGACAGCCAATGCGCACGTTCACCCCCAGCAGGGCGCCACACAGCATGAGGGAGTGGGCCACGTTGTTTCCGTCTCCCACATAGGCGAGGGTGAGGCCGGCGATGGGGCCGAAGCTTTCCCGGAGGGTGAGGTAATCGGCCAGGGCCTGGCAGGGATGCTCCTCATCGGTGAGGGCATTGATCACGGGGATCGTGGCCCAGTGGGCGTACTCCGCTAACTCCGCCTGGGCGAAGGTGCGCACCGCCAGAGCGTCCACGTAGCGGCTCAGCACCCGCGCCGTGTCCGCAACGGGCTCGCCACGGCCTACTTGGGAGTTGGAAGGGTCCAGATCGATGGTCTGGCCCCCCAGCCGGGCCATGGCCACGGTAAAGCTCACACGGGTGCGGGTGGAGGCCTTGGAGAAGATCAGGCCGAGGGTGCGGCCCGCCAGGTTGCACCTCCTGTTGCCGGCCTTCAGTTCGGCTGCCAGGTCGAGCAAGGCTTCGGTCTGGAGGGCATCCAAATCGGCGGACGACAAGTAATCCTTCCCATCCAGCCCCGCCAGGGGGGTGGTGTCGCTGCCGCGAGCCATCACGCCATCCCAAAAAACCCTTATCCGGGATCGAGGGTCCCGCCGTCAAGAGCATCAGGCAGGCCGTTACGCCAGCTGGGGCTGTTCAGGTGAGGCCCGTGCGCCGGGCCAGATCCGAATCCAGCACGCCCCTGGGATCCATCAGTCCCCGCACCCGTTGCCATTCCTCCAGCTGTGGGTAGGTGCGCCGCACCATTGCCGCCGATTGCCGGGAATCCTTGGCGAGATACAGCCTGCCCCCCGCTGCCGCAACCTCCTCATCCAGCTGATTGAGCACCTCCCTCAGTCCAGGCACCGCAGCGGACACATCGGCCGCCAGGGTCCAACCCGGCATGGGGAAGGACAGAAGGGCGGAATTCGACGGCCCGAAGCGTTTGAGCACCGTGAGGAAGCTGGGTGCCCCCACCTTGCGCAGGGACTCCAGGGTATGGGCCACCAGATGGGCCGCCCCATCGGGAACGGCGAACTGATATTGCAGGAATCCGGCGGGTCCGTAGATGCGGTTCCAGTCCTGCACGCCATCGAGGGGGTGGAAATAGGGGCCGATGGCCTGAAGCTCCCCTTCCCGTTGTTTGGGGGCCTTGCGATACCAGGCCTCATTAAATGCCCGCACCGTGAGCTTGTTGAGCAGGCCGCCAGGCAGGAAGGGCGGCGCGGAGGCCAGGGCCTTTGGGTCGTAGGCCAGGGGATCGCCCTGCTGGGAGACCTCACGCCTGGAAGCGGGGGCGTGGTCACCGCAGCTGAGCACACCTCTCCCTCGGGGGTCGAGGCTGTCGACCCAGGCCACGCTGTAGCGGTAGCGGCTGTCAGCATCCACCATCGCCGCCATCAGCACCTCCAGGTCCTGGTAACGGGTGGTGTCGACGCTGATGAGCGAACTGCTGATCGAGATCAAGGAGAAGGTGGCTTCCACGATCACGCCCGTGAGCCCCATGCCACCGATGGTGGCCCAGAACATCTCCCGCTCTTCGGCGCTATCGGCTTCAGGCTGGAGATCCCGTAATTGCCCTCTGCCATCGACCAGCAGCAGCCGCTTCACGTGGTTGCCGAAGCTGCCGTCGATATGGTGGTTCTTGCCGTGCACATCGGCGGCGATGGCTCCGCCCACCGTCACGTTGCGAGTGCCTGGGGTGACCGGCAGGAAGAACCCTGAGGGCACGAGCACTCGCAGCAGCTGATTCAGGCTCACCCCTGCCCCTGCCGTCATCGTGGCGCTGGTGGGCTCCAGGTGGATGTCTTCGAAGGCGGAGAGGTCGATCACACCCGCGTTCTGGAGTTGGGCCGCATCTCCGTAGGACCGGCCCAGGCCTCGGGGGATGAGGGATCCAGGCGACGCCTGCCGCATCAGCTCCTGCAGTTGCTGCAGGCTGCCCGGCCGAACCACCTGGGCGGTGACCGGCATGGTGCGACCCCAGCCGGTGAGGGTCCGGGCTTCGGCGGCGAGACCGACAGGGAGCATCAGCGTCACAGCTTTGCAGCCAGGGAAGCGGGAAGAAGGCGAACCAGCAGCATGAAAGGGCCCCACCACCAGGGGATGTATTCGATGCCTCTGCGGTTCGGCCGCCGCAACAGATCCCGGGCCACCGCCTCCGGGGCACTGCAGAGCGCAGGGGGAGCCTTGCCCACCGTCATCGGCGTGGCCATGAAGCCTGCCTTGAGCACCCTCACCGCAAATGGCTTGCCGTGGCAGCGCAACAGCAGGCCTTCGCAGAACGTGGTGAGAGCAGCTTTGGCTGCCCCGTAGTGATAGTTAGAGGGACGGCCCCGATCCGCCGCGACGGAGCTGAACACCCAGAGACGTCCGGGCCTAGCTAGCCGCTCCGGGGTGGCGATAGCGGTGAGCCAGGGGAGCAGACCGCTGTAGTTCACCGCTGTGATGCACAGGGCTTCTGAGGCATCGTCGCGGGCCCGTCCGGCATCACCGAGGGAACCAGCGGTGATCAGGTAGAGGTCGAAGTCGCCCACCTGGGGCAGATGGGCGCTGAGGGGGGAGGCAGTGTCCATCAGGTCGGCCTGCTCTGTGGTCACGGCGGCCCCGGTGCTTTCCCGCAGCGCAGCGGCAAAGACTCCGTTGTGTGAAGGGTCTCGCGCAACCAGGTGGAAGCGGCGGCAGCCCTTGTTCGCCAGCTACCTGCAGATGGCCAGGGCGACCGCGCTGGTGCTCCCTAAAACAAAGCAGCTTTGGATCGCCTTGGACTTCATGGCGCACATTTCACCAGATGACAATGGCTCACGATTGCCGCCAAAGCGGCTGAGAAGATGCCGGATCGCAAAGGGGTCAGCCAGGCGAGGCTTGGAGGAGGCATTGGCATGGTTCGTGCTGCTCATCGCGGACAAAAAAACCGCAAAAGAGTGGGCCTAGCGCCGGATAATGCCGAGTGGTAAGAGCATCCGGTTGGCAAGCATGTTTTGGATGTCAGATCTCTGCTGACTGGGTTCAATTCCTTGAGGGCATCAGCATGGCCGGACCGGCTTCTCAATAGAAAAAAGGCCCAATCAAAAAGGCTGAAAGGATGAACAACCTTCAAAGCTTGTCAAAAGTTTGTTGCTTGTTTCCCAGGTTTTGTGCTGGAGGCAGCCCACGTCGAATGCCGCACGCAATTGCCGACCACGGGTTGTTGACGACTGGTGCAGGCGATGCCCGTGATCATGGCTCAATGACTGAGGGGTGGAGCCGCCGCTTGGCTCGGACATCTGGATAGGGCTTGAGCTCCGGCCTGAAACTTCGGTAGTGGGGGCGCTCAGCGGCCTGCAACAGCTCCCGATCGCCCTGGCTGTCGCCATAGGCCTCGATCACAAATCCCTCCAGCGGGCCCAGATGGTTTTGGAGACGTCGCACTTTCTCAGGGCCTTTGCAATTGGGACCCGCCAGCTGGGGGAGCCACCGTCCCTCCTCCCTCTGGAGTTCCGTTGCCAGCAACTCCACCCGCAGGAAATCAGCCAGGGGCTGCAGCAGCATCCGGGGAGAGGCGGAGCAGAGCAACACCCGATCTCCCTTCTCCTGGTGCCAGCGCAGCCGGTGCATGGCCTCGGGGCGCAGATGCTCCAGCAGCGCGGGCAACAACCAATCGTTCCTTCCGGCGGCTTCGGCCCGGTTGACCGTATCGCAGATGCGGAATAGAGCCAGGGTTTTTTCCTTAAACGCAGCGGTGGTGAGCCGCCCCTGCTGCCAGGCCAGCAGCCAGGGCAGCAGCCTCCCCCCTGCCAGAATCAGGCCCAAGGGACTCTTGGAACGGCGAGCAGCCATGAGCAGGCAGTCCCCGTCAAGCAAGGTACCGTCCACATCGAAGACGGCGATCCGCGGCTGGCGAGGGGAAGGGGTGGTCAGGATTGGGAGTCGCGAAAACTGAGGTGTTTGTGGCCGAGGTAGCTGGTGAACACCGGCACCATCACCCCAATGCTATGGCGGTTAGATCTGCTAGGCCCACTGCGCCCACCATGGAGAGCACCCATGGGCGCAGTCCTACGCTCACCAGCCAGGTCTGCAGAACGGCAGCGAGATTTACCAGGGCAAAGGCCGCAAAGGACCGTCTCACGCTCTGCCGGCTGCCAAGAAACACAAATCTGCGGGCCAGGATGTAAGCCGTCACCATTCCGATGGCATAGGCGGCCAACACGGCGACTTCAAAGGCCATCAGCTGGGAGAAGCAGACGCGGCTGATCACATTCACCAGGGCGGCTGCGCCGCCGGTGAGCACGAAGAGAAGGAACTGCCGAGGCGCCTTCATCGGATCTGTCTTGAGCCCCGGCCTGTGGCCAGAGCCACCTCCCGGGCCATTGCACGGCCGAAGCCGATTCTTTCACTGATGCCCCGATCCTCCGGGTAGTAGGCCGTGGTGTCTGCGGTGATCACCCCGGGGAAGGGGTGGTACGGAGGCAGGGTCTGCTCGAAATGGGGGCCACATACCGGCTGGGCGAAGCGATAGCGGCTGCAGTGGCTGGCGAGCAGATCCTTTGTTGCTCAGGTTGGGTTGGATGGCCTTGACGCAGGCCCAGGCATCGTTGATGAAGGCTTGATCAGGCCGCAGATAATCCGGATGGTCTGCCGGGATGTAGAAGGGCACGTAGCAGATGTGCACTGGGAAAGGACGAAGATTGCTCATCTCGATCACACCTGGGATGGCGAATCGTCCATCGTTCACGTTGGTCCAAAAGTTTCCGGTGATCGGTTGGTTGGTCTGCAGCACCACGCAGGCGCAGGCCACGGAGGCTGATCCCGATAGCGCTGCACAAGCGCGGCTTCGGCTCCCCCGGCTTCAAGAATCGGCGCGAGCAGCGGCAGGGGAATGGTGCTGATCACCTGATCAAATCCTTCCTCCCCATCGGCTGTCGTCAGTAGCGCTCCCCCCTCCGGCCGGGGCTTCAGGGCCAGCACAGGCGAGGAGAGGCGAACCTGGCCGCCCCCCGTGCGGATGGCCTGCTCCATGGCATCGATGAGGGTCTGGGAACCGCCCTCGAGAAAACCCAGGGTTTCCTGAAGCCATTGCCTGGACTGGCCGAGACGACGGATCCGGCTCCAGATCCAAGCGGCGGAGATGCTGTCGCCGTGGTGAAAGAACTTGTAGGCAAACAGCTTGTGCCAGAGCATCTGATAGCCCCGTTCACCCAGCCAACGGCGGAGCCAGGTCGTGGCTGTGAGTTCATCGAGGCGGCGCCAGTCGCCAATGGTGAGGCAGCGGGCAGCGTGCGCCAGATAGCGAATCCTGGAGCTGAGGGGCAGCCGCGGAAAGGAGAGCACGGCTCCCACCGATCCCCAGCGGTAGAGGCGACGATCGCAGAAAAATCCCATCCGGGTGTGGCGCCAGTGGAGTCGGTCGCTGAGCCGGAGCTCCTTGAGGATGGCAAAGAAATCACGATCGCTCAGGCAGTGGAAGTGGTAGTAGCGCTCCAGGGCCAGTCCGGCGAACTGGAAGCTGGCTGCCATGCCTCCGAGTCGATTGTCCGCTTCGAGGATCACCGGTTCGAGTCCCTGAAGGGTGAGCTCGTAGGCCACGGCCAGGCCCATGGGCCCACCACCGATCACCGCTATGCGAGGGCTGGCGGCCATCAGAAGGGCATCTCCAGGCCTGATAAGCGACGGTCCTGGTAAGTGATGCGCAGGGCCTCAGCCAAGGGTGTCGCGGATACATCAAAGATCCCAGGCCAATCGATCACTTCAAATTCATCGCCTGCGGTGAGCGCCTTCAGCTGGGAGTCGGTGAAAGCCGGTTGCCTGGAGATCCTTGCCCAGAGCCTAAGGAGAAAAGAAAAGAGGGGGATGGGCAGATGAATGATCCAGCTGTGGGAACCAACAGCCTGGCGCAGTTGGCGCATCAGGCTGATGTAACTCACCTGTTCCATGCCCGTGATGTCATAGACGCCCTGGATGGAGGGATTGACGAGACAGCGTTCAATCAACTGACAGAAATCAGCCACAAAGAGGGGCTGGCGGATGAAGCGGCCGGAACCGGGAATGGGGAACAGCGGTGATTTCTTCATGAAGCGGGCGAGCCAGCCCAGGTGTTTGCGATCAAACCAGCCAAACATCAGGGTGGGGCGAAGCACCACTGCATCGGACCAGGCAGCACGCACGATCTCCTCCTGTTCCCTCTTGGTTTGTGTGTAGAGATCAGCGGCAACCGAATTAACAACTGAAATGCTGATGTGGACGAGGCGCTTGATGGAGGTCTGCTCAATCTGAGCAAGAACAATTTCCGTGCTGCGAATGTTATTGCGTTCAAACTGTGTGGGGTCAGTGTTGCCGATCTCGGCCTGCAACATCACGCAGGCCTGGCAATCGCGGATGGCCTCCGGCCACTGCGCAGTGTGGAGATGGGTGAGATCTTCATTTAAAAAATTTACGTCAGGAAACAGGCTCCTGCCAATATCGATCGCTTCTTTTTTCTTATCCACCACCAGCAGGTCCCAGTCGGGATGTTGCTGACGCAGCAGGGCAATCAGATTTAGCCCAACCAGACCCGCTCCACCAGGAAGAAAGACCTTCATCGGGCCCACGTGCGAAGAGAGGGAAGCAAATCGGCATGGTGGCCCAATCCAATGGCTGAAGCCGTCACCAGCCAGGCCAGAAGGGTAAGCTGAATGCCTCGATCGCCCAGGAGAATCTCTTCCGGTTTTTCCGTGGTGTGATCAGGGGAAAGGGATCTCCTGCGGTCTGATTCATCGGGATCGCTGAGGAGCTGATAGCGGAAGATGCCTGCCAGGACGAAGGGGACGGTGAGCAACATCCAGCTCGTGGGGGCGCCCTTCAGGGTGGGCCCTGCCGCCCGAAGGGAATAGCTCATGAAGGCACTCGTGGCCACCAGGCTCTCGAGGCGCAGCAGAAGCGGAAGTGAATATCTCTGCAACACTCTGCGAGTCACTGCCCCTCGGCTTTCGAAGACTCGCAGTTCGGCCTTGCGTTTCTCGATGGCCAGAAACAGAGCCAGTAGCCCGACCGTGAGCAGAAACCAGGGGGAAAAAGGAAGGCCTGCCGCCACTACACCGGCGATGGCTCTGAGGAGAAATCCAGACGCAATGCAGAAAAGATCCAGCAGGGGCTGCCGCTTGAACGAGAAGCAGTAGGCCAGCTGGATCACGCCGTAGAGCAGGATCAGTGCAGCCAGTGGTGGGGAGACCAACCAGCCGATGATGAAACTCAGTGAAGCCAACAGAGTGGATGTGCTGATGGCGGTCGGCACGCTGATCAGGCCAGCGGCGATGGGGCGTTTGCACTTGCTGGGATGTGCCCTGTCGGCCTCCACATCCAGGCAGTCGTTGAGCAGGTAGATCGCGCTGGAGATCAGACAAAAGGCGATCAAAGCTCCCGTGGAAGCCAGCCAGATCTCTGCTCTAAAGCTGAAGACAAAAAGTGGTGCGACGTAGACAAGTAGGTTTTTAGACCACTGACGAGGACGACAGGCCGCCAGAAGATGGACCATTCTTTTCCAGGAGCCATTCATCTTCAAAAATGCCCCTTACATCTAAAAACATACTGACCGTACCCGGAACAGGAAGCGCAAGGGCGGCACTTCTCAGGCCGCCACGACTGCTTCTCCTGGCATCACGCTGGTGGCGAGCAGATTCTTGAGCTCGTCCCCTTCGATCACCTCCTTCTCCAGGATCTCCTTGGAAATAGATTCCAGCAGCTCTCGGTTGTGGCGAAGGATCGAAAGGGCCCGTTCATGGCCGCGATCCACTAGTCCCCGCACCTCCCGGTCAATGGCCTGGGCAGTGGCATCGCTCACCACCCGCCGGGGGTTGTTCCCCCCGCCCAGAAAGCGGCTTCCGCCCTGCTTGTCGTAGGCCAGGGGGCCCAAGGTGTCACTCATGCCGTAGGTGCCCACCATCTGCTCAGCGATGTCGGTGGCCCGCTGCAGGTCGTTGGCAGCGCCGGTGGTCACTTCTCCAAACACGATTTCCTCAGCGCTGCGGCCCCCCAGCAGGGTGGCGATCTGACCCTCGAGATCCTCCTTGGAATTCAGGAAGCGCTCCTCGGTGGGCAGCTGCAGGGTGTAGCCCAGGGCAGCCATGCCCCGAGGCACGATCGAGATCTTGGCCACCTTGCTGCCGCCTGGCATCAGGTGTCCCACGATGGCGTGGCCCACTTCGTGATACGCCACTACCTTCTTCTCATCGGGTTGGAGCACGCGGCTCTTCTTCTCCAAGCCCGCCACCACCCGTTCGATCGCCTCATTGAGGTCGGCCTGGTCGACGCTGGTGCGGTAGGCCCGAGCTGCCAGGAGCGCCGCTTCGTTCACCAGGTTGGCCAGATCAGCCCCGGCGAAGCCGCTTGTGGCCTGGGCAATCTTGTCGAGGTCGACATCGGGGGAAAGCTTCACCTTTTTGGCGTAAATGTCGAGGATCGTGCGCCGGCCGGAAAGATCGGGGCGATCCACCAACACCTGCCGATCAAAGCGGCCGGGGCGCAGCAGGGCGGGATCCAGCGTTTCCGGCTGGTTGGTGGCGGCGAGCACGATGACCGGTTTGTCCTTGGCGGTGAAGCCATCCATCTCAGTGAGCAGCTGGTTGAGGGTCTGCTCCCGTTCGTCGTTACCGCCCACCACGCCCATCGAACCAGCCCGGCTCTTGCCAATCGCGTCGAGTTCGTCGATGAAAATGATGCAGGGAGCCTTCTTTTTGGCTTCTTCAAAAAGATCGCGCACCCGGGCGGCGCCCGCCCCCACAAACAGCTCCACGAATTCCGAGCCGGAGATGATGAAGAAGGGCACGCTGGCCTCACCGGCCACGGCCTTGGAGAGGAGGGTTTTGCCCGTGCCGGGGGGGCCCACCAGCAGCACCCCCTTCGGAATGCGGGCGCCAATGGCCAGATAGCGCTCGGGCGTTTTGAGGAAATCAACGATTTCCGTGAGCTCAGCCTTGGCTTCATCCACACCCGCCACATCGGCGAAGGTGACACGGGATTCTTCATCCGGTACGTACACCTTGGCCTTGCTCTTGGTGAAGCTCAGGGCTCCCTGGGCACCACCCATCTGGCGGCGGGCAAAAAATTGCAGCACCAGAATGAAGATCAACGGCGGCACCACCCAACTCAGAAGGGTGGTGAAGAAATTGGGTTTGGCGGGCGGGGCCGCGGCGAACTCCACCCCATGCTTTTCGAGCCGCTGGGGCAGCTCCATGTCAAAGATCGGCGTGGTGGCCAGCACGGTGGGCGCACCTTCAACCGTGGGGGCCTTGAGCTCGTAGCGGATCTGGTCGGAGGTGATGTAGGCCCGCTTCACGTTGTCGGCATCCACCTGGCCGATGAACAGGGAATAGGGCACCCGCGGCACCTGGGATCCCTGGTTGGTGAGCAGATTGCTGAGCAGCAGCAGGGTGCCCAGGCCGATCAGTAGGAGGTTGATCAGGCCAAACCGCCTGTTGGGGCGGTTGTCGTCCTGGCGGAGGGCCATGCTGTGGCGGGTACGAAGTTGTCCCAAGCTAGGCAATGACGCCCATTCCTGCTCCCAGCCGCGGGCAGGAGAACCGTACGCCCCACCCCATGTGCGGCCGCTATTCCCTCACCACCGCCATCGACCGGCTTTTGCCGCACTTGAAAGGGCCGTTGCCTGAGGGCCTTCTCGAGCATTACGCCCCTCGCCCCCAGGTGCGCCCCAGCGAGCCGGTGTTGCTGCAACGTCAGGAGCATGGCCATCTGGAGGTGGCCCTGGCCCTTTGGGGTCTCCTGCCGGCCTGGGCCCGGGATCCGCGGGGATTGCGTCGCCCGATCAACGCCCGCAGTGAGACGGTGGCTGACAAGCCCTTCTTCCGTGGTCCTTGGCGCCACCGCCGAGCCCTCTTGCCAGCAGATGGCTTCTATGAATGGCAGCGCCGTGCAGATGGCAGCAAACAGCCCTGGCTGTTTCGTCTTCGCAGCAGGGAACCCTTCTGGTTGGGGGGGCTCTGGGAGCGTTGGATCGGCGCTGACGGGGGGGAGCTGGACACGGCCGTGGTTCTCACCACGGCCCCCAACGATCTGTTGCGGCGGGTGCACGACCGGATGCCGGTGGTGATTCCCACCGGCTTGGAGGAGGCTTGGTTAGAGGCGGTGGATGGGCCGGCTTTGCGCGCCCTCGAACCCTTGCTGGGCCCCTGGGATCCGGCCGGCTGGGAGGCGGTGCGGTTGGAGCCGGGCAGCCTGCAACCCATGCAGGGGATCGACTAGACAAAAGATCTTCTGCCGTGATGCCGTGAGCCTCGAGCAGCTCGATGCCTTCCTTGCCCAGAGTCGCCGCCAGCCGGAGCTGCACGCCAAGCTGCACGAGGGCGTGGATCTCGAAACCTTTTTGGCCCTGGCTCGCTCCGCTGGCTTTGCCGTCGAGGAAAGCGACGTGATCGCTGCCCAGCAGAGGGCTGAGGATGATCTCAGCGATGAGGAGTTGCAGCGGCGTGCCGGGGAGGAGGCCCGCCGGTTGCGTCACTTCATCCCCGGCTGAGCCCATGGACACTCCGCCGATCCACGGCCGAGAGCGGGTGGCGGACTATCCGCGGCCACCGGCGTTGGTGGCCTGTGAACGGCATCTTCGGGTGGAGGCACTGGGTCAGCTTCTGGCCGAGACCCACCGCTCCTTGCGAGTGCTGGAAACCTTCCACCCACCCACCTTTTACTTGCCGCCGGAGGCTTTCGATCTCTCCCGGTTGCGAGCTGCCGCTGGACGCAGCTTTTGCGAGTGGAAGGGGATCGCCCGTTATTTCGATGTGGTGGCCCCCGATGGCCGGGTGCTGGAGCGGGTGGTGTGGCAGTACCCCGAGCCCACCCCCGCCTTTGCTCCACTGGCAGGTTGGTATGCCCTCTATCCCGGGGCCATGGATGGCTGTTGGGTGGATGGGGAGCGGGTGGTGCCCCAGCCGGGGGGCTTCTACGGGGGTTGGATCACCAGTGATCTGGAAGGACCCTTCAAGGGCGATCCGCGCCATCCTGAGCTGATCTGAGGTTGCGTTTGCCTAGAACCATCTCTTGGCCATGGTTCCCGGCGATCCTGCCGCCTTGGCGAGCCAGCTGATCGCCCACCTCGAGGAGCAGCTCCTGGCGCACGGCGTGAAAAGCTTCGGCATCACCGCTCAAGGCGCACTCCAGTCGCAGTTGCAGCGCCCCATCCTTCACGCCGCTGAAGAAGGCCCGCTGGGGCAGATCCTTCAGCACCAGGGGATGGTTGCTCAAGCGCTCCAGCAGGCCCGCCACGATGGCCTCCGCGTCCGGCCGCGATGGCACCTCCACGCCTAGCTCAAGCACCAGCCGTCGATGGGGCCGGCGGCTGCCATTGATCACAGCGGAGTGGGTGAAGAGGCCATTGGGCAAATACAACAACTCGCCATCAGGCGTGAGCAGCTCGCTGCTGAACAGGCCGATGGCCTGCACCGTGCCAGCCAAGCGCTGGCTCGGTAGCTCAATCAGATCCCCCACGGCAAAGGGGCGGTTGATGTAGAGCATCAAGCCACTGAGAAGATTTTCCACGAGGGTTTTTGCCCCAAATCCCAGGGCCGCCGCCCCGAGGCCGCTGGCGGTGAGAAGCACAGCGGCGGAGACGCCCAGGAGTTTGAGCACCGCCAGCCCCCCCAGCAGGGCCACCAGGCCCGTGACCGTTTTGTCGATCAGATCCAGGACCGAGGCCCGCTCCCGTTCCCCCCGGGCCTGCCACCACCCGTCGTCCTGGGCCAGCCTTTGCAACAGGCTGGTTTTGAGACGCAGCAGGGTCCACATCAGCCCCAGGGTGAGCAGGGCATCGCGCACCCCTGCAGGATCGCTCGGCAAGTCCCAGCCCAGCGCTTCGAGACGGCCGTGCAGCCATCCCATCAGGCCCGCCACCAGCAGCGTGAGCGCCACGCACAGCCGTGCCCGCCGGAGCAGCAGTCGGGCGGTGGAGGCCTGCGGGAAGCGAGAGGCCAGCAGACCCAGCCCCAACCACGCCACAGCCGCCATCAACGGGGCGGCCAGTGGCACAGGCAACTGCAGTGGCCCCTCCACAAGTCTCATCTGTCCATCCCGGGGGCAGCCGCTGCGGTGCGCCAGAGCAGGTCACCCTCCAGCCATGTCAATTCAGTGGCGGGGAGGGCCCACACCCGCTCCATGCTCTCGACGCCAAGACCGGCGAGGGGCGTGCGGGCTGGTTCACCGCCCAGCAATTTGGGGGCGATCACTGCCGCCACCTCCTGCACGCAGCCCTCTCTCAGGGCCGCGGCGGCCAGCGCGGGGCCGCACTCCCAGAGCACCTGGTTGCAGCCCCTCTTGGCCAACGCCTCCAGAAGGGCAAGGGGGCTGCAGCGCTCCAGCGGGAGCCGGGTGATGCCAAGGGCATCGATGCGGCTGCAGGCCTCTGCACTGGCTTGCGGCCCGTGGGCCACCAGGGTGGGCGCTGCCTCTTGATTCCACAGCGAGGCTTGCCCGGGTAGATCCAGGCTCTGGCTCAGCACCACCCTCAGCGGCTCCGGTTGGCGTCTGCCCCGGCTCGTGAGGCGGGGGTTGTCGGCCCGAACCGTGCCGCCCCCCACGATCACGGCATCACAAACGGCTCGCAGGCCATGAACCCATTCTCGGGCCGCCGGGCCACTGATCCACTGGCTCTCCCCATTGGGCAAAGCTGTGCGGCCATCCAGGCTCATCGCCCACTTCAACAGCCCAAGGGGTCGGCCTTCCCGGCAACGGTGCAGAAAGGCACGGTTCTGCCTGCATGCCCGCTCTTCTCCCACCCCCACCACCACCTCCAGCCCCGCCGCCCGCAGCCGCGCCAAGCCTGCGCCGGCCACGCGGGGATCGGGGTCGGTGAGAGCCACCACCACCCGGGAGAGCCCCGCTGCAATCACCGCTTCACAGCAGGGGGGCGTGCGCCCATGGTGGCAACAGGGCTCCAGGGTCACCACCAGCGTGCCGCCTCGGGCCCGATCTCCTGCCTGCCGCAGGGCTTCCACCTCGGCATGGGGCTCGCCGGCCCTGGCATGGAAGCCCTCCCCCACCAGCGCTCCGTCCGCATCCAACACCACGGCCCCCACCAGCGGGTTGGGGCTGGTGCGGCCGGCCCCCAGTGCTGCCAGCTGGAGGGCCCGCTCCATCCACCGGCTCCATTCGCTCATGGCGCTGGTTCAGGGTCGTCCCAGCCCGGCAGTTGCCGCCATTCCTTCACCACATAAGGAGGGATCGGCAGTTCGCTGAACACTCCTGGCAATTCCAGCCGGAGGGGCCTGTTGCTCTGGAGATCCTCCAGCAGGGGGGCCAGGTCAAATTCGGCGGCGGCATCGCGGCCGTCGTTCACCAATTTCGGGTTGGTCAATGTCACATCCCTCAACTCCCATAGCCGACGGCCGCTGCTCGCCAGCAGCGGGGTGGGGTGATCCAGCCGCACTCGCCCTGGATAGCCCACGATCCGCAGACGCAAAACCCCTCCCTTTGGCCCTTGCCGATAGGCCACCACCTGCCAACTGCGGTAATCCAGATCGCGGAGGGTTTCCAGGCTCCGCACCACGCCGGTGCCAGTGTCGGAGTCGGGGTGGGCATGGAGCATGGCGGCCGCCGGTGCGGCCTGGAGCACCAAGCCGAGCACCAGCATCAGGAGGGCGCGGCAGATGGTCTCTGCAATGCCCCTGCGGAGGGGGTGGCGCAGGGAGCTCATGGCCGAGCCAGTGCAGGCCGATCGGCCCCGGGAATCGGCTGCCAGCCCGTATGGGTGGCCCAGAGAGCCCAGATCGCCATGGCCCGCAGGTAATGGCAGGCCCGGAAGGTGCGGGCGGCGGTGATGGCTTCAGGTGTGCGGAATTGCAACCCTCCCCCGTACACCTGCTCCACCACGGCGGAGGCAATGGCCAGGGCGGTGCTGGTTTCCCCCATCAGCCTGTAATAGGCCGCCAGGCCGAAGTTGATGCCGGTCCACACCTCCAGGGGGTGGGTGCCCTTGGGATCGAGGGGGGTGCCATCACGGCGCAGGCCGTTGGCCACCCCCAGACGGCCGCCCTCAAAGCGCTCGAAACAGGCTTCCTTGATCGCTCCCAGGGCCGAGCGTGCCCGCTCCTCAGCCACCACCGGCGGCAGCCCGAGGAGCCGCGCGTAGAAATCGCCACAGAGCTGATCAGCCATCACCACTGGGGTGCCACTCTCGGCATCGATGGCGTAATACTCACCGTTCCACAGCAGCCGGTCGAAGTTGCTTCTGGATTGCTCCAGCCATTGCCCCAATTCCCGCTGTTCGCCCGCCGTGTCGAGACCCAGCTCCAGCTGAAGGCGCTGGCCCATCGCCAACGCCGCCTCCAGGGCCGCGATCCAGAGGGCCCCGCAATAAGCGCTCACCCCCTTCAGGGGCCAATCATCAAACGTCTGATCCGGGGCTCCACCGTTGTCCGGCAAGCCGTCTTGATTGGCGTCAAATCCTTTGAGGTAGCGCAGGGACTGCACCGCAGCGGGCCAGCACTGGGCCAGGAAACCCACATCCTCCCCGTTGGGCGCCAGCTGGAAGGTGCGCCACACCTGAAGCACAAAGTCGCTGGCCAGGTCTTTCCAGAGGTTGCAGTCCTGGTAGGCGGTGTAGTTGGTGGCGTCGAAGGGCCGCTCGTTGGGGGCCCCCAGATCGTGGGGAGTGGCGCCGGCCACCTTGCGGGGGGCCTCCACCCGCCCCCTGCCCTGGGTGAAATACCAACCGATGGGCCGGGGTGTGGCATCGGCAGCCGGAATGGCACGGGCGAAGCTGCGCAGCACGGCTTTGTCGAGCTCCGGCCAAAGCTGAAGCAGGGCAAAGGAGCCGTAGAGCCGCACATCCAGGCTTTCATACCAGGCGTAGTCGAGGCACTCCAGCACCCCGAAGCGTCCGACGGGATCCTCCTGGGTTGCGGCGGTCCAGAGGGTGCCGCCACTGGCCAGGTCGTAGAGCTCATTGCAGAGGGCCATGCGCAGGGCTTCCGGCAGATCCTTCCGCTCCACCACAGGGGTTTGCCAGGCTTCGATCTGAGAGCGCCAGAGGGGCCAATCGCGCAGGGCTTCAGCGGCGATGGCACCCGCCTGGTCACCGCCGGCACCGAAGAAATCCGTGTAACGGCGCAGGGCGCTGCAGCCGGAAGCGAAGGCCGTCACCGGCAGGTCCCAGGCCACCACCATGGGCAGCGTGAGGCTCTGGCCAGGTTCAAGCCGGCAACGCATGGCGATGGCCGCGCTGGCCGGATCGTTCCGGCCGCTGCGACGATCATTGTTGCTCTCCGGCAGGGAACCATCCCTGGAAAAGGGTCCCCAGATCTCCTCCCCTTCTCCCCAGGGATTCCAACGGCCGCAGCGGAAGATCTCCACCGCCTGACTCCCGAAAAATCCCTCATCCGGCACCGCCAGGCACCATTGTCCGTCCCCTTCCTTCGGCAGGCCGGAGGGGAGAGAGCCAGCGCCTCCCTCCAGCACAATTCCCTTGAGGCCTGGTTGGTTGATCCATCTGTTTCGCTGGCCTTCGCTGCGACCGATGGCTGGCACGTAGTTGTGTTCCGGGCTGCCGTCATCGCGGAAGTGCACCTCAGCGGCCGGATCGGTGTTGGTGAACCAGCCGCAGGTGTTGCGCCAGCTGAGCAGCAAAGAGATGGTCAGCGGAGCCGTGGTGGGGTTGCGCAACGTCCACACAAACACCGCCACTGGGTAGCTGCTGCGCTGGTAATCACCTGGCAGGATCGGGCTGAAGCTCTCACAGCCCACCTCCGCCTTGAAAACGCCCTGATAGCGGGTTGTGCTGACGGGATAGCGGGCGGCGTAGGTGCCAGTGCCTGCGGGCAGCCAATCCCAGGCGCTCAGGGGAGTTGGGGATTGTGCCGTCTCAGAGGACGGGCGGCTGTCATCCCGCTCCGGTTTTGTTGCCAGGGCGTGGGCCCGATTGTTCTGCCCATCGCTTTCATACAGGGCGAACTGACAATCCGGCAGCACGCCAAACCAGTGCTCTCCCCCATCCAAATGCCAGAGATTGAAGGCCCCATCAGGTGCCCTGCCGATGCAGCCGGCCCCCAATCCCCCCAGGGGCATGCCATGGTTCGGACCGTCATCCAGGTTGCTGGCGTAGCGCACGGTGTAGGGGCGCTCCCAGCCTCCCCCCAGGGGATGGGTCCAGCTGGCGGAGGGGGGCTGCCAGGAGCCAGAAAACGCAGTCGGCCGTTGGCGTAAGGGTGGCAGGCCGAAGGGCATGGCCGTGGGTTGCGGTCCGGGCCAGCATGTCAGATCTGGCGCCGCCGCAAACCTTTGGATCTGGCCTGGGAGGCCGCCTTGAAGGCCGTATCGGCCAGAAGTACCAGGCATGGGGCTGTCACCAAGAGCGGCCAGTCGCCAGGCTGCAGAGGCAGGAAGCCAAAGATTCCCGCCAAGGCTGGCACCAGAATCAACCCCCAGGCCAGCAGTGGCTCACTGACCAGCCCCAGCCAGAGCAGGGGGTTGGGCACAGGCAACAGGCGCCAGAAGGGGAGTCTGTCGCTGCGGCAGGCCAGCAATGCCCCCATCTGACCAGCCACGATCAAGGCAAAGGCCAGGGTGCTCGCCTGCTGCTGCACGGCTTCCAGCCAGGGCGTCCCGGTGCGATGGAGCAATTGGGGAGCAAACTCCCGCAGCTGCGGCAGGGTCACGCCATGGTCTCTCCACACCTTCAAATAGCCCCCCATGGAGATGGCGGCCTCAGTGAGCCCCAACACGAGGTAGGCCCGCACCATCACCGAACGGTTCAGCAGGGGTTTTTCGCGGGGCGAGGGAGGGAGCCGCATGAGCGATGGCTCCGGCGGATCGCTTCCCAGGCCCAGGGCAGGCAGAAGGTCGGTGCCCAGATCGACCGCCAGGATCTGCAACACGGTGAGGGCGGCCGGCAGGCGAAACACCACCATCGCCAGAAACGGAGCCACTTCCGGCACGTTCGAGGCGAGCACATAGGTGATGAACTTGCTGATGTTGGCCACCACAGAACGCCCATAGCGAATGGCGGCGATGATGGTGGCGAAGTTGTCATCCAGCAACACAATGTCGGCGGCTTCTCGGGCCACGTCCGTGCCGGAGCGCCCCATGGCCAGGCCCACGTCCGCGGCCCGCAGGGCCGGCGCATCGTTCACCCCATCTCCCGTCACCGCCACCACCTCCCCGAGCGCTCGGTAGGCCTGAACGAGACGCAACTTCTGCTCCGGGGTGACCCGGGCAAACACCAGCCGGTGGCGGTATTTGAGAATTTGGCGCAGTTGTAGATCACTGATCTGGCTGAGGGTGGCCCCCTCGATCACGCGCACCGGATCGGCCATCGGGCTCGTCCCGGGAGGGCCGGTGGGCTCCAGCAACCCCAGCTGCTGAGCCACCGCCTGGGCGGTGAGGCCATAGTCGCCTGTCACCATCGTCACCTTGATGCCCGCCTCCCTGCATTGGTGGATGGCTTGAGGCACCTCCGGCCTTGGGGGGTCGTAAAGGCCGAGCAGGCCAACGAAAATTTGGTTGCTCTCCAGGACGTCGCTGCTGCTGCTCTCCCCCGCCGGAGCCATGGCCAGGGCCAACACCCGGTAGCCCTTGGCGGCCATGGCGTCGTTGGCGCGTCGCACCTGCTCCCGCGAGGCGGCCTGCAGGGGCACCGCCCCTCTGGAGATCAGCCAGGCGTTGCACTGGGCCAGGATCTCCAGAGGGGCGCCTTTTGTCAGGGCCCAGTGGCGGGAGTCAGCGAGGGGCGGCAGGTCGTCGACCCCCGGGCGCCACTCCACCACCACCGTCATGCGGCGGCGGTGGGAATCGAAGGGCACTTCCAGCAGACGGCGATGGCGCTCTCGCAGCGCCTCCACATCCAGGCCCGCCCCGGCAGCCGCGTTCAACAGGGCCACCTCGGTGGGATCCCCCGAGATTGTGGAGCCGGTGCGGCGAGCGTTGTTGCAAAGGCTGGCGCCTCCCAGCAGAACGTTGCGACCCACTGCCGTGTCCTCCGGCAGCCACAGCTCCTCCAGTTCCATGCGGTTGCAGGTCAGCGTGCCTGTTTTGTCGCTGCAGATCACGCTCACCGAGCCAAGGGTCTCCACTGCTGAGAGCCTGCGCACCAGCGCCTGTTGATGGGCCATGCGCCGCACATTGATGGCCAGGGCCAAGGTGACGGTGGGGAGGAGTCCCTCCGGCACGTTGGCCACCAGGATTCCCACCGCAAACACCAAACTCTCCAGAGGGCCCATCCCCACCAGGAGCAGATTCAGCCCGAAGGCCACCAGCCCCATGCTGATCGCCACCAGGGTGATGGTGTGCACGATCTTCCCCACCTGCTGCTCCAGAGTGCTGATCCCACGGCGGGTGGAGGCTGTGAGGTGGGCAACATGGCCGAATTCCGTCTCCTGGCCGGTGGCATACACCATCGCTTCACCTCTCCCGCTGGCCACCGTGGTGCCGGCAAGAAGCAGAGTGGCGCATTCCGCGGCGGGAAGGGGTCTTTGGCCCGCCCTCACAACCGAGGGCTCGACCTGACGCGGCACCGGTTGGGATTCCCCTGTGAGCACCGAGAGATCGACCATCAGCGCGGAGCTCTGCATCAGCCTGCAGTCCGCAGGCACCCGATCCCCCTCCTCCAGCAGTACCCGATCCCCTGGCACCAGCGCCTCCACCGCCACTGGCTTCAAGACCCCATCCCGCCACACTTGTGCCTGTTGAGGCAAGGAACTTGCCAGGGTGGAGAGGGTGCGCTCCGCCTGGAATTCCTGCCAGAAGGAGAAGCAGCCGTTGATCAGTACCACCCCCCAAATAGCCCACCCCAGCTGTGGGGTGCCAGCGGCAAAGGCCAGGGCGCCGGCCACCCAGAGCAGAATCGCCATGAAATGGAGCATCTGGTCCACCAGGCGCAGGAGCAGGGGCCTTCGCTTCAGGTGGGGCAGCTTGTTGGCACCAAAACGCTCCAGCCGAGAGACGGCTTCCTGCTCAGTTAACCCCTGCGCCGTGGATTGCAGAGCCGCAACAACCTCCTCCCGCGGCAGGCTCCAGATTGGACGGGAGGGGGAGAGAAGCACCGGTCAGGGCACGGGGTGTTTCTTCAGGATGGCGTCGCCAGGCATTGTTCCACCACCTCCCGGGTGTTGTCGGAGAGCGGCGCGGCGGCCAGCTGATGCAGCGCCGCCCCCATCTGCTCCCGCCGCTCGGGCCCAAAACTGCGCCAGCGGCTGAACACCTTGGCCAGGCGGGAGGCGGTGATCGGATTGCGCTGATCGAGCCGGGCGATCTGATCGGCCAGGAAGCGATAGCCCGATCCGTCCTTGGCATGGAAGACCGGGGCGTTGCCCGCCAGGCCCCCCAGCACAGCCCGTATGGCGTTTGGCGCGGTGGGATCAAAGCGAGGATGGCGGAGCAGGGCGGAGACCCGAGCCAACCCATCCGGAAAGGGGGCTCCGGCCTCCAGCGCAAACCAGGAATCCAGGATCACAGGCTTGTGTTGCCACCGTTGGTAAAAGGTTTCAATGGCCGCCTGACGTTCGGGCAAGGGGTGAGGCTGCAGGGCCCACAGGCCTGCCCGCGCCAGCGTCATCGAGGAGCCCTCCACCGCGGCTTTGGCCGCGGCGATGCAGCCAGGGTCACCAGCCGCCACTCGCCAGCGCCAGATGGTGCTGGTGAGCGATCTGGCCCCACTTCCCTGGGGCCAGCTCAAGCTCCAGGCGGGCAAGCAGCCCTCCAGGGCCTGTTGCAAGGGATTGGCCAGGGCCTCTCCAAAGCGTCGCTCCAGGGCGCGCAGCCCTGCAAAAAGGGCCGGGGGGTCGGGTTCATGGGTGGCCTCTTCAAGCTCCTGCATCCCTGGCAGGGAGAGCAGCAGAGCCTGGCTGGCCTGGGAAAGCGAGGGGTCGAGGAGGATGCGCTGGAAGGCATCGATCAGCTCCTCCTCCAGTCCATGGTCGATGGAGCCAAGGGCTCGGCGCAGCACGCACTGTCGCAGGAGGCTTTGGCCGGCATCCCAGCGAGCAAAGGCATCGCTGTCGCAGGCCAGAAGATGCACGAGCTCGCGGGCGGGCCGGCCCAGCTTCACCTTCACGGGCGCCGAGAAATGGCGCAACAAGGAGACGGCTGGCGGTTGGTCTTGCTGTGGCAGACCCACCAGCCGCAAGTGATGGGACGCTTGATCGATCACCACCAAGCGTGTGGCCGATCCCCAGTGCCCAGGCAGCTCGGGCCCCCTGGGATGCCCCGGGGCATCGTCCGCCAGATGAATGGCCAACGAATGCCCTGCCTGATCCACCAAACCCACGGCCAGGGGAATCACCAGGGGGACCTTTTCGGGCTGGCCGGGGGTGGCAGGGGTGGTTTGCTCGATGAAGAGATCCAGCGTGCCGCTGGCTTTGCGCCAGTGGCGCCGGATGGAGAGGGTGGGTGTTCCCGCCTGCCGGTACCAATGACGAAACTGCCCGAAGTCAAACAGGGGCGACACCCCTGCCGCGCGCCAGCTCGCATGCGCAGCATCTTGTTGAGCTTGTACAAAATCCTCACAGGTCGCCGCCGTGCCGTCATGGCGCTGCACGTAGAGCGCCATGCCGCGCATAAATGTGTCCTCTCCGAGCAAGGTGTGGAGAACACGGATCACCTCAGCGCCTTTTTCGTAAATCGTTGTGGTGTAAAAGTTGTCGATGGCTTCGTATTGTTCCGGCTGAATGGGGTGGGCTGTTGGTCCCCCGTCCTCCCTGAATTGACTGTTGCGAAGTAGGGCGGCCGTTTCGATGCGCACATGGGAATGGCCGTGGAGATCGGCGCTGAAGCATTGATCGCGGAACACCGTGAGGCCCTCTTTTAAAGAAAGCTGGAACCAGTCGCGGCAGGTGATGCGATTGCCTGTCCAATTGTGAAAATACTCATGGGCAATCACACTCTCAATCCTCTCCAGCTCTGTGTCTGTCGCTGTTTCGTTGTCAGCGAGCACAAGTTTTGAGTTAAAGAGATTCAGGCTTTTGTTTTCCATTGCGCCCATGTTGAAATGGCGCACAGCAACGATATTATATTGATCGAGATCATATTCTAATCCATACACTTTTTCCTCCCATTCCATTGCTCGCTTCAGGCTGCGCAGCGCATGGTCGGTATACGGTTCATCCCCCTTTTCAACGTGCAGCCGCAAGCGCACCTGTCGTCCCGAGGCGGTAGAGAAGATGTCGTTGACCTCCTGCAGGTGGCCAGCCACCAGGGCAAAAAGGTAAGAGGGCTTGGGAAATGGATCCTCCCAGAGCGCGTAATGGCGCCTGGCGGTTTCCTCATCGCCAGGGAGAAGGCCATGGGCCAGGCAGTTTCCGTTGGAGAGCAGCACGGGGGCTTGGGCCAAATCGGCCTCAATGCGCACCCGATAGCGGCTCAGCACATCGGGTCGATCGGGATAAAACGTGATGCGACGGAAGCCCTCAGCCTCGCATTGGCTGGTGAAGATCCCATCACTCAGATAGAGCCCCTCCAAGCTCGTGTTGCTCTGAGGCTCGATCCTCACCTTGCTGGTGAGCTGAAAAGGTAGCTGGGGAGGAGAGAAGAGAGTGAGCCCCTCAGCTGACAGTGCGTAAGCCTCGGGCTGTAGCTCCCGACCGTCCAGGAGCAGCTCGAGAAGATGAAGATCCACCCCCTGCAGCTGCAAGGTTTGTGAGTCTTGTGCGGCAAGGGGGTTGGGGGCTAGATCGAGGCAACTCTCCACGACGGCATGGTCGCCAAAGAGCTGAACCGTGAGATCGGTGCGAGGCACCAAGTAGGGGGCTGGACGATAGTCGCCCCGTCGCACCAGTGGCATCGAAAGCCTGAGTTACAAATCCGATGCCCTCATTCTGGCCGACCTCAGTTTTTCGGTGTCTTGCCCGCGGTTTGAACGGCTTGCTTCACTTGGGCCAGGAGGGGGTCAAAGTCCTTTTTCCAGTCGGCAGGCAGGCTTTTGCCACAGATGGCATCCACGCGCAGCACGGTTTGCAGCAAGGAGCCATTGGCCAGTTGTTCGCGGGTGAGGGCCGCCTGGGCGCCGGGCACCAGTGAGCCATGTTTGCTGGAAAGCACTGAGACCAGCATGTTCAGATTGCTTTCCATGGCCGCCTTGAAGGGCACCTTGGCTTGCGAGAGGGTGCACATGTTGATCGCGGCCATGCCGATGTAGGTATTGAGTTCGTCGGCGGTGGCAGCTCGTTGATTGCCAGCTGCGGGCTTCTGCTGGGCGAGCACCTGGCCAGGGAGGCAAAGGGAAGCACCGATCAGCGCCAGGGCCAGGGCAGATCGTTTGAGAATCATCGGGACAACTCTTGAGTTCCCCCATGCTCAGACATCACCAGGCTTGAGCTAGCCCCCTCAGGACGGCTCAAGAAGGGGCGCACTCGCTCCCTCAACCCGCTCCTCGTGGTGGATTTCCGAGAGTTCCAGGTCGCCATTGCGCCAGGAGTAGATCGAGCGAGCCCTGTAGCGATCTTGGTCCACCAGCCGAATGTGCTCCAGGATGTCCCATTCCTGGAAGTGGGATTCAAAGATCAACTCGTGCTCGTCGACTTGGCGGATCTGGCTTTTGGTGGGGGACCCGCACAGGTAGCCACGGCTGCGCCTGAGCTGGTGGCCGCAGAGGTAAGCCTCCATGGTTCCCTCTCGCACGTAGCGAGGTTTTCGGTCGAAAAAGTCGTATTCCTTGTCGGGCCACCAGCTGAAGCGGTAGGCGGCTTCCCCTTCAACCGGTTCGCTGAAGCCTTCCACACGCAACATCATGTCGACCCGCAACACATCGCCATCTGCGAAAAAATACAAGCGCCTTGACCGCCACAGGCCCAGGTTGCGGGCAAACCAGCGCCGCAGGCTGCTGTCGAGCTGGATGCGGCTGCGGGCGGGGGGCGGGCCGGATGTTGCCACGGGTGACACCCGGGCTGACGCCAGCATCTGGGCAAGCTGAATGCTTTGGTTTGCCCCCGTCGGCTCAGAAGTAGTGCTCATGGCGCAGCTGACGCCGGTTGGGGACGCTCCTTTCATAGCAAGCAGAATGGGATCCTGCTGAAAACTCCATAAGGTGTGGAGCAGTGAACCGAAGGAGGCTGGGGGTGTGAGCGGGGGCGAGGAGGCACCAGCGAGCGGGTCTGCAGCGGGCCAGGATGTTGGTGCCCCCTATGGCCGCCAGAGCCTGAAGTTGCTGCTTCTGGCCAACCCTCACCATCTGGCCACGCCAAACATTCGGAATTTGGTGAGCCTCCTGCGCGGCGAGGAGACGGGATTTGAGGTCAATTTGGAGGTGGCGGATCCGGCGAAGCACCCTGAACTTCTCGAGATCCACCGCTTGGTGGCGACCCCTGCCCTGGTGAAGCTTGCCCCCTTGCCCAAGCAGGTTTTTGCGGGAAGCACCCTGTCCGCCCAGGTGCGCAGCTGGCTCCCTCGCTGGCAGCAGATGGAAGTGGTGAGCAGTCTGGGCATGAGTCTGAGGCCTGCCGAGATGGATGGCAGCCGCACCCAACGCGAAGTCCAACTGGAAGACCAGCTGTTGGTGTTGCGGCAGGAGAACGAGACCCTGATCGAGCGATTGGGGGTTCAGGAGCGACTCCTGCGCATGGTGGCTCATGAATTGCGCACCCCCTTGACGGCAGCCAAGCTGGCCCTCCAAAGCCATGACCTCGGCCAGATTGATCAACACCGATTTCAGGATGTTTTGCATCGCCGCCTGGACGATATTGAAGCTCTCTCACGCGACCTTTTGGAAGTGGGGACCACCCGCTGGGAGGCCTTGTTCAATCCCCAACGCCTGGCGCTGGGGCAAGTGGTGGCCGATGCCATCCTGGAGCTGGAGAAGCTTTGGGTGGGCAGGAATCTCGAGCTGGTGACCGATATCCCAGCCGATCTGCCCGACCTCTATGCCGACCAGCGCCGGATGCGTCAGGTGCTCCTCAATCTGCTGGAAAATGCGTTCAAATTCACCCCTGACGGCGGGCGCGTGATGCTCACTCTGTTGCACCGGACCAGCCAGTGGGTCCAGGTGAGCATCTGCGACAGCGGTCCAGGCATTCCCCGGGAGGAACAGGAGCGGATCTTTCAAGACCGGGTCAGACTCCCCCAAACCTCGGGCAACACCTCTGGGTATGGGGTTGGACTCTCGGTGTGCCGACGCATTGCCGAGGTGCATGGCGGGCGGATCTGGGTGGTGTCTGAGCCGGGCGAAGGGGCCTGCTTCCACTTCACGGTGCCGGTCTGGAGTGGTCAGAGCGGCCCTGTGGATAGCTCTGATGGCAGGAGGGCTTCTTGACGAAGGGTGCTCCCAACCCCTAGCTTCCACTTGTCAGCGATCAACCTCTCCAAGGATCAGGTCATAGGTTGCTTCCTTCGCTCTGAAGGATTCCATCATTAAACCTGTGTCGTGGGGAGGGCGAAAGCAAACGAATGATCCTCACTTGAGGGTCATTGTTCTTTCGCTCACCGATGACTCTCTACTTTTGAGAGTTCGCTGTGGCCTCGCCCCCATCGTCTAGAGGCCTAGGACACCTCCCTTTCACGGAGGCGACAGGGGTTCGAATCCCCTTGGGGGTATTAATGACTAGTGTTGAGCTTGAGCTTCACGTCGCTGAGCCTCTCTCTGTACACCACGAAGATTGTTCGCGAGGTCTTGCTGGAGACGCTGCTCGATTAAACCGATCGGCATGCCTGGCTTGCCCTGCACCAACAATGCGTAAAAGAGCCAACTGCTAGTGCTGTCTGCGCCAACACGCCATTCACCTTCAAAACAACGGAAATCGCCCTGAATCATCCTGAAGGGTAATTTCCCCTCCTGGATGGCCTCCGTCAACTCAAGGGTGACTCGGGCAGAAAAACGCAGTCCACAAAACATTTGGGATCCAACCTGCTCCACCCCAACTTGATCATCCCGCCGCCAGATCACGCGGGAATGTTCAAGGTTGGGTATGAACCGATGAAGGTTGTCGTAATCGGTGAGCACCTGCCAGAGCCATTCGGGAGGGGTTGGCAGTCGCAGCTGCACTGCGAGCCTTCTCTTCCCGTTGGGTAGCCGCTCCATGTCTTGCTGGATGGTATCCAGGCTGCAGGTGGAGGCGAGCAGCTCGGGAGTCTGCACTGCAGGGGGGGAGAGGGCTTGGGAGAGGAGCTGATGCGTCAAGAGCAGCACAGGGGACGCTGACTGTGGTGAGAGAGCTGTGACCTGGCTTGCGCCCGCACGGATGGGAACTCACCAAAAAATCGTAGCCCGATTGTCAGGGATCGGGGCGGTTGGAGCGTTTCCTATGATCCACGCCACTCTTGGGAACTCTGAGATGCGTGTCTCCACCGGCCTCGCCACAAGCTCTGACAACCGGATGTTCACCGTGGTGGTTGAAAGCTTCGGTGTGGGGCCGCAGCGAAGTGCGGAACGCACGATCACCGTGCCCTTCCAGCAACTGCAGTCTTTGATGCAGACCATCGCTCAAAAAGGTGGTCGGATCAAAATTGTCTGCGCAGCGGATGGTTCGCCTCTCCCGCAAGCTTCTGACCGGTCCTCCGATCAAAGCCCCGCTCAGGAGGCAGCCCCAGCGCCGACCCCCGACCCTCAACCCTCTGTCACGAAAGCAGCAGTGAGCCACGCCGACGTCCCCGTCAATCTCTACAAGCCCAAAGACCCCTTCATCGGCACGGTCACCAACAACTACAGCCTTCTTGCTGATGGGGCGATCGGCAGGGTCAATCACATCACCTTTGATCTTTCTGGTGGCCATCTCCACTACGTGGAGGGACAAAGCATTGGCATCATCCCCGATGGCGTCGATGCCGCTGGCAAGCCCCACAAGCTTCGCCTCTACTCCATTGCCAGCACCCGCCATGGCGACGACTGCAAAGACCAGACGGTTTCCCTTTGCGTGCGCCAGCTCCAATATGAGAAAGATGGCGAAACCATCAATGGCGTTTGCTCAACCTTTCTTTGTGACATTGAGCCCGGGGCCAAGGTCAAGATCACTGGTCCCGTTGGCAAAGAGATGCTTTTGCCTGCGGATGAGGAAGCCAACGTCATCATGCTGGCCACAGGCACAGGCATCGCTCCGATGCGCGCCTACCTGCGCCGGATGTTTGACTCCGAGGAGCGTGCCAAAAATCCGGAGTATCAGTTCCGTGGCAAAGCTTGGCTCTTCATGGGTGTACCCACCACCCCGAACCTCCTCTACGAAGAGGACTTCCAGAGCTACCTGAGCAACTATCCAGACAACTTCCGTTACACCAAAGCCATCAGCCGCGAGCAGAAAAATGCCTCTGGAGGTCGCATGTACATCCAGGATCGAGTTCTTGAGCATGCTGATGAGATCTTCTCCCTGATTGAAGATCCCAAAACCCACGTCTACATGTGTGGCCTCAAGGGAATGGAGCCAGGCATTGATGAGGCCATGACGGCCGCAGCCTCAGCGAAGGGTTTGGATTGGTCCCAGTTGCGCCCCAGCCTCAAGAAACAGGAGCGCTGGCACGTCGAGACCTATTGAGTGGCTCCATCGCGATCGATCTGCTGATCAGAGTTCCCACACACAACGCCGCAGCAGTTTCACCTGCGGCGGCGTCCTGGCTCTTGCCCCGTTAAACCTGAAGGGTACGGCCCGACTTCGATGACAGCGATCTTGACCAACCCCCTGAGGGTGGGGCTTCGCCAGGAACGGGTGATTCCCCCCCAGTGCCTTGTCATCTTCGGAGCCAGTGGCGATCTCACGCACCGCAAGCTGGTGCCGGCCCTGTTCGAGTTGTACCGGCAGAGGCGTCTCCCCAGCGAATTCGCGGTGCTGGGTTGTGCAAGGCGCCCTTGGAGCGATCAAGAGTTTCGAGAGCGCATGGGTCAGGCGCTGCAAAAAGAGATAGCTGAGCACCGCTTGGCCTGGGAGCAGTTCAGCCAAGGTTTGTTTTACGAACCCGTCGACCTCCAACAAAGCGATCACCTGGTCCGTCTGGCAGAACGCCTGGATTCCCTGGATCGCCTGCGAGCCACCCGTGGCAACCGAACCTTCTACCTCTCGGTTTCGCCGGAGTTCTATGGCAGTGGTTGTCGGGCCCTGGCAGCGGCTGGCCTGCTGGCAGATGCAGAGCGGAGTCGCGTGGTGATTGAGAAGCCCTTCGGCCGCGACTACGCCAGTGCCCAGTCTCTCAACAAAATTGTTCAAGCCTGTGCCAAGGAGAGTCAAGTTTTTCGGATTGACCATTACTTGGGGAAGGAAACAGTACAAAATATCTTGGTCTTACGGTTTGCAAATACTATTTTCGAGCCACTCTGGAACCGTAATTATATTGCCAATGTCCAAATTACCGCCGCTGAAACGGTGGGGGTGGAAGAGCGAGCGGGGTACTACGAAACCTCCGGCGCACTCAGGGACATGGTGCAAAACCATCTCACCCAAATCCTTGCCCTCACTGCAATGGAGCCGCCTGGAAGATTTGACCCTGAGGCCATTCGTAATGAGAAAGCCAAGGTGCTTCAGGCGGCCCATCTCGCCGATGAGAATGAGGCCTGGAAATGCTGTGTGCGCGGCCAATACAGCGCTGGTGGCTCTTCGGCCCAACCCCTCCCTGGTTACAGGCAGGAACCTGGTGTGAACGCCAACAGCACCACCGAGACCTACGTGGCGATGAAGTTGTTCATCAACAACTGGCGTTGGCAGGGCGTGCCCTTCTACTTGCGCACCGGCAAGCGTCTCCCCAAGCGCCTCAGTGAAGTGGTGCTCACCTTTCGGGAAGCCCCTGTGCATCTCTTTGATGCGGCAGGTGGGGCACCCACTCCCAACCAGCTGATTCTCCGCATTCAGCCCGATGAAGGGGCCGAAATCAAATTTGAGGTCAAAGCCCCAGGCTCCGGGATGCGAAGCCGCCCAGTGGACATGGCCTTCAGCTATGACGAATCCTTTGGCGAACCCTCTGATGAGGGCTACGTGCGTCTGCTTGCTGATGCCATGCTTGGCGATCCCACCCTCTTCACTCGCAGTGATGAGGTGGAAGCCGCCTGGCGTTTGTACACACCCCTGCTGAAGCTCATTGAAGAGTCCCCCTGGCAGCTCCCCGTGCATCCCTATGAAGCCCGCACCTGGGGGCCAGGCGCATCCGACAACCTGCTGGCTGAGGACGGCTTGATTTGGCGCAGACCCTGAGCTCGGCCTCCTGACCAATTGTTCCGTCCGTCCCGTTCTCTTCCCAGCCATGTCGACCCAACTCACGCTTCAGGCCCCGCTTCAGATCCCGCCGGTGGAGGTGGTTCCCTACCTTCAGCAGCTCTGGCACCAGGGCCTTGAGGGCGCTTCGGGCGCGGCCACGTTCACTCTGCTGGTCTGGGAGCCTTCCTGGCTGGAGCAGCAGCTGGTGAGAGTGGGTCGGGTGGATGGTCCGATCACAGGGTTGGATCGGGATGATGTATTGGCCTCGGCCAGGGAACTGGCGGGCACCCTTGGTCTGCCACCCAGCACGGCGCCGATGGATCCTGGCTTGGCTTGGGCGTTGGGCCAACAGCAGGGGCGCCATGAGGCTCTGGATCTCCGAGGCCAGTTCGTTGACAGTGCCATCAGCACCCAGATGCCCCGTCGGCTGATCACCTTGGCTCCCACCATTGATGCCACCAAGCCATTGGAGACCCTCGTGGCGGCCTATTGCCCCCTCCCTGATGAAGGTGGGTCGGGGGCAGCCTGTGGAGATGTGGTGGTGCTGCGCGGCAGTCTGGGTGCGCTGCAACAGGCCACGGCGATGGTGCAGCCCCTCGTTTGGGACCATCTCCCCTGCTGGGTGTGGTGGAACAGCAGCCTGGATGAACCAACGGAGATGCTTGAGGCCTTGGCTCCGCCCCCCAGGCGCCTGGTGATCGACACGTCCCGTGGGCAGCCCTCGCGGTGCCTCGATGTGTTGGTGAATCGCATCAAATCCGGCCAGGCAGTGAATGATTTCAACTGGTTGCGGCTGCGCAGCTGGCGGGAATCCTTGGCCATGGTGTTTGACCCACCCTCGCGTCGTGATGCCCTGCAACATGTGGTGCAGCTTGATATCGATGTGGAAGGTGACCATCCCGTGAAAGGCCTTCTTTTGGCGGCCTGGATTGCAGATCGCCTGGGCTGGCATTTGGAAAGTTCCTATCCGGTGGATGTCGATGGTTCACCTGCGGGAATTGCAGCCGAATTTCAGCGGACCGATGGCGAGACGGTGCGCTTCCGATTGATGCCTGTTCCGGTGGGTGTGCCGAAAGCTCATCCAGGAGCGATTGTTGGCCTGCGCCTGATCTGCCATCCAGAACAGCGCCCGCCTCTGTGTGTGATCCTCTGTTCTGAAAGTGGCGGCTGCATGCGCCTGGAGGCCGGTGGCATGGCGGCGATGGAGCTGGCTGAAGAAGTGGTGCCCTCGCCGGAGGAGCGTGAGGAGAAGGAGATGGCCCGTCTCCTCGCCGGCGGTCATGATTCCACCAATCCACTGCTGGCTTCAGCCGCTCCCTTGGCCGCGGAATTGTTGCCTGATTCCTTTGGTGTTCAAGGGTCAAGCCAGTCTTGAGCTGTTTGATTGCGGCCCCCTGTAGTGGGAGCGGCAAAACCCTTCTCACCCTGTCTCTGGCCTCCCTGGCTCGCCATCGAGGCGCATCGGTACAAACCTTCAAAGTTGGCCCCGACTATCTCGATCCTCAGTTGCTGGGTTTCGTTGCCGGAAAAGAGTGTCGCAACTTGGACACCCAACTTTGCGGCATCGAATGGGTGAGGAAGTCCTACCAGTGGCATGCGAGCCAGGCTGATTGCGTGCTGGTTGAGGGGGTGATGGGCCTGTTTGATGGCCGCGGCCCCAGTGCCGCGGGCAGTTCGGCCCAGGTCGCTGCCCTTTTGGATCTTCCTGTGGTGCTTGTGGTGGAGGCCTCACGCCAGGCCGGCTCCATGGCCGCCCTGGTGAGGGGCTTCCGAGACCATGGTCCCCCCCAGGTGAATCTGGCTGGTGTGGTGTTGAACCGGGTGGCAAGTGAGCGCCATCGGGCTTTGCTTGAAGAAGCTTTGGCCTCGATTGATGTGCCCTCCCTCGGGGTATTGCCTCCGCACCCTGCCCTGGAACTTCCCTCCCGCCATCTCGGCCTCTTGCCTCCTCGGGAATTGGCTGATTTCGGAGCACGCATGGAGGTTTGGAGCCGTCTGGCGGAGGCCCATCTTGATGTGGATCGCTTGTGGCCTTTGCTGGCCCACGATTCCCCTAGCGAGGGGGTGGCTGATCCCATCCCTGCGGTTTTGGGAAAGGCCCAAACCCTGGAACCCCCTCCTGCAAAGGGGGGCGGGCGCGGCCCCGTCGTGATCGCCCAAGATCTGGCGTTTCATTTCACTTATCCCGAGACCACTGAACTGCTCATCGCCCTTGGCTTGGAGGTGCAGACCTGGAGCCCATTGGCGGATCAGCCCCTGCCCCGCCACTGCGGGGCTGTGGTGCTGCCGGGCGGCTATCCAGAACTCCACGCCACCCAGCTGGCCGCCTCCCATCGCAGCCGGGGTTCCCTCTTCCAGGCCTATCGGCAGGGGGTACCCATCGTCGCGGAGTGCGGAGGGCTGTTGTTTCTGGGAGAAACGCTTGTCGATTGCAGTGGCAAAGCCTGGCCCATGGCGGGGGTGTTGCCCTTCGAAGCCCGCCCAGGTGCCCTCAGTCTTGGCTACCGCCAGGCCCGGGCCATGGCAGATGGCTTGCTCGTGCGAAAGGGGGAGACCTATGGCGGCCATGAGTTTCACCGCTGGCAGTTGCTGCCCACCTCCCACTCGCCCCAAGGCGCCGCGCTGTGGCAACTTGATGGCTGGGGTATCGAAAGGAGCCTGGAGGGATGGACCACACCGACCCTGCACGCCAGTTGGCTCCACCTCCACTGGGCTGGTTCCCCGATGATCCCCTTGCGGCTGGCCGCCGCAATCGCTGGCGTCGGGAGGCAGCCGCCGAGCGGCGGTTTCTCCAGCCCCAGGAACCCACTCCAAACACAGTTCCTGAGCGGTGGCGTCTGACCATTCGGGGCAAGGTGCAGGGAGTGGGTTACCGGGAGGCCTGTTGCCGTTGCGCCCATGATCTCGGCCTGAGCGGCTGGGTGCGAAACCTCCCCGATGGAACCGTTGAGGTGGAGGCGGAGGGCCGGCCCCAAGATCTGACCGCGCTGGTGATGTGGTGTGAGCGAGGCCCCCAGCCGGCCAGGGTGATCGGGGTCCACTCCAGAAGGATCGCTCCAGCAGGAGACGATTGGTTTGAAATTCGCCGTTGAGTGCCCCCATGTTGCGCTCCTCCTGGGCTGAGTTGCTTGGATACGCCGTGGCCATTGGCTTCAGTCCGCTGCATCTAGCTCTGCTGTTGTTGCTGCTTCTCGGCCCGCATCCCCTGAGGCGGGGTGGGTTTCTGGTTCTCTCCTGGGTCTTGATGTCTGCTCTGGTGATTGGGCTCTTGCTGGGGGTGGGCCATGGCTTGCTCCTCACCATGGAGAAAGGCACAAGCCACCGCACGGGCCTGGATCTCCTCGCAGCGGGCGCTTTCCTCGCCTTGGGATTGCGCACCCTTGCTTCTCCCCAGTCAGGCTCCGATGGCGTGCCGGAATGGAGTCACCAGCTGGATCGACTGCTGGCGATGCCCTTGCCTCTGTTGCTGCTGATCAGTGCGGGCCTCCAGGTGGCTGGGCCTGAAGATCTTTTCCTCTATGCAAAGGCGGCTGGGGCGTTGTTTAAGCCGGATTGGGACTGGTTGCAGGATGTGGGCTGGACGTTAGGTTTCAGCGCGCTGACCAGCTTGTTGTTGTTGTTGCCCGTGCTGGGCTGCCTGTTCGTAGGGCAGGCGCGCTTGGAGCCGAGCCTTTGCGCAGTGAAAGGGTGGCTGGATCATTACGGCCAACGACTCGTGGGGGGGCTCTGCTTGGTTTTGGCGTTGGTGGTGGGCTGGCAGGGGATCGAAGGGTTGCAGATCCATCCGGTGTCAGCCGTCGTGGGCTGACCGTTCTTTTTGGGAAGCATCCTGGTCCGGCTGGCTGGGGGATTCCATTTCGGCCAGCAGAATCTGCTGCAGATACTCCGCATCGTGAATCTGGCAGTGCTGTCGCCCGGGCCGGAACCCTGCCAGTGGGCGCTGACGAATGGGCAGAAGACTGACGGGCCGTTGCTTGGCTTTGAAGCGAGCCTGAAACTTCTGCAAAAAAGTACTTATCCTCGTCCTGATTTTTAGGGCCATAGCTATTGCGCGACTGGCGTAGCCTCGGGGATCTTATCTAAATGACCATTTGGCCGTTGCAATATCGCCGTGGCGAGGCCGGTCGCCTGTGAACCCAGGCCAGGGAGTTGGGGTGCGCTGGGTCCTTGGTTCAGATTCCTGGCTCTGTGCCCTCCAGCCAATTGCGCCAATGGGTTTGCTCCGCCGCAGATCCAGCCCCCGCCTCGATCGTCACCCCTTGGCTGGCCCTCGACACAGCGACGTAGGTGAGCTGGCGGCGCAGCTGCTCATCCTTGGGCCAGAACACATCCTGGGCCACGAACACCTCCCCGAACGTGCTGCCTTGGCTCCGGTGGACTGTCAGCACGGCTGCAGGCCCCAGGGAGGCAAACGCATCTCGGAGCAGGAAAAAGCGTCGCCACAGCTTGCGGGCTTCTGGCTTCTCAGCATCTCGAGCTGCCGTGCGCAGGCGCTGAAGCGTCTGATCTAATGCGATTCGGGAGATGCTGCCAATGGGGGGCAGCAGGCGAAGGGTGAGCTGGCTGTCTCCGGCATCCACTTGCACCATCAGGGTGTCGATCACGTTCCCCGGCTCTGAGTTCTCGCTCGAATTCGCTTCTGCCAGGGGGTAGCGCCCAGCCTTCACATCCCGAACAATCACCTCCCTGTTGGAGCTCAGGCACAGTTCCGGATCCTCGGGAGCCTGGCTGTCTTCGATGCAGGCTGGGGCCATCACCGCGGATCGGGTGATCAGCACCTCCCCTGGGAGCACAGGCAGGGTGTCGGCCAAATCACCATGAAGGGCCCTCCTGGCTATGGGCACAAGCTTCTCCAAGGTGCGATTCGTGTAGCAGAGGATGCGGGCCAGATCGGGATTGTTGGTTTCTGCACTGCGGCGCAGGGCTAACTGGGCTGCCAGGAGCCATTCCTTTGGATCCAATAGGGCAACGAAGCCCATCGCCGTGCGATAGGGGGGGAGCAGGGGCGGCCGGTGGCAGGGCAAGGCGCCGAGGCGCAGGCCGGAAGCCAGGCGGAGCACGGGTCCCTGATGGCGGATCACATGGCTGAGGCTGGCCCGGGCAACCCGCGACAGGGAGAACACGGGGCTGACCGTCTCGCCTACGGGGGGGAGCTGGGCTGGATCACCGACGAACACCAAACGACAGCGAAAGGGTTGGGCGCAGCGCAGGGTGATGGCTAACAGCTGACCATCCACCATCGAGGCCTCATCCACCAAGACCAGCTGGAGATGTTCCAGCGAGGTCGCTGTCTGGGCTGTTTCCTCGCAGCGCTCCCGATCGCCCTCGCGGCGGAGTTTCAAGCGCAGCAGCCGGTGGATGGTGGAAGGAAACCAGGTGGGCTGCAGGCCGATTTGTTCGAGGTGATGCCGAAGCACCCCAACGGCCTTGTGGGTAGGGGCGACAACAGTCCAACACAGGCCGCTCGCCTCTGCGCGGGCGAGAAAGCGCATGGAGAGAAAGGTTTTGCCTGTGCCGGCGTAGCCGCTCAGCAGAAAGGGCGTGCCATCGGAAGGACTGGCCAACCAGGCGGAGAAAGCCTCCGCGGCGGCTTGCTGATCCCTACTGAGGCCACCCCCATCACGTGCCGTTGGAGGGGGATCGCTCACCCGATGCGGTGGAAGAGGCTCTGGGCCAGGTGCAAGGGTGATCCCGCCCAGACCAGTCCTGGCAGAGCAACGGCAGGGCCGATCAAACTGCCAGCCAGCACCTCCAATCTGGTGTGGCCAAGATTTTCCTTCAGGGGATTCAACTCAGGCTCCTGGTTGAGCTCCCCCCGAATGGGATGGGTGTCCCAAAGTCCATCTGGCAGACCATTCACCCGGGCGGCTGTCAGCCCTGCAGCTCGGCGCACGCCACTGGCGTCATAAAGAATGATGAAGGTGATGGTGGCTGCCAAGGCAAAAAGAGGATCTCCGAAGCCATGGAGCCAGCCGATTCCTGCGCTAGTGCCGGTCATCAGGGCGGAATGGCTTGAGGGCATGCCGCCTGTTTCGATCAACACGGAGGGTCGCCAGCGGCGATGGGCCACCAACTCGATCAGGAGCTTGGAGAGCTGGGCTACACCGCAGGCTGCTAGACCCCACGCCAGGACAGCATTGTCAAAAATGTCAATCAGCGGGTGGTTCATCGATCTCGGCTGGTGATGTAGTCGGCGAGCGCCAGCAAGGGCTGAGCTCTGCTGCTCCAGGGCGCCAAAGCCCCCTTGGCCTCGATCACCAGCGCATTGGCCCGTTTTCGAGACTCCTCCAGTCCTAACAGCTTCGGGTACGTGGTCTTGTCGGCGGCCAGATCTTTGCCAGCTGTTTTGCCCAGCACTTCACTGCTCGCCGTGACATCGAGGATGTCATCGATGATTTGGAAGGCCAGGCCGATGCCCCTGGCATAGATCCCCAGGGCGGCCAAGAGATCCTCGCCAGCCCCCCCCACCAGGGCCCCGCAGACCACGCAGGCCCGGAGCAAGGCACCGGTTTTGTGAAGATGGATGTACTCCAGGGTGCTGAGGTCGACATCCTTGCCCTCGGAGTCGAGATCCACCACTTGACCTCCCACCAAGCCAGGGGCCCCTGCTGCGCGGGAGAGTTCCCCGACCACGGCCAGCAAACGCTGGGGGTCGACCCCTGGACTGCGCAGGGCCACCATTTCGAAAGCCCGGGTCAACAGCGCATCCCCAGCAAGGATGGCCATGGCTTCGCCAAACATCTTGTGGCTGGTGGGGCGTCCCCGACGCAGGTCGTCGTTGTCCATCGCCGGGAGATCGTCATGGATCAGCGACATGGTGTGGACCATCTCCAGCGCCACGGCTGTGGCCATGGCCTGCTCGGCCGGCCCGCCAGCAAGCTCGCAGGACGCCAGGCAAAGAATGGGACGAAGTCGCTTCCCGCCTGCCAGCAGGGAGTAGCGCATGGCCTCTCGGAGGCTTTCCGGTTCCTCGGGCCCCAGGGAGGCATCGAGGGCGACCTCAACCCGCTCCCTGGCCGCCTGGAGGTAGGAGCCAAAGTCAAAGGACGTGTGGACCGCCGCGGTCATGGCGGATGGGAGAAGTCGGCTGGCGGATTCTCTCATCCGTTGGGCAGCAGCGCGCTTCTGTTCAGCTCACCAGATCCTCGAGGCCGTGGGGCAGGCCCTGGCTGCGGCACCAAGCCACCACGGTGTTCACCAACAGCATGGCCACCGTCATCGGGCCCACCCCCCCCGGCACAGGGGTGATGGCTCCGGCGATGGGCTCGACCTCCTCCCACGCCACATCCCCACACAGTTTGCCCTTTGGGGTAGGGCCTTCGCTGGTCTCGGGAGGGAGCCGGTGGATGCCCACATCCACCACCACGGTCCCCGGCCTCACATGCTCAGCGGTGATGATCCGCGGCCGGCCCGCGGCCACCACCAAGACATCGGCTTGGCGGGTGAGGCCGGCTAGATCGCGGGTGTGGGAATGGGCCACGCTCACCGTGGCATTAGCAGCCTGGAGCATCAATGCCATCGGCTTACCCACCAGGATGCTTCGCCCCACCACAACCGCACGACAGCCCTCCAGCTCGACATCGGCCTCCTGCAACAGCGCCATCACACCAGCGGGAGTGCAGCTGCGGGGGCCAGGCTCGCCCTTGACGAGTCGTCCCAGATTCAGGGTGTGCAGGCCATCGGCGTCTTTCTCCGGGTTGATCGCAGCCAACAACTTCCCCTCCTGCAACCCGCCCGGGAGGGGAAGTTGAAGGAGGATGGCGTCCACCTCCGGCTGGGCATTCAGCCGCTCAATGGTGGCCTGCACCTCCTGGGCTGGCGAGTGAGCAGGGAGGTGGGCGCCAAGATTGCGAATGCCAATGCGATTGCAGGCTTTTTCTTTGTTGGCCACATAGACGCCGCTGGCAGGATCGTCCCCGATCCGCAAGACGGCCAAGCCTGGTGGACGGCCCACCACGGCCATCCCTTCCTCAATCACCGCACGAAGCCGTTCCTCGATCTCCGCAGCCAAGCGACGCCCGTCAAGAACAGCGGCCATGGATGGTGGGGGCGAATGTCTCTGCCCCAGCATGCAATCTCAGGGCGATCAGAGGCTGCAAAGGCTGGCTAAATTGTGATTTCGTGCGGCCGTGAATGGCTCGGGCCTTCTTATCGATCCACAAGCTGGGGCGCAGGCTCTGGCGCTGGCTGTTGCGCTTGGAGCGCCCACGCCAGGCCATCGTGCCTTGGAGCCCGCTTGGTCTCACCGGTGTGGTGCTCGCCACCGTGCTTGTGGCGCTGGTGAGCAGTTGGCCCTGGCTGCTGCAACCAAGCCTCAGCCCGGGGGTGCCATCCCCCTTCTCCGTTCGTGCCCCGAGGGAGGCCCGTGTGATCGACAGCGCGGCCCTGGAACAACGGCGCAGCTTGATGGGCACCCGTTCTCAGGTGCAGGTGGTGGATGAGTCGGCCAGCCGCCTGATGCAAGACGAATTGGACCGGCTCCTCAAGGAGCTGCAGCGGCAGATCGACAGTGCACAGCCCCTCTTGGATCCTTTCAACCTTTCTGCAGCCGAGCGCAGCTGGCTGCTGCATCTGCGCCCGCAAGAGTTGTTGAGCTGGCAACAGGCCGTGCAGAAGGCCCAGCTCAGGATGCTCAGCCAGGGCGTGGTGGCCTCGGTCGCCGATGGGCCCTTGCGCATGGCGGCACGTCTGCAATTGGAAAGCCAGCCAGCACCTGGCCAGAGCCTGGGAACTCGGCTGGTGGTGCGCAGCCTGCAAGGCCGCACCAATCTCCGGACGGATCGCTTTCTCAAGCAACAGCGCATCGAGGAGCTCCTGACCCAGGAGGGGCTGCCCACGATCACCGTTCGCCAGGGCGATTGGATTGCGCGCCAGGGAGAGCCCATCACCTCTCAGGCCTATGACGTGCTTGATTACTTCGGGTACATCAACCGCCGCCCCCAACCGTTGGCCTGGCTAGGCCACTTCACCGAGGCAGTGGCGGCTTGCGCTGTGATGGTGCTGGTGATGCGCCGATGGAAGGCCAGCCTGGAGCCACGCCAGGCTTTGCTGGCGCTGGCCATGCTGCTGGTGGTGCAGATTTGCAAACTCTGGCTTGGTCCCCAGGCCGCACCGATGGCCTTGCTGGTGCCGCCCACCCTGCTGTTGGCTCAGGGATTGGGCACGGCAGCAGGTCTGGCCTGGCTGGCCATGGCCAGCCTGCTCTGGCCCACCCCCTTGGGTGTTCTCTCCCAGTGGCGTCAGCTCTTGGCCGCCGCCGTTGCCACACTCGCTGCCGTTCTTGCCGGACGGCAGCGCAACCGCGCCCAGCTGCTGCAGCTGGCGTTGCTGTTACCGGCCGCTGCCTTGCTTCTCCAGTGGCTTCTGGTTCAGCTGGCCAGCTTGCTCTGGGAAAGTGGATTCCGTTTGCCGAGGACCTCGGATCTGCTGAACGAGGCGCTCATGGTGGGAGGCCTGCTGATGGCCGGTTTGCTCCTGGCCCCATTGGTGGAGAGTTTCTTCGGCCTGCTCACCCGGGCCCGTCTGATGGAGTTGGCGGATCTCGAACGTCCTCTGCTGCGACGCCTTTCGACCGAGGCGCCTGGCACCTTTGAGCACACCTTGATGATTTTGGGTCTGGCGGAGGAAGGGGCCCGTGCCATACAGGCCGATGTGGATTTGATCCGAACGGGAGCCCTTTACCACGATGTGGGCAAGCTGCATGGGCCCCAGTGGTTCATCGAAAACCAAGACGGGGCTGACAATCCCCATGACACCCTCGATGACCCCCATGCCAGTGCTCAGATCCTGCAGGCCCATGTGGACGAAGGCTTGAGGTTGGCCAAGCGCTATCGCTTACCTCGGCCGCTGGCGGATTTCATTCCGGAACATCAGGGCACTCTGAAGATGGGGTATTTCCTGCATCAGGCTCGACAACGTCAGCCAACGGTGCAGGAGCAGGATTTTCGCTATCGCGGACCGATCCCACGCTGCAGGGAGACGGGGATTTTGATGTTGGCAGATGGTTGTGAAGCGGCTCTGCGGGTGTTGCCTCCGGATACCCATGAGGCCCAAGCCACCGCCACGGTGCGGCGGATCGTGGAAGCCAGGCAAGAGGATGGCCAGTTGGCGGCGAGTGGCATCACCCGGGCCGAACTGGAGCTCATCATTCGGGCGTTTGTGCGGGTGTGGCGCCGCATGCGGCATCGGCGCATTGCCTATCCCCTCCCTGCCAGGAGAGGTTTCAGCGCTTGAGCAGCCGCTGGCTCAACCTGCCTCGCTGGCGATGCAGAGTGGCCCCGAGCAGGATGCCGACCAGGCCCACGGCGCCATCTTGAAGGATTTGGCTCAGCAGGGCTTCCCACTGGCCCTTTTGCAGATGCACCACCAGTTGCAACACCCAGGTGCTGAAGGTGGTGAGGGAGCCTGCAAAGCCGACGCCCACCAACAACGTGCGGCGGGGGGAGGGGGAATCCAGCAGGCCGCTCGCTCCCACCACGAAGCAGCCGAGGGTGTTGGCGATCAAGGTGTTGGCGAGGACCCAGCGGAGCAGCGCCCCTGGAACGGCCCCTAGAGCCACCCACAGCAGCGCCATGGCCGGCCTGGGTGTCTTGACGTCTTTCATCCCCTGCTCCTTGCCAGCTGGAGCCCAACCAGGCAAGCAGCAAGGCCGCCAAAGAGGGAGGCTGCCGCCAAGCGGAGAGCGTGGCCTTGCCGTTGGCCTTGCCAGAGACTCACCAGCTCGGCCATCAGGCTGGAATAGGTGCTGAGGCTGCCCAAAAACCCGATCGCCAAGGCGAGCTCCAGCGTGTCTTGTGAGGATTGCTGCCGTGGCTGCCGCAGGTGTTCCTGCAGGCCAGCCAACAGACCCATCAGACCGCAAGCCAACATGTTGACGCCCCAAGTGGCCCAATGGCGCTGACGCAGCCTGGTGGAGCCAAGCCGCACCAGCACGTAGCGCATCCAGGCTCCGGGAATGGCTCCGAGCGCCACCAAGACGGCAGGAGGCAAGCTCCCACCAGCCCAGACCCATGGGTCCTTCAGCATGGGGACATCCGCACCCGTCTTGATGCCTCTGGATTTTGCCGCCTTGCAGCGGCAACTACGACCTGAATGGGGAAGGGAAGCCCACTGCAGTTTGGCGGATGTGGATGTGTTGGTGGTGCCCTCCCTTTCCCTGGAGCCTTCTGCCCTGGCCCTGGTAACGGGGGCGCATCACTATGAGGAGCGGCAACTCTTTGCTTTGAGCCGCTTGCGCGATCCGAGGGTCCGCATGGTGTACGTCACCAGCAAGCTTTTGCCTGAATTGGTGGTGGATGCGGTGCTCGAATTGTTGCCGGGAGTGCCCGCGGCTCACGCCCGACGACGTTTGCAGCTGTTTGACACGGACGACGCCTCCGATCGCCCCCTTTCCGCCAAGCTGCTCGAACGGCCGGCCCTGTTGGCTCGCTTGCGGGAGCAGCTGCGCCCTGGCCGCAGTTTCATGCTGACCTACAACGTCACCCCGCTGGAGAAGCTGCTGTCGGAAAAGCTGCAAATCCCCCTCTTCGGCACTGATCCCGCGCTGCAGTGGTGGGGAACCAAGGCTGGCGCTAGGGATCTGTTTCAGCGATTGGCCATCCCCCACCCCCCTGGAAGCGCTTTGGCTCACGACTTGGCCAGCCTGGCGGAGGCCACCGCGGATCTCTGGGAACGGTTGCCATCGCTGAGGCGATGTGTGGTGAAGCTGAATGAAGGCTTCAGCGGCGAAGGAAATGCGCTTCTGCCTTTGGAACCACTGGATCTGGCCCAACACTGTCCTCGAGAGCGGCGGCGGGTGCTCCTCGAGGCCTTGCAGGAGCTGCCGATGCCCGCAGCCCATTGGATCGAGCAGATGGCGCAGCAGGGTGCCCTTGTGGAGGCCTGGCTGGAGGGTGGTCTGGAGGTGCGTTCCCCGAGCATGCAGGGCGCCATCCTCCCGGAAGGGGAGGTGGTGGTGCTCTCCACCCATGAACAGGTGTTGGGGGGGCCAACTGGTCAAACCTACCTGGGCTGTGAATTTCCCGCCCATCGGGAGTATCGCCGTGCCTTGATGGACCACGGCAGAGCCGTTGGCAGAGAATTGGGGAAGCAGGGTGCCTTGGAGCGCTACTCCGTGGATTTTTTGGCCCGTCAGGGCCCCGGAGGTTGGGACCTGCAGGCCATCGAGGTGAATCTTCGCCAGGGTGGCACCACCCATCCGTTCATGGCGCTCCACGCCCTCACGACTGGTGAGTTGGATGGCGAATCGGGCCTCTACCGTGCGCCCACAGGGGATGGGCTTTATTACTTGGCGACAGACAACTTCTGCGATCCGTCCCTGAGGGGCTTGCTTCCGTTTGACCTGGTGGACATCGTGGCCGATGCCGGCCTGCACTATGACCAGGCGCGTCTGCAGGGCACCGTTTTCCACCTGCTGGGCTGCCTGTCGCAGTACGGAAAAATCGGAATGACCAGCATTGGCCGGTCGAGGGGGCAGGCAAGGACGGTCTACGAGGCCACCCAGGCCCAACTCATCAAGGGGGCACAACTGCGACACGATATAGATCTGAATGGTTCAACCATCGCCCATGCGCTCCCCACTCGATAGCTATGGCCCCGAACCAGAGACCGAGCCACCCTTCGACCCCCGTTCAAGAGATCCGTTTCGTTGGTTGCAGTGGCTCCAGCTCGCCCTCAGCGCAGCGCTGTTGGTGTTGTTTTTCAATCAGCTCATCCAATTCCGTGAGGTGAACCGCAGGATCGCGCGCCTTTATGAACGGATGGACCTGCTTGAGAGCTCTCGCATGACCGACACCACCCCTGCCTTGGAGGCCCAGCAGCGCACGATCTTGCAACGGCTGCAATTACTGGAAAGCTCGTTGAAAGAATTAGAGCTGGACAGCAAATCTTCAGGCTCTAGTGACGATCCTGCCGCTTTCCAGGCTCCACCTCCACCAACTGGAATGCGTTAAGGCAGTGTACAAGAGAAAATGCGCTTAGATAACACTATCCTTTCACAGCATCTGCTGTGGCAGTGGGTAAGATTGTGCGTTGCAAAAGAATGAAAAGAGCAAGCACTGGTAATATTGAAATAACCGAGCCAGCGGCAACCAGTCTCCAATCTAAGGAAAAGCTAGAAGCCAATTGCTGGAGTCCTAAGGGGAGAGTATAGCTTTTGGGTTCGTCAATGATGATCAATGGCCAGAGAAAATCGCTCCAGGTTCCAATGAATGTCAGCATGCCAAGGGTGATCAAATCGGGCCGTGCCGCTGGCATGAGCACATTCCACCACTCGCCAATGGGTGTGCAGCCATCCATTCGCGCGGCCTCCTCTAGCTCCTTGGGAACGGCAAGAAAGCTTTGACGCAACAAAAAGATCCCGAAGGCCGTGGTGGCTTGGGGCAAGACCAGGGCCATGAGGGAATTGCGCAAGCCGATCTTCACCATCAACACGTATAACGGGATCATTACTACCTGAAATGGGATCAAGACGGTGGCAACGACGATGGCCAGCACCGCTCCCCTGCCTCGAAAGGGAAGACGGGCCAGGGGATAGGCCGCCAGGGAGGAAAACAGCAGATTGGCTAGCACAGCCAAGCCGCTGACCACCGTGCTGTTGAACAAATAGGTGCCCATGGGATTGTCTCGAAACAGCCGGCCGTAGGCCTCGAGGCTTGGTTGGTTTGGCAACAGTGCCGGTGGGCTTGTGAAGATGTCTTCGCTTGGGCCTTTCAAGGAGGTGCTCACCAGCCAAAGCAGGGGAAGCAGGGTGAGCAGGGCGATCAGCAGGAGAAGCGCCAGCTGGCCCATGCTGCGCAGGGCAGAGGGGTGCGAGGTGGGGGCCCTCATAGCCGAGGAAACTCGGCGGCGGGCCATGGGGTTTTCTGGGGGTGGAGAGGGGCCCGCTGCTCCCCAGCCATTAATCGGTTGAGGGCATTCACAAACGCCTGAGCCGCCGCCACCACGATGTCGGTGTCTGCGGCATGGCCGGAATAGAGCGTTCCGTTGCGGCGCAGCCGAATGGTGACATCTCCCATGGCATCAATGCCTTCAGTGACGCTTTTGACCGAGAACTCCACCAGCTCGTTTGGCACCTGGGCGAGTTGATTAAGAGCCTGACAAACCGCATCGACAGGGCCCGTGCCAATGGCTGCCTGGCTGCGCTCGCCTCCCTCGCGGCTTTCCAAGGTGACGGTGGCGGTGGGCAGGAGCCCGGTGCCGCAGCTCACCTGCACCCGCTTCAACAGAAAGCAAGCCTCATCTTGCAGCTGCACCTGTTCGCTCACGATCGCCTCGAGATCTCGATCGCTGACTTCTCTCTTGCGATCGGCGAGTTCTTTGAAGCGGGTGAAGGCTTCATCGAGGTCGGCTCGCTCGAGCTGGTAGCCGAGATCCTCAAGCCTTGCCCGGAAAGCGCTGCGACCCGAGAGTTTGCCAAGGGAGATCCGATTGTCCGCCAGGCCAACCGTGCGTGCATCGATGATCTCGTAGGTGAGTCTGTTTTTGAGAACCCCATCTTGATGGATGCCTGATTCATGGGCGAAGGCATTGGCCCCCACAATGGCCTTATTGGGTTGCACGGCCATCCCTGTGAGGTTGGACACCAGGCGCGATGTTTTTGTGATCTCTTCGGTCCGGACAGCAGTGAGAGGTTCGGTGCTCTCTGCCGGGCGACCAAGGAAGGGGTTGAAATAACTGCGCCGCACATGCAAGGCCATCACCAGCTCCTCGAGGGAGGCGTTGCCAGCGCGTTCGCCAATGCCATTGATGGTGCATTCCAATTGGCGGGCGCCGTGCTTGACGGCCTCTAAGAAATTTGCGACAGCCAAGCCGAGATCGTTATGGCCATGGACGGAAATCACGGCGCGATCAATGTTGGGAACCGAGCGGTTAATGCCTGCGATGAGCTCGCCAAATTCCGCTGGCGTGGCATAGCCCACCGTGTCGGGGATGTTGATGGTGGTGGCGCCGGCATCAATGGCTGCGGCGATCACCTCATGCATGTAGTCGGGATCACTGCGACCGGCATCTTCACAGGAAAATTCCACGTCCTCCACCAGGGAGCGGGCGTAGGCCACCATCTCCCGGGTGATTTCGAGCACCTCGGCGCGACTTTTGCGAAGTTTGTGCTCCAGATGGATGTCGCTGGTGGCGATGAAGGTGTGGATGCGACGGTGGGCTGCCGGGGCAACGGCTTCTGCACAGGCCTTGATATCGCCGGCGGCGGCCCTGGCCAAACCGCAGATCACCGGGCCATCCGGGGTACCGACGGCACTGGCGATGCGCTGAACCGCATGGAAGTCCCCTGTGCTGGCGAAGGGGAAGCCCGCTTCAATGATGTCGACTCCCAAGCGGGCCAGTTGCTGGGCGATGGCGAGCTTTTCCTCGAGGTTGAGGCTGGCTCCAGGGGATTGCTCCCCGTCGCGGAGGGTGGTGTCAAAAATCAGAACCCGACCGGGATCGCGCGCCATTACAGAGAAAGTTAAGCGGAATGACTATGAGTTGGCATTCATTCTAGGGGGTGGCGACCCGCTGGCTCCCCCTTTCTCCGGAGTGGGGTGAAGGCGCGCCGTACACTACCCAGGCCGCAGGATCTCCATGGCCGCAGGTGCTTTGGCCCTGGTGCTCCACGCTCACCTTCCCTATGTGCGCTCGGGGGAGCCTGGTTCCCTTGAAGAGGATTGGTATTTCCAGGCCCTCCAGGAGTGCTACATCCCCCTTCTCCGCGCCCTAGAGGCGGCTCTCGCCGATCCAAACCAGCGCCCCCGCCTCACTCTCGGTCTCTCCCCCACCCTCCTCTCGCTTCTCAGTGACAGCGAGTTGAACCGGGGCTTTCTCCCCTGGCTGATGGTGCGCCGGGAGCTGCTGGCGGAGGCCCCAGCACAACTCCAAGGCCCTGCCGAGGCTTTGGCTGGCGAGTTGGAGACGGTGGCCCGGGACTGGCAGGCCTGTGGTGGTCAGCTGCTCGCCCGTTTCCGCCGTCTGCAGCAGGCGGGGGTGCTCGATCTCATCACCTGTGCCGCCACCCACGGCTACCTTCCCCTCCTGCGCGATTCCCCTGAGGCTGTTCGTGCTCAGCTGCTCACCGCCGTGCGGGAACATCAGCGGCTTCTGGGGGAGCGCCCCCTGGGCATCTGGCTGCCGGAGTGCGCTTATTACGAAGGTCTCGATCAGCAGCTGATGGCCTGTGGGCTGCGCTACAGCCTGCTCGATGGCCATGGCCTCCTTCACGCCCAGCCCAGGCCTCGTTATGGGGTGTATGCCCCCATCTGTTCCCCAGCCGGGGTGGCTTTTTTCGGCCGCGATAGCGCTTCCACCCTGCCGGTTTGGAGCGCCAGCCAGGGGTATCCAGGCGATGGGGCGTACCGGGAATTTCATCGCGATCTGGGTTGGGATCTCCCAGAGGAGCATCTGCAGGCCCTCGGTGTGCGGACGCGACGACCTCTCGGCCTCAAACTCCACCGGGTAACGGCCCAAGGCTGTCCCCTGGATCAAAAAGAGCCCTACGGGCCCGCCTTGGCGCAAGAGCGGGTGGGTCAACACGCAGCTGCCTATCTCCAGAGCCGACTGGAGCAGCTCCATGGCCTCACCACGGCCATTGAACGTCCCCCCCTGCTGGTGGCCCCCTTTGATGCGGAACTCTTCGGCCATTGGTGGTTTGAGGGGCCCTCGTTCCTGGCTGAGCTTTTTCGGCTTGGGCCGGCAGTGGACTTGCAATTCACCCATCTGCGGGAGGTGCTGGCCCAAGGACTTCCTCTGCAGGTCTGCCAGCCATCTCCCTCCAGCTGGGGCCAGGGGGGATATCACGATTACTGGCTCAATGACAGCAATGCTTGGGTGGTGCCGGAGTGGCAGCGGGCCTCCAGAGCCATGGTGCGACGGGTGAACCGGGGAGTTGGCAGCGCCGAGCAACGACGCTGGCTCAACCAGGCCGGCCGCGAATTGCTCCTGGCCCAGAGCTCCGATTGGAGTTTTATCCTGCGGGCCGGCACCACCACCTCTCTGGCGAGAGAGCGGATCCATCGCCATCTGGATCGCTTCTGGCGGCTGATGGATGCCATCGAAAATCACACCCCACTTCAGCCTGAATGGATTCAGGCTGTTGAACGCGAGGATGGCCTCTTCCCCTCCCTGAATGCGGCGGATTGGACCACCCGACCTGACCCTGCCGTCGGGGTTGGGGGCTAACGGCATGGGTGTTCGGCTGTCTAGGTTGCGCCAACTCCTCTGCCTCCGCCGCCAGCTCCCATGAGTCCAGCCCTGTTCACCCAGTCGTCGTTGTTTGGCATTGGCATCGCCTTCAGCCCTTTGCACATCGGCGTGGTGACGCTGCTTCTGCTCGGGCGTGCGCCGCTGCGCCGCTCGTTCGCCTACGTGTTGGGATGGACCTTGGCCAACGTGTTGGCGGTGGCGATGTTGCTGGTGCTCGGCAGCCACTTCGAATTGAGCCTGGCGCACGGCGAGCGGGAGCAGGTGTTGATCGACTTGGTGGGTGCCGGCGGCTTGTTGGCCCTCGGGCTCTACCAGCTCACCCCCCAGGCCACCATCGGCGAGGAGGGCATGGCGCTGCGGTTGATGGGCCGGCTTCCGGAATTCAGTGATGGGCTGCTGGTGGCCATCGGTGCCGCCGGTGCCCTGCTGACGCCGGAGAATTTGGTGTTTTATCTCAAGGAGGCCGGCTTGATGCTGATCAACCATCCCGGTCTCTCGGCCGATCTTGAACTCACCAGCCTCTACGCCCTGATGGCCAGCTCGTTGCTGCTGTTGCCGCCCCTGGCCTGGATTGGCAGTCGGGGGGGGATCCGCGCTGCCATCGAGCGCTTGGAAGATTGGCTGCAACATCGGGCCGAGCCCCTGGTTGGGGTGTTGGCACTACTCTTTGCCGCCTACCTGTTCTATGAAGGAATTCATGGCCTAGAAGTGATGGCCTCAGCTGTGGCTTGAGCCGCTGATTTAAAACTGTTTGGATTAGAGAATCTGGTCGAGAAATCGCCTCGTGCGCTCATGGGTTGGTCTATTGAAAAAAACATCCGGCGCGGCCTCTTCCACCACCTCCCCGTCAGCCATCAACACCACCCGATCAGCCACTTGCTCAGCGAATTTCACCTCATGGGTCACCACCACCATGGTGATGTCGTCATTGGCGAGGTTGCGCATCACATCGAGCACCTCCCGCACCATTTCCGGATCCAAGGCGCTGGTGGGTTCATCGAACAGAAGAATGCGCGGTTCCATGCACAGGGCGCGGGCAATCGCAACCCGCTGCTGCTGCCCCCCGGAGAGCTGGCCGGGGTATTTCTCGGCTTGCTCCGCAATGCCCACCCGCTGCAGCAGAGCCATGGCCTGCCGTTGCACCTCTCCCTTCGGTCGCTTGCGCACCATCACCGGAGCCAGGGTGAGGTTGTCGAGCACGGTGAGGTGGGGGAAGAGATTGAATTGCTGGAACACCATGCCCACCTCCCGGCGAATGGCATCGATGTTGCGCAGGTCGTTGGAGAGCGCGATGCCATCAACCGTAATGCTGCCCTTTTGAAAATCTTCGAGCGCGTTGAAGGTGCGGATAAAGGTGCTCTTGCCCGAGCCTGATGGGCCCATCACCACCACCACTTCCCCTTTGTGCACCTGAAGATCGCACCCCCGCAGGGCATGGAAGCCATTGGGATACCACTTCTGTACGTCGCGGGCAGCGATCATCACGGAATTGGCTTGGGCTGCGGAGGGATTCATGGGCGTGGGGGCAGGGCGCATCAACGGCTTGGGATGGTTTGGGGATCGAGGCGTCGCTCCAGGGCGCGGCTGCCCAGCCCGAGGGCCGCGCAGCAACACCAGAACAACACGGCCAGGGTGAGGTAAACCTCGGCGTTTTTGCCCAAATAAGCAGGATTGGCCATCACGGTGCGGGCCACGCCGAGCAATTCCAGCAGGCCAATCAGGGAGAGCAAGGTGGTGTCTTGCAGCAGTGAGATGAATTGGCCCACCATGGCAGGCAGGGCCACACGCAGGGCCTGGGGGAGAACGATGTGTTGGAGAGCTTGCGGGTAGGAGAGTCCCAGGGAGCGAGCCGCCTCCACCTGGCCGGTGGGCACGGCCGCCAGACCGGACCGCACCGCCTCTGCCAGATAGGCCGCGGCAAAAAAGGTCAACACCCATGCTGCTCGCCAGATCCGCTCCGGTGCCAGGCCGTTGGGCAGCAGGAAGCCCAAGATGTTCTGGCCGAGAAAGAGCAGGGTGATCAAAGGGGCGCCTCGAATGAATTCGATGTAAACCACTGAGGCCCAGCGCAGAAGGGGTAGCTCGCTGCGTCGGCCCAGGGCCAGAAGCACCCCCAGGGGGAAACAGAGCAGGATCGCGAAACTGGCCGCCAGGAGAGTGAGCAGCAGCCCGCCCCATTCGGAAGGGGGAACTTTCACGATTCCCAAGCCTCCGCTGATCAGCACCATGCCAAGCAGGTAGACGGTTGGCCAGAGCAGGGGGATCGCCCGCTTCAGCTTGGAGGGAAGTTGGCGACCAAAACGCCCGGCCAGCCATCGCAGGCCGATCAGCATCGCGACCAGGGCCCACCAGCGGGCTTGGATTCCCGGCTGCAGCTTCAGGAACCACGGAAGCCAGAGAGCGATCAGCACGAGGAGGGAGACGGCCAGCCGGTCGTTACGGGGCCAGAGGATTCCTTCTCGATCCGAGCGGGGATGGGCCCGCAACATGCCCCAGCTCAGGCCGGCCGCTCCAAGCAGCAGGGTGGTGAGCAGCCAAAGGCGCCATTGCTGATCGATCGGGTAGCGGCCGACGGCAAAGAGGGTGCTGTTGGCCTGAATCACGGCCCACTCAGCTTGCAGCAAGGCCCAGCGAAGAAAGCCAACCAGCGCCGAGCCGAGCAGGGCGATCAGACCAACACTCAGGAGGGCATCGCCCGGGGTGGCAAACAGTTCACGGCGAAGTCTGCGCAGCAGCGGTTTCATCTCAGCGCTCCTTGATTTGCACGAGCCGGTTGAGAGCATTCATCAAGGCTGAGATCAACAGATCCAAGCCCAGGTAGGCCCCCAGCAAGATGAGGTAGACCTCCACGGCCCGACCCGTTTGGTTCAATGTGGTTTCGGCCACGGAATAAAGATCGCTGTAGCCCACCGCCACCGCCAGGGAGGAATTCTTGGCGAGGGAAATGTATTGGGTGTTGAGTCCCGGAACGATCACCCGTAAAGCCTGGGGCAGCACCACCTGCCGCAACGTGGTGAACCAACTCAGACCCAAAGAAGATGCTGCTTCCCATTGGCCCTTGGGCACTGCGGAGATCCCGCCGCGCACCACCTCGGCAATGAAGGCACCGGAATAAATGATCAGTCCTGTGAGCAGGGCTGCGAATTCCACCGAAAGTCTGATCGGAGACTGCCAAACCCCATTCACCAGGCTGGGAAGCTGCCAGCGGAGACCCTCCGCCAGGCCAGCGACATAGAGCCCCGATTTGGCCAGCACGACACCTGGCAACTGGAAGGCGGCGGCGCCATTGGGCAGGGTGAGAAACACCACGAAATACCAAAACACCAGCTGCAGCAACAGGGGAATGTTGCGAACCACCTCCACGTAGACCCGCGCCAGGCCACGCAGCAAGCCATTGCTGCTGAAGGCCGCCATTCCGGCGAGTGTGCCGAGGGCGGTGGCCCCCACCAGACCGCAGAGCACCGCCCTCAGCGTGTTGGCCAGCCCAGCTAGCAAACCTCGCCAGTAGGGCATCCCTGCATCAAAAGGAAGGATGGTTTCTGCCAGGTCGAAACCTGCGGGTTGGCCCAGCCAGCGCCAGGTGAGAAGCAGGCCCGCCGCCGTGAGGTTCCGCACAAGATTGCCCAGCAGGAAGGCCACCGCAACAAGCACCACCAATCCCACGGCGGCTTGCACCAACCAGGGCACCACCCGGCGATCACGCCACCAGGGAGGAGCCGCCGCAGGGGCGATGGAGGGGGGAGTGCTGGGCATCGGTGCTTAGCGGAAGGGGGGGGAGTAGATCAACCCACCCTCTTTCCACTGTCTGTTGACACCCCGATCCAGCTTGAGGGGAGATTTGGGCCCGACGCTGCGATCAAAGATTTCGCCGTAGTTGCCAACCGCACCCACCACCTTCGGCACAAAATCAGCCGGCAGTCCAAGCTGTTTGCCGAAGTCGCCCTCCACCCCAAGGAAGCGGCGTAGATCTGCCAGCTTGGGGTTGGCTTTCGCCTCGGCCACCTTGGCGGCCACGTTGGCCTGGGTGATTCCGAGCTCCTCAGCTTGGAAGAGGGTGTTCACGCTCCAACGCACCACATCGGACCAGAGGGGATCTGAATTCACGGTGGCCGGTGTGAGGGGCTCCTTGCTCATCACATCGGGAAGGAGCACGTGGTCATCTGGCTTGGGGAAGCTTGTGCGCTTCGCCGCCAATTGGGAGCGGTCGCTGGTGACGGCCACGCAGCGGCCACCCAAATAGGCCGCGTAGGTTTGGTCGCCCGTTTGGAATTTCAGCGGGGTATAGGCCACATTCAGCTCGCGCATGCGGTCTGCGAGGTTGAGCTCGGTTGTGGTGCCGCTTTCCACGCAGATGGGCTTGCCCGCCAATGCCTTGAGGGTGGTGATCCCACTGGCTTTCGTGGTCATCACACCCTGGCCGTCGAAGAAGGTGGTGGGGCCGAAGCTGAGACCATTGCCCCCTGCCGCATCGCGGCTGAGCGTCATGGTGGTGTTGCGGGAGAGCAGATCAATTTCGCCACTGGCCAGTGCAGCAAAGCGTTCACTGGAATTGAGATCGCGATATTCCACTTTGTTTGGATCACCCAAAACAGCTGCAGCCACTGCTTTGCACACGTCCACATCCAAGCCGGAGTAGGTGCCGTCAGGTCCGACAAAACTAAAGCCCGGCAGCTTTCCATCCACCCCGCAAATCAACTTGCCACGCGCTTGGACGGCGGAGAGTTTGGCGCTCTGCACTCCTGAACCTCCTTCGGGCGCGCATCCCACCAGGACACTCCCTAGCAGCAGGGTCAGGGGGAGAAGACGGGCCAGATGACGCATGGAAGAAAAATGAAGATGGCTGATTGTCACACGCTCTTCCGGCGTGAAACACCCCCTGCCAACCGCTGCGGCTGCTGACCCCCCGGCACTGGGCCCTGGGGCACAACGGCTGCGGGTTTAACCCGGCAGAATCACCCGGTTGATCACATGCACCACCCCGTTGTCACAAGTCACATCAGCACTTACGACGGTGGCATTTTTCACTTCAAACGGCTCGGCTCGGCGGATGGCCACCGGAGCCCCCTCCAGGCTGGTCCACTCGGGTTGAATCACCAGTTCGTCCCGGAGATGGGCGCCGGCGAGCACGTGATATTTAAGAATCCGTGCCAGCTGGGGGGGATTGTCCACCAGAGTTTGCACCGTGCCTGGTGGCAGGGCGGCAAAGGCCTCATCCACCGGTGCAAAGACGGTGAAGGGACCTGGGCTTTCCAGGGCTGAGGTGAGACCAGCCACCTCCACGGCGGTGAGCAACGTGTTGAAGCAACCAGCGGCTTTCGCCGTCTCAATGATGTTGGCCATAAACCACGCAAGAACTTGGACGAGTCAGGGATTGGGGCTGGAGGTTGAAACGATGGTTAGCGGTAATCTTGATTTTGAATGTCTCCAAGTCGTGCCTCGGGCCGAAGGAAGCGATCCATCTGGGCCTCAAAAAAACGGCGATTGGCCATGAGATGTTCTGGATCGGAATCGTCCAGGGGGTAGAGCAGAGCGCAGCGCAGAGCCTGGATAACGGCGGAGGTGACGTTGTACATCGAGCGCTGAAATGTGATGCCTAGCTGGATCAGCTGGTCTTCCTCACCTCGCTTGTGTTGTTTATACATCTCTTTAAGATAGGGCGGTAGAAAATGCAGCATATCCTGCATTAACAGCGTGGGCGGAATTCCGGCGGATCCCACGGGGAAGACATCGGCATAGAGAATGCCGTAGTGGAAGTCGGCTTGGTCAGCGGGCACCTGGTAGGCCTGAGCGTTGTAACTCTTGGTGCCGCGAAACGGCGCCGTGCGGTAGAACACCGCCTCCACATAGGGCAAAGCTGCTTCATAGAGCCATGTGAAACCCTCTGATTTTGGGATCACCTCTATGCATTCATCCCCCACATAGACATGGTGGTAAATCGGCCGGCCGGCCACAGCAAAAATACCGTTCACCAGAAAGTTCATTGCATCGGGTACACCCTTAAAACCGCCTTCGTCGTAGATGTCGCTCATCTCAAAAAAGACGGGGGCCATCACTTCCCAGAAGAGTCCGAGATTGGCGTAATAGCTCATCTGTTTCACCTGCTCCATGAACATTTCAGGGAACAGCTTGTAAAGGCCAAGCATCAAGGGGTTGTTGCGGAAATAGGTCTTGATCGCCCGATCTGCATTCGCCCTATAGGCCTCTGTCTCGAGGTAGTCGTAGAAGCGTCCGCCCATGCCCTGGTGCCAGAGCATGGCCTGCATGCAGGCCTCGGCGAATTCCATGTTGATGCGATCGTGCCAAAGGTGATGCAACACCTTTGGCATGTTGCCTGTCTCCCCCTTCGCCATGAACTCGAGAAGCTCGGGGTGGGCCTTCTCTCCTCCACGCCAGATGCGCAGCTTTGATTGATCGCCGGCGTAGGAATTGGGAAGATCGAGATACGCCTGGCTTGGGAAATACTTGAAAGCCGGCAAGGGGTTGAGGAAAACGCGCTCAGCGATGTAGAGGAGATCGCGCCAGTAGAAATCCATCGGCACGGCGTAGGCCTTGTAGATGCCGATGATTTGTTGCAGGTTTTCAGGTGTGTCCGGCAGCATGGAGCCACCGGCTTCGAGCCGGTGAATCACTTCTGCCCAGCGGTGTTGGGAGGGAGGAATCAGGGGAACCTGGCGGACGTCCTCCGCCGTGGCGGTTGGGGGTGTCATGAGGGGAGAAGCTGCGGGGCGGAGGCCAATTGGGCCGGGAAGATGGAGGAGCGCAGGGCCAGGGAGGAGGTGGCGGATTCACTCCAGCCCGTGAGGGCCTGAGGCCAGATGCCGCAGGCCAGGATCAGTAGGGTGAGCACAAGAGCTGGTGCCCGCTCTGACCAGCGGGTGGAGGCCCAATTGGTCTTGGCGTTGTCGAGCCGGCCAAAGCCCACCCGGTTGAACAGCCGAATGGCGTACACAGCCGTGAAGCCCGAAGCAATCAAGCAGATCAATGTGGCTCGCGGAAACGCCACCCAGCTGCCCTCAAAGACGATCAGCTCCGCAGGGAAGCCTGCGAGGCCAGGAATGCCGGCTGCGGCCATCAGCGCCAGAAGCAGCATGCCCATGGTGAAGGGCAAGCCGCGCAGAGGGTTGAGCAGGCCAGAGAGGTCTGGAATGGTGCTGCTGCCCGTTTTGCGCTCAATCAGGCCCACGCAGGCAAACAGCAAGGCCACGATCATGCCGTGCGCCAAGATCTGGGCCACGGCACCCTGAAGGCTCAAGGGGGTGGCAGCTGCCAGGGCGAGCACCAGCAATCCCATGTGCCCCAGGGAGCTGTAGGCCATCAGGCGGCGGATATCACTTTGGGCAATGGCATTGAGAGCTCCATAGACGGCGCTCACCGCACCTGCGGCAGCAATCCATGGGGACCAGGCCGCCCAGGTGTCGGGGAGAAAACCCACGCCGAAGCGGAGAAGGCCATAAGCACCCAGCTTGGAGACGGCACCGCCAAGCACCATCACAGCGGGAATCGGGGCTTGCGCGTAGGTGAATGGCTGCCAGCCATGCAATGGAACGATTGGCAACTTGAGGCCAAAAGCCAGGAGAAAAAGCCCCAAAATCCAAGCCTGGGCCGAAGGGGTGAGGGCCGCATGGGCGAGATCGCTGTAAGCAAAACTCACGCCATTGCTGTTGAACCAACCCAGGGCCAAAACACCAGCGAGCAGGCTGAGGCCAGACACTGATCCATAGACCAGATAGCGAATGCCGGCACCAGCTCGGCGTTGGCCACCCCAGATCGCCACGAGCAGGGTGGCAGGGATCAACACCAGTTCAAACGCCAAAACGAACAGCAGGGCGTTGCGGGCCAGGAAAGCGCCCACCACCCCGATATTGGTGGCCAAAAGCAAGGAGTAGAAGAGGCGTGGCCGTGGTTGATCATCTGGTGCCGAGAGGATGGCCAGGGTGCTGAGCAGGGCCGTGAGCAACACCAGCGGAAGAGAGAGGCCATCGAGCCCGAGATCGAGGGCCAATTTCAGCTTGGGCAGCCAGGCCAGGTGGAGATCGTTGGGGGGGAGCCGCCAGCAGGCCAGAGCCAACAGGAATTGGCCTGCGCAAGAGAGCGCCGCAAGGGTTCTGAGACGCACGGGGTTGGCGTCAGAGAGCAGGGGAAGCAGAAGGGCGATCGCCGCGGGCAACGCGAGCACCAACAGCAAGATGGAAGGAGACATCAGCGGAGCGGGCGGAGGAGATCTGGGGAGGGGGGGCTGGCAAGCAGCCAGGCAGCCATCAGGAGAATGCCGAGCAAGAGGGTGAGGGCGTAGGCCTGGGAGCGTCCAGAGGTGGTGAGGCTGAGGCGTTTGGCTCCCTGGAGAGCCACTTCGCCTGTGGCCCCGCTGAAGCCATCCACGATCTGCTGATCAGACCAGGCGCTGAGCCGGGCTAGGGCCACGACAAGACCCACGATGGTGCGGTGATAGAACCGCTCCGTCTGCATGTCGTGGGCGAGCCAGTCCTGCAGCCCGCCAAGGGTGGAAGGAAGGTGGGCCAGGGGATGGGGTCGCAGGTAGAAGAGGGCTGAAAGCCCCCCTCCCACCAGGGTGCTTGCCAGAAGCGGCCAAGCTTGTGGCCCCCACCCCGCTAGCGGCGTGAGGGGGAAGACCCCATTGCGCACCAACATCTGTGGCAGGTGAAGCACCATCCCCATCAACACAAGGGTGGGCAACACCAGCAGCCAGAGCGCTTCTGGCGAGCGTGTGGTGAAGGGGGTGGGCTGGCCAGCCCAGATCAGGCCGAAAACGCGCATCAATCCCGCGCTGATCAGGGCATTGCTGAGCAGCACGATGCCGCCAAGAAGCCAAGGGTGGCCACTGTTGGCGGCCACGGCGAGGAGTTCCCTCAGTGCGGCAAAACCGGCGAAGGGGGGGAGGGCCATCAGCCCACCTGCACCGGTGAGGAATGCCAGACCCATCAAGGGCCGCTTCTTCCAAAGTCCACCCAGCTGGGTGAGGTCTTGGGTCACGTTGGTGAACACAATCGCACCAATGGCCATAAGCATCAGGGCCATTGGCAGGGGGTAGACGAGCATGAGGTGATCGGCCACGTTGATGCCGCCAAGGCCCACCGCCATGAAGAGCAGGCCCATCCAGCTGGTCACCAGGAAGGAGAGTGCCCGTTTCACATCAATTTGCGCAAGGGCAATCAGGGCGCCCACCAGGGCGCTGGTGCCTCCCACCACCACCAGCACTGACTGCACGAAAGGGCTCAGGGCGATCAGGGGCTCCAGTCGCAGCAGAACCCAGATGCCACCCACCACTACCACCGAATTGCGCAGGACGGTGGAGGGGAGTGGGCTTTCCATGGCCTCATCCAGCCAGAGGTGGAGAGGAATCTGGGCGCATTTGCCCATCGGGCCTGCGATCAGGGCCAACAGGATGAGGGTGCCGGCAGAGGACAGGGGAATGTGGTTGTTGGCCATATCGGCGGCCCAGCCCTGCAGCCCGTGGAAATTCCAAGTGCCCGTGATCGGTAGCAGGGCAATCACGCCAGCCAAAAGGATGAGATCGCCGATCCGCTTGGTGAGGAAGGCGTCTCGAGCTCCCTTGACCACCAGAGGCTGGTTATACCAGGTGCCAACGATGAGATAAGTGCCGAGGGTCAGCAGTTCAAGGATCACGTAGCTGAAGAAAAGTGAATCCGTGAGAACCAAGGCGCACAGACCGGCCTCAAAGAAACTCAAGGAGCCGAAAAACCGCGGCCATCCCCAGTCCATCTCCAAATAGGCGATGGAATAGATCTGCACCAGCACATGCAGGCCGGTGATCACCGTCATCGCTATCAGGGCGGGTTCCGTGATCAGTCCGTCGAAGCCGATGCGCAGCCCTGCGGTATCCAGCCAGGTCCAGCCGAAGGTCAACGGGCGGTAGATCGCGGAAGAGCCCGCGGTGGAATTGGAGTGCAGAGCCACCAACGCCACAGCGCTGTGCAGGAAGGCCAGGCTGCCCATCAAGAGATTGATGTAACCACAGGGCCTTGGGCCCGTTCGGGAGATCACTCCTGGGGACCAGAGCAGCGACAGCAAAGATGCCACTAACGGGTAAAGAGGCACCAGCCAGGCGCTCTGGGCAAAGAGAAGGGTCATGGCGACGGAGACAAGCTGGCTGCGGGGCCCAGTTGGCGAGAGACGCTAGGGGTGATTTGCCGCTGCTGGGCGGAAGGTTTACAAGGATCTGCCTATGGCATCGAAAAGCTGACGTTATGGCTCGCCATGAGCCAAGGCAGGCTGCTCTGCGGTGCCAGAGTTTGGCTTTGGTGGATTGTTCGTGTCGTGTCGTCGTTGCGGCTGCCGGATGCTCACCAAGGTGGGTCGCACCAACCCCATGTTGATCTGCACGGATTGCGGCTTCCCGATCGATCAACGGGAGACGGCCATCCTCAGCCGGCAGCGGCTCTGGGGCGCGGTGACCCTGGTGGCCATGGCCATGGTGGGCTCAGGCATGCTCTTGCTGGCTTCGATCAAAGAGATGCGCCAGGCTGAGTTCCTGGATGAGACCTCTGAAGATCAAAAGGAAGATTCCAGCCAAGCCAGTGAGAAGGGTGAACAAGGAATCTTTTGGCAGACCAGTCCCTTGGTGGATTTAACCCAGCCTTCTGTAAGCCGGCCTGGCGCACGATCAACTCCTGCAGAGAAATCCAGGGCCGCTTCAACGGAATCGGGAGCGAGTTCGACGCAGGACCGAAACAAGCACCAGCAGCCCAGCCAACAGCAATAAACCTTGCACGACAAACCCACTGATGGGTTCGATCCAGGACTCCACTTTTCCATAATTTTCTCCAAGCGTTTTGCCTGCCAGAGCCAAAGTCACCACCAGGACGCTGCTTCCGGCTGTTGTCCAGGCCAGGAAGCCGGGTTGCGGCATCAGTTCAATGCCTGCGGGAACCGAGATGAGCGTGCGCACTCCAGGCACCAGCCGGCCCCAGAAGACCACTGCAGCTCCATGGCGATGGAACCAGTGGCGGCTCTTGCGCAGCCCCTTGGGTGTCAGCCCCAGCCAGCGCCCGTGGCGGCCGATGAAATGCTCCAATCGCTCTTCGTTGATCAAACGGCCGATCCCGTACCAAAACCAGGCACCAAGCACGGTGCCCAGCAGTCCTGCCGCGATGACCGGGACCAGTTGGAGTTGGCCCTTGTGGGCCAGATAGCCGCCCAAGGGCATGATCAGCTCTGCCGGAATCGGCGGGACAAGATTTTCGAGAAACATCCCCACGGTGATCAGCCCGTAGCCAAGCAGGGGGTGGCGGCCGGCCCCTTCCTGGATCAGCCGCGGCAGCACCTCTACAAGGGTCTTGAGGAGGCTCAGGCCATCAAGCATGGGATTGGGCGCGCCGCCGCCAGAGCCGCCAAACTTTCTCAGCTTCGAGATAGAGGAAGAGCAGCAGGCTGAAGCCGATGCAGATCAATAAATCCTTGCCGGAAAGAGGAACGGTGCCGAAAAATTTAGCCAGGGGCTGCACGTAAAGCAGAGCCATCTGGAGACCCGTGGTGAGAACCACAGCCCAGATCAGCCAGGGATTGGAGAAGGGGGCCACCTGGATCAAAGGGCGATCACTGCGCGCTGCCAGGGCATGACCCATTTGGGCCAGGCAGAGGGTCGTGAACACCATGGTGCGCCAGGGTCCGTTGGGACCATAGGTGCGGTAGGCCCAGACCATGAGGGCAATGGTGATGGCGGCAAAGACAACGCCGATGCGCAGGATGTAACTGCCGATGCCCCGGGCAAAGATGGATTCCCCCGGCTCGGCAGGGGGGCGCTGCATGATGTCTTTCTCACCGGGTTCGAGGGCGAGGGCGAGAGCAGGCACACCATCGGTCACCAAGTTCATCCAGAGGATTTGAAGAGGTGTCATCGGAACGCCAAACAGACCGACCAGTGGCGCAGCGGCGATGGTGAGGAGCTCGCCAACGTTGCTGCCGAGGATGTATTTCACAAAGCGCCGGATATTGGCATACACCAAACGCCCCTCTTCCACGGCGTTGACAATCGTGGCGAAATTGTCGTCCAGGAGCACCATATCGGCAGCTTCCTTGCTCACTTCCGTGCCGGTGATGCCCATGGCCACACCGATGTGGGCCTGCTTCAAGGCAGGGGCGTCATTCACGCCGTCACCGGTCATGGCCACCACCTGACCATTGGCCTGCAGAGCCTTCACAATGCGCAGCTTTTGCTCGGGCGGCACCCGGGCATAGACGTTGCACTGCTTCACCACCTCCTTGAGGCGGGCCTCATCGAAACTTTCCAGCTCTCGCCCCAGCACCACCTCTCCATCACCCTCCACCAAACCGATCCCCATGCCGATCGCCTTGGCTGTGAGGGGGTGATCACCAGTGATCATCAGGGGGCGGATGCCAGCCTCCCGGCAGCGGCTCACGGCTTGGGCCACCTCGGGTCGAGCTGGATCCAATTGGGCCATCAGCCCGAGGAACACCTGCTCTTGAAGCTCCAGCTCGGGACTGGGGTGGTGAGGAGCGCAAGCGAAGGCCAGCACCCGCAGACCACTGGCGGCCAGATCCTTAGCCTGTTCCAGCCACCAGCGGCTTTCATTGGCTGCCAGGGGCACGACCCCAGACCCATCAATCCAACGGCTGCAGGTGCTGATGATCACCTCAGGGGCCCCTTTGCTGATCAGCAAGGTGCGGGAACCATCGGCTACGGCACCAAGTGGGGCCTGAAGCTGACCATCGCGGTCGTGCACCCACACCGCCATGAGCTGGCGCTCGGAGCTGAAGGGAATCTCAGCTTCCCTGGGATAGTGACTGCGCAGAGCAAAGCCATCCAGGCCTGCCTTGGCGGCCACGACCAGAAGCGCCCCTTCGGTTGGATCACCGAGAATTTCAAAACGTCCGTCCTCCTCTTTAGTGAGTTCCGCATCACTGCAGAGCACGCCTGCCTTGAGCAAGAGATCGCGGCACCCTTGCGGCAGGCCCGGGTGGCTGCCAGCTGGTGGGGTGAGGGCCCTGGGGGTGAAGGTGCCGATGGGTTCGTAGCCATGGCCTGAAACGGCCAGAGCCTCGGTGCCGCAGCGCAGCTCCTGCACCACCTGGCGGTTTTGGGTGAGGGTGCCGGTTTTATCCGAGCAGATCACAGTCACCGATCCGAGGGCTTCCACCGCTGGGAGGCGGCGAATCAGGGCGGCGCGCTGCACCATGCGCTGGGTGCCGATCGCCAGGGTGACGGTGATCACCGCAGGCAGCCCCTCGGGCACGATGGCCACGGCCATGGAGAGGGCCACCTCCAGCAGGTTCAGGAGCTCTTGCCCCAGCAGCCAGCCCACCAGCACCACCACGGCCACCAAGGCCAGGGCGGAGCCCACCAACACGTTGGCCAAGCCGTCGAGCCGCTCCTGCAGAGGTGTGGTTTCGCCGCCCGCTGTGTTGATCAGTTCGGCGATCTGGCCCAGCTCGGTGCCCATGCCGGTGGCTGTCACCACAGCGGTGCCCCGACCCCGGGCCACCTCAGTGCCTTGAAAGAGACAGTTCTGGCGCTCGAGCACCGGTGTGGATGGATCCAGCAGGAGCTGGGCCTGTTTGGTCACCACTTCCGCTTCCCCGGTGAGGGCGGCCTCCCTGAGTCCGAGCTCCACGCTTTCCAATACCCGAGCATCGGCTGGAACCCGATCGCCAGCTTCGAGACGAATCAGATCTCCCGGCACCAACTGCTCGCTGGGCAGGCGCTGCCACTCCTCATCGCGCCGCACCATCACAAGCGGCTGGGCCATTTCCCGCAGCGCCAGTAAGGCCTTCTGAGCCCTGGATTCTTGCAAATAGCCCAGCAGCGCATTGAGGCCAACGATCAAAACAATCGCGATGGCATCTTTTGGAAATTTTTGTTCCACATATGCCACTCCAGCCGAAACCGCCGCTACAGCCAACAGCATGATCAGCATCACGTTGCTGAGCTGATCCCAAAGGATCTGCAGGTTGCTGCGGCCAGCGGCCAGCTCCAGGCGGTTGAGGCCCACCCTCGCCAGCCGTTCGGCACTCTGCGCTGTGCTCAGTCCCTGCTCTGTGGCCTCAAGTCCCCTCAGGCAATCTTGGGGGGAGAGGGCATGCCAGAGCGGCCGGGCGGGGGGGGTAGTCACGCATCACGGGCTATTCGGAGCAGGAACTTAACGCTCTTTGGTTGAGGTCGACGGATCCTGAGGGGTTTGGGGTGGCAGTGGCGACGGCGGATCGTAGGTTGCAGCAGCAGCTCGGCCCTGGCGATGGCGCGCTTTCAATCTTTGGTTTCGCTGCGCAAGCTTCTCATCGGCCAACCGCTGCCCACCAGCGCCCACCATGAGGAGAGATACGGCAATGCTGAGGCGCTGGCCATTCTCAGTTCCGATGCGCTCTCGTCGGTGGCCTATGCCACCCAGGAGATTGTGTTGATGCTGGGGATGGCCGGAGCGGCTGCCCTGGCCTACACCCTGCCGATCACGGGCCTGATCGTGGGCCTGATGGTGATTGTGGGCACGAGCTACCGACAAACCATTCGGGCCTACCCCCTTGGTGGTGGGTCTTACCGGGTGTCGGAGGAAAACCTGGGCCCGATCTACGGGCTGGTGGCGGGGGCCTCCCTATCGATTGATTATGTGCTCACTGTGGCGGTGAGCGTTGCGGCGGGTATCGCCGCACTCACCTCCTATTTCCCATCCCTGGAGGCGGAGCGGGTGCCCCTCTGCCTGGTGGCTGTGCTGCTCGTGATGGTGGCCAACCTGCGGGGCGTGAGCTCTAGCGCCCGGGTCTTGAGCGTGCCCACCTATTTCTTCATGGGGATGGTGATGTTGCTCCTGGTGGCAGGGGCGGTGAAAACCGGGCTGGGCCAGCTGCCCACCACCCCCCTGGCTGAGCAGCAGAGGGTGTTGGATGCGGCCCACGAGAGCGGTCTCACTGTGTTTGGGCCGATGCTCCTGTTGCGGGCCTTCAGCTCGGGCTGTGCGGCGCTCACTGGCATCGAGGCCATCAGCGACAGCGTGGCGGCCTTTCGTCCGGTGGAGTGGCGCAATGCGCGCCGGGTGCTGGCGGTGATGGTGACCATGCTCGCGTTGATGTTCAGCGGCATCAGCGCCCTGGCCCACCAGAGCGGTCTTGTGTACGTGGAGAACGGCCCCACCTTGCTGTATCAGCTTGGGGAACGGATCTTCGGGGGTGGCGCACTGCTGGCGTTGTTGCAGCTGGCCACCTTGCTCATTCTGCTGTTGGCGGCCAACACGGCCTACGCGGATTTCCCCAGGTTGGCGGCGTTTCTGGCCCGGGATGGCTTTCTGCCCCGCCAGCTGGCCTCTTTGGGAGACCGGCTCGTGTTCAGCAATGGCATTTATGCCCTCAGCGGTTTCGCGGCCTTGCTGCTGATCGTGTTTCAAGGCAGCGTCAGCCGCTTGATTCCCCTCTACGCAGTGGGGGTGTTTCTCAGCTTCACCCTCTCCCAAACGGGAATGGTGGTGCACTGGTGGAAGGAGCAGGGGCGTGGCTGGCTCTCTAAGGCGCTGGTCAACGGTTTAGGTGCCCTGATCACTGCCGTTGTCACGGGAGTGTTGCTGGTGAGCAAATTCACCCACGGCGCCTGGTTGGTGGTGCTCACGATCCCAATACTGGTGGCCATCTTTCTGCGGATTCGCACCCACTACAACGCCGTTGCCCGGCGGCTTCGCATGGTCAAGGACGTGCGCCTGAAGCTGCCTCCACCCCCTCCCACTGGAGGCACGCCCACCGTGGTGCTGGTGGGCCAGCTGCATCGGGGCACCTTTGAGGCGATTCGCTTTGCACGCACCATCGCCAGCGACTTGGTGGCTGTTCATGTGGATCTGGGCACCGCAAGCACCCAGGATTTTCGAGACAACTGGCTGCGGCAGGTGCCTGAGGTGAAGCTGGTGGTGTTGGATTCGCCCTATCGCTCTCTGGTGGATCCGGTGGTGGAATTTGTCAAGCAATTCGAGGAGGCCCACCGCAAAGACAGGGATCGTTTTTGCGTGATCGTGCTGCCCGTTTTTGTGACGCGTCACCGCTGGGAGAACCTGCTGCACAACCAAAGCACAATCCTGCTTCGCAATGCCTTGCGAGCGCAGGGAACGAGGGTGGTGACGACGGTGGGTTTTTATCTCTAGCTGTTGTGCCAGGGCTTACTGATCGGCACGCGACTGGCTGGGATCTAACCGGCTAGGGGGGCCAAATCTCTTGCGATGGCGCAGGGAATCTGCCAGAGACAGGGCGAGAAAAACTAGGCCGATCAAGCCGGTCACCCACTCCGGCAGATGGCTGTGATGTTCCCTGAGCCAGATGCTCACCAACATCAAGCCACCGAGAGCGCCGATGGCATAGTGGGCGCCATGCTCGAGAAAAATGAGCTGATCCAGGGCCTTCTCGCGGCTGATCAGCAAGGTGAGGGAGCGGATGAAGAGAGCGCCAAGCCCAAGGCCGATCATGATCAGGGCAAGACTTGATGTGATGGCAAACGCGCCGATCGTGCCATCGAGGCTGAAGGAGGCATCCAGCAGTTCGAGATAGAGCAGGCTGGCCAGGCCGCCACCCGCCGCCACGCGGGCTCCGGCCTGCTCCTCATCGCCGAAGGCCTCCGCTAGGGAGGTGCTCAAGAGCTGCAACACCAGACCGAGCACCCCAGCCACCATCACCTCGGCTCGCCGATCCCCTGGCAGGAAGGCCACCAGGGCCAGCAGAAGGATCAGGGCCAGTGCAATTTCCAAGGCTTCCACCTTGCCCGCCGCACTCAGGCGTCGCTCCAGTGGCCGAAACCAATGGAGGGTTTTGGCTTCATCAAAGAAATAGCGCAGAAACACCATCAGCAAAAACATCCCGCCGAAGGCCAGGATGCGCGGTTCGGCCAACTCCAGCAGGTGTTTGTATTCCGTGGGTTGATGCAGGGCCGCATCCAGGGCTTGCCCGAGGCTCACTCCACCGGCCAGTGCCACCATCAACAGCGGCCCTGCGAAACGCACACCAAACACGGGGATGACCAGGCCCCAGGTGAGGAAGAATCGTTGCTGCCCAGGGGTGAGCTTGTCGAGCACCCTGGCATTCACGACGGCATTGTCAAAGGAGAGCGACACCTCCAGCACCAGCAACACAAAAGTGATCCAGGCTGCGCTGAAGCCCTGCCACCCCAGCACAATGGCCAGTCCGGCGGCGCAAGCACCCAATGGAAAGATCAGATAGCGGAGAAACCGCCAGGGCATGGGTTGAGGGCAGGGAATGCCCCCATGATCGCTGGTGCCGGGGCCGAGGCTCAGTGAGCCGAAGGGGCCTGGCTCCTGGCCTTGGTGTTGCTCTCGTTGGTGGAGCTGGTGGTGGACTCTTTGTGAAGCAGCTGGCGCTTCTCCAGCGCGGAGAGCAGCTTGGGAACCACCACCAGCACCGCCACCAGAAGCAGGGCGCCCAAGCCAAAGTCGATCACGCCGCTCACCATCTGGGAAAAGGGAATCCAGCGCCCCCCAAGCCAGGCCAGGCTCACCATCGAACCAGCCCAGAGCACGGCACCAACACTGTTGCAAAGGAGGAAGCGGGAATAGGGCATGCCCACCGCCCCCGCCATTGGGCCGGCCACCACTCGCAGCACGGCCACAAACCGCCCAAGCAGCACCGAAGCATTGGCGTGGCGCAGAAACTGGCTCCTCAACTGTTCCAGCTGTTCAGGGGACTGACGCAGCAGCCGTCCCACCCGCAAGATGAGGTCCCAGCCGGCCCGTCGCCCCACCCAATAGCCAAGGTTGTCACCAAGCATGGCGCCCCCCGCGGCAGCGGCCATCACGCCCAGCACATTCAGCTGGCCACTGCCGGCGGCGTAGCCACCCAGCAGGGTGACGGTTTCACCGGGCAGGGGCACGCCTGCATTTTCCAGGAGCATGGCCAAGAAAATCACGCCATAGCCCCACTTCTGCAACACCTCCTGGAGCATGGCTTGATCGATTCCACCCTCCAAGCTGATCAGGGCAAGGGTGTGGGCGGCCATCGGGAGGGAGAGAAGATTGCAAACCTACTGCCTGTTCCCCGGGGGCGAGGGCCGGAAAACCTCCCGTGGGGCAGTGTCCAGCCGGTCCGAGCGGGCATGCACGTGACTCGGCTACCGGGCCCCCTCCCTCATCCGAGCGACGAAGGCCTCTTCCTGTTCCTTGCTCGCCAGAGCGCCATCATCGACGATGATGATGCGATCGGCGACATCCAGAATCTTGTTGTCGTGGGTCACCATGATGATCGTGGTTTGCTGTTCGGTGGCCAGTTGCTTCATCAGGTTCACCACGGTGCGGCCAGATTCCTTGTCTAGGGCGGCTGTGGGTTCATCTCCCAGCAAGATGCGGGGTCGGCTGGCCAGGGCCCGGGCGATGGCCACCCTCTGCCGCTGACCTCCGGAGAGGTTGGCAGGGTAATAGTCGAGTCGGTCACCAAGTCCCACTTTTTCCAGCATCTCCGCTGCCAGCTGATCGAGATCCTGATCCATGTAGGCGTCGTGCAGCTCCAGGGAGAGACGCACGTTGCGGCGTGCGGTGAGAAACATCATCAGGTTGTGGGCCTGGAAGATGAAGCCCACGTTGAGCCTCAATTTGGCCAGTTGCTCCTTGCTGGCGCCATGGAGTTCCTCGCCCAGGATGCGCAAGCTGCCGTCCATGCAGGAGCGCAGGCCGCCCAGCATGGTGAGCAGGGTGGTTTTGCCCGAGCCGGAAGGGCCCGTGCAGATCACGATTTCACCGGGATAAATATCGAGGGTGATGTCCTTTAGAGCGTGCTTGCGTTCCTCACCAGTGCCAAACCAGTGATTCACATGATTCAGGGAGATGATCGGCTCCCGCTTGTCGTTGTTGGGGCTGACGGTGGAGGGCATCTCAGAACACATCCGCCGGATCGAGCTCCACCAGCTTGCGGGTGGCTAAGGCGCCAGAGCCCACGCACATCACGAAGGTGAGCAGGAGCACCTGCAGCGCCCGGGTGGTGGTCATGAACACCGAGAGCTTGGTGACCGTGGCAAGCAACCAATAGAGGCCAATGGAGGTGAGCACCCCGGGAATGAAGCCGACGAAAGCCAGAATGGCGCTCTGCTGGATCACCACGGAGATCACGTAGCGATCGGTGTAGCCCATGGCTTTGAGGGTGGCGTATTGCGGCAGGGAATTCATCACATCGCCGAAGAGAATTTGGTAGACGATGATGCTGCCCACAACGAAGCCCACCAGCACTCCCAATGAGAAGATGAAACCCACGGAGGAGTTGCGCTTCCAGTAGTTGAGCTCCAGATTGGCCAGCTCTTTGCGGGTGAGCACCTTCACATCTTTGCTCATCAGAGGTTGGAGAGCCTGTTGGACAGCCACTGGATTGGCACCGGGTTTGAGCTGGATGAGGCCAATCTCAATTTGGCGAGGATTCTTCTCTGGGAAGAGGAAGAAGAAGGTGTTGTCGCTCACGATCAGGTTGGCATCGGCGGCAAAGGTGGAACCGAGAGAGAAGGTGTCGATGATCCGCAATTGCTTTTGATTCACCTCCACGCTCACGATGTCCTGGCGCTTGAGCTGCTCAGCGATTGGACCGTATTGCTTTTTTGAATTGCGATCAAACAGGGCATTGCGCAGCGGCTGCAGCCGGGAGATCTCCTGTTCCAGCTCGGGGAAAGCCAGGGATGGCCGGCTCAGATTCACCCCGTAGACGTAGATATCGAACGACTTGCGGGTTTCCGGGGTGATCCAGGTGGCCCTGGAGATGTGCAGGGGCGACACCCCCTCCACCCCGGCCACGCCCACGGCCTGATACAGCCTGCTCCGTTCGAACACCTGCAAGGAGCCCATGTTGCTGTACCCAGCGCTCACCATCACCAGGTCAGCGCGCAGGTTCTCAATGGGCTTGCGCTGGCTGTTGTAAATGCTGTCGAGCAAACCGAGCTGGAAAAACATCAATAAATTGGAGAAGCTCACCCCGGCCAGACCGATGGCCAATTTCACGGGGTTGTAGCTCACCTGCAGCCAGGCCAGGGGGGTGCGTTTGAGCGCTTTGCGGAGAGCAGGGATCATGGCTTGGCCAGCGGCGGTGTGGCATCAAAGACCACATTCACCTGCAGGTTGGAGGCATAGCTCAGGCGTTCTTCTTTGCCAGCAGGCGGATGAATGCGGAGCTTCACTTCGTAGACGCGCTGATCCATGTTTTCGCCGGGGGTGCCGGCGAAGGTGCTCTGCTTTTGCACCTGGGGCAGCACCTTGTAGAGCGTGGCCCGGGCGCTGCCCTGGAAGCCATCGGCAGTGATCGTGGCGCCCTGGCCGATTTTGAGCTTCGCGATGTCGGTTTGATACACCTCAGCCGTGATGATCATGTTGCTGGTGTCCGCCATTTCCAGCAGTCCGTCATCCCCCACCTTGCTACCGGGCCAGGCAAAGATTTTGAGGACGCGGCCATCCTGGGGAGCCCGCACGGTGGCGTAGTCGAATTCCTGCTTGGCGCGCTCGCGGGCCGCTTCCGCTTGGCGCAGTTCGTTGCGAGCGGTCACCACATCCTCCGGGCGCACCTCCTTGATTTTCTCCAGCGTTTGCTTGGCGCCCTCGATGTCCGCCTTGAGCCTGGCTTCGGTGCCGGCCCGATCTTCGATCGCCTTGGCCAGTTCCGCCTCGGTGGTGTTGGCCCGGGTGCGGTAGCGGTCGCGCTCCAACTCCGAAATGCCGCCAGCGGCATAAAGACCGTCAAACCGCTGGCGTTCAAGCTTGGCCTCCCTGGCCTTGGCCTGGGCTGAAGCCACCGCTTGATCGCCCGTGAGCTTGGCGGCTGCGAGCTGCCGCTCCAAGCTTTCCACCTGGTATTCCTGCGCCCGGATTTCGCCCTGTTTGGCACCGGCTTGCACCTGGGCGAGCTTGGCCCGGTTCACCCCAACCAGCTCGGTGGCTTCATCGAGGGAGGCCTTAAGCGAGCCATAGCTGTTGAGAATCGCCAGGGCTTGGCCCTGCTTCACCTCATCGTCTTCCTGCACCAACAGTTTTTCAATGCGGTCGCCGCTGAGGGAGCTGGGCACGGAGACGCGACGGATCTTGGTTTCCGGCTCGATGCGCCCCAAGGCCGACACTTGCCGGGGGGCGACAACGGCCGCCGGCTCCGCTGGCTTGCGGTTGCAGCCCACTAGGGAAGGGGCCAGCAGAACAACCGCCAGGGATGTGGCCAGAGAACAGGCCACGCGGGGGAATCTCCTCAGGTTTGCCCTTCCGTGTGGTGTTTCCACGTGACCTGCATTCAACAGTTGTGTTATGCCCTGAGTCTGCGCCCCCCGATGGGTTTTTGCAGTGGCTAGGACCGTACCCGATGGCGCCCTTCCTAGGGCAGCGATGTTGCCGCTGAGGGCGCCAGGGCTTCCATAGGGAGATCTCCGGCTTCACGCAGCAGCACGGCCCGGTCGATGGCCTGTTCTGTTTGCGCGGTGAGCAGGGCGGCCTTGGTCGCCTGCAGCTCCCTTTGCACCAAGAGCACCTCGGTGAGGGGCTCCACCTGGGCGCGGTAGCGCAGCCGGGCATCCTGAAGGGCCCGCTCGCTGGCGGTCACCGCCTCCCGCGCTGCGGCGATCCGCGCCGGTGAAGCCTGCAGCTGATCCCATGTGGTCTGCACGGTGGTGCGAATGCGGCGGCGGGCGACATCGGTGTCGGCGGCCAGCACCGCAGCCTCCCGCTCAGCGAGGCGTGCCCCGTCGCGGGCCCTGCCACCGTCGAAGAGGGGTTGGCGCAGCTGCAGCAGGCCGCCCCAGTCGTAGAAGGTGCCCTGCAGGCTGCCAGGCGTGTCGATGCTCGGCAGGGTGACATTGGCGGGCCCAGCTTGCACCCGGTTGGTCTGCTGCAACACCGGCACATCGATGCGGTTTGTGTTCAGGCCAGCGCCAGCCAGTAGCGAAAGACTGGGCAGCAGGGAGGCTCGGGCCGCCTTCGCGCGTTGCCGGCTGGCTTGCTCCTGCAGCTGGAGGGCCTCCAACAGGGGGCGATCCGCCAGGGCTCGCTCCACGGTGGCCTCCAAGCCCAGGGGCCAGGGGCGATCGAGGCTGCGGATCGGATCGGCCGCCAGCGGCGGCTCCCCCGGCGGTAACCCGAGCAGCTCAGCCAACCGTCCCTGTGCAGCCCTCTGTTGTGCCTGGGCACTGATCAGTCCTTGCGAGTCCCCGGCCCGCAGGGCCCGAGCCCGCAGCACATCGATCCTGGCAGCCAGGCCCTTGCGGTGGATCTGGCCCACATCGCGCTCCAGGGCGGTGGATGCCTGCAAGGCCGTTTCCCACACCGGCACCAGGGCCTGGCGCAGCTGTAGCTCCCGGTAGGTGCTCTCCAGCTCAAAGCGCACCTGGCGTTCGTTTTCGCTCAGCTGGCGACTCGCCGCTTCGCGACCGCTCACCGCGGCGGCCACCTGCCAGCCCTCGCTGATCGGGAGCAGATTGGCGCTCAGCACCACGCCGCCGCCTGCAAAGAAGCTTTGCAGCACGGCATAGCCGTTTTGGCCGAGCCCAAAGCTGAGATCACCAATGGTGGGCAGGTTGGTGATCACACCGATCGAGGTGCCCACCTGGGTGCCGCTGGCGCTGCCCACCAGATCGACGCGGGGCCAACGCTGACTGCGGCTGAAGCTCTCGGCCGCCGCACTGCGCTCCACTTCTCGACGTGAACGCTCCAGATCGGTGGAGGCCGGCATCCCGCGCTCCAGTACCTCGGTCAGGGTGAGGGGAGCCGCCTGGACGGGGAAGCAGGCCAACCAGCTAAGGGCGGCCAATCCCACGGTGAACGCCTGAAGACGCAAGCGCCCGGCGGGGAGGGCAGCCGGCTCGCACCGAAGGACAGGCACGCTGGAGCGGGATCGAGAGTGGCATGGACCTTAAGGACATCTCCCCGGTCACCGCTACCGTCCTCTCCAGAATCCGCCCACTGTTTGCCCACTGCTGAAGCCGCCACCTCCGCCCCCGCTCCGGGTGATGCGACTCCTGGTGGAGCTGGCCATCAAGATCGCTTGCCCCGCCTCCTGCCAGTGATGGTGGTGGCAGGCCTCACCCTGTTTTGGGCCTCGACTCCCTCGATCCCGGTGAAGGTGAGGGGGAGCGGCTTGCTGACGGCGCCCGAGAACCGCCGGGCTTTCTTCGCTCGCGGTCCGGGCCAGGTGCAAGACATCAAGGTGCGCGTGGGCAGTGAGGTTGAGCAAGGAGAACTGCTGCTCACCCTCAGCCGGGTGGGCCAGGCGGCTGCGGGGAGCGGGGCGACCTCCCCGGATCCACGGGTGATCCAGGCCCAGTTGCGGGCGATTGATGAGCAAATGGCTGGACTGCGCTCCCAGCGCCAGGCGGTTGATGTGCAAGACGCGGCACTGCTGACACGTCGCAATGAGCTGACCATCACCAACAAGCCGGTGAAACAACAGCTGGATGCATTGGAGGGTCTGCGAAAAGATGATGTGATCGCCCGCTACAGCCCCCTCTGGGTGGGCGCTCAGGATCTTTACCTGCGCAACCGGGCCGATATCGCCACGATCGACGGCCAACGGGCCCAGTTGAAATCGCAGGTGGCGGCCCTGGAGGCCCGCGCTGCCGAGCTGCGCTCCCAGCGGGCGGCCCTCGACGCAGAGGAGCTGGCGCAAGATGTGTTCAGCCCATCGGCGGGGCGGATTTTGGATCTGGCGGTGGAACCTGGCCAGGCCGTGCTGCCAGGCCAGCGGCTTGGCAGCCTGGCGTTGGCGGGCGATCAAGACCGGAGGCTGGCACTGGTGGTCTTCACGAGTGCCGATGCCACCCGCCTAGCCCTCGGCGAAGAGTTGGAACTGGATCCAAAGCTGATGAGCCGCGATAGCTATGGCGGCTCGGAACAGCGCTGGGGAACCATGCGTGGCACCCTGGTGCGCCTCTCCCCCGCAAGCGTCGACCTGGAGGATGTGGCGGCCCAGGTGGGCGGCAAGGAGGAGGCGGCGAATTTGATGGCCCGCGCCCGCCAGCAATCCTTTGGCGATGGTGGCGACCTCACCGCCCAGCTGCCGGATCGAGCGGGCGCACCGGTGGTGCTCGGTGTGGTGCGGCTGGAGACCGCAGCTACACCGAGCGGGCTGGCCTGGAGCCGGGGGGTGGGCCCCAAGCGCCCCTTGCCTCCACGCACGCCACTGGAGGTGTCAGCAGAGGTGGAAAGGCGTTCGCTGTTGAATTACGTGGCACCGTTCGGTCGTTGGTTGGCGGGGTCCCGTCCATGAGACACAACCCCTGGCTTAAGCCCTGGTTGGCGCCCTGGCCCTGGCTAAGCCTGGGCCTGTTGTTTCTCTGCACCCGCACGGAACCACCGCGGCTTTGGTTTTGGCTGGCTTTGCTGTTGATCAGCCTGCTGGTCGGGTTGATGCGGGCCCTGGCCCGCGAGCATTGACGATTCCGGCTTCCGTGCGCCATCCGCTGGTCGTGGGCCTGGCGGCCGCTTTGGTGTGGAGCGTGGCCCATGCCCTGGGATTTGGCTCCGGGGCGGCCTACGGGGTGGTGATCGCCGCGATCGCCGTGCCACCAGATTTTCGTCGGTTGCCGCCACCTTTGTTTGTGGTGTTGCCTGTGCTGTGCGCCGTGGCGCTGGGATTGGGGACGCTGCTCAAACCCTTGCTGGAAGCACCGCAGGTGTGGGGTTTCGCCGTTGTCACCCTGTTGGCGCAATTGATCGGGCAACTTCTTCCGGATCGGTTGGCGATGCTGCGCAACGTGTTGCCGATCCTGGCGATCTTGCCGCTGCTGGGGAGTAACAGCACCTGGCTGTCGGCGTGGCACGAGCTGCTGGCGATTGTGCTGGGGTTGGTGGTGGCCGTGGCCCTCACGACCGCCTTCCGCCTGCCAGGCGATGCGCCGCCGCCCCGGGCGGGTGAAGGAGCAGCAAAGGCCGAGGCTGAGGCTCCGACGCGCTCGCTGGCACGGCGGCTGCAGGATCCCTATTTCTGGCGCAAGTTGATCGCCTCCACCCTGGCGCTGGCGGTGGGGCAGGGATTGGGAGCTGTGAATCCCAAATATGTCTACTTCGGCGTAGTGATTCTGCTCAATGAGAGCCTGGGGGCCACCCTGGCTCGTGTGCGCGACCGCATGATTGGTGTGAGCCTCGGCGTCCTGATGCCGTGGCTCGTGTTCAATCTTTTTGGAGTCAGCAGCGTGTCATTGGCGCTCGTGATGGGTGGCACGAGCGCCCTGCTGCCCGCGCTCGGTCTTGGCGCCAATCTGCGCACTGCGTTGATCTCCAGCGGGGTCACCTTCGCCGGGTATCAGGCCCTCACCGATTGGTACATCCCCACCCGCTGGATCAACTACCTGATGGGTTGTGGTTTGGCGTTGCTGGTTTGTTTGCTGTTTCAACCCACCTCCGCCCTGCGACGATTTGAGCAGCTCGCCGAGGAGTGCCGCCGCAACGGCCAGCCGCCGACGGATGAGCTGCGGGCCCTGCTGCCCAGTGCCCGCGAGGAAGCCCTGTGGCTGGGGCAGGGGCCACGGGTTGAGGCGTGGTTGGCATCCCTGCCAGCAGGGCGGAAGGGCGGCTAGGGGCAGCGCCCCTACCCCGGAAGGCGGCTCACAATCGGCGCAACAGCTCGGCTTTCTTGGCGGAGAATTCCGCCTCGGTGAGGATGCCTTTGTCCTTGAGTTCGCCAAGGCGCGTGAGGGCATCGAGCACATCCTCCGGGCGGCTCTCCTGGGCGGAGGCTTCAGGGGAAGCCGGTGCTGCCGGCTGCACCTCCGGCAGGCTCGCGAGGGGAATGGGTCCGTCATTGGTGGTGAACCTTGCGCCCCCCTCTTCCCCGCTGGCCTGGGAGCAACCGCTGATCTGCAGGTTGCCGATGTCGTGCACGCTCATGCGCCCGTTCAACTCCACCACCAGGCGACGGGCTGCCGGGAAGACGGCGTAACGCAGGTCATTTTGGGCACCTGTGGAGGTTGGGGTGCCCAGCTCCTGCGGCCACCACGGCTCAGTGGCGGCCATCGGCGTGAAGCTCATCGGGGCCATGCCACCCATCGGGCTCATGCCAGCCATGGGCGCCATGCCGCTGCTCACCTGCTGTTGCTGCTGGCCGCCGCCGGAGCTCTGGGCTTGCTGATACGAGCCTCCAGCGAGGCTGGTCAGGCTGGCCAGGCTCACACTGCCCCCGGGGGTGCTGAACACCACCGCGCCACCAGGGCTCTGTTGCTGGGAAAAACCGGCGATGTGGTGATGGCCCGTGTCGTAGACGCTCACCTGTCCATTCGCCTCGACGGCGAGCCGACCCACGGCGGGGAAAAAGGCGTAGCGCACATCGTTCTGGGCCCCGATCGCACTCGGCGTTCCGAGTTCCTTGGGCCACCAGGTGTCGCGCGGGTCGGGGGTGAACAGGCTGCCGCCCACCTGCATCTGCTGACCGCTGCCACTTTGGCTCTGGGATTGGAAGCTGCCGGTGGGGAACAACTCCGGCTGGCTGGCGAGCTGGCCGGCGATCGCCTGGCAGAGTCCCTCCACTCTCGCTTTGAGGGAGTGGTTGAACATATCGGCCAACATCAACATGCCCCCCCGCATCCACTGCCCCGAACCGGCAAACTCCGGATGGTTGAACTGGGCCATCCCTCCCCGCCCGCGGAGCATGGCGAACATCATGTGGATCACCGCCTCCTGACTGAAGCCATAGCGTTGGGCCAGCTCATTCACGACCTTGAGGCCCTCAGGTGTCAGTTGTTCCATGGGTGCGATGAGGGGAACTTTTCACCGTACCCCCAGCGTTCAGGTCTGAGTGTGCGATTTGGCAGTTGCCTGAGGATCGCAGCTGGATCCGGTCGAGATAGGAGGGTGGTCTGCAAGGCGTGGATGGCGATCAGACAGGATTCAGTTGCACCCTGTAGGGTGATTGAGGTTCAACGACCACTCTCAGGCGAGTTCTCCCCAGCGCGGGAGCTCCACAGGATTTTTCCCAGCAGGACATTTCCAGCGGCTCTCCTTCAGGCCAGCACTTTTCTCAAGGGCTGTCGACGAATCGGTTTACATCCTGTGGATCTTTATGACTCTTTACGTTGGCAATCTCTCCTTCGACACCGAAGTGGAGCATCTGCAGCAGCTGTTCGCCAAATACGGCGAAGTGCGCAATTGCACCTTGCCCCTTGATCGGGAGACTGGCCGTAAACGCGGCTTTGCCTTTGTGGAGATGGCCAACCCCTCCGAAGAAACCAAGGCCATCGGCGACTTGCGCGGAGTGGAGTGGATGGGCCGAAACATCCGCGTCAATCAGGCTGAGCCCCGCAGGGGCGGCGGCGGCGCCGGCAGCGCTGGTGCCCCCCAGGCCCCCCAGAGCTGGTGATCGCCGCCCTCAACCCCTAACCTGGTGGCTCGTCCTGAATGGCGGCGTGGCGTTGCCGCTCCCCCCTGAGCTGCCGGAGTTCATTTTCGGCCCCCTCTCCACGGAGGAGGGCAGGCTGCAGCAAGCCCGGCAGGATCGCTCTGGCTTGGTGCATGCGGTGCAGCGCAGCGTGCTCGCGCCAGAGGCTGAAGAGGAGGTGGTGATCCGGGTGCGGGTGGGAGTTGATCTTGCTGTGGCCGCTTTGGAGTTGCGCTACAGCACCGATCTGGCCCTTGATCCGGCTGGCTTGGAGCCGCTCCAGCCAGGGGTGGTGGCCGTGCCGATGGCCCGCAGCCGCCTGGAATGGGACACGTTGGCGTGGGGCTATCTGGAGGAGTGGAGCGCCCCGATCCCCGGGCAGCCAGCAGGCACGACGGTGTGTTACGCGATCTGGGCCACCACCGTCACTGGCGTCAGCTTGGCTTGCCCGTTTGTGGCCCCGGAGCGGATGGCTCAGCGCCAGAGGCGTGCTGCCGATGCCCCGCTCACCTATGCCTATGTGGTGGGCCGCCAGCCGATTCCCGCTTGGATTCGGGAGGCGGTGATCTACCAGGTGTTTGTCGACCGCTTTGCCCCGGATCCGGGCGCGGCGTTTGCAGCGCCAGAGGATTTGGCCGGGCGTTTCGGGGGCACCTTGCGGGGGCTGATCAGCCGTTTGGATTATCTGCAGGCTTTGGGGGTGAACTGTTTGTGGCTGACGCCCATCTTCCCCAGTCCCTCCCACCACGGCTATGACCCGATGGAGCTTGCCGCGGTGGAGCCGCGCTTTGGATGCCTGGCGGATTGGGACGCGCTGGTGGCCGGCGCCCGGGCTCGGGGGATGCGGCTGCTGCTGGATTACGTGGTGAATCACATGTCGAGCGCCCATCCGCGCTTCCTGGCGGCTCAGGCCGATCCAGCCGATCCGGCGGTGGCCTGGTTTCGCTTTCGCGAGCATCCACACGACTACGACTGTTTTTTTGATGTGCCCGGCCAGCCGGAGCTGCAAACCGATCACCCAGAGGTGCGTGCCTATTTCCTGCAGCACGCTCGCTTCTGGCTGGAGCGGGGCTGCGCTGGCTTTCGGCTGGATTATGCCGCCAACGTGAGCCATGCCTTCTGGTCGCTCTTTCGTGAGGGGACGCGGCGCACCCGGGCCGAGGCGGTGACGCTGGGGGAGATCACCCAGCCCCCCGATGTGATGCGCTCCTACATCGGCCGGATGGATGGCTGCCTGGATTTTCGGCTGTTGGAGCTGCTGCGCAGTTTTTTTGCCCATCGCAGCTTGAGCGCCAGCGCCTTCGCCCACAGCGTCGACCAACACCTGGCCTATTTCGGTGATGATCTGGTGTTGCCGAGCTTTCTCGACAACCACGACATGAACCGTTTTCTCTGGCTCGTGGGGGGAGACAAGCGGCGATTGAAACTGGCGGCCTTCTGCCAATTCAGCCTGCCCCAGCCACCGATCCTCTATTACGGCACCGAGGTGGGGCTCTCCCAGCGGGCCGGGGTGGGGCGGTTGGAGGAGGCGCGCCTGCCGATGCTCTGGGAGGGGGAGCAGGACCCGGAGCTGCTGGCATTTTTCCAGGCCCTGATCGCCTTTCGCCAGGCCACGCCCGCTTTGCGGCAGGAGCCCCGCCGCAACTGGCTGGTCGCAGATGAGCGGGGGTTATTGGGTGTGCGTTGCGGCCCGGTGCTGCTGCTGTTCAACAATGGCGAGGATGTTGCTGCAGTAGCGCTGCTCCCGGATTGGGGGCCTGCCGAGGTGGCGCTGCTCACTGCGCCTTTGCAGCAATTCGATCCGGCTAGCGGCCAGCTGCAGCTGGCTCCTTGGGCTGGTGCGGCGCTGCGGATCAGGCCAGGATCACCATCCCCGCCGGCGGCAGATCCACCCGCACCGTCGCCCGGCCATCGGGGTGGTGGGTGATCGGCAGCTGTTCGGCGGCGGGATCGCTCTGGGGCGTGATTCCCGGGGCGGCCGGGGCAGCCTTCGCCAGAGCGCCATCGCGCGGGATCTGGCGCAGTTGCTCATCGCCCCAATCGGCGCGATAGAGCACCCGCAGGGATCCCTGCCGGTGCACCGTGGCATCCACGGTCACGTCGGCCCCCCTGGCCTCCAGGCCATGGGTGTTCATCGCCACCACCACCTCGATGTAGGGCAGCACGCGCGACCAGGCGAACACCTCGCCGGCGCCCGGCAGGGCGAAGGGTGCACCGCAGATCGAGATCTCCCTGGGGTAGCAGATGCCCAGGCGTAGGGTGCGGCCGATGGGATCCTCACGGCGACGGAGGTGGGCGATGGCGGCGATGCGCAGGTAGGTGGGATGGTTGGTGTCGAAGAAGTGGCAGCCGCTGGTGGCAAAGGCCCCGAAGGGCCCGCCAAACATGTCCTCCCGCACGTAGCGATCTTCGCCAAAGCGCTGGGGTTCGATGCTGTAGTCGTGGTAGCCCTCATTGCCGTCGAAGGCCTGCTCAGTGCCGTAGTAGAGGCAGGGGATGCCAGGGGTGAGCAGCTGGATGGCCACGGCATTGGCCACCTGCCAGTCGCGGTGGGGGGTGTTGTTGTTGGCGCTGAAGCGCTCTTTGTGGCTTTTGCACGACATGTCGTGGTCATCGAGCACCGACACGTGGACCTGGCCGGTTTGGATGTAGCGGGTGAGCTCGGAATCGAGGCGGAAGCGGTTGAAGAAAGCCCGTGGATCGATGGTGCCCTTCGCGGCGCCGGCCAGGAGAATGGGTGAATTGTTGATGTCGAGCACAGCCGTCAGCGCCCGATCCAGCAAGCTGCCGAAGAGGGAGAGGTAGTTGATGGCGACGACGTTGTCGGTGATCTCGCCAACGATCAGGAAGTTTTCCTTGCCGATGGATTTGGCATAAAAATTGATCGATTGGCTGAATTGGCGACACACGCTCTTGGGGATGTGTTTGGCGGCATCGATGCGGAAGCCATCGCAATCGCTCAGGGCAATCCAATACTGGAAACAGCGAATCATCGCCTGCAGCGTGGGTTGGTGGTAGCCATCTAGTTTTTTGAGATCGAAGAAATCGCCGCGGCGAAATTCGGCGTTGGGATCCATCGGATCGGGGTTCGACCAGTTTTGGATGGCGCCGCGGCGGTTGTAGGCCTCTTGCTGCTGAAACTCCCTTGGCCAGCAACCATCCTCCAGGGAGCTGATGGCGGCCACGCAGCTGCCCTCCCCAGAGCGCCAGCCACCCATGCTGTAGGGCGGGTCGTAGCGGTAGGGAAGCGACTCTTCGATGCGCCCGGTGAGGTCGGGCCCGTAAAACCAATTGTTGCCCGTGTGGTCGATCACCACATCGAGCACCACCACCATGCCGCGGTCGTGGGCGGCATCGATCAGATCGCGCAGGTCTTGGCGGCTGCCGAAGCGTGGATCGATGTCTAGAAAATTCTGAATGGCGTAGCCGTGATAGGTGTTGAGATCGGCGCGCTGCTTGAAGGGGGGATTGAGCCACAGGCCGGTGACGCCCAGGCCTTCGAGGTAGTCGAGCTTGGAGAGGATGCCCCGCAGGGTGCCGCCGCTGAACTCCAGCCCGGCGCGCATCCAAGCGGCCTTGTCGTGCACGCGAAACCGCTCGGGGTTGGCGCGATCAAACAGGGGCCGTTCCTGCTCGCGGCCATCGCTGAAGCGATCGGGAAGGATCTGGTAGAACACGTGGCTGCGCCAGAGCACCGGGCTGGGAAACACCCGCCCGCGGGGCCGCAGATCCAGGTTGTCCACATCTTGCGGGGCGTGCACCTCGATGGGGGTGGTCATGGCGCTGCTGCGATTGCTGTGGGCCTGTTGTCATCCTCCCCCAGAGCAAGGCTGCAGCTGCTCGTTTGTCCTCTGCCGGGCTAGATCAGGCCAGCCCCACGCCTGGGCAAACGCCCGGAAACCACCTAAAGTTCCGCAAAAATGACTGGGACACTGCTGCCATTCCTCAGGATGTTGCGGGAGTGCTGAGGAAATGCAGCCATGAACCCCACGTTCCGAGGTAGGGCTTTATCCGCCCAACATTGGCGGATGTTTCATCCCCGGGCCATGCTGCGCCGCTGGCAGACGCTCGACAATCGCGGCCTGTGGCAGGGATTGGTGGCGGCGCTGGCCATCTATCTCTCGGCGTTGAGCCTGCTCACCCAGTCGCCGGATGAGGCGATCAATGTGGTGTTGGTGTTGGGCGGTGCGTTGCTGGTGTGTCCTGCGTTCCCCGAGGGATGGCAGCCCAGGCCAGGCCGTGTGGGCCGCTGGGTGGGGGTGACCCTCTTGGTGGCGGTGCTTTGGCGGGGGCAACGGATGATGGGCTTTGATTTCGTGTCCAGTGCCTTGCCGCTGCTGGCTGGGTTGGGCCTGGTGTGGCTGGCGGCGCCGCTGCACCAGCTGCGGCGCTTTGGGTTGCCCCTTGGAGTGTTGGCGGTGTTGCCGGTGATGCGCGCGGTGGGCTGGCTTACGCCCCTGGGGCCCTTGTCGCTCCTCACCGCCTGGCTCGCGGAGAAGATGTTGATTGTCTGCGGCACCCCCGTGCTGCGGGCTGGCACCTCCTTGAGGCTGGAGGGGGGCGCGGTGGATGTGGGCGGCCCCTGCGCAGGGTTGAACATGGTGCTGCAGCTGCTTGTAGTGGCAGGGATTTTTGCGATCGCCTTTCCCATGCGCCACCGCTGGCAAAACGGCCTGATGCTTGTGGTGGCGCCGTTGACGGCGGTGCTCATCAATGCCATGCGCATTGTGTTGTTGGCCTGGATCAACGCCAGCTCCTGGCCCAACAAGGAATGGTGGTTTGACTTCTTCCACTGGCACTGGGGCTCGCTGGTGTTTGCCGGCATTGCCATGCAGCTGTTTGTGTGGCTTTATGTGTATTGGATGGCCCGGCAGGTGGCTGCGCTGCATCCGCAATGAGCTCTTCCTCTTGCCCCTCCCCAGCCCCTGAACGCGGCGAACGTCTCCTGCGGCGCGTGATCGTCGCTCTCGTTTTGCTCACAGCGGCAGCCACCATCGAAAAGGCGGTGCGTCTCTCCGCCCCGATGCCCACCGCAGAGGCTCCCGCCCGCTTGCGCCTGGCGGGCTATCGCATCAGCGCCCTGCCGAGCGCGAGGCCGCCGCAGCGCGGCCGGGAGCTGAGCCACGGCAGCGAGCGTCGCTTTCGCCTGGTGCCCCTCACGGGCCAGCCGGAGTTGACGTTGACGTTGCTGCCGGTGCGCACGCGCACGGCGACGGATTTGAGCGCGGAAACCATGGGCGGCAAGGGCCTGAGTCTCGACACGGTGGGCGCCCTGGTGCCCGGCTTTGCGCTCAAAGAGAAGCGCATCGTCTCTGTGCAGGTGTTGGCGGCGAAAGGATCGACCCCCCGCAACGACCAATTGGCGTTGGGGCGCGGTGAAGGCGATCGGGCCGGCGGCACCACCCGCCTGCAAACCTGCCTCACGCCCTCCGGCGTGGCGGCGGTGAACGCCACCAGCCTGGCGGGGGAAGGGCAGGCCCCACCCCGGCCAGGTGATCCGCCGCCACTGATGCGCCGCCTGCAACGGGTGGCTGGGCTCTCGCAGACGCGCCATGAATGCTTGGCGGTGCAACTGGAAACCGCCCCCTCGCCAGCGGGGGGAGCAGCCACAGATTCACAGGAGCGGCTGCAGCGGGCCTGGCAGGATCTGCGAGGGGTGTTGACCCTCGGTATTGCCAGCTGAAGCCACGAGAAGCCCGCCCGCTTCCCAAGCGTCTTCCTGTCGCTGCAGGAGAGAAAGCCCTGTCTCAAAACATCCGCCTGGCTGGTGATTTTCTGCATGAATCGTGCAACAAATGCACAATCACGCATGGCCAGCCGGGGATGGGTCCCGTGGCCCTCATTGGGATCAAAAAGTCTGGAATACTTGAGCCCCGTGCCTTAGCTATTGCGGCGTTGCCTAATGGCGCATCCAGCCTCTTCGCATCGCTTGCGCCCCTTGAGAAATGCTTGGCGCAGGATTCTGAGGGGCTGCCTGGCGCTAGACGATCGCGGCCTTTGGCTGGTGGTGGGTGGGATGGCGGCCCTCTATCTCCTGATCCTCAGTGGGTTGACGCAGCCGCTGGATGAACGGCTGAATCTTCTGGTGGTGCTTGGCGGCGTGGCGCTGTTGCACAACCGCCTCAGCCCGGGCTGGCAGCCCCGACCCGGACGCCGCAGTCGCTGGTTGGGGGTGGCCCTGCTGCTGGCGGTGCTTTGGCGCGGCCAGAGAATCCTTGGATTTGACTTCCTCTCGAGCCTTCTGCCCCTCTTCACCGGGCTGGGCTTGGCGCTTTTGGCGGCGCCGATCCACGAGCTGCGGCGCTTCTGGCAAGCCTTCGCGATTCTGTTGCTCCTTCCCTTGCTGCGCCTGCTTTGGTGGGCTGTGCCCACCGGCCCTTTCCAATGGGCCTCGGCCTGGCTCGCCCAACAGGCGCTGATCATTTGCGGCTACCCGGCCGTCCGGCAGGACCTCACCGTGTCGATTCCCGGCAGCAGCGTGACGGTGGCCCAACTCTGCGCCGGGATCAATTCGATGCTGTTGTTGTTTGCCGTGGCGGCGATTTTTGCCGTGTTGTTTCCGATGCGGCGCCCCTGGCAAAACATCTTGATGGTGTTGGTGGCACCGGCCTTGGCGTTGCTGGTGAATGGCGTGCGCGTGGCCGTGTTGGCTTTGATCCTGGGGAGTCCCCTGCCGAATCGCGAGTGGTGGTTTGAGTTTTTCCACTTGCAGTGGGGCTCCTATGTGTTCTCCGCCATCGCCATGCAGCTGTTTCTGTGGTGCTACGTGGGCTGGATGGAGCGGCAGGTGGCCCGGGTGGAGGCCCGATGAACGGCAGCTCCCCAACGCCTGTCTCCCACGCGTCTGTGTCCCCATCGGCAGGCCCGTTCCCGCAGCGGCGGGTGCTCCTGGCCCTGGCCCTGATCTTTGGGGCGTCTGCCGGATACAAGCTGATCAGCCTGGCGGCGGCGGCGCCCCTTGGCCAGGCCCCCACGGCGTTGCGCTGGGGCGGCAGCCGTCTCACCCCGCAGAGCAGCACGGCCGCCCGCAGCGGCCGCGACTTGAGCCACGGCACGATCCGCCAGTTTCGCCTGGAGGCCAGCGGCTCGCTGCCGTCGCTCACGCTCACGCTGATGCCCGTGCGCAGCCGCGATGACAACCAATTGGAGGTGAGCCGCTTCGGGGCGATCGCCCCCCGGCTGGCTCTGCAGCACTTTTATTTCGTGGATCAACCCCATGCCGGCGGTGCCGATCAGCTGGCCATCGGCTACGGGCCGGGCGACGATCCAAAGCGTCTCACCCGCTTGCAAACGTGCATCACCCCCCGGGGGTTTGCGGCGGCGAAGGCCTATTCCCTTGGCCAGGTGGCGAACACCGCCGATCAGCCCGGGGTGCGCTCGCCGTTGCAGCGCCGACTGCTGCGGGCCTCTGGCCTGCTGCCGGCCCGCCACGAATGCCTGGCCGTGCAGCTGGCCACAGGCCCGGCCGGAGCGAGTGAGCGCCAGCTGCGCGAGGCGTGGAGCGCTTTGCGCCCCCAGTTGGTGGGCTGGCAGCGCTGAAGGGCGCCGAGCATGGCTGGCCCGGAAGGGCTGCAACCGGCAGGCACTGAGGCGCAAAAAAAGCCCCCAGCTGGTGGCTGGGGGCGGAAGCTGAGGGAGTGACCTCAAGCCATGGAGTGAACTTTCAGGCGGGAGGTGAGATTGCGCAGCTTGCGCACGGAACCAATGGCGAGGCCTGCACCCAGGATGGGCAGGGGGCCGGGGACGTCGCGGAAATGAATGATCACATTGTCAATCGTACCTCCATTGGTAAACATACTGGCTTTGACAAAAAGATGATTATAGTGGTTGGGAATCGGCAATATAACTTTGGGGCCGGTTGAGATGAGTGAGTTGGTAAGAGGATTAGTGCCCGCAATCAAATCTGCTTGAGTTGCATAAATATCGGCAATAACTTGTTCGCCAAGATTCGTTCCATCGCTGAATTGAAGACTCCACTGATCAAAGTACCCTGGAGTCTTGTTGATTTGGAATGTAACCACGTCATTTTGGCCCACCAATGGTGTGGGGTTGTAATCTATATCAACTTGTTTCTGTGCAAAAGGATACTTAAGTCCAGTGAGTTCAAGATCACATTTCGTAAGAGCAACGTTTGATTGTGCATTGCTCACTGTGTCAGTAAAGGTGAGGCCAAGATCCTGATAGGTAACAACAGTATTACCCGGGCAGGCACCTGCCTTGGCTGCCCCGCCTGTCACCATCATTCCACCGGTCACAGCCGAGAGGGCCAGGGCTGAGGTGAAAGCGGTTGTGAAGAGGCGCCCCTTGAAGTGGCTCGCCCCGGTTTTAGTTTGAGTCATGGATAAGAATGAAGAGAAAACTAGAGGCTTAAGAGCAAGCCACTCGCCGGACGGTAGGGGAAATTCCTTCTGGCGGGTGAGGATTGTGCGGCCCATTCCATAGCCTTTGCCTGATCCAAACAACCTTGCGTTTTTGCGCGAGTTGTTCGCTGCAGAAATGCGCAAAGGTGTTCGATTAGCGCAAAAAGATGTAAACTTTATTGTACCAGCGTGGTTTGGATGCGGGCGCAGGAGTAACAGGCTGAGTCTCAGGAGGCTTGGCGCGACTGCGCCCCTGCGTCCCTTGGGATCTGCGGGGTCTCTTCCGTTGCTGCCATCTGTTCCGGGCCTCCATGCATGGGAGGGTGGAGCTTCCCGTCCATGGCGGCGGAAGGTTTGCATCCGGCTCGGTTTGTTTCGGTAGGCTCGTGCTGGACGCGGGCGGAAGGCAGAGAGCCCGGATGGAGCCGCTCAAGGCTTCTTCCTCGCGTTCTCGCGCCATGGCCTCCGGTCGACTGCTTTTACAGCTGTTCGGTTTCTTTCTCGATCTGCCTCGCTCTCCCGTCGATTCGCTTCAGCCGCCATTCGTGCTGCATTGAAGGGGATGCCCCACGGCTGGTGGGAACTGTTGGCTCTGATTCAGGCGGAATCAGGGGCTCCTCGCCGCCGCTCGCCGGCTCAGGAATGGTGGAGGTATAGGGATGGGAGGCGGCAGGGCGCCTAAGTGTTGTGTCTCATCACGTTCGTCAGTGGAGCAGCTCAGCGAGCCGCTGCTGAGGTGAGCGCCAGCCGAGGGCCGAGTGCTTCCTGAGCCGGTTATAGATCGCCAGGTAGCGGGGCAGCCAGCGGTTGCGCTCGTCAGAGTTCTGGAAGGCCATGGCGTAGGCCCACTCGCGGCAGAGGGTCTGGATGAACCTCTCGGCCTTGCCGTTGGTTCTGGGCGTGTAAGGCCTCGTGCGGATGTGGCGTAGGCCCAGGGTGCGGCAGGCCTTGGCGAATGCCTTGGAGACGAAGGCTGGGCCGTTATCGCTCATCACCCGCCGGCACTCGATCCCCTGGCCGTTGAACCAGGCGACGGCACGACTGAGAAAGCCGATCACCGTTGGCTTCTGCTCATCCGCCAGCACCTCGACGTACGCCAGCCGAGTGGCGTCATCCACCGCGACGTGGACCTTGTCGTAGCCGACGCCGTAGGAGCGGCCCTGCTGGCGATCGCCGGTGATCCGATGGCCGACTTTGCGAAAGCGGGCCAGGGACTTGACGTCGATGTGGACCAGGTCGCCCGGTCGCTCCCACTCGTACCGCTGCACCGGGACTTTGGGCTCCAGGTTCCTCAGACGCCCGAGGCCTAGTCGGCTGAGAGCCCGGGCGACGGTGGAGAAGGGAGCCTTGAGCAGCCGAGCGATGTGTCTGAGGTGGAGCCGCTGGTGGCGGAGATCCACGGCCTGCTGGAGCTGCTGCGGATCGAGCGTCCGCCGCTGGGTGCGGCGCACGCTGCGTCGATCCGCCAGAGAGGTTGGACCGCCTGCGCGGTACCGGGCCAGCCAGCGGTAGGCGCATCGGAGGCTGATCCCGTTTTCAGCGGCCAGCTCCCTGAGGCTGCGGCCTTGCTCGAGGTGCTGGGTGACGAGCCGGAGGCGGCCCTTCTGCGTCAGACGGGCATTGGGATGGCTATGCATGGGTGCGTGAGGCCTGGGTTGGTGGGTCGCACCTCAACCCGTAGCGGCCTCACACCCCCTTGTCACTGAACAACCTGCTGAGACAGAACACCTAAGCCGCCCAAGCCATCCGTGCCACCCAGGGCGTGTCATTATCTAAGTGCTCGCTGTATTGCGCGATGACGTGCTGCGGTCGCGGGTGATGTGGTGGGCTACACCTGCGGCCCCCTTGGCCTCAAAGGCCCTACACCCTTGGTAGGCCTTGCTTGGATGGTGCTTGGCGTTGGGGTGGAGAGGTTCTAGGTGTTGTGTCTCATCACGTTCGTCAGTGGAGCAGCTCAGCGAGCCGCTGCTGAGGTGAGCGCCAGCCGAGGGCCGAGTGCTTCCTGAGCCGGTTATAGATCGCCAGGTAGCGGGGCAGCCAGCGGTTGCGCTCGTCAGAGTTCTGGAAGGCCATGGCGTAGGCCCACTCGCGGCAGAGGGTCTGGATGAACCTCTCGGCCTTGCCGTTGGTTCTGGGCGTGTAAGGCCTCGTGCGGATGTGGCGTAGGCCCAGGGTGCGGCAGGCCTTGGCGAATGCCTTGGAGACGAAGGCTGGGCCGTTATCGCTCATCACCCGCCGGCACTCGATCCCCTGGCCGTTGAACCAGGCGACGGCACGACTGAGAAAGCCGATCACCGTTGGCTTCTGCTCATCCGCCAGCACCTCGACGTACGCCAGCCGAGTGGCGTCATCCACCGCGACGTGGACCTTGTCGTAGCCGACGCCGTAGGAGCGGCCCTGCTGGCGATCGCCGGTGATCCGATGGCCGACTTTGCGAAAGCGGGCCAGGGACTTGACGTCGATGTGGACCAGGTCGCCCGGTCGCTCCCACTCGTACCGCTGCACCGGGACTTTGGGCTCCAGGTTCCTCAGACGCCCGAGGCCTAGTCGGCTGAGAGCCCGGGCGACGGTGGAGAAGGGAGCCTTGAGCAGCCGAGCGATGTGTCTGAGGTGGAGCCGCTGGTGGCGGAGATCCACGGCCTGCTGGAGCTGCTGCGGATCGAGCGTCCGCCGCTGGGTGCGGCGCACGCTGCGTCGATCCGCCAGAGAGGTTGGACCGCCTGCGCGGTACCGGGCCAGCCAGCGGTAGGCGCATCGGAGGCTGATCCCGTTTTCAGCGGCCAGCTCCCTGAGGCTGCGGCCTTGCTCGAGGTGCTGGGTGACGAGCCGGAGGCGGCCCTTCTGCGTCAGACGGGCATTGGGATGGCTATGCATGGGTGCGTGAGGCCTGGGTTGGTGGGTCGCACCTCAACCCGTAGCGGCCTCACACCCCCTTGTCACTGAACAACCTGCTGAGACAGAACATCTAGGTTTCCTGCCGCCACCAAGTCTGGGAGATAACGTCCCCGAACAGTGTCGTAGTGCCGCCCTATGGCCTGGGCGATCTGTTGCGGGGTGAGGTGGTGTCCGCGGTACACCTCCAGGATGGCAGCATCCACGATGTGGCGCGGTGCGCGCTGTCGGGTGCGGAGTTGCTCCAGGGGTGGCTGGGGGATCTCATCGCTTCTGAGCCATAGGGTTCGGTCTGCTTACAGGGATGGTCTCGACTCAGGCGGTGCGGGAGGCCTTGATGCGGCTGCGCAGCTTGCGACTGAAGCCGAAGGTGGCAGCAGCACCGAGAACGGGCAGAGGGCCTGGAGTTTGTCTGAAAGTGTTTGTGATCGATTTTAATAGCGGACCGGATCCAACTACGAAAGTGCTGTAGTTGTCTTCCACATATACAGTTTTGCAATTGCCTGGTATAGGTGTAGGAGGACTGCTGGATCCATCAATAGAAAAAATTGGGAACCCCGGAATTGGGCTCGTGAAACCTGGATCAAAGTAAAGGGATTTACTAACGAAGCTTGCCATGGGTGATTCCACATCGGAATCAAGAACGACATCGATGAAGCAAGTGCCTTTGGCGGCATGCATGACGTATCGGATCGACCCCTCAAAGGGGCCTACCGGATTGGGAATAGGGCTGAATGTCGTCGAAGTCCTGTTCCTGGCGACGTCTCTACAGGAGTATAAAAGTGGATCTCCTGTAATGACTTCGTATGACATTCCATTGTCGAATTGTGGGGGAGTGATTTTTGGATCGCAAGGTATGGGGGAGGCCTTGGCTCCGCCAGGATTTAAAAACCCTCCCACGCCAAACCCGAATGAAAGAGTCAGCGAAGAGTAGGCGAGAAATTTAGAAAGTCTCTCGCCGTTGTGGCTCCATATGGTTTTTGCTTGAGCCATGAATCAAAACTAGCGAAACTGGCCGCTTTGCCGTAGGCCACTTTCTAGAGTCTATTGTCTCGTCTTAAATAAAAAATCATTGATGCTGATGTCTTGACTTGGCTCCAGGCTGCGAAGAGGGTCGATCAGTGGTTGCCACCAAAAGAATAGCGGGACTTCTCAGGGGCTCTCTTCTGCCGGCGGGCTGAAGCCGCTGATCAAGGCGAGGAAGGTTTGCAGTCGGGCCTGGTTGGTGTCTGAGGGATCGAGCTGGACTCGGGCGGAAAGCAGAGCCGCCTGATGGAGGCGCTCAAGGCTTTCTCCCTGGCGTTCTCTTGCCTGAGCTGCTCGGTTTCTTTCTCGATCTGCTCTTTGTCGCTCCTCACTCGCAAGATGTCGTTCTCGAGCTGTTTCATCCGCCATTCGTGCTGCATCTTGCGCTCCTCGTAGCCTGGATCGCGACGCCAATTGAGTATCGACAACCACAATCGCCACCGAGGCAGCGATGAAGGGGATGCCCCATTGCTGCTGGAGCTGGAGGGTGCGACCGGGGAGGGTGATGTGGTCATAGGAGGAGAAGAGGGCGATCAGGCCGATGGCGAGGCCACCGATGGCCTGTGTCAACCCCAGGGGATCCAGCCCAGGCCAGGAGCGGGGTGCAGCAGGTGGTGTCGATTCTGGCGCACCTGGAGGCTCCTCGCCGCCACTCGGCGGCTCCGGGCTGGTGGGAGTGATGGGTGGCACGGGGTGGGAGGTCGGACCCGGTTGGTGTCTGTTGGCTCGAGGCGCCATGGAGGCCATCTACGGCGATCGCAGCCTCGCCAAAGGCTCTCCACGCCTCCAGGCCACACACCTAATCTTCCCTTCAGAGAAGACAAGAGGTCGCCATGCGCATCGCGTTCATCGGGGTGGGCCAAGTCGGCGCCCCCCTGGCCGACCATCTGCAACGCCTGGGCCACACGGTGGTGGTGGCCGCCAAAGACCCCGCCTCCGCCAGCGTGCAAAAGGCCCTGGCCCGCAATCCCCAGCTGCAGGTGGCCTCCCCCCCAGAGGCCGTGGCCGGCGCCCAGGTGGTGTTTCTTGCCACCCCCTACGAGGCCAACGCCGCTGCAGTGCAGGCGGTGGCGCCTGAGCTGCAGGGGAAAATCCTGGTGGACTGCACCAATCCGGTGGGCGCCAACCTCAGCCATGGCCTGGGCAGCGCCCGCTCCGGATCGGAGGTGTTGCAGGAGCTTGTGCCCGGCTGCGAGGTGGTGAAGGCCTTCACGATCTACGGCTTTGAAAACTTCGAGGACTCGGCCTATCCCGCCGCCAATGTCAAACCGGCGATGTTGTTCTGCGGCGACAGCGCGGCCGCCAAAGCCACCGTGGGCCAATTGATCAGCGAGCTGGGCTGGGAGCCCCTCGATGTGGGGGGCCTGGAGCAAGCCCTCCACCTGGAGCACATGACCTTGCTCTGGGTGCGGATGGTGCGCCTGAACGGCCACTCGCCCCACATGGTGTGGGCCGTCTTGCGGCGTTGAAGAATGGTGCCCACTGAGGACATAACTGCCATGGCTCTGCATGGATGGCCCTGGGCCTTCCTTTGGTCCGCATGGGCAGTGCTGCCAGTGGGGGCCATCGCCCAAACCGTGCCCGGTGGCGTGTTGCCTGATGGGGCAGCGGCCGAGATCCTGCGGGTGCACAACCGGGAGCGCGCCGCCCTTGGCGTGGCTCCCCTGGTCTGGCAGGAAGCTTTGGCCACCTCAGCCTTGGCCTGCGCCCAACGGCTGGCGGCCACTGGCCAATTCAGCCATTGCCGCAGCGGCGAAAACCTCTGGATGGGCACCACCGGCAGCTTCAGCCCCGCCCAGATGGCCGACCTTTGGGCGGCGGAACGGCGCTTGTTTCAAACGGGCACCTTCCCCAATGTGAGCCGCAGCGGCAACTGGCAGGACGTGGGCCACTACACCCAGATGGTGTGGCGCACCACCACCAGCGTGGGCTGCGCTGCCGTGGCCGGCGCCGATGGTCGCACCCGGCTCGTGTGCCACTACGCTCCGCCAGGCAACATCATTGGCCGGCCGGTGTTTTGAGCGGGGCCAGGCTCAACTGCTCTGAACCCACTGGCAGGGATCGGGGAGGTTTCAGTTCAGATTCGCCGCATTGATGCGGCCTCTCAGCTTGCGGCTGAAGCCAAAGGCGGCACATGCCCCCAAGGCTGGCAGTGGACCTGGCACAGGGGTGAAATCAAAGCGATTGAAGGCGAAGTCGGCCCTGTAATTTGTGGCAGAGAGGACGCTGAGGGAAAGGCTGGAGATGGGGGTGTCACTCGTCACTCCAATGAAACTGGCTGAATTGTTGCTGGCGCCCGCAAGGATCGGAAAACGGCAGTAGTTCACTTGAAAGAAATAGCGTCTTTCTTGGTCTAGCTGGAGAGAGGCTTCTCGGTTGCTCAGCTTTATAATGTTTTTGCCATCCCGGTGGGCAGAATCGCTATCCATGGCCTGGTGGCAGCGTTCCTGAGACTGAACCTTGGCTGCCCGCATTGATCCCGATCACCCCACGCAGGTGATTGGAGTCACGTTGCGTGCGCTTGAGCCCCGCCTAGGCTTTATCTCGTGTCGCACCCTCCATGGTGTCTTCTGCTTTCATCCGCCTGATCAAGAGCGGCCTGCCTGCGCTGTGTGGCTTGCTCTCCGCATCGGCGGTTCTCCTGCAGGATCACGCCTTGGCTTTGGATCTTAAATTTGCGTTCAATCAAAATCCAGTTGTCACCTACGGCCTCATTAATTCGGATGGCACGGTTTCCTATCAGTGGGTTCCTCTGTATGGAGGAACAGCAAGGCCCTTTGGCGATTATGAGGTGGAGGGTTTGATCCTGGATCTGGCTGACAACCTCTCGAATCAGGTTCCAACACAGATCACGATCAGCAAGGCCAGCCACGATCCACTGAGCGTAGGCACCTATCTTTTTCGTCAAGGCAGTGGCTTTTCCGTGGCCAATGGCGACATTCAACGCACCTTTTGGATTGGTGAATTGAATTCCAGCACCACGATCAGACGACTGATCTTTACCCCCAGTGGTTTCAATCAATCCTTTGCAGAGCTGGAGTCTGGTCCGGCCTCCCCCTATATTTCTTATACAGCAGATGGCCAAAAAATCGAAGATTACTCATCCCTCTGCCCTCTCGTAAATCCCAATGATATTTGTAGCATCACTGTGATCAACATTGGCTGGCCCTCTGGCTCCACGCCGGTCTTCTCCCCCTGGCAGGCCTCCACCAGCGGATCCTCCTCCACGCCGGTCCAGCAAACCCCGAGTCCGCTGGCGGTCTTGGCGGTCGCCGCGGGCTATCAGGCCAGTCGCAAGTTGCGCTGTCGCATCCGACAATCCCGCAACTCCCGCAGCCGCTGACTGGTGATCCGCGAAGCGCCAGGCTTGCCGTTCCCCTTGCGACAACCTGCCACGCCATGGCCTGGCAGGCTCGCCCGATGACTTCCCCTTTCCCTGCTTCGGGCAGCTCCCCTGCCCCCCTCTCCCCTGATGTCGCCCCCCGCTGGTGGGTGCGCGGCGACCTCGATGGCTTCTTGGGCCTGGGCCTGGACAACCTGATCCAGATCCTGTTGATCATTGCCCTCTGCCGCGGCGTGCTCGGCTATCCCGATGCCCTGATCTTTGGCGTGATCCTGCCCGCCACGGGCCTCAGCCTGGTGGTGGGCAACGTGGCCTATGCGATCCAGGCCTACCGGCTGGATCAGGCGGAAGGTGGCTCGCGCCGCACGGCCCTGCCCTACGGCATCAACACGGTGAGCCTCTTTGCCTATGTGTTTTTGGTGATGTTGCCGGTGAAGCTCAGCGCCCTTGGCGCTGGCGCCAACGCCGAAACAGCCGTGCGCCTCTCCTGGCAGGCGGGGCTGCTGGCCTGCCTCGGCTCGGGCCTGATCGAATCGGCCGGGGCGTTTGGCGCTGCCGCCCTGCGCCGCTGGTTGCCTCGCGCCGCCCTGTTGGCCACCTTGGCGGGCATCGCCCTGGGCTACATCGCCCTGGGCTTTTTGCTGCGCACCTACGCCCACCCCGTGGTGGGTTTGGCGGTGCTCGCTGTGATCTTGGTGTCCTACTACGGCCAGGTTCGCCTGCCCATCCCGGGCGGGCTGTTGGCTGTGCTGGTGGGCATCGTTTTGGCCTGGAGCACGGGCCTGCTTCAGGTGGATGGCGCCACCTGGCAGGCCAACCTGGCCTCGTTGGGCTTTCACCTGCCGGTGCCCCGTCTCGGCGCCCTCTGGGAGGGTCGCTCCCAGCTGGTGCCCTGGCTTGGCGTCACCATTCCGATGGGCCTCTTCAACGTGCTCGGCTCCCTTCAAAACCTCGAGAGCGCCGAAGCTGCCGGTGATGTCTACCCCGAGAAGCCATCCCTGCTGATCAACGGCATCGGCACCGCCGTGGCGGCCCTGCTCGGCTCCTGCTTCCCCACCACCATCTACATCGGCCATCCGGGCTGGAAAGCCATGGGCGCTCGCCTCGGCTACTCCTGGCTCAATGGTCTGGTGATGGGCCTGGGCTGTCTGTTTGGGCTGTTCGGCCTGGTGGGGCAAATCGTGCCGATCGAGGCGGGCATGGCGATCGTGCTCTACATCGCCCTGGTGATCGCCGCCCAGGCGTTTCAGGTGACGCCCGCCCGCCATGCGCCCGCCGTCGCCCTGGGCCTGATGCCCGGCCTGGCCGGCTGGGGCGCCCTGCTGCTCAAGGCCGGCCTGCGGGCCGGTGGCGCCGGCACCCCCGCCACACCCTTCTCCCCCGCCCTGATCGACAGCTTGAAGCAGGCCGATGTGTGGGCCGCCGGCGCCTTTGCCCTGGAGCAGGGCCAAATCGTGGCCGCCATGCTTCTGGCCGCCATGCTCGTGTATGTGATCGATCAACGCTTCCGCGCCGCCGCCCTCTGCGCCCTGATCGCGGCCCTCTCCTCCTGGGTGGGTCTGCTGCATGCCTGGCGCTTCACCCCGGCCGACACCGTCTTCCACCTGGGTTGGGGCACGGGTGCCCCCTGGGCTCTGGGCTATCTGGCGATGGCGGTGGTGTTTCTGTTGGGCTGGTGGAGCCGGCTCAGGGCAGCACCTCCCCCCACTGGCGCATCCAGCCCAGCCCAGGCACGGCTGCGAAATGGCCGTCCAGGCTGAACAACAGCGCGGCCGAGACGCTCGCGGCTTCCTCCAGGATCCAGGTCTCCGCCAACGTGATCAGCTCCGAGCCCTTGCCCGTCTCCAGCCCCCCTTCCTCCATCTGCGTGCCTTGGCTCGCGGCGACTCCCGACCATTGCGCCCTACTCTGGCAATTAGTCGCGACTTTTTGCCAGAGTGCTGGAAGATGGTCGCATGCGGCGCTATTTGGAGCCGCAACTGATTCGGGATCTGGGGCGCAAGGCGGTGGTGCTGACCGGCGCCCGGCAGGTGGGCAAGACCACCCTGGCCCGACAGCTCATGGAGCGTTACCCGCAGGCCCAATATCTCAATTGGGACGTGCCCCGGGACCGGGCTGTGCTGAATCGTCAGTCGTGGAATCCTCGGGCTGGGCTGCTTGTGCTCGATGAAATTCACAAGATGCCCGAGTGGAAAGTCTGGCTGAAGGGCGTGATTGACGCCAAGCCGCGCCATCAGGAGCTCCTCGTCACTGGAAGCGCCCGCATGGAAACGTTTCGCCAATCTGGTGAATCCCTCGCTGGCCGCTATCTGCATCTGCATCTCGACCCCATTTCCGTGCGCGAGTGGAGTGCCCATACGGGTGCGACGCCTGAGGAGGCCCTCGAGCACCTTGTCGAACGGGGTGGGTTTCCTGAGCCGTGCCTGGCCGACCATCCAGACGACGCCCAGCGTTGGCGCCGCCAATACGCCACCGACCTCATCCGGGAGGATGTGCCCGAATTTTCTCGCCTGCAGGAGATCAACACCATGCGGGTGTTTTTTGAGCTGTTGCGTGAACGGGTTGGCTCCCCCCTGTCGCTGGCCTCGCTGGCCCGTGATCTGGCGGTCTCCCCCACCTCGCTTCGGCGCTATCTCGACATCCTCCAGGCCCTGGTTGTGGTGATCGTGGTGCAGCCCTGGCACCACAACATTGCCCGTTCTCTGCTGCGGCAACCCAAGGTCTATTTCACCGACACCGGACTGGTGAAGGGCGACGCTGGGCTGCGCTTTGAAAATGCCGTCGCCGTGATGCTCCACAAGCAGGCCCACTTCATCGGCGATACGCGCGGCCGCCAGGTTGCGTTGCACACGATTCGCACCAAAGATGGCGCCGAGGTGGACTTCTGCCTGAGCCTGGATGGAGAGCTCACCACCTTGGTGGAATGCAAACTCGCCGACGTCTCACCCCATCGAGCCTTGGCCCGATTTGCAGCGCAGTTTCCCGAGGCGGAGGCGGTGCAGCTCGTGCGTGATGCCAGGCAGGTGGAGGCCCGTGGGCCGATCACCATCGTGCCAGCCGCCCAGTGGTTGGCCCAGTTGGAGGTGTGAAGGGGCTGCTCCGTTGGATATAACAACCTGGTGTGGCGCTATGGGGCCATTTCGCCAATCACGACGTGCCATCCGCTTGGGCAAGGCCTACGGGGAAAACAGCCAGCTGCAACGTGCCCTGCCGCCCTTGCTGGAATCCATCTCCAGGCTCCGGCCGCTCAGCCAGGCCGATCCCTCCCGCCACGCCGACCTCTCCCGCTCGCTGAACAGCCTCGGCTTTCCGCGCCTTCAGATGGGCCAACCCGATCAGGCGCGGCCGCTGCTGGAGGAAGCGTTGGGCCTCCTTCAGCCCCTTGCCGCCCAAAACCCAGAGCTGCGCGACGCTTTGATCCGCACCCAAGCCAACCTGAGGAACAGCTTGACCGAGTTGGAGCGGCTGCGGCGTTGATGCAGACAGCGCCCAGAAGCTGCCATGGGCCGCAAGCATCAAACTCGCTGGGAGATTCACAAGATGATTGGATAAAAATTCCTAACTTGATTGCCTGGCTGATGCATGGAGCAAGGGACGATGATCCCCTGTCGTCCATCGAAAGCATGAGGCAAGTGTTGATCATGCTCGGACTGGCCTACTTGCATGAGCTCCCCGTGCATGCGAAGCGTCTGGAAGCGTCCAGCCCCAGCGGGGCCCAGATTGGCTTGGCAAGCCTGTTGAAAGGAGTATGGCAGATGCCGGGGGTGGCCGGGTTGGTTCTGGGACTTGTTGCTGGTTTGATTTATTTCATGTTCAGACAGAAACAACGCTCGAAAAAAATGGTTGCTCCTCTTCTCGCTGACTCGTATTTTAGGGAAGTTCTTGAAGATGAATTGCGGCGGCGTCAGGCCGATTATGTTGTGAACAATGATTCTGTTGTTATCACTGATGAAGCTGGCTCTGCGGAGTTGCCCTTATTGCCAATCAACGAGATTTGTTCTGGCCAGTCCCGGGAGAAATGGCCATCGATGATTCAAGCCTACCTTGCGGCAGCGTTGAGCGAAGGCCCCATTCATTTGGGGCCACTTTCTGAGATATTGATGTTCAAGGATCAGCTGGATCCATTCGACCCTCGGCGTCCTTTGCTTCGATACCATGAGCTGCGTGAAATTGAGATGCGGCAATGGGTGAGTGATCCCATTGATCTCTCAACAAGGCTGGGCCCTGAAACCTCAAAGGAGATCAAAGTGATCCTGGCTTCCCGTCTGTCTTTTTCCGGTCGGGATATGCAGGATTTTGCAAGAAGAATTTTCCCTGGCCCCCTTGACAAACGATTGGAATCTCTTTGCCGACTCTACAAGCGGGTTAATGCTGAAGAGAGGTCTTGCATTCGTTCGCTGATTGAGCCTGGCATGGGTTGGCAGCTGCAGGCTTTTGCAAGGCGCTCAGCTGTCTTTGGTAGAAGAAAATCTGAATGGCGACACATCATGAATGGTTTCATTGCGTTGGCGATAGAGGACCTTGCGGCGGGGGACGCACGCGATGATTTGGTGACGCTTGCGCTTCTTTATCACTGTGCTGATGCGATCGAGGTCAATCCAGTGCTGCTCATGCAGCAGATCACGGATCTGGCCAGCCCTCCCATCGCCAGTTTGTTCGCTGATTTCATTCAAAGGGATGATCTTCATCAGATCCATCTAGAGATGGGCTGGCGCGAAGTGAAAGGGCCTTATGGAATTGGCTATGTCTTGGCCTTGGCGTGATTGCAGGCTGCCAAGCTTGAGCAGTGCCCCCTCCCCTACCCCACGAGCACCCGCTCCCCCTGATGCCGCCTGCGCTCGGCCTGCACTTGCAGTTCGTCGCTGTCCGCCTCTTCAAGGGGCAGATCAAACCAGAAGGTGGTGCCCACCCCCAGCTCGCTCACCATCTGCACCGCGCAGCCGTGCTTCTCCAAAATGCCGCGCACGATGGAGAGACCCAGCCCCGTGCCCACCTCGGTGTGCACGGCGTTTTCCACCCGGTAGAAGCGCTCGAAGATGCGCTCTTGATCGGCTTGGCTGATGCCCGCTCCGGTATCAGAGATCTCGATGCGCACCTTCGGAAGGGGGGAACTCAAGGGGCAGCTGGGCGCCTCGACGGGACCGGTGGTCGGATCGATGGTGCAGTGGTCTGGCCAGGGGTAGGCGCGCAGGGTTAGCTGCCCGCCCGGGGGCGTGAACTTCAGGCCGTTGCCCACCAGGTTGTCGAACACCTGCAGGAGCAGATCCCAATTGCCGCGAACCCTCGGCAGCTGCGCTTCGCTCTCCAGCTCCAGCGCCACCCCCTTCTCCTGGGCATTGAGCCGGTAGGTGCGCAGCGTTTGCTCCATCGCCACCTCCACATCCACCGGCTCCAATTGCCACTCCCGATCCGATTCCAGGCGCGAGAGATCGAGCACGTCATTGACGAGTCGGGTCAGCCGATCGGTTTCGGCGTTGGCGATGCCCAGAAACTCCTTCTTTTGCTCTTCGCTCAGTTGATCGCCCAGGTCGTAGAGCGTTTCCACATAGCTCTTGATGTTGAACAGCGGCGTGCGCAGCTCGTGCGACACATTGCTGATGAAACGGCTCTGGGCCGCATTGAGTTCCACCTCCCGGGTGAGATCCTGCACCGTCATGGCGATGCCCTTCAGGCTTTCGCCGCTGGCATCGCGCACCGCCTGCAGCACGATCCGCAGCGTGCGCGGTGGATCGCCCACGCTGCAGCGCAAATCCGAAGACTCCTTTTCGCCGATGATCAAGCTCGTGAGCGGGCTGTGCAGCTCCATCGCCAGCCGCTCCGGCAGCTCACTCTCCAGATCGTTTCCCTCAAGATTCCGGCCCTCCCAGCGAAACAGGCGGCGAGAGGTGGGATTGGCCAGCACGATGCGCCCCTCCTCATCGAGCAACACCGCCCCATCGGCCATCGTGGCGATCAGGGATTGCTGCTTCACCTGGGCGGCGGTGAGCTCCTCGATGTTGGCCTCGTTGTAGGCCTCCAGTTGGGAGGCCATGGTGTTGAAGCCCTCCAGCAATTCCCCCAACTCCCCGCCCACCGGCAGGGCCAGACGGGTTTGGAAATTGCCGCCCGCGATCGAGCGCACCCCTCGCAGCAGCTCCTTCACCGGCTGGGTGATCGTGAGGGCATTGAACACCGAGCCGAGAATCACCAACACCCAGATCGAGATGAACACCGCCACCGTCACCTCGCGGGTGAGAGCAGCGCTGGCCAAGAGGGTTTCGTTGGGGTTGATCCCCAGCGCCACCACCCCCAGATACTTGCCTTCATCGAGCAGGGGCACAAACACGTCTGTCACCTGCCCATCGGGGGTGAGGTGTTGGCGGATCAGGGGATTGTCAGGACGTTGGGGGAGATCGGCGGGCAGCTCCAGCCGCCGGCTGAGCAGCTCATTGGCTGGTGCCGAGCCATCCCCTCCCTCGCCCATCGGGATGCCCAGATAGATGGCGCCATCCGCATCGGCGAACACGATGTAGCGCAGGCTGCGGCTGGTTTGCCAAAACCGCTCCGCCACGGTCGCCAACTCCTTCGCCGGTCCCTGGCTCACCAAGGGCCTCACGTTGGCCGCCAGCAGCAGGCCCAAATCCCGCGCATAGCGCGTGTCGCTCATGCGGGCATCCTTCTGGATGCCATTGAGGGCAAAAAACGTGATGCCCGTCATCAGCAGGCTCACCACCAGGGTGGCCACCGCCAACAGCTTGGTTTGCAAGCTGAATTCCGCCCACCAGCGGGCCAGCCGCTCCTGCCAGGGTCGTGGCGTGCTCATCGGCTCTGCCCCCTCACCTGATGGCCGATGTCGCGTCGAAACTGCATGCCTTCGAAATGCACCTGGGCCAGGCCCTCGTAGGCCAGGGCAAAGGCCCCATCGAAATCCTCCGCCTGGGCCACCATCGCCAGCACGCGGCCGCCGCTGGTTTCGCAGCCGCCATCGCTGCGGCGGCGAGTGCCCGCATGGAACAGCTGCCGCTGCGGATGGGCCGCGGGGCGTCCCTCCAGCGCATCGCCGCTGCGCACCGCCCCCGGGTAGCCCGCCGCCGCGGCGATCACACAGGCGCTGCAGCCGGGCTGGATGGTGAGCTCCGGGGCCCGATCCAGCCGGCCGTTGGCGCAGGCCAGCAACACTTGCGCCAGCTCCGGACCCAGGAGGGGCATCAGCGTTTCGCACTCCGGATCGCCGAAGCGGCAATTGAATTCGATCACCTGCGGGCCGCTGGCGGTGAGCATCAGGCCGGCGTAGATCACCCCCCTGTAGTCGATGCCCCGGGCTCGCAAGGCCGCCAGGGTGGGCTCAATCACGCGCCGCTGCGCCTCATCCAGGGCCGCGCCAGCCAGCAGCGGCGCCGGTGCATAGGCCCCCATGCCGCCGGTGTTGGGGCCCGTGTCGCCCTCGCCGATGCGCTTGTGGTCTTGGGCGGGGGGGAGCAGCACCAGCCGCTCCCCGTCGGTGAGGGCGAACACCGACACTTCAGGCCCTGTGATGCGCTCTTCCAACACCACCGTGGCGCCCGCCGCCCCGAACCGCCCGTCAAAGGCCTCCCGAATCGCTTGCTGGCAAGTGACCAGATCCTCGGGCACGGTCACCCCCTTGCCCGAGGCCAGCCCATCGGCCTTCACCACCAGGGGCCGGCCCTGCCGCTCCAGCACCGCCAGGGCCTCCTCCACAGAGCTCGTGCACCAGTGCCCTGCCGTGGGCACGCCCGCCTCCACCATCAGCGCCTTGGCCCACTGCTTGCTCGCTTCCAGCTGGGCCCCGTCGGCGCCAGGGCCAAACACCGCCAGGCCAGCCGCCCGCAGTTGGTCCGCCAATCCCGCCGCCAGAGGGGCCTCCGGCCCCACCACCACCAGATCCACGCCGAGGCGGCGAGCCGCCTCCAGCAGCCCGGCGGCGTCGGTTTCGGCCACCGCCAGCTGGCCGCAACCGGCCAGCTCCGCCGTGCCCCCATTGCCAGGGGCCACCCACACCTGCTCCACCCCATGGCTGCGGCCCAGGCCCCAAGCCAGGGCGTTTTCCCTGGCGCCTCCACCCACCACCAATATCCGGGTTGGCGCCATGGGCGACCGCTCAGGGGGCCTGGCAGGGGCGGGATCGGCGGGGCTGTCAGAGGCAGGGGCCGGTGACACCATCGGGCGGGAGTGGCAGAGGGTGAAAGGGTTGGGGGATGCCGCCGACTGGAAGGCTGCGGCGGGGCGGTGGCTGCTGCAGAGGCGGCTGGAGGGGCGGTTCGGCGTGAACCTCTGCCGATAGGTTGGGCGGAGCGCAGCCTCGTTTGTGGCCACCCTGCCATTCTCCGCCCCAGCGATCGCCGCCGTGAGACCCGCCGTGCGGCTGCTGCAGCGGCTGTCGCCGAGGGGAGCGCAGGTGCAGGAGGTGGCGCGGGGTGTGGGGATGGGCTTCGGGCTTGCTCTGGCGGTGTTGCCTCTGGTGCCACGCGGCGCCATGGCTCAGGCCCAGAGGCAGGGAGGCTCCGCGCGCCCCCTGCAGGGCGCCCCGGCGGCCGGGCGACCCCAATCCCAGCGCCTCACGGGCGACAGCCCCCCTGCCAACCCCCCAGCTGCCTCGCCGGCTGCTCCCGCCACTCCGCCGCCGCCCCTGAGCGACGCCGCGTTTGCTGCCTTGCTCCAGCAGGACAACCTCGATCAGCTCAACCAGGCCTGCACCCAAGTCCTCCAGGAGGACAATCCCACCCGTCTTCGGCAGCTGCAAGAACGGCTCATGGTGGTGCGTCCCGCCCCCCAGCCCCTGCCCGTGGTGCTCGCCAACGCGGAGGTGCTGCTCACGTGCCGTGCGCCCCATGGAGCGCTCACCGTGCTCAATCGCTTCGGGCCCGGCCCCGGGGCGGGCCGAGTGCAGTGGCTCTTGCTGCAGTGGCGGGCGGCCACCGCCGCCCTCGATCACCGCCGGGCTGCCCTCGCCCTCCATCGGCTCACCTCGGGCAGCGATGCTCGCTTGAGCCAGCTCACCCTGCCCATCCGTCGTCGGGAGGATGGCAGCGTGGTGACTCGCTCCGCGGTGGAGGTGTTGGCCGGTCATTTGGAAGCGCGCGGCTTCAGCGAAGCGGCGGGCCAGTTGCTTCTCTGGCACCCCGTCGCCGGCGCCGTCGGTGCCGACCGGTTGGGCCGCGCCGTGGCCCTGCTTCGGGAGCTGCCTGTGGAGGAGCGCGAAGCCATTTTGGAGCGTGCCTTGGATCAGGCCGCCGCCGTTGGTGCCTGGAGCCTGGTGGGCGACCTGCTCGATGCCCAGGCCGCCCTGCCGAGCAGCCGCGCCGTAGCGCGGCGCCTGCGGTTGAGTTCCCGCCTCGATGATGCCTATGGCGAGTGGTTGCTCCGTCGCGCCGATCCCACCGCCCAGGTGCGGGCCCGGCAGCTGGAGGAGCAGCTCCGCTCTCCCCAGGCCCCCGGCGGCCATGCCTACCCCTCCCCCCAACCCCCTGCCCCTCCCTCGCCGCCCTCGCCATGAGCTTTCCCTTCCAGCTGGGTGCCCTGCTCCATGAGGGCAAGGCCAAGCGGGTCTATGCCACCGACCGCCCCGATGTGCTGGCGGTGGAATTCAAGGATGACGCCACGGCGTTCAATGCGGCCAAGAAGGCTTCCCTGGCCGGCAAGGGGGTGATGAATTGCCGCATCTCCGCCCTCCTGTTTGAACATCTCGCCTCCCGCGGCATCCCCAGCCATTACCTGGGCTTGCTCCAGCCGGGATGGATGGCCGTGAGGCCTGTGGCCATCGTTCCTTTGGAAGTGGTGATGCGCAATGTGGCGGCCGGATCCCTGTGCCGCCAGCTGCCTGTGGCCGCCGGCACCCGCCTGGATCCACCCCTACTGGATCTCTACTACAAGGATGATGGCCTCGGCGATCCCCTCCTCACGGAAGCGCGCCTGGAGCGGCTGGCCCTTGTCACCCCTGCGGAACGGGAGACGATCGAGGTGTTGGCCCGTCAGATCAACGCAGAACTCTTGACCCTGCTGGCTGGGGTGGGCCTGGAGCTGGTGGATTTCAAGATCGAGCTGGGCCATGCTCCCGAGGGCCAGCTGCTGTTGGCCGACGAGATCAGCCCTGACACCTGCAGGCTCTGGGATCGGGCCACCAGCGACACGCAGGACCGCATTTTGGACAAGGATCGATTCCGACAGGATCTTGGCGGTGTTGTCGAGGCCTACGGGGAGGTCCTCAAACGGGTCGAAGGGGTCTGTGCTGAACCGGGGTTTTATCGGTAAGGTCTGCCGGAATTGCGGCCTGGCCGCGCAGCAGAGGATTCATGCCTGGCGATCGCCCCCGAACGACGCCCTCCACGCCGTCCCGATCGCCCGGGGTAGCCGCCGCCCTCCCCCTCCTCTCCCTGGCCCTGTTGGGACAGGGGAGCGCCCTGGCGGGAGAGGCCTCTCCCGCCAGGGCGCCAGGGCTAGAGCCGCCTCAGATGCTTGCGCTGGCCTCCTCTGCTCCCCAAGCACCGGCCCTCCCCCTGGAGGCCATTCCAGGGGTGGAGGCTCGTGGCACCACGCCGGCACCGCTGCCTGTGGCTCCGCCGCCCCCTCTGGAGCCCACCCTGATGGCCCAGGCCAGCCGCACCCTCACTCCGGCTGGTGCGGCGCCTGCGTCCAATGAGCCTCCCGGCGCGATCACCCTTCCCCCCGCCGGCTCGCAGGCTCCCCCCGCCAGCGATGCCGCACCGCCCCTGAGCGAACCCTTCGGCTCCCCCACTCCCAAAACCCTCCAACCCACTCCGGCGGCCCCCGAGGGCCAAGCCACCCCTCCGGTGGCCCAGCCCCAACCGACTCCCAGCAATGAGCCGCGGGTGTTGGTCAGTGAGGTGGTGATCAAAGGCCTGGACGGACACCCGGAGAAGGAGCGCATCGAACGGGCCGCCTACGCCGCCATGACGGTCATCCCCGGAACCGAGGTGACCCGCAGCGACCTGAAAAAGGATCTGGCAGCGATCTACGCCACTGGCTGGTTTTCCGATGTGCGCATGGAACCCGTTGATTCCGCCCTCGGGGTGCGCCTGGTGGTGAAGGTGGTGCCCAATCCCGTGCTCACCAAGGTGACCTTGGATCCGTCGGATGCCAAGGTGCCCGGCTCTGTGGTGCAGGACACCTTCGCGGCGGATTACGGCAAGACCATCAATCTCACCACCCTGAAGACTCGCATCGAAGACCTTCAGAAGTGGTATGCCGATCAGGGTTACTCCCTGGCCCGGGTGACCGGCCCCAGCCGGGTGAGCCCGGATGGAGAGCTGGTGCTGGCCGTGCGGCAAGGCATCGTCGATGGGGTGGAGGTGCAGTTCCTCAACAAGGAAGGCTCCGCCACCAACGACAAGGGCCAGCCGATCCGCGGCAAGACCAAATCCTGGGTGATCACCAGAGAGATCTCGATGAAGCCGGGGGAGATCTTCAATCGACGCAATCTCGAAGACGACATCAAGCGCCTCTATGGCACCGGTCTGTTCAGTGACGTGAAAGTCACCCTGCGGCCCATGCCCTCCGAACCGGGCCGCATCACCATCGTTCTCGGCATTGTGGAGCAATCCACCGGCTCCCTCTCCGGCGGCCTCGGCTACAGCCAGAGCCAGGGGGTGTTTGGCCAGGTGCAGGTGCAGGACAGCAACTTCCTCGGCCGGGCCTGGGATGTGGCGACCAGCTTCACCTACGGCCAGTTTGGTGGGTTGGCGGATGTGACCTTCACCGACCCGTGGATCAAGGGAGATCCCTTCCGCACCGCCCTGCGCGTCAAGGGTTTCATCAGCCGCGATGTTCCCCAGATCTTCCAAAGTCAAGACAACGGCAGCATCTACACCGCCTCGGATTTCTATCAGGCTCCCTCCTCAAAGTACGCCTATAACATCAACAACAACAACAACCCCAACGGCAAGGTTTTTGGCAGTGTGCAAGAGGCGGAAGAAGCCAATCCAAACGTCAGTTGGTATGACTTTGACGGCAACTCGGTGGTGATCCAGCGGGTGGGCGGCAACATCCAGGTGGTGCGCCCTCTCAATGGTGGTAATCCCTTCAAGCGCGCCAAATGGAACGTGATTGCTGGCTTCAGCGCCCAGGAAGTCACTCCTATGAACTACTCCGGGGCCAATATGCCTTATGGGGTGTCGACCAATGCCTTCTTAGATCAACAATATGGTGCAAAAACAGATCCAGATGGCATCATCTGCATCGCCTACAACTGCGCCCAGCACAACCAGTTGGTTGGCGTGAGGCTCGCCGCCACGATGAACACGCTCAACGACCCTCGCAATCCCACCAAGGGCAATTTCTTGAGCCTGGGCACCGAGCAATTCGTTTCCGTTGGGCCCGATTCGCCCACCTTCAACCGTTTGCGGGCGGGCTTCACCCACTACATCCCGGTGAATTGGCTCAAGTTTTACAAAGGCTGCCGCGCCAAGCCCGGCGAAACACCGGATTGCAAGCAGGCCCTCGCTTTCCAGGTCACCGCGGGCACCAACATTGGCAGCCTTCCCACCTATGAGGCCTTTTGCCTTGGGGGGGGCAACTCGGTGCGCGGCTATTACGACTGCGATCTCGGCGTGGGCCGCAGCTTTGGGGAAGCCACGATCGAATATCGCTTTCCGCTCTTCAGCATCGTGAGCGGAGAGCTGTTTGTGGACGGGGGCTCGGCCTTCGGCACCCAGAAAAACGTGCCTGGTCAACCGGGCGAATTGCTGGACAAGCCCGGGCAGGGCTTCTCCGTGGGTACGGGTCTGATTGTCACCACGCCGGTGGGTCCCCTGCGGCTGGAGGTGGCTAGCCAGGATTTCACCGGCGACTGGCGCTTCAACCTTGGCGTGGGCTGGAAGTTCTAGTGAGCATTTGGCCTTCGGATTACGGCACGGCCTACACCCTGGCTGCACCTGTCGAGCGGCATGGGGTGGGCCTTCACAGTGGCGCGAGCTGCCGCGTGCGTCTCTCCCCCTCCAGCCGCGAGGGGTATTGGGTGGGCTGGCTGCAGGCCCCTTCGGAGGGCCTGCAGCGCCTCTCCCCCTCCCAGGTGAGCGACACCCGGTTGTGCACGGCCCTGAAGCTGGGGCAACGCCAGCTGGCCACCGTGGAGCATCTGCTGGCTGCTCTGGCTGGCACGGGGATCAGCCAGGCGGAGATCTGGGTGGAAGGCCAGGAGATCCCTTTGCTCGATGGTTCCTCATTGCCCTGGGTGGAAGCCATTGCTGAGGTGGGCCTGGCGCCCCTGGGGCCCCGCCAGCTGCGCCCCCTCGCCGCCGTGCTCACCCGCCACCAGGGGGACAGCTTCGCCATTGCCCTGCCAGCCGATCAGCCCCGATTGGCCGCGGCCGTCGCCTATCCCCAGGCCGCCATCGGCCGTCAGTTTTTCAGTCTTGAGCTCACGCCTGCGGCCTTTGTGGCTGAACTGGCCCCAGCGCGCACCTTCGGCTTTCTGGAGCAGGTGGAGCAGCTGCGGGCGCTGGGCCTGATCCAGGGCGGTGCCCTCGACAACGCCTTGGTGTGCGATGGCGAGCGCTGGCTCAACCCCCCCCTGCGGTTTGCGGATGAACCGGTGCGCCATAAGCTCTTGGACCTGTTGGGAGATCTGGCCCTTGTCGGTCTCCCCCAAGCCCAGGTGTTTGCCTACCGGGGTTCCCACGGGCTGCACACAGCCCTGGCGGCCGCCCTGGAGGCAGCGCCTGACAAGGCCAATCCCCTCTCCTCGGTGTGCCCGTGACCGTCTCCCCCCCCCTGCCCCCCTCGGCCTCGGTGGTCGCTCCGCCCCTCCCAGAGACTGCCCCCACCAGCCCCGTGCTCACCAGCGAACAGATCCAGGGGTTGCTGCCCCATCGCTATCCCTTCGCCTTGGTGGATCGGGTGATTGAACATGTGCCAGGCAAGCGGGCGGTGGCCATCAAAAATGTCACCCTGAACGAACCCCAGTTCCAGGGGCATTTCCCGGGCCGCCCCCTGATGCCAGGGGTGTTGATTGTGGAGGCCATGGCCCAGGTGGGCGGCTTGATCGTCACCCAAATGCCGAATCTGGCGAAGGGATTGTTTGTCTTTGCGGGCATTGATGGGGTGCGCTTCCGCAAGCCTGTGGTGCCGGGGGATCAGTTGCGGATCAGCTGTGAATTGCTCAGCCTCAAGCGGCAGCGCTTTGGCAAGGTGAAGGCGGAAGCCAGGGTGGATGGAGATCTGGTGTGTTCGGGCGAATTGATGTTCTCCCTGGTGGATTGAGCCGATGTCAAGTGCAGCCATGGCAATCCAAGTGCATCCCACGGCCGTGGTTGATCCCAAGGCCGAGCTGGCCGATGGCGTGGAGATCGGCCCCTACGCCGTGATCGGCCCCGATGTGGTGATCGGCAGTGGCAGTCGGATTGGGCCCCATGTGGTGATTGATGGGCGGGTGCGTCTCGGAGAGCGCAACCGCATCTTCCCTGGCGCCTGCATCGGGCTGGAGCCGCAGGACCTCAAATACAACGGCGCCCCCACCGAAGTGGTGCTGGGCGATGACAACACGATCCGGGAGTGCGTCACCATCAACCGCGCCACCCATGAGGGGGAGCAGACGCTGTTGGGCAGCGGTAATTTGTTGATGGCCTACAGCCACATCGGCCACAACTGCCAGCTGGGTGATCGCATCGTCATCGCCAATGGGGTGGCCGTCGCCGGCCATGTGGTGATCGGTGATCGGGCCGTGATTGGCGGGGTGCTGGGGATTCACCAGTTTGTGCACATCGGCAAACTGGCAATGGTGGGTGGCATGAGCCGAATCGATCGGGATGTGCCGCCCTTCATGATGATCGAGGGTCATCCAGGTCGCATCCGCGGCCTCAACAAGATTGGGTTGCGTCGCAGCGGCATCGCCCACAACGATGACGGTGCCCAGCTGCGTCAGCTTCAGGAGGTGTGGACGCTCCTCTATCGCAGCCAACGGGTGCTGGCTGAGGCCCTGGCCGAAGCCCTGACCCTGCCCCTGTTGCCTCCCTCAGAGGAACTCTGCCGCTTTCTCGAGGCCTCCATCGGTCCGGGTCGCCGTGGGCCCTTGCCCGCGCAGCGCTGATGGTGCGCCTGCTGGTGAGCACCGGCGAGGTGTCCGGTGACTTGCAGGGGTCTTTGCTGATCCGGGCCCTGCTGGAAGAAGCCCAAAGGCGACAGCTGCCCCTCCAGGTGGTGGCCCTGGGCGGGGAGCGCATGCGGCAGGCCGGGGCGGAATTGCTGGCGGATACGTCCCGCCTGGGGGCCATCGGCCTCTGGGAAGCCCTGCCCTTGATTCTCCCCACCCTCAAGCTGCAGAGGCGGCTGCGCCAATGGCTGCGCCACAACCCACCCGATGGCGTGGTGCTGATTGATTACATGGGAGCGAACATCAATCTCGGGCTGCGCCTGAAGCGCCTTTATCCCAAGGTTCCCATCAGCTACTACATCGCCCCCCAGGAATGGGCCTTCCGCATGGGGGAGGGCGGCACCACGCGCCTGATTGGTTTTAGCGATCGCATCCTGGCGATTTTTCCAGAGGAGGCACGGTTCTATGCCTCCCGCGGCGCCAGGGTCACCTGGGTGGGCCATCCCCTGATCGATACGTTGGGCCGGCTCCCCACCCGCCAGGCGGCTCGCCACACCCTCGGGCTGCCCGAGGAGGTGCCGGTGCTCCTGCTCCTGCCAGCCTCCCGCCGTCAGGAGCTGCGCTATCTGCTCCCCTCGATGGCTCAGGCCGTGGCCCTGTTGCAGCAGCGCCAGCCCGAGCTGGAGGTGCTTCTGCCCGCAGGCCTGCCTGGCTTTGAAGAGCCTTTGCGGCAGGCCATGGCCGAGGCAGGTGTGCGGGCCCGGGTGGTGCCTGCGGGGGAGGCCGATCGCCTCAAGCCGGAGCTTTGTGCCGCCGCCGATGGCGCCCTCACCAAATCGGGCACCGCCAATCTGGAGCTGGCCCTGCGGGGGGTCCCCCAGGTGACGGGTTATCGGGTGAGCCTGCCCACCGCATTTGTGGCGCGTCACCTGCTGCGTTTCAACGTGCCCCACATCTCACCGGTGAATCTGATCTTGCAGGAGCGGCTGGTGCCCGAGCTGTTGCAGGATCAACTGAGCGCCGTTGCCATCGCTGATGCGGTGCAGGAGCTGCTTCCTTCTGCCAGTGAGGCGCGGCAGCGCCAGCTGGAGGGTTATGCCCGCTTACGGAAATCCCTCGGGGAGCCAGGGGTGACCACGAGGGCAGCGGCAGCCATTCTGGATCAGGTTGCCAAAGCGGGCTGATGCGCTGGATTGCGCTGGTGTTGAGTGCGTTGCTGATGCTGTTGGGCCCCGTGGCCCCCGCATTGGCCGCCACGGAAGAGGCTGTGCTGGCGGGGGGATGCTTCTGGTGTTTGGAGCACGATCTGGAGGACTTGCCAGGCGTCCTGGACGTGGAGAGCGGCTTCAGTGGCGGCAAGTTGTCCCAACCCACCTATCGGCAGGTCTCTGCAGGTGGCACGGGCCACCAGGAGGTGGTGAGGGTGCGGTTTGACAGCACCAAACTCCGCTACGACGCCCTGCTGCGGGCCTATTGGCGCAACATCGATCCCTTCGACGGCGGTGGACAGTTTTGCGATCGCGGAGAGTCGTACAAGCCGGTGATTTTCACCACCACCGCCAGCCAGGCGGTGGAGGCCCGCAACAGCCTGGTGTCTGCTGCTCGCGAGCTGGGCCGCCCCACCTCCGCCTTGAAGGTGGCCATCCGGCCCCTGTCGCGCTTTTGGCCGGCGGAGGACTACCACCAGAACTATGCCCGCCGCAACGGGCTCAAATACAGCTACTACCGCTGGTCCTGCGGGCGTGACCGCCGGCTCAACCAGGTGTGGGGGGCGAGGGCACGATCGGGCTCCCGCTGGCTGGCCAGGGGTGAAGTCGCTGCAGTCGACCCCAAGACCCAAGCCAAGCCCCAGTCTGCAACCGCCTCCAAAGAAGCTCCAGCCCCCAAGGCGCCCGTCACCACCCCGGGCAAACCGCAGAAATCCTGAAGAACCTGCCGCGGATGTGCGGGGAATCCGTAGCCTCGCACCCCTCGTTTGCCCTAGGCAGTCATGGAAATCGCCCTTAGCGTGAACGAGCCCAGCGATCCCACGGTCTGTATGTATGTGCTGACCATCCGCGACGGTCTGCAAACCCGCCATGTGGGTCCCTACACCACCCCTCAGCAAGCCGCCCAAGACGTGGATAGGGTTGTTGAGATGCATGGCGATCGGGTGCACTGGCAGATCCACGAGCTCGTTCCCCCCGCTGAGCTGCTCCTTGATCCGCAAACCCCCACACGCCCGCGGGCTGCGGCGGCCTAAGAGCGTCGCCTTTCCAGGTCTGTCCGCTGTGAACGGCTCGTGCTTGCAGCAACCGGCGCCGCAGGGCAGGGCTCCGAGGGCATTGGAGCCTTTGAACGGAATGGCTAGTGAGGGGGGGCTGGCCAGGCATGGCTCGCCCATCGCTGGTCCAGCTTGGCTCGTGATTCAGCTTCGAGCCCCCGCGCAGATCCAGCGCACCAGAGTGCGCACCCCAAATCCTGTGGCCCCTGGCGGGTCTTCCCCACGACCCTTCTCGCTCCACACGGTGCCAGCGATGTCGAGATGAGCCCAGGGGCGTTGCTCCGTGATGAAATCCTGTAGGAACAGCGCCGCCGTGATGGAACCACCGGCGCGAGGACCGGTGTTTTTCAGATCGGCAATGTGGCTTTTCAAGCCATCCTTGTAGGAGCCCCTCAGGGGCATCCGCCAGAGGGATTCCCCCGCCTCGCGGGAGGCGGCAGTGAGAGCCTCGGCCAATCCGTCGTTGTTGGACCAAAGACCGGCGATCTCCTCCCCCAGGGCGACCACACAGGCGCCGGTGAGGGTGGCCAGATCCACCACCGCATCAGGCTCCAGCTTATTGGCGTACACCAGGGCGTCCGCCAGGGTGAGGCGTCCCTCGGCGTCGGTGTTGTTGATCTCGATGGTTTTGCCGTTGGAGGCGGTGAGCACATCGCCAGGGTGAATGGCGCCACCGCTGATCATGTTTTCGCAGCTGGCCACCAGCACGTGCACCTCCACCCCTTCCGGCTGCAGTTGGCCGATGGCCCGGGCGGCTCCGAGCACCGCCGCGCTACCCCCCATGTCGTACTTCATCATTTCGATCTGGGAGCCCGGCCCCTTGAGGTTGTACCCCCCTGAGTCGAACGTGAGCCCTTTGCCCACCAGCGCCACGCGCCGCTTCACCTTCCCTTTGGGCACATAGGTGAGGTGGATGAACTTCGGGGGCAGATCCGATCCTTGGGCTACCCCCAAATAGGCCCCCATCCCGAGGGCTTCACAGTCGCTGCGCTCGAGCACGGTGAGGGTGAGCCCGAACTCGTCGGCGATCTTGGCGGCCGCCTGGGCCAAGGCTTCTGGTGTGCCGTGGTTGGGGGGGGAGGCCACGAGCTGGCGGGCCAATTCCACGCCGGCGCACACCGCATCCACCGCCCGCAGGCCCTGCTCGCCTCCCGCCGGCAGCCCGAGCAGGGTGCAGACGTCTGGGGCTGACGGGGGTTCCTGCTCACTGCGGTAGCGGTGATCGCTGTACAGGCTCAGGCGGGCCGCTTCCGCCATGGCTTCGGCGGCCGCCTGGGGCGCCAATCCCTCCACAGGCAGCAGCACCCCTAGATGTCGGCAGCCGAGGCGGGCCGCAGCCCGCACGGCAACGGCGGTGGCGGTCCGCAGGGCCGCCAGATCCAAACGGGCCGGTTCCCCAAGCCCCACCAGCGTGAGGGAGCGGGGGTCGGCTCCGGGTCTGTCGAAGCTGAGGCATTCGCCGGGCTTGCCTCGGAAGCGCCGCCTCTCCAACTCTGCCTGGGCGCCATCTCCCAGCAGCTCCTTCAGCAGCCCTCGGCTGGGATGGTCGTCTTCACCATGGAAGAGGCCCACCACCAGGCCATCTCCGCTCCACCCCGCCAGGGGATGGGCAGCACCCTCTTCGGCAAGAGGAGGCAAAGGCAGAGCGCGGATGTCCATGGCCCCGAGCAGGAACGTGGATCGTAGCCAGGAGCTGGGGCCGCTCTTCAGGCCCCTTCAGCGGTGAAGGGGGTGCTCCAGCGGCGGCGAGTTTCTTTGTTGAAGGGTGGTTTCCATCGCTGGATCAGAGCCTGCTCCAGGGCCCGGCGGGCAGCGGCGGCCGGGGGCGCCTCACACCAGAAGCGGATGCTCAAGCTGGCCCCCAGGTCGGCCTTGGCCAGGGCCTCTCTGTAGGCCGCCAGGTAGCTCTTGCAGTCGTGGGCACCTTTCCAGCGCCGGTCGGCCCGGGCTGTTTCGCCCACGTAGAGCAGCAGCGGTTGGGGCAAGTGGCTCGGGCGATCGAGCACCAGGTAGAGCGCGGGGCCCTCGTGCGGCGCCCGGGGCCAGCGCCAAAACGAGAGGCTTTCGGCCGGCAGGGAGAGGGGCCGCAAGGTTTGCGCCAGCGCCTCTGGATGGGCGGGGGACGCGGGGGAGTCTGCCTCTGTCAGGCCGGCAAAAAGATTGGCCTGCTCTGCCTCCTCTGGAGCGGCGGCGGCCCAAAGGGGGGCTTGATAGGCCGCCAGCCGCTCCTGCCACTCCAGCAGCTGCCTCCGCTCCAGGGGCAGGCTGGCGGGGCTGGCGCTGGAGAAGGGAGCAGGCTGCTCGACGCGAGGGGAGAGGCGGCCGAAGAGATCCCCCTGGCGAGAGCTGGCGCGCGGGCTCACGGCTGCGTCCTGGCAGCCGAGGCGGAACGGCGGCGCGTGGGGGGCAGGCTCGGGCCCTGTCCCGCGGCAGGCTGGGCTTGCGGGAGGTCAAAGCACACCCGCCCGATCCAGCTTTCCACCACCGTGGCGGGGAGCTGCAACCGCTGTTGCAGATCGGCCAGATCGCGAAAAGGGGCGCGGGCTCGCTCGTGCTGGAGCCGCTCAAGCCTTTGGGGGGAGAGCGCCAGCCGGTCTTTGAGCTCGGCGGCGCCGGCCTGATTGATCGCCACCGGTGCAGGGGGCAGGGGGGCGGCGTCGCCATACCAGTGGAACACCAGCCTGGGCAGCCACTCCCTGAGGGTGTGCGCCTCCAGCCGCAGCAGCCGTTGCAGGTCATCCGGTCCGCTCAGCTGCACTCCGCCCGCTTGAAGCCTGACCAATAGATCCGCCTGCTCCGCTGTGCACCCCGGCAGCTGCCGCCAGTCGCTGGCGGTGGCCCGATTCACATCCACCAGGCCCCTCGCTTGTGTGCGCTTGAGGGCCTGCAAGTCGTCCTCCACCGCGGCGTCATGGGCTGCCTGGCGGGCGGCGGCTTCCTTGGCTGCCCGCTGGCTCGAGAGTTGCGAGGGCGAAGGGATGTGTCCGGAGGCGATCAGCAGCCGACGGGCCAAGGGGTCCAACCAGTGCCTTCGGGCCATGGCGACCGCGCTGTGTGCAGAACGAGCCCGAAGGTAGCGACAAGAGGTGACCCCCGGCCAGGGGCCCGAGCTGCCCCAGCGGATCAGGCGTGCCGAGATCAAGTGCCAAGAAGATCCAGCCGCATGGCTAGCAAGGCGGCCTGCTGTCGATTGGGCACCCCCAACTTGCCCAACACATTGGACACATGGGTTTTCACCGTTTCTGGCGACACATTCAGCCGTTCAGCAATCTGCCCGTTGCTCTGGCCCGCCGCGAGCCAGCGCAACACCTCTCGCTCCCGGCGGCTCAACAGGGGCCCCCCCCGGGGAGGATTGGCAATGGCGGGATCGAGGAAGCGAGCTCCCACCCGCAGCGACTGCAGGGCCGCCATTCCGTTACCGGTGCCAATCAGCCGATCTGACACCACAGCCACCCCATCCCTGAGAGCTTCCACACAGGCCTGCAGCCGCTGGGAGCTGGGATCTCCCATCACCAGCAGCAGGATGCGCAGATCGGGCCAGCGCTGTTTCAGAGTGGTCACCAACGTCAGACCGCAGCCCTCCTCCAGGAGCTCGCTCACCATCACCAGATCGGGTTGGGTTCGGGCCACCAGCTTCAAGGTGCTCGCCTCCGTCGTGGCAGCCCCAACCACCTGCTCTGGGGGGCGCTGGCTGACGATGGCGGCGATCAGGGCGCGACAGCCCAGGCCCAGCACCAGCCGATCCTCCTTGAACAAATCCCAGGCCTCGCGATGGTTGGTGCGCATCAGCGGCAAGAGGGGGGTGAGATCCATGGGAGGGAGCGCTCTGATTCATAGGTTGTGAAGGGTGCGGGCGGGTTGCAGCAGAAATGGCTACGAAACGGATACGTGGATCCGCACTCCCACACACAGCCAGTGCTCCGCAGAATTGGAAGACTTTTTCAGCGGTGCCTAGCCCTCGCCATGGCCTTCTTCGATTCCGAGATCATCCAAGACGAGGCCAAGCGCCTATTTGCCGACTATCAGCAGTTAATGCAGCTCGGCAGTGGTTATGGCAAATTTGACCGAGAGGGCAAAAAGCTCTACATCGATCAAATGGAAGACATCATGGATCGTTATCGCGTGTTCATGAAGCGCTTCGAACTCTCTGAAGACTTTCAGGCCAAACTCACCGTTGAGCAGCTGCGCACCCAGCTCGGCCAGTTTGGCCTCACCCCTGAGCGGATGTTTGAACAGATGCAGCAAACGCTTGACCGCATGAAGGGGCAGCTGGAAGTCAACAGCTGAGCCCCGCCACCCGATCCACCAACGCCAATTGTTGCGGCAGACAGATCGTGCTCAGGTCGTAGCGCTCCACCACGGTTTGGCGGGCTTGCGCGGCGATCGCGCGCTGGCCCTCCGGCTCGCCAAGCACCTGCTCAAGCTTGTCGAGCCAACCGTCCCGGTCAAAAAACTCCACCAGATAGCCATTATGTCCATCCTCAATCACCTCTTGCACCGGCGGTGTGGCTGATCCCACCACCACCGCTCCGCAGGCCATCGCCTCCAGCAGGCTCCAACTGAGCACAAAGGGATAGGTCAGATAGGCATGGGCGCGGCACACCTGAAACAGCTGGTGCAGCACCGGATGGGGCACCTTCCCCACAAAATGCACACGCTCCAGGGCCAGCTCGCCGGCCAGTTCATTCAGGAGCACCTGGGGCCAGGACCCACCCTGCGCCGGGGGCGCTCCATAGCTCACCCCATCCCCGCCCACGATCACCACCTGCAGCTTGGGCCGGCGCCGCAGCAGGGTTGGCAACAGCCTCATGAAGATGTGAAAGCCCCGGTAGGGCTCCAGATTGCGTGCCACGAAGGTGAGCACCTCATCCCCTGCCCGCAGGGTGAGCCCTGCCCGTTGCAGGCGCACCTCAGCCGCAGGGTTGGGACCCACAGCGCGGATGTCGATGCCTTCATGGATCACGCTGATCCGCTCGCGGAACAGCGCCGGGGCGCTGTCGGCCTGCCAGTGAGTGGGTGCCCAGGCGTGATCGAGATCGTGGAAGGCCACAAGCTGGTGGGCCCGGCGCAGCCGCAGCTGACTGCGGGCCTCCCGACTGGGAAGGGGAAACTCCGGATCAAAGTCGCTGTCGCCGCCTTGCAGGCGATACACCCACTCCAGTTGGTGCAGCACAGGCACGGAGGGAAACACATCCTTGATGGCGAGCAGCTCACCCCAGCCGGGATGGCCGATCACCAGATCGGGATGGAATCCTTCCTCTTGGCACTGGGCCGCCAGCCGGGCGACGGCTTCAGCTCGCAAGCACTTGGTTTGGAAATCGACGGCCCAGCGGTGGCAGGGGGGGACTTCCTTGGGCAGGGGGTAGCGTCGCAGGGGCACACCCTCCAGGCCAGGGGCGTGGGGGGCGCCAAGGGCGAGCACCTGATCGCCCCGGGCGGCCAGGGCTGGCGCCAGGTGGCGGTATTGGCCCGGGAAGTTTTGATGGATCAGCAGCACCCGCATGGCCAAAGGGAGGGCGGCCGCCGCATCCAACCATGGCAGCCGACAGCCTGGCAGGTCCCCTGCGCCTGCTTACGATCCGCCCTCAGTTCGCCCCCCAGGTTGTGACCCCAGCACCAGTCCCACCCCAGGCGTCCCAGGCAGAGCAGGCAGCTGCGGGGACCCCCGGAGGGGAGACCCCGGGGGACTTGCCGGCCTGGCTGGGGCGCGGCCTCGCCGATTTGTTTCCCGCTGGCCACGGTGAGCTGGCGGCCGATCCCCACCACAGCCTGGCGGCCCGGCTCGCGACCGCTGAACGCCAGGGCCGTCCTCTGCGGGTGAAGCTCGGCATCGACCCCACCGGCAGCGACATCCACCTGGGCCACAGCATTCTGTTTCGCAAGCTGCGGGCTTTTCAAGACGCTGGTCACACAGCGGTGTTGATCATTGGCGATTTCACCGCCCGCATCGGCGATCCCACAGGCAAGAGCGCCACTCGCGTGCAGTTGAGCGCCGCTGAGGTGGAGGCCAATGCCGACACCTATCTGGTGCAGTTGGGGTTGGGCCAGCCGCCTGAGCGGGCCCTGTTGGATTTCACCACTCCCGGGCGTTTGGAGGTGAGGCGCAACAGCGAGTGGCTGGCAGGCCTGGATCTGCCCCAGGTGATCGAGCTGCTTGGCACCAGCACCGTGGGCCAGATGCTCGCCAAGGAAGACTTCGCCAACCGCTACGGCAACGGCACCCCGATCTCCCTGCATGAATTTCTCTACCCGCTGCTGCAGGGCTATGACTCGGTGCGGGTGGAAGCCGATGTGGAGCTGGGGGGAACCGATCAAAAGTTCAATGTGGCCATGGGCCGCGATCTGCAGCGCCACTTTGGCCAGAGCCCCCAATTCGGCCTGCTGCTGCCGATCCTGACGGGCACCGATGGTGTGCAAAAGATGAGCAAAAGCCTGGGCAACACGGTGGGCCTTTCGGAGCCAGCGTTGGACATGTATTCCAAGTTGGAAAAAGTGCCCGACGCGGCCGTGGAGGAGTATCTGACGCTGCTCACTGATCTGGATCTGGCGGCCCTGCCTGCCAATCCCCGCCAGCGGCAGAAGGCCATGGCCTTGGCGGTCACGGCCAGCCGCCACGGCGAGGCAGTGGCGCTGGAGGCGCAAGCCAGCGCGGGGCGGATGGTGGGGCTTCCGGGAGGCAACCTTGAGGCTTTTGCGGGGATTGAAGGCAGAGAATTTTCCACGTCCCCTGCCCCGGAAGCAGCCCTGCCCGAAGCCTCCCTGACGGGTGTGTCGTTTCCTGCCACGGCCTTCTACCTGCTAGGAGCCCTGAAGTTGTGCAAGAGCAGCAGCGAAGCACGCCGCCAGATCGAGGCGGGCGGTGTGCGGCTCGACGGCGAGAAACTCACCGATCCGGCCCGTGAGTTTGCCAGCGCGGAGGAGCTGCATGGGCGGGTGCTGCAGCTTGGCAAGAAAACCTTCCGGCGGCTGGTGGCCGGTTGAAACCCAGCGGTCTGTCTCGGCAACGCCCCCGCAACTCAGGGCTTGGGGCGGGGGGGCTGGGTCCAGCGCTGGTAGAGCCAAAGGCCACCGCCGCCCCAGAGCAGGCTCCAGAGCAGGAAGCTGAGCGCCGAGATCCCGCCACTCCCCTCTGCGGACGCAAGGCCAGAGTTGGCCAAGCCCGCATCGAGCAGGGAGCCGCCGATCGCCCAGCCCAACACCCACGTCAGGAGAAAGCCGATCGCCTGCAGATTGCCGGTCATCAGAGGGCGGTGGGAAGGCTCAACGATGCAGCCCTAGGGCTGGGCGGTCAACCGCCGCAAACTGCGAAAGAAGAGTTCCATCGAGCCCAAGGCCAGCGCCACACTGAGGAGATTCACCGTCCAGCCCAGGAGAAAGATGGCTGGCCGTAAGCCGCTGCTCACGCCGTCCCGCAGGGCGGTGAACAGGTGATCCATCGCCCCGTCCAGAACGGAGAAAAGGGAGGCGAGAAACATGGTGAGAGAGGCCTGCAGGAGGGTTCCAGATTCCGGATGGTTGGGCTCAAGCGCCCGCGCCAAGCTGATCTGAAAGTTGGCCACCAAAAACAGCACGGCAAAGAGCGTGATCTGGGTGAGCTGGCGCTGGCTGGCCACCTCCCTGGCTTCGACCACGAGATAGCCCAGCGCCACGGCCCAGAGCAGCAGGCGCAGAAGAGGCACACTCAAACGTTGTAGACGCAAAAACAGCATCAGGAGGACGCGTACCTCCGGTTCACCTCCTTCCAGTTCACCAGGGGCCACCAGGCCTGGATGTAGTCAGGCCGCCGATTTTGATACTTCAAGTAGTAGGCGTGCTCCCACACATCCAGCCCGAGCAAGGGCGTGCCCCGCTCAATGCCGGGCAGATCCATCAGGGGGTTGTCTTGATTGGCGGTGCTGGTGATGGCGAGGCTGCCATCGGGCTTGCGGATCAACCAGGCCCAGCCCGAGCCGAAGCGCCCCGCTGCCGCCTTGTTGAACTGGTTTTGCATGGCCTCCAGCGAGCCAAAGCTGCGCTTGATGGCGGCGAGCAGCTCGTTCGAGGGGGCTCCACCGCGGCCTTCTGGGGCCATGACGGCCCAAAACAGGCTGTGGTTCCAGTGGCCGCCGCCATTGTTACGGACAGCCACAGGGAACGCCCCGATTTGGCCCTGCAGCGCTTCCAGACTGAGGTTGGCCAGGGCCGGGTTGGTTGCGATCTGGGCGTTGAGGTTGGCCACGTATGCGCCGTGATGGCGGTCGTGGTGGATCGTCATGGTGGTGGCGTCGATGGCGGGCTCCAGGGCGTCCGCCGCGTAGGGCAGTGGCGGCAGGCTGAAATCAGCCCAGGCGGGCAGGGCCGTGCCCAGCAGCATCACCAGCGCCGAGAGGCAGGCCAGAACAAAGCGTCGGAGGTGGAAAGAGGGCAAGGCTGGCAGATCGGATCTGGACGTCCAGCTTGCCGGATGCGCGGGTCGCCGGGGTGGCAGTGCCCTCCCCGTATCGAGATCCAGCCGATGCCCGAGCTTCTCCGCCAGAGTGGTGTTTCGTGCCAGCCCGTGATGACCCTCCCCCGTGAGCAGATTCTTGCCGCCTCCGCCGGTTGGGTGGCCGTTGTGCTGAATGTTTTGCCTGGTTTGGGCACCGGCTACCTCTATCAGCGGCGCTGGAAGGCTTACTGGATCACTGCCGCCCTAGCCTCAGCCTGGTTCGTGGCAGGGGCCGTTCTGGGCCGCCAAGCCGATGCAGCCACGGAGAGACAAAACCAATTGATCGGCCTGATCGGGCTGCTGCTGTTGGCTGCGGTGACGGCCGTTGAGGCAGGGATTGCCGTGAGGCGAGTGCGTCAGCAGAGCTTTGCCGGCTGACCACGACGATGGGGCTTCCTGTCAGCCACCAGTGCCGAACATGTCGTGGGCGCAGCAACCTCGCAAGATCGGACAGTTGGCCTAGATCGACTTTTGCACGAGCTGATAGAAGCGGGCCAAAGCGATTGCCGCCAAATCCAGCACCATGAGTGAATGCACGGCGACAAGGATTTTCCCAAGACGGCTGACGCCATTAAATTGGGAAGCTTTCCCTTCCAGGATCGACATCAAGGAGGAATAGTAATAATCAAAGCTGCCACCCGCACTCGAAGCACTAACAGGCAGGCTGACAATCTGTTGTTCCGCTGGACCAGCCATCCGATCGAGCCGCCAAAAAATCCATCCCCAAGCCAGCACAAAAAACAAGAGATAGGTGATTACTTGGCCAAGCAATAATTTGGGGTTGACGGCGTTTGTTAGCAGCAGAATGTTGATCTTGGCGAAGTGAATGAACAGGCTCAATATCACTCATATCCCTAGAGCATCAAGCACCTGCGGGGCAATCCGTTTACCGCGCAGCAGCTGGCCATAGAGAAGAATCAAAATCAGGGCATAGACCACGAGCAGAGGCGCGCGCATCACCACGCCTAATTGGGCGGTGATCTGGGAGAGTCCGATCCCCAGCTCACGTTTCAAGCCTTCCAGCGCATCTGAAAACCAGAGCATGGCGATCCGAATCGCGCCAAGCACGGCAAAGATATGCATCTCTCGCCACTGCTGTTGCAGGCTCTGGGATCCGCGCCTCAATTCAGCCATGGTGAAAACCACTCTCAGGAGTGGCATCGCGCACTGTCTCGAACAGGTCGATGTCCCAGGCCACGAGGTCGCGGCGGATGGCGTCGGCCCGCGAACGGGGCAGCAACCTCGCCAGATCCTCCCCGGTCATCACCCCCTTGAGGTCACCGTTCTCTTCGCGAAGGAAAGCCAGGGCATGCCAAGCCAGGATCGCCGCACCCACAGCTGTCGGGTAGGAGATGTAGGTGGCGCCTGCGTAGGGGCTGCCGAGCAGGCCCCGATAGCGCAGGTAGCTGAGGCCCACGGTCTCGATCGTCACCTGTCGGTCGTTGCGCACGTTCTCCGTGTAGCGGATCTCGGCGGCGGCGGCGAAGTGGGCGCGGCGGATCACGCCGCTGCGGAGATACTCCTCAATCCGACGCGGTTTGTTCATGCCGGGCAAGATGGCTCGCACCATCGCCTCCACCGTGAGCTCGCTCTGCTGGGGGAGGGTGCGCTTGGAGAGGAGGTTGAGCTGGAACAACGCCTTCACTAACTCCACCTCGGAACCGCCCGTGTAGACGCCGATCGATTCGATTTCAGGGAAGGAGCGATGCAGCGAGAGCAGTTCTTCCTGGTAAAGCGGGTATTGGCGGGTGGCCTCCACTTCGCCAGGGAAGTGGTGTTCACGGGCGGCGCTGAAGGGTTCGAGCACCTGGATGCGTCCGTCTCTCAGCAGCCGGGGCCGCTCCGCCAGCTCCTCAAGGGCGACCAGCGGCGACCAGGAGAACACGATCTCATCAGCATCGATGTCCTCCAGCAGATAGAGATCCACGCTCTCGATGTTCAGATCACGGCGGCGGGAGCCCCGCAGCTGGTGGAGTCGCAAGCCGATCAGGAAGTTGGTCACCCCCGGGGAGATGCCCAGGTTGATCAGGGCCGTGCGGCCCTGTTCCCGGTAGGCCTGATCGAAGCCGTACTGGGAAAAGGTGAGAGAGCGCTCGGTCTCGGCGTCATACATGTCGGAAGCCAAGTCCACCACATGGGCATCAAGGCGAAGACCAAGCTCCAGCAGCTGGCGGTTGAAACCAGGATGGGCGGCGTTGATCAGCACGTGCGCTCCAGCCAGCTGCTCCAGTTCCGGTGCGCTGCCATCGAAGAGGGGGGCAAAATCGGGCAGGCCAACAAAGGCGATCCGATCAAACAGCCGCTCAGCGTGGAAGAGAGCGTCACGGGCCAGATCAACGTTCAGCACCACCACCACAAAGCGCAGGGGCACCCCGTCCCGTTCCGCCAGCTCTGACAGACAGATGAGCATGGAGGAGCCAACAGCCCCGAGTCCAAAGAAGGCAACCGTGAGTGGTTCAGCGGGAGCGCCCCCATGGGCGACGGCCGCGGCGGCGGGAGTGGGTTCCATGCGGCGTCCGGTTCAGGTGAGGTCTCGGCCGAGCAGCAGATCTCTCGCTCCATTCACCAGCTGCATCGTGTCGTGCTCACCGCCGCGGTCTGGATGGTGTTCACCGGCGCAGCGCTTCCAGGCTTGGTTCACCTCTGCCACGGTCAGCCGTCCTGAGAGGGGTAGGTTCAGCCGCTGGCGGGCCACGATCGCCTCAAGGTGGGGATGTTTGCCCAAAGGCCCCCAATCGCCCTTACTGAGGGATGGGCAGGCTTTGCCCGGCCCCTTGCGCTTCCCGGCCTTGCCCGCTTTTTTGCTGCCAAATCCTCTCTGCTCCATCGGCCCCTCGGGATCTTGCCCCCGGGGCTTGCGTGCGTTGCTGGTCAGCCAGCCCTTCGATTGTTCAAGTCGCTCTAGGACGGTCTGAGGCATCAATCTCTCGCTGGTCCGCAGCTGGATTCAGGAGCTAGTCATCTAACACCTTAGCGGTCCAACCTTTCAAGCTCCTGGTCGATACGTTGGCAGCCCTTTTCAGGGCTTGTTCGGTCTCAGCCAAGTTGAGTCGAGTCGATGGTATTCGCCATTGCCTCGGTGGTTTCTTGTCGGCTCGGCCAACTCGGGTTGGCATGGATGCACGTGTTTTGGGTAGGTTATTTGGGAGGAAGGTGCGGCTGCGCAAGGTTCGAATCAAAGGCGCGACTCAGGAGATCCCGTCGCACAAAGAGGACATCGCGTTCAACGGCATAGAGAGAACTGCTATCGCCGTATTCATGGAAGAAAACAGGATATAAATCACGGTCGAGTAGGGTGGAAGCCACTGAAGAGAAGCTGGGAGTAGTTCCCTCATATTCTGGTAAGAAAGAAACCTCAACCAAGACTGCTGCACAGCGGTCCAGAATATCGAGACAGGCGATGGCCACGTCAGCCTCCATCCCTTGCACATCAATTTTAAGAAAAATATCTCCTTCGGCCTGAATCATGGACTTGAAAATTGGTCCGGAGTCCACTTCGATGACATCAAGGGGTTCTGGTCTCTCATTGGTGTGCGTTAGTTCTGGCACATACGCATACATCGAGTTCAAGGTCGATGAGGAATAAATTTTGAACGGGATGCGTTGACGCTTCGTGCTGACTGCCTGATTGAGGGTTGTGGCTGAGACGCCGGAGGAGTCCAAGCGCTCGCGTAGTTGCGTATGCGTGCTGGGAGTTGGTTCAAAGCAATAAGCATGCTTAACCTCGAAGTTTTTGGCAAAATCAAGTGTGAAGTCCCCAATGTTGGCACCAACATCAAGCAAGACAAGCGGACCGAGATGCCCGATAAAGCGATGGAGTGGAATCCAGTCCTCCGCCTGGGAAGGACGGCGGAGTGACTGCCAGTAAAGAGCAGAGGAGCGGGCGGGAGAGAGGGCGGAAAGCTTTTGCAGACGCGAAAGCTCTTCAAACAAGAAAAAACGGTTATAAAATTTTCGGGAATAATGCAATAGCTTGTGGTAGATCATTTTGAAGGCAGAATTTCTTTATCGGCAGGCATGAATCTGAAGAGATGGTTGACCATGGCCAAACTGCAAATGATCAGAGGCTTTCGCTCAGGCAAGAATACATCAATAGTTAGTTGATCTTAGCACTTTTTGTGAACTGAAGCGAAGGGCTTGGAAAAAAACAAAAAGCGATTGCGATGTCGCTGGCCATGTTGCGCGTAACTTGAGCAGTGAGCAGAATTCTTGGTCCTCCAACATTTTCAGCTGAGGGGGATGAGTGGCTCATACGCCAATCATCAGTGTGGAGAGACCCTTGCTGCGGTCGCCCAGTCAACAATGCTGCCGATACGCTTCACCGCCCTCATCAGGCCATCGATGCTGCTGCAGATGGGTGCCTTAGCGAAAGGTCAGAAGATCGCGGCTGCCGCTGATCGCTTGCACCGCCAGCAGCAGGGCGGTGAGGAAGGCAGCCGCCGTGTGGAGCCGCCGCCAGGCCGGGCGAGTGCGGATCTCCGGTGCGGCGGCCATGGCGAACAGCAGCAGGCCACAGAGCAACACACCACTGATGGCATGATTTCCCCAAGGCCGCTGCCACGGGCTGATGCCACGAAACCACAGCGGTGGCTCGGCCACCAGCAGGGCCAACGCGCCCCAGCTGAGCAGGGCACAGGCGGCTCGGGCAGTGGCGCTGCGCACCCGCCAGAGGGCAAGGCAGCCCCACAGCGCCACGGCAACCGGCAGCAACAACAGAGTCCTTCCTGCGACGGTCCCATTGCGGAACATGTTGGCGACCAGGGCCAGCACCACCGCCACCACGGTGCCGGTGGTGACCCAGCGGCCGTGATCCACATGCTCATCCGGCACCGTGGCGGCGATCGGATTGATCTCAAGCCGCCGTTCTCGCACCAGGATCCCCAGTCGGATTGTGGCCCCCACCACCGGGTAGACGAACAAGATCATCAAGACCGGATGCAACAGCGCCAGCCATTCCGCCGGATTGAGGCGCGCCGACTCGGAAAGACGGCCCAGGGTGGTGAGAAGGGACTCAGGCAGGGCGGCAGTCATGCATCTGACCCTACAAAGAGACGGAGAACGCACCTGGGACCGCCGCCTTCACGCCCCGACCCATAAGGGCAGCTTATAAAAGTCATCGATAGCGCTGATCGCTCCAGGGCCAATCTGCTCTCATGCGGTTGAAAACTTCCGTTACATTGGCTTGGCACACACGTGCATTCTTCCGCCCCACTGGGCACCTTTTCCGTTCTCATGACAGCCACTCTCCAACAGCGCTCCGGCGCTTCGGCGTGGAACCAGTTTTGTGAGTGGGTCACCTCCACCAACAACCGTCTGTATGTCGGTTGGTTCGGTGTGCTGATGATCCCCACCCTCCTGGCAGCCACCATCTGCTTCATCGTTGCCTTCATCGCTGCTCCCCCTGTGGACATCGATGGCATCCGCGAGCCCGTTGCCGGCTCCCTGATGTATGGCAACAACATCATCTCTGGCGCTGTGGTTCCTTCCAGCAACGCCATCGGTCTGCACTTCTACCCCATCTGGGAAGCCGCCAGCCTCGACGAGTGGCTTTACAACGGTGGTCCCTACCAGCTGGTGGTCTTCCACTTCCTGATCGGCGTCTTCTGTTACATGGGCCGCGAGTGGGAACTCTCCTACCGCCTCGGCATGCGCCCCTGGATCTGCGTTGCTTACAGCGCTCCTGTGGCCGCCGCCACCGCCGTGTTCCTGATCTATCCCTTCGGTCAGGGTTCCT
>JBEGQC010000003.1:0-256305 GCA_041181185.1 Cyanobacteriota bacterium | reverse complement strand
TGTTTTTTGGCCGTGCTCTGCTCGTAATCACCAAAACCCAGCTGCTTGCCGGCCATCAATCCAGCCCTGACCTGCGGTTAGAGACTTATTCTCCCGTGAACTGGCTTGATTTTCCAGAGTCTCCTTAGTCAAACACATGCCCATGGGCATACCTCTCCTGATGCCCCGCAGCCTCCGTGAGTGCCGCCACGTTGTCGCGGGTGAAGAAGCCGTCGTAGCCCAGGCAGCGCTGCACGTATTCGGTGATCAGGCGGGAGTGGAGGGAGCTTTTGGAGAAGATCTGCTTGAGGTTGGGCTGGTCGGTGCATTCGCCCACCACTTGGGCCAGGAAGGGCACCCCCTGCTCCTGCAGCCGGCGCACCACCACATCCACATTCTTCTCGCCAGCCAGCTCGCCATCGGCCACCTCATAGGCCATGTGGTGCATGCGGCGGCCGAAGTTGCGCACAAACTCCTCCGTGGGCATCGGCAGATTCACCAGGGAATTGAGATAGGAGGGGGTGTTGTTGGCGGTGAACACCCGTGCTGGTGAGAGCTTCTCATCCGTGATGCCGGGGCAGCGGGTGACGTTGGTGGAGGAATTCATCTCCTCGATGTTGTAAGCCCCCCAGAAGTAGTAGGGCACCATCGTGAGGTATTCGAGGATCGCATCTTCCCGCTCCCCCGCCAGCACCCGGGTGGCCATGTGATCCAGCCCCAAGATCTTGCCCTCCAGCCCCAGCTGGTGGTGGCGTTCGAGGGCCTCCAGGATCGGTCGCTCCGTGTCGTCATCCAGCAGCACCCGATCGCCCAGATCCAGCTCCGCCAGCGAATCGAGGGGCACATCCACATAGCCCACCCGGTTGTAGGTGTAGTCCGAAAGGAAGGTGAAGGTGAGGTGGGGCTGGGCGTAGAAGGGGTTGGCCGTCTCCTCGGGGTAGACGAAGCGGATGTTTTGCGCCTCCAACACCTCGCGCACCACGGCGGTGGAGGCGCAGGCATAGATCTCGCCGATATAGCGGCCGTTGGGGCTCTCCGCTGAGAGGGGATACATGGCATTCCAGCGGGTCACCTCGTCCTCGTAGCCGGTGGTGAGCGGCTCCAGCACGATCAGGCTGGGCCAGGCCGGATCGGCCGCCAGCAGATACACCCGATGGGTGTCCATCAGCCAACACTCCCGGTAGCGGTAGGGGCCCATCAGCGTCAGCTCGGCCAAATAGGGAATGGCGTGGCCGTGATCCACCTGGATCACCACGGCGGCCATCGGGCCCACCAGCTGGTCGAGGCCGCTGCGGGCCCGCCGCTCGTAGACGCGGGGCAGGTGCTCCTCAAAGAAGGGGGTGTTGCGCTTGTCTCCCTTCGGGCGGTAGGTGGCCAGGTCGATCATCGCGGGGGCGCTGCCTGTGGCCAGTGAAGCCGAGCGCGGGCCCGGATTCACTGGCCCCGGGTTCAGGCCGCCGCTGGCAGCGCTGGCAACACCTGGGTGGTGGACACGGAGAAGGTGGGCTGGCGCAGGGAGGAGAGGGGCCAGCTGCGCACCCAGACGCAGTCGCTGAACTCATCCAGGTTCACCACTTGATAGGTGCGGCCTGGCCTGTCGGCCAGCTGCACCAGGGCGCCGGGTTGGAGGGTCATGGCAGGAATGGGGCCAATCACGAGATGGCGCCCAATCAAGCACCCTTTCGCCTTGCTGGTGGGTATAAATACCCAAGAGCTGACAGGCGGGTGACCCAGCGGGCGAGCGCTATCATTGCTATCAGCGCAGGCTTCCCATGGCGGATTTGTTGGTGCGTGGTGTCGATGAAGCCATTGTTCAGGCCCTCAAGAAGCGGGCCGGTGCCCATGGCCGCAGCGCCGAGGCTGAGCATCGCGCCATCTTGAAAGCGGCCTTGCTCTCCCCTCCGCGACGCAGCCTGGCGGAGCTGTTGGCCGCCATGCCGGCTGTCGGCCGCGATGATGATTTTGCCCGTCAATCCGACCAGGACGCTGCGGCAACTCCTCAGCCCGATGTATTTAATTGACACCAATGTGATCAGCGAGGCCCGCAAAGGCCAGCGCTCCAATCCTGGGGTGCGACGCTTTTTTCAAGTCGTCATGGCTGATGACGTTCCTTTGTTTCTCTCGGTGATCAGCCTGGGCGAGCTCCGCAGGGGTATCGACCTGATCCGCCACCGTGGCGATCTCAGCCAAGCGCAGCAGCTGGAGGATTGGTTTTCGATGCTGTTGAGCGACTATGGGGATCGGGTGCTCCCCTTCGATTCCGATGCGGCACAGATTTGGGGTCGCCTGCGGGTTCCCCATCCAGAGAACGCCATCGACAAACAGATTGCCGCCATCGCCGTTTTGCACGATCTCACACTCGTGACACGCAACACAGCCGATGTCAGCGCGACGGGGGTGCGGATGCTCAATCCATTCGCGGCAGCAACGCCTTAGATCAGCCCAAGCCCCTCAAGCCCAGGCCTCCCCGCCCCGCAGGTAGCTGCGCAGATTCACGCCCGCCTCCATGGCGGCCGCCAGCAGCTCGGCCCGCTGCAGCTCGTCGAGGGCATCCCAGAAGGCGTGGAACAGATCCAGCGAGGCCTTGCCCATCCCCACCAGGCCCAACACCGACAGGGGCAGGCTCAACCAGGGGCACACCAGCAGCACCACCGCCAAAATCATGCTCACCGCGGCGCCGTGCTTCACCGACTCCCACACCGTGGTGGCGATCATGCGCACCTGCACCGCCCGGCTGATGTCGCCCTGGCGGCGTAGGGCCTCGGTGCGCAGGGCCGAGAGCAGGGCCTGGTAACAGGCGTACACCGCCATGCCGCCCAGGGTGGATTCCGCCAGGAATTCGCCGTTGCTGTAGTGGCCACCGTTGAAATTCACATCGAGGGCGGCCAGCCCTGCCGCCGGAGCCATCTCGATGCCGGCCCGGGGAATGCGGAAGGGATCACGGGCGCGGCCCATGGCGGTGGTGCTGAAAACGGCCTCCATGGTGGCACCCCTCGGTGGCCAGTTGCGTTGCAGGCGGTGAGAAGCGTGGGCAGGCAAGCCGGGTGAGCGCCTGAGCCCGGGCGCTTCAGGCGCCGGTGAGGATGGCGGCACCCAGGTCGCGAGGGGAAACCGTGCCCGCCCGCCCCAGCCACCCCCCCCTTGCCCCCCTCCGCTGCTGCCTGCTCAGCGGCGGCGCCAGCCGGCGCATGGGGCGCGACAAGGCCCTTCTCCCACACCCTGAGGGCGGCACCTGGCTGGAGCGTCAGCTGCGGCTTCTGGCGGGCCTGGGCGCTCCGGTGAGCCTGCTCAGCGGCTGGCCCGCCCATCTGGAGCGGGCGGCCGCCCTGGCTCCTGGTTTGGGGGTCAACCTGGAGCTGCTGCAGGAACCACAGCCTCCGCAGGGCCCCCTGCTGGCGCTCGGCCGCTTGATGGAAGCCCACCCGGAGCAGCGCCTTCTCCTCTGTCCCGTTGACATGCCTGCCCTCACTGCGCACGGCCTGGGGGAGCTCCTGGAGGCGGCCAGCGCTGCACCAGGCGCGATCTGGATCGCCGCCGCGGAGCGACCCCAGCCCCTGCTGGGCCTTTACCCCAGCGACGCCTCTCACCGCCAGAGCCTGCAAGCGGCCCTCGCCCGGGGCGAACGGGGCCTGCAGCGCTGGCTGGCCGGGGAGGTGGTGCACAGCCTCGCCCTGCCATCCGCCACCCTGGCCAATCTGAACACTCCCGACGACCTCAACCGTTGGAGCGAGGGGTTCAGATCACGGCCAGATTGCTCAGCGAGCCGCTGAAGCCCGTGATCTCCACAATGGCGTCGCTCGTCGCCAAGAACCCGGCGGTGCCGTCATTGAGGGCGAGGAAGGTGCGGGCGGAGGGGCCGCTGCCGAGGGTGAACGTGGCCGCGCCCGACTTGGCGAAGCTGGTGGTGGTGAGCACGGCCTGGATCGCGCTCTGGCTGAGGTCGCTCACGCTGCCCAGCCCCTCCTTGAGGTTGGTGGCACTCACGGAGGTGGGGCCATCGATGTTGTCGCTGCCGATCACCAGGTCGGTGAGGCGATCAAAGCTGGCCAGCAGGGAATCGCTGAGGGCCGTCAGGCGGAAGGTGTCGGCGACGCTGTCGCTGCCACCGGTGAGCACATCGGCGCCCGCTCCACCGATCAGGGTGTCGGTTCCCGCTCCGCCGACCAGGGTGTCGTTGCCGGCTCCGCCGCTGAGCACATTGGCGGCGCTGTTGCCTGTGATCGTGTTGGCATTGGCATTGCCGGTGCCGTTGATCGCGGCGCCACCCGTCAGGGCTAGATCGACATACTTGCTCGCCAGCGTGGACACCGTCGCGGAGGAGCTGAAGCTCGTGGCGAAGACGTTGGCGAAGCTGGCCAGATCGTTGCCGGCCAAATCCTGCACCACGCCGGTGGTTTGGTTGCCGGCTGGATCGTTGTAGCCCACCCGCACATCCAGATTGGCGGCGGGAGCACTGGCCAGGCTGATCAGCAGCCGGGTGTTGTCTGTGGGGTTCACCGCGATGGAGCTGATCGTTGGTGTGGTCACCGCCCCCGTGGAACTCACCAAGGCGATGGGGAAGGCTGCGGCGGGCACCGCTTGGGCGGTGATGGGCTCCGAGAGGCGCAGCGTCACGACCGCGCCCTCCACCCCGATGCCAAGCACGGTGGGGGGAGTGGTGTCGCCGCTCACCGCCGCCGTGGCGGCGGAGGTCACCGCTTCGGCGGTGCCATAGCCATCGGTGTAGCTGGCGCTCACCGTGATGGTTTGGCCCACCTGCGCCTGCTGGAGCACGTAGCTGGAGCTGGTGGCGCCAGTGATCGCTGTGCCGTTGGCCTTCCATTGATAGCTGATCGGGCCAAGGCCATCGGCATCGGCCAGGGTGTTGCTGGCCACCAGGGTTTGGCCCAGCCCCGCCACTCCGCTGATCGTCACGGAACCGGTGGGGGCATCATTCACGTTGGCCACCACGGCGGTGGCTGCGGAGGTCACCGCTTCGGCGGTGCCATAGCCATCGGTGTAGCTGGCGCTCACCGTGATGGTTTTGCCCACTTGGGCTTGCTGGAGCACGTAGCTGGAGCTGGTGGCGCCAGTGATCGCCGTGCCGTTGGCCTTCCACTGGTAGCTGATCGGCCCGAGGCCATCGGCATCAGCCAGGGTGTGGGCGGCCGAGAGGGTTTGGCCCTGGCTGGCCAGGCCGCTGATCGTCACCGAACCGGTGGGGGCATCATTCACGTTGGCCACCGCGGCTGTGGCGGCGGAGGTCACCGTCTCGGCGGTGCCATGGCCATCGGTGTAGCTGGCGCTCACCGTGATGGTTTTGCCCGCCTGCGCCTGCTGCAGCACGTAGCTGGAGCCGGTGGCGCCAGTGATGGCAGTGCCGTTGGCCTTCCACTGGTAGCTGATCGGGCCAAGGCCATCGGCATCGGCCAGGGTGTGGGCGGCCGAGAGGGTTTGCCCCTGGCTGGCCAGGCCGCTGATCGTCACCGAGCCGGTGGGGGCCTGATTGAGGTGCTCCACCACCACCAGCATCTGGCTCACGGCAAGCGTGTGGTTCTGGCCATCGTCGATGGTGTAGCTGAGCTCCAAGGGGCCGACGTAGGTCGGGTCGTAACCGCTGGCGTTGGGGTCGAGCGTCCAGCTGCCATCCCCATTGGCGATGAACCAATCACCGTGGTCGGTGCTCAGCCAGCTCACCTGCAGGGGGTCGTTGTCTGGATCGGTGATTCCCTGCAGCAGCTGGGCAGCGGTGAGGGTGAACACATCCCCGGCTGCCACGGCTGGCAATTGGGCGCTGGCAAAGCCACTGGGGCCCTGGTTGATGGTCAGGCTCAGGCTGCTGATGGGCACCCCATCGGCCAGGGAGTCCCAGTTGGAGAGGAAATCTTTCCATTCGTGCTCGATGCTTGCGCTATCGGTTGCGCCAAAGAGCTTGTTGGCATCTTTAATGTTGTTGGTGCGGTCGAAGATCTCCCTGAGCGGTTGGGGATAGGTGGCTTTGTCTGCCAGATTGAAGGCGCTGGGGTCGAGCCCGAGAATGGTGCACAGATCCGCGGCTTTGCTGAGATCAAAGCTGCCGCCGCTCGCCGCCTTGTTCAACAAGGCGAGAGCCATCTTCACGCCGCTCTGATCGTCATTCAGTGAGCAGATCACGTCCACCTGCACCTCCAATTTCGCCAGAGCGAGCGCGCTCACGGTGTCACCGACACCGCTGCTGAGGATCTGGAAGGCGTTGGTGCTGAGCAGATTCGGCACCGCCGTGGGCACCTTCAGGGCTGAACGGATCTTTTGGGTGGCGCTGGCTGGAGTTTCGCCCAGTTCCACCGCGCGCAGCAGCAAGGTGGTGATCGGTGTGTGCACGTTGGCTACGGCTGGTCCCTCCACGCTCATCAGCGTCACCGTCAGATCGCCGTCGCTGGGGGGGAGCACCAGTACGCCATTGGCGATCGCCTGCTCGGATGTCCCCTTGGCGTCTGTGTAGGTGGCTTCCACTCCCAGGGTGACGCCGACGTCAGCGGCCTTCACCACATAGCTGGAGCCGGTCGCCCCGGCGATGGCGGCCCCGTTGGCCGTCCACTGGTAGGTGATGGCGCCGTTGCCAGGCAGCCCATCCGCATCGATCACGCTGGCCTGCAAGGTTTTGCCAACGGCTGCCAAACCCGTGAGCACCACCGCGCCAGGCGCGTTGGTGGCGGGCGGGGCGGGCGGCAACACCGCTGCCAATCCGCTCGGCGTGAGGCTGAACAACCCGTCGCTGAACTTCAGCTGCTCCACATCGATCAGCACATCCACCCCCTCTCCCTGGGCGGTGCCATCGATCACGTATTGATTGTTGACGGCGTTGTAGCTCAGCCCATAGCCGCTGCTGCTTCCTGCATACACGGCGGTGTCGACATCCGCGCCGCCATCGAGCAGATCATTGCCGCCGTCGCCTTTCAGGTCGTCATTGCCTGTACCCCCAAACACCTTGTCGTTGCCGACACCAGCCACGATGATGTCGTTTCCGCCGCCGGCATACACCGTGTCGTCGCCGGCTTGCAGGTCGAAGTATTCGTCTTTGCTGGTGCCGCTGCAATTGTCATTGCCATTTGTGCCGCCGCCGGGATTCGACACCACCCCCGAGCCGGGATCCGTGCCGGCACTGAGATTGGCGATGAACAGGCCGCTGTCGAGGATGTGGTCGCCGGTGTCGGCGATGCCGATCTTGATGGTGTGGGTGGTCTGTCCCGCCTTCAGGGGAGCAACAATTCGCAGTCGGCCGCTGACGCCGTCGTATTCGATCGGGATGACATTGCCGGCGTTGTCTTGGAAGTAGCCCGCGCTCAGATTGGGGCTGATGACGCTGAGGGGGTGGAGCGGGTCGTTGTTGAACAGGGCATAGTTCACCCCGTCCACAATCACGATGCCGCAATCCACAAAGGCATCCACCCACTCCGGGTATTCATCCGAGCCAAACACCAGATCAAAGCTGACGGAGGTGGCCAGCGGATCGTTGACACTGAAGGAAAACGCCAGGGTGGTGGCGTCATACGACATCGTTTGAAACACCGTGTTCACCACGGCGTTGATGTCGGCGTCCCCATTGGTGAAGCCGCTGCTGCCACTGTTGTCGCTGCCAAACCAGGTGCTCGTGTTGCTGGTGCCGGGGGTGGTGCCCGATGTGAGGAGCAAACCCGCGCCGATCCCCAGCGGGGACCCCACCGCGGTGTCATACGTACTCACCGCTCCAGGGCCGGAGAGACGCAGGCTGATGCTGTTGGAATCCACCATGATCCCTGAGTTGGTGGCCAGCACGGAGTTCACCAGCGCGGCGAGGGAGCCGGTGAGGGGATCGAAAACGGTGAAGGAGGCCAAAGCGAGACCCTTTTTTTCTGGTTTGCCACAGCGCCTGTGCAGAACTTGTGAAGGCAGCGGGGCGGAGATCCGATCAGGGACGGCTCGGGAGGTCGAGGACCATCCGGCACCCTCCGCCGGGCGCCTCCTCGGCCCGCAGCTGCCCCCCGTGCGCCTGGGCGATGGCCCGGGCGATCGACAGCCCCAGCCCATGGTGCTCCGCGCCGCCCCGCGCCGGATCGGCCTGCCAGAACCGCTCGAACACCAGCGCCCGCTCGGATGGGGCGATGCCCGGCCCCTGATCCTCCACCCACAGTTGCACCAGCCCCCGGGCTTGCCTCAGCCCCACGGTCACCGTGCCTCCGCGGGGGGAGAAGCGCAGGGCATTGCTCAGCAGGTTTTCCAACAGGCGCCGCAGCCGCTCCGGGCTGCCCTGCACGAGGCCGGCCGCCTCGATTCGGCTTTGGAGCTTCACCCCGGCGGCCTCAGCTTCCGCCTGATGCAGATCGATCAGATCCTCCACCAGCTCCTCCATCGGAAAGGTTTCCATGGAGGGTCGGTCGTCGATGGCCCGATCGAAGCGGGTGAGCAGCAGGAGATCATCCACGAGGCGGCCCATCCGGGCGGTGGTTTGATCGATCTGGGCCACGGTTTGCCGCAGCCCTGGTGGGGCGCCCATGAGGGCCTCCCCATGGCGCAGACTCCCGATCAGCGCACGGATGGCAGTGAGGGGCTGGCGCAACTCGTGGGAGGCATCGGCGGTGAAGGAGATCAGCCGCTCGATCTGGCGCTGGATGGGCTCCAACGAGGCAGCCACCATCCGCTGACTGGCAGCGAACGCCATCAGCGCCGCCAGGAGGGCCCCGATCAACAGGCCTTGCCGCAAGCGGTTGAGCTCCCCATCGGTGGCTGCCGTGGCCACCGCCACCGACACATAGCCATGCAACTTGGCCGCGCCCCCCCGGCTCCCTCGATGGACTTGCACCGGCCTCCAGAACGCCACCCCGTTGGCGAGCGGCAGCCACTGGGCCCGCAGCCGATCCGCTGGCGGGGGCTGGGTGGCTCCGTCCGGGCGGAACTCGCCGCTGACCTGCAGGGGCTGCAACTCATCATCCAGCCAGACGATGCGATGGTTGGTCAACGCCAGGCCATTGGCGTCGCCCGCGATGGCCATCCCCTCCAGCGGTGGAGCGCCGGGCATCGATCGGGCCTCATCGATCTCGTGGTGGAGCAGCGGCAGCTCGGAGGCCGCCGTGGCCGCCAGCTGCTCGGCCTGGCGCCGCAGCAGATCCCGGCTGGAGCGGCTCACCTGCCCGTACACCCCCAAGGCAAACACCAGCAGCAAGACGGCCACGAAGGCCGCGTAGCGCTGGTTGAGCTGGCGGCGCGTCGCCCGCAGATCAGGTCGCATGGTTCGCATGCAGCCGAAACCCCACGCCATACACCGTTTCCACCAGATCAGGGGGCGCGCCGGCGGCCACGAGCTTGGCCCGCAGGTTTTTCACGTGGCTCCTCACGCACTCGGGGCCGGGCGAGTCGCTCCAGTTCCAAACGGCTTGCAACAGCCGCTCTTTCGAGCAAGTGGCGCCAGCGGCCTGGATCAGCGTCTCCAGCAGGCGGTGCTCCGTGGCGGTGAGGCTGAGCTCCCGCTCGCCGTACCGGGCGCCGTGGCCGTCGCGATCAAGGCTGAGGCGTCCCCAACGGGCCGTGTTGGTGAGCGGCCGGTCGGCGCGGCGCAGCAGGGCTTGCACCCTGGCCCGCAGCACATCCGGATCAAAGGGCTTCACCATGTAATCGTCGGCGCCTTGATCCAGCCCCACCACCTTGTCGCGGTTGGTGTCGCGGGCGGTGAGCATCAGGATCAGGGGCTGGTGCCCGCCAGCTGCGCGCAGGCGCCGGCAGAAGGCCAGCCCATCGAGCTTGGGGAGGCTGAGGTCCAGCAGGATCAGGTCGTAGGGGCATTGCCGCGCCATCTCCCAGGCCTGCTCGCCATCGCTGGCTTCGTCGCAGGCGTAGCCCCAGGCTTCCACCATCTGCCGCAGGGCGCTCTGGATCAGGGGATCGTCCTCCACCACCAGGAGCTTCATCCCTCCCCCAAACACCCGGCGTTCTGTTGTTAGCACTCCCTCTTCCCTGGCAGCCTCTGCCGCCTGAGGGGGGGGCTGAAGGTTGGCGCAAGGGCAAGCCACCTGGACCCCTCGCCACCAGCCAGCTCCGGGATCTCCGCCCTAGCGTTTGGCTTCCACAGCCCGCGGCCCCTGAGCCCCCACGACCGCCACGGCCGCCCCCTGGGGGTGCTGCGCCTCTCGCTGACGGCTCGCTGCAACCTGGCCTGCCCCTATTGCCTGCCCGATGGCAGAGAACCGCCGGGGTTGCTGAGCCAGGCCCAGCGCCTGGCGGTGGTGGAGGCGGCTGTGGCCCTTGGCGTCCGCCGCCTGCGGCTCACCGGTGGCGAACCGCTGTTGCATCCTGGTGTCGAGGCCCTGATCGCCGCGGCCGCCCCCCTGCGCGCGCCCGGCCCCGCCCCGGCCCCCGGGCTCCAGGAGATCAGCCTCACCAGCAACGGCGCCCTGCTCACGGCCGCGCGGGCCCGGGCCCTGCGGGCCGCCGGGCTCGACCGGCTCACCCTCAGCCTGGATGGGGCCAGTGGCGCAGCGGTGGCGGCCATGGCGGGCCTGACGGGGGGCGCCGCCGCCGGCGAGGCCCTGCTGGCCAAGGTGCTCGCCGCCTTCGACCATGCCCGCGCCGCCGGTTTTGATCCGGCCCGCGGGGAGCTCAAGCTCAATGCCGTGATCCAGCGCGGCCGCAACGACGATCAGCTGCTGCCGCTGGCGGCCCTGGCGCGGGAGCGGGCGGTGGAGCTGCGCTTGATCGAGTTCATGGATGTGGGCAACCGCAATGGCTGGCGCCCTCAAGCGGTGCTCACGGCCAGCGAGATGGTGGAGCGCCTTGCCGCCCAATGGCCCCTGGAGCCCCTGGGCCGCGAGACCCACGGCACCGCCAGCCGCTGGCGCTATCGCGATGGCGCGGGCCACCTCGCCGTGGTGGCCTCCGTCAGCAACCCCTTCTGCGGCGATTGCAACCGCCTGCGCGTCACCGCCGATGGGCTGGCCTACACCTGCCTCTTCGCCGCCCCGGCCAGCGGGCTGGATCTGCGGCCCTGGCTGGCGCCCGGCGTGCCAGCGCGGGAGTTGCGGGAGGCGATCGCGGGGTTGTGGCGAGGGCGGGTGGATCGTTGGAGCGAGGAGCGGCGGGAAGCCTGGCGCCAGGGGGCGCCACCGCCGGTGCGCCATGCGGAGATGGCCTATCTGGGGGGGTGAGGGGGCTCCGTCCCGGGGTGCGGCTTCAGCGTTCTCCGACGCGCAACGTCCGCGCCCCCATCTCATCGGCCTCGCGCTCCAGGGCGGGATCGTTGGTTGATGGCATCGCCGTCATTGAGCTCCAGCCGCACATGGACAGATTAAAAGAAAAGCTTGTCAAGAAGTCGGCGCTAAGGTTCATGGAGTTTCAGGGCGGGATGCGTCCCACGCTGCCAGCTCCCGCTTCTGGGCCTCCACCAGTTCGGCTATTTCGGGGGGCGGGAGGAAGCCACCAGGGCTAGGTTCCCATTGACCTGAGGGCAGGGTTGCTACCTCCCGACCAGCGCGTTCGAAGTTCCATAACGCCACCTGCATCTCCCCTGCCACTCTATTGCAGAATATGGCTGTTCGTTTATTCAGTGAGTCTGCCTTTGCTGCGTACTTGATCTTTTCTTCTTCAGAGGCTCGTCCATCGACAACCTTGTCATAGAGCTCCATCGAAAGATCCGTTTCAGAGCTGAATTGACCAATCAACATTTTATCGCGTTCCAGCTTACTCAGCCCTGTAGCAAGTTTTTCAAGCTCCAGGAACTTCTTGATCTTGGGATTGGTGTCAACCAGGGATTTAAAAAAGCTGTCACGATCTCGGGGAGCGGGTTCGTTTAAATCAAGCGCGGAAGGCAGGGAGTGTGGCGTGCGCGAGTTCTGGCCCGATCTCGGGCGCTGTGAAATAGAATCTGTCTCTTGCGTTTTGTTTGTAGACGAGCGGACGTCATGAGTTGAGGTTGCCATGATTTTGCATCGTCTCAGATGACTTTAGTGCTGCTTAGAGCCCTTCGGCACGGTTTGTTGACTTTCTTTTCTTGCTACAGCCCCTTGCCCTCCTTCTCCAACTCCCGGCGAATGGCGCGCAGCAGTTGGACCTCCCCGATCGGAGCCTCGTCGTTGGCGATCGCCTCCAGGCTCACCTGGCGCACCACGTTGAGGATCAGCCCGCCGGAGAGTTCATAGCGCTCGGCGATGGCTCCCAGATCCACCTCCAACCTGGCTCGCGGCGAGAAGGCCTCCCGCCACAGTCGCAGCCGTTGCTCTGGGCCCGGCAGGGGGAAATACACCACGCTCTCGAAGCGGCGCAGGAAGGCGCCATCGAGGTTGTTGGGCAGGTTGGTGGCCAGGATCACCACCCCGGCAAAGGTTTCCAGCCGCTGCAGCAGGAAGGCCACCTCCTGGTTGGCGTAGCGGTCGTGGGCGTCGCGGGTTTCGCTGCGTTTGCCGAAGAGCGCGTCGGCCTCATCAAACACCAGCAGCCATTGGCGGCGCTCCGCCCGATCCAGCACCGCCGCCAGCTGTTTCTCCGTCTCGCCGATGTATTTCGACACCACCCGCGACAAATCCACCCGCCGAGCCTCCAGCCCCAACCGCTGGCTCAACAGCGCCGCCGTCAGCGTTTTGCCGGTGCCCGGTGGACCGTGGAACAGAGCCCGGTATCCCGGCCGCAGCCGCCGGGCCATGCCCCACTCCTGGCGCAGGGTGGCGTCGTGGCGCAGGTGTTGCTCGAAGGCCTCCAGCTGGCGCAGGGTGCCGGCGTGGAGCACCAAATCGCTCCAGGCCATTTGGGTGTGCAAGCGCTGCGTGAGCAAACCCGATCCGGGGCCCGCTCCCGCCGCGCTGGCCGGGGTGGCGTTTTCATCGGGCCGGGGGCCGGTGCCCACCAGCCACTCCAGCCAGGGGCCCGGCAGGCGCAGTGGCGCCTTGAGGGGCGACTCCCCCTCCAGGGGGCCAAGCACGCCCAGCCGCCGCAGCGGGCCCTCGTCCGCCAGCAATCGCGCCACTGCCAGCCGACCCGCCATCTGGCCCCCATCGGCCAACAGGGCCAGGGTGTCGCCGGTGGGCTCAAAGGCTCCGTCGCGCATCACGCCGCCGCCTTCGCTGAAGCGCCGCTCGAGAGCGGGATTGATCAGCTGCAGGGGATCGAGGGCGGCGGGGCGCAACTGGACCGTGAGCAGCAGGGCCAGGGCGAGGTGGGCCAGAGGGTCGCCTGCCAGCTCTGCCAGGAGCTGGGCCCAGGGGGTGGTGCTCTGTGGTGAGACGGTTGGTTGATCGGGGGGCAGGGGGGTTGGCGGCGGCGCGTCGCTGCCTTCGGCCCGTGGCCGGTCGCCATCCCGAAGCAGCCGCTCCATGCGGAAGATCGCCAGGGCTTCCAGCCAGTCGATCACCTGCTCCAGCTCGCGCTCCAGCGCCAACTCGCCTGCATCCAGCCCATCGCCTTGCGGCAAGCATCCAGCCGCTGGCTTGAGCTCGGCGATTTCCCTGGCGTCGTCACCCGCTTTGGCTGAGCTGTTCATGAGGTGGGATCCCACGCCCCCAGTGGACGCTAGCGGCAGGCAAGATCAGCCACCACCTGCACGCGGCATCTTGACCTCCCATTCACAACGCATCATGATGCCTGCAAAAGGCCAAGGGATGGGAGGCAGGCCATGCGCACCACGCTCACCCTCGACGATGACCTCGCGGAAACCCTGAACCGCACCGCCCGCCAGACGGGTCAAAGCTTCAAAGCCGTGGTGAATGCCGCCATCCGTCGGGGGCTGTCGCTCGGCGATCCGCCATCAGAGGGGAGGGAGCCCTTTGTGGTGCATGCCCAGGCCTGTGGCCTGATGCCCGGCATCGATCCGTTGCGGTTCAACCAGCTGCTGGATCAGCTCGACGTGGATCGGTTTCAGATGGTGCAGGCTCGAGAGGAGGAGCTGTCGTGATCCTTCCTGATGTGAATTTGTTGGTGTACGCCTACAACTCCGATGCGCCCCAGCATGTGCGGGCCAAGGGTTGGTGGGAGCGGTGCGTGGCTGGTTCGCAGCCCGTCGCCCTTCCCTGGGTTGTCAGCCTCGGCTTCCTCAGGGTGATGACGAGCCGGGTGGCGTTGGAGCGTCCGATGGCGATGGCCACTGCGCTGGATCACCTGCGGAGCTGGCTGGAGCAGCCATCCGTGCGCCTCCTGCAGCCCGGACCGCGCCATCTGGCCATCCTCACGGGCTTTGCCGATGCCGGTGTGTTGAGCGGCGCCCTGTTGACCGATGCGCACATTGCGGCCTTGGCGATCGAGCATCAGGCGCTGGTGCATTCCAACGACAGCGACTTTGCGCGCTTTCCCGGGCTGCGCTGGATCAATCCACTCACCACCCCACCTGCACCAGCTCCACCATCCAGGGCAGGCTGAGCCAGGAGACAGTCCAGGGCAACCGCTCCAGCGCCCCGTCGATGGCGTCGCGCCGCTCCACCACCAGCAGCCAGGCCTGGGGCCTCCAGCTGAGCAGGCCGGGCCGCTGCAGCCATGTCGCCCGCAGGCTGTCCCCATCGTCTCCGAGCAGGCCGTCGCCATGGGCGAGCGCGGCCTGCAGCAGCTTGTCCCCTTCCGCCAATTCCGCGGCGCTGAGGTCGTCTTCCAGGGTGAACACGGCGTCGAGAGGCAGGCCGCAGAGCAGCTTCGCCAGAGGGAGGCGCCATTCGGGCGGCCTGGGATCGCCATGCACCAGATAGCCCAGGAGGGCCAGCGCCCGCTGTTGCGGCACCGGCCCGATGAACAGCCGCTCCGGCGTTAGCCAACCCAGCCGTTCGAACAACGTGGGCAGAAAGGGCCAGAGCAGGGCCAGGCCGGCGCCATCCACCGCGAGCGTGTCGTCCTTATGGGGAGGGGCGGGTCGGGCCGGGTCGGCGGCGTCTGGGTCTTGACCCTGGTGCGCGGAATCCCGGGCGGCCAGAGACGCTTGCGGCTCCCGCTGGGGCGGGCCGGGCTCGGGGGTGTCCGCGGCGTGGCTCCCCAGGGCTTGGAGCAGCAGGGGCCGTTGGGCTGGCTCACTGGCGGCGAAGAGGCGTTGGAAGGCGGTGGAGCCGGCGGCCAGCTGGCGCAGGAAGGGGAAAAGCGTCTGCGGGGGCAGGCGCAGGGCGCGGGCGAGGGTGGCGGGAATCAGGCGGGCGTCCTGGCGGGGGGCCCACCAGGGCAGCACGCCGAGGGCGGCAAAACAGGCCAGCAACTCAAGGTCGCGGGCTTCAGAGGCCTGCGCCGCGGGCGATGGTCTCGGCGGGGGCGACGTCTCCGCGCCATCTGGCATCGCGATGGGCTGGGCGGAAGGGGCGTCAGCTGGGGGTGCGCCGGGGGCCTGTGGAGCTGGCGGCGGGCTGGGCGAGGGGGCTGGTGTCTCCGCACTGGCGGGGGACGCCATGGTCTGGGCGGAGGGGGCGTCAACTGGGGGTGCGCTGGGGGCCTGTGGAGCTGGCTGCGGGCTGGGCGAGGCTGGCGTCTCCGCGCTGGCTGGCATCGCGATGGGCTGGGCGGAGGGGGCGTCAGCTGGGGGTGCGCTGGGGGCCTGTGGGGCTGGCGGCGGGCTGGGCGCGGCTGGCGTCTCCGCGCTGGCTGGCATCGCGATGGGCTGGGCGGAGGGGGCGTCGGCAGGGGCAGCGCCCGGTTCCCGGGGCGGGTCGCGATCGGGGGGGGTTGGGATGCGTTGGGCGGTGTGCAGGCGGGAGCGCAGGGCTTCCCCCAGGGCCCGCTCCAGCCGTTCGGGGAAGCGTTGCTCCAGCTCATCCGCCGCCATCGTGCCCAGATCAAGGCTGAGCGTGTCCAGCCGCTGGATGGTGTCGGGGGAGCTGAACCGATCCAAGACCCGTGCCAGCACATCCTCCAGGGCTTGGTGATGGAGGCGGCTGAGGCGATCCTGCAGCCGGCGGGCCTGGGCGGCATCCTCCGTGTGGATGTCCAGCTCCAGGCGGTCCACCAGGTGGCTCATGCCGGGCCCTCAGCGAGAGGGCTTGCTGGCTCAGAAGAGTTTTGTCCAGTCATTCCAGCCTCCATTCGGCTCCTTCTGGCCGATCTGCCACACGCCGCCATCGGTGCCGATGGCCAACACCTGCATCCGGCCATCGGCGCTGGGCTGGGCCGAGGCCTGCACCACCGAACCGCCGAGCTTGACCCAGGCTCCCCAGCCTTTGCCAGGGGCGGTTTGGGAGAGGCAACTCAGCTGCTGGTCGGCGCCAACGGCGAAGACCGTCAGCCGACCATCGAGGTGCTTGGCCGAGGCGATCCGCTGCGTCGATCCGCCCAGCTTGGTCCAGGGATCCCACCCGGTGCTGTCGCCAGTCCGAGTTTGCAATCTGTGATACAGAGCCTTGTCGTAGCCGATAACAAACACTTGCATGCGCCCATCCCCATTGGTTTCCAGATCCAAGCAGCGACAATTGCCCGCCAAGGACACCCACCCGGTCCAACGCGCACCGGGTTCCTGTTGCCAGATGTGGTAGGTGGCTTTGTCCGTGCCCACCGCAAACACTTCCAGCCGCCCATCGCTGTTTCTGCCCGCCTTGATCTCCGTGATGCCGCCGGCCAGCGATGTCCAGGTGCTCCACGCGTCATCGGGAGGGGTTTGCGGCAGCACCCAGAGGGGTCCGTTTTTCACGCCGATCCCAAACAGCTCCAGCCGCCCGTCGGCGTTGCTGGCCACCGCCAACTGCTTGATCGAGCCGCCGAGGCTGGTCCAGCCGGCCCAGCCACCGGCCTGGGCATCGATCTGAACGTTGTGCCAGGCCGCCTGATCAGGGCCGACGGCAAACAGCTGTTGCCTGCCGTCGCGAGACCATCCAGCCACCAGCTGTGTGTAGCCGCTGCCACCCAGGCCCACGGGGGCACTCCAGCCATCGCTGGGAGGCGTCTGCGAGCTCTGCCAGACGGAACCATCGGCGCCCAGCAGCAGCAGCTCCAGGTTGCCCTCGCCGGTGCGGGTTGTGAGCACCTGGCTGAAGGCCTCGGGCGGGGGGATGGTCGGCAGCTTTCGGGTCCCCCGACTCCGCATGATCTGGGCCACAACGGCAGCGGCGTCGTCGGGAGGGCTCGACTCTGGTGCCAGGGTGGGGGGATGGACAAGCGCCACCGTCGTGCCACTGCGCAGGTAGCGGGCCTCCACCTTCAGGGTTGAGATCGCTTCTCGATCCAGGGTGAAGGCCGCCACCGCCCGGGCGGGCTCATCGCGCAGGCCCACGATCAGGTCGCGCCCCACCCGTTGGTAACCGATCCCCTGCCGCTTGGCCCGGGCTTCGCCGACTTCGGGGATGGGCAGCTCCCTCGCCAGGGTGTTGCCCTTGGCGTCCTTGAGGGTGTAGGCGACGCCGGGCTGGCCGCCTTCGAGGGTCCAGAGGCCAGGGCGATCGGGATCGGGCCGCAGGAGCAGGTGCCGGGTGGCCTCGGGCTTGGCGTACACCACGGCGGCCTGCGTCAGGGGCACCGCGCTGGGCAGGGTTGCCTCGTTGTCGTGGGAGAGGGGATGAAGGCGGTGCTCTTTGCGGGCCAGGGCGGCCACGACGAAACCTTCGCCGCGGATGGGGTGCTTCACGATGAGTTGTTGCCCATTGCCTTTGCTGCCGGGGCCAGCCGTGGCTTCCGGGAAGCCCTCCAAGGCCTGCTGCCTGGAGGTGGGGTCAACCGGTTTGAGCGGGTCGACCGGCCGCGGCGGCTGCACCAGCCAGAGCGGGTTGTCCAGCCTCCATTCATCGACCATGGGGTTGCCGGGGTCGATCCGCAGCTCCCGGGTTCGAAGCTGGTAGTGCACGCTGGCCTGGCTGGCGAGCGCGGCTGCCTCCTTCGTGGCCATCACGCCGATCTGGATCTCCGCATCGGCCTCCGCGGCCACCACCTTGGCGCTGGGCTGCAGGGGCACGTTGGGATTGGCTTTCACCCGCAGGGGCAGCAGGGTGGTGAGCTGGTTCTGATCCTGGGCGCGACGCTTCTCGAGGCGGGCGCGCACGGCCAGGTCTTGATCCTCCGTGGCGGCGGCGTTCAGCGGCAGGTGAAGGGTGCGGGTGTTGCCGGGCACTTCGGCGCTCAGGGGCGTCTTGCTGGTGTTGTCGATCACCTGATATTTCACGCCTTCCTGGCTGGCGTCGATCTCCACCAGCAGCTGCTGGCCATAAGGCACCAACCGGGCCAGCCCATCGTTGTCCGCAACGCCGGATGGATCGAGGAGCGGCAGGCGGGAGCGGCTGGCCGCATCGAGGAGCCGCACGGGCAGCCCGAGCTCGATGCCTTTCACCACCCGGATCTCTCCGCTGAGCAGGGTGGAGCGAGCCCGGCCGTTGGCCGTGAGGGCCACGCCTTTGTGGTCCACCGGGGCGGCGGCGGCGGAGCTGGTGCCGCTGGGAGGGAGCACGCTGGCCTGCACCCGCAGGGTGATGTCCTTGCTGATGGGGGAGGTGGTGAGGGTGAGGGCGTCGTCGGTGCCCAGGGCGGGTTCGCCGACGGCGGCCCCGCTGGCCACCTCCACCAGCTGGTAGCGGATGCCCCGCTGGCTGTAGGGCAGGGTGATGGCGCCCTGCTTGCCGGGGGCCACCATCAGCTGCTCGGGCAGGGGGATGGCGCGCAGGGGCCAGGGCAGGCCGAGGCGCAGGAGGGTCACCAGGCGATCGCGGCTGTCGCGCAGGCGCAGCAGCCGGAGCTGGGATTCGCCGGCTTCGGCGGAGCCGGCGCCGCTGAGGCCGGCGAGGCGCTGGCTTTGGAGCAGGGCGCGGAAGCGCTGCCAGGCGGCGACCATCGTGCTCCAGGGGCCCTCCCCGGGGGTGGCGGGGTCGTCGGCGAGGAGGTGGAGCTCGGCCTGCAGATGGGCCGGCAGCTCCTGGCGCAGGTGGTGCACCAGCCAGCGATCCCGGGCGGGAGTGGCGGTGCCCGGCAGCCGGGTGGCGTGCACCACCACGCTCACCCGGCCGCTCCAGGGATCGGGCCGGGGCACATCGGAGAGGAAGGGGATCGGGTCTTCGCCGTCCTGCACCTGCTGGCTGCTGTCCTCCTGGAGGGGGCGCAACAGCAGGTGTTCGATCACGAGCAACGGCGGGGTGCCATCGGGGTCGAGGGGCAGGCCGAGCTTGCGGCGCAGCCGTTCTGCGAAGGCGCCCTGGTTGGCTTCCGCAACGGTGGGCGGAGCCGAAGGGTTTGCGGTGGCCGCGGCGAGGGGATCGGCCGTGAGCAGGTCGGGGCCGGAGCCGCGGCCGGCGGTGAGGGGAACGATGCGGCGCAACAGGGCCGAGCGCGCCATCACCAGGGCTGTGGCCGAGCCGCCGTTGGAGGAGGGGACCGCATCGAGCTCGAGCGCTTCGCCGAAGCGACCCAACAGGTGGGCCAGCAGGTCGGCCCGCTGGTGGGCCGCAGCGGCGGGGGCGCTGGCCTGCAGGGCCTGGCGCAGGGCCTGGGGCCAGTGCTCGGGGCGACCCTGGAGCAGATCGCTGAGATCGGTGAGCGGCAGGTCGCGATCGTGGGCCAGGCCCACGGCTTCCCCGTCGAGGGGGTGGGGATCGTCGGCAGGAACGGGGCCGAGCAGCTGGGCGGCGTGGGCGAGTTGGGCCTGGCCGTTGGCGAGCAATTGATCAAAGAAGTGCAGGTAGGCCCGCAGCTGCAGGGCCTGGCCGCGCCGCTCCGGGGCGGCATCGGCGGGCAGGCCGGCCGGCCCGACGCCGTAGACGGCGGGCAGCTGACGGGCCACGGAGGTGGGGCTGAGGAAGGAGCGGCGACGGCCGGCGGGGATCGCGGTGGTGGCCGCCACGGCAGCGGGTGACTTCGGCGCGGCGGCGGCAGCGAGCTGGGAGGGGTTGACGGGAGGGGGTGGCTGCAGGGCCAGACCGCGGTGGGAGAGGCGGATCTCGGAGGCGCGATGGAGCCGGGCCCCACGGCGGGGCAGGGGGAGATGCCAGGGATGGAAGCGCTCGTTGGGGTCGCTGGCGAGCTCCAGGGAGACCACCCGCCGCACCTCCGGCAGGGCCTGAACGACCTGGATCAGGACGGCGCTGCGCAGGCCGCCGGGGGGGGGCGAGGCCCCCACCTCGCTGATTGCGGCATCGAGGGCGGCGCGCAGGCGTTCGAGCAGGCCCGGCGCCACGGCGGCGGCATGGAGCTCGAGCTCTGCCTTCACCACCACCTCGAAGGGGGTGAGGGAGACAAGGTGGAAATCGCGTCCGAGCAGGCGGGCGCCGTGAAGGCGCTGGGCGATCGATAGAAGCGAGGCGGGCCCGAGTTGGGCCGCCACCCGCCACACGCCCCGGGGAACCACGGGTTGGGGCGGACCGGCGGCCGTTCTGCCCAGCGGCTCGGCGTCCAGCTCCAGGTCGCCGGCCACCAGGGCGCTGCCGATGGTGGAAGGGCGGAAGTAGAGGTGCAGCTCCGGCTGTTCCTGGGCCTCCACCTGCACCGCCTGGCAACCCAGGGCCCGCAGCAGGGCCACCAGATCGTCAGGGGTGACCGGATCGCCGCTGAGAATCTCCGCCGCGGCCGGCTGCCAATCGGCGCCGGTGCTGAGCAGATCCTCCATCGACCACTGGCTGCGATAGGCCAGCTCGGTGAGGGCGAAGCAGAGCTGCTCGAGGATCGTGATGCCGGGATCGTGGCTGTTGAAATCACTCCACTGATCGCCGCAGAGGCGCCCCAGCAGCTCCAGCGCCTCAGCTCGCAGCCCGGCGTAGTTCAGGGCGGGATGGGGGGCAGGATCGAGGGTGATGGAGGGGGGTGGGCTGGGCATGATCACCGGAGGTGGTTGTTTTTGCCTGCTGGAATGGCTCTCAAATCAGCGGAGCTGGAAATCCTTCAATCAAAAAGATTTGATTAGTGCTGTTTTCGTTGTAGAAATTCAAGCCAGAGATTTCAACAAATAGATGACAGCAAGCGCATGGCCGCCGCTTTGCTTGCTGGCACTATTTAGCAACGTTGGATCACCACCATATCCAATGGAAATGGATGTATGGGGAGTGGCATCGGATGGATAGGTGGTTCCAGCAGGCTGTGTTCTATCGGGATCCCACCAAAACGCAGGGTCTCTGCGATGGCCGGTATAGGTTCCTGAGATGGGGCCAGTAGACACAATGAATCCACTGCCTCCTCCGCCTCCTGCCATTGTGTTGCGCTCGAGATATCCACCACCCCCACCACCAAAATACCCCCCTCCGCCACCACCTCCATAATCAAGTTCTGCCCCTTTGCCCCCCTTCAACTCTGTTCCAGGGAAGGCAGCCGAGGAGTCTGAAGGGTTTGCTTGGTTAACTTTGGGGGCGGCACTCCCGCCGATCAGCTGAGAGCCTCCACCCCCTCCAAGCTGATATTTATTGTTGGCACGATCGGGATATGGGCTGTACCCTGCTTCACCAACCGGCCCTCCTCCAGCGCCTCCAATATTGCCCTTTCCCATACGGCTTAATCCTCCGCCCCCGCCCCCACCCGCAATGGCCAAGGCAGTGGCCTGGGAAACAACATTCCCTCTGAATATTCCGCAGTATCCTCCACCATGACCGCTAAAAGTAGTGATTGCCGCACTTCCATTTGTTCCACCACCGCCATAGCTTTCCGTGAGGCCATTGCTTGTGGTGCCGCCCCTGCCAACAACCACAATCAATCGATCGTTTGGATCAACAGGAAACAATCCTCGAGTGTGCCCTCCGCCCCCACCATTGGCTGCATGTCCCCATTCCGGGTGGTGAGGCTTGCCGGCCCCACCGCCAGCCCCCCAGAGCTTGACGAAGATGTATTTTACTCCTGCTGGCGGAATAGTCAAAATCTGATGCTCTGAGTTGCCATTGTATACAAATACTTTTTTTTCAAAAATGCTCTCTTGGCACGGTTTGATCAAATCCCGTTCGAATTCAAATTCAACGTCATTGAAGACTCTATGGCGATAGCCTGCGGCCGAAAGGGCCCCTTGAACGGTCAGGTTGGAGTCCACCTTCATGGTGCCTGCAACATGCAGTTTGTGCGAATTAGAATCCGCCCCAATCGAAACATTTCCGCCGCGCTGAAGTATCATCGTCACCTCATTATACCCCGTCACCTCATTTTTTTGCGAACGAACGAAGCACATTCTGCCTTCATTAACATGAATTGCCCAGTCAAGATCATTAGAGTCGGTGTCAATAAAATCCAGTTGAGGAACACTCGATTTGATGGCGATTTGGCCTGCACTATCGAGATTGCTTTGTGAGTCCTTGGGGACTGAAGCACCCCATTGTCCCTCCACCGTAAGCTTCTGGACTGGCGTTGTTGTGCCAATGCCCACATTTCCTGAGGCCGAAAGGGCCCCTTGAACGGTCAGGCCTGCATCCACCCGCATGGCGCCCGCCACATGCAGTTTGGCGGTAGGTGTTTTCGTGGCAATCCCCACATTGCCGGAGGGCATCAGGGCCAGATGGTCGGTTGAGTCATCCTGAATGCCGATCGTGAGCAGGCCCGCCTCTCTGCTTTCAATCTCGGGATTCTTGTCTTGATACTGGATGAAGGCAAAATCATTTCCCCGGTCCACCTTGCTCCGGAACACGATGCTGCTGGCGCCACCGGAATTCTCATGGTCAATCAGCAGGCTGGCTGAGTTGGACCCGGCGAGAGTGCCGGTTTGTTCTGAGATTGTCAGCTTGGCTTTGGGATCACTTGTTCCGAGGCCCAGGTTCCCCGTCGTTTGATCGAGAAACAGCCGGGTGGTTTTTGCCTGGTCAGCGAGGGCGAAGCCAGCCTTGCCAGCGCTCTGCAGCTGAATTTGCCAGGTGGCCTCCGTTGCGCTCTCCTCAAGGAAGCTCAAGACCGGCGTTGCGGCCGCTTTCTGCCGCACCAGCCCCAGCGATTGATCGGCCAGTTTGAGAACGCCATCCTCAGCCAGATTGAGACTGGCGTTGATCAGATCAGCGAAATCCTTCTCCGTGGGGATCGCATTGTTGACAAAGCTATTGCGCAACTCCTGGCGCTTTTTGTTGTTGGATGTTGGCATGATGAAAGCTGAGAAGCAGCAAGGATCAGTGGAATGGAGGCAGCGAGAGGGGAGGAGTTATCGAGGGGGGCTCATGGCAACACTTCGGTGGGGCTGGCAGGTGCTGCCGCCTGATCCCCGTGAGCTGGGGCGCGCTGAAGACGCAGCTCGGCCAGTTCGGCACGCAGGGCGGCAAGTTCTTGATCAAAAAGGGCCTTGAGCTCCTTGATGGCGCCTACGGCAAGAACGCCAATACCGGTGTAGTTCAATCGCAATTGATTTGTGCCATCATCATCGCCAGATTCGCCCCCTTTGACCAAATCCGGAAAGACTTCTTGCACCTGTTGGGCGATGAAGCCAACCTGTTTGCGCTCTGTCGGCTCATCACCCTTCCAGCGAAAAGACTTCACGTCAATCTGCACGAGGCGCTGGAGGATGCCTGCCACTCCTTCAATGTCGGTTTTAAGGGTTTCATCCGACGATTGAGCCCAGCCGCCTCCGTCCCAATAAATACATTTACTCGATCCATGTGTTGAATTCTTTAATCTAAACATAACGCAATACTGATTTTGAGTTATGGAAAAACGGTTCAACAAACTGTTATCCAGGAAGAGCTCGTCTTTGGCGCCTATGAATTTGGCACCTACGTATCCTTCGGTGGTCTCTATGTTCCCTTTGGCCGTGAGGCCTCCTTCGGTCGTTATGTTTCCCTGCACGGTCAGGGTGGAGTCCACCTTCATGGTGCCTGCCACATGCAGTTTGTGCGTATCAGAATCCGCCCCAATCGCAACATTTCCATTGGCCTGAAGTATCATTGTCTGATACACCCAAGGCGCACGAATGAAGCACATCCTGCCTTCATTAACATGAATTGCCCAGTTGGCCTTGTCGGGGTCGTTATCAATAAAATCCAGTTGCGAATAGTTGCCTTTGAGGGCGAGTTGTCCTTGCATACTGAGTCCGCAATCATTACTTTTCGACTGACTCGCTGTTGCGCCAATCTCCGCTTTCCCTAATGCGGAAATGTTGCGATTGACTTGGAGGTCGCCCGCCACAACTACATCATCATAGATACCCACCTTCCTTCTCCCGTTGCCACCCGCATTGCTTGACTTGTTGCCGACGATCATCAGGCATTTATAGTCATTGGTGTCATTGCATATTTCTGCCCAATTATTCCTTTCGCCATGCGTATGGGATGCCTGGTTTGTAAATTGCGATGAGATACGAATGGGATTGGCTGCCTCCAGCAGATCCAGCCACTTAATCGTCCCGTTATTGTTCAGGGTCAGGAATGTCTCAAGGTCAGTCTTGTTGGCAGATGGAGAGCTGTTAAAAAGCAACTTGCTTTCATTCGCAAAAATCCTCCAATCTTTTTGATTCGGATCCGTATCAATAAAATCAAGCATGGGTTGTAAGCTTCTGATGGCCAGATCGCCTGCACTTGGAAGGTCGCTTGCGTCTCCGGGTTGGCCAATGACTACTTTTCCTGAGGCCGAAAGGGCCCCTTGAACGGTCAGGCCTGCATCCACCCGCATGGCGCCCGCCACATGCAGTTTGGCGGTAGGTGATTTCGTGGCAATCCCCACATTGCCGGAGGGCATCAGGGCCAGGTGGTCGTCTGTCTCGTTGTCAATGCCGATCGTGAGCAGGCTGGCCTGGCTAGTGGAAAGTGCGGGATTCTTATCTCGATACTCGATGTAGGCAAAATCGTTTCCCCGGTCCAACTTGCTCCGGAACACAATGCTGCTGGCGCCACCGGAATCCTCATGGTCGATCAGCAGGCTGCCTGAGTTGGCCGCGGCGGGGCTGCCGTTGGCCTCGCACACTGTCAGCCTGGCTGTGGGCCTGGTTGTCCCCACCCCCACATGGCCGCTCGTTCCTTCCAGAACCAAGGCCGATGCCCCAGCCTGGTTGGTGAAGCCAAGCCCCGGTTTGTCGATGCCGCCGATCAACTGCATCTGCCAAGCCGTCCAGTCGGCATCCGGGCTGGCGTAGAGGCGCAGCACGGCCTGATCCTGCTTCTGTCGCACCAGCCCCAGCGGTTGATCCGGCAGTTTGACCACCCCGTCATCGGCCAGGTTGAGGCTGGCGTTGATCAGATCGGCGAAATCCTTCTCCGTGGGGATCGCGTGGCGCACGAAGCGGTTGCGCAGGGCTTGGCGGCTTTGGGTTGTGGGGGCTGGCATGGCGGAATCAGAAAGAGGCGAAAAGGGTCAACGGCAACGAAAAGGATCAGGCCACCTGGAAATCGAGTTCGATGCGCATCGTGTTGATGCCGATCAGCGACGCCACAGTGGTGCTGGTGGAGACCAGCTCGATCAGGTGGTGCGGAGCGGCAATCAGCAGCACATCGGGCCCGGGAGCTTGCAGCAGCTCCTCGCTGATGGTCTCCTGACCATCCAGCCGCAGGGGATTGCCGCTCGGATCCACCAGGAACAGCCGCAACCGCTCCAGGTAGGCCACAAACGGCAGGGCATCGATGGCCACCGCCACATCGCTGGCCCGCACCTCGCCGCCCAGATGCACTTCGGCGCTGGCGTCGAAACACCAGGGCGACAACACCCGCAACACCGCTTGGCGCAGCTCGCGCTCGGCGTGGGCGGTATCCACACCCTCCCGCAGGCACACCCACAGCTGCGCCATCACATGCATGTAGGTGGCATTGCGCACCACCGGTGCGGCCTCCGCCGGGCAGCGCTGGCGCAGGTGCTGCTCCATCGCGGCCAGCAGATCCGCCGGCGCGCCCGGCGCATACAGGTTGCGGGGCACCTGCTCGCGCAGATTGGGCACCACCACCACCGTCAGCGGTTGGCCCTCGCGAGCCGGCTGGCACACCACCGTGTGCAGCTGGCTGGCGAACGCCTCCCACAGCAGCCGCTCGTAATCCCAGCCGGCCAGGGCCCGGCCCTTGTGGCGCAGCCGCTCCGCTCCCCGCATCCACAGATCCGCCTCCGTTTCAGCGCTCCGCCCCAGCCGGGAGCTGAAGGGCTGCTGAATCGCCGCGATCCCTGGCGGCATCTCCTCCAGGGCCGTGACGCTATGGGGCGCCAGGGGCTGGGGGATGGCACCACCGGCGGCTTCCACCGGTTCCTCCTCGCCATCCTCGGCGCTGGGCGGCATCGCTTCGGCTTCCACCGCCTGGCTCTGGATCGCCAACAGGGTGGCGTAGGCCTCCAGCGGCCCCCGCAGGCAGGCCCGGATCCACAGCCGCTCCGGCGCCTCCTCCGGCAGGCTGAAGCGCAGCAGGCCCGATTGCAGCAGGCCCGCGGTGCCGTCCTCCCGCACCGGCAGCGGCCGCCACTGCCAGCCCTGCCGCACCTCCCACAGCACCGCCGGGGTGGGCCGCGCTCCGCGGGCGCTGCCGGCCGCCAGCTCAAACGCCAGCGACACGGGCAGCCCCGGCCGGACTCCCTCCAGCTCCAGCCACAGCTCGCCCGGGTGGGGATGGCTGGGGAGCAGCTCCGGTGCCGCGCTCAGGGTCTGCGCGTCCTCCGGCTTCGCCGCCGGTGGCGGCAGGGTCAAGGGCTCCTCCTCGCCGAAAAGATGCACCCGCAACACCTGGCCCGCCGCCGTGACGCCCAAGGCCTGGGAGCGGGAATAGCCCACCGTGAGGCCCTCCAGCCGGGGGGTGTAGGGCTCGGGCACCGCATAGGTGGCGGGGTTCACCTCCGTGGCGCCGGCCGCTGTGAGGGCATCGCTGTAGCGCTGTTTCAGGGTGTTTTGCTTGCTGGCCATCGCTTCGGCCATCGCCAGGGCCTGGCGTCCAGCGGTGTCGCTGATCGCCGCGGCCAGCCGCTGCGCCTGGCTGGCCGCCAGGGCGGGGAACAGCCCATGGCCGAAGTCGGTCGGGCTCAGGCGCCAGCACCACACCCGGGCCTGCTCCCGGAGATCCTCCTCTCGCTCCGCCGCCGGGGTCGGCCAAACCATGGCGCTGGGCAGCCGCTCCTCCAAACGACAACTCACCCGCAGCCCATCGGCCGCGCTGCCGCCGCCTGGCCTGGCAAACAGCGGCAGGCCCTTCACCTCCAGGGCGTTGCCGCCTTGGCGCAGCCGCAGGCCCAGGTCCATCCGGAAGCTCTGGGCCGTCGCCGGCGCCTCCCCCACCAGCCCCGGCAGGCCCCTGTAGGCCCGGTAATGGGCGGCCAGATCGGCGGGCAGCTGCTTCCAGGTGCCGTTGAAGTTGATCTCCTCCAGGTCGCCGTCGAGCAGCTCCGGGTGGCTGATGTAAAGGCAGCTGCCCACCATCGGGGTGCTGCCGAAGGGAGTGAAGGGTTCGCGGGGATCCACCGCGGTGCCCTCCTGTTGCAGCCGCAAGCTCCGCAGGCCCTCCACCTTCACCCGCAGGTCCGCTCTGGCGAGCCGCAGTCCCTCGAAACCACTGCAGCTGCGCCAGTGCCGCTGGCCCGAGCGCTCCTCCGGGAAGGGGCGCAGCCGCAGCCGCAGCCGGGGCAGCTGCCCGGCCGCCAGGGGCGCCAGGGCTGGATCGGCGGGCGCCAGCCTCAGCGCCAGCTTCAGCTCCCACAGCGGACTGTCGGAGCCCTTCGGATCCGGCAGGCTCGCCTCGGTGATCGGCAGCGCCCACCAGCCCTCCGCCGTGCTCACCTCCACCAGCAGGGCCTGGTTCAAGCCCCAGCCGAGTCGCTCCGGCGAGGCCGGCGCCACGCCGGCGAAGTCGTTCCGCTGCACGGCTCGGGCGCCGGGCTTGGCCTGCAGGGAGGCGAGCAGGGCCGCCGCCGTGCCGCTGACAGTCGTGAAGGCCAGGCTGAGCTCGATCAGGCGGTTGCCCTCCGCCAGGGCCAGCAGCCGGCTGGCCACGCCAAACCCCAGGCCCGCGCCCGGCTCCAGCTGGCTGTCCACCCCATCCCGTTTCGTCCAGAAGCAGGGCTGCAGGGTCTTGCCAGCGGCGAGCGCCTCGGCCCGGATCTCTTGCTCCCGCCCGTGCAACTGGCGCCACTCCAGCCGCTCCAGCTCCGGCGGCTGCTCGCCCGCGGCGGAGCGCTGCGCCCCCTCCAGCAGCGCCACCACCTCGGCCCAGCCGAGGCGCCGCGGGGCTGTGCCCGGATCCTTCAGCAGCCTGGAGAAGCGCTCAAGGTTTCCACGGGCGCTCTCGGCCAGCCATGGGCTGAGCTGCGTCAGGCAGGCGTCGTCGTTCAGGTTGGCCGTGTCAGCCTTCCCAGCGGCCGCGTCTTTGGGCAAGGCCTGAACGGTTTGGCGCAGGAGCTGGCTGAAGGCCGCCGGGCCCTCCCCGCCGTCGCGCCAGCGGTCCCACCGCTGGCGGCGCAGGGTGGCCCAGCGCTCGCGATGGGCCGCCCGCAGCAGATCCCGAATGGCCGCCCACCGCTCGGTGTTGGCCGCCTCCTGCCCCTTCACCTGCTCGGCCAGCCGGCAAAGGCGCATCAGATCCTCCAGGGGCAGGCCGTAGTGCTGCTCCATGGCCTCCAGATCGAGGAAGTAGCGCCAGCCGCCGGCGGGAATGCCCGAGGGGGCCGACGGAACGGTGGCCGCTGCCGCCCCGCTCAGGGGCTCCGGCCAGGGAATCCTGGCGGCATCGGCGCAGTCCCACGCCTTGGCCAGGTTGGCGGCGAAGGCCGGGGAGGAGGAGTTGGGCCCGCCAGGCAGCTGCCAGCTGGGGAGCTGGCGGCGCCGCTTGCCGCAGCGCTCCAGCAGCCAGTTCACCTGCCGCCATTGGGCATCGATGTGCCGCTTCATCCCCATCACCTGCTCAAATGACTGCAGCCGGGCCTGGAACAGGGTTTCCCCACCCCCCTGCAGGGCCGCCGGCCGCATCCGGCAGCTGGGGCTGGTGAGCCACTTGCGCAGCACAACCTGCACCGCCTCCCCATCGCGGTTGGCATAGAGGTCGTCGAGGCTGTTCACCTCGCTCAGGCCATCCTCCGTCCAATCGAGCTCACCGCCCTGCACGCCCAGCAGGCTCACCGTGGCGTTGCGCTGGAAATCGCGGGGATCCCTGAGAGTGCCGTCGCGGAGCAGCTCCTCCACGCCGAGCAGGCGGTTGATCCAGGCCCATTCCGCCGTGGAGCCGGCATCGCCGCGTTGGCGCGCCAGGCGGATCAGTTGCATGAACTCCTGGAGGTCCAGGTGCAGATGGTTTGGGTTGCCATCAATCGAGCAGAACCTCAGCTTCGGCAGCAACGCAGCCAGCTCCTTGGCCGAGCGGCCCGGCTCGCCATAGGCCAGCTCCAGCATCCGATCCAGCCGTTGGGCGGCAAGCGTCTCCTCCTGGATCGATCCCAAGCTGACGATGCCCCGCTCCAGCTGCAGGCTGCGCAGCCGGCTCACCCGCGCCTGGTTGATCGCCAGATCGCTCAGGGTGCGATAGCGCCGCTCCCGCCCCCGGGCGTCCTCTCCGGCCCGCAACACGCTGCCGGCCGGCAGCAACAGCGGCGGCGCCCCCTCCGCCAGGGTGAAGGCCACCGTCACCCGATCCGGCTCCCCCGGTTTGGGGGTGAAGCCCAGCTGTTGGTAGTAGTGCCGCAGATGGCGGGCGGGCAGGGCATTGAGCAGCTGGCGCTGGTGGCGCAGCAGGCGGATGAACACCAGCAGCAGGCCGAAGTGGGGCCGGCCGAGCCAGCGCAGCTCGGCGTCGCTGAAGGCCACGGCGGGGTCGGCCGCGCTCCAGAAGCTCGCCATCGCCTCCGGTGTGAGGCTGGGGTGGCAGCAGAACGGCTCCCAGGTGCTCGGCAGCGCCGCCGAGCCGTTGGCTGGAGCCGTGCTTGTGGGGGGCAGCCAACGGAGTTGGCGGCTCAGCTCCTGCACAAAGCGGATCTGCTCCGCATCGCCGCGGTCATCGAGCCGCACCGCCTCCGGATCCGGCGCCTCGCGGCGCCGCGTCTCCGCGGTGGTGCCCCACCCGCGGGTGTCGTCCACAGCCAGCCAGCGGCAGAGGGGGTGCTCCATGGCTCAGAGGCTCACCGCCGTGGCTTCGTTGAGATAGAAGGGAAACACCATGTTGAAGCGGGAATTGGTGGTGGGGATCTGGTAGTCGAGGCGGATCAGCAGGGCGCCCGCCAGCTGGGGGTGATGGCTCACGTCCAGATCGAGCAGTTGGATGCGCGGCTCATGCAGCAACACCGCCTCCTCGATCGATGTGCTCAGATTGCTCATCAGCTCCTCATCCACTTCGGCGAAGAGCCACTCCTGCAGCGAGGCGCCATACCTTTCCTGCATCATCCGCTCGCCGCGGCGGGTGGCGAACAGCAGGGCCAGCGATTGCTGGATGTCTTCCTCGTCGCTCACCATCGCCACCTGTGCGCCCCCTGGCGAGAAGGCCGGCGGGAAGGCCCAGCCCGTTCCCAGGAAACCGGAGGATTTCGCCAGGTTCATGGGGCCTCCCCAGCGTCCGCCGGCTCCCCTGCCTCGACGGGGGGACTTTGCAGTTGACTGCGGGCCTGGCTCTGCAGGCGGCCCACCAGGCCAAACACGGATTTGAAAGGCTGCTCGCCCAGCGCTTCGAGGATCAGGTTCACATCCGCGACGCTGAGTTCGAGCTGGATCTTGGCGTCGCTCATCGAGTCGGTCATGGGGTGAAGAGAGGTGGGGTTGGCAAAGAGGGCGTTGGTGACGATCGGGCCGTTGGAAGCGGAGGGTCGGGCCCCTTGGGCAGCGGTGCAGCGGTGGACATGGCGTTAGTTGATCTTCACGAGGGCCCCCTTGATTTCCACCAGGGCATCTGCCGCCACAGTGGTCTTGGCGCCCCCCTTGAGGTCAAGGCTGGCATCGGCGCTCAGCTCCATCTGGGCGCCCTTCACACTCACCTTTGCGGACCCTTTCGCCTCCAACTGCTGGGCCTTGAGGGTGGTTTTGTTGCCATCCACCAGCACGGCCTTCTCACCTTTGATCGTCACCTCCCCTTTGGCATTGAGATGGATGTCTTTGCCGGAGCTGAGGGCGATGCCCTGATCACTGAGCAGGATCTTGTTGTCGTGTTGATCTTCGATCGTGATCGTTTTCTGCTTGGCATTGATGCAGATGCGGTTCTTGTAGCTGCCGTCCGCATTGCCCGAGTCCGAGGTTTCCAGCGCCAGGGAGGGTGCCCCGTCGTCGAAGACGATGCGCGTGCCCGCCCGGCTCACGATGGCGCGCAGGTTGTTGGCCTTGTCGGGCTCCTGCACAGGCTTCGGGGGTTTGTTCTTGCCGCTGAACATCGCCCCCAGGATCAATGGCTGGCGTGGGTCGTCGTTGAGGAATCCGAGCACCACCTCATCACCCACCTCGGGTCGAAACACGAAGCCGCGTTTGGCGCCCGCGTCCGGCGTCAGCAGCCGGGCCCACAGCTCCCCGCCGGCCTCCCCCGTGTGCGGCAGGCCCACCCGCACCCGCAGCTCGCCCTTCGGATCGACGCGCAACGACTGCACCGTGGCGATCTGCAAGCCGCTGGCCGCGGGCAGCAACCCCGCCGCTGGCATCTCCTGCAGGTCGGGGGAACGGGCGTAGCACTCCGCCGACACACCCAGTCGCAGGTGGGTGTTCCAGCCCTGGATGTTGAACGTGTGGGTGACGCCAGACACCAGCGCCCGGCCATTGAAGCGCTCACCGACCCCTGTGATCTCCACCGTGTCGAGCGGTTTCAAGCTGGCGTTGCCATTCACGGTCACCGTGCCCCGCAGCAGCGACCAGCGCAGCTTGCCCAGCCGGGCATCGGCCCAGCTCTGCAGTTCCTGCGGCGCCGTCGGGGCCCCATGGAACAGGGTGGCCGCTGGAGCCTCCACCGCCTTGGCGAGGGCCTGAGCGCTTTGGTTGCCGATTTGCATGGGTTTGCCCTTGGCCCGCACGGCCTGGCTGCGTTGCAGCGTTCCGCCGTCCCAGCCGCTGACGCTCAGGGAGGCCCATTGCTGGGTGCCATCGAGCTCCAGTTCCAGCTCGCGCGTGTCGTCCAGGCCGTGGTTGAGCACCCGGGCGGGGGGGCCGAGGGCCAGGGGCAGGGCGCTGATGCTGCCCTGGTTGACGCGGATCGCCAACCCCAGCACATCGGCGCGGGACACCAGGAAATCCCAGTCGCTCACGTTGAACTGCACCAGCTCTGGGTGGGTGATTGGCGTTGGGGCGATGCGGCCGACGCGCAACCCAGCCGCCTGGATCAGCTTGCGCATCACTTCGCCATCGTTGGTTTGGCTGTAGATGGCGGAGCGGCGGCCCCGGGTGAGCTGGATGGCCCGATCGCTCAGCTGCACGCGCAGGCGACAGCCCTCTCCCGTCGCCGACACCGCGTGGCGGGTGACGATCCCGTCAAACACCTTCTTGGCGAGCGCCCCCTTGGAGAGATACCCCAGGGCGATGGTGACCCGTGAGCCCGGGGCCAGGAGTTGTTGATTGCTGATCGCGAAGCGTCGTTCGGGCAGAGAGCCATCCAGAAGGGTCAGGGTGGCCTGGGGCACCCGATTGATCGCCAGCTCCACCTCCAGGTCGAGCACCTGCATGTGATCGGGGAGGGGGCGGCCCTCGCAGGTGATCTTGAGGCTCGGCAACCCCATCAAAGCTCCACCCCCGCGCTGTTCAAGGGAGGAAAGAGCAACTGCTCGCCCGGGGTGAGCGCGCGGATGTCATCGAGCTGGTTGAAGGCGGCCACCTGCAGATAGGGGGCCGTGCTGCCGTAGTAGCGAAGGCACAACATCGGCAGGGTTTCCCCCGCCAGCACCAGATGGCGATGGCTCAAATCCGGGGAGGAGAGCCGCAGGCGCGCCTTGTCCTTTTCGGCCGGAACATACTGCGTGAATTCTGCAGTGAGATCGGCCACCAGCACCTTGCCGCCGCGCGCAAACAGGCCGTAGCTGACGTCATGGCTGGATAGCCGGGCGTCAAAGGAGGAGTTGAGGCGGCCTCCCTGGCCCCAATTCAGGCGCACGTAGGCGGGTTCATGGGAGGCTCCGTTGATGGTCTGGCAGAGACGAACAAACAGATCCAATTCCTTCTGCACATCCTGCTGCCCTTCCGAGAGGATGTCGAATCCATAGGGTCCGAAATCCACGCCCACAAACGTCAACTTCACTGTGAGCACGGTTGACTTGCTGTAGTGGAATCCGGTTTGGGCGCCGCTGGTGCAGGCGCCCTGCTTCTCCTCCAAGACATTCCTTTGCTCGATCTTGAGGGATGCGGGGTCGAACGCGGCCACCATCTGGTTGGGCAGGGGCTGCACAGGGGTGGTGAAGTCGCCATCGAGGAATGCGCTGATGCGCATGGTGGCGGGCTTGATCGTGTCCCAAATCGGCATGATGGTGGCCTCTCAGCGTTCTTTGCGGCGTTCCAGCTGGTGCAGCACGGCTCGCACACAGCGCGCCACCAGATCCGCCTCATTCACCTCGCGTGCAGCTGGGGGCTTGCTGGCCACGACGGCGCGGATCACCAATTGGCGGATTTCGATCGTCATCACAGGGTCACTGATCGCATGCGGGTGTAGGTGAGCGTCAGGCTTTCGATGAGAATCTCCTCCTTGCTGGCGTTCAGGCTGTTGATCTCCCAGGCGATGGGATAGGCTTCAGCAAAGAGAAAGGCCGCGGTGGGCACCCCCAATTCCGAATAGATGGTGACGAGCACATTGGAGCGAAGCAGCTTGAAATCGTGCAAGGCAAGCTGAACTTGTTGTGTCAGCGCCGAGTTGATCACAACCCCCCTCTTTAATACCAGGTTGCTGTAGTCAACACCCGTCGGGATGACTTTGCGGCACATCTGGGCAGCAGCTGATTCGTCCGTTCGTGTGGTGATCGCTGCCTGCAAGCCAGAGACCTCTTGAAAGCGAATATCGATGGGATTCAGCACGCTGCCAGCGACAAAGAAAAAGACGCCGAATCGATGGGTCAATGGTTGACCCAGCACCTGATGGAGCAAGGGTTGACCCACCACTGGATTCAGGGACGGGGTAGACAGGGGGAAGCCCATGGCGGGATTCAAGAGGGGGTAAGGATCGACCAGCCGGCCGTCCGGAGTTCCAGGGTGTCGATGCACACCTCGTTGGTGCTCGCATCGAGGGTGGCGCCGGAGAGTTTCACGGGAATGGCGCGATTGGCCTGCCAGGCCAGCACGGGCTGGCCATCGGCCTGGCAGAGCTGCACCTGCAGCAGGCGGGGGTCCCCTGACTTGAGCCAGGTGTACAGGGCGGCGTCAGTGGCCACCACTCCCTGCTGCAGGGTGAGGTTTGTGTAGGAGTCGACACGGCAGATGGCGAGCCGCTCGCCATCGAGAAACGACAGGCCATCGCGATAGGAGATGGCCGTTCGCTCCCACACCAGCCCCTCCACCTTGCTGAATCGCATGGTGACGGTGCCAACAACCACGCGATAGTTGTAGGCAACGAGGGGATACTGCGCCGCTGCGCTTGCGGTTGTCATGGCTCAAGTCTCTTCCATCGTGATGTAATCCGCATAAAGATCTAGAGTTTCGATTGCGGCGTCGTTGCTATTGGCGTCGAAGGTGGGCGCAGAGAGTTTGACGGGGAAGGCATTGCCTACTTTCCAGGAGATCACCGGCTCACCCTTTTCATTGCAGAGGCGGATGAAGATATCCTTCTTTTGCACCTGGTTGGTGCTCACCGTTGAGATCCAGCCGTAGAGGGCTTTGATGCTCACACCTCTGATCACGCCCTTCTTCAGGCTCAAGGTGGTGGCGGTGGCCTGGGCGGGGTAAAAGAGCGTGCGGGGGCCTGGCTGGGATGCGACTGGACTCTCTTTGTAGGTGCCTACGTCATAGGCAATGTTGAGGCCGGAGACCTCGGAAAAAGCAATGGGCATGCCATCGATCTCTACCCTGTAGTTGTAGACCGGCAACGGATACTCATTGCGAATCGTTTCAGCGGTGGTGGCCATGGGAATCGAAGCAAAAAGGGATGGAGGAGGCTGGTAATAGGTGTTTCTTTATTGAGCCATCTTGTGGCTGAAGCGCAGGATGATGAATTCGGCGGGACGCACGGCTGCCAAGCCGATCTCCACAATCAGAACACCATTCAAAATGTCATCTGGACTCATCGTTTTGCCGAGCCCCACATTCACGAAATAGGCTTCCTCCGCTTTCGCCCCTCGCAGCGCTCCGCGCTCCCAGAGAGTGTAGAGATAGCTGTCGATCATCCCCTTCACTTTCAGCCAGGTGGAGATGTCGTTGGCTTCGAACACGGCAAATCTTGTCGCTTCCTTCACCGATTCCTCCACGGTGATGAACAGACGCCGCACGGAGATGTAGCGCCACTCGTTGTCATTGCCTAACAACGTGCGCGCCCCCCATACCATCGGGCCTTTGCCTGCGAAGCTGCGGATCACATTGATCGATTTTCCGGGGCCGGGATCAATGTTGAGCTGGGCCTGTTGGGCATCGGTCACCAGAATCTCCGGGGCGATCACTGCCTGCAGGCCCACGTTGGCGGGGGCCTTCCACACGCCCCGTTCCCGATCCACACTGGCGATCACACCGGCGATGGCCGCGCTGGGCGGCAGGATCACGCGCTGACTGGCAAGCAACTTTTTGATCTGGTTGTAGGAATTGGTCTGCGTATCGGCCATTGAGGCCAGATCAACTCCAGCATTGGTCCCTGGTGTCTCAACAACCTTGATGTCTTGCTCTGAGAATTGGTGGGAAAGGGTGGTAAGCAGGTTGGGAAAATAGAGGGCTCCTCGATCGCGGGCTTCCATCCCCACCCGTTCCCGCATCGCCTGGATTCCTTCCTTCGTCAGTGGATCGGTTGCGTTGGGCTTGGCATCAAGAAGAACGAAGCGGTCTGCCATTGTTTCTGCATGCTGGAGCGCACGTGTGCAGACGCTCTGATAGTCCTCAGCATCTAGGTATGCGGCTTCTGGAATAACAACTAGAGTGGGCTCATTGTACTGTGCTAGTTCTTCCAGGCCCATCTCCAGTTGCTCCTTGGTGGCGATACTGTCATGGTCGCTGGTGCCGACGGAGATGATGTAGCAGCGGCTGCCACCATTTCGAAAGTAGAGATCAATGGCATACCAGAGCAGGCCTTCGGGCTTGCTGAAGCGGTTGACGGGCTTGCCGTTGTGATCCTGGATGCTGAAGCTGGTCTTGCCGCTGTCGCATGCCACCGTCCACTGGACGGAGGGTGGACCGCCGCAGCGATCCTCAAACTCCCGGAGCGAACTGATCTCATGTTTGATCGCCTCGTTGCCCTTGTGCAGTGTGGTGGTGCCGATGAAGGCGGGGATGGCTGTGTCAATCTCCGCAATTGACGGGGGGAGGGTGGTGATTTCCTCGATGTAAACCCCGGGTGTGGCGTAGCTGGTGGGAGGCATGGTGGGTGGAAGTGGTAGAGGGTGGAGAGCCGTCGGATCGGGTCAGGGCGTGGGTGGAGAGCGCAGATAACTGGTCTTGTTTTTCCGTATCATTTGTCTTTCCTCTTCCATTTGTCTCCCTTCTCAACGCGGATCTGTATCTTCTCTTCCTTGATCGGCGCCACCTGCTGTCCCATCTCCGCGCCACGAAATGTGATCAGGCGAAAGCGATGCAGAAGGGCGGGGCGAAGGGAGGTTCTGAGCGCCCCCCACAGTTCATTTTGTTCTTGAAAGGATTGGCTGCAGAGCTCATTCGTTAACCGCTCGATGCCTTTTGGAAGATTGCTATCCAAATCGCGGTCGATGACCGGATGCTCTTGAAAGAAATACAGCACCTCTGAAAGTTGGTTCCAGGCGGTGGCATAATCTTTGAAATTGGCGACGAACAGAATGGCGAGCTCCAGGTGGATGTCTGGGTAATGGCGCCTAGATCCATCGCTTTTGCCATTTGCAAGCCGTCGCTGAAAGCGATCCGCATCCCAACACTCCCGATCCTCCTTTACATTCACCACCAGCATCGTGAGGCTGGGATGTGGAAGCACCAGCGGATCAAGCTTGTCGCCTTCCAGGAAGACCACACGATCTTTTGAATCGCCCTCCGCCTCTGCCCCTTGGGCCTCGCGCAGGTGGGCGTCCAGTCGTTTGCGGATGTAGCTCAGGGCGGTGCCGATCAAGGCCGTGGCCTCCTTGCCCTGCTGCGGCAGCGACCATCCCCAGAGAGGTTGCTGCCTGGGCAACCCCATCGTGTTGGGAGCGGCGCATGCTCCCATAAAAGATGAACTATTGTAACCAACATGAGATGATTGGTGTAGAAATGTTTACCCACCAACTTGCGCGTGGATCGATGAGCACGCGCCTTTAGAAACCTTGTCAGAAGGACCGGTTTTTGGGCAAGACTTGGGTTGCGTTCCTCGGTGATGTCGTTCCTCGACACCGTATTCGGCTCACGGGTGAATGCGCAGCCAGCCTGTTATCTATGTTTACAGACTCTGGCCTGGCAGCGAATGCAACCCCTTTGACAAGGCGATTCCTGGCAAACATTGATCACCTCCCTGTCGTCCCGCTTGGGGATGGCTGATCCACACAATCTGGTAGCGCAGAAAACAATTTAGGGCTCTTGATCGATCCCGTCGTAAAAGTCACCGCTGTGACGCGTTCTACGCCGGCAACAACCACCTTCTCCACCTGCGCGGTTGCGGCTTCAGGTGCTGCTCAACCGCCGATCATCACGGTGGGAAAGCCTACGGCGATCACTCCGCCATGGGCCGTGCTGTCGCCCATGCGCGCCGCAGGTTTGCCACCGATCAACACCGTGGCCGAGCCCTTGATGATTGAATCGGGCGGTCCCACACAGACGCAGCTATCGCCAAGCACCGCTGCGGGCATGCCACCGATCAGCACGGTGGGGCAGCCTGGCCCGACCACGGGCCCCCCCACATGGGGGATCGGTGGCACCCCGGGAGTCTGCATCGGGCAGGTGTGCAGATCGGTGAGGCGGGCGGCGGGGGGCATGGCGAGGTTGTCTCGTCGAAGGAACCCTTCGCGCTTCAGGATGGCATTGCCTTGGCGTGGTTGTCATCGCCATTGCGGTCCAACCGATCCGTGGCTCCGCTTGAGCAGGAGCCCGGCTCTGCACCTTCACCCCATCAGCAACCGGTAGGCCGCATCCAGGCGGTGGAAGGCCTCCGCGTTGCCCCCCATGTCGGGGTGGTGGGCCTTGGCCAGGCGCCAGTAGGCCTTTTTGATGGCCTGGGGGCTGGCGCCGTCGTCCAGACCCAGCAGCTGCAGGGCCTCCAGCCGTGGATCTGACGACGAGGGTCTGGCGGGGTCTTGCCCCACCCCTCCTCTCTGCTTCGATTCGGATCCGGGGGGATCCGTTCGGCGCTCGCTGTGGGCTTCGCGCTGGCTTTCGCTGTGGTTTTCGGTGCGGGTGCCCGGGCGGCGACGGGATCGGCCCTGCCCCTGCCCTTGCCGCTGCTCCAGCCGCTCCACTCGCTGACGCAGCTCCTCCACCACCCGCAGCGGCTCCTCACTGAGCCACTCCACCGCCCGCGGCCCGTAGAGGGCAAAGGCGGCCCGCACGGCCCAGCGGCCCCGGCTGTGGGGCCCCCGCAAGGCGGCGCTCAATTCGCTGCCCAGGCCGGGGTTGTGGCGGTTGAGCTCCTCCTCCAGGCTGAGGGCAGGGTTCCACCACTGCCGCCGCAGCTCCTCGATCAGTCCCCGCAGGCCACCCGGCGGCCCCACCCGCAACCCCGACCAGCCGGGGTGGCGGGCCATCGCCTGGCACCAGTGCTCCACCAGTTGCAGGGTGAGGCCCGGCGCCGCCCCGTTGGTGACGCGGCTGGCAGCCTGGCTGCGCAGCTGCTCGAGTTGCTGGCGCAGGGCCCACACCTGGCGGCGCAGGGCCTCGTTTTCGGCCAACAGGGCCTCAACGTTGGCGGTGATCGGCCGGCCGCGGGGGGGAGTCCGCCAACGGCGGGGATCAAAACCCATCCGAGCCGGAATGCCACGCGTCGCCATTGTGACCGACCCGGGCGCTGGGCCCATGGGCGGTTGGTGGGGGGATGGCCCTCTGGGGAAGCCGTATGGGTTGTCTTTGTGGCGATGCGGGCTGCTTGCCTGGCCCCCCATGCCATGCAGGACAGCAAGTGATCGCCTAATTTGCGCCTAATTAGCAGTTGGTCAACCGTTGCCCTCTCGGATGCCCCAGCGTCCTCCCGCCCTCAAAGAGATCCTCTCGGGCCGTGGTGGATCGAAGCAGGCCCTGATTCTTCTCTCCCGCCTGGCGACAGTGGCAGACGGCGTTGGCTATTTGCACTGGGATGACTTGCGCCGTCGCCAGCCGCCGGAGGGACTGAGCCACGAGCACTGGTGGTTGGCGGAGAAGCTCTCCCGCAGGCCCGCCATCTCTTTGCCTTTGGTGGGGACGGATGGCCCTGCCTTCTGGTTTTGCCAGCCGCCGTTGCTCCTCCAGGCCCTCCATGAGATTGACTTCAAAGCCGGCGCCAGCGTGTTGGCACCGGAAGTGGTCACCAGTGGCGCCACGCGCGATCGCTACCTGCTGAGTTCCCTGATGGAGGAGGCGATCACCTCTGCCCAGATGGAGGGTGCGGGCACCACGCGGGATGTGGCTAAAGACATGATCCGTAGCCACAGGCCACCGCGGGATCGCTCCGAGCGGATGATCCTCAACAACTTCCGCACAATGCAGCACATCCGGGAGCTCAGGGGTCAGCCGCTCACCCCTGAGCTCGTCTTGGATCTGCACCGTCGGGTTTGCGAGGACACACTGCCTGAGCCTTCGGATGCGGGTCGGCTGCGTCCACAAGAGAAGGAGGTGGTGGTGGAAGACGCGTATGGCACGGTGTTTCATGTGCCTCCGCCGGCCCGTGAGCTGGAGAAGCGTCTGGAGCAGCTCTGCAGCTTTGCCAACGGCGAAACCCCTGAGGTGTTCATCCACCCGGTGCTGAGGGCCATCATCCTGCACTTCTGGCTGGCTTACGACCACCCCTTTTGCGACGGCAACGGCCGCACGGCAAGGGCCCTGTTCTATTGGGCCATGTTGAACCAGGGCTATTGGCTCTTTGAGTTCATCTCGATTTCCTCCGCGATCAATAAGGCTCGGGGCCAATATGAGCGTTCCTTTCTGTTCAGTGAGAGCGACGACAACGACCTCACCTATTTCCTGCTGGCCCAGCTGAAGGTGATCCAAGAGGCAATTGCCAACCTGCATGCCTACTTGGAGCGCAAGGCAGATGAAATCAGTGCTCTGCAACGCCGCCTCGAGGGGGTGGTTGGGCTCAACCACCGGCAGCTGGCTCTCTTGCACCATGCGTTGCGCCATGCGGGCTTTCGTTACACCGTGGTTTCCCATCAGAGCAGCCACGGGGTCAGCCTCCAGACCGCCCGCACCGATTTGCAGAAACTGGCGTCCCAGGGCTTTTTGCTGCCTGGCAAAGATGGTCGGCGGGAGGTGTTCCGAGTGCCAGAGAATTTGGCGGCGAAGTTGCCGAGCTGATCCCGACCACCTGCAGCGGCGCTTCCTACAGCCAGTCATGCGGATAGGGCAGCGCCCCCTTCACCCCAGCTCCAAACAGGCCAGCCCGTACACATCCGCCAGCGACACCGCGGGGGCCGAGCCCCGATACATGCGCAGCGTTTGCGAGAGGGGCACAAACCCCAGCTCCTCAAGGAGTGGGGCTGCCTGGGGATTGGCGCCGGGCCCATCGATCAGCACCACGCCTGGATGGCGTTGGAGCAACCCCTCCACCAGCGCATGGGCGGCGGCGGGGTTGGCGGCCACCAGGGGGCCGATGCGCCATCCCTCACCCTCTTTGAGCAGGCAGGGACGGATGCGGCCAAAGCCATGGCAGGTGCCCTCCCGATCCAGCAGGGCGTGCACCGTCCCCGCCGGATGGTGCAGCCACTGGTGCAAAAAGTGGGGGCGGGGGGAGGGCTCCCGCTGGGCATCAAAGCGCTGCACGGCCTGCTCAGGGATCGCTTCGCCCGCCAGCAGGCACCAGCTGGGCGGGGGAGATGGCTGGCTCGGCGCCGGCCATGGCTCCGGAGGCTGGGCGGAGAGCACCGTGCCATCCCCGACCCGCTGCCAGCGGGTGGTGGGGGAGGCGGGCGCAAAGCCCCAGCTGCCATAGTCGGCCACCCGCTCTGGGGCGGCCTCCAGGCCGATGCAGGGCAGATCCCCCAGGTGGCGCAGGGCATGGCGCCAAAGCTGCACTCCATACCCCTTTCCCCTGTGCTCTGGCACCACCAGAAACATCCCGATGAAGCCGTAAGAGCGGTGGTAGCGCACGCCAGCGATGCACCCCACGGGCTCCTGATCGAGCCAGCCCAGCCACAGCCCCTGGCGGTCGGTTTGGCGGTAGATGGCCACATCTCCTGCTCCGGGGGTGAAGCCCTCCTGCCGGGCCCAGGCCGTCACGGTGGCAATGTCTCGAGCCCTGAGGGGGCGGATGGTGAGGGGGGCAGGCATCAGGCGTTCAACCCCAACGAACTAGCTGTCCTTGTCAATCGCCGGATGCAGGTCCTCCAACCAAATCACGTTGTCGGCGTAGGACTGCAGATCGGTGGAGAGGCTGTCTTGGGCGCCGCACACCCACACTTCTTTGTGGCGTTCAGATTTCACGTAGGAGATGGCATCTTCAAAGTCGCCATCTCCAGCGCAGAGGATCAGTCGGTCGTAGACGTCTTGGGCTGCTAACTTGACGATCAACGTGGCGATGCCAACGTCCACGCCTTTCTGCACTTCGCGCACACTGTTCGTTCCGCAATGGTGACAGGTGATGTGCAGATCCTTCAGGCGGTAGAGCTGCACGCGAATCTTGGGGCCGCGCGGTGGAGCGGATTTCAGCCAGGTGTGGAAGCCGTTCTGGGCGTCGGAGGCCGGATCGCGGGTGGAGTTCAGGTAGTAAGCCTCGTGGATCGGGCCGCCATTCAGCTCCACCAGCTGCGACTTGAGCTTGAGGTAGTCGAAGGGTTGTGAGCGCCCGTGGTTGAACAGGTAGGCGCCATCAATGATCCAGACTGTCTTCATGGATCCATTATCGCCCACTTCACCGCACCCGCATCTGCTTGGAGCCTGCCTGCCGTGGCCACGGGTGTTTCAGCGTTGCCCTTCGGCCAACAGCCTGGCGTAGGCCCCTTCCGGATCGGAGATCAGCGCATCATGGCGGCCCCGCTGCACCACATGCCCCTGCTCCAGAACAAGTATCAAATCGGCATCACGCACCGTGCTCAGGCGATGCGCCACGACGATTTGGGTGCAGGCTCGTCTGCGCAGGGCTTCCTCGACTCGCTGTTCTGTTTCGGCGTCCAGGGCGCTAGTGGCTTCATCGAGGATCAGGATCGTTGGATCCTGCAGGAGGGCACGCGCGAGCTCCAGGCGTTGCCGCTGCCCGCCGGAGAGGTTGCGCCCTCCCTCGCTTAGACGGCTGTTGAGGCCATCGGGCAAGGCCTCAATCACCTCCATCAACTGGGCATCACTGCAGGCGTTCAGCAGCTGCTCGTCCGTCAAGTGATCTCGCCAAAGGCACAAGTTGTCGCGAATGCTCATGCCATAAATGGCGATCTCTTGCTGCACCATGGCGATGGAGGCGACCGCCACAGCGCGAGGAATGGCGGTGATCGGGTAGCCATCAAAACGTATGGCTCCTGAGCTGGGCTGCAACAATCCCGCGATCAATCGCGCCAGGGTGCTTTTGCCCGATCCGCTGGCACCCACAAGCGCCACGCGCATGCCCGGGGCGATGCAGACATTGAGGCTTTGAATCAGTGGCGGCCGCACGGGGGCGAAGCTGTAAGTCAACTCCTCAAGGTCCACTTGGCCGGAGAGCTGGTCTCGGTCGGAGGGCCAGGGGGGGAGGGATGGGGGAGTGACGGTGAGCAGCAGGGGGTCCCGCGGGTTGTCCAGCACGTCCTGGAGGCGCAGTACCGCGGTCTCGATTTGTGGCAGGGCGGCCACAACAGCCACCAACCGATCCACCTCGCCCTTGAGTCCCGCCGCCACTTGCTGGGCGGCCAGGAGCATGCCCAGGGTGAGTCGCCCGTCCAACACCAACAGAAATCCCACAAACAACACCCCCAGCGTGTTGAGTTGATTGAGCAGGGTGGGCACCAGAGCCAGGGCCGCCTGTCGCAGAGATAGCTGATGGAGAAACGACTGCACCTTGCGTTGATGGCCGTCAAACCGTTGAAGCACGTCGTTTTCAATCGATGTGCTCTTCACCATGTCGATCTCATACAGGGCGGCCATCAATGTGCCCTCCGCTTTGCCGCTGTCTTTCTGCAGCTTTAGCGTGGCGTCACGCTGCTGCCGCAGGCTGATCATCACCATCACAGCGTTGAGAGCCGTGCTCACCGTCACTACCAAGCCCAGGAGGGGGCTGTAAGCCAAGGTCAACAGCAGATACAACACCAGTAGCAGGACACCGCTCAGCAAAGGAAGCAGGCGCAGGGAGATGAATTCCGCCACCTCGCGATTGAGCATCTGTCGCTGGCTCACGTCCCCCGCGTAGCGCTGGCGGAAGAACCCATCCGGTAGCGCCAGCACATGGCTTTCGAATTCGAGCGCCCCTCGGCTTTCCAGCCGGCGACTGAGATGGCGGTTGCCCAGGAGCTGCAGTTGGCTTCCAATCGCCTGAAGACCAATGGTGAGGGCCATGGCCCAGAGCATGGGCTTGAGCCACTGGCGCAGAGCTGATCCCCAGACGTCGTCGATGTAGATCTGGGTGAACACCGGCATCGCCAACTGGGGCAGGATCAGCAGCAGTCCTGAGAGCAGGCTGAAGACGGCCGGCCTCCACTCCTGCCTCAGCCGGGAGCCCACCAGGCGCCACGGATTGGGCACGCGCCCGCCTCGGCGGAAGCTTGGCCCAGGCTTGAGTTGCAACACCACACCGGTGAACCCGGCACTGAAGGTCTCCAAGCTCATCCACCTGGGGCCGGAGGCCGGATCATTGATGGCGACCCGGTTGCCATGGAAGCCTTCGAGGATGAGGAAATGGTTGAATTCCCAGAACAAAACCAGGGGTGGTTGCTGTGCGCGCAGTGCTGCCAGATCCATCCGGTAGCCCTTGCCCTCCAGTCCGTAGAGCGCGCCGGCCCGGAGCAGGCTTGCTGCATCGCTTCCATCCCGGGTGACCCCACACACCTGCCGGAGTTCCAGCAAGGGAACCACCCTTCCGTAGTGGCGCAGCAGAATCGCCAGGCAGGCCGCCCCACATTCGGTGGCCTCCATCTGCAAAACCGTGGGTGTGCGAACTCGGCCCATGGTCAGTAGATGCCGCTGATGTCGCGAAGCAGAGGGATCACGTAGCTGATGGGTTGGCGATATTCCACCAACACAGAGACTTCTGTTCCGGTGCCCGGGCTCAGGGTGAGGTTGGGCCCTGGGCCGCCTCCCCAGTCGAAGCCACTGCGGGTGCGGGGATCGCGCTTCAAGCTGGTGACGGCCTCGATCAGCGGCTGGTTGCCATCGCTTCCGGGAGGCTGCACAGTGGCCACCAGCGACTCCAGCCCCAGGCGCTGCCGCAGCCCTTCACGGCTCACGGGCAGAGCCCGCAGGCTCAAGATGCGCCCGCTGATTCCCCCATGCCGTTGGGCCCGGGTGGTGGTGGGGGTGATGCGCACCACCTGGCCTGGCTTGAGGCGCTTGCCGTCCTGGCTGGGGAAGTAGGCCAGGCTCACCAGCTCCCGGGGACGATCGCGGCGATCGAGGGTGAAGAGCGCGGTTCCTGCGTTCACCACGGCGCCAGGTTGCACCAGCTGCTCCACAAGGCAGCCAGCCACGGGAGAGATGACGAGGGAATTGCGCTGATATTCCTCCTTCTGCCGCCCTAGCGCCAGCAGCTCATCGTTGATGCCTTGCCAGCGTTGCTGCGCCTCGGCGAGCTGTTGGCTTTCAATGCGCTGGATCTGCTTTTCCTTGTCGATGAAGGTCTCCTCACTGATGGCGCCGCTGCTTCGATAGGGCAGCAATCGTTCCAGATCCGCCATCGCCAGGGTTCTCTCTCGCTGGGCTTGGAGAATGGCCATTTCATTTTGGCGGCGTAGCTGCAGCAGCCGACGTTCGCCCGCCTCCATGCCCACACGCAGTTGCACCAGATCGATGCGGGCCATGGGTTGGCCGGCGCGCACGCATTGCCCCTCTTTCACCAGGATCTCCAGAAGGGGGCCATTGGTGGGGCTTTGCACAGGCACCAGGGACTCCGGGAGTAGCAACACCCCACGGCCCTGGATGCGCACGGGAACCCTGCCCAGAACCGACCATACGAGGACGGCGGACAGAAAGAGCAGCAGGGAAGCGAGGAGGGCCCAGAGGCTTGGACGCAGGAGGGGGAGCGGTTGATCCAGCTGGTCTGGAGAGGTATGGGCCCGAAGAGCTTCTTCCCGAAACTGGATCATGGGGCCTCTCCGTCGGCATCGCCTCGCTGGCGCCGCATCATCTCGGCAAACGGCCCGCCCTCTTGAATCAGCTGGTCGAAGTGGCCCGCTTGCGCCACTCTTCCGGCCTCGAGCATCACGATGCGGTCCGCGTGGCGGATCGTGCTCAGGCGATGGGCGACCACGATCCGCGTCAGCCCAAGCTGTTGCAGGTTGCCACTCACCGTGGCCTGGCTGATGTTGTCGAGTGCGCTGGTGGCTTCATCGAGAATCAGCAGGGCGGGCTGGCGCACCAGAGCGCGGGCGATCGCCAGCCGCTGCCGTTGTCCCCCGGAGAGGTTGCCGCCCCCCTCGGAGATGATGGTGTGCATCCCCATGGGGAACGATTGGATCTCGGCAGCGATTGCCGCCAGGTGCGCCGCCTGCCAGGCCTGCTCGGTGGTGATCAGGGCCCCGCCAGCGATCACCTCCTGGATCGTGCCGGAGAGGAGAGCGGCGTTTTGGGGCACCACGCCGATCTGGCGTCGCACCAGATCGGCGCGAAGCCGCTCCAAAGGGCGACCATCGAAGCGAATGGTGCCGTGCTGGGGGCGCTCCAATCCGAGCAGCAAGCGCAAGAGGGTCGATTTGCCACTGCCCGATGCCCCCACCACAGCCACAAATTCACCGGGTTGAATGGCGAGATCGAGGCCATCGATCACCCATGGTCCATCCGCGGAATAGCGGAACCGAACGCCCTCCAGCTCCACGCCACCGCGCAGCACCCCTGGATCCAATCGATCCGGATCGCCCGTTTCGGGGCGTGCCTGAAGAAGGGGCTTGGCGCGCTCCAGCAGCACCGGAAGTTCAAACGCCTGCACCATCAAGGCGGCGCTGCTCACCACAGCGCCAATGAAGGTGGTGAAGGCTGAGAAGAAACCGAGCAGTTCGCCCACATCGGGCACCCGCTGCAGGGGTTGAGTGAGGGCGTCATCGACGAGGCGGGTGATGAGGATGAACAACAGCAGCACCCCGAGGTTGGGAACCACGGTTTGGAGCAGCCCGGCCAGCGCTGAGCGGACTTGCACGTTGTAACCGCTCCTGATCGACGCGCCATAGGGCTCCCACCAGTGGCGGGCGGCGGAGGTCTCCACCCCCGCCAAGCGCAGCTTGGACACGCTGGTGATCAGCTCCAGATTGCGGCTTCCCGCTTCCGCCAATTGTTCTTCCCTCTTCCGTTCCAGGCGGAGGGTGCGGCGTCCGATCCAGACCGTGGGCCCCACCAGCGCCAGGGCCAGCACAACCGCCAGAAGGGTGAGCTTGACGCTGATGCGCAGCATGAAGAGAAGAAAGACAGCGCTGAGCAGGGCCTGCAGCGCTCCGCCGCTGATGAGCGACTGAATCTCGTTTTGGATCTGGCCGATCGCCCCGTAGCGGAGGCTGAGCTCGCCAGCGCGGTAGGCCTGAAAAAAGGAGGCCGGCAGATGGAGCAGTCGGTGCAGGGCCGCCAATTGCAGGCGATGCCCCCCCCGTTGCTGCACGGTGAGGAGGGTGCGGGACTCACTCCAGCGCAGCCCGATGTCGGAAAGGGCAGCGGCGACCAGCAAGATTGCCATCTGCACCATCAGGTTCACGTCTTTGTCAGGGAGGGCCTGGTTGGTGAGCAGGGTGTTGAAGGTGGGGATGAGGAGGCCCAGCAAGGTGCTCAGCAGGGCCGTGATCAGGGCCGGGCGCAGTGGATCGCTGAGGAGGGCGAGACCGGCTCCGAGCAGCACTCCCACGCCTCCCAAGCCGGCAATCCAGCGAGCCGCGCCTACCTCCTTGCCAATGGCCAGCAGGAAGCCGATCGCGAGCCCGAGGGTGGCGGAGGCGATCAGCACGAGGGCCCGGTGGCTGGCCGGCCCGTAGCTGAACCGAACCAAGGCAAGCGGGGAGACGTCCTGGCCCCTCAGGCCGGGGGAGATGCCAAGCGCCCGCCAGGGAGGAGGGTTGCCCTCCAGGTGGGAGGCACGGAACCGTTGGGGTCTCCCCTCCGGTGAGGCGGGATCCCGCAGCCAGTAGCCATTGCCTTCCGAGAGCAGCAGCAGGGGCCCGCTCTGCAACAACAGGATGAGATCCCCGCAATCACGGCGCAGATCCCCGGGGTCGATCTGGAGGGGAACCGCGATCAGCCCGGCACGATCCAGGAGATCGCGCAGGCGGGCGAGGGGGTCGGCCGGGGCGTGGGCCGTGGACACGAGGGTGGTGCCATGGCGTTCGGCGAGCCATCGCACGAGGGTGGTGAGGGGCTCCCCTTTTGTGGTCGACGCCGCATCTGTGGCGGGATGCTGGCGCTGGAGTTGCCGCAGAAGCTCTGTGGGAGCCGGAATTGACGCGGTGGGGCAGGACGTTTGAAGTGGAAGGGTTGACGGATCCCGCGTGGACATGACGGTGGCAGCCCGCACCACCTTGAAGCGCAGTTCCAAGTGGGCTGGAAGCGCCTGCAATGCGCACAACACGCAAGGAGCTTTCAGACAGGCGAACGTGCGACGTCGGAGGATCCGACCGTCCGATGAGCGCAGCACGCCAATCAGAGCCACCTCCCCCTCCAGCAGGCATAGATCAGGCTGCGACTGGTCGGCGTTGGGCCAAGGATGCTCGCTGCCTGGAGGCAGTGTGGAACCTGCCTCCGCCGAGCTTCCAGAGACGGTGTGGCTCATGGTGAGGCTCCTGGAAGGCAGACGACCCGTGTTGGGGTGGAGCAGTGACCGTGCCTCAGGCTTTGGCGGAGTTGCCCAAGCGCTTGGCTTGAGGGGGCTTGCTGGGATACGAGCAGCTGGGCGGCCAAGGCCCGGGTTGGATTGCTGGGTGGGTTGCCTGAGGTGAGCAACGCCTGGATCTGCTGTCCCCTAGCGGAGGTGGCGCTGCCCAGGCCCTCCTGGTAAACGTCGCTGGCCTCGACGCCGGTGGCTGCGGCCTTGACGGTCAGCACGTAGGGTCGTACGAGCTCAAGCGGAGGCCAGTGGGGGGGGCAGCGCATCCAGGAGCCTGCGGCGTTGGTGGAGAGGTGTAGAGAAGCCTCGTCAATGAGCGGCCGTTGCCTGCCCTGAAGTCGATTTTATTGAGAGAAGTGGGACCTAATCAATATCGCTTGGGCAGGGCCAGATTCGCCCCCGGGCGCGCTCAGCTCCAGCGCCAGGCTGTCTTGGCTGGTGAGAATGTGCTCGCGGTCGCCCTGGCGGAGGGGCAGCCGCTGGCTGGGCAGGGTGAAACTGAAGCTGCCACTCCGGGTTGTCAAGACTGATGTCCAGGCTTGGGCTGGCTCACAGCGCACATGGAGACGTAGTGCAGTGACCAGCGTCTGAGTGAGGCTGCCTCCATAGGGATCACCTTTCCCTAGGTGGAAGCTGGCCCCTGCCAGCGCACCAAACATGCGCTGGCAAGGGCCAAGAGCCATGGCTGAGCGTGGGAGCCATCCGCTTTGGCACCGTTGCAGAAAAATTGATGGGAGCACGAGCGAGCCGTCAATCCGTTGAAAAGGCAGCCGATCCGGGCCGTGATGGTGACCCAAGGCACGGCGGCCATCGTGTGGTGATTGCCGCCATACTCAAACGCCGCAGTGATCAGACTCAATCAGGAAGGTGACTCGCCATTGGCTTGGTCATGAGAGCTTCTGAAAGCAGCTAACCGGAGTGTCGCTTTCTCACAGCGCCTTTCACTGCCCAGATCACAGGCGATGGCCAGTCGCTTCAAACGATCAGTGGTTGACTTGGGGTTCTATGGGAGTGATGGGAAAGTTGGGCCATGGGAACGGCCAAGTTGAAGGCACAGGTGGGCCATAATGTGGAATAGGGGGCGGAGCAGGGAAGCCTCCGGATACGGATTCCAGTAGTTCGAGGGAAAGTTCACGATTCATGGTGGGCTTTTCAAAAACAATTGGTCAGGTAGGTGATTTGATTGGGAAAGGTCTGGGGTTTCGAGACTCGACCCGGTCCTGAGGGGATGCCGCGCCCGCTTTCAGCATCCTCATCACATTATTTTTGGTAAGGAGGCCAAGGGGTGGCCTGGGGATAAAGCGAGAAGGGGGAATTGTCCCATGGGGCAGTTGGAGGCAGAGTGGGGTAACAACGTGTTGGAATGGGATCTGGAACAGATGCCCAGCAGCCTCCGGTCGCATAGTTGGCCTTTGGGTGTCTACATAAAATCAAAACAGGAAAAGCGATCACCCACTGCGCGCCCAACAGCAATATGTACCCTGCATATCACTTTAAGTAAGGAGGCCAAGGAGTAGGTGTGGTGGGAAAAAGCCAGAAAAAGTTTCCCGAGCAGTCGAATTCATTACCTCTATTTATGCAGTCACCTACTTGGGGACTCTCAAAACTATCCCTGAAAATCTCTGGGTGAGTGCCACCTACAATGGAAGCAAGACAGCCTTCCGATAGCTCGCTCAGTGAACTTGAAATCGTGGTCTTCTCTGGCATGGGTGTTGTGGTGATGGTTTTGGGGTTGGTTCATGGATCGGTGGATTCACCGATACAATAATCATGTCCTGATCAGCGTGCTGATGTGGTGTCTACTCTCAACAGAACTTGTGATCTTGCTCATAGCCTAAAACTCCAGAATGGGGACGGGAGCTCAGCACCACCACAGCGCCCATGCCTACCTGTGGGCAAAAGCGACCTCAGGCGATCGTTGGCCGCACCAGCACCGGCACCCGCTTGAAGGCCGGCGTGCCGCTCTCGGCATCGATCACGGGCCGCATGAGCACGTTAGCCTCGGGGTAAAACATCAGCGCGGCCCCCCGGCGGATCGAACCAGGAATCACCTCGATGCCCTCCAGGGCGCCCGCTTCTCCCTGCACCTTCACGCGCTGGTGAGCCGCCAGGCCACCGTTGGCGATGTCGGCTGGATTCATCAGGATCGTCTGACGGTGCGGCATCCCGCGATAGCTGTCGTCCGTTTTGTAGACAACCGTGTTGTGCTGGCCGTAGCTGCGGGCGGTGATCAGGCTGAGCACCAGCCCCCGCTCGCCTGGCTCCAGGCCGCCAAAGTGGGTGGCATCAGGCAGCCGCAGCTCCGGCAGGGGCGTGACCGCCAACTGCGCACGGCCGTTCGGCGTGGCGAAGCGGGGCTCGTGAAAGACTCGCCCGCCCACCTCAAATTCCTTGTGGCTGTTGTCGATGTCGGCGATGCCTTCGTAGCCCGGAACGGTGCGGGCGATCAACTCCCTCACGTAGACAGGATCCTGCAGACGGCGCCAATCGATCGGCGAGTCGCCATGCAGCCGGTGGGCCAACTCCGCCAGAAACTCCACCTCGCTGATCAGTTGGCCGCTGCGCAGGTGGGTGCTGCCGGGCTCGTTGAGGCGCACCCAGTTGTTGCCCGATTCCACCGTGGTGCGGTGGGGTGTCTCAAAGCGGTTGAACACCGGTAGCAGCAGGGTCTGTCGACTCGCCAGGCCATGAAAATGGCCGGTGTTGGGTTTGGTGGCCAGGTAGATGAGGGTGTCGATCTTGCCCAGGGCGCGGCTGGCCTGGCCGCTATCCGGGTTGGCGCCGTAGAGGTTGCCACCGAGACACAACAGTGTGTCGACAGTGCCAGCCTCGGCGGCTTCGATCAGGGCGCGGGTGTCGTAGCCCTGCACCCGGCTGAGGGGTTTGCCCAGCAGCTCCTCCAGGGCCCGCTGCATCGGCTCCCGCAACCGCACCGTCACCCCCATCGAGCCGAAGCCCTGCACGTTGGAGTGGCCCCGGATCGGCATCGTGCCAGCGCCGGGTCGGCCCACGTTGCCCGTGAGCACGGCGGTGTTGGCGATGGCTTGCACGTTGCTTGTGCCGTTGGCGTGGTGGGTGATGCCCATGGCCCAGGCGAACACCACCGCTTTGCAGGCGGCCAAACGGCTGGCGGTGTGCTCCAGCTCCTCGCGGCTGAGGCCACAGCAGGCCGTGATCGACTCCCAGCTGGTGGATTCGATCTGCGCGATCAACGCCTGCCAGCCATCGGCATGGGCCTTCACAAACTCCCAGGCGATGGCATCCCTGTCCAGCAGTGCCTTCTGCAGCCCCATGAACACCGCCACATCGGAGCCGGGAATCGGCTGCAGAAACAGCGAGGCGATCTCACTGCCGCCGCCCAGCATGGAGCGGATCGGAAAGGCGGGCGAGCCAAATTTCAACAGCCCCGCCTCCAACACCGGGTTGATCACGATCACCGTGCCGCCCCGCTCTCGCAAGCGAATCAGCTCATTCATCAGCCGTGGATGGTTGGCTGGCGCGTTGGAGCCCACCAGCACCACCCCATCGGCCTGCTGCAGGCTCTCCAGATTCACCATGGAGGTGCCGCTGCCAAACACCCGGCTCAGCCCCACGGTGGAGGGGGCATGGCAGAGGTCGGAGCAGTCGGCCAGGTTGTTGGAGCCCAGGGCCCGCAGCAGCAATTGCAGGAGGTAGGCCGCCTCGTTGGAGGAGCGGCCTGAGCTGTAGGAGGCCACCCGCTCCGGCGGCGGGCTGCGAAACGCTGCGGCGGTGAGGGCATGTACCTCCTCCCAACAGATCGGCTCGTAGTGCTCACGACCCTCGCGGCGAATCAGGGGTCGATCCAGCCGGCCCAGCCGGTCGCATTCCGCGGAGGTGAGGGTTTGCAGCTCCGTCAGGGTGCGGCCGGCGAACACTTCGGCGGGCACGGCCGCCTGCAGTTCCGCGCCGATGGCCTCCACGCTCTTGAGGCAGCGCTGCAGGGGCTCACCCAGCTCATCGCGGAAGCCTCCATTTTGGCCGCCGGTGCCCCAGGCGCAGGAGAGGCAGGCGCTTTTATGGGTGAGCGTCTGCCAGAGCCGGGGGCCGGTGGGGGAGAGGGTGGCCCGGGCCCAGCCGTCAATCAGGGGCCAGCCGCCGCCGGCGCTGGCATCTTCCGGTGGTGGTGTGGCGGCCATAGCCTTCGGCTCCCGACTCTGGCAGCAAGCTAGAGCGAAGCCAGGAGCTTGGGCGGAGGCGCCCTTGTGTTGGCGATCTTGTCAATTGTTTATTGCCAAGCCGTTCAACCCTGATTCTCCTTTTATACTGCCGCGTCCGATCCACCCGCGGATGACTCAAGCCACGGGCGCATCCCCCCCACCCGAGCCTCCCCACGCCGAAGACCTCAACGGTTTGCGGCTCTGGCGTCGCTTGCACATTCGTTTGACGGTGCTTTACGGGGGGCTCACCCTGCTTTCCATCATCCTGCTGGGGGTAGGCACTTACCGTTCAGCCCTGCAACGGGAATTGGGCGCCACCCGCCAGCTGCTCGCTGCCACCTCCAACGGCCTTGCGGCGTCCATTGATGCCGAGGCCGTGGCGGCCCTTCCCGCCGAACCTCGCCAGCCCGCAGCCCTGCATCGCCTCCTGCTCACGCGCTTTGGCGAGGTGGCCCGCCAGGAACCAGACGTGCAGAGCATCTACCTGTTGCGTCCCACCCAGGAGCCCACCCGCCTGCGTTTTGTGGTGGATTACGTGCGCCAGGGCCCGGCTGGTCAGCCGGGCCAGCTTTATGACGCCAGCGATGTGCCGCTGATGCTCAAGGGCTTTCGCCAACACGTGGTGGAGCAATTCCCCGTGCGCGATGCCTTCGCTACGTCGCTCTCGGCCTATGCGCCCGTGAAAACCCCCCAGGGAAAGGAGGTGGCGGTGTTGGGGGTGGATATGGACGCCAGCCGGATCGATCAGATCCAGGAGGATGTGCTTCGGGATGTGGCCCTTTCCTTTGGCATCATCACCCTGCTGCTCGGAGCGTTGGCAGCGTTGGTGGGCTGGAACCTGCGCGCACCGCTGGAGCGCATCATGGCCGCCACGACGGCCATCTCCAGCGGTGAGCTGGACACCCGCATCGGGATGCGACGGGGCGATGAGCTTGGTCTGATGAGTCGCCACATCGATCGCATGGCTGCCCAGCTGCAGGAGCGGGAATTGATTCGCGATCTCTTTGGCCGGTTTCTCAGCACCCGGATCGCTTCAGAGTTGCTGCGTCAGGGTGAGAAGCTGTCGTTGGGGGGAGAAGAGCGGGTGGTCACAGCTTTGTTTATGGATCTGTGGGACTACACCACGATCTCTGAGCAGCTTTCGCCCCCGCAAGTGGTGGACATTCTGAACACCTATTTGGAGGCCATGAATGAGGTGTTGGAGCGACATCAAGGCAGTGTGATCGAATTCAAGGCCGATGGGATTTTTGCCGTTTTCGGCGCTCCTCACTCCTTGCCGCAGCATGCCGTGGTGGCTGTGCGTTGCGCCATGGCCATGCAAGCCGCCCTGCATGATCTCAATCGCACTTGGCAGGAAAACGGCTCGGCGAAGCTTTGGCAGCGCAGTGGCGTTGCCTCGCTGCGCGGCAGGGTGGGCATCCATTACGGGGCCGTGGTGGTGGGCAACCTGGGCAGCAAGCGCCACATGAAATATTCCGTGATTGGCGACACCGTGAACATCGCCTCGCGGCTGGAGAACCTCAACAAGCAGTTGCAAACGGAGATCCTGATCAGCCAGGAGGTGTTCGTCCAGCTCCCTGACGACCTCGCCAACCGCGCAACGGCCCAGGGTCGCCACCAAGTGAAGGGAAGGGATGAGCCGGTGAGGGTGTATGCCGTTTCCTGTGACAGCGACGGACCCTCCAGCTCGCTCCCTTGAGGGCTGGCTCCGCTCCCTCAACCGCGCCCTGCCGGATGATCCGGCGACTCCCGCAGCCTTGGCAGGAGCTGCACGAGGTTGCATGGCTGGGTGGTGGCCTCCAGCTGGGCACCGATCAGCCGGTCCCAGGCGGTTTGCACTGCATCGAGGGAGCCCGGCAGCACGAAGAGCACTGTGCCATTGGCCACCCCCGCCAGGCAGCGGCTTTGCAGGCTGCTGGTGCCAATCGTCTCGAAGGAGAGCACTCGGAACAGTTCCCCGAAGCCCTCGATCACCTTGTCGAGCAGCGGGGCCACCGCTTCCGGTGTGCCGTCCCTGCCGGCCAGCCCTGTGCCTCCACTGGTGATCACAACCTGCACGCCTGGATCGGCAATCCAGCGGCTCACCTCGGCGCGGATGCGGTAGCGGTCGTCGGACACGATGGCCCGTTCCACCAGGTGGTGGCCCGCACGCTTCAGGCGCTCCAGGAGCGCATCCCCGGAGGGATCGTCAGCGAGGCTGCGGGTGTCCGACACCGTGAGCAAAGCGATGGCGAGGGACACTGGGCTGGGCTGGGCTGCGGCGCCACCCATTCTCACTGTGTTGCACCCAGACCCCCTGAGAGGCCTGGTTGGTGTTTCGGGCGCCAACGCGGGACCACCAGCGATGGATGGGGGCGTCCCCCTATTTTGCGGGGGTAATCGGCATCCGAGCTGGGATGGATCAGCAGCTCCTCCCCGGCAGCGATTGCGCGGCTGGCCACGATCACCGCCTCCCCTTCCACGAGGTTTTCACTGGGATGGCTGTTGGCTGGCTCGCCTGGATGGGGGAAGTTCCAAAAACGGGCCAGATCCCCACAGACCACCACTTCGTCGAGCCGCATGGGATTGATGTAACCGTGATGCAGAAGCTGCGTTCGCTGCTCGGGTTGGAGAGCTTGGAGAGCCACGCGCCAATCCAAACCTGGTTCAAACACCCAGAGAACGGCACCTTCAACGAGGGCGTTTCGGCTGTAGAGCCCCGTCCCGTGGATAGGACTTGGGGCTGTGAAGTGGGGAACCATCAGACCCATCAGCCAAGACCACCGTTGCAGCTGTGGATCAGCTCTTGCACATAGGGGCGTTCCGCAAGGCTCGCGGGGAGGCTTTGAAGGAGAGCAAGGGCCTCCCCCAAGCGGTTCTGGTGACGTGCCTCAAGGGCGGCATTGAGGGTATCGCTGAAGCGAACCTCCATGGCGTTGGCATGGTCGCGACGACCGATCACCTCAAAAATCTCCATGGGATGGCTGAAGCCCCTCAGTGTGGTGTCTGCCACCTTGACGATGAGATAATCGGCTGATGAGGGGCCCAGAGCTTGCACCAGATCGGCACTGGCGAGGATGCGGGTGCCATACAACCGATTGCTGTGCTCCAGGCGCTGGGCCAGGTTGACGCGCTCACCGATGATGGTGAAGTTGACGCGTTCGCGTGGTCCGATGTTTCCCACCACAACCGAGCCGTAATCAATTCCGAAGGTTGTGTGGAAGGATACCGGTACGCCGTCCTGCTGCCACTGGTCGTTGAGGACATCGAGGCGTTCACGGCAGCGGATTGCCGCTTCGATGCAGGCTTGAGCAGGTTGATCGATGGGTTCAGGTGCTCCCCAGAAGAGGAGGGCACTGTCGCCGATGTATTTATCAAGCACTCCCTGGGTGGCGGATGCTTCTTCGTGAATGATCGCGAAATATTGGTTGAGGAGTTTCAGCATTTCTCCCGGCTCCAGGCTCTCGCAAAGGCCGGTGAAATTCCGGATATCGGTAAACATGATCGCCAGATGTCGCATTTCGCCGCGCAGGTCGAGAGAGGAACTGTTCAGCACCAATTGGCGCACCAGGGTGGTGGGCACGTAAGTAGTGAATTCCGAGAGTGCTGTCTGCACAGTCCCAAGGGAGGAGAGGATTTGGTGGATTTCATAAATGAAATCGCTGGAACCTCGCGTGCTCGCTTTTGCGTTGAGGTGGAGCTGGGCGATGGCCTGAAGGCGTTGGTGGACGTAGCGCAGCGGCTCACTGATCTGTCTTCCGAGCAGGGCAGCCAAGGGCAAGGTGATGAGCAGGCTGATCAGGTAAGCCTGAGCCAATTTGCTGAGGATGTGATTGCGGTCGGCGAGCACTTGCTCGGCCGAAATATCAATGCCCAACACCGCGTCGAATGAGCCGTCTCGACGTCGCAGGGGAATATACCCTGATAACCAAGAGCCCCACGAGTCCTTGACGAAGCTGCGGTCGGCCTCAAACTTGCCGGTCTTCCAGACACGATGCAAGGCATCTGTGGAGGGGCTGGTCGGCATGATTTCTCCAATCATGCTGAAGTCTTTGCTGTTAAACGGTGTGCCGTCGACGACAAACTCATAGCGGGAGAAGGGGTCTTTGACAGGCTCTTTTGCCTTGCGCAGGGTGTAAATAAACCGCCCGCCGCGAATGTATTGCAGCCCAGAGGTGAGCGTCTTGTGCGTTTGAAGGTATGTGGGGCTTAGTCTTTGGCTGGGATCCCTCAGGTTGGCAATGGCCTCGCCATCCAACTGTTGGGCAATCAATTCCGCCCCGTCATGGAGCCGCTGGGAGGTATTTTGATGGGCTATGGTCATGCTGCTTTGCACCACCAGTGCACCCGTGGCAAAGGTCGTGATCGTTGCCGTGGCACCGAACACGAGCGCCAGGGTCGGACCAATCCGGGGGCGGTGGAGCCGTGAGCGGAGCAGCTTCGGCAGGGGCCTTGCCATCAGGTGGCCGTCGAAAACACGTAATCCCAGACGGTGAGGATCAAGCCGTAGTTGCGAGACGGGTCACGATGGTGACGTAGGTGGTAGTCGCCCCACGCGAAGGTGCGCGTGATCGGACCCGACAGGTTGGGGTTGTGATCGAGTTGGCCGTCGCTGCAGAAGATTTCATAAAAATAGTGGAACATGAAGAGCAACAACCCCTGCATCGGCAGCACCAGGCAGATCAGGAGCGCCGGCAGGGTGAGCGTGATCCAGATGTCCAGGGTTTCTGCAGGGCTGCCGAAGCAGAGTAGAAAGTGGTGCCAGCGCAGCTGTCCGCTTCCCCCCGCGTACCTCGGCCCGTGGTGAACGGCATGTAATCGATACAGTATGTTCCACGACCCGCGCCAATGGGCCAATCGATGGATGATGTAGGCCATGCCTGTCCAAAGAAGCACCGCCACGACAAAGAGGATGATCCCTCTCATCACAGGCATGGTTAACAGCAGCGAACCAATCTAACAACTTTGACCCTTGCCATTCGCAAGGTAAATTCATTTACGCTAAGTTTTTCCTTTTTTCTACCCGTCCAGCAGCTTTGGGCTCCGCCTTGTGCTGTTAAGGGCCTGGAAAGGGAGAAGCTTGATAATAATATAGTAAGCCTGTTAAGAGATTTGGTTGTGGGCGGCTTCGAGTGGCCCCATCAAGCGGCTTTAGAAAGGATCGATGCCCCAGCTCCAGCCGGACTCCCTCTCTCCATCCCCTCAGGCGATTCGCGTGCGGTTGTTTGCTTCTCTGCGTGAGGCGATGGGCTGGGACGAGCTTGTGGTCAGCCCCTCCTGCACCCCTGCCACGCCCTTCGCCCTCTGGCACCAGCTTCAACTGGCCGGGGGTTGGCGACAGGCTCAGGACTCCATCGATGATGGACCCCGCATCGAGAGCGACGGTGATCTCCCCAAGGGTGTGCGGGTGGCGATCAACCAGCGCTTTGCCAGCTCCCACACCCAGCTGCGCGATGGAGATGAACTGGCCTTCCTGCCCCCGATCACCGGCGGTTGACTCCCACCCATGGGCGACCCCAGGTTTCCAACGATCTGCATCAGCCTCGCGCACGAGAGCATCGCTCCCGGGGAGCTTTTGGAACGGTGGCAGAGCCGATTGAGGTCCTGCCTGGGCGAGACCCCCGCAGCCACCAGCCTCTTCATCGGCAGGGTGCGTGGCACCACAGCGGCAGGCCTGGCCCTGGAGGCGCTCGAGCTGGAGCACTACCCCGGCATGACGGAGCGGCAGCTCGAACAGTTGGCCCGCACCTGCGCTGAGCGCCACGGGGCTCAGGCCGTGCTGGTGGTGCATCGGGTGGGCCGCATCCGTCCTGGCGAGGCCATCGTGGTGGTGGCCGTGATGGCCGACCGGCGCGGCCCAGCCCAGCGCTGCTGCCAGGACCTGTTGGAGGCCCTCAAGCACGAGGCGCCGTTTTGGAAACGGGAATGGGCTGGTGGTGCAGGCCGCTGGGTTGGAGGCAACACGCCTCTGGAGGAGTGCCCACAGCTCTGAAGGGATGGCCCCTCAGAACACTGGCAGCCGCAACAGCTGGGCCCAAAGCCGCTGGCCGGCTTCCAAGTTTCCCAGCTCGGCCGGAATCTCCAGCAGCAGATCGGCCCCCTGCAGAGAGCCAATCCGCGAAGAGGCCTGAGTCCCCTCCACTCGCGCCAGAAGCTCTCCCTGCTCGTCCACCTGCAGCCTGGCCCGGGCCAGTTCTGGCCGGCCGGCTCCCCGGCGCAGCGGTTGCGCCAAGCGCACTGGCAGGCGTGGTAGAAGCTGGGGCTCGGCTCCCTCCAGCACCTGCAAAGCGGGCCAGAGCAGCTGAAGTGCGGTGATGGCTGCGGCCACCGGGTTTCCCGGCAGCCCGAAAAATGGTTTCCCCCCCAGCTGGCCGAAGGCAAAGGGCCGCCCGGGCTTGAGAAACAGCTTCCAAAACGCCACTTCCCCCCGCTTGGCCAGCAGGGGCCGGATCCAGTCGGCGTCTCCGGCGGAGACGCCCCCGGTGCTCACCACCACATCGCAGCGCTTCGCCAATTCCTCCAGGGCCTGCCCCAGGAGCTCCGGCTGATCGCCCACCACCAGCCGCTCGATCACGGGGGTGCCCAGCCGCGCCAGCAAGGCCTGCAGCAGGGTGCCATTGCTCTCCCAGATCTCCCCGGGTTGGCGGGGCTCGCCAGGCGGCACCAGCTCATCCCCGCTGATCAGCAGACCCACCCGTGGCTGGGGCCGCACCGCCAGGGCAGCCACGCCACAGCCGGCCAGGCGGGCCAGATCCGCTGGCCCGAGCCGCAGGCCAGCCGCCAGCAGATCCTGCCCCGGTCCAGCCTCCTCGTCCGCGGCGCGGATCCAGGGGTTGGGCCCGGCTTCGCCAGTGAGCGTCAGGGTGTTGTCTTCCCGTGTGATGAGCTCCTGGGGCAGCACGCGGGTTGCCAACTCCGGCAGTGGCGCGCCGGTGAGAATGCGAATGGCCTCCCCCTGGCCCAGCCCGCCGCCAAAGGGTGCGCCAGGGGCTGAGCGGCCCACCAGTTGCCAGCGGCTGCCTGGGGCCGGCGCCGCGGCGGCAGCAATGGCGTAGCCATCCATGATCGCGGCGCGAAAGCCTGGCACCGCCTCACTGGCCTGGCAGGTCTCGGCACTCACCCGGCCCAGGCAGGCGGCCAGGGGCAGCCGTTCGCTGCCCCTCAGGGGCGTGAGGGAGGCCAGCACCCGCGCCCGCGCCTCCTCCAGCGGCAGCCCTTCGCGGGGGAACGGTTCAACCATGGCCGTGTTCGGGATGGCGCCAATGGCCGTGCCGGCCGCCGTGTTTCTCCAGCAACCGCACTGGCCCGATGGTCATGGCTGGATCGGCGGCCTTGAGCATGTCGTAGAGGGTGAGCAGGCCGATTTGCACGGCGGTGAGGGCTTCCATCTCCACGCCGGTGGGGGCGGTGGTGCGGGCGCTGGCCACCAGGCGCAGGCCGGAGCCATCGGCGGACGGCTCGATCGTCACCGCCACCCCGGCCAGGGGCAGGGGGTGGCAGAGGGGGATCAGCTCGGCGGTGCGCTTGGCCCCCTGGATGGCCGCCACCCGCGCCACCGCCAACACATCGCCCTTCGGGGCGCTGCCCTCGTTCACCAGGGCGAGGGTGGCGGGGGCCATCGACAGAAAGCCCTCGGCGGTGGCGCTGCGGGCGGTGGCGGGCCGATCAGCCACATCCACCATGCGGGCGGCGCCCTGGGCATCCAAGTGGGTGAGGGCAGGGGGGGTGGAAGGGTCCATGGGCCAACGCAGGGCAGTGGGGATCGGCAGTTGGCGGCGCCAGCGTCGACACCGATCCATCCTGCCCTCGCCAACAGGCCGTTGGGGGCGTTGTGGCTGGCCTGAACGACAAGCGATCACTGGGCGAACGGCACCTAGATTGAGATCGTCCCGAGATGCTTGCTCAAATTTGTCGATTCACAAGTTGGGGCAGATCAAAGAATTGGTGGCGCTGACCGTGCTCGGTTTGTTGTCAAGCATCAGTGCCTCTCTCTTGCTGAAGGAAGCCACCAGCGGCTTTGTGTCTCAACATGGCAACCCGATCATTCGAGCCTATTTTGACTTTGCCCGTCTGACGCATCATCCCCTCAATGTATTGATCGTCTTTTTGGCTCCCCTGATCTGGCTGTTGGCTTTGTTGACCCACTTTCGGATCCCGAGATTGGTCTTGGATTGTTTTGGTGGTTATTTTGTGTTCCGAATGGTGATCGGTCTGATTTTTGTCAATGCACTCCTCTTTGTCCCAGCGGCAAGCCCAAGCTTGCTATTAGGGCAAATTCTGGCCTACCTTCCATTTTTCGTTATGGTTTGGGGGTGGCTGATTTGGCGTACCGATTATTTCGGCCGTGGCACTCCCCAGCAGATCATCGCCATTTCAGAGGCAAAAGAACCGATCACCTCTTTTGATTATTATCACACGTCTATTTATTCTGTGCTCAATCAAGGCAAGTCTGGGTTTGTGGGCGTGACGCGATCGGGGCGCCTGCTTGTTCTCGCCCATCATTTGATGCTGATTAATGTGTTAGGTCTCGCTTTGGCGAGGGTTTATGGGTTGCTGCAGAAGATGATTTAGATGGTTGGCTTTTCGGTAGTCATGCTCCCTTCTTGAGCCTCTAGGTGGTAGAAAGATTTGCTTGAGGTCGTGCAAGACGATTATCTCCAATTCAGGGGCGACATCGATAAAGTGTCGCCGCTGCGTCAACCCTTGGGTTGAGGCGAAAGGGAGGGTTGATTGTAGTAGAGAATCTTTCGAAAGTGCTGTTGGCACGCATGGTGCGACAGGCGAGGGTCGGATCTGCTGACCAATCTTGCTTGGATGGGTCAGTGGGGATGCCCTGAGTGCGCGGAACCCTCCCCCGCCCCCACGGCCACCACCAGCCTCACCACCCGCTCGGCTGCATCCGCCAGCAGTTCTGGCGAGCTTGCCATCGCGGTGGCCAGATCCATCGGCCCGCTCACCAACGAGAACAGGCTGCTGACGCCGATGGCGTGCAGCGCACCAGCCCCCGCACCGATCTCCCCGGCGATCACCACCACGGGCACACCAGCGGCGGCGGCGGCCCGCGCCACGCCGCTGATGGTTTTGCCGCAGGCGGTTTGCTCGTCCACCCGCCCTTCGCCGGTGAGCACCAGATCGGCCCCCTCCAGCGCCGCCCCAAAACCGCTGGCCGCTAACACCAGATCAATCCCCGGGCGAAACGCCCCATCGGTGAGCGCCATCATCATGGCCCCCACCCCCCCGGCGGCGCCCGCGCCGGGCCGATCCCTTACCCGCCGTCCTGTGGTTTCCTCCAGCAGCTCGATCAGGTGGGCCAGCCCCTCCTCCAGCTCCGCCGCGATCGTGGGGGTGGCTCCTTTCTGAGGGCCATACACCGCTGTGGCGCCATGGGGCCCCAGCAAGGGGTTGTCGACATCACAGGCCACGTCCAGCCGGCAGGTGGCCAGTCCTGGATGGAGCCCGGAGAGATCAAGGGCGGCCACCTCCTTCAGCCCCCCGCCGCAAAGGGGCTCGAGGATGGGTTGGCCATCGCTGCCCAGGAAGCGCACCCCCAGGGCCTGGGCCATGCCGGCGCCCAGATCATTGGTGGCCGAGCCGCCGATCCCCAGGATCAGGTGGTGGGCCCCAGCGTTGAGGGCGGCGGCGATCAGCTCGCCCGTGCCAAAACTGGTGGTGTGCAAAGGATTTTGCCGCCCTGGGCTCACCAGTGGCAGCCCTGAGGCGCTGGCCATCTCCAACACGGCCTTGCCCTCCTCCAGCCAGCCCAGCTGCGCCTCCACCCGCGCCCGCTCCCCCGGCAGCGGACCGCACACCGGCACCGTCTGGATCCAGCCGCCGGTGGCGGTCACCAGGGATTCGGTGGTGCCTTCGCCCCCATCGGCCATCGGGATCGCCCGGATCTCGGCCTTCGGCACCACCCGGCGGATCCCCTGCGCCATGGCCGCGCACACCTGGGGGGCGCTCAGAGAGCCCTTGAAGGAATCGGGGGCGAGCACCACTCGCATGGGCCTAGGGCAAATCGTGGAGATGGCTGTGGGCCTGGAGGGGATCGGCCGCCACGCGGGAGGCCGCCGCCGCCTTGCGCCCATCAATTCGGTCGCGGCCCAGGCGGTAGATGGTGCGGCCATCTTTGATCGTTTCCACCACCCGGATCGCGCTGATTCCGCTGGCATCCACCTTCAGCGGATTGCGTTCCAGGATCACCAGATCGGCCCGCTTGCCAGGCTCCAGCGTGCCCTTGCTGGCCTCCTCGAAATATTGATAGGCCGCCCAGTCGGTGATCGCCTTGAGGGCCACATAGGGCGACACCCGCTCGGATGGCCCCAGCACAAAGCCGCTGCGGGTGGTGCGGGTCACGGCCGTTTGGGTGAGCCTGAGCATGTCGGGGGGCACCACCGGGGCATCGTTGTGGTTGGTGAAGCGCAACCCCTTTCTGTGGGCATAGGCCAGGGGGCTGATGCCCGCAGCCCTGGCTTCCCCGAGCATCTTGCGGTGCCAGTCTCCCCAGAAGAAGGTGTGGGCGGAGAAAAAGCTCGGCACGATACCGAGCTGGGCCATGCGGTCCACCTGGTCGTGGCGGGCCAGCTGGGAGTGGATGGCCACGGGCCGCAGATCCTTCGGGCCGTAGCGGGCCCGGGCCTGGGTCACCGCCGTGAGCAGCTGCTCCACCGCCGCATCCCCATTGGTGTGGGTGATCACCTGGAGGTTGTTGCGCCAGGCCAGGGCCACCCAGTCGTTCACCTCCTGCTGGCTCATCACCGGGTAGGCGCGGTAGTCGGTCGGCTGGCCCGGCGGGGGGGTGGTGTAGGGCTGGCTCAGGTAGGCGGTGCGCCCCTGGGGGGAGCCGTCGCTGACGAGCTTGATGCCGCCGATCTTCAGGTGGTTCTCGTAGACACCCACCCGCAGCTTCGGGCTGCGGGCCTGGCTCGGCTTGGCGCCGCCCTGGGGAGTGCGGGGCGGGCTGGCCTGAGTGCCTTGGGGAGGGGGAGCAAACTCTTGGCCGGCGTTGGAGGCCATGGAGCCCAGCGGCCAGGCCGCGGCCGGTTGAACGATCTCCACGTCCTTCAGTTTCAGCTCCAACTGGGCCGGGTCCCTCAACACCTTGAAAAAGGGGTAGGCCACCACATCCTGCAGCAACCGCCCCTGGCGGCCGGCCTCCCGAAACAGCTCCAGATTGTCCGGATTGCTCAAGCCGTCCTGGGCCGTGGTGAGGCCAAAGCTGGCCCACCAGCGCTGCACCTCATCCAGCCTGGCCAACTTCTCAGCCAGGGTGGGCTGGGGGATCAGGGGCATGAAGGGAAAGCCCGCCGCTTCTTCCAACACCCCATTGGGCTCCCCTGTGGCTGGATCGCGCTGGATGTGGCCGCCCGGCGGATCGGGGCTGGTGCGATCGATCTTCACCAGGGCCAGGGCGGCACTGTTGGCCACCACCAGATGGCCGGAGGCATGCATCAGCAGGATGGGCACCTTGGCGCTCACCGCATCGAGATCGGCCCGGGTGGGGTGGCGCCGCTCGGCCAGCAGGCTGTCGTCATAGCCGGCGAAAAACACCAGCTGGCCAGCCGGGGCGGGATGCTCCACCAGCCAACGGCGCACCACCGCCTGGATGTCGGCCACGTTGGTCACCGTGCCCACCGGCGGCGGGCTCAGGTCGGGCCGGCCCCAGGTGGTGACGTAGTCGGGCAGGTGGCCGTGGGCATCGATGAAGCCCGGCAGCAGGGTGCGGCCCGCCAAATCCACCCGCTGCGCCCCTGGCCCAGCGATCCGGACGGCTTCCGCCAGTGGACCCACCTGCAGAATCCGCCCCCCCTTCACCACAAGGGCTTCGGCGTAGGCCGGCGCATCCCCCGCCATGGTGAGAATCTCTCCGCCGCTGTACACCGTGGGGGGAGGCGTCGCCGTCGCCTGAGGCGGCGCAGCGAGGCTGGCTGGGGCGTCCAACCAGGGCGCCCCCAACAGGATCGCCGCCGCGGGCCCAAGGCCCAGCCCTCGCTGCCTGCCCCTTGGCAAGGACCACCGCCGGGATGGGTGTGGCTTCTGGGAGAGGGGGAAGGGCGATGGCGCGGTCATGAACGGCAAGAACGACCCCTTCAGGATGACCAAACCCGCGTCCTTTGGCAGGCTGGCCCAGGCGTCTCCTTCCCCATGACCCCTTTGGCGTGGCCACGCTGGTTGTCCCCGTTCCCCTGCCGGCGGCCCAACGGCAGGACACCCTCCAGCCCCTGGCGCCTGGCCTTGCTGTTGCCCGCCCTGCCGGCGCTGGTGGGCACCCCACCCCCCGGCGGGAATGCCCCCAAGGGCTTTTCCCCCCAGGCGATCGTGCGGCGGGCCGAGACCCGTCAGGTGGGCGGCGTCACGGTGAGTGTGGCCACCCTCAGCGACGCGGAGGCCCACCAGCTGGTGGGCTTTGATCTGGCAAAGGCCAACATCCAGCCGGTGTGGATCCGGGTGCGCAACGCGGAAGACAGCCGCTATTACATCCCGCCCATCACGATCGACAGCGGCTACTTCTCCCCCCTGGAGGTGGCCTGGCAGGGCCATCGCTTCCTGGATCCCACCGGCAACGCCCGCATCGATGCACGTCTGCGGGGGCTCGACTTGCCCGAGGCGGTGGATCCTGGCGGCACGATCAGCGGCTACGTGTTCACCAACCGGGATGAGGGCATCAAATATGCCGATGTGGAGCTGGTGGCTCCGGGGCGCAGGCGGGTGCGGCGCCTGTCCTTCCTCACCCGGGTGCCGGGGCTGCGCACGGATTTTCAGCGGGTGAACTGGGACCACCTGAGCGCGCCGGGCCGCATGACGGTGCTCACGGAATCCCAGCTGAAAACCTGGTTGGAGTCGATCCCCTGCTGCACCCTCGGCGGCGATCGCCGCACCCCTGCTGATCCGCTCAACATCGTGCTGATCGGCTCCGCCGAGGCGGTGTTCCCTCCCCTGGCGCGGCGGGGGTGGCATGTCACCCAAACCCTTTCGGCCGAATCGGCTTGGCAGACGATCACGTCCTCCCTCTTTGGCCACCCCTACCGTTATGCGCCGGTCTCGCCCCTGTATGTGTTTGGCCGGCGGCAGGATCTGGCTCTGCAGAAGGGCCGCAGCGATGTCAACCAGCGCAATCACATGCGGCTTTGGCTGGCTCCGGTGACGGTGGGTGGCACGCCGGTGTGGGTGGGCCAGATCAGCCGCGACATCGGCGTGCGCCTCACCCGCAAAACCATCACCACCCACAAGATCGACCCTTCCGTGGATGAGACCCGTTGGTATCTCATGCAGGATCTCTATTTTTCCGAGGGGTTGGAGCGCTTTGGTTTTGTCACAGGCGTCGGCGCGGCGCCACCCGAGCGGCCCCGCTTCAACTACACCGGCGATCCCTATGAGACCGATGGCCTAAGAGCTGTGCTTTGGCTGTCGCCCCAGCCGGTGAGCTACCACCGGGTGGCCACCCAGTGGCCTGCACCCCGGCAGCTAGTGCCGCGCCTGGCGAAGCCCCGGCCCTGACCCTGCCTCGGGTTACCCCTCGATCCGCCTCAGCTCACGGGTGGGCTGCCCCCCATGGTCCCGTTTGAGGGTCTCCATGGCGCGTTGGCGAATCTCCATCACGCCAGTGAGGTCCCTCGCCAGACGGGGGTGCGCCTCGATCAGGGCGCCAAGGGTTTTTCCGTCGATCACGAGCACCCGCAGATCGGTGGCGGCCCGCACGGTGGTGTCGGCGATGCGGTTGTAAAGGAGGCTCACCCTCTCTCCGAAAAATTCCCCCATGCTCAAGATCCCCATGGGCAGGGAGGAGCCATCGTCAGTATTCACGAGCATTTCGGCCTCGCCAGCGAGGATGAGGAAGAGGCTGGTGAGCGGCGTGCCCTGCAACAGCACCACCTCTGAGGCGGCGTAATCGCGCACCAGGGACGACGTGGCCAGGCGCTCAAGGTGCTCGGCGGGCAACAGGGCAAAACTGGAGTTGCGCAGACTTTGCAGCCGTTCTTTTTGCCGTGCCTCCGGCTGGGTGGCGGCTGGCTCACTATAGGGAAGGGAGACTGATGTTGGATAGGGAATGGTCAGCCCATCGCGCCGGGCGACATACCAAAGCCTTCGCATCAGCTCGTCAGCAGGACCTCCAGAGTCTCCGTAGTTGGCAGTCGTGAATTCCAAAACATAACTGATGGAGCTGTCGTTAAAGCTCTCAAGCTTGGCCTTCGGAGGCGGCTCCATCAAGATGCCCTTGATTTCTTTGGCCGTGCTCTCCAAGACCTCTTTCACATGATTGGGGGGATCCTGCAGCGAGAAGTTGATGTGAATCGACTTGATGTAAGTGTCCTGGGGGCGGCTCATGTTGGTGAAGCTGCTTTTTCCAAGCTCCGCGTTGGGCACCACCACCAGATCCTCATCGCCAGTGAGCAAATGCACGGCGCGCCAATTCACCTCCACCACCTTTCCCTTGTTGCCGCCGATGTCCACCCAATCCCCCAGCCGAATCGGTTGCTCAAACAACAGGGCCACCCCTGAAAAGATGTTGCCCAGGCTGTCCTGCAGGGCCAGGCCAAGCACTAGCGAGCCCACCCCCAGTGCGGTGAGGAAGCCCCCCAGATCGGCCCCCCACACGGTGGAGAGCACGATCGAGGAGCCCAACAGCACCAGCACGAACTGGCCCAGATCACGGAAGAGCCGGGGCACCTTGGCCTGCCAGCTGCCTTCGCTCGCCTCATCGAACAACACGCTGTTCATCAGGCTGAGGGCGGCATAGATCAGGCTGATCCACAGCAGGGTTTCCGCCACGCGCACCAGCCCGGTGGCTCGGGAGAGCCCCATCACCCGATTGAGCAGCACAAACAAGGTGAGGGCAGGGATCACCCAATTGCGCAGGATGAGCACCGCGGGCAGGAAGCGATGGCGGCTGCGCTTGAGGCTGCGAACCGCTTCACCCAGCAGCACCATCGCCACGGGGAAGCCAAAGATCAGCAGCGACACCCAACCCACTTGGCTGGAGGAGATCGCTGTGGGCAGGGCAGGGTTCATCGGCGGGAGGCCTCCAGTTGCGGTTGCTCACCCTCGCCAGGGGGCTCGATGGACCCCTCCACCTCCCAGATCGGGATCGCGCCATAGCCCTTCACCTCCATGGCCGGCAGGGGCTTGAAGGCAAAGAGTCCCCGCAGGGCGTCCACGATCGGGGCGCTCACCTGGATGACGTTGCGCTTGGGGGATTCATGGATGCCACGAGCGATGTTGATGGTTTGCCCCCAGATGTCGAAGGAGAGGCGCTCGCCACTCACCACGCCGGTGGTGAGTGGGCCGCCATGGATGCCGATGTCGAGGGAGATGGACACGTTGTGCACCTGGTTGAAGCGTTTCATCACCTGGAGCATGGCCAGGGCGCAATCCACGGCACGCTTCTCATGGTCGATGCGGGGGCGGGAGAGTCCACTCACGGCCAGGTAGGTGGAGCCCACATCCTGGAGTTTTTCCACATCAAACCGCTCACTGCAGTCATCCAGTGAGCTGGTGAGCTCATTGAGCAGGGCGATCGATTCCTCAGCGGAGTTGCTTTGGGAGAGTTCTTGCCACCCCTCGATTTCGGCGTAGAGCACCGACACACTGGGATGGGTTTCGGCCAGGTCGGCAGCGCCCTGTTTCATGCGGGCGGCGGTACTGCCAGGGAGGATGCTGCGCAGCAGCCGATCGTTTTCGTCCATCTGCAGCCTGAGGCTCTCGTCCCGTTCCCCGATCTTGTCCGACATCGTGTTGAAGGCTGTGGCGAGCTCGCCGAATTCGTCTCGGGCGGCCACGGGGATATGGATGTTGTAATCGCCGCCGCTGATCTTTTGGGTGGCATCCAGCAGACGCTGAATCGGTCGGATGAAGGCCCGCGCCATCCACAGCGTGAACAAGGTGAGGGCGGGAATCAACACGGCCGCCAGGAGCAGCAGATTGCGGGCCAAGCGGCGGATGCCGCTGAAGAGTTCACCCTGGTCGATCTCTGAGAGCAACCCCCACTCAAAGGGGCCAAAGCGAAGGGGCTGGTAGGACCCCACCGTGACCACCCCTCGATAATCGGAGTATTCGGCTGTGCCGGTTTTCCCCGCCAAGGCATTGATCGCTCCTTTGGTTTTCACGGGCTGTATCAGGATCGGCGTGCCGCTCTTTTTGATGGCATTGATCTTCTCTTCAGAAAGCCCTGATGTCTTCATCCGCTCCAGGTATTGTTTGGGATTTTCCAGGAAAAAGCGCGAGGAGGAGCGAAATGTCTGGTCTTCTCCCACCAAATAGGTTTCACCAGTATTTCCTAGGCCAACTTCCCTCCACTTGCCAGAGGAAGTCATCAGCTGATCGAGGCGTTCGTTGGTGAGCTGGAAAATCAAGGCGCCAATGAAGTCGTCGCCATCAAACACGGTTGTGCCCACAAACATCGTGGTTTTTCCAAAGCTTGGTTTGTAGGCCTCAAAGTCGCCAAAAGTGATGAAGAAAGGATCCCTCGATTTTTTCACTTCGCGAAACACCTTGGCGGCTTGGCTGTCGGAGTAAGGGCCGTTCAGCAGATTGGTAGCAAGATCATCTTCCTTGGCCATGCTGTAGACCACATTGCCGGTGTTGATGTCCACCAGCATGATGTCTGCATAGTCGAAGAGTTCTCCCAGGCGGGCAAAGCGGCGGTGATATTCCTTGTGGATGCCGCTCCAGGCGCTGCCGTCTTTGGCATCTTCAAGCTGGATGCGGTTGGATGTGGATTGGGATCCCGTGGTTGGCGTCTGCAGCGTGGGCGGCAATGCGTAATGATACTTTAAGTAGCGTTCCTTGGGGGTGGCTGGATAGTAGGTGGCAGCTGTGGGATCGCCAAGTGTGTGGGCCTTGAGGCGGGGAATGAAGGCGGTCTCATAATATCTTTTGAGGTCTTTCTTTTGGCCCTCATTGAGATCGCTCAGTTGGTTGAAGGCCTGGGTGAACCGCTTCGTGGCATCGATGGTCATGCGCGTCTCAGAGAGCGTCATCACATGATCTGAGAGCTTCTCCACATAGTCACGAATCGCCTCCGCCCGTCCATTGCGCATGGCGGTCATCCGCTCGATCCCTGCCTCCTCCATCAGGTGTTTGGCGACGCCAAAACTCAGCAAGCCCGTGAGCAGCAAGCTCAGCAGGCTGGCGGTGAGTACCAGGGTGACAAGCTTGGAGGATACGCTAAAATTTTGGAAAAGTTTCCTGAGCGATTGGAGCACAGGTGAGGAGTTGCATAGCCTCCCGAGTGTGGCCCGCTGATGTCGAAACCGGTGGCCAAGTCAAAGGAAATGCACAAAATCCAGGCCCGGGTGCCTGCAGCCAGGTTGCAGCCTTGGAAGCTGGAATCTGAATCCCCTCAGGGTTGGACGGTGGCCAGGGCAGCCCGGCTCTTTTCCAGGAGCGGTTGGGGCAGGCTCACGTAGCCCAAAGGCTTTGCCAGCGCCTGGGCCGGCTCGCTGAGGGCATAGCCAAACGCCTTGTTGAGGCTGGCCTGGTCGGTCGGCCCATTGCCTGTTTTGTAGAGCAGAACCCAAACGAATGTGACCAGGGGGTAGCCCACCTGCGGATTGTGGTCCATACGGGTCAAAGCGGGCCCCAGATCGATGCTCGCCAGGGCGTCCCGCTCGCTTTCGTCCGTTGGCTTCATGAGTTGGCCTGCCCTGTTGGTGAGGGCCGCCATCTGGAGCGGCGGCTCGGCGTAGGCCTTATTCACCACCCCCAGGGCCCCATCCACCTTTTTGAGTTGGGCCGCCACGCCCTCATTGCCCTTGGCGCCCGTTCCCACGGGCCATTTCACGAGTTTGGCCGATCCCACCTGCCGCTTCCAGCTGGGGGAGATCTCCGACAGATGGGCGGTGAAGTTGGCTGTGACGCCAGCTCCATCGGAGCGCACCACCACCTGGATGGGCTTGGCAGGACATCCCAGCTGGCTGTAATTGGAGATGGTTCCCTCGAAGATCCCCACCAGCTGGGCCTGGCTGAGCTTGAGGGCGCAGCCCTTGTGTTGGTAGGCCACCACGTTGGCCCCTGCCGTGATGGGGAATTGCACCACGCCCCGCCGCTCCCTGGCCACCTCTTCGGCCGACATCGGCACATCGCTGGCGGCAAAATCCACCATGTTGTAGCTGAATTGCTGGATCCCGGCCCCAGAGCCCACGGATTGGTAGGTCACCTCCACGCCCTGGTTGGCCAGTTCTTCAAACCAGCGCCTGAAGAGGGGCACCGGGGAACTCGTCCCCGCCCCATCGAGGGTGGTTAACACGGGGGTAGGCATCCCTTCCACCCTGGTGCTCTCGGAGTGGTTGGAGCCGCAGCCTGCCGCCGTCAGCAGCAAGGCCGCTGCAAGGCTTGAACGGAAAGATTGCCAAAGGCCAATGCGCACGCCCGTCTGTGGCTAAGGGTTGACTTAAAATGCGATTCCCTTCGGGTTTGGGGCAAGACCATCCTGAAATTGTTGATGGTCTGTCGCACCGCCGGCCCCCCTCAGCCCTCATCATGGGCGTGGCGGCGATACAGGAAGTCGAGGGCCCCATTGCGGAGCTGGCCGTAGCGGGGGTCGGCCTGGATGGTTTCGTAGGAGCGCGGCCGTGTGAACGGCACCTCCACGATCTCCCCGATGGTGGCCGCTGGGCCATTCGTCATCATCACGATGCGATCGGCCAGAAACAGGGCCTCATCGATGTCGTGGGTGATCATCAGCACCGTGGGCTTTTGCTCCCGCCAGATCGCCAGCAGCTCCTCCTGCAGCTCCTCCTTGGTGATGGCATCGAGAGCGCCGAAGGGCTCATCGAGCACAAGCACCGCAGGCTGAACGGCCAGAGCCCTGGCGATCGCCACCCGTTGCTTCATGCCACCGGAGATCTGGCCCGGCCGCTTCTCTGCCGCCTCCGCCAGATGCACCATCTCCAGGTGATGGTCCACCACTTGGCGCCGCCGGTGAGCGTCCAGCTCCGGCCTGGCGGCCTTCACGGCCAGCTCGACGTTTTGGCGCACGGTCTGCCAGGGGAGCAGCGAATAGTTTTGAAACACCACCATCCGATCAGGCCCGGGCCGATCGATGGGCCTTCCCTCCAGGGTGACCTGGCCGCTACTGGGTTCCAGAAAGCCGCTCACCATGTTGAGCAGGGTGCTCTTGCCGCATCCGGAATGGCCGATGACACAGACGAACTCCCCCTTTCTCACCTGCAAGTTCACCTCGCGCAGCGCTTCATAGGCCCCCCGCCGGGTGTGAAACACCTGGCCGACGTCAGCAAATTCCAGGAAGGCGTTGGCAGGGGTCATCTCAGGCGCTCGCTGGGGAAGAGGGGGGAACGGTGGGGCGGCTCTCGGGCAAAGCCACTTGCGCCACAGGGGGCTGGGGGCTGCCGGGCAGGGACCTCAGATAGGCCAGGGGATCGTCCTGGTGGAAGGGCAGGCCATCGGCCAAACTGAAGGCATGGCGATCGGGCCGCAGCACCGGGTAGCCCGCTGCTGCCAGCGCCTGGTCGCACAGATCGGGGCGATACACCTGGGCCAGGAGTTCCAGACGGTTGCTGGGGAAGGGGCACCAGCCCCATCGGCTGAATTGGCTCAGAATCCAGGCCCCTTCCGCCCGGTTCGGGATGTGGGCGCGATCGGCGTGGTATCGGTTGAACGCCAGGAGCTGTCGAGGGGGTTCTCCCATTCCGCTGTCGAACTGGCGTCCTAGGGCGATGGCAGCCCGGGTGCCCAGCCACTGGGGTTGACTGAGCACCCTGGTGAGTTCAGGGCGCCTGCCGCTGTCATCGCAGCGTTCCGCCGCACGCATGAGGCCGACGCAGAGGGCTTCGAGGGTCTCCGGATGGTTCGCCGCCCACGCTTCCGAGCAGGTGAGCACTTTTTCCGGATGACCGCTCCAAATGTCCAGGTCGGTGGCCAGCACGAAGCCCTGCCTGTCCTCCACAGCTTCAGCCACCCGGTAGCGACCAGCGATGAAACCGTCGATCTGCTCGCTCCGCAGCGCCCCGTGCATGGCCATGGGCGAGAGCACGGGAAACGTCACCTGTCGTTCGGGATCCAGGCCACCTGCGGCCAGCCAATGGCGCAGCAACAGTTCGGCGATGCCGTGGCGTTGGGGCACGGCGATGCGCAAGGCCTCACTGCGCTGGCCCAATAGGCGCGCCAGGCTCTCTCGATCCCTCACCCCCATGGACAAAAAGGATCGAGCGAGACACAGGGCATTGCCGTTGCGGCTCACGGTCATCGGGGTGATGGCGGGCCAGGGCCTTTGGCCCCCCAGCCCCAAAGCCAAAGCCAAGGGGCTGGTGGCGGCGGTGATCGCCCCATCCAATTCCCCGGCCACCAGCTTTTCCTCCAGCCGCTCCCAGCTGGCAAAGGGCACGGTTACCACCTGCACCCGGCTGGCCTCGAAGAGATTGTCCGCCAGGGCCAGGGCGAGGGGTGCGATGTCGAGGCCAGGGATCACCCCAAGGCGCACGCTGGTCGCTGCGCTTGGTCGTGCCGATTGCACGGTTGCCGTCGCGGCGGGAGCCAGCTCCTTCTCGCGCTCGGCGCGCCGTTGGCGCAGGCGCCGCTGCTGCTGCAGAAAGCCAATCAGCTCGGTGCGCAGCTGGTAGTACTGCGGGTGATCCATCACCTCCAACCGCTGCCGCGGCCGGGGAATGGGCACCTCCAGGATTTGGCCGATCTCGGCCTCTGGCCCGTTGGTGAGCATCACGACCCGGTCTGACAGGAGCAGGGCCTCATCCACGTCATGGGTCACCATCACCGTGGTCACCCCGGACTCCTGGCAAATGCCCATCAGCTGCTCCTGCAGGTTGCCGCGGGTCAGGGCATCCAGGGCGCCGAAGGGCTCATCAAGCAGCAACAGCCTGGGCCGGATGGCCAGGGCTCGGGCGATGGCCACCCGTTGTTTCATGCCCCCCGAGAGCTCCGCGGGGAGCTTGTCGGCTGCTGGGCCAAGCCCCACCATGGCAATGGCTTGTTCAACGGTGGCCTGCCGCTGGGATGCACTCTGATGCCCCATCACCCGGTTGACAGCCAGGGCAATGTTTTGCCGCACGCTCTGCCAGGGGAGCAGCGAATAGTTTTGAAACACCACCATGCGGTCGGGGCCAGGCTCGGTGACCTGCCTGCCGTCCATCAGGATTCCGCCGCTGCTGGCCTGGGTGAGGCCTGCGAGCAGGTTGAGCAGGGTGCTCTTGCCGCAGCCGGAGTGGCCGATCAGGGAGACAAATTCCCCTTCGGCGATCTCCAGGTCGATGTCCTTGAGGGCGACGTAGCGACCCCCATTGGCGAGGGGAAAGACCTGGGTGACGTCATCGACCGTGAGGAAGGAGGCCATTTCAGTTGGTCCCCCGTGCCACACGCCGGCCCACCCAAGCCACCAGTCGATCGAGGGCCAGGCCCACCAGACCGACGTAGAGGATGGCCAGGATGATTTGGCTGGAGCTGGCATCGCCGCCAGCGTTGTAGGCATCCCAGATGAAATAGCCGATGCCACCGTCAGCCTTGAGCATCTCGGCAGCCACAATCGCCAGCCAGGCCAGACCCACGGCAATGCGCAGCCCTGTGAAGACATAGGGCACGGTCGCCGGGATCACGATGTTGCGGATGTACTCGCCTTTGCGCAACCGCAGCACCCTGGCCACATTGGTGTAATCCTGCGGAATTTCGCGTATGCCCACGGCCGTGTTGATGATGATCGGCCAGATGGCGGTGATGAAGATCACGAAGATGGCCGAGGTGGTGGCGTCTTGAAACACCATCAGGGAGATGGGAAACCAGGCCAAGGGAGGCACGGTGCGCAGCACCTGGATCACCGGATCCAAGCCTTTGCCGATGAAACGGCTCAGACCAAGCAGACCGCCGATGCTCACGCCAACCACAGCAGCCAGGCCATAGCCCAGGGCCACACGCTGCAGGGAGATCAGGATCTGCCAGCCCAGGCCCTTGCTGGTGCCCCCGTTATCGAAGAATGGCTGACTGATGTAGGGGTTCCAGGTGTCGGCGACCACGTTGATGGGTCCGGGCAGGCGCGACACCCCGAGCACGAGGGAAAGAAGCTGCCAGAGCAGGAGAAATCCGCCGATGCAAACGATGTAGGGCAGCAGGGGACGCAGCCCCGCACGCTGGCGCTGCCGCGGGCGGGAGGGAGAAGCGAGCGTCATCTTCAGCTCAAGGCCTTGATTTTCAGCCCGTCGAGGTAGGCCTTGGGATTTTCTGGATCAAACACCACCCCGTCGAAGAAGGTTTCCTTGCCGCGGGAGTCACTGCTCGGAATGTCCTTGGCTCGACCAATCGCCGTCGCGGCTTCCTTCCACAGATCTGCCCGGTTCACTTTGTTCACCAGGGCGTTGATGTCGGTGTTGGCAGGCAGGTAGCCCCAACGCATGTCTTCCGTCACGAACCAGGCATCGTGACTCTTGAAGGGGAAAGAGGCATCACCATCCCAGAAGAGCATGGTGTAGGGACTATTTTTGACGACCCGACCGTCGCCATAGTCGACCGTGCCAGAGAGGCGGGGTTTGATATCAGCCACGTTTGCCTTGATGTATTTGTCTTGGGCGACGATTTCGCACATCTCGTCAAGGTTGGCGGGGTCTTGGCACCAGATTTGTGCCTCCTGAATGGCCATCAGGAGGGCCTTGGCAGCTTTGGGATGCTTGTCGACCCAGTCGGCGCGCATCGAAAAGGATTTCTCGGGATGCTTGTTCCAAATCTCACCGGTTTGCGTGGCGGTGTACCCCAGCTTTTTGTTCACCAGCCGCTGGTTCCAAGGTTCGCCCACACAGAACACATCCATGGTGCCGGTCTGCATGTTGGCCACCATCTGAGGAGGCGGAACCACCACCAGGTCGGCGTCCTTGTTGGGATCAATGCCATTGGCAGAGAGCCAGTAGCGCATCCACAGATCGTGGGTGCCGCCTGGGAAGGTCACAGCGGCTTTCAATTTTCTGCCCAAGCCCTTGGCGGCCTTGGCCAGGCCCTCCTTGTTGTTCACCGTGAGCTTCTCGTCGAGCAGCTCCTTAGAGGCACTGATCGCCTGCCCCTGGGTGTTCAGCCTTGCCAGGGTGTACATCGGAAGGGCCTGCTTGCTCTTGGTGATCTTCCCGGCCGCCAGCAACAGTGGCATCGGCGAGAGAATGTGGGCCCCATCAATGCCTCCCCTTTCGCCGCCCAACTCCAGGTTGTCGCGGGTGACGGCCCAGGAGGTTTGCTTCATCACCTTCACGTCAGGCATGCCGTGCTTGGCGAAGAAGCCCTTTTCTTTGGCGATGATCACCGGTGAGGCGTCGGTGAGGGCGATGAAGCCCAGGGTGGCTCCCTTCACTTCCGTGTCGCCGCCGCCGGGGGTTGGGGCCTCGCCCTCCTTCTTCCCACTGGTGGCAGGCGGTTGGCCGCCGCAGGCGGCTAACACCACACTGCTCACCGCCGTACCGGCGGCGGTGAGCAGAAAACGGCGACGGGAGAAGTTGGCCATAACCTGGACGGGGATGGTTGGGATGGAGAACAACAGAACAGCGTTGTGTGCGCCACATGGAGAAAACTGCCATGGGCACTGCGATTTGGGCGATGAGAGATGCGGTTGAATCCGCCTGAGACGGCCCTGACCAAGCCCACGGATCAGTGCTCTGATGGAAGAAACCACCGGCGAGTGGGAGAGCGGACCGGTGGGATTAAGCGTGCTTCAAAAGGAAGCGCACGATTGAATACTGGGCTGGCGCCAATGCTGACCAGATGATCAATCGAAGCATTCGGTCCGGGATCACGATGTCTTAACGGCTACGAAACGCCGGGTGGGCTCGGCTCCCTGGCCCCTCCCTCGAACTCCTCCAGGGCCTTGGCAAGGTTGCGGTGCTCATGGCCCGGATGGCTCAGCTTCACCAGGGCAAAGCGTTGCAGCTCGTCGAGGCTGCGCCAGGTCTCGGTGGTGAAGAGGAACCCCAGCTGCAGGCAGGACGCCGCCAATACATCCGGGATCTCTTCCCCCCGCTGCCAGTCGGTTTTCAGCGCTTGTGGCAAGGGGCTGGCCGGCCCCTGCGGCAGGGTGTGGCTGCGTTCCAGAAGCCACAAGCGCAGATCCTCAATGGCCGCAGGATGGTCTGGCCAAGCCAACAGCCGCTGCCGCTCTGCGCTCGAGAGGCCATGCCAGTGCACGAGTTTGAGCTTGACACCCGCTAGATCGAGCTTGCGCCGCACGGCCATGGGGAGGCAGCGCAGATCTCCAGCGAAGTCGGCCTCAAAGGCAAACACCCGGCTGGCCAAGTTTTGGGACGCGGGCTCGATGGGGAGGCTCATGCGGCTAATTCTTGCCGGCAGCGCTCGCCGGCCTGGGCCAACAGCAGGGCACGCGCCTGCTCCAGGGCCGCGGGCAGGCTGCTGAATTGATCGCTCTGCCAGAGCAGACAGCCCAGATTCCAAAGCAGGGCTTCCGCCAGAGGGCCCTCCCCGCGCAGAGCTGCCAGGGCCTGCTCCCGCCAGGTTTCGAGGTTGTGCCAGGCCACCTCTGGAGCCGTGATGCCATGGTCGCGCGGATGGAGCACCAGCCGCTCACTTTGCTCTCCTCGCAGCCGGGCTGCGATGCCAGCGCGGGTGGTGGGCAGATCGGTGGAGCCTTCCAGCCCCTTGATCGTGAGCACGTCGTTTTCTCCGCAGGCCCGCAGGGCCTGCCAGGCCCGTTGTTCCGTGGGGGGGTGCACGAAGCCGCTGACCAGCAGGCGTTCGCCTTGGTGAGGGGTCCAGAGAAGTTCCAGGCTGGCCACCGGCGGACGCTTGCCGATGAGGTCGCGGGTGCGCACCAGGCCCTCTGCGGCGGGGAAGTGCAGGGGTTGGTGGGTGAGGGCCAGGTTGTGGCGGTCCAGCCGTTCCTGCACCTCCTTCAGGCTCCGCTCCTGCCAGGTGATGCCCAGGGCTTCGAAGAGTTCCGCCAAGGTGACGCCATACTTCACCGGCATGGGTGAGCCGCCATGCAGCACCATGGGCAGCCCCGCCGCCGCCAGGGTGAGAGCCACGAGCGGCAGCAGGGGGGCGGTCCGGCTGCGACCGTCGTAGGGCACCCCGAAGCAAAGAGCCCTTCGGCCCGGTGTCGAGAGGGTTGGCCCTTCTGATCGAAACGTGTCGAGCATGCCGCTGAGCTCCTCTGGCGAGGGCCTGCGGATGCGGTGTGCGATCAGAAAGGCCCCCAGTTGGGCGGGATCCACAGTGCCGGAGAGCATCAGCGCCATGGCTTCGCGGGCTTCCTCCCGGGTGAGCCCCGAGCTGGTGTGCTCGCCGCTGCCCACCTTGCCGATCAACTCGCGGAAGCGGGCTTGCTGGGGGCCCAGGGCCGTCAAATGGGTGGTGCGGCGGTCGCCATTTCCCGTCCGTCCCCCCTCCCCCACTGTGGTGTTTGGTAGCGGTTGCAACAAGACATCGCCCTTCCTTGCATCACATTGTGGCTGGAGAGCGGTCAAGCGTTGCCGGTCAGTGGCCTGATCTGCAGCGGGTTCCCCTGCCCCCTCCGCTCCATGCCCTCCCCCGCTGTGCCGGGCGCCTCCTCCCCCTCAAAAGAGGGGAATCGTTCTCCGGCCCTCAACAAAATCGAACAGGCCAAGGCTGAGTCTTGCGGCCTTTCCCTGGAGCCCCGTCTCGGGGAGCTGGCTGCTGCCGGCTGGGAGAGCCTGGACGAGGCCACCCTCACCATTCACCTCAAGTGGCTCGGCATTTTCTTCAGGCCCGTCACGCCAGGCCGCTTCATGGTGCGGCTGCGCCTGCCCAATGGCACGATCCATGCTTCACAGCTGGAGTCCCTCGCCGATGTGGTGGATCGCTGTGGTGAACATGGCAGCGCCGACATCACCACCCGCCAAAACCTGCAGCTGCGCGGCTTGTTGCTCGAAGACATGCCGCCGCTGTTGCAGGAGCTGGAGCGGGTCGGCCTCACCAGCCGCCAATCCGGCCATGACAATCCCCGCAATGTGACGGGCAATCCCCTGGCTGGGATCGACCCTGAGGAGGTGGTCGACACCCGCCCGCTGGTGGCGGCCATTCAAGGGGTGCTGCTCGGACCTGAAGGCCCCCGCAACCTGCCGCGCAAGTTCAATGTGGCTGTGGGTGGCGCACCCGACAGCTTCCTCTTGCACAACGACCTCGCTTTCCTGCCTGCCTTCCACGGGGAGGACTTGGGGTTCACGGTGATGGTGGGTGGATTTTTTTCGGGGCAACGCAATGAACTGGCCATCCCCTTGGGGGTTTGGTTGCCCGCAGAAGCCGTGCCGGGGTTCACGCTGGCCGTGCTCAAGCATTTCGAGCGCTGTGGTGATCGAGCCGTGCGCACCCGCACGCGCTTGATGTATCTCATCGATTCCCTCGGACTAGAGACCTACCGCCAGGCCGTCTTGGACTGCCATCGCCAGCTGCGGGGCTCGCAGGAGGCAGCGGCGCTTCGCCCCCATGACGGCAGCCATCTGGTGAATCGCCCTCCCCGCGATGTCTGCGGCGTGCACCCCCAGAAACAGGAGGGTTTGTGCTGGGTGGGGCTCAATGTTCCCTTGGGCCGTCTCGATGCTGCGGCGATGGCCGATCTGGCCCAGCTGGCCAGGGCCTTTGGTTCTGGCGAGTTGCGGCTCACCGAAAGTCAAAACGTGGTGATCAGCGATGTGCCTGCCGAGCGGATCGAGGCTTTGAAGGCCGAGTTGGCCATGGGCCAGCGGCCTCAAGCCTTTCAGCTCCACCCTGGCCCTCTCATGGCGGAGGCCGTGAGCTGCACCGGCAATCGTTACTGCAGCTTTGCCCTCATCCCCACCAAGACCACCGCCCAACAGGTGGTGGAGGAGCTGGAGCATCGCTTGGAGCTTCCCCACCCGGTGCGCACCCATTGGACGGGCTGTCCCAATGCCTGCGGTCAGCCCTACATGGGACAGATCGGCTTGATGGGAGCCAAGGCCCGGCTTGACGGCCAGATGGTGGAAGCGGCCAAAATCTTCCTGGGGGGGTCCATGGGGCCCCAGCCCCGATTGGCTGAATTGCACCACAAGGGCGTGCCCCTCGAGGAGCTCACGGATGCGCTGGAGAGCCTGCTGGTGGAGCAGTTCGGTGCCAAGCGGCGCCTGCCTTCCGCGTGAGGGCGCCCAGGGATGGTGTCCACCAGTTTCTCCGACGGGCGGCCATGCTCTGCCGATATGGACGATCCACAGATTCCATCTCCTGGAGATCGGCATGGTCGGCCACGCCATAAAGCAGATGAATGATCCGATCTGGATCCAGCTCGAGGGCCGCCGCTTCCTGCCAGAGCCTCGTGGTGCGGGCCTGGTCCGCCTTCACAAACTGCGCCTCGGCCAACTGGCGGGTGATCAGATACAGCAGCTGGCACTGCTTGCGAGCCGAAAAGCTCAGATCCTCTGCACTGCACGCGGCTGGGTACCTGCGCCCAGGGGGTTGGTTTTCCACAGGTTGTCCTCCTGGGGGCAGTGGTGTCAGCCCTCACTCTGGCCACAGCGTGAGTTCCAGGAGGGGGCGCGGCCTGTCTTGCCATGAAACGTATCGATCGCTACAGAGTCAACCCGCCGCTGGCGCGATGTGGGCAGCTCCAGTCCACTCTCCAGGCGGATTTGCCATCGTGAAGCCCCAGCCCCTCTCAGCCGCCGTGGCTCTCTCCCAAGGCCCGCCTGCCGACTTGGTGGACCAGCTTCCCCCTCCAGGCAGTCCGGATCGCTGGCCCTGGTTGCAGCAGTTGCGACGCCAACGTCACCTCTCCCTCGAGCCCTGGCTGTTGGCCCTGGAGAGCGGCCAGCTGGCGCCTCACCAGGATGTGATGGCGGTGCTGGCGGATCACCTCAACGGGCCAGCCATGGCCCGCCTGTTGCACTGGTGGCTCCTTACGGAGCCCAGGGATCCCGCCCTTCCTTCCCTGATCGTGCCCAGGCGCGACCCCCAGGCTCTTGTCGCCCTGCGAAAGGCCTGTGCGGCGGGCGGCGCCGATCGGGAGGCGCTCGTGCCCCTGTTGCCGTTGTTGGGCTGCCAACGGGATGCGGCAGATTTCCCCCTGCTGCAACGCCTGGCATTGGAGCCTGGTTCGTTGCGGCTGCGCCAAGCTGCCCTTGAGGGGCTGTGTCGAGGACTTGCCATCTGGCCGCGGCCGGCCCTGCGGCGCACCCTGCAGGTGCTCGCCCGGGATCTCCATCCCCCCCTGGCCGCGGCGGCTGTGGATGCTCTGGCCCGCTTGCCTCAGGCCCGTCCCGCCCTGTGCTCCCTGGCTCGACAAGCTCTCGATCCCGATGTTGCCGCTCGTCTCGCCCGGCGCTTGCAGCGGTTGTCTCCCGCCCCACTGGTGCTCATCGTCCATGGCCGCTCCGGGGGGGCCGTTCCACCGGAGCTGGCCTCGCTGGCACTGGAGCTTGAGGAGCTGCGGGGGAGGCCGGTGATCCTGGAGACCCTCACGGCGGCGGAGCCGCCTCCCCTCCTTTCCCCGACGCCCGAGCTGACCACGCTGGTGCCTTTGTTCCTTCTGCCGGGCGGCCATGTGCGCCGAGATCTGCCTGGGCGGCTGCGCCGTTGGCGGGACGCCGGGCCAGTGCGGGTGCTGCCCTTTCTTGGCGCCTGGCCTGCTTGGCAGGCCCATCTGGCCGCAGAACTCCAGAGGCTGGCGGCCCAGCAGGAGGGTGCCAGGCCCCTGTTGGTGCACCATCCTGTGGAAGGATCCCTGCCCCAGCGCTACCTGGCCCACCTCGCTTCCCACTGCGGTGCCCGCTGCCTGGCCGTTCCCTACCCGGCTGCAGACGGGGCGCAGCTGCCCCCCCTACCGGAAGCCCCAGCCCTTCCCCTGGCCCTGGCCGCCAGTCGCCTCACCGATGGCCTCGGAGCCTGGCTGGGCGCCCCCCTGTTGGCACGCCCCCACTGCCGTCGGGCGCTGCGAGAGCTCCTCGTGGAGCTGCCATGAGCCCAAACAACGAGGACCGCTTCGAGCCCCTTGGCACGGTGTTTCTGGTGGGGGCCGGCCCTGGCGACCCCGAGCTTCTGACGGTGAAAGCCCACCGCCTGCTCAGCAGCTGCGATGCCCTGGTTTACGACTCTCTGGTGCCCCAGGCTCTGTTGGATTTGGTGCCCAAGGGCTGTGAATGCCGCTTTGTGGGCAAGCGTCGCGGCCACCATTCCGTTCCCCAGCCCAACATCAACGCGGTCTTGGTGGAATTGGCCCAACGCCATCGCCGCGTGGTGCGGCTCAAGGGGGGGGATCCCTTCCTTTTCGGCCGGGGTGGCGAAGAGGCGGCCCACCTCGTGGCCCGCGGGGTGCCGGTGGAGGTGGTGCCGGGGGTGACGGCTGGGATCGCCGCCCCGGCCTATGCCGGGATCCCGGTGACGCACCGGCGGGCGGGCTCCAGCGTCACCTTCGTGACCGGGCATGAGGAGATCGACAAGGGGCGACCTGGCGTCGACTGGCGCGGCCTGGCCCGCAGCAGTGATGGCTTGGTGATCTACATGGGGCTGCACAATCTGCGCCGAATTTGCGAAGAACTCTTGGCCGGGGGGCTGGCTCCCTCCACCGCCGCTGCGGCCATCCAACAAGGCACGGTGCAGGGTCAGCGCATCGTGTTGGCCCCTTTGGCTGATCTGGCGATTCGGGTGGAGGAGGCAGGCCTGACCTCCCCAGCCATCATTGTGATCGGAGCGGTGGTGGCCCAGCGGGTGGCCGCCTGTGCACCGACCCCTGCCGAAGTGGTGATGCCCATTCCCCTTTGAGCCCGCTTTTTGAACTGCCCGCAAAATCCGGTGTTTTGTAGCCAAACTCACCCAATTGGCGATCACGGTTCGGTTCACTAGTTGATTCATCGTCGTTGGTGCAGGGATCCACCCTCCCCGCGACCTTTTCTACTTTTCGTCTCCCGCCCCAGCCCAGCTGCTGGTCTGCCCGCCATGACCGCCACCCTGTCAAACCGACAACCCAGCCCCCAAGCCTTCCCCATGCCCGACCTCAGCGAGCAAGGCCAGAGCGTGCCCCGCCAAGCACCAATGTTTGAACTCATCCCCTACGAAAAGTTTCGGGATACACCGGCTGTGCGCTTTTTTGACATCACGGTGGCCACCTCGAATGCCAGGGATTTGGTGGTGCACACCGGGCCAGCGGTCAGTCCTCCCAATGACCCGGAGACCGGCGCTTGGCAGTTCTATCTCCATCCGCACCAGGAGGACAACCTGCTGGCCATGCATGGGGGGCGTACATTTTATCTGGTCAATTTGGGGTGGAATTACCCCTACCACATTGTTCGACTGGACTGTGGGGGTGACATTCTGCGCATCCCGCCCGGCACGTTCCACCGTTCGGTGTCCGACCCTGATGGCTCCCTCGTGCTCAACCAAGCCGTGCGAGACGAGGGCGCCAGCGTGTTGCGTGAGTTTCGCGTCTACAACAGTTCACGCATTCCTCGGCTGTTTGCTGTCACCTCCAAAACAGCCCCCCTGCCGAAGTTGCACGGACTCAACTGGTGAGGCCGAGACCCTCCAGGCGGAGATCCAGGGTGACCGCGTCCGCCGCTTCGCGTCCTCCCCAGGCGTCTTCGGCCTTGGGTTGAAGTGGATCAGTGGCGTCCAGGGCAACGGGCAAAAATTGGTGTCCACTGGGGGTGAGCTCGAAGGCTTCCACCCCTGTTGAGCTTCCCACCAGCAACCGCAACGGATCATCGGGGGCAATGCCGGGATGGAGACAGGGGTAGAGCCGGTGCAGGCGGTAGCGCACGGCTAAAAGCGTTGAGGGATCGGGCTCCAACGCAACAGGCCTCCCCTGCAGAGCCATCCAACAGTGGTTGCGGAATGGGTCGTTGGCGGTGACCTCAAAACGACGCAGGGAGCCATCCACAAAACGGCTGGTGAAACCTCCCTCCCTGGGGAAGTCGCAGATCAAGGGCCAGGGCTCCAGGGCTGGCCGCAGCTCTAGGCGGGCCTTTGCTCCCGTTGCTGTGGGAGTGCCTTCCCACTCCAGCAGAGGGGGAAACCGCCACTCCCAGAGTTCCCGGAAAGGCTCCGGATCCAGGACCAAATCGGCCCTCGCCAAGTCCCCTAACACCGCCTCTAGATCTGCCCAGAGCTGGCTGGGCAGCAGACAGCGATCGTGCAGGCTCGCTCCCCAATCCCGCAGACGACCCGGTCGGTGGGCAGGGTTGAGCAAATAGACCGCCAAGCTATGCCATAAAAGAGCGATGGCTTGGGTCCAGGCCAACTTCGGCAGGCTCTCCAGGGCACGGAACTCAATCAGACCCAGGCAACCAGCCGGGGTTCCCGGGTTCCAAAACTTGTCAAAGCTGATTTCGCTGCGGTGGTTGTTGCCGCTGCGATCGGCATGGAGATGGCGCAAGGTTTCGCCAATCAGGGCGCGATGGTCTCCCCAGGGTTCCAGGGAGGGCAGCTCTTCGGCCAGCTCAAGCTGGCGATAGGCCAGCTCCAGATCAAAGATGCTGCTGGCCGCCTCGTCGGGTCTCGGCGCCTGGGAGGCTGGACCCACACAGGAGCCGGTGAAGAGATAGCTCAGGCTCGGGTGGTGTTGCCAGTAACGCAGCAAGCCCGCCAGCCAGGCGGGCCGTGGAAAAAAGGGATTGGTCGCCAAGTTGGGTCCACCCCAAAGCAAATGGTTGCCGCCTCCCGTGCCCTCCTCGGCGCCGTGCTCCGCCTCCTTCCAGCTGCGCAGGCCCACGCGCAGGCCGGCAGTCTCGATGCATTCCAGCCATTGGGCGTAGTCACCCCAGCCTTGGCATACGGGCAGGTTGATCTCCAGCACCCCGGGATCGGCCGTCAGCCCAAGCACCTGCCAATGGTCATCGCAATCACTGGGCAGCATGCCACTCAGTCGGGGTTCCGCCAGGCCCTCCAGGCTGTCTGTCACCGCCTGCAGAAGCACCTCAAGGGGCTGGCGCAGCAGGGGGGGCAGGAACAGCTCCCAGCTTCCCTGTCCCAGCTCGAGGGTCAGCACCTGGCAGGGCAGATCCCGAGGAAAGTGGGCCAGGGGAAGCCGAAGCCCGGCCGGCCCGGGTGCGCCGCTGAGCTCTCGCAGCTCCTCAGGCAAAGGCCAGGATCCCGCCTGCCAATGCCAGCCCTTGGAGGGGTCGTCGGGCGGAGGTTCTGAGGCGGTGAGCGGTGCAGCCCACACCCGCCGCTCGGGATCGAGAGGATCGCGCAGAGACAGGGGCTGCAGCCTCACCCCCAAACGCTTGCCCAGTCGTTCCAGCCAGGCCGAGGCCTGGTCTGCCCGCAGGGGAGAAAAAAGCTCCTGGGTTGGCTTCGCCTGCGCGCTGCTCACCAGGGGGGAGCCATCGGCGTGGCGGAGGAGGCGCAGGGCCCAGCGCGGGTTGACTTCGCCGGCGTAAAGCTTGCCGGGGCAGTAGAGGAGGGTGCTGCCCGGCCACACGGTCTGGCGGAACACCTCCGCGAGGCGGCGGGCAACGGGAAGTTTGGTGGGGCCATCCGCGGTGATCGTCCACTCGGGGCCCTCCGGGTTGAGCGGAACCAGGGTGGGCTCGCCCCCAACCGTCAGTTGGATACCAGCAGCAGTCAGACGGTCCTGGACCCTTTCGGCCAGAGTTTCCATCCAGGGAGTCATCGACGGTGGCTCACGCTTCAGGGATCATCCACCACCAGGGGGGACGGCTTCTGCTGCATGGGCGAGGTGGGGTTCAGGGCTGCTTGAGGCGACAGGCACGGGTGCCACCTTCCAGATGCGTTCGGCATACTCCCGAATCGAGCGATCGGATGAGAAGAACCCGCAACGGGCAGTGTTCAGCACAGACATGTGCGTCCACCGCTCACGATCGAGCCAAGCCGCGTCCACGTCGTTTTGGGCGCGACGGTAGTCGCTGATGTCGGCCATCACTCGGAAGGGATCGCTGCTGCAGAGATTGGAGAGCAGGGGGTGGAAGAGCTCCCGATCCCCCTCACTGAAGTGGCCCGATCCAATCAGATCGATCGCAGCGCGGGTGAGCGGTTCATTCTCCAGCCAGGGCATCGGGTGGTAGCCGCTGCGGTTGAGGGCGGCCAGCTGCTCGGCTGTGTGGCCAAAGAGGAAGAAGTTGTCGCCGCCAACCCTCTCGCGGATCTCAATGTTGGCCCCATCCAACGTGCCGATGGTGAGCGCACCATTGAGAGCCATCTTCATGTTGCCCGTGCCGGAGGCCTCCATGCCCGCCGTGGAGATCTGTTCAGAGAGATCCACGGCGGGGTAGATGCGATGGCCCAGGCTCACGCTGAAGTTGGGGAGAAACACCACCCGCAGGCGGCCATCCATGGCCGGATCAATGTTCACGATGTCAGCAATGCCCACGATCAAGCGGATGATCAGCTTGGCCATGGCATAGCCCGGCGCAGCTTTGCCGCCAAACACCACCGTGCGCGGTGGCAGGTCTTCGCCGGAGCGCAGCCGCAGGTAGCGCTCCACCAGCTGCAGGGCCGCCAGGTGCTGGCGCTTGTATTCGTGGATGCGTTTCACCTGCACATCGAAGAGGCTGGTGGGATCCACCAGCACCCCTGTCTGTTGGCGGATCGTTTGGGCGAGGCGCTCCTTGGCATGCTCCCGCACCGATTGCCACCGTTCCAGGAAGCTGGGCTCCTTGGCCAGAGGCTCGAGCTTGGAGAGCTGATCGAGATCGCTTCTCCAACCCGTGCCGATGCAGTCATCGAGCAGGCTGGCCAGATGGGGGTTGGAAACAGCCAGCCAGCGGCGCGGGGTGACGCCATTGGTGATGTTGCAGAAGCGCTCAGGCCAGATCTGGGCAAAGTCGTGAAACAACTGTTGCTGGAGTAACTGGCTGTGCAGCTCGGCCACCCCATTCACCTGGTGGCTGCCGACGACGGCGAGATGGGCCATGCGCACCTTGCGCTGAGGCCCCTCCTGGATGAGGGAGAGCTTTTCCAACATCTCTGGTTTGCCGGGGTAGCGCAGGCGCACCATGCGTAGAAAACGGGCATTGATCTCAAAGATGATTTCCAGCTGGCGGGGGAGCAGTTGCTGAAACAGCTCTAGCCCCCAACATTCCAGGGCTTCCGGGAGAAGGGTGTGATTGGTGTAACTGATGCTGCTGGTGGTGATCCCCCAGGCGGTATCCCAATCGACCCCGTGCACATCGATCAACAGGCGCATCAGCTCAGCGACGGCGATGGCGGGATGGGTGTCGTTGAGCTGCACTGCATATTTTTTGTGGAAGTCGCGCACGCTCATGCCCTGTCCCTTGAGGATGCGGAACATGTCTTGCAGGGAACAGGAAACAAAGAAGATCTGCTGGCTCAGCCTCAGCCGCTTGCCCTGCTCCATTTCATCGTTCGGATAGAGCACCTTGGAGAGGGTTTCTGACTGCACTTTGTGCAGCACGGCCCGGGTGTAGTCGCCTGCGTTGAAGGAGGCAAAGTCAAAGTCTTCCGGGGCGTGGGCCGACCACAGCCGCAGGGTGTTGGCTGTGCGCACGCCATAGCCAAGGATCGGGGTGTCATAGGCGACGCCGATCACTGTTTGGCCACCGATGATCACCGGATAGCTCCACTCCGGCCGGATCACCTCCCAGGGGTTGCCCCTGGCCAGCCAGGGGTCTGTGCTTTCCACCTGGCCACTGGGGCCGATCTGCTGGCGGAAAATGCCGAATTCGTAGCGGATCCCATAGCCGATCGCTGGCAGCTCCAGGGTGGCCATCGACTCCTGAAAACAGGCTGCCAGGCGCCCCAGACCACCGTTGCCAAGGCCCGGCTCCGGTTCCTCAGCGATCAGTTGGTCAAGGGAGAGACCCAGCTCAGCGCAGGCGGCCTCAGCTTCCTTGTGGAGGCCAAGGTTCACCAGGTTGTTCTCCAAATGGGGGCCTAGCAGGTACTCCGCCGAGAGATACACCGCGGTGCGCACGGTTTGATTGGTGTATGTCTCGGCCGTATCCACCCAACTCGCCAGCAATCTGTCACGCACCGCCAGGGCCAGGCAGAGGTAGTGATCGTGGATGGTGGCCAGGGCTGGGGCCTTGGCTTGGCTTAAGAAAAGGTGGCGTCGCATGTCCGCCGCCAGCGGGTTGGCGGCGGAGGTGGGTGAGGACAGAGGAGTCGCGACCATGTGCTTAAGCAACCAAAGCTGCACCCGTCATGGCGCGGCATGGGGAGTGTCGCTGAAGCATTGGCTACCAGCCGAGCGTCTGGGGCCGATTTCTTCACCCTGGCCAAGTGGGGGCTCGGGATCGAGCACCTCGGCGTGAATGCTCCATTTCAGCTCGCTCTCGACGGGTGTGGCCCCGGAGAAACTGCCCGACACCGCTGCGGTGAGGTTGGCTTTCGAGGAGGTGGCCAGCACGATGTAGCGATCATCGATCAGCCCCTTGCCACTCGGGTCGAACCCTCGCCAGCCCGCACCGGGGAGATAAACCTCGGCCCAGGCATGGAGGTCGTACTCCTTTGGCTTGGGCTCCACCAGGTGGTAGCCGCTGACGAAGCGGGATGGGAGCCCCACACAGCGGCAGGATTCAATCATCAACATCGCCAGATCGCGGCAGGAGCCGACCCTTTCCTTCAGGGTGCGCCCCGCGGGCCAGGCCGGGCCGACGTGGCGCTGGGTGTATTTCACCCGATCCTGAATGATGGCCACCAGCTGGTTGAGAAAGGGCACCGCCTGCTGATCACACCCTGTCAACGCTTCCTGGGCCAAGTCGACTGCGGCGGGGTCGTGCTGGCCATTGGGCAGCCAACCCTCCAGCGCACCCATCAAATCACCATTGAGATGGCCCACCGGATAGGGCAGTAGAGGCGGGCTCACCTCCAGGCACATCTCCAGAGGGGGGGCTGCTTCGGTGACCACCTCGCTATTGGCTTGCACCACAAATCGATCCGTGCTGCCGAGAAAGCGGGCGCGCAGAATTTCGTCTCCGCTCGCGGCCATCAGGGGGTAGAGCGTGTCGGGCTCGGGGGTGATCGCTAGCTTGAACTGCACCAGGCGTTGGAAGCCATGACCCCTGGGTTTGAGGCAGAAGCGATGGGGACCCAACAGGATGGGTGCTGAGTATCGATAGTGGAGCCAGTGGGTTATGTGGGCGCGCATGCTGGCTCGGGGTTGACCTGGGAGCTCACTGGGGAGGCGATGAAATACCGCTTCTCAATCAGCAGGTGCAATCGGTTGAGATCCTGCTGGAGGTGGTCGATCGCTTCATGGAGTCCGCGGGAGATCAGTTCTTCAATGCGGGTGTAACTCCAGCGTGCCAGGGTGAGACCGGCGAGGCACTCCAGTTCATCTGGTGCGCCGGGGACCGAACTGCCGCGGATGATGCGCAGGGTTTCATTGATCCGCTCCAGGCAGTAGCGCACCGAGCGAGGGAAGATGGGGTCTAACAAGAGGAAGTTGGCGACCGCTTGTGGGGCGATGGCTCGCTGTTGGGACTGGCGAAACATTTGGTAGGCCCCGGCTGTGCGAAGCAGGGCAATCCACTGGAGCTCATCGAGCACCCCACCGACATCTTCATTGGAGGGAAGGAGCAGGAAATATTTCACGTCGAGGATGCGGGTGGTTTTGTCGGCCCGCTCCAGCAGCCGCCCGAGCCGGCTGAACTGCCAGGAGAGATCGCGGCTCAACGTGGCATCGGTAACGCCATAGAACAATTGGCAATCTCTGCGGATGATGCGCAACTGCTCCTGAGGAGGTTGCTCCCAATAGTCGGGCTCCTGCAGACCCCAGTAGCAGCCGTTGATCTGCTCCCACATTTCGGTGGTGATCACATCCCGGATCTGGCGCGCATTTTCGCGGGCAAATGTGATGCAATTCACGACGCTGCTTGGGTTATCAATCTCCCTGACGAGAAAATTCACCACATCTTGGGGATTGCCGCTGGGATAGAGCTTGTCGAAGAGCTCCCGGTCGCCACTGGCATCGATCAGAGGTAGCCAGGGTTCCGCACTGCCCGGCGGGCAGTCCAACGCCATGGCTTCACTCACTTCGACAAAACGAGAAATATTTTCCGCCCGCTCCACATAGCGATTGATCCAGTAGAGAGAATCGGCAACGCGGCTCAGCATGACAGGATCTCCCCAGCCTCAACAACGGCATCATCCACAATCCAAGTGTCTTTGCAGCCTCCACCTTGGGAGGAATTCACCACAAGCGAGCCCCGTCGCAGCGCGACGCGTGTGAGCCCGCCCGGTGTGACCCAGTTGCTCTTGCCGCGCAGCACATAGGGCCGTAGGTCGACATGGCAAGGGTAAATCTCACCTTCACTGAGGGATGGAACTGTGGAGAGTTCCAGGGTTGGCTGGGCAATGTAGTTGCGAGGGTCGGCCTCAATTTTTGAGGCGAAGATGGCAATCTCTTCCTTGCTGGCGTGGGGGCCAATCAACATGCCGTAGCCTCCGGCTTCCGCCACGGACTTCACCACCAGCTCGTTCAGGTGCGCCAGGACGTAGGAGCGATCTTCCGGGCGGGAGCAGAGATAGGTGGGCACATTCTCGATGATGGGCTCCTCGTTGAGGTAGTAGCGGATCATTTCCGGTAAGTAAGCATAAATTAACTTGTCATCCGCCACCCCTGTGCCTGGTGCATTGGCGATGGCCACTCTGCCGGCGGCGTAGGCGCCCATCAGGCCGCGCACGCCAAGAATCGAATCCTCACGAAACACTTCTGGATCGAGAAAATCATCATCAATGCGTCGATAGATCACATCGACGGGTTCGAGCCCTGCCGTGCTGCGCATCCAGACGCGACGATCCTCCACCACCAAATCCCTTCCTTCCACAAGCTGGATACCCATCTGTTGGGCCAGATAGCTGTGCTCGAAATAGGCGCTGTTGTAGACACCTGGCGTCAGCAGCACCACCTTTGGATTGTCTGTCCAGGTGGCCAGATCCCGCAGGGTTTCCAGCAAATGGGAGGCGTAATTGTCGATGGGCTGCACCGTGCGCCCCGAGAACAGGCTGGGGAAGATGCGTTTCATCACCCGCCGGTTCTCCAGGAAATAGGCCACTCCCGAAGGGCAGCGCAGGTTGTCTTCCAGCACCCGCCAGGTGCCCTCCCCATCCCGCACCAGATCCAGCCCTGAGATGTGGCACCAACGACCCAGGGGAGGTTGGATCCCTTGCATCTGGGGACGCCAACCGTGGGAACTCACCACATCCTCGCGGGGCACGATGCCGTCGGCATGGATGTGGCCTTGGCCATACACGTCCGCCAGGAAGAGGTCGATGGCCTCAAGCCGTTGGAAGAGGCCTTTCTCAAGTCGGGCCCATTCGCTGGAGCGGATCAGGCGGGGGAGGGGATCGAAGGGAAGAATTCGCTCCACCCCCAAGCTGCCGGAATCATTCAAGCGGAAGGTGGCCCCCAGGCGCCGGAGCAACATGCCGGCGGCCGAGTGGTTGTGGTTGAGCTGCTCGAGGCCCATGCGGCCCAGGGAGGAGAGCAGGGGCTGGAGGGCGGGTCGGGGCTGCTCGGGGGCACTGAAATATTCGTCGTAACCGTGGTTGGGTCGATACGCAGTGAACATTCTTCTTTCTCTTGTGATTGGATCCTGCAGTGCTTAAGGCCGTCCTCTGGTGACAGTTGTTACAGAAAGACCCCCCTTCGCTTGAACCTCGCGATCCCCCGGCTGGTGAGCCCGGCGCCCTAAAGGAGAAAGTAGCGCTGGGCCATCGGTAGCACCTCAGCCGGTTCGCAGGTGAGCAGCTCCCCATCGGCAAACACTTCGTAGGTTTGCGGGTCGACCTCCACCTTGGGGAGGGCAGAGTTGTTGCGCATCTCCTGCTTACCGATCCCCCGGGTGTGGGCCACGGGCACGCATGGGCGGCGGAGCCCCAGGCGGCGGGGCAGATCCTCCTCCAGGGAGGCCTGGCTCACGAAGGTGAGGCAGCTGGGCACCAGGGCCCCACCAAAAGCGGCGAACATGGGCCGGCCATGCACGGGCCCGGGAGTGGGAATCGAGGCATTGGCATCCCCCATCTGGGCCCACACGATCGATCCTCCTTTGAGCACCAGCTCGGGCTTCACTCCGAAAAAACCTGGCTTCCAAAGCACCAGATCGGCCAGCTTGCCCACCTCCACCGACCCCACTTGGCTGTTGAGGCCATGGGCGATCGCGGGATTGATCGTGGTTTTGGCGATGTAGCGCTTCAGGCGGGTGTTGTCGTTGCGTGCACTGTCGCCGGCGAGGGGGCCCCGCTGCACCTTCATCTTGTGGGCGGTCTGGAAGGTGCGCAGGATCACTTCCCCCACCCGGCCCATGGCCTGGGAGTCGCTGGCGATGATCGAAAAAGCGCCCAGATCATGGAGGATGTCTTCGGCGGCGATGGTTTCGCGGCGGATCCGCGATTCGGCGAAGGCCACATCTTCAGGAATCTTCGGGTCGAGGTGGTGGCACACCATCAACATGTCCAGGTGCTCCTCCAGGGTGTTGCGGGTGTAGGGCCGGGTGGGATTGGTGCTGCTCGGGAGCACGTTGGCCTCCCCGCAGATGCGGATGATGTCTGGCGCATGGCCGCCGCCAGCCCCCTCGGTGTGGAAGGTGTGGATGGTTCGGCCGCCGATCGCGGCGATCGTGTCCTCCACGAACCCCGCCTCGTTGAGGGTGTCGGTGTGGATGCACACCTGAACGTCAAAGCGGTCCGCCACGCTCAGGCAGCAGTCGATCGCGGCCGGGGTGGTGCCCCAGTCTTCGTGCAACTTCAGCCCGCAGGCGCCAGCGCGGATCTGCTCTTCGATGGCCTCCGGAGTGCTGGCGTTGCCCTTGCCGAAGAAGCCCAGGTTCACAGGGAGTCCCTCGGCGGCCTGGAGCATGCGGGCCAGATGGAAGCTGCCGGGGGTGCAGGTGGTGGCGTTTGTGCCGGTGGCGGGGCCTGTGCCCCCCCCCAGGAGGGTGGTGACACCGCTGGCCAGGGCGGTTTCGATCTGCTGCGGGCAGATGAAGTGGATGTGGGTGTCGATCGAGCCGGCCGTCACGATGTGACCCTCCCCGGCGATGGCTTCCGTGCCAGGCCCCACCACGATGGTCACCCCCTCCTGGGTGTCGGGGTTGCCTGCCTTGCCAATGGCCACGATGCGGCCGTCCCGCAGGCCGATGTCGGCCTTCACGATGCCCCACCAGTCGAGGATCACGGCGTTGGTGATCACGGTGTCCACCGCGCCCCCAGCCCGGCTGGTTTGGGCTTGGCCCATGCCATCGCGGATCACCTTGCCGCCGCCAAATTTCACCTCGTCGCCATAGACGGTGAAATCTTTCTCCACCTCGAGGATCAGCTCGGTGTCGGCCAGCCGCAGCCGGTCTCCGGTGGTGGGGCCGTAGGTCTCGGCGTAGATGCGGCGGTCGATGCGGTAGGCCATGGGGGATTAGTCGAGGGGGCCGTTGATCTGGCCGGTGAAGCCAAACACCCGTCGCGCTCCGCCGTAGGGCACCAGTTGCACCTCACGGGTGTCGCCCGGTTCAAAGCGGATGGCGGTGCCGGCGGGGATGTCGAGTCGCTGTCCGTAGGCCGCCTTGCGATCGAAGAGGAGGGCGCCGTTGGTTTCAAAAAAGTGGAAGTGGGACCCCACCTGAACAGGGCGGTCGCCGGTGTTGGCCACCGTGAGCGTGGTGACAGGCCTGCCGGCGTTGAGCTCGAGACTGCCAGGTTCGCTCAGCAATTCGCCGGGGATCAGGGGAGGCATGGCGTTCAGCGGATGGGGTCGTGCAGCGTGACGAGTTTGGTGCCATCGGGGAAGACGGCTTCGATTTGCACCTCATTCACCAGTTCCGCCACACCCTCCATCACCTGGTCGCGGCTGAGCCAGGTGCTGCCCTCCGCCATCAGCGCCGCCACCGTTTTGCCGTCCCTGGCGCCCTCCAGCACTTGGAAGCTGAGCCAGGCCACGGCCTCGGGATGGTTGAGTTTCACCCCCCGTTGCAGGCGTCTCTCGGCCAGCAAGGCGGCCGTCACGATCAGGAGCTTGTCCTTTTCCTGGGGCGTCAGATGCATTTCTGGGCTTCAGCGGCTGGATGGGGCCGGGAGGGGCCGGAAGCAGGAACCTCCTCACTCTCGCAGGCCAGCCGATCCGGGGCCAGGGGGTCTTCCTGAAACGGCCACACCCTGGGGGGCACCGGTGGCTCCAGGCCGCGGGCCGAGCGAATCCGGGCCCAGAGGCGGGTGAACCACCAGCGTGCCGCCGAGCAGGAGGGGCCGCGGTAGCGGGCCACCAGGCCCTGGGCGAGGGCGCCGCAGGCCATCTCCCCGGGCAGACCCTGCCGTTCCAAGCGGCACTGCCTGATCAGCTCCTCCTGCAGACCGGGCGGCAGGGGTGCGGGGGCCGCCCAGACCAGCGTGCCCACCACCGGCTCTCCCGCCAGGCCGTGGGGGGCCAGCAGGGCATCTCCGCCCAGCTCCATCCGATCCACGAAGTCCCAGTGGGCGCGGCCAGCCGCATCGCGGCGAATGATCTCCAGGGAGGAACGCCAGCAGCCCGCCTCCAGGCCTTCTCCCGCAGCGGTGCGCCCCAACCGCATCACCTCTGCGCCCAGCCAACTCGCCCCTGGCGCCATGTCCACCCGGGTGTGCTGCTTGAAGAGTCCGTTGGCGTAGAGCACGATCTCCTGGGGCAACCACTCCAGGTCGGCTCCGGGCTCCAGCTGCACGTGCAGCGTCTGTCGGGCCCAATCGCCTGCGGGGCTGCGACGGGAGCGGCCGATGGAGCCATACACCTTCTGGGCGGCCACGCTGGTGAGCAGGGCGCAGCCGCCTTCCGCCAGGCTGATGTCCACGGTCAACGCATCGCCACCCACCAGCCCCCCAGCGGTGTGCAGCAGTGGCAGCTCGCACCGTCCGTCGGCGTGGTGGGTGGCCCGCAGCAGCTTGAGGGGAGCCTCGCTTCCCCCCTGGAAATGGGTGCGGCCTTGGCCACGCTGAAATTGGATCCAGGCACGGCCGTGCCAAGGGTTGGGGGAGGGGGGGGCGGCCAAGCGGCGGGGCACACTGTGAGGGCCAACCTGGCCACTGTGCCCGAGTGACCTCTCCATCTGTGCCCCTCCTGCTGAGCCGGCGCCTTGGGGTGGCCGCCCCGGCTCGCCAAGCACAGCAGGTTCTGCGTTTGGCTCTGACGGCAGAGGAGCGCAGCCGGCTGCGGGGGCATCGTCTCAGCTGTTGCGGTCGCGATCTTCTTCTTCAACTGCCCCGGGGGGAAGCTCTGGCCCCCGGGGAATGGCTGGCGGATGACGATGGGGTGGCTCTTGTGCAGGTGGAGCCTGCGGCGGAAGAGCTTCTGGTGGTGCGGGCGTTGCGGCCCGTGGCTCTCTTGCAGGCCGCTTACCACCTTGGCAACCGCCATGTGGCTCTTGAGGTGCATGCCAACGAGCTCCGGCTTCTGGTGGATCCGGTGTTGGAGCAGCTGCTTCTCAAGCGGGGCTTGGAGGTGCACCGCATCCAGGAGCCTTTCCTCCCTGAGCCAGGCGCCTACGGGGCCGCCCACCATCCCCACTCTTAACGACAGCGCTGCCTCCGATGGCCACCTCACCCGCTGCGGGCCCTGCAGATCCTGGCTTGGCTGGCCCAATCCCCCCCCCAGAGGGTTGCGCGCGCCTGCGTCTGTTTCAGCTGGTTTCCCCGGCTCTGCCGGTGGGAGCTTTCAGCTACTCGGAGGGCCTTGAGGTGCTCAGCCAGTCGGGGCGTCTTCCCGATGGCGCTGCAGTGGCAGCCTGGATTGGGGCTGAACTCGATAGGGGCGTTCTGGCGCTGGAGGCTGCCGCCTTGCCCGAGTTGATGGCTGCCCTGATGGCCTGGAGCCAAAGCGAGACCCTGGAGGAGCGTTTGCGGGCGCAGACGCAGGTGAGGGAGCGGGATGGTTGGCTGACGGCCCTGCGGGAGGCCCCCGAGGTGCGGGCCCAGCAACGCCAGATGGGCGCTTCCCTGCTCGGGTTGTTGGCGGATCTGGGTTGGCCGCTCCCCCCCGGCCCCCCGGGCGAGCCCCCTTTGCTGCTGGGTTGGCCCACCGCTTGGGCCTGGGCTCTGGTGGCCTTGGCCCTGCGCCCCCAAGAGGGTGTGGAGGCCTATCTCTACAGCTGGGTCGCCAACCAACTCAGCGCAGCGGTGCGCCTGGTGCCCTTGGGGCCAACGGAGGCTCAGCGGCTGCAGCTCCGCCTTGGGCCCCGGATTGCCCGACGGGCTGCGGAGCTGGTGGGGGAAGGATCTCAGCCGCGCTGGAGCGGCGGCATTGGCGCCGCCATGGCGCAGCTCCATCATGGGGAGCTGTACTCCAGGTTGTTCCGCAGTTGAAGGGGGGACACCACAGGCTCCTGACCGCCTGCAGAATGGTGGAGAGATTGGCACGGAGGCTTGCCGGGATCGCTGGCACTCACCCAAACCACGTCCTTGGCTTGGCCAGGAATCAGTCGCGCCAGGGGCGGGCGAACCACTCCCTGGTGGGCAGAAGCTGATGGCGGCGAGTCGCTTGCGGGTGGGGGTGGCTGGACCGGTGGGTTCTGGCAAGACAGCCCTGGTGGAGGCCCTTTGCCGCCGGCTGCGCGATCGCTTGCAGCTGGCCGTGGTCACCAACGACATCTACACCCAGGAGGATGCCCAGTTCCTCACCCGTGCCGGTGCCCTGCCACCGGAGCGCATCCGAGGAGTGGAAACCGGAGGCTGCCCCCACACCGCCATCCGGGAGGACTGCTCCATCAATCGTGCTGCAGTGGCGGAGCTGGAAGCGGCCTTCCCCGATCTCGATCTGGTGTTGGTGGAGAGCGGTGGCGACAATCTGGCCGCCAGCTTCAGCCCGGAACTCGTGGATCTGTGCATCTATGTAATTGACGTCGCGGCTGGCGACAAGATCCCTCGCAAGGGCGGTCCGGGGATCACCCGCAGTGATCTGCTCGTGATCAACAAGATTGATCTGGCGCCCATGGTGGGGGCCTCCTTGGAGGTCATGCAGCGGGACACGGCCCGCATGCGTCCTGGGCGGCCCTGGTGTTTCACCAATCTCCGTTGCGGTGAGGGGCTCGATCAGGTGGAAGCGTTTCTGCTGCGCCAACTGCCACGACCAGCCGGCGGCGAAGCCAGTTAAGTGTCGTTGTTTTTCTTGACAGCCAAGGCTTCCAACGTCTCCAAATGCTGAGAAAGCCCGTTCAGATTCCAGAAAGGTTGCGGTTGTTACCAGGCTATCCGGCGGCAGCTCGATAATTTCTCCACTGATCCCGCACGTTTAGGGATTTTGTGTGATGCTCTCTCTGGGCATCTTCCCCCTTCCTTTTTGGAGCCCTTTCATGAAGCCTCTGGCACAGCACTTCTCCACGCGTCAGTGGATCAGTGGTGTAACCGCACTCGGCCTGACACTCTCGCTTGCCGCCTGCGGTGGCGAAGGGGGGGCCGGCAAATTTGACGGCGAGGTCAAAGTTGGGATCCTTCATTCCCTAAGTGGGACGATGGCGATCTCCGAAACCACCTTGAAGGAGGTCGAGGAGATGGCAATCAAGGAAATCAATGATGCAGGAGGCGTTAAGGTCGGCGGCAAGAGCTACAAAATTGTTGCCATCTCCGAAGATGGTGCCTCCGATTGGCCAACATTTGCTGAGAAATCCCAAAAGCTGATTGATTCCGACAAGGTTGCCGTTGTCTTTGGCGGCTGGACGTCCGCCAGTCGCAAGGCGATGCTGCCGGTTTTTGAAGCAAAAAATCACATTCTCTTCTACCCGATTCAATATGAGGGTCAAGAATGCTCCAAGAACATCTTCTACACCGGCGCTGTTCCCAACCAGCAGGCGGAACCTGCCGTGGATTGGCTCTTGAAGGAATTCGGTCCTAAGTTTGGCAAGAAAGTTTATCTTGTTGGCTCCGACTATGTCTATCCGCGTACTGCCAACACCATCATCAAGGAGCAGATGAAGGCCCGTGGTGGTGAGACGGTCGGTGAGGACTACATCCCGCTTGGCAACACGGAAGTGGCTCCCATCATCGCCAAAATTAAAAAGGTATACCCCAACGGCGGTATCATTATCAACACGCTGAATGGGGATTCCAACGTTGCCCTGTTCAAGCAGTTCAAGGCTGCGGGCATTGATCCCAAGAAATATCCCATCATGTCCTTCTCGATTGCAGAGGAAGAGATTCGTCAAATTGGTCCTGAATACACCAACGGCACCTATGCTGCTTGGAACTTCTTCATGAGCTTGGATACTCCCGCTTCGAAGAAGTTCACAGCTGACTTCCAAGCCATGTACGGCGCTGACCGCGTCACAGGCGACCCGGCGGAATCGGCTTACAACATGGTGTATCTCTGGAAGAACGCGGTCGAAAAAGCAGGAACCTTTGAGGATCTCGACAAGGTCCGCAAAGATATGATTGGCATCTCGTTTGCTGCTCCTCAGGGCGAGATCAAGATGTTCCCCAACCATCACACGTCCGAGCGGGTGTTGATTGGCGAAGCAGAGCCGACGGGCCAATTCAAAATCCTTTACGACTCCAAAACGGCCGTTCCCCCAATCCCCTGGAACCAGTTTGTACCTGAAACCAAGGGTTACACCTGCGATTGGACTCAAAACCGGCCTGACGCTGGCAAGTTCAGAATGTGATCGAAAGGGTGACTCTGCTGGCAGAGTCACCCTTTTTACTTTTAACAGTTATCAGCAATAAAAAACTTCTTCTTTATCCCAATTGGGCCTTCAATATGGAGCTCTTCTTTTCTCAGGTCCTTGATGGATTCAGCATCGGATCTGTTTTGCTTTTAGCGGCAACTGGTCTGGCCATTGTTTTTGGTTTGATGGGCGTGATCAATTTGGCCCATGGTGAGTTTTTAATGATCGGTGCGTATGTCACCTATGTCGTCCAGAGCATTTTCAAACCCATGGGTGGGATCCTCTTTGATCTCTACTTTCCAATTGCTCTGGTCTTTTCCTTCATCGTCACAGCGCTGATTGGTGCCCTGTTGGAACGAACGTTAATCCGTCAATTATATGGCCGTCCCTTAGAAACGTTGTTGGCCACTTGGGGTGTCAGTTTGATTCTGATCCAACTGGTGCGAAGTGTGTCCACCGCCATGCTCATTGGCATCCTTGCCGCAGTGGTTATCGGCTGGTTTGCCAGCAAGCTACTCAATAGCCGCCTGCAAGACAAGCCAACGCTGCCTTACATCAATGGAATGAGTTGGGTGGGATCGGCTCTCATCGGAATTGCTATGGCCACATGGCTGTCCAAGATTCGCCCTCTAGCCTCAGCATGGTTTGGCCCCCGCAACATTGATGTAACCGCTCCTAAGTGGTTGCAGGGAAGTTGGGGAAAAATTGCTGGTATTGAGCTGCCTGGCATCCGAATTTTTATCATCCTACTTTCAGCTGTTTTGCTGATCGCCACCTTCTGGTTTTTGAATAAGAGCGTTTGGGGATTGCGCATGCGTGCTGTCACCCAAAACCGACAAATGAGCAATTGCCTTGGAATTCCCACCGATCGGGTTGACAGCATTACCTTTGCCCTGGGCTCTGGGCTGGCTGGAGTTGCGGGCGCTGCGATCACTTTGCTTGGATCTGTTGGACCCAACCTTGGCGCCTCCTATATCGTTTCCTGCTTCATGGTCATTGTGTTGGGAGGTGTAGGAAATCTCTTGGGCACGGTTTTGGCGTCCTTGCTGCTTGGCATTATTCAGTCTGTGATTGGTTCAGGGTCCTTGCTGACCGTTTTCCCCAATCTTTCGCCAATGCTTAAGGGTTTTGTCGAGTTTTTTGCAACAACCAGTATGTCTCTGGTGCTGGTTTTTATTTTCATTATCGTCTTCCTTCAGTTCAAGCCCAACGGCATGTTCCCTCAAAAGGGTAGGTCTGTAGAGAATTAGTCCTTGTTGTGACCTATCACATCTCTTTGATTTTCGTCCTCTCTCTCTGAGATCTGGCTTTGAAACTCCTCAGCAAGCTAACCCCTTGGATCCTATTGGCGGTGGCGCTTTTTATCCTGCCACTGATACTCGATGATTTTCGTCTCAATCTTTTTGGCCGCTACTTTGCTCTGGCGATCACCGCTCTCGCCATTGACCTTATTTGGGGTTATACGGGCCTCCTAAGTTTGGGACAAGGAATCTTCTTTGCCTTGGGCGGTTATGCCTCGGCAATGTATTTAATGCTGAACACAAAAAGTGAAGCGGGCGGAAACGGCATACCCAAATTCTTTGAAAACTATGGTGTTGCCGACCTGCCTTTTTTCTGGCAGCCCTTCTGGTCCCCAGTCTTCACTTTGATTGCTATTTGGCTCGTGCCGGCCATCATTGCTGGTTTTGTTGGCTATCTAATCTTCAGGAATCGTATTAAGGGCGTCTATTTCTCAATCATTACACAAGCGGCCTTGATGGTCTTCTACCACTTCTTTAATGGCCAACAAAAGCTGATCAATGGAACCAACGGTTTAAAGACAAGCACGACTGAGCTTTTCGGTCTTCTGGTTGGCTCACCTGACATGCAATTGTGGCTTTATAGATTAACTGTCATCCTGCTTCCGATTGCTTTCTTGATTTGCCGATACTTCACCAGCGGGCGATTTGGAGATGCCCTGATTGCGATCCGTGATGATGAGCTTCGTTTGAGGTTTACTGGCTACAATCCAGTTCCATTCAAGACAATTGTCTTTATTGTTGCTGGTGCTCTCTGTGGTGTGTCGGGGGCTCTCTACACAGTGCAATCGGGAATTGTTTCACCTCAGTTCATGACCATCGCAATGTCAATTGAAATGGTGATCTGGGTCGCTGTTGGGGGTCGCGGCACCTTGGTCGGCCCAATCATAGGGGCCGTGGTAGTTAATTATCTCCGCAGTCTCGTCAGCGAAGCGCTTCCTGAGATGTGGCTCTTTGTGCAAGGTGCCCTCTTTATTTTTGTGGTTGTCCTTATGCCTGATGGCATCTATGGCTGGTTCAAGAATGGAGGTTTTTCAAGATTGCTTGCTGCCTTTGGTGTTGTGCACGCCACCGCAACCTATCCGCAGCTGGATCAGGATCCCGTGGTGCTGGAAGAGATGCAAGCTTCATCAAGTAGCAAAAAGTAGATCATTACTTCTTTCTCATTTTTCACATCCGTCATGGTTGCTCCCCCACTGCTTGAGATGTCTGACGTCAGCGTCAGCTTTGATGGTTTCTATGCCCTTACTGATCTTTCGATACGTCTATTGCCAGGCGAACTGCGATCGATCATTGGTCCGAATGGTGCTGGAAAGACAACCTTTCTAGATGTCATTACTGGTAAGGTAAAGCCCACGAAAGGTTCCGTTTTTTTCCGGGGGCAACCCCTCAAGGGCTTATCTGAACAAAAGATATCTCGCTTGGGTATCGGCCGTAAATTCCAAACTCCAAGGGTCTTTGACAATCTGAGCGTCCTACGTAATCTCGAGCTTGCCGCGGTTCCTGCCAAAAATCCACTGGGTCTGATTACTGATAAATTGCCGAATTCTGTGCGGGATGATGTGCAGCATCTCCTCAACTATGTGGGTTTGGCGCCGTTCGCACGCCGTCCCGCAGGTTCCCTTTCCCATGGTCAGAAGCAGTGGTTGGCCATTGCCATGGTGGTGGCCCAGTCCCCGCAGCTCATTCTTTTGGATGAACCTGTTGCAGGTCTCACCGATGAGGAAACGAGCCGCACGGCTGACTTGATCAAGTCGCTGGCTGGCGAGCATACGGTTGTTGTGATTGAGCATGACATGGAATTCATTCGAGATCTGAATGCGCCGGTCACTGTCCTTCATCAAGGAAGTGTCTTGACAGAAGGCTTCTTGGAGACGGTAAAAAGTGATCCCAAAGTGATTGAAGTTTATCTCGGCCAGTCCCAAGATTGATCGCTGCATCTTCGTTTTCATCTCTCGTCTGACTTGCATACGTACGTCGGCTAAGTACACATTATCTGGCTTCTAACCCCACCCCATTCGCTCCGCAACAATGATGCAATTCGCTTCCCCAGTCGCTTCTACGGAGAGCAAGACTCTGCTTAAGGTGTCTGGCTTGAATGTTTACTATGGAGAGAGCCACATCCTTCGCAATGTTGATTTGCATATCCCTGAGGGGCAGATGGTGTGTTTAATTGGCCGTAATGGAGTTGGTAAGACAACCTTTCTCAAAACCATCATCGGCTTGTTGCAGCAGAAAAGCGGTTCGGTTGAGTTCGAAGGCACACCATTACAACAGCAGCCTCCCTACCAAAGGGCCCGCTCAGGTATTGGTTATGTCTCCCAGGGCCGCGACATCATTCCCCAGTTGACGGTTCGAGAAAATCTTCTGCTTGGCATGGAAGCTTTGCCGGGGGGAATGGCGAAAAATCGCCATATCGATCCATTGATTTATGATCTGTTTCCTATTCTTGAAAAGTTTCTTAGCCGCAAGGGCGGCGATCTCTCCGGTGGCCAACAGCAGCAACTTGCGATTGCCAGGGCGATGTTGGGAAAACCCAAATTGCTCTTGTTGGATGAACCGACGGAGGGCATTCAGCCCTCCATCATTCTAGATATTGAACGTGCTGTTCAGCGGATCATGAAAGAAACAGGTATTAGCGTTCTGTTGGTTGAACAACATTTGCACTTCGTTCGACAAGCTAACTTTTATTATGCGATGCAACGTGGTGGCATTGTGGCAAGTGGGCCTATCTCAAGTTTGTCTGAAGAAATTGTCTCTGAATTTCTGACGGTGTAGAATTTATTTGGTTGAGGTGGTATATCTATCCTAGTGGCTTAGCAGCCTCGATTTAACATCCAAGGCCGGGTGCTACCGGCTTCCTTCAATCTTGGCTTGGAAGAATCGTTTGTTGCTTTGCGGACCAATCTGGGCTCACTGTTTTCTACTTTCAAGCGCAGCGGGCCGGATAGGGTGAGCGGTGGTGAAAATACGCGTTGGCCCTTGTCGCCACAGCCTGGGCATTCAGTGTTGGCTTGCCGCTGATCAATGGATCGCCAAACCTCATAATTTTCGCAGCCGTTGCTGCAGCTAAACTCGTAAACGGGCATGGAAGGGGAAGAAAAAGTGGGGCTGGCTGCACCAGCCCCATGACAAATGAAGGAACGGACAGTCTCGCCGAGAAGGAATCTTCAGCAAGGAAGAATGTCTTTGTCAAAGATGCTTGTTGGAATCGCCAAAGTGGCGCAAGCATTGGGGATGTCGACAATGCCGCTGATGCGGCCCTCGACGGGGGCGCAACTCAGAAGCAGATAGGCCTGCTCGCCGGTGTAGCCAAACTTCTTAAGGTATTCAATCGCATTCAGGCAGGCACGCCGATAGGCAATGTGGACATCCATGTAGTGTTGTTTCCCTTCGAATTCATCAACAGAGATGCCTTCAAAGACCAGATAATCCTTGAATTGTGGTTCGAGGGGACTGGTTTTAAACATGGGGTTGACCATGCCGTATTTGGCAACGCCTCCTTTGATGATGTCTACATGCAGATCAATATAGCCAGACATCTCGATTGCACCACAGAAGGAAATTTCACCATCTCCCTGGGAGAAATGGATGTCTCCCATGGAAAGTTTTCCGCCTTCCACGTAGACAGGGAAGTAGATTCGCGTTCCTTTGGTTAGGTTCTTGATGTCGCAGTTGCCGCCGTGTTCCCGAGGTGGCACCGTGCGGGCAGCCTCGTTCGCCACACGCTCAAATTCTGAACCAGGCAGGGTGCCGAGGATGGCGCTGTTGGGATTGGGTAGAGCGGCTAGGACAGGTTCACTGCCGGAGAGTCCGGCGCCGTAGGTGCGCCGATCGGGAGCGGTTTGAACCAATTCAGTCTCCCTGCGGTTCCACTCCCTCAGCAGTTCGTGGGACGGGGCACAGCCGATCAATCCGGGGTGGGTGATGCCGGCGAAGCGAACGCCTGGAATGTGGCGGGAAGAGGTGTAAATCCCTTCGATATCCCAGATGGCTTTGGCCGCATTGGGAAAGTGATCGGTGAGAAAACCACCGCCATTGTTTTTGGCAAAGATGCCGGTGAATCCCCATTCATCTCCTTGCAGCGCGCCCACATCCAAGATGTCGACCACCAAGATGTCGCCAGGCTCGGCGCCATTGACCCAAATCGGTCCACTGAGCACATGCACCACCTCCAGGTTGACGGTTGCAATGTCCTGGGGATCGTCATTGTTTTTGATTTGGCCGTCCGTCCAGTCCTTGCATTCAATGCGAAAGACATCACCGGGATTAACGGATGCCACCGCCGGAATGTCCGGATGCCAGCGGTTGTGACCCGGCATCTCTTGTTGATCCATCGGCTTGGTGAGATCAACCTTGAAGAGTGTTTGCGGCATGGGCGCCCGTGAAAACAAACCACTGGATCAAAGGGCATGCCAGTGATCTGAATGTGTAGCGCCTGCTACTCGGCGTCATCTTCCGCTGGGGAGTTGGGAAGATTTACTTTTTGGGTCGATCATCAAAATCCTCACGCCGGCAAAGGTTGTTTCGCAACCGGTCGGTCCAAGGGCCGGGCTTTTGGCCCATGCGCACATCCTGAATCCCGGAAAAGTTGTAAAGCAACTGCCACTGCGTGTCTCCCGAGCGACCCACCGCCTCCTCCGCCCGGCTCAGGATGCGGCCGTAAAGGTTGTCGTAACTCGGCCAGCCCGGTTCATTGGGGAGAGAACAGATCGCATTGATTTCCATCAGCACTGGCTGGTTGTTCCCCTCTGTCGTCACCCGGATCACCCCATCAAACAGGCCGTTGGGTTCTCCCTGGCGAAATGGTTTCACCAACGTCACGACCGTCTTGCCGACACGCACCAGCGCATCACCGGGTTTGGCCGTGGCCTGAGGCGTTTCCCGTGGCAACCATTGGCAGCCCGCCAATGTCCCACCCAGAAAGGCCAGCACGCAACCCAGCCCCTGACCAGCACGACGTCCTGCGCGGGTGATGCGAGAGGTGGCCGCAGGTCGCTGGCCGAAGTTGCGCATGGGTAGGGGATAGGGAGCCCCCACAAACCTACGATCAGCGCGTCTGACGCGGCACGGGAACCTTGCTAAGGGTGGTGCGTGATGTTTGCCCTTGTCTTCGGATGACCCGCACTCTCCGCTTGCCACTCCAGTTGGCGCTGCCTTCTGTGCTCACGGGTGCGGTGGCCTTGAGCTTGCCTGCGGCAAGCTTGGCGCAAACCTGTCAGTTCCTCTCGCCCGTGGGTGGCAATGGCGTCACCAACATCGTCACCAAAACCATCAGCCCCGGCAACCCCTTGGGTCACCCCAACTGGAACACCGATTTCTTTGTCACTCGCCCCTACAGCTTCTACAAGCTCTTTTTCACCGCGGATTCTTCCGTTTCGGCCACCTATCCAATCCAGGCCTACTTGAAGTTCACCGATGGCTCCAATCTGCAGGTGGTGAATGAAAACTTTGCCCCCCAGCTGGGTGTGGGCCGCCATTGGGACATTCCTGCCGTGCCAGGCAAGTCTGTGGCCCAGGTGAACTTCAAAGTCGGTCGATCCAGCAACATGGCGGCCACCGGCTTCACCTACCGCATCTCGGCTCAGGGTTGCCTCTGAGGGGAGAGCCCCACGCACACCTGCCAGAGCTCCTCGGCCTCCGCCACAGCCCGCTCCTGGTTGGTGGCTTCCCGCAGCTTCAGGGGCCGGCAATCGAGGCTGTTGAGCAGCAGGCCGGCCTCGGCCTCCCCGAGGGCTTCCGGCGCTAGGGAAGCCTCCTGGACCAGGCCAAGGGCCAGGGCCTGGCCCCGCATCACCCCTGGCAGGCAGCCACTGGTGGCCGGTGGCGTGAACCACCGACCACCCAGTTGCAGCAGGAGGTTGGCCGTGGTGCCACAGCAGAGTTCGCCAGCGGTGTTGAGCACCAGGGCGTCGTCGGCGCCAGCGGTGCGGGCTTCGCGGCGGGCCTGCACGGCCCAGCCGTAGGCGAGGGTTTTGCAGCGGCTGGTCGGGCTGGTGGGGTGGCGCCGTTCCCATTGGCTCACCATCACCCGCACGGCGGAAAAGGTGGGCCGCCATGCCGTGAGCTGGAGCCAGAAGCGCGGCTGCAGCGGCTCCTGGTGGGCCGCCGGCAGCTCGATGCCCCGCCCGCCGCTGCCTCGGCTCCAGTTGAGGCGCAGGGCGCCCCACCGCAGAGCGCTGCGTCGGATCGCCTCCCCAATCAAGGACTCCAGAGCCTCCTCGCCAGGGGGCTCCGGCAATCCGAGCAGTGCCGCCCCTTGGCGCCAGCGGCCCAGATGCTCTGCCAGCAGCCAAGGGCGACCTTCAGCCACCAGCACCGTCTCAAAGATCCCATCCGCCAGGAGCAGGCCGCGATCATCCAGCGGCAGGCTCAGCTGGCCGGGATGCCCCCACTGGCCCTGCGGCTCCTGACCCCCTGCTCCTGGCTTCCCGATCCAGGCCAGCGCCGCCTGTGGGGGCCGATCTGGAGGCCCCGGGTTCACGCCAGGGCCTCCAGCAGGGGTAGGAGCTTCCAACCCATCTCCGCCGCTTCCGCGGCGGGATCGGAATCCGCCACGATGCCCCCACCGGCGTGGACCCGCAGGCGGGTGCCTTTCACCATCAGGGTGCGGATCAGGATGTTGCTGTCCAACTGCCCATCAGCCCCGAGGTGAAACAGGGATCCGCAGTAGGGCCCCCGCGGAACGGGCTCCAGCTCGTGCAGGCGCTGGCAGGCCCGCACTTTGGGCGCGCCGCTGATGGAGCCCCCGGGCCAGCAGGCGCGCAGCAGGTCCACCACATCGGCATCGGGGCGGAGCTGGCCCTCAACCACGGAGGTGAGGTGGTGCACCTGGGCGTAGCTCTCCAGCCCCACCAGCTGCGGCACTTGCACACTGCCGGGGCGGCAAACCCGGCCCAGATCGTTGCGCAACAGATCCACGATCATCACGTTTTCCGCCCGATCCTTGGGATCGCACACCAGTTCAGCCGCGGCCGCCGCATCGACCTCTGGTGTGGTGCTCCGGGGTCGGGTGCCTTTGATCGGCCGGGTTTGCACGTGGCCTTGGGCATCGAGCCGCAGGAAGCGCTCCGGCGATGCGGAGATCACGGCCTCCTCCCCAGCCACCGCCAGGCCGGAAAAGGGGGCTGGGCAGCGCTGCCGGAGCCGGGCATGGAGGGCTAGCGGATCTGGCGGAAAGGGGAGCTCACCGCTGCAGCAGAGGGTGAGATTGGCTTGGAACAGATCTCCACAGGCAATCCACTCCTGGAGCTTGCGCACGCCTGCTTCGTAGGCCTCAGGAGTGGTGTGCCAGTGCCAATGGGCAGCAGGAATTCCGGGCCAGGCTGGATCTTTGGGCGGGGGAGCATCGGCCAGGGCCAAGATGCGGGTCTCCAGGGCAGCCAGGCGCTGGGGGTGGCTTCCCTCCAGCCAGCACAGTTGCTCGGCTCGATCAAAGTGCACCAGCGGGTCATGGCGGGCGGCCCAGAGCACGGCCATCTCGGGTTCTGGCCAGTGGCTGCCGGGCTCCACCCAGGCGCCAGCCTCATAGGCAAGCCACCCCAGCCAGGCGCCTCCGCTGGAGGCCATGGCCTCCAGGCTGGCAAACGGATCAGCAGCCCCCACCCCTCCAGGCACCCCCCGACACTCCACCACCTCCAGCGGGTCCACGCCGAGAACGGCATGGCGGCCCAGCCGGCTCCCATCGCCCTCCAGCAGCACCAGCCCCCGGCTGCCCAGCTGGGAGGCCAGTTGCAGCGTCAAGGCCCAAGGTTCGTGCCAGGGCAGGGTCCGTCGCAGGGGAGCCCTATGCCCCAAGGGACCCCTCAAGGGCTCCATCCGGCGTCCCGCAGCGCCCCTTCCCGGATGCGGCAGCTGTCGCAGACGCCGCAGGGCTCGCTGCCCCCGGCGTAGCAGCTCCAGGTGTCGGCGATGGGCACCCCGAGGCGCAGGGCCTCCCTCACGATGGTCAGCTTGTCCCACGTCACCAACGGCGCCCACAGCTGGGCACCATGGCCTTCCCGGCCAGCGCGGGTGGCCAGGTCGGCCAGTTGCTGATAGGCAGCGAGATAGTCGGGCCGGCAATCGGGATAGCCGGAGTAGTCCACCGCGTTCACCCCGAGCACGATCCGCTCGGCCCCCCGCGCTTCCGCCAGGCTCAAGGCCAGGGCAATGAACACCGTGTTGCGCCCCGGCACATAGGTGGAGGGGATCACTCCCGCTTGCACCCCGTCGCTTGGAAGGGGCTCAGCCTGGTCGGTGAGGGCCGAGCCCCCCCAGGCCGCCAGATTCACTGCCACTTGCAGATGCTCGCTCAGGGCAAAGTGCCGGGCCAGTTTTTCTGCGGCTTCCAATTCCCGCCGATGCCGCTGCCCATAGTTGCAGGAGAGGCCAATCACCCGGTAGCCGGCTTCGATGGCCAGCGCCGTGGCCGTGGCCGAATCCAATCCGCCGGAAAGGAGGGCAACAGCTGTGGGCTGAGCCGGGTTGGGCTGGCCGGGGCTGGGGCCAGGTGGGGGTTGGCTGGAGCTGGGGCTGGAGGGCACCCCAAAGCAAATCGCTGCGATCACCCTACAGACAGAATGCCGACCATCCCCAACCCCTCCTCCCTTGATGGCTCGGGCTCCCTTGGCGATGCATGGTTCTGGCTGGTCCTGCCTTTGCTGGGCCCTGGGAATGGCGATGGCCACGGCCTTCGCCTCCGGAGGGTTGGGCAGCCCTGCGGAGGCGGCCGAACCTCCCGACCTCCGTGCCTACCCGCCTGCCGCCCCGGGCGAGCGCCGTTGGTTCATCTCCGTGGACGCTGCTCCAAGCGCCGCAGCGGATCAGCGGGTGGAGCTGATCGTGGGCCGCAGCCTGATGGTCGATTGCAACAGGCACCTCCTTCAGGGGTCGCTGGAGGAGGAGAGCGTGCCGGGGTGGGGCTACCCCATCTATCGCGTGAAGGGGGGTGGCCCGATGATCTCGACCCGCATGGCCTGCCCCAGCCAAACTCTGCGGCGGGAGTTCGTGACGTTGGGAGGGACGCCCACCCTGGTGTCTGTGAATCCACGGCTGCCCATCGTGGTGGTGGCTCCGGAGGCTCTGGAGGTGCGCTGGCGGCTCTGGCGGGCTGAACCCCGGGTGCGCCCTGCTCGCAATTTTTAACAAGTTTGTTGTAACTCGCGTCAGCTGATGCGTTTCGCCGCACTGCTGCTTACCTTCCCGGCAGTGGATGGGCTCAAGGCCCCCCGTGCCCTTGTCTCGCTTGCTCTTGCAGCGCCTTCCAACCCAGCCTTTCCGCCGCATCGTTCCCCCCCGGGCGCTGCTGGGGCTTGGCCTGGCCCTCACCCTGGTCTGCGGTGGGTGCCAGCGGGGGGGGAATCCGCCGGTGAGCCTGCAGCTGGCCATCTCCACAGGACAGGGGGCCGACGTGGTGGCCCGCAGCAACCTGAAGCGCCTCGCCACCCAGATCGCCAACGAATACATGCGCAATCACCCTGAGGTGTTGCTGCATCTGCGCCTTTTGCCCGATGCCGATCTCGTTGAAAGCGTGCGTTCCCGGGCCCGACTGGGCGCCGGACCGGATGTGTTGATCAGTCGGGTGGCACCTGTGGAAATCCTGGAGCGGGAGGGCTACCTCAAACCGATCGACATCAGTCCGGAGCAGCTCGATCCTCTCCGCCTTCAGTTTCTCAACGAGTTTCGCGATGGCAAGAACTACGAGGCCCTGCCGTTTTTGCTGCAGCCCACGGTCGCTTGCTACGACCGGCGCCGTTTGCCCAATCCCCCCGTTCTCTTGAACGATTTGACGGCCCGAGCCGCTGAGGGCGTGAAGGTGGGGTTGCCTCTGCAGATCTCTGAACTGCTTTGGACGGCCAGTGCCTTCGACGCGGATCGCCCCCTTCTCCAGCTCTTCCGCACGCGGGTTGGCGAGACCTCCACCTGGCAGGGCCTCTCATCCACGGATCGCCGCCGCCTAGAGGAGTGGTTGGCTTGGCTCTACCGAGCCAACATCGAACCCAATGTGCTGTTTGTGGACACGGGGGATGAACTGGTGGAGCGTTTGGAGCGGGGTCAGCTTGATTGGATCAGCTGCAACAGCACGGCGATTGAGCGCATCAAGCGCAAACTTGGCCCCCACCTGGGGGTTTCCGTGCTTCCCGCTGGGGCGATGGGTAAGCCCGCGCGCCCCTTGGCCCGCCTCCAGCTGATCAGCTTCGGCCGGGATTCCACACCAGCCCAGCGGCGTGTGGCCACCAGCTTTGCCCTGTTTGTGCTCAACGATTTCAGCCAAAGCAATCTGATCACCAAGGCCTTCGGCAGCATGCCAGTGAACCGAAATGTGGTGGTGCCTGTGAAGGACTCCCAGGCCTTGGCCGCCATGGAGGCGAGCTTGAACAACTCCACCGTGCCCACGTTCCGTCAGGGTGTGGGGCTGGTGAAGTCCCTGATTCCCTTGCGTCAGTTGCTCAAACAGGCTGTCTACGGCGAGCAGTCCACCCAGAAGGTGGTGCAGGGCATCGAGAGCTTCGCCAAGGAGGCCTTCCTTCAAGAACTTCAGCAGGGAACCCACTCCCACTCCCCATCCCCGAAAGGCGAGCCATGAACGAGCTCCTCTATGTGATTTTGGGCTGGCTGGGATTGCTCACCCGGGCCGCCGTGCTCTGGCAGCTGCTCGGGGTGATTGCTCTGTTGCTCGCCTACCGGGGCTGGCGCCTACGCCATCCCGAGCCCGCGACGAGCTGGAGCCCGATCTTCGCCAAGCTGGTGTTGGCGGCGCTCCTTGCACTCATCAGCGTGCTTCTGCCCGTTCTGGGCTTGCCCGGTGGCCTGGTGGCGCTCTTTGGCCAGCTTGTGCTGATCTGGACGGCGCTCGCGGCGTTGCGCCTGGTGTTGCGGCGCCATCTGCCCGTGGAGGAGGTGGAGAGCTACTGGCAGAGGGCGGTGGTCCCACTCTTTGCGGTGCTGACCCTGGCGGGGTTGATCCATCGCGTCGATGGCCTCGGCATCCTCAGCGAAGTGCCTGTGCTGAAGCTCTTCAATGAGCCCCTCTCCCTCGGCAATCTTCTCCTGCTGATCGGCTTGCCCTATTTCCTGGTGGTGCTCTCCGATCTGCCAGTGGCCCTGATCGGCAGGGTCACAGGGCGCTTGGCTGGCCTGGAGGAGGGCAACCGCAAGGCCTTTGAGCTGATCCTGCGCTACATCCTCATCGGCATCGGGGTGCTCTGGCTGGCGGATCGGATCGGCCTGAATGGCAATGCCATCGCCGCCATCGCCGGGGGGCTGTCCGTGGGCCTGGGTTTTGGCATCAAGGAGGTGTTCTCCAACTTTGTGAGCGGCCTTTGGCTGTTGTTTGAGGGCTCGCTCCAGCCTGGGGATGTGATCTTGCACGAGGGGGATGTGTGCAAGGTGCGCAAGCTCGGGTTGCGGGCGGCCACCCTGAAGCGCAAATCCGACAACGCCGAACTGGTGGTGCCCAACCAAACCTTTTTCACCGACACCACCACCACCTACACGGGCACGGAGGAACTGCGCTGTGGCTCTCTCAAGGTTCGCGCGGATTACAAACACGATCCCGATCAGGTGATGGCCCTGCTGGTGGACATTGCCAAGGCCAATCCGCTTGTGCTGGCTGAACCTGCTCCCTCAGCTAGCTTGGCGAATCTGGGCGACTCTGCGATCGAATATGGCCTGGATTTCTGGATGGAAGATCCCATGAAAAATGGCAAGATTTCTGGTCAGTTGCGTCACGCCATTCTCAAGCGCTTTCGTGAGGAGGGCATTGAGATCCCCAAAATTCCCTACGTCACCTAATTGGCCAGCCGCCAGAAACAGCACGGCTTGCCTTCAGCGCACCCCCAACCATTTGTGGCTCTGCAGGCTCAACCTCCAGTCGGGATGGGAGCGCACATGCTCGATCGCCAGCCGCTGGCCTTCGGGTTCCCCCCAGGCCGGCTGCAGCAGAAGGGCCGGGCCCGCCTTGCCGCTGGCGCCCCGCCCACCCGCCTGACGACTTTCCAGGGCCCTGGCGGCCATCGCTTCGGCAAAGGCGAGGTCGGCCGGCTGTTCCACCACCACCTTCAGTTCCTGGCAGGCGGCCAGAAGCTCGTCGCGCGGCGGCATGTGCCGTTTGGGGGAGAGGGTGATCCAATCGAAGCGGCCGCTGAGGGGGTGCACGCCGCTGGTCTCCAGATGCAGGGCTGCCATGCCTGAAAGAGCCCCACAGAGGGGAGTGAGATCGTGCTGCAGGGGTTCGCCTCCGGTTACCACCACGAAACATGCCCCTGCATCGAGGGCCAGCCTGGCCTGGCGGGCCAGGTCCGCCACGCTCTGACGGGGATGGTGGCTCTCGGGCCAGGAGTGCTTTGTGTCGCACCAAGGGCAGCCCACATCGCAGCCTGCCAGCCGCAGGAAAAAGGCACTGCGCCCACTGTGCAGTCCCTCCCCTTGGAGCGAGTGGAAGGTTTCCACCACGGGCAGGGTGCAGATGGGCGGCTCGTCCAGAGGCGGCGGCAGAGGTTGGGGGTGAGGGGGGAAGGGGGACATCCTTCCCCAACCCTATGGCTTGCCAGGGTTTGCTTCGGTGGGGCTCTTTGGGGCGGGCGGCAGAGCTGGGGTCGGTTGAACGGCGGGAGAGGGAAGCCAGCGCTGGTATTGGGCATTCACCAGGCTTTCCGTTTGTGTCGGCCAGGACGCGGTGTAGCGATATAGCTGATGAATCGACCTGTTTTGGTCCGCGACCAAGGATCGATAGTTGCTGAGGGCGCTCTGCAGCTTCGCCAGGGCCTGCACCACGGTGGTGCCGGCGTCGTCGTGCCGACCAGCGGCGTAATCGGCCAGGGCGCTTTGCAGGGAAAGGCGCGAGGCCTTCACATCGGCGCGGGCGGCATCCACCAGGATCTTGGAGGCCACAAAGGTGGCGTAGGCATCCTCCACTTGTTGGCTGATCTGCAACCGTGTGAGCTCGCCTTGGGCAATGCTTTGTTGAGCTTTGGCATCGGTGGCATTGGCTTCCGCATTGCGAATGCCACCATCAAACAGCTTCCAATCAAAGGTCAAACCCACGAACGATCGATAGCCGGAGGTTCGGGTCAGGGTGCCGGGTAAGTTGTCTGTGAAGTCGCCCGAATTTTGATTTGAGGTGATGCGTTGCATCTGCCCAGAGAGGGCCAATGCGGGCAGCACTTGAAGCCTGATGGCGCGGGCATCACTCATCAGTGCTTTCACCTCCAAAGCATTGGCCCGCAATTCCTCACGCAGCAGCAAGGCACGCTGAATCGAATCGCCGCGACTAAGAGACCAAAGGGGAATCAAATCGGGCTTCTCCGAGGGCAGGGCCAGCTTGCCAGGGGAGAGATTGATCAGATTGGCCAAGGCATTGGCCGCTTGAATGCTCTCCTTGTGGGCATTCACACGCGAGATCAAAAGCGAAACAGCCTGGGCCTCAAACCGGCTGATTTCCCCTGCGGGCCGATTGGAACGGTGAGCATTGATATAGATGCTGATCGCTTGGTTGAAGAGTTCAATCGTGTCTTTCTCCCGTTCCAGGGTCTCCTGAAGCGTGGTGTAGGCGGTTTGAATCGCGAGGATCAATTCCCGCGTTGTGAAGGTGAGCTGATTGCGCAGAGCCTGGGTGCGCGAAGATTGGGCAGATTGCCTGACACCGCGGGTTGCATCAAAGAACGACCAGGACAAATCGGCATAGGGGTTGGACTGAAATCCGTTGGAAAAACTAATCCTCTCGGACGCACTGCTGCCCTCGGTCTTGGTTTTGATGCTGGTGGAATTTGTTCCATAGCCCAACACGCCAGGGTTGGAGGTTTGGATGCTCAGGCTGGGCACCCATTCGCGGGTGATGGCCACGCCGCCCCACTCTGAGGTTTGGATTTTTGCCACCGTCTGGGTCAGCAGTGGGCTGGTGGCCACGCCCCTGGCAATCGCCTGACTGAGACTGATGCGTTCGGCCGCTTTCTGAAGCCCATCGCGATTGTCACGGTATTGCAGATAAATCAGATAGAGGTTCGAATCCTTTCTGATGGTGGAGAGAATATCTCGCATGTCTGTGGGCAAAGAAGGTGGGCTTTCCCACCCCTGGGCTTGAACTGTCTGCCTTGGGCAGCAGGCCATCAGCAAGATCAAAACAATGTGAAGTTTGGAGAACTTGCCAAAAACTTTCCCCAACATTCCCCAGGGCACTGCCTTGCCACAAAAACGCGAATAAGCTACATCATGTGTGCCGCGCCACGTGCGTGCATGTCTCGATCTTCAGATGGCCATGGCCATCGGAGGGGTGTCATGGCTGGACGAGGGAACGGCGGCCGGCTCGACCAGCCGCTGTTGGGCCGCTTCGATCAGGCCCCGGAAGAGGGGGTGAGGCTTGCCTGGGCGGGAGAGAAATTCCGGATGGAACTGGCAGGCGGCGAAAAAGGGATGGTGGGGAAGCTCGATCAGCTCCACCAGGCGACCATCGGGGGAGGTGCCGCCGATGGCGTAACCCGATTCCAGGAACAACCCCCGGTAGGCATTGTTGAACTCGTAGCGGTGGCGGTGGCGCTCGTACACCACCTGCTCCCCGTAGAGGCTCTGGGCCAGGGTGCCGGGAGCCAGACGGCAGGGGTAGACCCCCAGGCGCATGGTGCCCCCCAGATCCACCACGTCCTGTTGCTCGGGCAGCAGGGCGATCACGGGGTGGGGGGACTCGGGATCGAGCTCGGCGCTGGTGGCGCCGCTTAGCCCCGCCTGGTTGCGAGCCCACTCGATCACGGCACATTGCATGCCTAAGCACAGGCCCAGGAAGGGCACCCGTTGTTCCCGGGCCCAGCGGATGGCCTCCACTTTTCCATCCACTCCCCGGTGGCCAAAGCCGCCGGGCACCACCACGGCGTCCATGCCGGCAAGGAGGGCCGCCGCCCCCTGGCTCTCGATCTGTTCGGCACAGATCCAGTGCAGATCGAGGGAGGCATCCCGTTCCAGGCAGGCGTGGCGCAGGGCCTCCACCACCGACAGGTAGGCGTCGTTGAGCTGCACATATTTGCCCACCAGGGCCACCTTCACAGCAGGCCCGGGATTGCGGAGCTTGCGCACCAGTTCCTCCCAGCGGACCATGTCGCTGGGGTGATCCACCAGGCCAAGCACATCGAGCACCTGGCGGCAGAGGCCCTCTTGCTCCAAGGCCAAGGGCACGGCGTAGATGCTGTCGGCATCGAGGGCCGGGATCACCGCTCGGGTGGGTACACCGCAAAAGCCGCCGATCTTGGCCTTGAGGTCGTCGCTGAAGGGCCGATCGCTGCGGCAGACGAGCACATCGGGCTGGATGCCGATCGAGCGGAGTTCCTTCACCGAGTGCTGGGTGGGCTTGGTTTTGAGTTCGCCCGAGGTGCCGATGTAGGGAAGCAGAGTGACGTGCACATAGGCCAGGTCTTGACGCCCCACATCGCCGCGAAATTCGCGGATGGCCTCCAAAAAGGGCAGCGACTCGATGTCGCCCACGGTGCCCCCGATCTCCGTGATCACCACATCGGCCCCACTGTTGGCCGCCACACGGTGGATGCGCTCGCGGATCTCACCGGTGATGTGGGGAATCACTTGCACAGTGCCCCCCTCGTAGTCGCCGCGCCGTTCCTTGTTGATCACCGCCTGGTAGATGGAGCCGGTGGTCACGCTGTTGAGGCGTGACAGGGCCGTATCCGTGAAGCGCTCGTAGTGGCCAAGGTCGAGATCCGTTTCGGCCCCGTCCTGGGTGACAAAAACCTCCCCGTGTTGGTAGGGGCTCATCGTGCCCGGATCCACGTTCAAGTAAGGATCGAGCTTGAGGATCGAAACGTTGTAGCCGCGGCTCTTGAGCAGGCGCCCCAAGCTGGCCGCCACGATTCCTTTGCCAATGCTGGAGACCACCCCGCCCGTCACGAAGACAAACTTCGTGCACAGGCTGCGGGCTGGGGCGGTCATGGCTAGCACGGCTGATTGCTTAATTTACCCGGCCTGGCCGAAACCTTGGCCAGCCTCAATCCAGGCTGCCCAGAAACTCCCGCATCCGCTGGCGCTGGCAGGGCTGCCGGAGTTTGAGCAGGGCTTGGGCTTCAATTTGGCGCACCCGCTCACGGGAGAGGTGGAGATCGGCACCGATCTCGGTGAGGGTGCGGGGATGGTCATCGTTGAGGCCGAAGCGCTCCCTGAGCACCTGGGCCTCCCTCTCGCTCAGCTCGGTCAGCAGCTCCTCCATGGCCTCGTGGAGGTGCTGGCGCATCAGGCTCTGCTCCGGGGAATGGTGCAGGTCTTCCACCAGCTCCATCAGCTCCGTGTCCTGATCTCCCCCCAGACTCCGATCCAGAGAGACTGGCTGAGGCAGCTGCTCCAGCGTTTGCCTGAGCACCGCCTCGCTGAGATCCGTTTCGGCAGCCAGTTCATGCCAATTGGCCTTGCGTCCCAAACGCTGCGCCAATTCCCGCTGGGCTTTGCGGATGCGGCTGAGCTTCTCGCTCACATGGGAGGGGAGCCGGATCAGGCGGCTCTGGCTGGCGATGGCCCGGGTGATGCCCTGGCGAATCCACCAGTAGGCAAAGGTGGAGAAGCGAAAGCCACGGGTGGGGTCAAACCGCTCCACCCCCCGCTCCAGCCCCAAGGTGCCCTCCTGCACCAGATCGAGCAGCTCCACGCCCTGTTGCTGGTATTTCTTGGCCACGGCCACCACCAGCCGCAAATTGGCTTGGATCATGCGTTCCTTGGCGCGGCGCCCCTGGTGCAAGGTTTGGCGCAGGGCGGTTTCGCTCAACCCGCTGGCTCTGGCCACCGCGGCCAGATCCGCCTGCGGTTTCTCCACCCCGGGGTGCTGCTCCAGAATTCGCTCCCGCTGCTGCACCAGCCGGGCCAGGGTGAGCTCCTCCTCTTCCGTGAGCATGGCCACCCGGCCGATGTCCCGGAGGTATTGACGGATGACATCGGTGGAGGAGGCGCTGGGCAACAGGCGGGAAGCAACCCTCTCACCCTGGCAAGAACTGGCGGTGAAAGTGGGATTCAGGGGATTTGTTTTGGGATCGGGACCCTTGCCTGCTCCTAGTCCTCCTCCTCCACCCAGGTGCTCGCCACGTGCAACTCCTGGAGCTGCTTGCTTGTGACGCCAGCCGGAGCCCGGGTGAGCAGGCAGCGGGCCTGCTGGGTTTTGGGGAAGGCGATCGTGTCGCGAATCGATTCCTCCCCAGCCAGCAGCATCACCATGCGATCGAGGCCGAAGGCGATGCCCCCGTGGGGCGGGGCCCCCAGATCCAGGGCTTCCATCAGGAAACCAAACTGAGCCTCCGCTTCCGCCAAAGGGAGGCCGATGGTTTGCAAGACCTGGCGCTGCAGAGCGGAATCGTGAATGCGCAGCGAGCCGCCGCCCAGCTCCAGGCCATTGAGCACCAGGTCGTAAGCCTGGGCGCGGGCGGTGGGCAGGCGCTCGGCCCAGGCCGCCGGATCGTGGCCCAAATCATTGGCGTTGGGGGCGCAGAAAGGGTGGTGCAGGGCCTCGAGCCGGTTCTCGTCCTTGTTGAACTCGAACATCGGGAAGTCGACCACCCACAGGAAGTTCCAGATGTTGTTCTCCCGGTCGGGCGGCACCAGGCCCAGCTCTCGGGCCAGGAATTGGCGCACCCGGTCCAGGGCCTTGTTCACCGTGGCGGTCTCCCCAGCCCCGAAGAGCAGCAGGGTGCCGGGCTGGGCGCCGGTGCGCTCCAGCAGGTGGGCCTTCTGCTCTGGACTGAGGTTGTCTTTGATGGCGCCGATCGTGTCGATCTCGCCCCCCTCCCGCACCCGGATGAAGGCCAGCCCGCCGGCGCCCGCCGCCTGGGCCTCGCTGAACACATCCCCGCCGGGCTTGATGCGCACATTGCTGATGGCCTCGTTGCCGCCAGGCACCGCCAACACCTTCACGGCCCCGCCCGCCGCCACGGCCCCGCTGAACACCTTGAAGCCCATCCCCGCCACGATGTCGCTCACGGTCACCAGCTCCAGGCCGTAGCGGGTGTCTGGGCGGTCGGTGCCGTAGCGCTCCATGGCCTCCGCCCAGGTGAGCCTGGGGAAGGGCCGGCTCAGCTCCACACCCTTCACGGCCTTCCAGATGCCGCTGATCAACCGTTCGTTGAGGTCGAGGATCTGCTCCTGCTCCAGGAAACTCATTTCCATGTCCAGCTGGGTGAATTCCGGCTGGCGGTCGGCCCGCAGATCCTCATCGCGGAAACAACGGGCGATCTGGTAATAGCGCTCCAGACCGCCCACCATCAGCAGCTGTTTGAAGAGCTGGGGCGATTGGGGCAGGGCGAACCACTCGCCACCGCACACCCGCGAGGGCACCAGGTAGTCGCGGGCGCCTTCGGGGGTGGAGCGGGTGAGCACGGGTGTTTCCACCTCAATGAAGCCCTCGTTCTCCAAAAAGCCCCGGATGGCCTTCACGGTGTCATGTCGCAGGCGCAGGTTGCGGGCCATGCGCTCGCGGCGCAGATCCAGATAGCGGTGCTTGAGGCGCAGCTCCTCCCGCACCGACTCTTCATCGTGCACGGACACCGGGAAAGGCAAGGGAGCTCGCAGGGGATTGAGCACCGTGATGGTGCCGGCCAAGACCTCCACCTCTCCAGTGGCCAGGCGTGCGTTCACCGATTCAGCGGGCCTGGCCCGCACCTTGCCGCTCACCTGCAACACGGTTTCGTTGCGCAGGTGTTCGGCCACGGCGAAGGCGCTGGCTCCCAGGTCTGGATCCACCGTCACCTGGACGGTGCCGCTGCGGTCGCGCAAATCGATGAAGATCACACCGCCGTGGTCGCGCCTCCGATCAACCCAGCCGCAAAGCTGGACGGTTTGCTCAATCGCCTCGGGGCGCAGATCGCCGCAGGAGTGGCTGCGCATGGGGGGGTGACTCCACGATCGAGGATGATCCCACGCGGCCTGCCATCTCTTGGCTCCGCCAGGCCTGCAGCAGCTCCGCCACCGTGTGGCCGCAGCTGGGATGGAGCCACTGGGGGGCGATGTCCGCCAGGGGCACCAGCACGAAACCCCGCTCCTTCAGATGGGGGTGAGGCACCTGCAGCCTGGCGGTCTGGATCGTTTCCCCCCCGTAGAGCAGCAGATCCAGATCCAGGTGTCTGGGCCCCCAGCGCTGCCGGCGCACCCGGCCGAAACGCTCTTCCGTGGCCAGCAGCAGCTCCAGAAGTTCCTCAGGGGTGAGACGCGTCTCCAGAAGCGCGCAACCGTTGAGGTAGTCCGGCTGGGGCGGCCCCACCGGCGCTGTGCGATACCAAGGGGAGACCGCCTGCAGGCGCACCCCATCAGCCCCATCAAGGGTTTCGAGGGCGGCCTGGAGCAAGCCCCTGGAATCCCCCAAGTTGCTGCCCAGGCCAATGGCCGCAGCCACGCTGGCGCCCTCCCGTCCCTGCCGGCGAAGCGTGGGCTCCATCAGTCGGAGGGGGCTTCACTGCCGCGGCCCCGCCGCAGGGTGACCGCCACCTGACCGCTGAAGCCTGGGATCGGTGGGTGCAGCTTGGTGAGGGTGGTCTCCACCTGCCTCACCTCTGGCCAGGCCAGCACCCGCTCGCTGATGGCTGCGGCCAGCCGTTCGATGGTGCGGAATCGGGCCTGCTCCACCAGCTCTTGCACGGCCCTCGCCACGGTTGCGTAGTCGAGGCTGTCCTCCAGCGCATCGCTGCGGCCAGCGGCAGCCAAGGGGAGCCAGAGGCACAGATCCACCTCAAACCATTGGCCCAGCTGTTGCTCCTCCGCAAAAAAGCCGGTGTGGCCATAGGCCCGCAGTCCCCGGATGGTGAGGCGGTCGCCGTGGCCCGCGGGATCGGCCCCGCCGCCCATGGAATCAGCCACGGCGGTAGAAGGGCCGCTTCACGACGATGGCGGGCTGGGCCTGGCCCCGGATCTCCACCGCCAGCTCCGTGCCAGGTTTGGCCAGCGCGGCTGGCACATAGGCCAGGGCGATCGCTTCGCCGAGGGTGGGCGACCAGCTGCCACTGGTCACCTCCCCCACCACGGCGCCCCCGTGGAGCACGGGATAGCCATGGCGGGCAATCGCCCGGCCGCCCAGTTTCAACCCCACCAGGCGCCGGCTGATGCCTTGAGCGGTTTGCTCCTCAAGGGTGCTCCGGCCGATGAACTCGGCGGGCATCTCCAGATGCACCAACCAGCCCAGAGAGGCCTCCAGGGGGGTGGTGCTGGCATCCATGTCGTTGCCGTAGAGGTGCATGGCCGCCTCCAGCCGCAGCGTGTCGCGGGCTCCCAGTCCGCAGGGAGTGACGCCAGCTGCCAGCAGCTGGTCCCACAGAGCCAGGCCAGCGTCTCGGGCGAGCAGCAGCTCAAAGCCGTCCTCGCCCGTGTAGCCGGTGCGTGCCACAAACACAGGCGCGCCCTCCAGGCCCTTTTCCCGAAGGGTGAACTCCCGATGGCCGAAACGGGGCAGCCCAACCAGGCTCTCACCCACCAGGGCCTCCAGGCGGGCTGGTGCTTCCGGTCCTTGCAGGGCAAGCAGCACCCCATCGCCCTTGCGATCGCTGATGGTGATGCCTTGGGGCTCCAATTGGCTGCGCAGCCAAAGGGTGTCGCTCTCCGCGCAGGCGGCGTTGATCACGATCAGCAGCTCCCGGCTGCCTCGGTCGTAGATGATCAGATCGTCGCGGATGCCCCCGCTCTCATTAAGCAGAACGGTGTAGCAGGCTTCCCCCGGACCGATGCGGTGCAGGTCGCTGGGCACCAGATGTTGCAAGGCATCTTTCACCCCCTCTCCCTGAAGGGTGAGCACACCCATGTGGGAGATGTCGAAGACGCCGCAACGTTCCCGAACCGCTGTGTGCTCCTGCACCAGCCCCGCGAATTGCACCGCCATCTCCCAGCCCGCAAAGGGCACCATCCTTCCGCCGCTGCGGAGGGCTGCGGCATGGAGGGGGGTGTGCCTCAGGGCGTCGGCATCGGCCATGGCAATGGGGGGTGCAATCGAGCGGATCCTATGGATGGGGGCCTTGGGGGAGATGGGGAGATGTTGGCTTCGCTTTAGAACTCCGAAGAAAGCCTGTGATTCGGATCTCTGCCCTCCTCAAAGGCGCCAACGGTGTCTAAGTTGAGCGGCCAATGTTCCTCGCTTCGGATGGGCAAGCGTCCCAACTGCCGTAGCTGCCGCCACTGCTCCCCGCCAAGGGGTGCGGAACTCGGATGGTGCCAGCTGCGCCAGTTGCCGATCCATCCTGATTTGGTCGGGGATCTTTGGTGTCATCACTGGACGGCCAGCCCGCCCCGGTTGCCCACGGTGGGAACGGGGGGACAGGAGGCGCTGGACGGGCAGAAGGCCCTGACCAGCCATCAGCTCACCCTCAGCGGCTTCCCCAACGATTTGTCCTCGACCTGATTGTTCACCGCCCTTGGCACGGGCGGAGCCAGTCTGGATCGGAGCCAATCTGTCTGGAAAATATGACAACTTCAACTGCCCATCCCTTTTGGCAGCCTGCCTCACACCCACGGCCTGCCTTAAGGGTGTATGAAGAGTGATCAATCCATTTGCTGTCGAGGTCCCCTGAGTTGGTAAGCAGCCGTTCCACCCTCAATCCGATTGACCTTCTGGCCTCGCACCTGGAGTGCGAGCACATCACCCTGCCCACAGGCTCCCGGGTGTTTCAGCGTGGCTCCGCTGCCACGGCGATTTATGCCGTGAAACGGGGCATCGTGGAGCTGGTAGGCGAAAACGGTGAGAAGACGTGCTACCGACCCGGGGAGCTCTTCAGCTTTCAAGACATCGTTTGGCGGGAGAGCGCCCACAACAGCGATGCCTTGGCGCGCACACCCGTGGAGGTGCTGCGGCTGGAGCGGTTGAGCTTTCTCAATCTTCTCCATCACCACCCCACCCTCGCCCTTCTCCTCATCGGTCAGCAGCACAATCGCCTTCGGGAGCAACGCTCCAGTGGCACCTGCGTCTACTAGCTGGCCCTGAGCCCGTTTGGTTGGAGGAGCAACAGCAGGCTGCGCACCACTTTGGCGGCAAGCACTGCGCTCACCCCTGTGGGGTCGAGCTGGGGGGCTAACTCCACCACGTCGGCCGCCACGAGCTGGTGGTGGCGCAGCTCGTCCACCAGCTCGGCGAAGTCGCCCCATTGAAACCCTCCCGGCTCCGGGGTGCCTGTTCCTGGCAGCACGGATGGGTCAAACCAATCGAGATCCACTGTGAGGTAGAGAGGCTTGCCGCGGAGGGGCTTCAGGGCTTCGACCATGCGGGGGCGGCCCACGAGCCGGCCGCTGCTGTGGAGCTCTGAAAATTCAGCTTGGGTGCCACTGCGAATCGCCATCTGCAGCAGGGTGCCGCTGGGGAGCACCTCCAGGCAGCGGCGCATGGCGCAGGCGTGGCTGTGGTGGGTGCCCAGCCACTCCTGGCGCAGATCGGCGTGGGCATCCAGCTGCACCAACACCAGATCGGGATGGCGGGCGGCCACGGCCGCCACGGCGCCGCTGCTGATCGAATGCTCCCCGCCGAGCATCAAGGGGGCCAGCCCCAGGTCCAGCACGGCCTGGGTGGCGGCCTGCACGGCCGCCACCACCGGCTCTGGGGCGCCATAGGGGATGGCCACGGCCCCCAGATCCGCGAAGGCCAGCTCCTCCAGATCGCTCTCCAGCTGGGGGCAGTAGGTTTCCAATCCGCTGCTCACCTCCCGGATCGCGGCCGGGCCAAAGCGGGCCCCTGGCCGGAAGGAGGTGGTGCCGTCATAGGGCACACCAAAGAGGGCCACCTGGCAGCCTTCTGGATCGCGCTGGCTGCCCATGTAAATCGCGCCCTCCTGGTCGAAAAGGCCTGGGGTGAAGGGGCTCATGGGTGGGAGAGTTCGCGGGTGATGAAGGCGGGCATGGCGGCAAAGGCGCCCTCCTGCCAGCGGGGGCTCCAAATCTGACAGCCATCGGCCACAGCCTCGGCCCGTCCAGGCCGGGGCTGGCGGTAGTGGGGGCTGTCTGTGGCGGCGAAGGTCCAGCTCCACCAGCCGCTCGGGTACATCGGCACCCAGCCATAGAGCGGATCAGCATGGCCAAACACCTGGCGCAGCAGTCGCACGGTGTCGAGATGCACCTGGCGGAAGGCCTCGGGCGATTCGCTTTGGGTGGCAAACACACCGCCGGGACGCAGCAAGCGCCGGCACTGCTCGAAGAACGCCTGGTTGAAGAGCCCCTCCGCGGGCCCGGCCGGATCGGACCCATCCACGATCACCACGTCGTAGCTGGCGTCCGGGGCCTGGTGGGCCCAGGCGATGCCATCTCCCACGGTGAGCTGGAGGCGGGGATCGCTCCAGCATCCGCCGCCAATGGAGGGCAGGTGGCGCTGGCTCCACTCCACCACCAGGCCGTCGATTTCCACTAGGTCGAGATGGAGCACCTCAGCATGGCGCAGGCATTCCCGGGCGGTGCCGCCATCGCCGCCGCCGATCACCAGAATCCGCTCGATCCGCTCGGCACCGCAAAGGGCCGGGTGCACCAGGGGTTCGTGGTAGTGCCGCTCCTGGTGTTCGGCGGTCATCCAGCAGCCGTCGAGCAGCAGGCCCCTGCCATAGCGCTCGCTCTCGACGATCGTCACCCGTTGAAAGGGGCTCTGCGCCTCGTGCAGCACCCGTCCCGCCAGGCCGTAGCGGACGCCCTGGTGGACCTCATCAATCCAGCCCTCCTGCGCCAAGGGGCTTTCGGGACCGGGGGCGGGACCGGGGGCGGGGGGCATGGGCGGCAGGACATCCGCCTCCAGAGCTAGTCCGTCATCGGTCCCCTGTCATCCCTCTGGTCATGCCCCACGCTGGTGCCATGGCCGAAGATCTGCCTCTCTCCCCGCGCCCTGGCAGCGAGCTGCTGATCCCAGCGGAGGAGTTGCGCTGGCGGTTCTCCCGCTCCGGCGGACCCGGCGGCCAAGCGGTGAACACCACCGACTCGCGGGTGGAGCTGGTGTTTGATCTGCAGGGCTCCCAGGCGCTGCCGCTCCCCCTCAAGGCCCGGGCTCTTACCAGGCTGGCCGAGCGCCTGGTGGATGGGGCCCTGGTGGTGGTGGCCAGCGAACACCGCAGCCAATGGCGCAACCGCCAGGCGGCCCGCAAACGCCTGCAGGCGCTGTTGGAGGAGGCGCTGCGGCCACCACCGCCCCCCCGGCGGCCCACCCGGCCCGGGCGAGGCGCGGTGGAGCGCCGACTGGAGGCCAAGCGACGCCGGGCTTCGATCAAGAGCCAGCGGCGCGATCGCCCCCAGCTGTGATCGGGAGCGAAGCCGCTCCTCCCGCAGAGCTGGTCTTGCTGGCGCAGCGTTGGCCATCTCGCTCCAACCAGAGTTCGAGGCTGTTGCCTTCACCACGCTGCTGCAAGGCATAGCTTCAGTCCGGGCTGGCGACGGCTGGGGAATGGCGAGGGATCAGATCAGCCTTCCTTTTTTGGATTCGGGCCTTGCTGCTCCTCTCTGAGGGCAGCCTTGGCTGCTCGCCAGTGGCCCTCCAGCTCACCAATGGAGCGCCCCTGCAGGTCGCCCCCCAGGGCCGCTTCCACGCGGGAGAAGCGATCGAGGAAGCGCTTGTTGGTGCCGGCCAGGCCGTCCTCTGGATCGATGCCGCACCAGCGAGCCACATTCACCAGGGTGAACAGCACATCCCCCAGCTCCTCCTGGGCGTGGCGCCGATCGCCGCTGGCTACGGCCTCTTTGAGCTCATCGAGCTCCTCGTGCACCTTCTGCCACACGCCAGCCATGTCGTCCCACTCGAAGCCGGCGGCCGCGGCTTTTTTGGAGATCGTCATCGCGCCGGCCAGAGCTGGTTGGCCCCGCACTTTGCGGGCCAACTGGTCGCTCAGGGGGCTGGTGGAGGGTCGGCTGCCAGGGCCGGCTTCCTGAGCCTTGATGGCCTCCCAGCTGCGCTTCACGGCGGCGCTGTCGCCCCCCACTCCACGGTTGCCTGCGCCGGCCTCCTCCCCAAAGACATGGGGATGGCGGCGCACCAGCTTGGCGGCGATGCCGCGGCTCACGGCGGCCAGATCAAAGCGCTCCGCTTCGCTGGCGATGCGGGCATGGAGCAGCACCTGCAACAGCAGATCGCCCAGCTCCTCCTCCAGATGGCGGTCATCCCCATGGCGGATGGCATCGGCCACCTCATGGGCTTCCTCCAGCACAAAGGGCACCAGGGAGGCGTGGGTTTGCTCCAGGTCCCACGGGCAGCCCCGGGTGGGATCGCGCAGGTGATCCACGATGGCGATCAGCTCTGCTAGGGCATTCAGGCGCGCTTCCCCTTGGGGGAGGGCAGGAGTGTTGGTGCCCTCCGGGCTTGCAGCTGGGGAGGCGGAGGGAGGCGGGGCGGCCATGCCGAGGGGGGGCTGGGCTGGGCCCATCCTGCGCCAGCAGCGGCGCCAGCGGACAAGCCGTTGGTCAGTCCTTGCGACCGCTTCTCCTGGCGGGCCGGCGGCGCCGAGGGCTCCGGCGCCAGGCCAGGCCTCGCAGTCGCCGGAGGAGTCTTGGCACCCGGGGCAGGGGATCGCCATCCAGCAGCAGGTGCAGCCAGCTGCTGGCCTCCAGACCCGTCAGTGCGCAGAGCACCCATGTCGGATGGGCCTGCCACAGCCCCATCCCGAGCGCCGGCCATGCGCCCAGGGGAGGGAGGGGTATGGAACCCCAGGGGCCAGCCTCCGCGACCAGCCGCAGCAGGGCCAGGGCGGCCAGCAGATAGGCCAGCCGGCCGCCCGTGCCGATCAGGGGACTGTGGGAGAGCAGGGAGCGATGGCGCAGCAGGCGGCGGTAGGGCCACCAGAGGGGCTTCAGGGGGCCCCAGCGAGCCAGGGCGCGGGAGGGCGTGTCGAGATCGGGCGAGAGCCACAGACCGCCCAGCACAAAGGCCAGGCTGGCCACGGCGATGCCTGCGGGACCCAGGCCCGGCCCCCAAAGCAAGCCAAAGGGCAGAGCCAAGAGGGTGGTGGCGCGATCGTGGGCGCGTCCCATTGCCATGGCCCGCAAGGTACGGCCTGCGGATGGCCCCTGCCAGCCTGCTCCTGGCCCCCCACGGGGCGAAGACAAGGCAGAATGGAGGCTTGGCGCGATTAGCTCAGCGGTAGAGCGCCTGCCTTACAAGCAGGATGTCGCTGGTTCGAAACCGGCATCGCGCATTCTTTTCAACCCCAGCCTCACTGGGATCTGAGCCTGGTGGGGCAGGTGATCCCAGTGGAGAGTCCGTCCGCCGTCGTCCGCTGAGATCGCCCTAAAACCGTCAAGGTCTGCCAGGATTTCACGCAGATTTCACGCAGACCCGTGGCCAAGGACCGCCCCCAGTGGCTGGCCGATCTGAGCCGATCGTTCAAAAGGCATCTGGGAGGCCGAGCCGGCTGGTTTGTGGAGGTGATGAGAGATCAGTTCCGGGTGGTGAGTGCAGAGCTTCCCCCTCGATCTGATGCGCCCCCTGACGCTGCCCCCAAGCGACGTGCGATCACCCTGGGCATACCGCCCGGTCCAGCCACCGCTGGCGCTGGCCCGATGAGTTCCGTGTCAGAGATGCTCTCCTATGCCGGCATTCACTGGGACAAAGTGTGAGGCGCCATGGGAATGGGAGAGGCCACCTTGCTGGCCTGGCTAGACGTGGATGAGAGTTCCATCACCATCCCTAACGGGATTACCTAGACAGGAGCTTGTTGCCGTTTCACCCTGCCACCTGGCGCTCAGCCTGCGAAGTGGGTCACCAACGTGCGCGGTGCCTCAAGCACCAGCATGGTGTTGGCTGGAGCATTCGCGAGATCGCTGGCAGGCTGCAGCTCACCAGCCGGAGGCCGTGGATCAGCTGGATGAGATGGTTGCCTGCCGTGACGCGTAGAGAACTCGAATACGTTGTGTATTTGCCCGTCTAGGCTTTAAGAACTCCGCTTGAGAGGGTCCGTTGCAGCCATCAAAGACCAGCAAAGAGATATGCGACGACCTGAATGTCGCGCTTATGTCAGATCCGGCTAAAGGAATTTTCTATGGTGGCCAGGGAGTTGTCATCCGGAACTTGGATGACGGGCTGGATGCAATAGAGGACTGCATGAAGGAGAGCCTAAAAGTTGTGCCCGGCACATTTTGGCACAATGATATTTGGCCTCCGAACCAAATTTATCCGGCATGCACGGACATTATGAAGGGCGACGAGATCGATGGCAATTGGCGCACGCCAACGCTGGCTGTGGCGATTGGACCAGAGCATTTCAATGGCTGCCTTTTCAACACTGCAAATTTGCAAAACAAGGACTGGATCGACGGTGTCTGGTATGCGCACGACAGCAATAGCTGCGACAAGCGCGGCCTTTACGCTAGAGGCCAATCCAGCGGTGGTGCTGCCTATGAGGGCTACGACGCCCCTTATGAATGGATAGATCTATTAAGCCCCCCGGGATCCCGCGACCCGAGCAAGCGGGGCTCCGGCATGTTCGAACCTGGTAATCCAGCCCGCTTCGGTGGTGGCGGCACAGGCGTACATGTGAAATCAAATTATTGTGATATGTCTCAAGGCGCGGATCAAAAAATCACCCAAATCGACGGCAAGAATGTCCCTAATTATCCACGCTCTTTAGTAGTAGACCATACATGCCAGATCGACTATTACGCCTGGAATCCTGCGACAATGCATGAAGGCTACGATGCGATCGATGGCTGGAAACCCTGGATCGATGTATTTGTAGCCTCCGCCGCAAACCTTGGATATCAACACCATTGGCCCACCGAGGCTTGGGCTGCCGATTTGGCCATGGGTTGGCTGAATAATCCACGGCCAATGATCACGCTTCAAAACGCCCTGTGGAAGTACCGAAGCGTTTGGTGCAATGGAAACAGCCAGCCGCCAGACCCCAATTCGTATAGCCACTATTGGGGTTGGAATGAAATACCCTTCTCTAAGGTCGCGATCAATGACCCCAACAACTGGACGTGCTTTGTTGTCGTACTGTCCCCAGGCCTAAATTCTCTAGCGGAGGCGTTATTTGATCAAACGGTGATAGATAACCTGATCTCCCAGCTCGACACTTATTCGTCAAACTATCATCTTGTGCCGGGTACCTCTAAGGTTGTCGTGGCTAGGCAAGTCATCAATCATGTGTCCGGGCATGCCGATGGTGAAATCTGGATGCGAGAGTTTTTTGTGGAAAAAATAACGATTGGCACCAGCTGGCGCATCGATGATGACGGTGTGATTTTCAAGATGTGATTGACAAAGCCGGTGTGACTGCAAAGGTATGGCTCAGTTGCAAGCAGCCGAGGTGGCGAGATTGTTCCCGACAGGCATCGCTTTGTTTCTGGAGGGCGGGCTAGTGATGGGGCTGGGTCTGGCCCTGATCTATCTCACGCTCGGGGTGAAGGCTGGCGCCAGTTCCTTTCTCAGCTCCATCCTCACCTACATCACGCCCCTGCAGGCGGAGCGCCATTCCAGGGAATGGCGCTTGGCGATGGTGATCGGCATGGTGCTGGGGGCCTGGTTGTGTGGGATGTGGCGGGGCGGCTTCTTTCAGACGGCCGTGGCGCCCTGGCGGCTTCTGCTGGGCGGTCTGCTGGTGGGATACGGCAGCCGGTTGTCCTCGGGATGCACCTCCGGTCACGGTTTGATGGGGATGGCCTCTTTCTCCCGCGCCTCCCTCCAGGCCGTGCTGGTGTTCATGGGTGTGGCGATTCTCACGGCCCAGCTGGTCTGGCATCTGGGGGTGCGGCCATGATCCGCCTGCTCTGGGCTGCCCTCGGGGGAGTTCTGTTCGGATTCGGGCTGGCCCTCAGCGGAATGGCTCGCCCCGAAGTGGTGCTGAGTTTTCTGCAGTTGCGCGATTTCGGCCTCCTCCTGGTGATGGCCTCATCGCTCCTGGTGCTCATGCTCGTCTTTTGGCTCGCCCCACGCCTGCGTCGCACCTCGCTCCTGGGTGAACCGTTCTCCATGGAGGTGAAACCCTTTCACCGTGGCCTCATCCCGGGAGCGGTGATCTTCGGGGTGGGTTGGGGCCTCTCGGGGGTCTGCCCCGGGGCCGGCTTGGCCAGTCTCGGCCTGGGAAACTGGCCCATGCTCCTGGCGATCGCGGCCATGTTGCTCGGTGCCTGGATTCACGGCGTCCGGGTGGAGGGTCGCCGGTCGCTGCGCTGAGAGCGGATCCTTTGATCAGGTCTAGGTGGAACGGTCGCTGCAGGAGGTGCCGAGTCTGTGGCCACCCTGCAACAATCATTTTGCGCCACCTTCTGCGATGGCACGCATCCCCCCCTGGCGCTGGAAACTTTTCGGGCCATGGCCTCCCGAGGAGGGCTTGCCGCAGTCTTTCCCTGATGAGCAGATCAGGCCACTTGCGGAGCGGCTGAGCAAGCAGCGGCCCTGGCTGTCAGCACTTTCTGTGCTGTTGCATCTTTTTTGCAGCGTGCGTTATCAGTATCGCGCAAGTTTCAAGTATTCCGGCAGAGCCTAAAAAACCGTCGCAAGATAATCGCTTTTTTCAACAAATCGTCCTGGCTGTTCCACTAGGGTTTATTCATGGCTCAAACTGCAATTAGGACAACTCGCCTCAGGGGCTGCCGAATCAGGTCTGCTAAGTCTGCAGGGAAGGTGAGTGTGGACTGCGGCGTCACCGAATTGGCGCGCAAGAGCGCCTATCTGGAGGCCGCTTCCATGGCCGGTGTCGTCGGGGTGTGGGATTGGGACATCATCAACGATGTGCTCACCTGGGATCCCGTGTTGGACGGACTGAACGGCCCGCACCCCGAGGTGTTCCAGGGCACCCTCAAAGCCTGGGAGCAAGCCGTCCATCCCGACGACAAAGCATTCGTGATGCAGGAGATGCAGGCGGCTCTGCGGGGCTGGCGGGACTACCAGCCCCGCTTCCGCATGCTCTGGTCCGACGGCTCGTTTCATACCATCCAGGCCCGCAGTCGCACCACTTACCGAGGCGACGGCACGCCAGTGCGGATGATCGGCGTCAGCCACGACATCACCGAGCAGGTGGAGCGTGAGCTGGAGCTGGAACAACAGCGCGCTCAGCTCGCCGTGACGATGGATGCATTGCTTGATCCCCTGATGTTTCTCACCCTGGAGACATCGGCTTTGCATCCGCCGGCCCTGCGAATCGCGGAAGTGAACCCTGCGGCTTGTAGCTTCTTTGGCCGCAATCACGCCCAGCTGTTTGGGCAACCCCTCAGCGTGGTGCTTCCCGAAAAGACGAACACCGAGCTCTTGAATGCCCTGCAAAATACCTGCAGGAACCGCATCCCTTGGATTGCTGATGAGCAGCCCATCCATCTCAGGGGAATTGGGGAGACGATCCATGCCGATGTGCGTGCGGTGGCCGGTCGTGATGGTGTGGTGCTCAGCTTCCGCGATGTGAGCGAGCGCCGCCGCGCCGCTGCCCTGCTTTCGCAATCGGAGGAGCGCTTCCGCCTGCTGGCGGAGAACGCCAGTGATGCGGTGTTCCTGATCACGGAGGGCATCATGCGCTGGATGTCTCCGGCCATCACCACGATGCTGGGCTGGCAGCCGGAGGAGTGGAATGGCCACCAATTCGTGGACTTTTGTCATCCCGACGACATCGCTTCAGCCGTGAAACAGCGCGAAGAAATCAATGCCGGTGCGGTGCGCATCGCCCGCCTGAGGCTGCGGGATCACGTCGGCCAGTGGCGTTGGGTGGAGGTGCATTCCGGGCCGTACCGCAATCCGCAGGGGGAGCAGATTGGCATCGCAGGTTCGATGCGCACCATCGATCAGGAGGTCGCCGTAGAGGCCGAGCTGGATCGCCGGGCACGCAGGGATGAACTGACGGGTTTGATGAACCGCAAGGAGATCCTTGAGCGACTAGCCAGGTTCTGCAACAATCGGCGCCAGGGCGACAGCGAAGTGGCCGTGTTGTTCTGTGATGTCGACCACTTCAAGGCCATCAACGACCGCCATGGCCATGGCGGTGGAGATGCGGTGCTCTCAGCCCTGGCGCGCCGGCTGCTCGACAACACCCGCCATGATGACCTGGTGGGTCGGATCGGCGGCGATGAATTGCTGGTGGTGCTCAACCGCATGCCATCCCTGGAGGCTGCGGAAGCCATTGCCAAGAAGATGCATGCCGCTGTCTGCGCTCCTCTAGAGCTGACCACCGGTGAGGTGGTGCCCACGTTGTCGATCGGGGTCAGTCTGGTTCACAAGGGGGAATCAGCGGATGCCGTGGTGGAACGTGCTGACCAGGCGATGTACCAGGCCAAGCAACAGGGCCGCGACCGGGTGATCAGTTTTTCCTGATGCCACGTTATGCGGCGTACGGCGCATTGCGGATTCCACAGGTCGACACGGCAAACCGCTGCGCCGTCCTTAGCGTGGGGTGATGAGCGACTGGATTCCAGTATTCAGGGGATGGCGGTCCGCTCTGTCCGGTATCTTGAGCCTCCGTGGCGAGCCTTTGGCCGTGCTTGCCAAGCGGTTCCGGCGCTCAGAAAGCCTGCTGCGAGCCGTGATTGACACCATGGTCGATCCGCATGTGGTGCTCCGTGCCCTGCGCGATCGGGACGGCCGCATCACCGACTTCGTGTTCCTCGAAGCCAATCCGTCGGCCTGTGTCTTCAATCAGCTCCCCCACGAGCAGCTGATCGGCCACAGCCTGATCGAGCTGCATCCCGCCAGCCTGCGCTCGGAGCTGTTTCAGGCCTACATCCGGGTGGTGGAGACCGGCGAGCCGTTGATCCTCGACGACTGGGTGGACCCGCAGGCGGTGCTGGGCAGGTCGCAGCGTCGCTACGACTTGCGTGCAGTGAAGCTGGGGGACGGCATCAACCAGACCTGGCGCGATGTCACCGAACGCTCGGAGGTCCAGGAGCGCCTCCGGGCGTCGCATGAACTCTTTCACCTCCTCGCCACCAACAGCATCGACATCCTGCTGCGGCTCGATGATCACGGTGTCATCCGCTGGGCGTCACCGTCGCTCGCCACCCTGGGCTTCGGTGCAGCTGACTGGCTCAACCGCCCGCTGGCTGAGTTTCTTGAGGCTGGGAGCCATCAGGAGTGGCAGCGGCAGCTGCGCACAATCTCCAGCCAGCCCTCGATCACGGCCCAGCTTGAGCTGGCGGATCGCGAGGGCGTGCGCCACTGGATGGGAAGCCAACTGAGGAGGTTCCTGGTCAGCGACGGCACAGCAGATGGACTGGTGCTCAGCCTGCGGCTGATCGACGACCACGTGGCCACGGAGCGCCAGCTTGAGGAGGAGATCCAGTGCAAACTGCTGGAATGCCGGCGGCTGGCGGCCACCGTTGAGGAGATTGCGGCCGTGGGCAGCTGGCAACTCGATCACGCCAGCGGACTGCTGCAGGGCTCCCTGCAGTTCCACCGCTGCATGGCCCTGGGGGAACCGGGCACTGCCCTAGACCTGCCCCAGTTCCTCGCCGCCATGCAGCCTGACGATCAGGATCGTTTTCAGGCCACCTTGCAGCAGGCCCGGGGCGATGGGCAGGCATTTGAGGAGCATGTGCATGTGCCGATCGGTGGCCAGAACCTGCGCCCGGTGGTGATCCGCGGGGTCACGCGCCTCGATGCCAGTGGGAGGCCCCAGATCACCGAGGGCACCGTGCGGGATGTGAGCGAGCTGGAGAACCTGCGCTGCGACCTCGAACAGCGGGAATGGCTGGATCCCACCACAGGATTGCCGAATCGTGCCGCCACGCTGCGGCAGATCCGGCAGCTGATCGCCACGGGAGAGGACAAGACCCTGGCGATCATCAACCTCGCCATCGATAACTTTCAGCGCCTCAACGAGACCTTCGGAAGTGAGCACTGCACCCATCTGCTCTGTCAGATGGGCGATCAGCTGCGGCGTCAGCTCCTCGATGCCGACTGGCTGGCGCAAACCGGCAGTGATGAGTTCCTGGTGATCCGCGCCGGCATCGCCTCGATCGAGGGGGCCCGGGATCTGGCCCAGCAGTTGCAGCAGGGTCTGCTGAGCGACGAGCACCACATGGGCATTTCCGTATGCATCGGAATCAGTCTCTGGCCAGCGCATGCTTCCAGCGCCGAAGGCCTGCTGCAGGCCGCCAACACTGCCTTGACGGAGGCCAAGCGGCGCGGTGCCCGGCAGCTGCAGCTGTATTCCATCCACATCAGCGAGCACATCCAGGAGCGCATCCAGATGGAGTTGGCGCTTGGGCGCTCCTTGAGCGCCGATCAGCTGAGCATCGCGTACCAGCCTCAGGTGAACAGCCAGGGAATGATCGTGGCCGCCGAAGCGCTGCTGCGCTGGCGTGGCACCGACGGGGTGGCCATCTCAACGGACAAATTCATTCCCATCGCCGAGGAAACCGGGCTGATCCATCCGATCGGTGAATGGGTGATCGATTCCTGCTTCCGCCAGCTGGCCCAGTGGCGCGATGCAGGCTTGCCCAAGCTGGCACTGGCGATCAACCTTTCGCCGGTGCAGCTGGAGGATCCATCCGGGCGCCTGTCGCGTTTCGTGATGGAGTGCCTGCAGCGCCACGGCATCGATCCTCAGATGGTGGAGTTCGAGCTCACCGAGATGGCGATCCAGAAGGATCCTGAAGCGGTGAGCCGCGAGTTCCATGCCTTGGCCGATGCGGGCTTCCACCTGGCGCTCGATGACTTCGGAACGGGCTATTCCTCCCTGGAGCTCCTGCATCGACTGCCCTTCCGCAAGCTGAAAATCGACCGCTGTTTCGTCGATCCGCTGCTGCGCGACGATGTCGATCTGACCATCGTGCATGCCTCGCTGCTGATGGCCCAACGCCTTGGCCTTTCCACCGTCGCCGAAGGCGTGAGCAACAGCGAACAGGTGCGGTTGTTGGCGGGACTGGGCTGTGAGCTGTTTCAGGGTTACTTATACAGTCCCCCGGTCAACGCTGAGGCGTTCGAGGCGATGATGCGACTCGGTTTCATCCTCCCCAACGAGCGAGAGCCTTGAGCCGGAGTTGGGGCAAGGTGCAGCTCCGGGCACGGCTGGGTTCGGACACTCTGGCCGGCATGAGGGCGCGGAGGGTCATCCTGGTTTGGCCCTTCCTGGTGCTCACGCTGCTGGGCAGTTCCGCCTGGCCACGGAATGGGCAGTCTCAAGAGAGGCTTGGCATCTCTGTGGTTTCCCTGGGAGCAGCCGCGCAGTGCCGCAGCCGGGTCTACGGCGCCGCAGTGAGCCAACAGGCCCTGGAGGATCGCGACTTCCGCCGCCTGCTTCTGCAACAGGTGGGCTCACTGACGCCGGAGAATGGCTTGAAATGGGAGGTAGTGCAGCCGCATCGGGGCCATTTCGATTTTCGCCAGGGGGATGCCCTGCAGCAGCTGGCCAGGCGCCATGGATTGGAGATGCGAGGACACACCCTGGTTTGGGAGCGGCAGGAACCCGCCTGGCTGCAGACGGTTGCCAGCGCCGAACTGGGCCCGATTCTCAAGGCCCACATCGAGACGGTGGTGGGGCACTACCGGGGTCAGCTACGCAGCTGGGATGTGATCAACGAACCTCTTGCCGATGACGGCTCCGGGCTGCGCCGCCATCGCTGGTGGCGGGCCCTGGGGCCCGAGTACATCGACCTGGCTCTGAAGTGGGCCCATCAAAGCGATCCAGGGGCACGCCTCCTGATCAACGAATACGGCCTCGAAGCCCAGACTCCAGCGGCAGCGGTGAAGCGGCGAGAGACTCTGGCCCTGTTGCGCCAACTGAGGCGCCGTAACGTGCCCCTGCATGGCCTCGGGCTCCAGGCCCATCTCCAGGCCGGGCTGGACCATGGAGGCTACGAGGAGCTGGTTGGCTTTCTGAAGCAGGTGCAGGCCCTTGGCCTGGAGATTCAGATCACGGAACTCGATGTGGACGACCGGCAGCTTCCTGGAGATCTGGCGCTGAGAGACCAACTGGTGGCTGCGGAGTACGACAGCTTCTTGGCGGCGGTTCTGAGCAACCCCGCCGTCCGTCAGGTCACGACGTGGGGACTCAGCGATCGCTACACCTGGCTGAACAGTCAGGCGCCCCGTGCGGATGGCCGGGGGCAACGAGCGCTCCCCTTCGACGAGGTACTGCAGGCCAAGCCAGTGGTGGCCGTGATGGGCAACCGGTTCGCGCGGGCCGCCTCAGCTGCGGTATCGCGACGTGACCGCATTGCCACGGAACAGAGCACCCAGAAAGAATCCGAGGGAATCGAGCGTGCCGACCCGGTGCTGCTGCAGCAGGGGATTCTGCGGTGAGTAGATCATTCGGATCAACTGGGTTTCCTGCTGGGGCGACAGATCGCGAAAGCGGAGGTTGAGTTCATAGAGCAAAGGACTCACCTGGCTGGCGCGCAGCAGATCTGCCTCCAGCGTCAGCCCATGATCCACGAACTCCAGTTGCACCGTGGAACAGGGATCCTGGCGAAACCGTGTCGTCACGGTCAGGGAAGCACCACCCTCGGAAAGATCACGGGTGACGCCCCAGAGCGTCTGTCCATTCACCTGCACACAACAGATCAGCTCAATCGGGAAGCGATCATTCAGCCGACGCGAGGGCAGCTCGATACAAGCCAACAAGGCGGTGGCAACAATGAGCAGGTTATAGAGATTCCAAAACACCATGATCTCCTGACCTTCGCTGGCTACAGGGTAATAATTCCAGCCGGGATTTATCACGGGTAGTCCATAGCGGACCAGGAAAGCCAGCAGAAGCAGAGCCAAGAAGATGAGCAGGTGCATGGCGAGCGGCAGGTCCAGGAACTTTTCGTCGCGGGCGGAAGCGGTTTTAGGAGTGATCGTGCTGCCGAGGATGCGGAAAGGATGGCGAAGGATCCGGATGATTCGCTTTGTCCACAGAAAGGAGGTGAGCGTCTCGTAGACCTCACTCCAGATCTGATGAATATGGTTATTGCTCACCCAGGCGGGCACACCATGCAGCAGCAATGTAAATGGCGCGGCATAGGCGATGTATTCGAGTGGCGGGGCCACGATCAACTGATTGCCGAGCATCAGGCTGAAGATCGGAATATACAGATACCACAGACGCGCAACAGGCAAAAAGTTGCTGATCAGATGAGTGGCATAAAACAGCTTCTGCGTGCCCGACAGACTCGACCAGACCGATAGCTGACTTTCAGCAAAGAAGATCTGCAAGTTGCCCTGCAGCCAGCGCAATCGCTGATCAACATAATCACGGAACCGGTCGGGAGCCTCACCCACACTAAGAATCTCATCGAGAAACACCACACGCCAACCCCTCGAGAGCAGGCGAGTGCTGGTCTGGTAGTCCTCAATGATGCAGGTGGTGACATAGCCGCCGATCGCTTCCAGCGCTGCCCGGCGAATGACATAGGAGGTGCCGACACAGACAACCGCATTGAAGCGATCGCGGATCACCTGCTGATAGTGGTAGAACATGGACACGTCGCTTGGCATGAGCTCATCGACAGCCAGGCTGCGACTATGGAAGTCGGCCTGAAAGTAGTGTTGCGGTGTCTGCACGATGGCGACATCTGGCTGGGAGAAAAATCCCAGCGTGCGGTCGAGGAAGTTGTCATAGGGAACAAAATCGCAGTCAAAGATGGCGATCAGGGGGGCCGATGTATGGGCCAACGCATTGTTGAGATTGCCCGCCTTGCGATGCTGGTTGGTGTCTCGGCTGAGATAGTGAACCCCCAGGCTTGTCGCCAGCCGTCGGACCTCCTCCCTGGCGCCGTCATCCAGCACATGGATGCTCCGACGCCGGTAGCTCTGCGCCAGGCAGGCCTCCACGCAGCGCCGCACCTGGCGCGGTGACTCGTTGTAAGTGGTGATGAACACATCCACCTGATAGGGCTCCTCGCGTACGGCGGCAAGCTGAGCATCCGCCTGCAAGCGCCGCGACACAGGATCAAACCAGAGCGAGGGGAGGAACTCCAACAACAACATCACGATGTAGACACCTTCGAAGACGAACAGCACGGCACTTAGCAAGAAGCTGAGCGGATGAGCCGTGTTCAATGTTGTGGATCGCCACATGTAATAGCGAAGGCTGAAGAACAGCAGACAGCCATTCGCCAACGCATAGGCCCAGGGACGTCTGGGCAGCCGCTGAATGAGCAGCAGCCCTACAGCCGCCACGACGACGGGCCCCAGTCCATCCACCCAGGGGTCACGGATCTGGAACGACTCCGGCAACTGGCGCATCGCCAAGGCATTGAGCCGCGGAGGAGACAGCCAGCTCAGATCCAGGTTGGCCGCCACCAGAGCCAGGAGGAACATCAACAGAGACGCGATCAGAAAGGACCAGCTGGCGGGGCGAATCGATCGCAGCACGGGCCTGGGGAGCAAGCTTGTGAACAGATGGCGCTTGGATTGAGACATCACAGGAAACGGACTTCGCCCGTGTGACCGACCAGGCAGAAGCGGCTTGCATCTGGCTCGGGGTCCGCATCCAACGCCACCTTCACTTGGGCCTCCCGGTAGAGATTGATTGGCAGCAACGGGGCCTGATCCGTTCCTTCCTTGGTGCGGCCGATTCCTGAACGCACATAGACAACGCGACCCTGGAGAACCTGCCTTGTTCCCACGAGGGAGACGCTGGCCTTCTGGCCGATGCGAATCCGAATCAGATTCGTTTCCTTGACATAGGCATTGATCCAGCGGTCCTGACAATCCAGCAATGACAGGACCGTTTCGGTTCGCGTCACACTTCCACCCTCACTCAACTGGGTGTTCCAGACGACCCCATCCACCGGGCTGCGGATCACTTCAGCGGCATCCAGCCCCCACTGTTTCTCGGCTTCCTGCAGCTGGCGCTGCAGCCCGTCGATCAGAACCTGCTTGGTGCGGATCTGATCTTGAACGTTGCCAAGTTGCAGCTGATCCGCCCTGGCCTTGATCTCCGGGTCGTCGCCGCCCCGGGTGGCCGTGAGGGTGAGGCTGAGCCTGGCCGCCTCCAGCACGGCCCGCTGGGCCCTAAGGGCATGCCTGGCCGCCTCCAGCTCAGCCTGGGCCTGCTCCCGGGAGGTTCGGGTGCGGTCCACCACGTCCGCGGCGACCGCGCCCTGCGCGAAGAGCGTCTGATACCGCTCGTGATGGCGACCGGCAAAGGCCAGCTCCTGGATAGCTTTCTTCTCCCTGGCGAGGAGGGTGTTGAGTTCCTGGGTCTGACGGTCGAGCTGGAGCTGGATCTGGCGACGGCTATCGAGTCCGGAGTCGGCGGCGATGGCTCGCAGCCGCGCCTCCCGACGCCGCAACTCCAGCAGTTCGGCCTGGGTCAGGTGGAGCTGGCTCCGGATCCCTGCCAACCTCTGGCGGCTGGCGCGCGGATTGCTCACGACCAGCAGACGCTGGCCGCGCGCCACCCGATCGGCGGATCGCACATCCAGACGAGTCAGCACACCATCGATCGGAGACGTGACAGCGATCTGCCTGGCTTCGATCACCGCGTCGCGGGAGCGCGTTGAGCAGGCCCGCAAGAGCAACAGGCCAGCCGCGGCTAGGAGCAGGCTGGCGACGGTGACCACCAACCGATTCGCCCAACGGGACCGCAGAGGAAGATCTTCATCGTCTGCTGCGGGGGTTGGGAAGTTTGTTTTTTCTGTAGACGACAACGCATATCCAGCCTGAATCACCTTTTCACCATAGTCAGCTCACACCGGAACGTTTCACCATTGCGAATCGCAGCCTCAGCCTGCGGGTTGGGTTGCCGCAGGGGGGCCGATGGCTGGGTGGGCAAGCTGGCCCTCGCTTCGCCACACTGGAGCTGGCCTGCCCATCCCCGTGACCGACACCACCGCCACCTTTCGACAGGACACCGCAGGGGAGGAGGATTTGGAGGATCTGTTGCTGGAGGTGCTCCCGGCGGATGGCAGCAGCCTGGGCAACCTCTCGGCCAGGGAAGCCCTGGGCCAGGCGGTGGGCGGGGAGATCAGTGAAGAGGCCTACGAGGACGTGAAGGGTCGCTTGCTCGCCAAGGGGCTCATCCGCAAGGGTCGTGGACGCGGGGGTGCCATTGCCTTGGCCGAGGGTATCGAGGAGGGCAGCCGCGTTGAGGCGAGGGCAGCTGCAGCCTCTCCAGCCCCAGCCATGAATGGCCGCCGGGCGAAGAAGGAAGCGCCTGCCAGGGATTTCAAGGCCGTGCTCTGGGCGAGTGCCGACAAACTCCGTGCCCAGATGGATGCGGCGGAATACAAGCATCTGGTGTTGGGTCTGATCTTTCTGAAATACATCTCCGACACCTTTGCCGAGCATCGCTCGAAGGTGCTGGCGATGGTCAGTTTGCCCGACTCTGACTTTTACATGGGTGATGACCCTGCCGATCACGAGGCGGCATTGGAAGACCGTGACTACTACACCCAGGAGAACGTGTTCTGGGTGCCTGCTGAGGCCCGCTGGGAATCGCTGCGGGCACGGGCGAAGCAATCTGACATCGGGCGGCAGATTGATCAGGCCCTGGTGGCTATCGAGAACGAGAACCCCACGCTGCGGGGCAAGTTGGACAAGCGGTTTGGCGCCGCCCAACTGGAACCAGGGCGTCTGGGCGAGCTGGTGGATCTGATCTCCACCATTGGCTTTGCCGACGACCAGCGATCTGGGGATGTGCTGGGTGAGGTCTACGAATACTTCCTCGGTCAGTTCGCCAGCGCGGAAGGCAAGAAGGGCGGACAGTTTTATACGCCCGCTCATGTGGTGAAAACGCTGGTGGCTGTGCTGGCACCCCACAAGGGCCGGATCTATGACCCCTGCTGCGGCTCAGGCGGGATGTTTGTGCAGAGCGAAAAGTTCATCCAGGCCCACGGCGGCAAGCGGGATGACGCCTCGATCTACGGGCAGGAGAGCAACCCCACCACCTGGCGCCTGGCGGCGATGAACCTGGCGATCCGAGGCTTTGCCGCCGATCTGGGCCAGGAACCGGCGGACACCTTCGCCCGTGACCAGTTCCCCGATCAGAAATTTGATTACATCCTCGCCAACCCACCGTTCAACATCTCCGATTGGGGCGGCGAGAAATATGAGAGCGATCCGCGCTGGGTGTATGGCCGGCCGCCCGTGGGCAATGCCAACTATGCGTGGTTGCAGCACATGCTCTGGAAGCTGCGGCCTGGTGGGGAAGCGGGCGTGGTGCTGGCCAATGGCTCGATGAGTTCCAACCAGAGCGGTGAGGGGCAGATCCGTGAGGCGATGGTGCGCGGGGACGTGGTGGAGGTGATGGTGGCGCTGCCGGGGCAGTTATTCCTCAACACTCAGATTCCTGTCTGCCTGTGGTTTCTCACGAACGACAAGACCCAGCGGGGACGTGATCGCCGTGGAGAGACGCTGTTCATTGATGCCCGCCAACTGGGCACGATGAAGACCAGGGTGGAGCGGATGTTGACGGATGAGGAGATTGCCAAGATTGCTGGCACCGTTCACGCCTGGCGGGGCGATGGCGAGGTGGCTGAGGCCTATGAGAATGTGGCGGGATTTTGCTACAGCGCGAAGCTGGAGGAGATTGAGAAGAATGGCTTTGTGCTCACGCCTGGTCGTTACGTGGGAGCCGCGGATCAGGAGGAGGACGACGAACCGTTCGAGCAGAAGATGCAGCGCCTTACGGCCCTGCTCAAGCAGCAGCAGGAGGAGGGGGCGAAGCTAGATGCGGCGATTGCCCGCAATCTGGCCTGGCTGGGGTTTGATTGACCATGAACCCACAAGCCGACATCCGCTGGCAGCAGCGGCTGGTGAATTTCGATCGGGCCCTGCGGCTGCTGCGCGAAGCGATGGCCAATGGCCCCGAGGCCCTCAACCAACTGGAAAAAGAAGGGGTGATCCAGCGCTTCAAGTATTGTTTCGAGCTGGCCTGGAAAACGGTTGTAGATTATATGGAGGCCAGTGGATTTGTGTTTGGCGTTGTCGTGCCCCGCCAGGTGATCAAAGACGCCTTTGCCGCCAAGGTGCTGGAAGATGGCGCCACACCTACAACCCGGCTGTCTTCGAGCAGGCGGTGGCCGCGATCCACCAGCGCTACCTGCCGGGCCTGGAGCAGCTGCATGCGTTTCTCCAGAAGGAGGCGATGCCATGACCCAGCCACCCCTGCAGCCTGCCGAGCTGGAGCTGGTGCGCTCGGTGCTGCGCCAGCACCCGGAGATCGAGAGCGCCACCCTTTTCGGCCAGCGCCAAGGGCACCCACACCCCCCGCTCTGATGTGGACCTGGCCCTGGCCGGTTCCCTGGGAGCCCTTGACGCCGAGGCGATCGCCGCCGAACTGGAGGACCTGCCCCTGCCCTATCGCTTTGATGTGCACGCCCTGGCAGCGATCACCCACGCGCCGCTGCTGGCGCACATTGCGCGGGTGGGGATGGAGATCTATCCGGTGAAGGGAGTCCCATGAAGGCCAGGCCAGCGACCGGCGGGCCCGGCCAGACCCGTCCCTAGACGATTGCCCACAGGATGACTTCCGTCATTCAGCGATGCGCAGCACGATCACCTCCCGTGGGCAAACGGTGGTGCCTGCGGCCATCCGCGAACGATTCCGACTGGGGCCCGCCAGCCGGCTGGAATGGATCGTGGAGAGTGATGGCTCCATCCGCGTGGTGCCGGTGGATGCGGATCCGATCGCCTCCTTTCGGGGCTCCGGTGCTGGCGGCTCCACCGCCCGGCTGCTGGCAGAGCGGCAGGCGAATTGAGCCCGATCTCGATACAGTGCAAAGGTTGGTTCAGCGGCCCATGCCCTCCACCGCCAAGCCACTGCCCGAGCTGCTGCAGGCGAAGCTGGAGCCTTTGCGTGAGCTGTGCGAACGCTATGGCGTGGTGAAGCTGGAGTTGTTCGGTTCGGCGGCAAAAGGCATGTTTAATCCGAAATCAAGCGATATCGATCTGATTGCCGAATTCAACAATCGCCGCCAAGCTGGTTATGCAGCTCGTTTTCTTGCCTTCGCCGAGGGAGCGGAGGAACTCTTCGGAAGACCCGTCGATCTGCTCACTTAAGCGATGATCAAGAATCCCTATTTCAAGCAAGCTGTCGACGAAAGTCGTATCCTTCTTTATGTGCACCCATGAAACGCTCGATTTCGAAGCGCCTGTTCGATGCCATCTAGGCGATCGAAGCGATCGAACGTTTTCTCATGGCAAGAGCTTTGAAGATTATGCCGCCAGCGAGATGGCGACCGCAGCCGTGGAGCGGAAGCTTGAGATCATCAGCGAGGCTCTGAAACGGGCGGTCGCCGAAGACCCTTCCATCCAGCAGACGATCACAGTTCTTGCAAGCGTGATTGGCTTACGCAATCGAATCGCCCACGTCTACGACCAGATCGATCAGGAAATCCTCTGGACGACCATTGAGCTGTGGCTACCCAGGCTGAAGAGTCAAGCGAAGGATCTTCTGGATCAAGATCAGTTACCAGACCAACAGGATGCTTAGAGCTTCGAAGAGCAACACCCTCACGCTCCAGCGCAGCATTGTGCTGCGTCAGCTTGGGATTGTGCAGGAAGCTCTACGGGTGGCGTTGGTGAAGGAACCCTGCCTGCGTCAGACCTGGCCGCAGCTAGACTTCTGGCCTGCGGCGTGTGCGCGGAATGCGGGATTGCCAGCATCCGGTGGCCTTGGAGGATCTGCTGGTGTGTGGGGCTAGGGATCTGATGCTGTGGCAGGGGAGGTTGATGGCGGGCGTGGAGCAGGGAGGCCGAGGGGGTGACGATGAGTTAGCAGATGGCTTAATACATGAGGGGGTTGAAATATGAGTTCTGAATGGATTGAAACAGATTGGGGTTCCATAGCGACGCTTGAATATGGCAAGGGTCTGCGTGATTACAGGAGTGGAGGTGGGGCATATCCCGTTTATGGAACCAACGGGCAAGTTGGCCATTGCGAATCATTTCTTTGCCCTCATGCTGGGATAGTCGTTGGTCGCAAGGGTGCCTATAGAGGCATTCACTACAGCGCAAATCCCTTCTAAGTTATAGATACTGCTTATTGGCTAAAACCCAAAATCGATCTTGACCTGAAGTGGGCATACTACGAACTGTTGCGCCAGGACATCAACTCCCTAGATAGCGGTTCGGCGATACCGTCTACAACCAGAGATGCTTTTTATGCGTTAGACGTCTCCCTACCTCCGATCAAGGAACAAAAAGCAATCGCCCACATTCTCGGCGGCCTTGACGACAAGATCGAGCTGAACCGCAAGACCAACGCAACCCTGGAGGCGATGGCAAAGGCGCTCTTCAAGTCGTGGTTTGTGGATTTTGATCCAGTCCGAGCGAAGGCAGAAGGTCGCCCCACTGGATTGCCAGCAGACATCAGCGACCTGTTCCCAGATTCATTTGAGGATTCGGAGCTGGGTGAGATTCCGAGTGGGTGGAGAGATGGCGAAATCCAAGATGTTGCTGAACTGAATCCCGAAACCTGGGGCAGCAGGACCCAACCCCTTAGCGTTAGATATCTTGACCTATCCAGCGTAAAGCACGGAAAGATAGATAGCATTGAGGAATATCAATGGGAAGATGCTCCAAGCAGGGCACGGCGGATCCTGAAAACTGGCGACACTGTTTTGGGAACAGTCAGACCTGGAAATGGTTCATATTGCCTTATTGGAGAAGACGGCATCACTGGAAGCACGGGTTTTGCCGTGTTGCGCCCGAAGAACAAGAATGACAGTGCTTTCGTTTATTTGGGTTCCTGCTCAAAGGAAAATATTGATCGCTTGGCGCACTTGGCAGATGGTGGGGCGTATCCAGCAGTGAGACCTGAGTTAGTGGCAAAAACTCCTGTCATTATTGCCGCCAGGGATGTGTTGGATTGTTTTTCAAGAAGTGTTTCGCCGCTCTTTGCCGCTGCGGAAGATAGGAAACAGTCGTCGAAACTCCTTTGCCAAGTAAGGGATGCCCTCCTCCCCAAACTCATTTCAGGTGAAATCCGCATCCCTGATGCCGAGAAGGTGCTTGAGGAGGTCGGTATCTGATGGCACTCATCACAGAAGACCATCTGGAGCAGCAGTGCCTTGAGTGGTTCCAGGAACTGGGATACACCCACGTCTTCGCACCCCAACTTCACAGCGACGGCACCTCACCCGACCGCACCGACTTCAGGCAGGTCATCCTAACGGGGCGTCTGCGCTCCGCACTCCAGCGCCTCAACCCTGAAGTGCCGGCAAGCACCATTGAATCAGCGGTGCTCCAGCTGGCCAACCCCAACGTGCCGGGGCTGCTGGCCTCCAACCGTCAGTTCCACCGCTGGATGACTCAAGGTTTACCCATCACCTATCTGGATGGGAACGAGCAGGTTGGCCTCCGCCTCAAGGTGATCGGCTTTGACGACCCCGCCGCCAACGACTGGTTGGTGGTGAACCAATTGGCGATCCAGGGCAGCAAGCACAACCGCCGCCCTGATGTGGTGGTGTACGTGAACGGGTTGCCGCTGGCCGTGATCGAGCTCAAAAACCCCGCCGATGAGAAGGCCGACATCTGGGCAGCCTTCAACCAACTCCAGACCTACAAGCAAGACATCCCCGATCTGTTCACGCCCAATGTGCTTCTGGTGATCAGCGATGGCATCCAGGCACGGCTGGGATCGTTGAGTGCGGATCGGGAGCGCTTCCAGCGCTGGCGCACGATCGAAGGGGAGAACGACCTTGATCCGCTCGGGGCTCACCGTGATCTGGAGACCCTCGTGCGGGGGATCTTCGAGCGTGGGCGTCTGCTGGAGTTCGTGCGTCATTTTTGCCTGTTTGAGGATGAGGGGCAGATCATCAAAAAGATCGCTGCCTACCACCAGTTCCATGCCGTGCGTGCCGCCGTGGAGCGGGTGGTGGAAGCCAGCCGGCCCGATGGCGACAAGAAGGGTGGGGTGGTGTGGCACACCCAAGGCGCAGGCAAGAGCATCGAGATGGCTTGTCTGGCGGGCAAGTTGCTCACCGATCCACGCCTGGAAAACCCCACCCTGGTGATGGTCACCGACCGGCAAGACCTCGATGGGCAACTCTTCGGCGTGTTTGCTGGGGCCGGCGATCTGCTGGGGGAATCCCCCAAGCAGGCCAGCAATCGCCAAGACCTCCGAGATCTGCTGGCCAACCGCCCCAGTGGCGGCATCCTCTTCACCACCATTCAGAAGTTCGCCCCGGAGGCCAGCGAAGAGCGCTTTCCCGCCCTCAGCGATCGGCGCAACATCGTGGTGATCTGCGATGAGGCCCACCGCAGCCAATACGGCTTCAAGGCCCGGCTGGATGCCACCACCGGCGCCATCAAATACGGCCTCGCCCGGGCCCTGCGGGATGCCCTCCCCCAGGCCACCTTCCTGGCGTTCACCGGCACCCCCATCTCCCAGGACGACCGGGACACCCGCGCTGTGTTCGGGCAGTACATCTCCATCTACGACATCCAGCAGGCCGTGGAGGATGGCGCCACCGTGCCCATCTACTACGAATCGCGCCTGGCCAAGCTCGCCCTCAAAGAACCGCTTCTGCCCCAGGTGGATGAGCAGGTGGACGACCTCTTCGCCGATGAGGACGACATCCCCGCCGCTGAACGGGCCAAGAGCCGCTGGGCCGCCTTGGAGGCCCTGGTGGGTGCCGAACCCCGCCTCAACCAGGTGGCCCGGGATCTGGTGACCCACTTTGAGCAGCGCTCCCGCACCCAGCCCGGCAAGGCCATGGCCGTGCTCATGAGCCGCACCATCTGCGCCCGCCTTTATGCCGCCATCGTGGCCCTGCGCCCCGAATGGCACAATCCCGACCCCAGCAAAGGGGTGATCAAGGTGGTGATGACAGCCTCCGCCTCCGACAGCGCTCTCCTCCAGCCGCACCACACCACCAAACAGCAGAAGAAAGATCTGGAGAAGCGTTTCAAGGATCCCACCGATCCCCTCAAGATCGTGCTCGTGCGCGACATGTGGCTCACCGGCTTCGATGCCCCCTGCCTGGCCACCCTCTACGTCGACAAACCCATGAAGGGGGCCAACCTGGCCCAGGCCATCGCCCGCGTGAACCGCGTGTTCAAGGACAAGCCCGGTGGGCTGGTGGTGGACTACATCGGCATCGCGCCCCAACTCAAGGAAGCCCTCGCCACCTACACCGCCGCCCACGGCAAGGGCAGCCCCACCCTCGACAGCAGCGAAGCCCTGAAGGTGTTCAAGGAGAACCTGCAGGTGGCCCGCGATCTCCTGCACCCCATCGATTGGAGCGGCTTCCGCGATCCCGCCGAGGTGATGGCCCTGTTGTCGGCCTGCCTGGATCACATCCTCGCCCTGCCGGATGGCAGGAAGCGCTTCTGCGACACCGTGCTCAAGCTGACCAAGGCCTTTGCCCTCTGCGGCACCCTGGAGGACGCCCTGGCCTTGGATGGGGAGCTGGCCTTCCTGCAGGCCGTGCGGGCCCCCCTGATCAAAGGCGAAAGCGGGGGCGGCGATGGCCGCCCCCCCAAGGATGTGGATGGCGCCCTGCAGCAGCTCCTCTCCGGCGCCCTGGTGGCCGATGGCATCACCGATGTGTTCCAGCTGGCCGGCCTTGAGAAGCCCGACATCAGCATCCTTTCGGACGAGTTTCTTCAGGAGATCAACAAGATCCCCCAGAAAAATCTCGCCGTGGAGCTGTTGCGCCGGCTGCTTCAGGACGAGCTGCGTAGCCGCTTCCGGACCAACGTGGTGAAACAGAAGCGCTTCAGCGAGCTGCTCAAGGCTTCCCTCGCCAAATACGCCAACCGCTCCGTGGAAGCGGCACAGGTGATCGAGGAGTTGATCGCCCTGGCGAAACAGTTTCGCGAGGAGGCCGAGCGCGTGGCGGCCCTGGGCCTGAGCCCCGCGGAAGAGGCCTTCTACGACTCCCTGGCCAACAACCAGTCGGCCCAGGAGCTGATGGGCGATGAGCTGCTGATCCAGATGGCCCGAGAACTGGCCGTGAAACTGCGGGACAATCTCACCATCGACTGGCAATACAAAGACAACGTGCGGGCCCGCCTGCGCACCATGATCAAGGCCCTGCTCAAGCGCTACAAATACCCACCCGATGAGGAAAAAGCGGCCATCGACTTGGTGCTGCAGCAGACGGAGATCCTTTCCGAGGAGTGGGCACGGGAAGACCTCGGAAACAAAATTCAAGCCACGGTTGCCGAGGCTTTGGCCAAGGGCGGCAGCCTGCCGTAGCCGGATGCCATCTCCACGGCCTGATTGGATTGAAGCCGCCGCTGAGAGCGCCCGCACCGTGGCTCTCGGCATGCTCAAGGAGCGGGGCAGGGGGGCGGTGCTCGTCGGTGTCGCCCGTGTCGATGCCGCCCTGGAGGCCCTCCTCAAAGCAGCTCTGGCGCCACCCGCAGCCCGCGACAGCTTGTTTCAGACCGATCGGCCGCTGGGCACCTTTGGAGCACGCATTGCCCTGGCGCAGCGCCTCGGCCTGATCGATCCAGAGGTGGAGAAAGCCCTCCAAGCCCTGCGCAAGGTGCGCAATGACTTCGCCCACTCCACCACAGACATCGCCCTCGACGAACAAACCCACCAGAGCCGCCTGGCCGAGAGCTACCGGCTGGCCCGCACCAATCCCCTCTGGGAGCCGCTGGACCACTTGGTTGCCCAGCAACTCCGCCCCAATGGCCCTGGCCGGATCGGTAACCCGGCGGGGCAGGATTCCGCCCTGGCGGACTACATCCTGCTGATCACCATCCTGGTGACCTTCCTGGAGGCCACGGCGCGGCAGATCAAGCCGGTTCAGCCCGGGTTGGTCATGGGATTCGGGGGGATCAACAGACATTCCACGGACCATGCAGCCGTGACGTTGCAGCCGCCGAGCTGCTGAAGACGGCACTTTTGCGAATGATTCTGCGGATGTTGTTGGGCAAAACGTGCAAGCGGGATCTCGCTGGTGCGAACCCGACATCGCCCGTGGGATGGGGCCAGAGGACCGTGGTGGTGTGTCAGGGGCGCATTCATGATTATGGTGAATGGGTGCGTGCTTCCAGCACCCTTTCCCCTCTCATCCTCTGCCACTTCAACCATGGGCCTTAGCGACAAGATCAAAGCAACCGCCAAGGCTGCCGGGGACAACCTTCAGGCGGCTGCTGAGCAGGTCACCGGGGAAGACAAGCTGCACACCAAAGTGATGGATGCCGCAGCCGACCTCAAAGACAAAGCCCAGGATGTGGCAGGCGACCTGGGCGACAAAGCCAAGGATGTGGCTGGTGATCTGGGCGACAAGGTGATGGATGTGGCGGGCGACCTCGGCGGCAAGGCGAAGGATGCCGCGGGTGACCTGGGGGGTAAAGCCCTGGATCTCGCTGGTGATCTGGGAGACAAGGCCAAGGATGTGGCAGGTGATCTCGGCGACAAAGCCAAGGATGTGGCCGGTGATCTGGGCGACAAGGTGATGGATGTGGCGGGCGACCTTGGCGGCAAGGCGAAGGATGCGGCAGGCGACCTGGGGGATAAAGCCCTGGATCTGGCTGGCGATTTGGGCGATAAAGCCAAGGATGTGGCTGGAGACCTCAAAGACAAGGCCCAAGATGCGGCCGATGCGATTGGAGATGTGTTCAAAGGGTTGCGCGGCAAGAAAGCCTGAGGCTCACAGCACGCCAGGAGCATCTGCACGACCCGGCCCCGTGAGGCCCTGGCGCTCCCTGCGTGGCACTCCCGTGCCCTTCGCCCCGATGCGGCCCGATGCGGGCCCGATCCGTGGCAGGGGCACATCGCCATGCAGTTTGCGGAGCTACCTTATAAAAAATGAGTATTTATGCTGACTGGCGTTTAGGCTTAAAGCGGTGAAGAAGATGCCGGTAGGGGTGAGCAAGATCACGCCCCGCACATCCGCTGATCACAGTTCAAGCCAGATCATGGGGAAAGAATAGTCAGAGTAAAGCTCCCGAGTCTCTCTCGGGCCAATGACTATGAAATCATCCCGCCATTCGCTCCTTTCCTCGAACAAAGGAGAAACAGTCAATTGGCTGCTCTCTTTGCTTGCGCAGCCCATTGAAGACCAGCCTCTCTCCCTGGTGATTGGTGTGGTTGCAACCACATGGATTCTCTCCATCAGTGTCGCATCCTTTGTTCTAGGCCCTGCCCAGCCCACCTCTTGCAAGGGAGTGGCTGATGCGAGAGGAGGAGCAGTGGCTGTTCCGCAAGTGCTTGGCAGCTTCACAGTCCCCCATCCTGATAGTCGAAGCTGAGCACTCCATTGATGCCGTCTTCGAGCATTGGCAGCAGCAGCTCCACCACGCGCTGATGCTCGGGATGGGGGAGGTAGGCATCCCGGGCAGCCGCATCCTGGAAGGTCATGCAGAAACCGTGGGTGTAGCCCTTCGTCAGTCCCTCCTTGGAGCTGTCGGCGCCTCCGCTAAAGCCGGTGATCCCGTCGATGCGTGCCTGGAGAGCCCGCAGCTCTGCAAAGATCGACGCCACTGCCCCATCGGGAAGGTCGGAGCGGAAGCGGAAGAGAACGAGGTGATGCACCATCGGTTGTGAGCAACAAAGCTGATCATCGGTCTCCCCTGTGTTTGCATCCAGGCGGTGCTTTTGGTGCCCTGACCAGGCGATCAGCGCCAGTCGAGCCCCGGCAGGCCTGGCACGATCGCCGCCGTGCTGGTCTGATAGGCCCCGTAGTCGGGGTGAACCTCCAGCAGCCGCCGCTCCTCCCGTCGGGCCTTGCCGCTGAGCACAAGAGCCAGGGCTAGCAGCAGGGCCAGATGGAGCAGGCTCCCCAAAGCCAACGTCACCCCCAGGGAGCACACAAGCACCGCCTGATAGAGCGGATGGCGGCAGCGGCCGTAGGCGCCACTGGTGACCAGCTTGGCGCTGGGCATGGGTTCGGGCAGCGGCGTGAGGCTTGCCCCGAGACCCCCCACGGCCTGGCCGGCCAGGACCAGGCCCAGGGCAAACACGCTCCAACCAAGCACACGCAAAGCCAGCGGCCAAATCACGCCCAGGGCCCCGGGCTGCGGTGTGGGCGGGAGCAGGTGGGCGGCGATCAGGGCCAGCTGGGCGAGAAGCCACCACTCCCCTCGGCGGTTATCGCGCAGGCCTTCCCAGCTGAAGCCCCACTGGGTCAATCGCTCGCTGAGGGCGCCCATGGTTCTCGCCTCCACAGTCCCAACCATTCATTCTGGCGCGACTCCACCGAGCCGTTGGCCGGCTCCCATCGCTGGGCGGTGAAGCCAGCCCCGCCAATCTGTTGTGCCAGGGCCCCCGGCTCGCTGCCAAAGGGCGGACCGCCCGGGCAGCTGTGGCACCAGAAGAGTCCGAGCAACCACCCGCCCGGCTCCAGAAGATGGTGCATTTGGGCCAGGTAGGCCGGCCGCTGCTCCGGGGCGATCGCGCAAAAACAGGTGTGCTCCACCACTCCCACCACACTGCCGGCACTCAACCCGGCTTCAGCCAGGGCCGGGCGATCGAAGAGATCGGCCTGAAGCCAGCGCAGATGGGCTCCGCCGGGCCCATGGATTCGCTGTGCCTCCGCCACGGCCTCACCGCTCACGTCCAGGCCGATGGCCTCAAACCCCAGCTCCGCCAAAAGGGCGGCCTCGTGGCCTCGCCCGCAGCCGGGCACCAGCACCTGCCCAGGTGGCTGGGGGGCGCGGCAATCGTGCCGCAGAAACTGTTCCAGAGGAGGCGCAGGCCGGCCCAGCTCCCAGCCATCGGTGCCGTCGCGGTAGCGCTGATCCCAGGGGGCAGCGACGCTCGGGGAGGTTTCGGCCATGGCTGTCAACCGCCTGCGAGGGTTTGGAGCTGGCGTTCCAGCCGCTCGCGCAGGCGGTTTTGCACCAGTGGGCAGAGGTCGACCACCAGCGCACTGTCAGCGTGGTAGGTCAGGCGCACGCCCTCACGCACGCTGCGCACCAGGCCGCCCCGTTGCCACTGGCCGAGCTGGCGGCTGATGTGCGACGGGGAGAAGCCGGTGGCCTCGATCAACGAGGCGACATCCGTGGGGGTTTGCTTGAGCAGGCAAAGCGGTTGCAGACGGGCTAGTTCGCTCAAGAGCCGAATTAAAGTCGCAATACTCCTCAAGGAGCTGGGCATGGCGTGCAGGCTGGCCATGGAAGCGACCCCACGCGAGGACCATAGCCACATTCAGGCGGGGTTGGCATTACAAGGTTTTTGGGGAGGAGATCCAGGGCGCTGCCACCTGAGGAGCGGCCGCGCTGGCTGCCCGGAGAGCTCCTAGGGGTGCTCCTCCAGTCGCTGCCACAGCCGCCGCCGACGGGACTGGAGCATGCCGAGAAGACCAACATCCTGACCCGTGAGTGGATCGTTGAAGGCAGCCGGCAAGAGGCTGAAGCGGGCGATCACCCGTAGCCAGTCGATGGGCGAGGAGCTGAGGGAGGACTGCTGACGCACCGTGCCCAGCCAGTGCCCGGGGTGCCAGGCGCCCTCCGCGGTGGTGCGGGGAGGGCGCTCCTGGGTCCACCGGGCCCGGGCGATCGCCTGGCGGCAGTCGCTTCGGGTGAGATCCGTGAAAGGCAGGAGCTCCGCACAGCCAGTGGCGTCATAGGCGGTGGCGCAGCTGAGGCGTACGCACCTCTGCCTCCTTAGCCGCAGCCCAGCCTGGGGTGGCATCCGGCGGGCGAGCAGGGCGAGGTCCACCAGCTGGCGGAGCTCCATCCATTGATCGGAGGCGGCATGCACGCAGGCGTGACGAAAGGCGTGCTCCATGCTCAGGGTGGGCACGGGATGGTGGTTGAGCGTGAGGGTCTGACGCTCAACCCAGAGCGTTTCGAAAGGGGGGAGGGGGGCTCGCACTGTGTTCAGGGCCCAGTGCAGATCCAGCCAGCGGCTGTGCCGTTTCATCGGCAGCTCGTGGCCCACCCATCGGCAATAGCGCCCCCAAAAAGTGGAGAGGTTGCGCGGAAATTGGCCTGGGGGCTGGCAGAAGCCCAGGCCCTGCAGAACGGCCAAGGCTCTGGGCAGATCGGCGGGAGCCACCAGCACATCGATGTCTCCCGAACCTCGACTCCATGGCTGGCCAGTGGTCTGCAAGGCCAGAGCCGGCCCCTTGAGCAGCAGGGCCCGCAGGCCCGAGCTCTGGAGAGCTGCAACCACCTCCAGGGTGTCGGCGATCAGTGCCAGGGCGGCCCGTTGCTGCTGGCGGGCCTCCTCGCGCAGGGCGGCCAGGGTGTCGGTCGACCAGGAAGGCACACCCCCAGAGGAGATCAGCACCAGGGCCAGACGGTGGCGTCGCACGGCCTGAAGCAGCAGCTCGGGATCTACCGGATCAGGACTCGCAAGCGAGCCGGTTTGCGGTTGGGAGGCGAACTGCCTGTGCAGGGCCTGCCTCAGCGCTGGCAGGCCCTGCAGCAGCGATGGGCTTCGCTGGGAATGGCCCATCACAGGGGGGCAGATGCCTGCATTGTGAAACCGGGAGGAAACGACGTCTACACTCGCCCAGTTTCCTATCCGCTTTCCCCGCGTGATGGCCGATCCCCGCCCACTGGCGGCTGTGATGGTGGGGGATCCAACACCCTTGGCCCTGGCCAACCTGCAGCGGCTCGCCACCTGGTGTGACCTCCTCCTCACTGAGGCCACCCTGACCTTTCAGGGGCAGCCCCGCACCCCCCTGCGGGGGGCCTGGAGGGATCTTCTCGGCCTCCCTCCAGCCCAGCTGCGGATTTACACCATGGATCCTCCCAGGGTTTCCGGGCACAGGCTGCAAGCCATGCAGCGCAATGGAGTGTTGCCGGCGCTGTTGCGGGAGCCATCGGATCGCCCTGTGCTGCTAGCGGATGTGGATGAGCTGCTCGATCCCACCTCCGTGCTCGCTTTGATCGCGGCAGGTTTTTCCGCTCCTTGTCGCCTTGGTTTGGTGCCCCTTTATGGAGCGATTGATCGGGAGGCCCTCAGCAGTCACTGCTGCTGGAAACCGGAGTGCTCTGAATTGCGGCAGGCTCCACCCAAGCGCCCCTATCTCTTCCCCGGGCCAGTCCTGGCCACGGTGGCCATGTTGCGGGATCACCCCGCTAGTGACCTGCGCCTGACCGCACCCTATGTCGACCGATCCTGCAGCTTTGGAGTGCACGCCACCCTGGCGGGACCCATCGATGAGGTGATTCGCAAGCTGAGTTCATCCCGCCATGTGTGGATGCCACGCATCCTGCAGCCGGTTCATCTGAACACCATGCTTCAAGCAGGTGTGCACCATGCTGGCTGGTGGGTTGCTGCTTATCGATCTCCAGAACCCTGGTTGGTTGAATTGGCCAACGCTTGTGATCTGAGAATTGCAGGCCACCAGAGAACAGCAGAAGAGCTGAGGGGCTTGAGGGGGTGGGCAGAAGCAAGACTGCGGCCAGAACTCCCGGAGGAACTGGTCACAGTCATTGATGACTATGTAAGTTTAAACAAGGATGAGATCAAGGAGTTGCTGCGCTTGATCAATGATTGGCTATGCAAAACACCCACGGTTAATTGTGGATATGCCTAAAACAAGAATCTGATTTCCAGGCAGAAGCAAGCCTGGAGAATTCTTATCATGCGCCAGAGTAGTAGCAAGCTGATCCGGCAGTGGTTTCTTTCGGGTCCGTAGAAGTGCCACCAGAGGTTGACTGGGCTGGGACAATCTCAAATCCAGGGGGAACCCAGCAAGCGGGTGTAGCTGTCGAGGGATTGCTGTCAGGGGCTTTCATGGGGTGTCGACCATAAACGACATTATTTATAGCGTAACACGAGTCAGCTGTAGAATCACTAATCTCGTGATGCGCTTTTTAGGAAATCCAGATCAAGCTCCCTCATTGGCGGGCCTCCACTGCTGCCCTCAGCAGATCATGCCTCTGCAGCCAGTGCAGCAACGGGTGGATCCCCTGCGGCGGCTGCAGGGTCGCCATTGGTACGCGGCCCTGCAGTTGGGCCGTAGAGAGAAAATGGCGGGCTTCCATCCCCATGCCCCGCACGAATTGATGCTGGAAGGTTTGGGTGCGCAGGTGGAGCGCGGCTTCCTTCTGGCTCTGGATCGGGAGGATGGCCGTCTGATCCCCCTCGCTGCCCTCCGGCGGTCGCTCCTGAATTACGTAGAAAGCCTGCAGGGGCACAGGTTGCAGGGCCCGTCGCACCGATGGGCCCATCACCACGAATTTCTCCACGCGTCTCCTGATTCTCGGCAGCGAACCTGGATCCAGCCCGAAGGCTGTGGCGGCGTCCTGCCAGAGTTGAATTCGGGGAATCCCCGGCAGCACCCGCCCGTCTGAACCGATCACCACCAGGTCGTCGGCCAGCAGCTGCCAACCTTGTTGCATCAGCGCATAGGCCAGGGTGGATTTGCCGGCACCGGAGCGGCCAAGGCACACGATCGCTCTCCCCTCCTTCGCGAGGGCGTTGCCGTGCAACACGAGCAGCCCGCGCTGAATCAGGGCTGCCCCCACTCCCGAGCTGAGGGCGAGGGCGCTGATCTCTACATCGCTCACTGTGGCGTCGTGCCGCTGCCAGGCGATCCGATCGCCGCCTGTGATGCGAAAACCCGCCGTGCCCTGCACGGTGAAGCGCAGATCCATCGGCCCCATCTTCAGTGTGGGATTGTCGTGGGGGCCGGGGGGCAGCTCGGGCCAGGTGGTGCCCGTCTCATCGCACAGGCTCACCAAGGCTTCCGGAACACCGGCCTGCTCTGCCAGCGGGAGCTCCCGCAAGGGCAGATCGGGCGAATGCCAGTGCAGCCCGAAGGCCGTGTAGGTGAAAGGGGGAGGCGACTCAACCATCCAGGGCCTTCCACCAGTGGCTCAGGCTGGCCAGTGTTTTGATCGCGTTGTAGAGCCCATGGAGTTGCTGCATGGAGCGATCGCTGCGCTCCACCATGGTCTGAGCCTCTCGGCGGATGGCCTCCAGATCCCACCAGCGCCTCAGCGCCGGATGCCAGGTGTCTGCGGCATTGAGGTGATGCATCAGCACATTCCGCCGCTCCGCCATCGCTTGCTGCCGCCAATTCTGCAGCCCTTCTTCCGGAACGCGACCCTTGCTGGCGATGGATTGCAGGCGTTGGGGGAGGAACGGTGCAAAGGCCTGGCGGTGGATCAGGCGTCCGCGCTGCTGCCCCTCCCCGAAGAGCAGCGGATCCTGATGCAGCAGGGTGCCGATCAACCGCTCATCCAGCAGGGGGAAGGCCACCGTGATCCCGTAGGCCCCGGCCATGCGGCTCTCCTCATCCACCCGCACAGCCACCCAGTCGTTCAGCACGCGACGGCGAATGGATACCCCCTGGGGCACATAGCCATCCAGCTCCCAGGGGTAGTCTTCCTGGAGGTGGGGCCCCAGCCAGGCGTGGCCCTCCTCCGTGAGAGTGCGCTCCAGCAGGTCGTTGCTGGGACACAGCTTCGCTTTTCCCAGCACCCTGCCTTCCGCCCAGGGACGGTGGGTCAGGGCCAGGGTGCGACTAGCGACCATCTTGAGAGCCCGTCGCCTGCCGCCCACCCAGGCCACCAGATCGCACCAGCGGCCCTGGGCCACCAGATCAGTGGGCACGTTGTTGGCGTTGTGGCTGATCCCCTGATCCCCCCCGAAGCCGCTGAACAGCAGGGTGCAGCCCTGGGGGGCGAGCAGAGCGCAGGCTAGGGGATTGCCCCCGTTCTGCCCTGGCGCGCCGAACACCCGCAGGTCAGCGTTGAGCCTGTCCTCGGGGTCCTTCCATGCGTCGAAGGGATCGGAGCGATGGCAATGGGCGGGGTGCAGCCCATGGAAGGGGCGGAACTGCTCCAGCAACGGCCCCTCGCCCCCTGCCTCGTAGCTCCAGGTGTGGAGCCGCTCGGGTGGAACCCCCACCCCATGCATGAGGGCCCCCAGCACCGCATTGGAATCATGGCCGCTGCTGTGCTCACAGCCGATGGGGCCGCTGTGCCCGGCCAGCGCCAGTTGCAGGTGATCGATCAATCCCTGCCGCAGGAAGGCGTGCAGCTGTTCGGCGGGCATCGGCCCAGCGCCGTTGGCCAGGGGGTCGTAGGGGCTGGCATGCAGGGCTCCATCGGGCGCGATCAGCACGTGATGGGCCCTCGGCAGGCGCTGGATCCGCCGATAGGGGGCCACGGCGGCATCATCCTTGTCCCGCAGCAGGGCCGCCACATAGGCAGGGTTCACATCCTCCTGCCGGGCGGGCCCATGCAGAGCATGGGCTTCGCCCCAGCTGCGCACCACCCGGGGCTTCGCCGTGCCATCGCGGGGGTGAACGGCGAACAGGGGCCGGCGGTGGAAGGCGTCGGTGCTGTGGATCCCTGCGGGAAGGGGCTTGGGATCGGAGCTGGGAAGCTGAAGCGCCATGGCTCTCTGGCTCAGAGCTGGGTGAGGGGTGCTCCAGCCCCCTCGCTCAGCCCGGGGGTGTAATGCCGCCCGCTCGCCGGATCCCGCAGCCAGGCATGGGGGATCCGGCGGCCGTCGCTGTCCCGATTCATGCCGAGATGGAGTTCATTGGCCACACCGATGCCATCGAGGAGCAGGCGGCCGCTCAGGGAACGACTCAGGCAGGTGCTCCCCCGGCCGGCCCGCCGGCAGCGTTGCCGCAGCAGCCAGGCGATCCGGCTCTTCCACAGCTCCTGCTTTGCCGGTGGCAGTGGGCTCAGCCAGCCCTGCCAGGGCCGGTGGCGGGCCAGGCGGATCACCTGGGAGCCCGGAAGCAGATGGATGAGGAGCCAGCAGCCATGGTCGAGCAGGCAGAAGAGGCCATAGGCGAGACGGCGTTGTTGCCTGCGCAGGGCCTTGGTCATGGCCTGGCGGCTTCCTCCAGAAGCATCTCCCGCTCCAGTGCCTGGGTGAGGAAGGTCTCCGTGTCGCGGCGGCAGTCGGACTCCTCCACCGCATAGCGCTCGAGCAGCTGGGTGATCAGCTCCTCTCGCTCCAGGGGGGTGTCCAGAAGGTTCCAGATGGCCGAGCCACTGGAATTCAAGTTGAGATACTCACCCCGCTCGGGATGGAAGAGGCACACTTCGCCATCGAGTTCGGCCGCACAGATCACGGGATTGCGCTGCAGGGGCACCGGTGCTCTTGCTTCTGGCGCCGATTGTCTCAGATCCTGCCTGGTTTTGTGTGGGGCCGCAAAAATGCATCTGTAGGGTCGGTTCCACCAGCCCAGCTGGCCCCTGAGTTGATGTTTCCCCCATCATTCCCCTCGTCTCGGCTCCCCCGACTGCAGCAGCTCTCCCTGGCGTTGCAGCTGGTGCGAGAGGCGGGCTGGCGGCATGTGGGCAGCCTGGCTCTGTTCACCGGGCTGGGCAGCCTGCTTGAGATCGGGGGGCTGGGCTTGGGCGTTTCGCTCCTGTTGGGTGGCGGCTCGTCAAGCTTCTTGCCCCTCGGCCTGCGGCTTCCTGTGCGCCTCACGCTGCCGCAGGGGCTGGCCCTGCTCGTAGGCCTGATGCTGCTGCGCGGCGTGCTCCAGGCCCTGATCGCCATCGGCAAGGAGCGCCTGCGCTCCGGTTTTACTGATCGGCTCCGCCAGCAGCTGCTCCACCAGGTGGTGCATGCCCCCTCCGAGCAGCTGGAGCAGGTGGGCCGCGGCGAGTTGCTCGGTCTGTTGATGACCGACATCAGCCGCAGCGTGTTTGCACTCGATCAAGGTCTCCTGGTGCTCCAGGCCCTGCTCTCGCTGGCCCTCTATGCCGCCGGGGTGATGGTGGTGGGCCGTCAGGCGGCCGCTCCCCTGGTGCTCGCCCTGGCGGCCACCGGTGCCGCGGCCCTGCTCCAGCGCTCTGGCAGCTGGCAGCTGGGTCGCCTGCAGACCCGGCTCAATGGCGCCCTGCAGCGCACCGTGGGGGATGGGCTCCATGGCCTCAAGGCGGTGCGCGCCGCCGCCGCCGAGGCCTGGTTGCTGCGGCGCTTTGCCGCAGACAACCGCCTCTACCGCCAGGTGTTGCGGCAGACCGTGCGGCGGCAAGCTCTCTTCAACGCCCTGCGGGACACCCTGGTGGTGGTGGTGGTGGGGGTGTGGCTGGTGTGGGGCCGCTCGGACCTGGCTCCCGCAGCCATCGCCACCACCCTTCTGCTGGCTTACCGCAGTGGCAACGCCTTGAGTGGGGTGATCGGCGCGCAGCGCAGCTGCCTGGGAGCCCTGAGTTGCTATCAGGAACTCTGCCATCGGCGCGGGATCCTCACGCCACCGCCCCTGCAGGAACAGGGGCGCACCACCCTGTCGCCGGCCCTTCGCGCCGCCCTGGAGACGCCCTCGGCGTGGCATTCCCTCACCTGGCAGCCGGCGCCACCCAGCGGCGAGGAGGCCGCACCGGCGGGCCTCAACCTGCACCCCGGTGCGCTGGTGGCGGTGGTGGGGCCCTCCGGCAGTGGCAAAACCACCCTGCTTGACCGTTTCTGCGGCCTGCTGGGGGAGGAACACAGCCACTGGCGGATCGGCAGCGCACTGGGGGATGGACATCTGACCGGGCCCTTGGGGGCCCGCGAGCTGCGCCAGCTGCTCGCTTATGCCCCCCAGGAGGCTGTGCTGTTTGAAGCCAGCCTGCGGCACAACCTGCTGCTCGACCGGCAGCAGCCCTCCGAGGTGATCGAGGGATGGCTGGAGCGACTGGGCCTGGCCCACCTGCTCCAGCGACCCGGCGGGCTTGATGATCCCCTGCCTTTGGCGCTCGATCATTTCTCCGGCGGCGAGATCCATCGCCTCGGGCTGCTGCGGGCCTGGCTCCGGGATCGCCCCGTCGAAGTGCTCGATGAACCCACCGCCTTCCTCGATGCGGAATCGGCCCAGCGGGTGCAGGCGATCTTGCTGGAACGCTCCAGGGAGCGGCTGGTGCTGGTCAGCACGCACGATGTCGATCTGATCCGGCAGGCCGATCGCATCGTGCGGCTGGAGGCCAGTGACCGACAAGCCGCGGAGCGACAGCATCATTTGGCCCGCTGATCTGCCCCTGTCGCCTGCTGGTCAGTAGCTGTAGTTGGCCACAAACAGGCTTGCATCGTCGGAGGGTTCGCTGCCGGCGGCATAGGCCCCGCGGCTGGCGGCCCCATTGGCCCTGGCCCGCGCCAGCAAGGCCGCCTGGCCCGCGGCGAGGTCGCTGCCGCCCCAGTGCTTGAGGCAGGAGTGCTGCAGCGCCCGGCCAAACGAAAAGCCCAGGTGCCAGGGGGCAAAGCCCTGTGCCGCCGCCTGGTTGATGGCGTTGAGGCAGAGACTGGCGTCTTCCTCACTGAGGCCGCCGGAGAGAAAAAGGATTGCCGGCACCGCGGCGGGCACGCTGCGGCTGAGGGTGCGCACCGTGAACTCTCCCACCTCCTCCAGACTGGCAGGAACGGCACTGTCAGCGCCAGCGGTGGTCATCGAAGGCTTGAGCAGGCTGCCTTCCAGAAACACTCCGTTCTTTGCCAGGGCGTCATACACCGTGCGCAGCACCCACTCCTGCACCGAGGCGGTTGTGGCGATGTCGTGGTCGCCATCCATCAGGATCTCCGGCTCCACGATCGGCACCAGGCCCTGCTCCTGCACGGTGCGGGCATAGCGGGCCAGGCCCCAGGCGTTCTCCCGCACCGCCAGCTCACTGGGGCACCCCCCGGCACTGATGCGCAGCACCGCCCGCCACTTGGCGAAGCGTGCGCCGCGCTTGTAATAGCGTGCGGCCCGCTCCGCCAGGTCTTTCAGGCCGGTGCACCAGGTTTCGCCCTCCAGCCCGCCCGCCAGGGGTTCCACCCCTTGATCCACCTTGATCCCGGGAATGATGCCCTGCCGGGTCAACAGCTCCACGATCGGCGCGCCCCCCGCTGTCGCGTCGCTGTCTTGAAAGAGGGTTTCCTCGTAGAGGATGACGCCACTGATGTGCTCCGCCAGGCCGGCGGTGGTGGCCAGCAGGCTGCGGTAGGCCCGCCGATGCGCTTCGTTGTTCTCCAGGCCGATGGCGGCAAAGCGCTTGCCGATGGTGCCGGTGGATTCATCGGCGGCGAGCAGGCCCGTGCCCGGGGCTGCCAGGGCTGCTGCCGTGGCGGCTAGGTCGTCGCGATGGGCATCGAGGGTCATGGGCGAAGGCACTGCCAGAGAGGTCCCCCATCGCTAGGGGCAGCGGCCGGTGGCGTCAACAGCCCGGCTTCTGCTGCCGGGGTCATTGCAATGCGGCGGGATGGCACGCGTCGGCGGGGTGGATCTGCGTCACAACCGCGTGCGGTGCTCTGCATCACGGTCCTTTGCCTACTTTTGGCCCAAGGCTTTCATCTTTCCATGTTGTCCCCTGCGCAGCGCAGCGCTCTCCTCCTGGCGCTCCTGGTTCCCTTGGTGGGTTTCGAGCAGCTCTCCACACCCGCTAAAGCCGCTCCCCTCACCACACCACTGCGGGTGCCCCTGCAGTGGGCCCCTGATCCCGACAATCCCTCCATCCTCAAGCTCGGCATCCAGGCCTCCCTCAACGGCGGCAGTGCCCGGTTGTTCGAATTCGACACCGGCGGCACCGGCTTCTTCGCCACCTTCGCCACCAACTTCGCCTCCTCCAGCCCCTGGTGGGGCAGTAACACCGCCTGCCCCAGCGGCTCCTGCACCCCCTTCACCACCACCTACGACAGCGGTCTCACCTACACCGGCAACATCGTCACCAGTTCCGTTTCGCTTTTCGGCTCCTCGGCCACGCCTCTGCTCACCGTTCCCAACCTCAGCGTCGGCCAAACCACCGCCATCACCTGCAACCCCGGTGCCACCTGTAGCAGCAAGAGCGGCCAATCCAGCGATTCCGGCTGGAACGCAACCACCGGCTTGCTCAATCCGCCTGTGCAGGGCAACTTCTATGGCGACTTCGGCCTCTCCCTCCGCAACGGCGGCAGCGGCGGCCCCAACAGCCCCATCACCCAGGGCGCCTTCTGGGCCGCCTTCGATCCCTCGATCACCCGCGGTTATCGCGTGCATGCCGCCAGTGACAATCCCTGGGTGCAATTCGGCCTCACTGCCGCCGATCTGGCTCCCCGGCCGCTGCGCTTCGCCCTCAACGGCACCGGCGGCACCAGCACCGGTTCCCTGGAGGTGTCTCAGGGGAGCACGACGTTTTCCGGCGCCGATCTCACCACCCTGATCTTCGACACCGGCGCCACCACCACCATTCACACCGGTGCGATCACCATCAACGGCGATCCCTTCCCGCCCAGCAACTTTCCCTGCGGGCTCACCACCCAGGGCTGTGTTGAACCCACGGCGGTGAGCCCCGGCTCGCAGGTGCAGATCAGCGGCCTCAGCCTCAGCACCGGCAAGCCCACCACCATCCTCGACTTCATGGCAGGCAACAACAAGGCCACCTCCCCTGCCTTCAATGAGGTGGCCGTGCAGGGCTATATGTCCACGACGCTCGCCCCCGCCTGCGCCGCCCTGGCGCCACCCCAGCCCTGTTACTACGTCAACACCGGCATCCTTCCCTTTCTCAGCAACGACGTGATCGTCGACCTCTCGACCTGGAGCGCCGCCAATCCCTCCGGTGAACTCAGCCTCGTGGAGCAGGTGCCTGCTCCGCCGGCGCTGCTCGCCCCCTTCGCCGTTCTCGGCGCCGCCCGGCGTCTGCGGAAACGGCAGGTCGGAGGGCAAAGGCTGGTTTGAGATAGGAGGTCAAGGCGCCTTCGGCTTGGGCTAGGCGCGAAAGAGTGCCGAAGGCGGGCAGCCATAGTGCCTGCGGAATTCCCGATTGAACGCCACGGCGCTGGAAAATCCCACCGACAGCCCAATCGTGGTGAGCGTGTCTCCATGGTGGGGAAGGGTGAGACGCCGCATGGCTCTCTGAAGCCGGCGGCGTCTCACCCACTGCATGGGGCTGCAGCCACAGGCTTCCTGAAAGGCCTCCTGCAGGGTCCGCCTCGACCAATACACCTGGGCCTCCAAATCGCTCAGGTTGATCGGCCTCTCCAGATTGGCCTCAATCCACTCCAGCAACCCCTGAATCTTCCGGTGGGCTTCTGGCGATGGCGCCGTTCTCCGGAAGAGAGAGTCGGCGGATCGCAGCTCCGGCAGCAGCAGCAACACCACCATCCGAAGCAGCACATCCTCAAACCGCCGCAGCTCCAGCTCCGCCCCCGGCAGCTGCGCCACCTGATCGATCTTCCCCATGCACGTGTAAATGGCTTGGATCAGTGGGGCGGCGAGCGGATCAGCCATCAGCAGGCGCCGGGGCTCTTGAAACACACCCAGCCGCCTGGCGGGCAAGCTTTCGGGGCCCGCCATCGTGAGGGCGGTGCGGAGGAGGGCTTCAGGATTCAGATTCAGGGCTACTCCGGAGGTGATGTCGTTGTCCAGCCGCAGGGGGGCCGGGGGCACATAGAGCAGCGATTCCCCTATGGGATTCTCAAACCGGCTCCGCTCCACCTGCCAGAGCCCCCAACCGCGATAGGGAATCAGCAACTGGGCCATGGGATGGTGCTCCGTGGCCACGGTGATGGCGGAACCCTGGGTGGCCAGCATCACCACCCCCCCGATCGGGAGGATGGCCGAATGGTTGAGAAACGGGCGTGACGGGCGGAGCGGCTCGCAGATCTGCACCGGGGTGACGGCGCTCACGGTTTCCGCCCAGCTCTGAGGATCCAGGTGGGTTTGGCGCAGCGCCTCCACGCCAAGCAGAGGAATGGAGAAAGGGATTGGCTTGGGTGGGGGCTCCATCCCTGTGATTTCGATAAGGGCTTTGGGGTCCCCATGATCGCCTGTGCTTGGCAGGCTGTCGGGCCAGGCGCTTCACCACGGTCCATCACAGCTCCTTTGTGGGGCTGCTGCCCCGCGCGAAGCTGAGGCGTTGTCTTCCACACCGCGTGATTCCTCCCCAAAAGCAAATGACCGGGATGCTGGGCCACCCGGTGGCGGAGAACCCGATCGACCGCATGTTTGATGCCGTCTATGCCCACTACGGCCTGCCCTGGCAGTTCTGGAAGAGCGACATCGCCAACGAGGCCGATCTGGCCCTCGCCGTGAAGGCCCTGTGTCCCCTGGGCTACAGGGGCGTGGGCATCACCGTCCCTTACAAAGTGGCCGTGATCCCACTGCTGGATGCGGTGGATGAGGATGTGCGGGCCATCGGCGCCGCCAATTACCTCACCATTGAGGCGGGCAGGCTGATCGGCCACAACAACGATGGCAAGGGGGTGGTGAAGGCGATTCAGAAAGTCACCCCCCTGGCGGGTCAGCGGGTGGTGATGCTCGGGGCCGGCGGGGCCGGCCGGGCGATGGCGGTGGAGATCGCCTGGGCCGGAGCGGCCCACCTCACCTTGGTGACCCGGCGCCAGGAGCAGGGCCAGGAGGTGGCGGAGCTGGTGACCCGGGCCTCGGGCGTGCCCGCCCAGTGGCAGCCCTGGCAGGGGGACGTGGCGGTGCCCGCCGGCACCTCTCTCCTGATGAATGCCACCCATCTGGGCTGCGCCCCCGAGCTGGAGCCCGTGCCACTGGTGTGGGACACAGTGGATCCGAGCTGCATCGCCGTGGATGTGATCACCAACCCCCGCATCACGCCCTTTCTGGCCACCGCCCGGGAGCGGGGCTGCCCGATCGTCGATGGGGTGGAGATGCTCGTGCAGCTGGCGATGCAGATCTTCGAACGCTGGACGGGTGTCAGCCCGGAGGAGGCGGTGTTTCAGACCGCCGTGGCCGAAGCGCTCGGGGAAGCCCCCTGAGCCAGGCTGGGGATCCCGCTGTTCCCAACGACCCTCCGCCTCGATGTCGACTGCCGTGCGCCCACTTGGATCCGAAACCACCCACCCTGAGATGGGCCAACCGCCCGCCCGCCGGGGCGGGATCACCGATGCGGTGATTCGCGGCGCCCTGGGCATCAAGCCCCTGTGGGCCGTGGCCAAGCACCAGGCCCGCCGGATGATGATCCAGCGGGCGGAGCGCCTGGGGATCCCCTGGCGGGAGCAGGTGTCGGCCTACGGGCAGCTGGATTGGGATCCGCTCTGGCGGGAGGTGAACGATGCATCGCTGACCTACCCCGCCAACTACCAAGCCTCCTTCCACGGCTACGACGCTGGCCACCTCTGCTGGGAGGCCGCTTTCGAATTCGAGGTGGCCTCTAATGCGGTGCATGCTCCCCTCTATCCAGAGGCTGGGCCCGCGAGTGATCAGGCCCTGCGGGCTGGCTATCAGCGGGCCCTGCTGGCCCATCTGCCCCAGCCGCCCGCCGCGGTGCTCGATCTGCACTGCACGGTGGGCTTGAGCGCGTTTGCCCTGGCGGCGGCCTTCCCTCAGGCCGCGATCACGGCCCTGGATTTCTCCCCCCACTACCTCGCGGTGGCGCGCTACGAGGCGGACCAACGGCAAGCGGCCATCCGCGCCTGGCGCCATGCTCTGCCGGAGGCCACGGGCCTGGCAGCGAATAGCTTTGATCTGGTGTCGGCGTTTCTGTTGCTGCACGAGATGCCCCAATCCACCACCCGCCGCATCCTGCGGGAGGCCCGCCGGCTGCTGCGCCCCGGCGGCACCTTCGCCGTGATGGACATGGACCCCTCCTGCTCTGCCTACCAGACCATGCCGGCCGCGGTGATGACCCTGCTCAAGAGCACGGAGCCCTACATGGATCAGTATTTCGCCCTGGATTTGGAAGACGAGCTGCGCCAGGCAGGCTTTGATGCGGTGACGAGCACCCTTTGCAGCCCCCGTCATCGGGCTGTGATGGCGCGTTTGGCGCCCTGACCTCCATGCAGGTCGATCGACGACATCCCCCCTATGCAAACTCCTCCCCCCCTGCTCCATCACTTGGCCCGGGTGCCCGGCATGGGACCGGGCCGCCGCCGGTTGGTGGTGCTCCTCTCGCAGCTGGGGGATTTCGACAGCCTGGAGTATGCCCAGGCCCTGGCGGGCGCCCTGCCCCAGCTGCAGGCGGCCGGGATGGGCCTGCTGGCGATTGGCATCGGTGAGGACGCCGGCGCGGATCGCTTCTGCGACTTCACGGGATTGCCGCGGGAGCTGCTGCAGGTGGAGCCCACCCCGCGGCTTCATGGGGCCCTGGGGCTCAACCCCGGCCTGCGGGCCCCCGGTGGTCCCTGGCCCTCCCTGCTGCTGATGTGCGCCGGGGTGGGCTCGCCCGGCACCTTGGCTGAGGTGTTTCGTGGCTACACCGGAGATCGCTCCGCGCCGCAGCGGTTGGATGGCCAGCTCTTTGCTTTGGCCGGCGGCGTGGGGTTCCAGCGGCCCTTCGAGCTGGCCACGGTGCGCCTGCGCAACATGGTGGAAGTGCTCGGCCACTGGCGCACCTATGTGCCCCGCGACGACTTCCTCACCCAGCGGGGCGCCACCTACCTGCTGGCAGCCGACGACAGCCTGCTCTACAGCTTTCAGGATCGGGGGCTGCTGGGCTTTTCCGCCACCATGGCCCGGCCCTTGAGCTTCTTGGATCCCTATCTCGCCAAAGCTGGCTAAGACAGGGCCATGCAGAAAACCCTCGTTCTCCTCGGCGCCCTCCTGCTGTTGATCGGCCTGCTGTGGCCCTGGATCAGCGCCAGCGGCCTGGGGCGCCTGCCGGGCGACATCTCGATCCAGCGGCCAGGCTTCAGCTTCTTCTTCCCCCTCACCACCAGCCTGTTGCTCTCGGCGGTGTTGTCGTTGGTGTTTTGGTTGGTGAGGCGCTAGCTGAGCCAGCGGGCTGGCCGCGTTCTGCGCCGATGGTGGGTCCCCTCGGGCCCGGGGCCAACACACGCATCATCGAGGGTTCGGCCCGGGTGGTGGGGGTGGCGGGGGTGGCGCCCGGTGGTGAGGCCGCCCAAGCCACCTGCCGCTCCCTTGGGGTGGCCCGTGGGGGGCGTCCTGCGGGACCTGGCGAGCTCCTGTGCCAGTGCCGGTGGAATGATGGGTTGCCCCCCTGGATCTGCTGGCCCGCCCGCGTTGAAGTGACGCTGTATGAAGGGCACGCCGCAGTTCCGCTTCACCTCTACGCAATCCTCAACCTTTCGGAAAGGCTGAAGGAAGTGATGGCCAACAGCGGTAACCATGGCGGATCCCCGCAACGTGCAGCGAAAAGTGACCGGTGATGCGGTGCAGGCCTACCTCAACCGGATTGCGACCATTCCCCTGCTCACCGCCGCCGAGGAAGTGCATCTCGGCACGCTGGTGCAGCGCTGGCAACAGGCCCCTTCCCCCTCCGCGATCGAGGTGCGTTCCGGTCGGCGGGCGATGGATCGCATGGTGCAGGCCAACCTGCGGTTGGTGGTGTCGGTGTGCCGCCACCACCAGCGCGAGGCGGCCGGGGTGGAGCTGCTGGATCTGATCCAGGCCGGCAACCTCGGCCTGATCCGGGCGGTGGAGCTGTTTGATCCCAGCCGTGGCTACCGCTTTTCCACCTATGCCTACTGGTGGATTCGTCAAGCGGTGCGCCGCGGCCAGCTGGAACAGGGGCAGTTGCTGCGGGTGCCCTCAAGCATCCGCAAGCTGGCCAGCGAGATCCAGGCCCTGCGCCAGGCCAATCCAACCGCACCGCTGGAGGCGTTGGCCGCCCAGCTCGGCACCGATCCCTCCCGCTGGCACCATGTGCTGGCGGTGAGCCAGGCGGCCCGCGTGCTCTCTCTGGACCAGCCCCACGGCGCCGAGGAGGAGGCCACGCTCCTCGATCTGCTCTGTGATGGCCGCGAGCCGCAGATCGAAGAGGAGTATGGCTGGCTGCAGCACAGCCTGGATCAGCTCAGCGCCCAGGCCCGCCAGGTGTTGACCCTGCGCTACGGCGGCGATGACCAGCGCTCCCTCAGCCAGGTGGCCGCCTGCATGGGCCTCACGAAGAGCACGGTGCAGGGGCTGGAGCTGCGCGCCCTGCGGCAGTTGCGGGCGAGCCTCCACCCCCGCCTGCGCCAGGAGTTGCGCTGTTCCCTAAGCGCTTGAGGGTTGGCGCCACCAGCGCCAACCCTCCACGTTGATCAGCAGGCCAATCGCCAGCAACACCACCATCAGGGCCACCTGGTCGCTGCGGGAATCGGGCACCAGGATGTCGGCCAGCAGGTGGGGCACGTTGGTGACGGTGTAAACCACGCTCAGCCAAAAGTGCACGCGCCGCCACCACCGCCAGCGCCCTGCCGTGGCCGGGTTGCTGGCGGTCCAGGTGATTAGCAGGATCGCCAACAATGGCAGCAGGAAATAGATCAACATTCCCCAAAACACCAGCGGCAGCTGGCTGGGGTCCACGCGGCTTTCAATCTCCGGCGAGAGGCCATGGAACAGGGGCATCAGGCCCAGGTCCACGTGGAAGAGCATGGCCAGCAGGTAGGCCAGCCAGAGCTGTCGCAGGCGCAGGGCGTGGTCGATCGGGGGAGGCGAGGCGCTCATGGGGCAGGGGCGGTTCAGCCTGGCAGGGTGACGAATTCCTCAGCCACCGAGGGGTGAAGCGCCATGGTGCGGTCGAAATCGGCCTTGGTGGCGCCCATTCCGATCGGGATGGCCGCCATCTGGATGATCTCAGCGGCGTGTTCGCCCACCATGTGGCAGCCCAACACGCGCCCGCTGGCGCGCTCCACGATCAGCTTGAGCAACACCTTGGGATCCCGGGCCGGCAGGGCTTGGCTCATGGGGCGGAAGCGGGCGCGATGCACCCCGATGCCCTCGGCGCCGTATCGGGCGATGGCCTGCTCCTCACTCAGCCCCACGCTGGCCAGCTCCGGCTGGCTGAACACGGCGCTCGCCACCAGGCTGTGGTCCACCTGGCGCGGTTTGCCGCCATACACCGTGTCGGCAAAGGCCCGGCCCTCATCAATGGCCACTGGCGTGAGACAGATGCGGTCGGTGACGTCTCCCACCGCGTAGATGTGGGGCACTTTGGTGCTCTGGTTGGCATCTACAGGGATGCGATCCCCCTCCAGGGCCACGCCGGCAGCCTCCAGATTGAGCCCCTTCAGGAAGGGGCGCCGGCCTGTGGCCAGCAGCACCCCGCCGGAGGGGATCACCTCACCGCTTTGGGTGGTGAGTGTGAGCTCGCCTGGCAGGCACTGGCCGCTGATCGCCGCGGGCGAGTGGGCAAAGCGAATCTCGATGCCAGCAGCCTCCATGCCAGCCCGCACCGCCTCGCTGGCCTCCCGGTCAAAGCCCCGCAACAGGTGGTCGCCCCGCACCAGCTGGATCACCTGCACCCCCAGCCCGTTGAGGATGCAGGCAAACTCGCAGGCGATGAAGCCGGCCCCCACCACCACCACCTGCTCCGGCAACGACTCCAGCTCAAACATGTCGTCGCTCACCCAGCCCAGGTGGGCGCCCGGAATCTCGGGCCGCCGGGGCCTTCCCCCCACAGCGATTAGGATGCGCTCGCCTTCCAGCAGCCGCTCGCTGCCTTCGGCGGTCACGCTGACATGGTGGGGGTCTTCGAAGCGACCCCAGCCCCGCACCAGCTCCACCCCGGCCTTCTCCAAAAAACCGATGTGCAGGGCGTCGAGTCGATCCACCTCGGCTCGCACGTTGGCGAGCAGGCGGGCGGCGTCGAGACGCACCTCGCCCACCCCCCAGCCGTAGCTGGCTGCGTCTGCCAGCAGCTGGCGGTAGGCCGAGCCATAAACCAGCAGTTTTTTGGGCACGCAGCCGCGGATCACGCAGGTGCCCCCCACGCGATCGCCCTCCACGATCGCCACCGAGGCGCCATGGGAGGCGGCTCGTTTGGCGGCTGCCAGGCCCCCGGAGCCCGCGCCGAGCACGATCAAATCAAAGCGGTCAGCCATGGGTGGGGAGGAAGGGGGGTTGTCGAACGAAAGAGACATGCCGCCCGTGGCTCAGTCTGTCAAAGCTTCCCTGCAAAGGGGGCTGGGGCAGCTGGGCGGGGCCCCGGCCCGGCCCCGACAAGCGGGATCCAGGCTGCCCTGGAGAGGCTGAGGAGGATCAGGATGTCTTGGCCTGCTCAAGTGGGTAGCCCTCGGAGGCCCAACGGCTCAAGCCCCCGCGCAGATTGGCCACATGTTGCCGACCGGCCTTGATCAGTTGCTGGGTGGCCAGGGCAGAGCGGCTGCCGGAATGGCACACCACCACCAGGGGCTGGTGGCTGGGGATCTCCTCCATGCGAGCCTCCAGCTCTTGCAGGGGGATCCAGAGGCTGTGGCCCACCCGCCCATCGGGACCCGTGACCTCCTCGAGGGAGCGCACATCCAGCACGGTGAGGCGCTCTCGGTGGGCCGCCACCCAGGCGGGTGTGAGTTCCGGAAGACCGGCGTAGCTCAGCTCCACGGGCGCCCAGCTCTCCACACTCGCAGGGGTGGGAGGTTGGCCCGAACGCAGGTTGGCGGGCAGGGCCTCGGCGATCTTGCCGGGGTGTGGCAGCTTCATGGTTTCCATGTGGCCTACGAAGTCGCGCTCGGTGGCGGTACCGCCCAGTCGGGCATTGAACAGCTTTTCTTCCACCACCGAGGTGACGCTGCGGCCGGAGTAGTCATGGCCTGGGTAGAGCAAGCAGGAGTCGGGGAGGGTGAAGATCTGCTCGGTGATGGAGTGCCAGAGAGTGTGGGCATTGCCCTGCTGGAAATCACAGCGGCCGCAGCCCCGCACCAGGAGGGCATCGCCGGTGAAGGCGAGCGACTGGTCGTCGAGCACGTAGGTGAGGCAGCCATCGGTGTGGCCTGGGGTGCTGCGCACCGCCAGGAAGCGAACGCCGAAGGCCACATGATCCCCGTGCTGCAGGGGCAGGCTCACGTTTTCTGCCTTGGCTGCGGCGGCTAGGCCAATGGCGCAGCCGGTGGCCAGGTGCATCAGCCAGCTGCCGGTGATGTGATCCGCGTGGGCGTGGGTGTCGATCACGGCCACCAGATCGATGGCGAGCTCGTGGATTAAGGCCAGATCGCGGTCGTGTTGGTCGAACACCGAATCAATCAGCACCCCCTGGCGGCTTTCCCCATCGGCCAGGAGGTAGGAGAAGGTGCCGGTTTTGGCGTCGAAAAGTTGGCGGAGGAGCAGGGAGTGGCCGCCAGCAGCGGCCATCAAGGACACCAGGGGTTCGGAACCAGGCGGTGGAGCTAGGGCCATGAAAGAACCTAGACAGCTGATATGACGCTAACCGCATGGCGCCGCGACACACCTTTGGTGGCTGGCAGCCTTGCCCGAACCGCCTGCCGAGCGCTGAATTCAGCGCCGCAGATCAAAGCGATCGGCGTTCATCACCTTCACCCAGGCGGCCACGAAGTCGGCCGCAAATCGAGCTGAGCCATCATTTTGGGCATACACCTCGGCGATGGCCCGCAGCTGGGAGTTGGAGCCAAACACCAGATCCACCCGGGTGCCGCTCCAGCGCAGGGCACCACTGCTGCGGTCGCGCCCCTCGAAGAGTTCGCCGCTGTCGGAGGTGGGGCTCCAGGTGGTGGCCATGGCGAGCAGGTTCACGAAAAAGTCGTTGCTCAGCAGCCCCGGCCGCTCGGTGAACACCCCGTGCGGGCTCCCATCGGTGTTGGCGCCGAGCACCCGCAGGCCGCCCACCAGCACGGTCATCTCCGGCGCGCTCAGCCCTAGCAGCTGGGCCCGATCCACCAGCAGGTGTTCGGTCGCCACGCTCATCGGGCCCTTTTGCCAGTTGCGGAAGCCATCGGCCTGGGGCTCCAGCACTTCAAACGACGCCACATCCGTCTGCTCCTGGCTGGCATCCGTTCGCCCTGGAGTGAAGGGCACCTCCAAGGTGTGCCCGGCGGCGGCAGCCCCCTGCTCCACTCCGACGCCGCCTGCCAACACAATCAAATCCGCCAGAGAGATCCGCATCCCATCAGCGCGGGAGGCGTTGAAGGCGCCTTGGATGCCTTCGAGCACCTCAAGCACACGCCCCAGCTGCTCGGGCTGGTTCACGGCCCAGGTGCGCTGGGGCGCCAGACGCACGCGTCCCCCGTTGGCGCCGCCCCGCTTGTCGGAGCCGCGGAAGGTGGAGGCCGATGCCCAGGCTGTGGCCACCAGCTCGGCGGTGCTCAGGCCGGAGGCCCGCAGCCGCGCTTTCAGATCGGCGATGGCCGCCCCATCCACCAGGGGGTGATCCACCGGCGGGATGGGGTCTTGCCAGAGCAGCTCCTCGGCGGGCACCTCGGGGCCCAGGTAGAGGCACTTGGGCCCCATGTCGCGGTGGGTGAGCTTGAACCAGGCCCGGGCGAAGGCGTCGGCGAACGCCTCCGGGTGCTGGTGGAAGTGGCGGGAGATGGGCTCGTAGATCGGATCAAAGCGGAGGGAGAGATCCGCCGTGGTCATCATCGGCGGGTGCTTGAGCCCGGGGATGTGGGCATCGGGGATCAGGTGCTCCTCACGGCAGTCCTTGGCTTGCCATTGCCAGGCGCCGGCGGGGCTTTTGATCAGCTCCCACTCGTAGCCGAAGAGCATGTCGAAATAGCCCATGTCCCAGCGGTTGGGGTGGGGTTTCCAGGCCCCCTCGATGCCGCTGGTGGTGGTGTCAGCCCCCTTGCCGCTGCCGTGGCGGTTGTGCCAGCCCAGCCCCTGCTCCTCCAGCGGTGCCCCCTCCGGCGCAGGACCCACCAGCTCGCTGCTGCCGGCCCCATGGGCCTTGCCGAAGGTGTGGCCGCCGGCGGTGAGGGCCACGGTTTCCTCGTCGTTCATCGCCATGCGGGCGAAGGTTTCACGCACGTCCCGGCCGGAGGCCACGGGGTCGGGCACCCCGTTCGGACCCTCCGGGTTGACGTAGATCAGCCCCATCTGAACCGCCGCCAGAGGCTGCTCCAGCTGTCGATCACCGCTGTAGCGCTCATCGCCGAGCCAGGTGGTTTCGTTGCCCCAGTAGATGTCTTCCTCCGGCTGCCAAATGTCAACGCGGCCACCGCCAAAGCCGAAGGTGCGCAGCCCCATGGATTCCAGGGCGCAGTTGCCGGCCAGGATCATGAGATCAGCCCAGGAGATGGCGTTGCCATACTTTTGTTTGATCGGCCAGAGCAGGCGACGAGCCTTGTCGAGGTTGCCGTTGTCGGGCCAGCTGTTGATCGGCGCGAAGCGCTGGTTGCCGGTGCCGCCGCCGCCCCGGCCATCGGCGGTGCGGTAGGTGCCGGCGCTGTGCCAGGCCATGCGAATGAACAGCCCGCCGTAGTGGCCCCAATCCGCCGGCCACCAGTCTTGCGAGTCGGTCATCAGGGCGAGCAGGTCGCGCTTGAGGCCCGGGTAATCCAGCTGGCGGAAGGCTTCGGCGTAGTCGAACGACATACCGAGTGGATTGGCGGTTGGGCAGTGCTGGCGCAGGATCCCCAGGTTGAGCTGCTGAGGCCACCAGTCCCGCGGCGAGGGGCCACGGCCCGCCACGGCCATCGGGGCGCCGTGGCCGCTGAAGGGGCACTTGCCGAGTTCGGTCATGGCGGGGCCGGAGGGGTCGCTCAGACCGTAGGCAGGCCGGTGGGGGGCGATCCGTTGGGGTCACAGACCGTTGCAGGGGGCTCAGCTGCCTCCGGATTGGCCTGGCAGACCCGCTCGAACTGCTCCGGCGTCAACCTCAGATCCCACGGCAGCCGCAGTGCCGCTGGCGCCAGGCCAGTGGCTGGGCCGAAGTCGTGCGGCAACCTTAGGGGCATTAGCGGTTGGGCGTCCTGCAGGGGGAGCTGGAAACCTTCTGGCTGGACGCGGCCGTGGCGGCCAGTCAAACCTGGCGGTGCTGCTCATCGCCTTGCTGGGCTGAGAACTCCCCCGGGACATAGTCCCAAAGCGTCCGGAATCGGAGGTCATTCGCCAACCGCGGGTCAGATCTTTGGATGGTTGCCAGACACTCGCGCAGGCTTGTCTGCCATGGGCGCCAAGGGCGGTTTCGATCCACAACGTGATCGAGGAAGCGCAAGGCGTCTTCTGGAAAGCTTCCGCATAGGTTGGTTGTGTGCAGCTTCCGCACCACAACGTGAGGGTCGTCGCTTTCTTGGAGCCAATCTTGAAGCGCTTTCAAGGCTTCTGGGAACTTGGAGCCCGCAGCGAGCACCAGCAGCGCGAGGGACTTCGCGATTTGCGGGGTCCAACTGTCTTTGTCCTTGGGCCAAATCGCCCAAAAGGGCTTGACGCGGGTGTCCCAAAACGCTTCGCGCTGATCGCAGGCTGCATCCAGAGCCTGGTAGAGCGCCTGCGCGGCAGCCTCCAGCTCAGGTGGCGGTAAGGCGGCAAAGGCCCAACGGAACTCCGTAACGCTGAAGCCTTTGGGCCGATCCAAAGCCACATGGGTGAGAAAGACCGCAAACTGCTTCGAGGCTTGGCCCAGCTCAACAAGGGGAGCAGGTGGGTTTCGGTCCATTCGCGATCCACGCCAAAGAGGGTGATCAGTTGCCAGCCGAGCATCACTCGGCCATGGCGAAAGCGTGCCACCGTCCCATCACAGAGGGTGGTGAAGAGGGGTTTCAAATCCTCTGGAAGCCCATCGTTGTCTTTTGGCTGGCGATGGAGCCAGATATTGATCATGGCTCTGGTGACACGATCAGTAGTGATAGCGGAGCTGTGCCATCAGCAGGCAGTTGCCTTCCACCTTGTAGACCATGCGCTGTTCGTCATTGATGCGCCTAGACCAATAGCCGCAAAGGGCATGGCGGAGAGGTTCCGGCTTGCCGACCCCTTCAAACGGGTTGCGGCTCACCTCCTTGATGAGGAGGTGGATTCGCTTGATCATTTTGGGCTCTGTGGCATGCCAGTGCAGATAGTCGTCCCAGGCTTGTTCCGCAAAAATCAGCTTCATTCCTGCAGCTCATGCTCCTGGCCTTCCCCGATGTTCAGGCTGTTGATGGCATCCATCAAGCGCCGGGCATTCCTGGGGGAGCGGAGCAGATAAGCAGTTTCCTCCAAGGCCTTGAAGTCGTCTAGCGACACCATCACGACCGATGGTTCACCATTGCGCGTGATGATCATCGGCTCGTGATTGGCGCAGACACGATTCATCGTCTGCGCCAGGTTGGCCCGGGCAGCTGTGTAAGAAATGGCGTCCATGGCAGCCTCAATAGATCTGTACAGGTTACTGTACGTGAAGCCAGGGATGGGCGTTTGGGCGGCGGCTTGGTTGCCTGCTCCCCCTGCGTGCCGGGCCCATTGGCAGGTTCCGGCAACGGCTCCATCCCTCGCTTCAGCTGCACCTGATGGGTGAAGCGAATCTCGATCGAATGGTCGCGTAAGGCTTGCCAGATTGCTTGCTGCTCGGCGCTATTGCTGGAGATCTTGTCGAGGGCGCTGGCGATCCAGAAGCGCAGGCCGTATTGAATCGCCGAGTCGCCGTAGCTCAGGAGCAAGGCGCGCGGCGCTGGGGATGGCAGAGCGCCCACCACCCCCACAGCGGTGTGCTTCAGCAGAGCCGTTGAAGGCGGACCGCTGAGTCACAGACCGTTGCAGGGGGGGGCAGCCCGTCACACCGCCCGCTCATGGGGAAGCAGCAACCAACTCAGGCGTGTCCCATTGGCTGGTGGAGGTTCATCTTGCGGCGCATGGCGGTTGGCTGTCCTGCAGGTTGAGCTGGATTGCCCATCGCCATGCTGCAACGTTGGGCACCCATGGGCCCCGCTGCCACCAGCATCAACGTGGCTTGCCGCCGGCCGCGCAAGGCTGGCTCTGGCGGAGGTGAGGCTTCCTGGACATGCCTTGCGACGTCGATCAAGCCAGCCTTTGGCTTTTCACCCGCCGTCGCAACACCCTGGCTTGGCGCCAGGCCAGGAGGGCACCAGCGATCGGCAGAGGTCCTGGCGTGTAGCGCACCAAGGCTCCCTTGGTGGTGCTGCCTCCAGTGGCCACATAGACAGTGCCATCTGGCAGGGCAAGCACGCCTGTGGGTCGGTCGATGTTTTCGGCCAACACCTGTCGCTCCAAGGTCACCGGGTTGAAGCGTCTCAGGCTGCCAGTGCCCACGGGATTGAAGAAATCTTCGGCGTATTGCACCAAATAGAGCCAGCCGTCAGCCCCCAGCGATAGGTCCATGACGTTGGTGAACCCGCCCGCAATGGTGGTGGCGGAGTTGGCCGTCCCGTTGGAAGCAAAAATGGAAGCTGTGCCAGCAGTGAATGGGAACCCGGGCAGCTGGGTGTTGTACAGGGTGCCCGTCGGGCTCACGTCCAGGCCTGTGGGAACGGCTTCGGCTGGAGGTGTTGTCGTTGAGATGTTGGCAAAGTCCTGCAATTTCTCTACCGTGCTCGAGCCGTCGTTGACTTTCAACAACCGGTTGGCGCCAGCATCCGTGATGTAGCTGATACCAGCTTTCCATGCCAGAGCAAAGGGGTTGGAGAAGGGTGGGGTATGACTCGGGTTGCTTGTCTCAAAAGCCCCCAAATCGGCAAGGGGAATGGGCGTGGGGCTCGATGCTTTGAACTCCACCAATTTGGCGAAAACCGTACCGCTAGGGCGTGTGGCTGGATCCCCCCGGAAGCCAAACACACCTAGCAAGCGACCATCGCTGGTGGTGGTCAGGTCTTGGAGGCCTGCGACGGGTGAGAGATCGTTGGGATTGGAACTCTTGGCAATCGAATCCAGCAATGTCCACGGGCGGCTGAGGGTGTTCGTGCTGGGGTCGTAACGAACCACTGCGCCGGTTTGGCCCCAGCATCGCAATGCCGTTACTGGTCCGGGAGGCGCCCCCGGGACGTTGCAGTTGCCCCCACCCGAGCCGCCCTCGCTGACCAGGATTGCTCCCAGGGGATCGACGGTCAGTCCGCGAGGGTTGAGTAACTCTGTTGCCACCACTTGGCCGGTGTACGTGGGGATCGCTTGGACTGAGGTTGGCAGAACCACCGCGCTGGCAAGAAGCGCCGCTGCTCCGGCACGGCTGAAGAAGACGCGACGGGAAACACCCATCAGAAATTGGGGTGACATTGGTTAAGTAAATGCAACTCAATCAAGTCTGATCAAGCGATAGGCTGAAGCATGGAATTGATAAAATCAGACACATGGCTTGGCGAAACGGATCAAAGACGCTATACATAGTTGTTTGCACAATGTGTTGATTGGCACGCTGATGGCTAATCCCCTCGGCGCTGGCCTGCACCCTTTGCAGCTCTATTTCTCCCCGATGGATCCCCCTGGCTCCCCGCCCCCTGGGGGGGTGTCTGTCGAAGGCAATGGCTCGATCACCCGCTCCAGCTGCACCTGATGGGGGAAGGGAATCTCGATCGAATGGTCGCGAAAGGCTTGCCAGATTGCTTGCTGTACAGCGCTACTGGTGGAGATGTTGTCGAGGGCGCTGGCGATCCAGAAGCGCAGGCCGTATTGAATCGCCGAGTCGCCGTAGCTCAGGAGAAAGGCTCGCGGTGCTGGGGATGGCAGCACGCCCGCCACCCCCACGGCGGTGCGCTCCAGCAGGGCGATCACTTCGGCGGGGGGATGGTGATAGGCCGCGCCGACGCTCACTTGGCAGCGGCGCAGCGAATCGGTGTGGGTGTAGGTGACCGTGGAGTTGGTGAAAAAGGTTTGGTTGGGGATCAGCAGCTCGGCGTTGTCGCGATCGCGCCAAAGTGTGGCGGCCCTGGGCCCCAGGCTGCGCACCTGGCAGGCTTCGCCATCCACGATCAATACGTCTCCGGGTCGCACCGAACCCTCGATGAGCAGCCACAGCCCGCTGATGAAATTCGACACCACCTCTTTGATGCCGAAGCCCACCCCCACCGAGAGCCCCCCGGCCACCGCCACCAGAGCTGTGCGGTTCACCCCTAGCCGCTCCAGAATCCACAGCATCCCAATCCCCACCACGGCGTAGTGGAGGATCACGGCCATGGCCCGGCGGCTTCCGTCGCTGATGCCCAAAAAGCGCTGGGCCACCCAGGCCACGGCCTGGGTGGGGGGCTCCATCCCCATCACCAGCAGGTAGAGCAGCAGTAATGAGCGCAGCAGGCTGCCCAGATTCACGTTGCTGCCCACCCAGTCGCCGATCGGCACCAGGCCGAGCACGAACGGGTTGTCCACCAACCGCACCAGCAGCATCACCACACCCACGAGATAGAGGGGACGCAGCAGACGTGAGGAGAGCACCTGCAACGTGCGTGGCGGGAGATGGGTGGCCAGCAGCCGTGGCACCAGCTCAAGAGCTGTCCAGCCAGCGAGCAGCCCCGTGAGAATCCCGAGCAGGGCAAAGGGCTGCCCCGCCAGCGCCAGCAGGCCCGTGAGGCTCCCCAGGAGCAGCAGGGAGACGCCGCGCCGCCAGGTTCGACTGCGCCTTGCCGCCCCCTTCCCCCCCGGCCGTCGGGCCAGGCCCCACACCAAGGTCCACACCAGGGGCACCGCCAGCAGTTGCCAGGCCACGGGTCCGCGGCTCAGGGTGCCCCACCAGCCGGCCAACTCCTGGAGCAGCTCATTCATCGCCCTTGCCCCCTTGCTGGATCACGCGCACCAGCTCCTCGATGGCATCTTCACTGGGGAGGTCGCCATAGAGGTAGCGGCTCAAAATCCGCCCGACGGCTTCTCCCTCCTGATCGCCATGCATCAACAAGCCCTTGCCCAACCCCTTGGCGCGCACCTGGGCCTGGGCCTGGGCCATGGCCAGCAGGCGCAGGGTGCCCTTGCGGCCCTCCGGCAGGTTTAGGGGGCCAAGCACGGGCAACACCTCCTCCTTCTGCATCGCCAGGTTGCGCTGGGTGAGGGGGGTGACCACGAAGCGGGCAAAGGCCTCCGCCACCTCCCGCTGGGCCGGGCTGGAATTGCGGCCAAAGGCCATCACCCGCTGCCGGCTCAGGGGGCTGGGAGGACCTCCCGGTCCTCCGGGAAGGGGGGTGACGCCCAGGTGGGTTCCCAAATCTTTCCGCAGCCTCGCCAGGTTGGTGCTGCGACAGCTCGTCCAATCCAGCTCGCCCTTGGCCAGCTTCTGGATCAGCTGGCTTTGGGAGACTTGAAATTGAAGATCCGGCATCTGATCCGCTTCCTTCAGCCAGGCCAACCAGCGGCCCAGGGCCGCGCGCCGCTCAGGGGTGGCGGGTTGGCCGGCAAACAGCTCCTCCACGGTGGAGCTCACACCGAGACTGCCAAAGGTCCAGGCCAGGTTGAAGCCATCCAGCGGCAAACCCACCCGAAGCCCTTCTCCAGAAAGACGCAACAGCCCATCGAGATCGGAGGGCGGCTGGGCCAGGCGCCGTCGATCGAAGCAGGCCAGCTGTGGCAGCAACAACACCGGCAGGCTGGCTAGCTCGCCGTTGGCCGCCTTGGAGCTGCGCACCTCGTCTGGATCCAGCCTCTGGAGCAAGCTGCTGGCAATCCTCACGGTGCGGGTGAGCCCGGCTCTGTGCAATTTGGCGGCGGTGTTGTTGTTCACAAACAAGAGATCGGGTCCCGTGCCTGCCGCTGTGCGGAGGCGCATCTCCGGAAGCAGCCGCTCCTCGGCGAACAACTGCAGCTGCACCCGGGTGCCGGGGTGGATCAGGCGAAACTCCAGCTGGCTGGCCTCCAGCCGCTCCCTCAGGGCTTCCGTGAGCTCCGTGTCGATCGTCTCATCGCTGGGGATGCCCATGGCGAGCACGATCACCCCCCGCAACTCCTGCCGTTGGCCCCCGGGCTGGGCACGCTCCACCCCGGCGCAGGCGGCCAAGACGCTCGCCACCCAACCGAGGAGGGCCACCGCTGCCCAGGTGCGTTGGGGCCGAGGCGAGCGCATGCTCCTGGCCATGAACCGCAGCCGCCTCAGCCCTCGGGATAGAGCAGGTCGTTGAGTTCCTCCTCATCCACGTCGTAGACCCGGGCCAGGGTGGTTTCGATGGCGCTGGTCACCACATCGGGCAGGAAGCGCATGGCATTGAAGGCATCTTCGGCGATCTCTTCGGTGAGCAGCTTCTCGCCGCCCAGCTTCTCATCGTTGATCACGGCCATCACCCAGCTCTGGTAGGCGGTGACAAGATCGGAAAACTCGAGCTCCGGGTCGTTCAGATCCAGGGCCATCGGGGGGCTGCTCCGCGCATGTTGCCTTTGCAGTCTGCCCAAAGGTTGGCCCTGCGGCAGGCTGGGTGCAGTGGTGGATCCCGTGTGCGAGAAGCCCCTTCCCCTGAGGCCACCAGCTGGCAGGCCTCCCTGTTCGACTTTGCTATCACAGAGCTGGTGCGGCAGCACCGCCAGAGCTTTGCTCCCCTCTGGACGGCTGAAAGCTGGGCGAAGCTGCTGATCTGGCTGGCCCTCAGCTGCGGCTGCGCCACGGATCAGGCCGCGCTGGAGGGCTTCGCGGCGGGCCTGGGCCCCGCGCTGACGGGCCGCATGCGACGCGTGTTTTTCGAGCGGGAGCTGGCGGATCTCAACCTGCGGCTGATGGCGGATCCTGCCGAGGCTCAGGCGCTGGCCCTTCCCCTTGATGCCCTGGTCCCCGGACCGGAGATCCCCCAGCTGCAGGAGGCCCTGGAGCAGATGGGGCTCAGCCAGCGGCTGGTTCCACCCGAGCGCTGGCAGCACCACGAGGCCCTGATCGCCCTGCCTTGGCAGGAGGAGATCGCCCCATGCGCCTGATCGGTGAATGTCACAACAGCGGCTACCTGGCCCTGGCCGACGCGGTGATGGGCTTTTTCGATCGCCGCAGCGATCTGCAGCGCCCCGGTGTGTCCTTCGGCGGCGCCCCTGACGGCCAGCCCGACAAGGTGTCGACCGACATCAGCCTGGTGGCGATGGATCGCTCCGATCCCGAGGCCCATGGGCTGGCGGAGGCCATGCTGCGCGGGGTGTCCGCTGGTCTGAACCGTTGGCTGGCGGAGCGTCCCTTGTTTTTGGAGTGCTGCCCGGAGCGCTCCCTTTACGTCTGCCCCCTCTTCAACCTGCAGCGCTATGCCCCGGGGGAGGGCTTTGTGCGCTGGCACTGCGACTGGAGCCTGGAGCCCGAGGCCACCGAACCCCACCGGCGCGTGCTGGCCTGGATTCTCTATTGCAACTCCCTGCCTGAGGGGGGCACGGAGTTTCACTGGCAGGATCACCATGTGGAGGCGGAGAAAGGGAAATTGCTGATCTTTCCCGCCGGCCTCTCCCACATTCACCGCGGCAGGGTGAGCCAGGTGCACAGCAAAACCATCGCCACCGGCTGGATCAATGCCGGCACCCTCCAGGATTACATCCACCGGCTCGCCGCCACCGGCGGCTAGGGCGTTCCCCCCTCCATGCCGCCGGCCATCCCAACCTCCCCCCCCGTGGGCAGGATCAGGCCCTCCAGCCGCCGCTGCAGGTCGCCTGTGAGGTCGGCCACGGCCCGGCGGCGGTCGGCGCGGTAGGACCCGAGGCGCTCCTCGATGGCGATGGGCGCATCGATGCTCAGCCACACGTGGCGGGGGCCCAGGCGGGGGCGGTCTATAGGGGTGCCGCCGAGCAGACGACGTTGGGTGTCCCAGAGCAGCAGCAGGGTGTCGGCGAAACGCTCCTGGCTGGGCCGTTCGGCCACATAGGTGCCGCTGACGGCGACGAAGGTTTCTACCAGCCGCATGTGCCACAGCCGCCGCTCGGTCTCTTCCGCCAGCCGGTCGGCCAGGCCCCGCTCCAGCGGGGTGCGCTGGCCGCCACCGTTGCCCGGGTGGATGCGCTCCCAACCGGCCTGCTCCAGCCGTCGGCAGCGGCTGGCCAGATCTCCCCGGGGCTGGAGCCCGAAGGAGCTCTCCACCACCTCCAGGGCGGTTTCCAGCAGGCGTTGCAACCGCGTCCCCAGGGCCTGCTGTCCCGCCTCCCCCGCTGGTAGGGGCACCGGTTCGGGCAGGGGCTTGTGGTACGCCTCTCGGTAAAACCCCTCCATCAGGGTGAGCAACCGTTCCGCCAGGCGGAACAGCCGCCCGTAAAGCTGCTCCTGTTGAAGGTTGTGGCTGGGATCGCTGGGGAGCCCGGCCTGCTGCTCCAATTGGCTGAGCAGGGCCTCGATCGCGGGCCACACCTGCCGGCTGAAGCCGTATTGCAGCCCGATCGGCAGCACGATCATGCGCTCCGCCCGGCCGGCTTTGGCCAGGTCATCGGCGGTCCAGAAGGCCAGCTGGGCCACGCCTGGCTCCAGGGGACTGACCACCTCGTTGTGGCCATTGGTGGCGCCCTCCGGGGCCACGGCCAGGGGGTAGGGGCCATCGAGCAACAACTGGCGGGCCGTGCGCAAGGCCGGCGCATCCACCTTGCCCCGCTGGATCGAGCAGCCTCCCAGGTGGCTGAGCAGCCAGCCCACGCTCCGCCCGGCCCAGAGGGGGATGCCTCGGTCGTAGAGAAACTGGGCATGGGGTGCTGGCCGCAGGCGCATCCCTCGCCGCTTGGCCTCTTGGGGAAGGGCTCGCCAAAGCAGATGGGCCATGCAGGCTGGATCGTCCACGCTGGGATGGCGAAAGGCCAGTAGCAGCCGGCTTTCGCCGGCCTGAAAGCGGGCCATCGCCTCCACCAACCGCTCAGGGTGGCGCACCGCCAAGCGGGTGATTTGGCTCTGTTGCCGCAGCCAGAGGGGCAACAGAGCGCGGCTCAAGGCCAGCACCGCCCCGTTCAGGCGGGGTGGCAGAAAGTCAAGAGGAGGTTCAGCTGGCATGCCCACAGGCCTAGCAACGGCACGGCCCAGATGAAGAACTCCCACGACGCCTGCCAGTGGGGCTGCCCAGGGCGCCATCGGTGGCCATGATCCGAACAGCTGTTGTCCATCCGCTTGCTCCAGCCTTCGAAGCCTCACCCGAGCGAGGCGGCTCTCCCCTCTCCCGCCCTGCCTGGGCGCCCGCATCGCCGTCGGATGTTTCCTTCCTCCAAGGGCCGCAGGGCCCTGCCCCTGATGGCGGCCCTGAGCTTGGTGGGCTCCCTTCTGGCCGCCCCCGCCGCTCTAGCGGAAACGGTGGTGGAGCGGGCTGCTCGCACCGGGGTGATCACCATTGGCACCCGCACCAACCTCATCCCCTACGCCTATGTGGATGACAAGGAGCAGCTGGTGGGGGCGTCGGTGGATGTGGCCGAGCGCATCGCCAAGGAGGTGTCGCGTTATCTGCAGAAGCCGGTGCGGCTGGAGTTCCGTCCGGTGGCCAACAACGACGCCCTCTACAAGATGGTGAGCCAGGGGGAGGTGGATCTGGCCTGCGGCATCCCCTTCACCTGGCAGCAGGAGATGGTGGTGGATTACAGCGTGCCCTTCAGTCTCTCGGGCATCCGTTTGCTCACGAAGGGTGGCATGAAGGCCTCCCCTGAGGCCCTGGCGGGCAAGCGCATTGGCGTGATCCCCGGCTCTCTCGGGGAGGCCACGATCCGCACGCTCCAGCCAGCGGCCGTGCGCCTGCCCCAGAAGGATCTCGAAACCGGTGTGGGCGCGGTGATCGCTGGCCGCCTGGATGCGATGGCGGGCGATTCGATCCTGTTGGCGGGCGCGCTGTCGCCCTATGCCAAGCGCTTCAAGGCCACCCAGGTGTATGAGCTGGTGCCGCGGGAGGCCTATGGCCGCTATGCGGTGGGCTGCATCGTGCCGGAAAACAACTCCACGTTCCGCAACCTCGCCGATCTGGCCATCGTGGGCCTCCTCCAGGGCTATCTCGATGACGATCCAGCCTCGGTGGCATCCGTCAACCGCTGGTTTGGCCCCCAGGGCATCGTGCAGTTGCCCGGCGACATGGTGCGTGCCTATTTCGAAGCCGTGCTGCTCACCCATGAACGGTTGGCGCCGGGTGGCGCCCCCCCTGCTGTGGCCACTCCCCCCTCCAGTGCCGTCCCCGCGGCCCCCTCTCGCCCTTAGCCCCTGCCGCCATGCCCCAGTCCCGTTCCGCCGGCCTGCTGGCCTTCCTGCTGGCCCTGCCCTCCTTGGCCCTGGCGGTGCCACCGGCCACCGAGGCGGCCGCCACCGCTGCCGCGCCTGAGGTTGGCCCCTCCGGGGCACCAGCTGGCTCCGTCACCGGATCGCCCCCGCCGGCAGGGGCTGCGCCGGCCCCGGGCGAGGCGATGGAAGCTCGTCTGCGCCGCCTGTCGGACGCCATCCGTGAGCGCTCCAGCCACCTGGAGGAGGGCCAGGCGGGGACGCTGGCGGAACCCTGGGTGGCGGCTGGTGCCTGGGGCAACGGCGGAGGTCGCGGCTGGGCGAACCGAGGCTGGGCCAATCGGGCTTTCGGCAACAACTATTACGCCCGCCCGCAGGTGTGGGCCAACTTCCGGCCGGGCTGGGGCAACTTCCGCAATGGTCCCAGCTTCCTCAACTGGTAGCCCCCCCGACGCTGCGCCCGATCGCCTCCATGGAGTTTCCCCCGCCTCCGCCCGCCGCTGCTCCCGGAGGCGGAGCCATGCCGGCCACCGCCGTCGGCCCCCTGGAGCTCTTGGTGGTGCAAGCCACGCCCTACTGCAATCTCGACTGCGATTACTGCTACTTGCCGGATCGCCAAGACCGCCGGCGCCTGGATCCGGCCCTCCTGGATCCAATCCTCGACACGGTGTTGAGCAGCCCGTTTGTGGCGGGTGATTTCACGCTCCTGTGGCATGCGGGGGAGCCGCTGATGGTGCCTCCCGCGTTTTACGACGAAGCAAGCGTGCGCATTGCTGCGGCCCTGGAGCGCCATGGCCGCCAGGATCTCTGCATCCCCCAGGCGATCCAAACCAATGCCACGGTGATCGATGAACGTTGGTGCGCCTGTTTCGCCCGCAATGGGCTCCAGGTGGGGGTGAGCCTGGATGGACCCGCCGCTCTCCATGACGCCCACCGCCGCACCCGCACGGGGCTGGGCAGCCATGCCGCCACGATGCGGGGCATCGCCCAGCTGCAGCGCCATGGCATTCCCTTTGAGGTGATCACGGTGCTCACCGCCGCCTCCCTGGCGGATCCGGATGGGCTGTTTCACTTTTTTGTGGAGCGCGGCATCGGCGATGTGGGCTTCAACATGGAGGAAACCGAGGGCGCCAACCGCCTCTCCAGCCTGGATCAACCCGGCCTGGAGGAGCGCTGGCGGGCCTTTCTGGAGCGCTTCTGGGACCTGTGCGCCAGCCACCCCGGCGCGTTGCGCGTGCGGGAATTTGAAACGCTCTGCGGCCAGGTGGTGGGCAACAGCAGGATGGATCACACCGACATGAACCGCCCTTACGTGATCCTGAGCGTGGATGTGGAGGGACGCTTTTCCACCTTTGATCCAGAGTTGCTGGGGGTGCGCACTGAGCGCTACGGCGATTTTGTGCTGGGCCAGGTGGGGCGCGACAACCTCGAAGCGGTGCTGGCCACGTCCGCTTACCAGCGCATCGCCGCCGACATGGTCGCCGGCGTGGAGGAGTGCCGCCGCAGTTGCGACCATTTCGCCCTGTGCGGTGGCGGCGCGGGCAGCAACAAGTATTGGGAGAAGGGCACCCTGGCCACCAGCGAAACCCAAGCCTGCCGCTGGCGGGTGAAGGTGATGGCCGATGTGGTGCTCTCGGGGTTGGAGCGCTCCTTTGGATTGGGGGAGGTCAAGGGTTCATCGGCCCTGCCGTCCCTCGGGTGAGCCGCTGCAGCTGGCGGGTTTCGAGAGCAAGCACCCGGCGGGCGAACTCGGGGTCTCGCTCCAGGGTGGCGTCGAAGGAATCCACGGGCACAGCGAGCACCCGGGTCCCGTCGATTTCGGCCACGATGGTGTTCTCGGCGGCGCTGTGGGTGAGCACTTCCAGTTCGTCGAGCACCTGGCCGGGACGCATCTGCTCCACCCAAACCCGCTCGCCAGCGTGGCGGTTCACCAGGGCCGCGCCTTCGATCAGCAGCAGCAGCTCACGGCAGGTGTCACCGGCCTCGGTGATCCAGGCTCCGGCGCCATAGCTGCGAATCTCCGCATGCTCCGCCAGGGCATCGAGGGTGTCGGCCCAAGTCCGGCGAAAGAAATCGCTGGTGGCCAGCACCACCCGCTTCTCCAGCTCGGGCAGGGCGGAAAGGGCCAGAGGCCCCTCCAAGCTCTCCAGCCGCTTGGCCGTCTCACGCACCCAGGCGGGCTGTTCTTGCTGTTGCAGGGCTTTGGCCAGGGCCTTGCCTCGCGTTGGATCGAGGGAAGCGCTGAGGGCTGTGGCTGCTGCCGCCACGGCCGGGATGGGGTCTTGCGCCAGAGGCATCAGGTGGTTGAGGGTGGCTTCTGGCGGCAGCTGGGGTGCGGCGGCTGGTGCCACCCCGGGGCGCTGCAGGGCCTGCACGATCCCCACCGGCAACCGTTCCGACCAGGGTTCGGCGACCAGCAGCTCTGGCAGCACCTGGGGGGAGAGCGATGGCAACCGCTCCAGCAGCGGCGTGGCGGCCGGGTCGCCGCCAAGGGTCGCCAGGCATTCCAAGATGGCTCGCACGCCCAGCTCCTCGCGGTGGCGCAGCTGGTCGGCGAGCAGGGCCACCAGCTGGGGCTGCCCCGCCAGAGAGGGGTGATGCAGGCTGAGCTGGACCTCGCTGAGCTCCTGCAACCGCTGCAGCAGCAGCTCAGCCCGTCGGGCTGCCCCCTCCGCGGGAGAGAGCGCATCGAGCATCTGGGCCTCCTCCCCGGGGCTGATGGAGTACTGGCGCCTGAGGGCTCCCAAGGCCTGGTCGCTCCCTTCGCCGCTTCCGGTGCCAGCCACCCCGACTTGCGCTTGCAGGCGCAGCAGCCGCTCCAGCGAGCGCCGGTAGCCGCTCAAGCGGACCTGCTCTTCCAAACTGCGCTGTTTGTCCGGATCGAGCAGGGCGGGGTCCTCCACCCCGAGTTCTTCCAGCAACTGGCGGTGCTCGTCATCGGAGATGCCCAGTTCCTGCCGCATTCGCCGCAGCACTTCCAGGCTGCTGGCCGCGTTCACGTAGCCCTCGGTCAGGGCGTCGCGCACCACCCCTTTGTAGGCCTCATGGCGCTGCTCGCCTCCAAAGCCCGGCAGCACCCGCGCCAACACATACACCTCATCGGGATTGAGATCGCGCAGGCTGCGGCCCTCCAGGAAGCGTCCCACCTGCAAGCCCAGCTTTTGCAGCTGTCGCCGGAACCGTTCCGCCAGATTTTCCCTGTCGTAGAGCGCCGGGCTGCGGTGCCAGCCGCGCACCAGCCAGAGGGTGCTGGTGGCGACTAGGGCCACGTCAAAGAGGTATTGCAGCCAGGCTGGAGCGAGCAGCAGCAGGGGCCTGCCCGCAAACAGGAAGAAGATGTTGAAGGCCAGAAACGTGGCTGCCAGAAACACCCGATGGCGGATCAATTGGCTGTCGGGTTCAGCCCCCTGCCTCCTCACCCGACGCCGCATCCAGGCCTCGCTGGCCCGGCCCCCCAGCCAGCCCAGCCAGGTGAAGAGGCCCAGCACCAGGGGCACCGCCACGATGCGAGGGATGTTGATCGCCTCGCCGAAAAGGAAGAGACCAGGGCTCAACAGCAGGGAGAGCTGATTCGGCTGGCGGGCCCAGGCTCCGGAAAAGTAATAGCCCCAGTTGCCGGCATAGAGGTAGTAGTAGAGGAAGTAGCCCACCATCAGGCCCAGGTAGGCATAGCGCTCGAACGCGAACGCCGGGGTGCCTAGACGGGCCCAATACATCCGCTCAGCGTCGATGTCGATGCAGGGCTGCTGGCAGGCCACGCAGGCGCTCTGCTCCTCCCCGCTCGCCGTTGTGGTGCGGCACATCGACTGGGTGATCGGCGTGGAGCTCAGATGGGCTTTGCTGCCCAAGAGTCCCGTGGGGCTGGAATAGATGGCTTGCACCGGCGCCATCGGGCAGAAGTATTGGCACCAGGCTTTTCCTCCATAAAGCCAGCCCACGGCGATTGCCGCTGCGATGGTGAACAGAAGCCAGCCGGCCAGCACAAGCCGATCGGCATTGAAAAAGAGGATGCGCCCGCACAGGCCCACAAACAGCCAGCCGAATTGCAGGGCGGAGTAGTGCTTGGCCAGCCAGGAGTCTGGCGGCACCTTGGCGAGTTGCTTGCGGATCTCGCCGGTTTTCGGGTGGATCTTGGCTGTCTGCCGTTGCAGCCCAAGGGCCCGGGGAATCTGGGAGAGGAAGGAGAGGGGGCAGATGCGCCGCCACAGCTCATGGCCAAACACCAGCAGCAGGAAGATTGCCGCTGGCACGACGGCTCCCCAAAACAGCGTGGTGCCGAGGGGATAGGGCGTTTCCACCAGGCAGCGCCCCTGCACCTCCACGCAGGTGGTGGGCAGCCGCAGGGGACTCCAGGGGTGATCGGGGCTGGTGAAGCGGGCCGTGAAGGGATCAAACAGCAGGGAGCCGATGATCAGCAGCCAGCCTGTGGTGAGCAGCCAGCGCACGGCATGCATGCGTTTCTCGCTGACCTGCGAGCCGGCCATGGCGTCTAACCCGTGATGCGGGGAAATTAGCTAGATCTGTGCCGCTGTTGGCTTCCGTGATCGGGTTCAAGTGCTGTGCTTCTATCATCCGGCAGTTGAAACTCCACCACGCTGACCTGACGCAGCCCCGGAGGCGGCAGGAGCATGTAATCGCCGTATAGGCGGCGGAGCGCCTGGTGATAGCGGGTTGTCACAGGAAACGGCCGTCCCTCGAAGTGCAGTGTCATCGTCTGTTCGAACTCTTTTACCGGCCGCACCAAGGTCCGTATCCTTGCCCAGTTGAGCGAGCCATTCGCCAAGCACACCACCTGTCGGGACGGCACCAGCGCCAGCGACCGCAGCAGTCCCTCTTGAACTGCCGTTTTCCATTGCGGCGGCAGCGGGATCAGACCGGGGTGGAGGATGGGGTGGAGCAGTTGCCGCCAGGCCGGGGTCCCTGCCGGAGGACCTGGCGCCAGCGGATCGCCGTCTTCACCATGAGGGTTTTGCAGCCGCCCCGCGCTCTTTCGGAGGAACCGAACCATGGCTAGCTGGACGCGCCACCACCAGCTCTCGGGCCGAACGGGATCGAAGGGAAAGATGTCGAGGTAAATCCCTTGGTGGTGCTGAGTGCGCTCGCCGCCCGCCAGCCGGAAGACACTGTGGTTGCGTCTCACCTTGGCGAAACATGCGGGAAAGTGTGGATCCGATCGCCAGGTCTGGAGGAAAAAGCGTGAATCCAATAGCGGCGGTGCCTCCCGCAGAAAGCGTCGGTATTCGGTTCGCAACATCACTACATCAATGTCACTATCCCAGGGAATGAACCCGCCATGTCGCACGGCTCCGAGCAAGCTTCCGGCTCCAAGCTGATAGGCCACCCCCAGGTGGCGACAGATGCGGTCGACTTCCAGCAGCATCTCCAACTGCACCTGGTGCAGCTGACGCAGATCCTCGCCACTGAGAAGCATCGGGCTCATGGCACCAGGGGGAGGCGCCGGAGGGCCGGGGAAACCACAGCGAGCCGATGGTCGACGTCGACGATGGCCCTGGCGTCCCAGGCGGCCCGACCGGTGGCCAAACGCTCGATCCACTCCTCGCCCTCCGGGCACCACTGGAGAAAACCGAGCGCCACCCAGGGCTGGGCCACAGCGCTGCGGCAGCTGCCGATGTGCAGCGAAAGGGCCGCCCCGCGCACATGGGTGAGCTGGAGGCGAGGGCCGTACTTGTTGAAGGCTCGGCGCGACTCCAGGCCCATCAGCACGGCGCAACGGCGGGCTGACTGGCGGATCAGGGTCTCGGGAGGTGGCTCTGCATCCCTGGAGCCATCACCCCAGACCAGATTGCGACGGGCCCGTTGCAATTCCGCATCGGTGGAAGGGGGCTGGCAAGCTTCCCGTGCCTGCAGGAGCTCCAGAACGGCAGCCCTGCCACCGTGGGCTTCGGCATGATCGACGAGCTGAAACTCCAGCCTGGGGGTGGAGCGGCTCTGCAACAGCTCTCCCAGGCCGTGAAGGTAACGGTTCTGGGCGTCGTCTGGCAGTTGATTCACCCAGGACATCACACCGCCGACGTAGGTGAGCGACATCCGCACACCGGCTGGATGCACCGCGGTGATGCGCTGGCCAAAGCTGCGCAGGTAATCGATCCAAAAAAGCTCTGACCAGTCTGGATCAGGGGCTGAAGGCAGTTGCCAGCCCCGGTAGCCACCAAAGGGAAGGCTGAATTCGATTGGCTCGCCCGCCGCCACAGCGCGTTGCACCTTGGCTGCCATGTCGGCAGCAGTGGCGGGGTCCACCGCGCTCCTGCGCCAGGGTCGGGCAGTAATGCGTTGAAGAATCTCCTCTGCCGTAGCGGGAGTGCTGGGACTGGGCGGGTCCTTGGCAGCGGAGGTGAGTCTGACCAGGGTCGCCTCAAGGGCGGTGCTCTGCGCGGCAGAAAGATCTCTCATCGCCAGCCAGCAAGGCTCACCGTTGGCGGTGGTGGGTTCTCCAAAGGGCTTTCCTGCCAATAAGGGATGGAAAGGCCGAGAGTGGCGCCATAAAGGTCGTAGTTGGCTTCGGTGGCAGACCAAGCGGGCAGTAGGGCTGTGGCTTTTTTGAGTTGCAGCAGACGAGCCATCAGCAGGGGGAAGGATGCACCAAAGTCCGGATCCAGCTGCGTCAGAGCGGCAGGCAGGTGTTGGAAGTAAAAGGCTGGGTTGTCGTAGCGGAACCGCACCGCGAAGGCCGCAGGATTGATCAGCCTGTAGAGCAGTTTGCGGCCTCCGAATCGGAGATATCGCACGAGCAAGGCACGGGCCGCCCGCTCGCGATCCGGCTTGATCGCCGGATGGATCTTGGTGACGAGCGCGGCCACAGCATTGGGCCAGTGGGCAACCCCGGGCGCCAGCTCTTCAAGCAGCCTACGGCTCACGGGCAGGCTCTCGGCATGGCTCAGCAGGCTGAAGAGATCATCCTCCGGTGCCGTCCGGTGCATCACTGACGTGAAGTCGTAGTTGACCAGCGGCACGGTGTCCACCTCCCCGCGATCGAGCCAAGCCAGTAGACGAGCGAGGCGATCTTCCTCCTTGATCCCTGGGGCGGGGGCAAGCTCCTCGATCGCCACAAGGATGTTCTTGGGCGTGGCGTGGCGTCGCGGAAGGGAATCAGCGCATCGTCAGCCTCCCAGCGGCAGCGAAGCTGTCGGAGTTCGCGGCATTCAGAGGGCAGCAAGGGCGGTAACCCAAGACTCCTCAAGAGCAGCGAGAGCAGCCCGGCCACATGGCTGGCGAGCGGATAGGCGGGGCGTTGAGCTGCGCAGGGCCAGTCGAGCAGCGCTCGTTGCAGCTGAAGCAGGTGGGTCAGGCTACGGCGCAGCAGTCGCTGGGACGCCGCCCTGGCCTGAGCGCCCCGTTCAGACCTCTGCTCCCCGATCCCCCTCAGCAGGCGCATGAGGTCGTAGAGGCGCACTCCTCGCAAGGGCTCCACCAGCAGAGTTTGGTGTTGGCGCGCGAGCACCTTCGGGACCTTGCTGCCTGCCATGGCGTGGAGCCACTCCAGTGCGAAGGCTTCGATCGCTGCGTGCTCAGCGCTCTCGCAAACTTTCACATATCCGCCGGCAACGCTCCGATCAGGCTCCCCCAGGTTCCGCTCCTCCTTGCTGATGGTGCGTCTGAACGTGGCAATGGCCAGACGGTCAACAAGCGTTCGACGCGCTTTGTGCAAGTCATCGCCGGTGTCGATGTCGCACGTGTGGTCTTCGGGAAGGGGCAGAACGTCCACGGGCGACCGGAGAAGCTGCTCGCGCAGCACCTGCCACTGGAGGGTATGGCCTCGGATTGCCGCCTCTGCTATCGAGCCCCAGAAGGGCCGAGGCCAGTAGACGGCAGGTGCCATCGCCCCTTGAGTGATGGGCTCGTCGGGGCCTAGCGCGATCAGCTGCTGTGTGGTGGGCTCCATGCGCAGGCCGATCAGGACGTCACGGGGGGCGCCGTGGGCAGGCTGACTGGCCACCAGCAGACGACCAGAATCGTGGCCCAATAGCCGCTCGAGGGCTTGCGGGTGATAGAGCGTGTCGGCGAAGAGCACCAACGCTCCCTGCAGCTGTTCGCCATCCAGGTCGGCCAGACCGGCCGCCAGGGTGGAGAGCAAGGACCCGTAGGCGAGCGAGGAGTTGCCACTGCAGGTGATGGTGGGCGAGAGGGCCCTGGTGGCCGCTTCAATGTCGCTGGCACGGTGGCTGACAACCACACAGATCTGGCTGTGCGGTGCGAGAAGGAGAAGTTGCCTCAGGAGCCGTTGCAGAGATCCTTCGCTGCCGATCAGTGGAACGAGACTTTTATGGTGGTGACCTCCGAAGCGGCGGCCCAGACCAGCCGCGAGGACAACAATGGCTTTGGGCAGACGCAAGCGAGGAGCCTTACCACACAAGGAAACTCACCCTAACAATGACTCCTTAAATGGTTTTTAAACTCCTCGAAAGATTGCTCTTCAATGAAGTTGGCTTTCTCTCGCTGACGTTCCGCGATCTGCACATTCGCCGAGGTGTAGGGCAAGGCCACCGTGGCCTGGAAAGCTGGTTGCCTCGTTTTGTCAGGATGGTGGCGTTTGCTTCGCCAGCCATGCGCAGTGCCCTGCCTCTGCTGGCCCTGGTGGTGGGGAGCGCGCAGCTCGCTCCGCCGCTCCAGGCCCAGCCCACCACCAGCGCCACTCCCACAGTGGTGCGTTCGATTGCGCCCGAAGCCAAGCCCAATCCCAGCCTCGAGGCCGCCCTGCGCGAGAGCCTCTTCCCGGTGCGGATCGTTGATGAGCAGGGCCATGGGCCGGATCTTGGCAGCGCTGAGGCTGAGAGCGCCAAACGGTTCAAGATCAAGGCGGAATGCGAGCAGTTGCCGGCCCACCGCTACACCTGGAGCCGGGTGGACCTCAATGGGGATGGCAGGCCCGAGTTGGTGGCCCAGGTGCTGGGCCCGATGTTTTGCGGCACCGGCGGTTGCCCACTGTTCATCTTCCGCGAGCCGAGCCCGGGCCGCCTTCAGCTGATCACGCGGATGGGCCTGTTCAAGGATCCGTTGATCGTCTCCGAGTCGCGTCACAACGGCTGGAAGGATCTGATCACCAGGGTGCGGGTGAATGCAGGCTCCGGTTATTACGCCATGCTGCGCTTTGACGGCCGTGGATACCCCACGAATCCCAGTGTGGCCCCGGCCCTTCCCTTGCGCCGCGCCGAACCCGGTGTGGCCTACTTGGCGTGGAATGACAAGGACCCCCGAGCCCATCGGCTCCCTTGCGAGGCTCATTCAGCCACGCGCAAGGTTTCCTTGCAGAAGCGGGAGGAGGCAATCGGGCCGGCGGAGAGATAGGACCAGTTGGGATCCTGGCGAAAGCTGTACACCTCCTTGTTATTGCGCTGGATGCTGAACAGCGTCCAGGTTTGTCGCTCGCAGTTCAGACCGATCACCGCCCTTCCGCCGGAGAGCGGCAACTCCACATGGCGGATGCCGTCGTAGATCCACAGCAGGCGCCCCTGGCCCATCTCCAGCAGCGATTGGACGGGGCCCCCCGCAGGCAGGGGTTTCGCCTGCCCGGCTGTTGATTGCCCGCCTGCCCAGAGGGCGGAGAGAACCAGCAGCCAAGCGGCAACACGGATCGTGGGAAGGCGCATGGCTCAGCCGCGGGAGAGACACCTGACAGTCTCGCTCCGAGCAGATGTGCCATCCTCTCCGCATCGTTTTGAGCACGAGGCTGGACCTTGGTGCCGCCATTCGCCGCTGGCGTCGTCCACCGAGCTGGTGCAGCCCTGAGCCGCCTGGCTGTGGTGAGCGCCTTGCTCAACGGCTTGGCTCCCCTGGCCCTGCCAGCCCGGGAGCCGCCGTTCAGCCCCGCCACCACCGTGCGGATGACGGTGAATGCCGTGGCAGGAGCGCTGCGATACGGAGGTGGCGCCGTGGATCAGGGTGCCAACACGGCGGTCGGCTTCCCATTGCTCAACGCCGTCAGCGTCAACCAGGATGCTCGGCTCACGCTTGATACAAGCGTGACGGGGCAAGATCTGTTGCGGGTGCGATTGCGCAGCGGCAACTTCGGCCCCTCGGGTTTTTTCTCCAATCCCCCCACGCCACTCACCCGGTTGGATTTCGCTTTCGAAGAGCCGCTCTGCCGCCCTGATGACGACACCTGCAGCCGCCAGCTGGTGACGGTGAACCGCGCCTATCTCCAGATTCCCCTGGGCAGGGAGATTCGCCTCACTGCGGGCAGCCGCCTGATGCAACTCGATCTGCTGCCGGTGTGGCCGAGCGTTGCCAACGACTCGCCCATCCTGGAGCTGTTTCAGCGGGCGGGGGCTGCGGGGGCCTACAGCCGGCGAGTGGGCAGCGGCTTTGGGGCCTGGTGGCAACCGGAGGGAGGCCTGAAGGGTCTTTCCATCGCCTATGGCGCCGTGGCTCCCGAAGCCGCCAATGGATCGCCCGCGCAGGGAGGCCTTTACACGGCCGCCGGCGGCCAGACGAACACCGTGCAGCTCGCCTACACCCGGCCCAACTGGAATCTCACCGCCGCCTACACCCGCAACGGCCAGCGGGCCCTGCTGCGGGGCACCCCCCTGGCCAGCCAGCTCGCTGCCGACTCCCGCCATGGGGCGATCCACTCCTGGTCGCTGGCAGGGTATTGGCAGCCCTCTGATGCGGGCTGGATCCCCTCGATCAGCGCCGGCTGGGGGCACGATCGCTTTGCCTATGCCTCTTATCCGGTGGCGGGGCTGGCTGGGGTTCGCACCAGCTCCTGGAGTGTGGGCCTCAACTGGAGCGATGTGCTCAGCTCCGGCAACAGCGTTTCGGTGGCGGTGGGGGCCCCCGCTCACGTCACCGGGCTGGAGGGCTTGGGGGAGGTGAGTGTGAACGACACAGGTGTGGCCCTGGAGCTGGCCAGCTTGATTCCCATCAGCGACAGCTTCAGCCTCACGCCGGCCGTGTTTTGGCTGAGTCGGCCCCGCGGCGCCATGGCGGGCACCGCTTCAGTCAGCGAGGCGCTGCGGCGCTCCGATGGGGAAGCGATTCCCAGCCTTGGCGTTTGGGGAGGGCTGTTGCGCGCCACGCTGCGCTTTTGAGTGCTCGCCGCAGGGATAGCAGCGGAGCTGATGGGGACAGAAGGATAGAGTCAAATCAAACTCCTCTTCATTGGGGATCTCTATTTGCTTCATTTGCTTGGAATGAAATGGGCGATCAGCCAATCTGCCACGGGCCGGAATGAACATCGTTGAGGGACAAATCCAGGTTCAATCTTTTCTGACGGTGACCTTGGGCATCCTGGTGCTTTTCCTTGGTAAAGCACTCAACAGCCGCGTCGCGTTGTTGCGGGAATTCACTATCCCTGAGCCCGTCAGCGGTGGCTTGCTGGTGGCGCTGCTGATGGCCCTGCTTCATCTGGCCTTCGGCCTCGATGTCAGCTTTGGCATGCGCGCCCGCGACTTGCTGCTCGTTTACTTCTTCACCACCGTGGGCATGAATGCCAGCTTCGCCGATTTGCGCCGCGGTGGCCGTTCGTTGGTGGTGCTGCTCGTACTGACGATGGCGTTGATGTTGGCGCAAAACCTGCTTGGCATCGCCCTGGCCCGCTGGGGTGGGATGCCCGCCGCCACCGGCCTCCTCATGGGCACGGTGTCGCTGATTGGCGGCCATGGCACCACCATCGCCTGGGCACCGAAATTCGATGCCGACCACGGGGTGACCAACGCCTTGGAGATCGGCATTGCCGCGGCCACCTTTGGCCTGATCCTCGCCAGCGCCAGCGGCGGCCCCATCGCCCGCTTCCTGATCCGCCGCCACCGGCTGGTGGCCCCCGAAGCATCTCCTGCTGCCCTCGCGACCGACCCGGCCGCCAGCCCATCCCCCGCCAACGCCAGTGGCGGCGGGGCGCTGATCGACTCGCACGATTTCCTCGGGGCCGTGCTGGCGATCAACATCTGCATCATCCTCGGCTCGATCCTCCAGGAGGTGATTCGGGAGCGGGGGCTCTTCCTGCCCCTGTTCGTGCCCTGCCTGATCGTTGGAATCCTGCTGAGCAACCTGCTGCCCAGGGAAGTCTTCGGCCTTCGGCTTCGCTGGCCCTCCCGCACCCCCGCCCTGGATTTGATCGCCGAGATCTCCCTGGGGGCGTTCCTGGCGATGTCGCTGATGACGATTCAGTTTTGGACCCTGGTGGATCTGGCGGGTCCCCTGCTGCTGATCCTGATCGCCCAGTTTTTGCTGGCGTTGCTGATCAATCTGTTTTTGGTGTTTCCCCTGCTCGGCGGCACCTACGACGCCGCGGTGATGGCCGCCGGCTTCAGCGGCTTCACCCTCGGCTCCACCCCCACCGCCATGGCCAACATGACCGCCGTGACCCAGAAGTTTGGACCCTCCCCGAAGGCCTTCATTGTGCTGCCGTTGGTGTCGGCTTTCTTTATCGATCTGTTGAACGCGGTGATGATTCCCTTCTTCCTGCACCGGTTGTGAAGGGGCAGACGGCTGCGCTGGAATATCAGCAGCTATTCAGTTTGCAGGGATGCCAACGTGGCGACCAGGTCGGCGAAGCGGGGCCGGCTCGCCGCCACTGGCGCCATGCATCTGAGTTGCAGCGCTTTCAACGATGGGATGCGCGCATCCACTCCGGATTCACAGCGCTCCAGTAATTCGCCTAGCAAACAGCCGAAGGCGCGCACCTCCAGCGCCTCGAACGGATTGGTGTCTCCAATGGCCTGGGGCGGGTAGAAGGAGGCGGCCCCGAAGTCTCCCAAAAAGCAGCCGCCTTCGGGGCGATAGAGGATGTTGTGCGCATAAAAATCCCCGTGCGACATCCCACGTTCGTGCAGGTGCGCGCCGACACTGGCCAAGCCCTTTGCCAGTTCGAGCAGCAGGGGGAGGGAGAACAGTTGGTCATCCCCGTAAACGTCCCTCGTGCACGTGGCCAGGCTGGGCGGGCCGGCCAGATTGCGAAACTCCGGGTCGACCCATGGCATCACCAAGCCGCTGGTGCCCTCGGGATGGCCGGTGAGGACACCAATGACGCCGATCAGGTGAGGGTGATTCCCCGCCGCCAGACAGGCCGCCATTTCTTCTGCGGGGAACCCGTCACTGGTGACCGCCCCCTTGAACAGTTTCACCGCCACGGGCTGCCCGGCAGCCTGCGGCGACGACTGCCAGTGGGCTTTGTGGATCACTCCCGATGCGCCTTCACCGAGTTGTTCAGCCAACACCAGATCCTCCCAGTGCAGGTGTGGCACGGCTGAACTCGGCTCGCGCGGCATGGCTGAACATGGATTGCCGCCAAAGGCCAACCAGGTCAATCGGGGTAAGTGCAGCAGCCACTCCGGCAACGTCTGGAAGCGGTTGGCCGAAATGCGCAGCAGCTCAAGCCCAACGCAGCCGCGCATCGCCTCCGGCAAATCAGCCAGTTGATTGCCGGCCAACATCAGTTTTTGCAAGCGCGTGCAGCTGCCGATGGAGTCGGGAAGCGCTGAGATCTGGTTATCGGTGAGGATCAACCAGCGCAAGCCGGGGGAAAGGGCGGCAGCCGATACCTCACGAATGCTGTTGGATTTAAAGCCCACCATCTCCAGGTGAACGCAGGAGGACAGCACCTCAGGCAGCCGAGTAAAGCGATTGCCCGAGCAAAACAACACCCGCAACTTGCTCAAGCGCGACAGGTCGTCCGGGAGGGTGGCCAACGCGTTGCCCGAGAGATTCAGGATCTCAAGCGTGTCGGCCAACTCGAAGATTTCTCGCGGAAATTCCTGCAGATCGCAGGCAAGATCCAACCGCGTGATCCCCTTCAGTTGACCGGAGCGCAAGGCGGCAAGAGTGGTGTTACTCATGCAGACAATGGAAGGGCGAAGCTGATGCTGATTGGCTCAGACTCACCATTCACAAGCCGATCTGCCATAACACCAAGAGCCAAGACCTCCGCGTTTGTCATCGCATCGGCAGAAGAAGTGCCATGCGCCAACATGCCAGGCAGTACTGGCACCTCAGCGATCCAACGGCCATCACCTTCTTGATCACACGCCACCGAGAAATTCATGTCTTTCCTGCTGCAGAGTTGGACTCATTTCAAACATAATAGCAAGGCCAGTCAGTCTCACGCGATAGTCCCGTCTCGCTTGCGATCTGGATCATGGCTTTGGGCACAAGCAATGTCTTCCTATGCTTATATAATAAACGTAGCACTCCCTCCACCGACAATAACAGATCACCGCCAGCCTGCAGACGCTGCTGCCTCACGATTATTTCCGCTCTGCTCATCCCGATTCTTCAAATGCGCCCTCCCGGGTTACAACTCGGCCTCAATCCTCATGTAACACAGAGTCAAGAGGCATTACTTTTGATCGCATTTTCTAAATTCAACACTTAGCCAAAGCCATATTAGGCTTTTTACGCCTGGGCTCCATGGCACATTGGGAAGCAGTCCGATTGGCCTCGACCACAAATATTGATCTACGAAGCCGCACCAGAAGCATAAATATTGATGGTAAAATACTTTCTATAAGAGACCTATTTCTCCTGGATCGAGTTCTGCTGAAGGATCAGACGAGGGAGAACGAGAATGGCATCTATCTCATCACCCGATCCATCTTTCCACCCCGTCTCAGATTTACCCGTACAGACGCATTGGAACATCAAATGATCGTTAGAGTGACTGATGGAGATATGAATGCAAATACAACTTGGCGGCTTGCACATATCTCCCCACCAACATTCTTGCCCCAAGAATGGGATGGTGACTGGAAAGCTCATGTGCGCGCCGCAACCGCTGGACATGTCAGCTTGATTGAACGGGTCGTTGACTCCGTTGCTCTTGAAGTCGGTGATCGCGTCTTGGTCAGAGCACAATTCAATGATCGAGAGAACGGCATCTATGTTATTCCTGCCGTTGGCCATCGATGGGAGCGAGCAAATGATATGCGTATCAAAGATGATTACAATGGAGTTATTGTGTACGTTTCTGAGGGAGAAGTCAATGCAAACACTCTTTGGGTTGGGGCAAGTACAGGCGTGCTATCGCCCGGAGAAGGCTCTCTAATCTTTCATCCATTCTTCTCACTAATAGCGAGTAGTGCCCTCATTGTTCGTAGAATTGAGGAGCTGCGCGGGATCTCTGGAGAGATAGGGGCCGTCATCAAAGTGCTGGGGGCTAATGAGCCAGGAGACGGAGGTGAAGGGGATTTTAGCTGGACCCCATCTGGCTCGGATACAGCCCCTCAATATGACGATGGAGGGATAAAGATTAGAGGGCATGGTGGCTGGTGGCAACGGCTTGAGGCTGGGACCAAACCTGTCAATGTGAAGTGGTTTGGGGCAAAGGGCGATGGAATCGCCGATGACCGGGCCGCAATTCAAAAAGCAATTAACTTTGCCTACCATCAACGAAAGAGCATTGGAAAATCAAGCGTTGCGGAGACCTATTCGGATGTAAGGGATGTCTATTTTCCAGCTGGGACATATTCGATCGGTAGAGCACAAGAATCGTACGGTGAGATCGGTTTTTATCATGGTCTAGAGGTTTATGGTTTTCTCCATCTATCAGGAGAGAGTGGGGGCGATGGTGTAGTGATCAAACAGCATGAATCTGTAGCACCAAGAAAAACGATTACGGAAGCGAGTTTTTCAACTCCGGTTGTCGTGACCTGTACCGATCATGGCTTTATAAATGGCCAGATCATTGAGCAACGTGGAGTTAATCAGAACACGAACGCAAACGGACGTTTTGAGGTAAGGAATAAGACCAGAGATACCTATCAGATCTTTTATCTTAATGGCCAACCAGTAGAAGGGAATGGAGTGTATAGTGATGATTTTCCTACGGTCATAAGTGGCATAAGCCTTCCGGCAATTGCCTTCGATTCAGGCATTGCCCTAATAGCTTTCCAGCACTACAAGAACCGCTTTAGCCATATTCAATTTCAAGGTGGCAGGCATGCCCTGAGAGGGTATGGCTACGCTGTTCGCTACGGGCTTCCGCTTGGGCCTAGAGATTTCGCCGAAGGCGCTACTGGTGAAAAATTACTACTTGGCAGCAGATTTAACCCTGTGGGAACAGGATCACGCATAGTCGATTGTAGTTTTCTAGATCAGAATGGATATTCAGTCTGGCTAGACATGACACCAATGACCAACCCTGAGCTGGTAAGAGCAACGCAAGACCTAAGTATTCTGCAATGTAAACATGTTGGAGCAAACTATATTTGGTGGTTTTCTGATCACCTGGAAGTCGGAGGTGGCTCATTTTATATTGATCAAACGCAATTTCAGGCGCTCGATGTGCGAAGACATGATGCCTGTTTTGCCGAAATCGGCAACCCAGATGGTCTTCCCTTGCCATATATCCATAATCCTAATAACACCTATGTCCATCATATTATGTGCCTACCAAATGTTGTAACTGGCAGAGATACGCAAGGAAAACCCATCGGAATGCCATCGATGCGCAACGGAACACTTTTCGGTCCGGGTAATATCACGATCTCCAACCTTGAATGTTTTGATACCGCAGCTGTCATCATGAGAACCAAGTCAAGCGGAAATGCCTATGCTGGAGCTGGAGCAGAGGCTGGCGTTCCGCTTGGCTGTGGAGCCATTTGTAGAGGGTACTTGCATCTCCACAATGCATTTATGAACTGTGTTGGGATGAATTCTATCGAGGTTTATCATGATTTCCCAACGGAAATAATCATTCAGCTTGCTCATGGCCTCAATTCGACTTTATCGAATGGCATCTGGGTCTATGAAGATAGCTATGGCAGCCGAATGATTGAGCAAGTAAGTTATAATGGACGTAGATCCAGATCTTTTGCAAAGCCAGGCGAGCCAACACGAGTTGTGTACCATCGTCAGCTTCGACTCACGGTTAGGAATCACCATCTCTCCAACGGTGATGTCATCGATATATACAACGTTGAAGGCATCACATTGGCTAACTGTTGTGCCAAGGTTATGGTCATCGACGAACACACAGTTGATCTCTATCGGGAGTGGGGGTTGCCAGTCGAAGAGATCATTGAGACAGATTCTGCAGAAGTACCTAGCTTGCCAGGATATATTCCAGGAAGCGGCCGCATCTGCAAGTCCGGCCATGTTGATCTGATGTATTCCGGTTTGCGACAACAGATACCAGTCTATTCGGCAGGCCAAACGAGCCCAGCCGATCGAACAGGCTTCATGATTGTCGATCAATCAGTTGCGAGAACAGAGGGTATGACAGGCCTGATTCGCTATGGGGGCTCTCCTCAGGTGGACCCTTATTCTCTAGGCTCAGGACTTTTTATTTCAGAGCGTGCAGATCCCAATCGGAAGGGAAGAGACTTCAGTGAAATAGCTACGCATTCACGCCCTCGCAACAACTTATTCCTGCCAGGGCAATTTGGCATCCTGAATCCAGACGAGCTCATGACAACGCATAGCCGACAAACGACGCTTGCAGAACCATACATACGCGGTGAAGTACGTGGATCAAGCTGGAGCAGATTCACCGATCTATCGAAGGGTTATCCACTCGAGGGCTTTCGTCTCTCTGGCGGCACAGGTGTTGGAGTAATGCAGCTGAAAACCTCACTTTGGCCAGCGGATGGTGTGGAGCTGACAGCAGGACTCTATACATTCTTGTGGGAAGCCAAGACAAACCATGCAGGAACCTGGATGTTTCGCTGGATCGATGGTCAGCAGATTATAGGGGGCTTAATACGGGAGTATGGGCCTACAGGAGAGGCTTATGTTCAGTACGCAGTTTCGTTTTGGTATCCTGGAGGTACAACTCGCTACATCTTTGCGATTGATAGTTTTAATGTGCCTGACCGTGGCAGTATAGTTGCTGGCTGTTGGATGATCGTTGAAGGTAGGGCGCTAGCCGGAGTTCCTTACACAATGCCAGTGGACAACGCGCAATTCCCGGCTCTCAATACTGTTTCACAAGATCAGCCAAATATTTATTTTTCCCCCCTGCGGCCATCTGGTGGCATGTATCTTCGTGGAGATATTGTCTACAATACGAATCTTCGCGAAGGAGATCCTGTTGGCTGGGTGTGCACTTCGGATGATTTTAGCTCAAATCCATCCTTTGCAGACTTTGGTCAAGTTAGCCCACAGGGAGGATTTCTTATGCGCAACTGGCTCACGGTATCTGTTGGTGACCAACGTAGCGGTGGATTGATTGACCCTACCATTGTACAAGTAGATCAGTTCAATGCTGTTCGCATTAACCAAACCACCATAGGGCAGAGATTGGTTTTGCCTGAGCCAACCATTCCCGCCGTTGGGAAGATGTTTGCAGTCATTAATGTAGGGACACAAGCATTTCAGTTGCTGGAGGCATTAGTAGAGCCTCGCACGACACTTTTGCTTTTCTGGGATGGTACGGCTTGGTCACGTGTCATTTAGGCAAAATAGAAAGCCAGCCCTTTGAAGTGCCGCAATTAGGCGTTGACCTGTAACACGCGAATACTTTGGCATAATTATACAGTAACTCTTTGAACCCCAACAAAATCAAGTTCCTCAATATCATTTCCTTGGACTTCAAGACATAACTAAATGCCTTCCTTGATGCGTTCCATCAGCTCATCAAGAGAGCGTGCCTGTGTGTGACAGCCAGAGAGAGCCGGAACACTTGCATCGAAAAAGCCCTCTGAGTCTTTTTCGACAACGACAGCCCAGCGCTCATGATCAGCGTCGGGCTGCAGCAAGTTGCATTCAGATGTAATCATTAGCCCCGTCTGCTGAGTCGTGATGTTGGCTCGCGCCGCCCACGCCGTTACTGGTTCGCGATGGGAGGCCACGATTCGGAACGAGCTGCCAATGCCCCGGCACCTGCCCGAGCCACGGGAGGCCCGAGTCCTTGTACTCCGCATAAGGCTTCAAATCCCCAATCACGCCACCACCTCCTGCGGCGACTCACCGAACAATTCGATGTACGGCTGGTAGCAGAAGCGGCGGTGGCGTTTCTGGCCCGTCATCTCCCGCAGGATGCCCAGGGCTTCCAGCCGGGCCACCAGCGAGTTGGCGGCAGGGTAAGTCGTGGCGATCAACTGTTCGATCGCGTTCACGCTCACGATCGGCCGGTCGAACAGGGTTTCCAGCACCCGGTGGCCGTTGGCGGCGGCGCGGCCCAGGTGGTCGGTGATCAGGGTGCGGTGCTGCTCCCGCATCGCCAGGATGCGGCGGGCTGTGAGGCTCGCCTCCTGGCTCACCTCGGCCACGCCCCGCAGAAAGAAGGCCAGCCATCCTTCCCAGTCGCCCTGGTCGCGCACCGCCTGCAGATGCTCGTAGTAGGCCTGGCGGTGCCGCTTGAAGTAGTGGGAGAGGTAGAGCACCGGCTTCTGCAGGATGCCCTTCTCGGTGAGCAGGAAGGTAATCAGGAGCCGTCCCACCCGCCCGTTGCCATCCAGAAAGGGATGGATGGTTTCGAACTGGGCATGGGCCAGGCCGATGCGAATCAGGGCCGGTAGATCATCCTGGGCATGGAGAAACTGCTCCAGAGCGCCCAGCGCCTGTGGCAGCTCCTCCGGGGGTGGCGGCACAAAGGTGGCCATGGCCAGGCTGCAGCCGCCGGGGCCGATCCAGTTCTGGCTTCGGCGCAGCTCACCAGGAGTCAGCCGGCTGCCACGCACGCCCTGCAGCAGTTCGGCGTGGATCTCGGAGATCAGCCGCATCGACACCGGCAGCGTCGCCAGCCTCTGCAAGCCATGGTTCATCGCCCGCACATAGTTCACCACTTCATCCACATCGCGCGGCAGGCTCTCGGCGCCGAAGAGGTTGGCCTCCGCCGCCAGCAGATCCTGCAGGGAGCTCTGGGTGCCCTCGATCTGGCTGGAGAGCACCGCCTCCTTGCGCACATACATGAACACGAACAGATCGGGATTTGGCAGGGTTTCCACCGAGCCATCCAGCCGGCCCAGGGCCCGATCGGCCTGGGAGAGCAGCACCTGCAGCTCGCCGCTCAGCTGCAGCGGCGGATCGGGTGGCAGCGGCGCCGGATGAAAGGCCCGGTAGCCCGAGGGCTGGCTGAGATAGGTGCCGGCACGATCGGAGCGGGCTTGCAGCATGGTGTCGGCAGCCTTTCCCATGGGCCCATTCAGCCCCCATAGTAAACGCAGCCTTCAGCATGGAAGAGTGCTGGAACGCGTACGTTTCGCAGCCTTGCCCATGGCTTGCCATCACCCCACCCCCACCAGCAGCCCATCGAGCAATCCTTCGGCCTCCTTTTCGATGGCGAGGATGTCGGCGCTGATCTCCTCCAGCGTGCGCAGAGGCTGCGGTTTGTAGAAATGGCGGGTGAAGCTGATTTCATAGCCGATCTTGGTGGCCTCTTCTTTGATCCAGGCATCAGGGGTGTAGGGCAACACTTCGCGCCGAATGAAGGCCTCGATCCCACCGTCTTCCAGCAGGGGCACCTGCTCGGTGTCGCGCAGATCGCTGTCGGGCTCGTACTCAACAATGGCTGGCTTCCCGGCGATGGTGTCTTCAAAGAAGCCACGCAGTGGATCTGCGGTCTGCTTGCCAGGCTTGTGCACTTTGGCGATCACCGGTGGGGCCGTCTCTTCACGCCAGCTCACTTCCCTGTAGAGCACCTTCAGATCTGCTGCTCCCAGCTTGATTCCCTGAAGCTTGAGCGCACGGCCCACTTCGGCTCTGAAGTGATTGTGATCCTCAAAGAGTTCATCGCTGAACATCTCAAGCAACACCTGCCCAGCATCCACCAACCGTTGATCCCTCTCCCAGGTGCTGGCATCAAGGAGTTTTTTGCGTTTCTTTTCCGGCAGCGTTCGTTTGGGTGCGTCCTCATCGTCATCGGTTTCGTCGTCATCGCCACCCCAGCCATCCAGAAATAGGCTCATCTCGCCGCGAAGCGCATGAACATTGCCAGCCAAGTCATCACCGAACTCATCGAGCAGGGCTTGACGGATCTCCTGATCGCCCGAGGCGATCTGCAAGGCGGTTAACGCCGCCGGGGTGATGCGGCTGTGAAGCCTTAGGGGGCGCTCCACGGTCACTTTCCAGTAGCCAAAAGCAGCATTGGCAAAGATCTTCGATTCAGGGCTCTCTTTGAACTCAAGGAATGTGGTGCTGATGCGGTCAATATCCTCAGGTGAAAGCTCGCAGTTTTTCTTGCCGAGGTTCTTCCTCAGCGGCTTGAACCAACTGCTGGCATCGATGAGCTGGACCTTACCTTTGCGGTGGGCGGGCTTCTTGTTGGTCAGCACCCAGATGTAGGTGGCAATGCCGGTGTTGTAAAAAAGATTGAGCGGCAGGGCGACGATCGCTTCGAGCCAGTCGTTCTCGATTAACCAGCGGCGGATATTGCTCTCCCCTTGGCCGGCGTCACCCGTGAACAGCGACGAGCCGTTATGGACTTCAGCGATGCGGCTACCAAGCGCCGTCTTGCTGTTCATCTTTGAGGCCATGTTGGCCAGAAAGAGCATCTGGCCATCGCTTGTGCGGGTGACCAGGGAGAGTTCCTCTTCGCCATGCATCACCTTGAAACGCGGGTCGCGCATCCCGTCCTTGCCGCCCATCGCCTCTAGATCTTTCTTCCAACTCTTGCCATACGGTGGATTGGCGAGCATGAAGTCGAACTCGCACGCCGGAAACGCATCGTGCGCCAGGGTCGACCACTCGGCACCGCCGACGATGTGGTCGGCATTCTCCCCTTCGCCCTTGAGCAGCATGTCTGCCTTGCAGACGGCATAGGTCTCAGGGTTGATCTCCTGGCCATAGAGCAGGCTTCTCACCTGCTCCCCACGTTTGCTGGCGATGGTTGCCAGTGTGTCCTCGGCAACCGTGAGCATGCCGCCGGTGCCGCAGGCGCAGTCGTAGAGCAGGTAGGTGCCGCTCTTGATCTCGGCTTCGATCGGCAGAAAGACAAGGTTCGCCATCAACCGCACGGCGTCACGCGGTGTCCAGTGCTCGCCCGCCTCCTCGTTGTTCTCTTCGTTGAACTTGCGCACCAGCTCTTCGAACACCGTGCCCATCGCATGGTTGTCGATGCCCGCGGGCGAGAGGTCGATCGCGGGGTCGAGAAACTTGGCGACCAATGTGCCGAGAGCGTCGGCCTTCGAAAGCGTTGGCAGCTGGTTGCGAAACTTGAAGTTCTCGAGGATGTCTTGGACGTTGGGCGAGAACCCGTTCAGGTAGTCCTCAAAATCAGCGAGAAGCTGCTGCTGGCTGCCGCGTGACTTCAGATCGCGGAGCGTGAACTTCGACGTGTTGTAGAAGGCTTGCCCCGCAGCGGCGCATAGCGCAGCTCTCTGCTCAGTGATCTGCGCCTCGTCGAGCATCGTCTTCGTTTCGAGTACCTGCTTCTTCGTGGGCTCGAGAACAGCATCCATGCGACGGATGACGCACATGGGCAGAATCAAATCTGGATACTTACCACGCTTGAAAAGATCGCGCAGTACATCGTCCGCAATACCCCAGATGAAGGAGACGATCTTGTTATGGGTTGCCTGATCCATCACTTAGGCGTTGCGTGCATGATCAATCAGACTCGGGAAGCACAGTATCCACAAGCGATTTTACTCTGCCTTGGCAGCCTGGGCTAGTGACGTGGGCAAGCCGTGCCAACTCGTCGGGCGAACAACAATATGGGCGGATCTACCCAAGTCCGCCTGGCCCACTTTGGTTGTCCGCCTAAGTCGCAATGAAAGGGGGGAGGAAGGGAAGAAGCAGCTGGCGGCAGTCAAATTTGCGCCTCCATGATGTCGCCGTTGGTTTACAGCGCGGATCCGCCCATGATGTGTTTAGTGTGTTACGGCTGGTCGGCGGGGCTGCTGATGCCGTACGGGCCTCGATCGGGCACATGGGTGTAGAGGTGGTGGCAAAGGAATGGCGGAGGCAGTGGGAAGAAGCCGCTTTGTTGACACCCGCTGCTTGCACCGCGCCAGGATTCCCGGCCCCGCCCGTGGCGTCAGGATGGGAGCCCCCGGCCGCTGCCTTGGCGCTCCACCGGCTGTGACGCAAACAGATTCAGCCCCAGCCGCTCCGAGAGGAAGGCGGCGGTGAGGTGGCCGCGCACGCTGTTGCCCGCTCCATCCAGCGGCGGGGAGTAGGTGGCCAGGCCGCCCTTGCCTGGCGCCACGGTGATCATCCCGCCCGAAACGCCGCTCTTGCCGGGCAGGCCGATGTCGTAGATCCAATCGCCGGAGGTTTCGTAGAGCCCCGCCGTCACCATCACGGCCAACACCACTTGGGCGATGCGCGGCGCCACCACCTGGTCACGGCTCAGGGGATGGCGGCCGCCATTGGCCAAGGTGGCCGCCATCAACGCCAGGTCGTGGCAGGTGACGCTCAGGGCGCATTGGCGGGTGTAGAGGTCGGTGCTGGCCTCCGGGTCGAACCAGATGCAGCCCTGCTCCTCCAGCAGGTTGGCGATGCCCAGATTGCGGCGGTTGGTGGCCACCTCCGAGGCATATACCTCCGCATCCAGCACCAGTGGGCGGCCCGCGAAGCGGGAAAAGCCCTCCTGGATGAAGGCCCACTTGGCTTCGGTGCTGTCGCCCGGCGCCAGGCTTGTGGCGGCGATTGCGCCCGCGTTCACCATCGGGTTGGAGAGGCCGTCATCGGCCCGCTCCACAGCCTGCACCGAATTGAAGGGCAGCCCGGTGCTGTTCACCCCCAGCTTTTCGCGCGCCTCCCGCTCGCCGATGGCCTGGCAGACCAGGGCATAGAGGAAGGGCTTGGACAGGCTCTGGATGCTGAACGCCAGCGTCGCCTCCCCCGCCTCGCACAGCTGCCCGCCAGTGGAGGCCACGGCGATGGCGAAGTGGGCCGGATCGGCCGCTGCCAGGGCCGGGATGTAGGTGGCCACCCTCCCCTCCCGCACGGGGCTGAAGCGTCGGTGGGCTTCGGCCACCAGCTCCTGCACCACCGTCTCGGTGGGCAGGTGGCCCGTGGAGATCCAGCTCGCCACCCCTACTCCCTTCCCTCTCTCTCCCAGGGGAGGCGCGGCAGGCGATAAAGCGCCTCCCGCTGGGCCTCAACCCAGGTGTCGATCATCTCGTCGAGGCTGGGATCATCCGCTTCCACTTTGATCTGGCGGGAGATCGTCATCTCCCCCGCCTCGATCACCACCAGCTCGAAGGGCGGCCCCACCGAAAGATTGGAGCGCTGGGTGAGCACCTCGGAGATCAGGCAGAGCCGGGCGGCATCTTCCAGCGAGAGGTTTGCGTGGCCGATGTTGTCGAGCGGGGGCTTGCCGTATTTGCTCTCGCCGATTTGCAGGTAGGGCGTTTCTGGGGTGGCCTGGATCGCGTTGCCCTGGGGATAGATCAGATAGAGGCCATGGGGTTCGCTGCCGATCTGGCCCGCCAGCAGAAACGTCGCACTGCCGCTGCTGCCCGCCTGGCGCAGCTGTTCTTCGTTTTCCTTCTGAACCGCCACACTCACCCGCCCCACATAGGCCGCCGCTTCGAACAGGTAGTCGCAATGGCGCAAATCCTTGCCGCCGCCCGCCTCCAGATCGGCCGGGCGGTCGAGATCGCGGCGGATCCAGCTGATCACCGCTTGGGTGGTGGCCAGGCTCCCCGCCGCCAGGATCACAAACAACCGATCGGGCGCCGGCTGAAAGCTATACATCTTGCTGTAGGTGGAGATGTAGTCCACCCCGGCGTTGGTGCGGGAATCGGAGGCCAGCACCAGGCCTTTTTCGAGCCAGTAGCCAATGCAATAGGTCATGGGTCGCTGACTAGGAGGGCACCACCTCTACCAACGTACAGACAGGGGGTGGCTCGTCACCAGTCTCGGTTTGGCTAGCCCATGCCAGGGAAAACAATCAACCACCACAACCACCACAGCCTCCACCACAACCACCGCCCCCGCAACCACCGCCGCCTGCATCAGCGCCGCCTCCATCACCGCCACTGGATACTGGCGTGAACATCTGCTTTAAGTCAGCAAAAGTATCGGTTGGCAAAATGGCTGCGCCCATCAGCGCAAAGGCCAGGGGGAGTTGGGGATCGGCATGCCTGACAGGTGCTGAGGGTATCCGGCTGCGAATCTCTTGCAAGACCTGATCACCGTAGCGACTGCGATGGACAGGCACCAACAAAAAACATAATCCAACTACGCTCAAAAAAAGACACATCATGACCAACAAACCAACGGGTCTTCCGCGAGAGATCCCCACCCCAATCTTGGCAACCCCAAGTGCCAGCAAGCAGGCCAAGATAACTGCTGGGTAAATTTGGGCTTTAATGGACTGGTTTGGCATTACGAGAATGCCAAGCTGACGCAGACGATCCCGAATGGCACCTGTTTGACGAGTGGTTGCACTCCGAACAGCGTCAATTTGCCCGGAGGATCCGATGGCGTTTGCAACTGCTTGCTCGATCGGGCTGGAGAACTCTTTTCTAGGCTCTTGCAACTTTAGGGTTTTCTGTACTGGCTCAACGGTGACGGATTTATTTTGAACAAGGCTTGCAATCGCCGTATCCACAGCGCGTTTCTTGCCCCCGGCAAGATAGGCAGTTTCGTAAACATCAAGCGACACTGGGTGATTTTGTCGATGCCTGCTGGGTAGGCGCAGCTTTGCTCGGAGAAGTAAGGCCAGTAGCACAGCGATACTGGACAACAAAAAGTAGAAGGACAAGAAATCCGAACCCTTGAAGTCAAGTGGATTGGGAACGGTCGAAGCCATCTGGCAGCCCGTCACTGCAGCGGCGACTGTCATTAAAAGGAATAGGATGAAGCCTTGTTTGTTTCGGCCAATCTGACCAAGCAGTGGGTTGATGCGGCGGCGCTGCATCTGCTGGTCACGGCTGAAACGCACGTTGAGTGGAGGCCATAGATCGAAGGGAGGCTCCCCGAAATGCTCCCGGTAACTGGCGAGGGTGGCGAGGTAGAGGCCTTGGAATCGTTGCCGTTCTTCGGCTCCACCGCGTGTGGGTTCGTGGTGCAGGGGGCGCCCAAGCACCCTTGGGCAGAAGTCATTCCAGTAGGCATCACTAAAGAGCAGATGCTGATGCCACACCTGATCAACCTGATCTGATGGCGTCACCTGATGATCAGCCACCATCGCCAGAAAGACAAACTTTCTGTATTCCTCAATTGCGCGCAGGGCAAAGTGTTGACTCCAGCCATTGTTGCGCTTCAGATGCTCATGAAAGCCAATCTCATGACTGGGGTCGTTGAATGGATAGTCAAGAAGGCGCTGATAAAGCTGGCGTGGATCCTCTTTCATCGCAGCATCTGGTGAAGACCTGTTAATAGTCTGATTGTCGCCATCGCCCTGTCAACCTTGCTCAGATCTAAGGAGGTGGAACCAAATGTAAGGGTCTAGATTCAAGGGCCAAGCCGATAAAATGGCGGGTCATTCGTTGCCCTAGCTGCAACCGTCCGTTGAGAGCCATGACCTGGACAGCCTTTCTGCAGACCATCAGCGAACGACACGAGCATGCGCTCACCGCCCATGAGCTCGAGGTGATTCTCTGCCTGAGAGAGCACCCTGGCCAGAGCAAGCAAGAGCTGCTGGACACCTATCAGCAACGCCACAGCCCGATTGAAGACGAAGCCTTCACCCAGCGACTGCGCACCATTTATCGCAAGTTCAATATCAACGGGCGTGGCTACAAACTTCCCCAGCTCCATCGCTACCTGCAGCAGCAATACCAGCAATGGGGTCAGGGCCTCGGACGCCTGGGTCTGCAGACCATTCACGCCGGTTTCCCCAGCGACCGTTTCGCGGCAGCCCTTGAGCAAGTGATCGGTGCCGATGATGGTGACGACCGCCAGGTGGCCATCCTGCAGACCTTTGCACCCAACCTGGACCAGTACCGCGCGCCGCTGAGCCGCTGCCTGCTGGCGGGGGTGTCGGTGCGGATCCTGCTCGCCTGGCCCTACTCCCTGGCGGCGAGTTTGAGGGAAGCTGTGCTGAAGCGCTACGCCGATGAACCGTTGGCCGATGATTTCGGCATCCAGGCCAGTGTGATTGCCAATCTGGAAACGCTGGAGGCGACGATCCGCGGCAACGCCCATGCCGCGCGCCTGCAGGTGCGGCTGTATGACACCTTGCCGTCCATGGCCCTCTACCGGGCCGGCCACACCTTGCTGGCGGCCCCATTCCTGCATGGGGCCTTGGCGATCCACACCTTTCAGCTTGAACTCGACCTGCAGGCCAGTGACCCCCTGATCACCGGCACCCTCCTCAACGACTTCGAATTGATGTGGACCGTGGCCCGGCCCTTCCTGCCCGATCCCGACCGGAACTGGCGCAGCAGCCTCAGGATCTTGTTCACCGACAAATGACCATGCTCGACCGACTCAATGCCCGCGAACGCCACCTGATGCAGCGCCTGAGGGGCCATCCACTCTTCCAACGGCTGCCGGCCCTGGGCTGGGAAGAGCTGCTGGCGGTGCTGATTCAGCGCCGGTTTCTGTCCTTGTCGATCGTTAACGTCTATGAGCACGTCATTGATGGTTTGCACTCTGAAGCGATCAGGGCCACGGTGCGATCGATCTTGCATGAGGAATATCCCCGCAACACCCGAGGCTTGCCCCTTGCATCACACCGCGAACTTCTATTTCGCGACCTGCTGAATCTCGGGGCCAGCCGCGAGCAGATTTTGTTGAGTGAGGAATCTGTCACCACTGCCTTGGTCCGCCGCCAGAGCATGGAGCAGCTACAGGCCTGTCTGCGCTTGACCCATAGCGACCTGGCCCTGGTGTGCTTCTTGCGCTTCTGGGCCGAAGTGCTGGTGGCCGTGGAATATGAAACTCTGTGGCCCCGTCTATCGGAACGGTTCAACCAAGGTGCCGCCGGCGGTGACGCGCGGTCTGAATTTTTCTACTACCACATGATGCACGACCGCCGCCAGAGCGATATCGGCGAGATGGAGCTGCTTGGAGGCCTCACCCATGCTCAGGAGCTGGCAGGGCATCTGGTGGGATTGATCGACAGCGAGGAAGCCCTGCACAGCGCCCTGCGGCAGGTGGACTTGGCCTGGAAGCTCAAGGATGACTTCTACAGACAGTTCGTATCAGTCAATTGACATTCAGGCATCGCCTCACACTCCAAGGCAATCAAGCTGCGGATGCTGCAAGTGGCTTCGTGAACCTCGACGCACTCGCTGGCCGCCTTGGGACCAGCTCCTCAGCGCTGACCGCCCCGATTCCCTCCACCTTGCCCAGTGGGGCGGGCGCGGGTGGTGTGGCGGTATTCCGGATCGGGGTTGTGGCGCTGCAGCTGGCGCACCGCTTCCAGCGCCATGCCGGCCACCACGCCAAAACCACCCATCAGAACCGTGCTCCAGTACAGCTCATGGGAGGGGAGCCGCGTTGTGGTGTTGGCCACGATCGCCCGCAAAAACAAGGCGATCGCCAGGCCAGCCGCTCCGCTGACCAGCCCAGCCACCACCACCCGCCTTCCAGAAAGGGGGGGCTGGCTGCTGCTCCTGGTGTGGTGCTCTGGGGATGGCTGGCTCATGGCGCCGGTGCCTCCTCGCTCGCGGCCAACCCAGGGGGGCTCGCGCCGGTGAGCTGCTTCATCACCACGTAAAACACCGGCACCACAAACAGCGACAGCACGGTGGCCACCGCCAGCCCGCCGAACACCACCGTGCCAAGTGAGGCCTGCCCCCGGGCCCCGGCGCCGCTGGCCAGCACCAGCGGCAAAAAGCCAAACAACGAGGAGATGGCCGTCATCAGAATCGGCCGGAAGCGGGAGCGGGCCGAATCCGCAGCCGCCTCCAGGGCGGTCGCCCCCTCCTCCATGCGCTGGTTGGCCATGTCGACGATCAGAATGCCGTTTTTGGCCGCCAGTCCGATCAACATCACCAGCCCCACTTGGGCAAAGATGTTGAGCACCTCGCCGCGGGCCGCTAAAAAGAGAAGCGCCCCCAACATGGCGGTTGGCACCGTCATCAAGATGATCAACGGATCGGTGTAGCTCTCGTATTGGGCCGAGAGCACCAGGTAAGCCGTGAGGATCCCCAGGGCAAACACCACGATGGCCAGGGCCCCGGCCCGGATCTCCTCGCGGGAGATGCCGGTCCAGTCGAAGCTCACGCCATTGATCGAGAGCTCCTCGAAGAGGCGGCGAATGTCGTTGATGGCCTGGCCGGAACTGCGGCCTGGGGCGGGGCCGCCTTCCACCATGATTGAGCGGAAGAGGTTGAAGCGGGGGATCACCGCGGGGCCGGTGGTGGGTTCGATCCGAACGAACTCCGCCAGCGACACCGGCTCGCCGGCGGCGTTCTTGGTGTAGAGCGTCCGCAGTTTTTCGGGGGTGGCGCGGAAGGCGTCATCCGCCTGCACAAACACCCGGCGCACCCTGCCGCCCTCGAAGGTGTCGTTGACGTAAAAGGAGCCGATGTTGAAGCTGAAAGCCTGCATGGCGCTCTGGAAATCCACCCCCAGGGAGGCCATGCGATCGCGATCCACCAGGATCTGCAGCTGGGGGGCCTCGGCGGAGAACTGGGTGAACACCCGATCGAATAGGCCGCTGGCATTGGCGTTGCCAATCAGCCTCTGGGCGGTGGCAAAAAATTGCGCATCGGAGAGGGCACCACCGCTGCGGTTGAGCATCTGGAATTCGAAGCCGCCGCCGGTGCCGTAGCCCGGAATCGCCGGCGGCTCAATCACGATCACCCGCGCCTCCTGGATGGCCGCAAACTGTTGGTTGAGGCGCTGCACGATCGCGCCCACCGACTGATCGGTGCCGGGGCGCTCGCTCCAGTTGCGGGTGCCGAAGAAAAACAGGCCGCGGTTGGGGGCGTTGCCAGCCAGGCTCGCCCCACTGAACAGCGCCGCGCTGTCGATGTCCTTCTCCTCCCTCAAGATGGCGGCCACCCGTTGGTTGACGCGTCGCGTGGTCTCGAGGGAGGCGCCCTCCGGGCCCTGCACGATGCCGATGGCATAGCTCTGGTCTTCCACCGGCACAAAGCCGCTGGCGATGGTGTTGAAGGCCACCGCCGTCAGCGCGATGCCCGCCAGCAGCGCCGCCATGATCAGGGCACGGTGCGAAAGCACCCAGGCCAAGCCCTTTTGGTAGCCGCGCTCGATGCCGGCGTAGCCGCGGTTGAACCAGCCGAACAGCTCTGGAGTGGACCAGCCAAACAGGCCGCCAGCGAGTGCGTAGGCCAGCACCGCCAACGGGTTGGTGGCTCCGGAGAGCACCAGCCCGCCCGCTGCTCCGGCGAGGCTGAAGGGAAGCCGCAGGGGCAGGCCCGTGAGCAACTGCAGCACAAAGCCCAGCAGCAGGCCGCCGGCCAGGGCGCCGATCGCCACCAGGACCCCACCGCCCGCGGCGGCGAGCAGGCCATACACAAAGCCCACCGCAGCCCCGGCGATGGCGTAGGTGCGCCGCCCCGGTGGATCTCCCTCCAGGGCCAGCAGCAGGGCCGAGAGCATGGGCGAGAAGGTGAGGGCGTTGAAGGTGGAGATCGCGATCGCAAACAGGATCGTGGCCGCGAACTGGCGGTAGATGGTGCCCGTGGCGCCCGGGAAGAAGAGCACCGGAATGAACACCGCGAACAACACCAGCGTCGTGGCGATCACCGCACCGAACAGGTCGTCCATGGTGCTCTTGGCCGCTGCCAGGGCGCCCTGGCCAGCGGCTTTCTTGGTGGCGGTGGTTTCGATGATCGTGATCGCATCGTCCACCACCAGGCCGGTGGCCAGCACCAGGCCGAAGAGGGTGAGCTGGTTGAGGGTGAAGCCAAACACCAACACGCCCAAAAAGGAGCCCACCAGCGCCACCGGGATGGCGATCGCCGGCACCAGGGTGGCTTTCCAGTCCTGCAAAAACAGAAACAACACCAACACCACCAGGATCACCGCATCGCGCAGGGCGGAGGCCACCCCATCGATCGAGGCCCGCACGAAGTCGGTGTTGTCGATGATCTTTTGCATCGTCATCCCCACGGGCATGGTGGCGGTGAATTCTTTGAGCACCTCCTCCACCCCTCGGGAGACCTCGAGGGCGTTGCTGCCCGTGCGCTGGTAAATCGCCATCCCCACTGAGGGCACGCCGCGCAGGTCGGTGGCTTCCACCGCGAAGGTTTCCCCCCCCAGGCTCACCCGCCCCACATCCCGCAGCCGCACCACACCACCATCGGCCGTGGCGCGCAGGATCAGATTTTCAAAGTCTGCGGTGTTGCGCAGCCGCCCCTGCAGCAGCACGGTGAGGGTGTATTGCTGGCCGGGGGGTGCGGGAGCGCCACCGATTTGCCCAACGGGCACGAGGCGGTTTTGGCTGCGCAGGGCTTGCACCACGTCGCTGGCGGTGAGCTTGTTGGCGGCCAGGCGCACCGGATCGAGCCAGAGCCGAAAGGCCAGCTGGCGATTGCCGAAATACTGCAACTCCCCCACGCCGGGCACGCGTCGAATGGCATCGGTGAGGTTTTGATCGAGCAGGCCGCTGATCGTTTCGAGGCTGTAGCGGTTGTTGGGGTCTTCGCTGGTGAAGTTGTACACCAGCAGGATTGAGTTGGAGGCCTGATTCACCGTGATGCCCGACTGCCTCACCTCCTCCGGCAGGCTCGGTTGAGCGAGGGCCACCCGGTTTTGCACGTTCACTTGGTTGATGTCGCCATTGCTGCCGCTGGCGAAGGTGATTTCGATGGCGCTGGTGCCATCGGCTGTGCTGGTGGAGGAGATGAAGTCCATGTTTTCCACCCCGTTGATCTGCTGCTCGAGCACGCTGGTGACGCCCTGCTCCACGCTCACCGCGTCGGCCCCCACATAGCGGGAGCTCACCTGCACGGTGGGAGGTGCGATATCCGGCAGGTTTTCGATCGGCAGGATGGGGATGGCGATCAGCCCGGCCATCACGATCAGCAGGCTGCACACCGTGGTGAGCACGGGGCGCGTGATGAAGGTGTTGGAGAGCGACATGGCGTATGGCGGCGCGCGGCTAGTTGGCCTTCACCGGCAGGCCGTGCCGGAGATTGATCAGGTTGGAGGTGATCAGCCGTTGGCCCGCCTCCAGGCCCCTTAACACCGGATAGCGGTTGTTTTGCAGTGGCCCCAGCTCCACGGGAGTTTGCAGGGCGAAGGCGGTGCCCGGCGGCAGCTTGCGCAAGGGCTCCAGCTTGGCCTGGCCGGGCCGGCGCTCCAGCTCCGCCAGGCTGCCCACCACATATACAAACCGCTGGCCGGAGATCTGGGTGACGGCTTCAAATGGCACGGAGAGTTGTGTGCGCTCGTCGAGGATCAGGCGGGTGCGGGTGCGCAGGCCGTTGCGCAGCAGGCCGGTGGGGTTGGCAAATTCGGCCTTGGCCAGAAGCGATTGGGTGCCAGCCACCACGGCGGGATCCAGGGAGCGCACCACGCTTTGAGCGATCGGGCGATTCGTGGCCGGATCCATCAAGATCACGGGCAGCCCCACCCGCAGCCGATTGGAGTAGACGGCCGGGACGTCCACCCTGGCCACCAGCGGATCGTTGCGAATGATCTGGGTGAAGGGCGCTCCTGCTGCGATCACATCGCCCACCTTCGCCTGCACGTCGCCGATGGTGCCGCTGATCGGCGCCCGCAGATCGCGGAAGCCGAGATCGGCCATGCGCGCCACCAGTGTCATGCGGGAGGAGATGTAGTCCTGCCGGAATTGATCGCGTTGGATGGCGCTGGCCGCCCCTTGCTTCACCAGGTAGTCGTAGCGCTGAAAGTTCAGCCGCTTGGTTTCGGTTTCGGCCCGCAGCCGGGCCACCTCCGCCTGGGCCTGGGTTTGATCGAGCACCATCAGCAGCTGGCCCTGGCGCACCTGATCGCCCTGGCGCACGAGCAGGGTTTGGATGCGGCCGCCGGCCTGGGCCGCCAGTTGCACCTCCTCAAGGGCCTCCAGGGTGCTCACGGTGTCCACCGCGTCGGCGAAGCGAGCCCCCCGCGTCTCCTGCGTCTGCACCGCCAGGGGTGGGCGCGGCGGGGGTTCCGGCGCGCCCTGGCAGGCGGTGAGAAGGGAGAGGGCGGCCAGGGGGCCCAGGGTCCATCTCGTCAGCTGCCCGGAACCACCCTGGTCCACGGGAATCTTGCACAACGAAATCACCCCGTGAACATCCTGGCTTGCGGCCATGGTAGGGGGTGCTGCCAAGGTCTCCAACGTTGCCGCCACGCCGTGAGCCAGCCCCCTTTGATCACTGAGCTGCTGATCTTCGGCGACAGCCTCTGCGATGGGGGCAACGCCCGCGCCCTGTTGGGGGATCGGGCCTTCCCCTGCCCTCCCCACTGGCAGAACCGTCGCTGCGACGGTCCCCTCTGGGTGGAGGCGCTGGCGCAGGGCCTCGGTCTGCCGCCCCTGCTGCCCTCCCTGGCCGGCGGCACCAACCATGCCTTTGGGGGCGCTCGCTCCGGCCTGGGCCGCTCGCCCAAGGGGGTGCCGAATCTGCTCACCCAGGTGGAGGGATTTGCGGGGGCCTGGGCCGGTGCATCAGTCCCCCTGGCATCCGGCGCCCTGGTGGTCGTGCGCGCCGGCGCCAACGACTACCTCGATGCTCCGCCCGGCCCGGCCGTGGGCGACGCTGTGAACTCGCACCTGCTCGCCGCGGTCACTGCCCTGGCGGATCGGGGCCTGCGGCAGTTTCTGGTGCCGAGTGAACTGCCCTGGGGCCTCAGCCCGATCGAGCTGCCCGGGATCGGTGAACCGGAGCGCCGCGCCTTCAACGCCCTGATCGCCCGCCAAAACGACGCACTCCGGCAGGCGTTGGCCGACTTGGCGGCGCGCCGGGGGCTGGTGGTGGTGCAGCCGGATTTCCATGGGCTGTTCATGGAGATCCAGGCGGAGCCGGGCGCGTGGGGCTTTCGCGAGATTCGGCGGCCGGCGCTCGCCAACGCTGGCGGTGCACCCGCTGGCTCGCTGCTCGCTGGGCCCCAAGAGCTGCCTTCGCCCGCCAACGAGCTGGCGGTGCCCGATGCCCGCGGTTTCCTGTGGTGGGATCGCTGGGGGCACCTCACCAGCGCGTTTCACCGGCACTTGGCGGAGCGGGCGTTGGCGGCATTGAGGGGGCGGGGGGAGCTCCACCCACCCTTCAAGGCAACGGCAGGTCACAGCGCCCAGCCAATTCCCTAGCCAAGTCCCGAAATTGCTTCCGGCAGTAGAGAGTGGCGCGGAGATGGCCCCCCAGGGCCCCATCCGCCGGTGTGAGATGAAACATCGGCTTGCGCGCCTCCTGCGCCAGGGGCATCAGGCTGCGAAAGTGCCTGAGCTGCGCCAGGCAATGGGGGTCGTCGTCCGGCGTGACCTGGAGCGGCTCCTCTGGCTGGTTCAACACGGCATTGGCATAGACGGCGGGCACCCGATCCAGCCAGCGCTGGTAGGCCTTCACCGGTCGATCCAGCCGCACCGCGTGTTGCAGTACCACGTAGCCCACCGGTTGCATCGCGCCGCTCGGGAGTGGTTCACTCCCCAACGTCTCGGACACCCGCCCCAACCGCTCCTGCCAGCCCTCTCGCCAACGGCGCAGGGTGGGCCCCAGATTTTTCAGTCCCTGGATGGAATAAAGGTCTGGCACCAGCGGAATCACCACATGGCTGGCGGCAATCAAGGCGGCACGGTTCAAGGCCCCCAGGCTGGGCGCCACATCGATCAGCACCACATCGGCCTGGCGCTCGGCGGCAGCCATGGCCAACAATCGCCAAAACGCTGTGATCACGCGGAAGGCCCTGGGCTTGCTTTCCAGGCAAACGGGCCACTGCGAGGAGAGATCATCCTCCACCTTTGAGGAGAGGGCCAGATCGCCCACCACAAGGCCAATGCCAGGAGCCACCTGGGCGATCCAGGGAGCCGTCACATCACCCGTTCCTTCCAACAGTGGCGTCAAGCTGCCCACCACCGTTCTTGGCGTTTGCGGCTCCGTCCAGATCTCCTCCAGCGTGTCTTCATCGAGAAACATGCTGCTGAGGTTCGCCTGGGGATCCAGGTCGGCCGCCACCACATTCAAGCCCAACTCCGCAAACATCCAGGCCAGGTGATACACGAGCGTTGTCTTGCCAACGCCACCCTTGTTGTTGAAAAACGCAATCGTTTTCATCATGTCGCCACCATCGCCTCTGGTGGCCGCAAGGTCACCCCAATGGCGACGTTGGTGACAGTGAATTCCGGCAGTGGGTTGCCGTTGCGCTCGCATTCGCGCCGAGCGGTGGCGATGCCAGCGCCAAACCGTTGGGCAAATCCTGTTTCCTTGAGAAACCCCGCCAAATTCGGATTGCGATAGTCGGTGAACCCTGGCTGTCCGAAGGTTTCCGCCGTCACGATGCCCACGGGCCCACCGGGGCTGAAGATCTCCAGCCGATCTGCATACCAGGTGATCCGAATCGGCGCATTGGTGTGCTCATAGGTGCGATGCATCACCGCATTGCGGCACAACTGCTGCAGCGCCACCAGTGGATAGAGCTGGGTGCGCTTCTCGCTGGCGCTGCTCTTGAAGTCCACCTCCGTGCGGTTGTGGGAGCTCAATTTCTCTTCCACCTGCCGGATCACATCCACCAGGCGCCCCTCAAACTCCTCCGCATCCAGAGGCTCATCCGCCAGGGTGGGGCCAGCCAACTTCAAAAACTGCACGTAGGCGCAGGGCAGGAAGTCGCGAGGATGGTCGCAAAGGGCGAGCACGCCCAAGTGGGTGGGGGTGGGTTCCGCTGGGGTGAGGATCATGCGGGTGCTGGAGAGCTGCTCCTCCAGGGAGCGCTGGTTGGCCTCGAGCACCTCTGGCGCCACGGCCATCGGCAAATAGGTTTCCCTGTACCAGGCCAAATCCAGATCCTTCCATCCCGCCCCTGTGCATGGCCTGGCATCAAAGGGCTGATCGCGGAAGCGGCGTTTTTCGTTGAGGATGCGCTCATCTTGGGCGGTGGCCAAACCGCGCCGAGGCCCCACCCGAATCCAGATTCTTCCTTCACAGCGAACCGGGGGTGAATCTGCGGGCCAGACCGTTACCACAGCCATCTCGGCCCCCTTCAGCACTCTTTTTTCAACCGTCAGCGTGGGTGGAGGGATGATCTTTCCATCGGTTTTGATGTCAGACAGGGTCTGCAACAGTTGATCGTCAATCGTCGTATGAGCAGGGGTGCCGTCATTGTTCGCTCCGACAATCAATACCCCCGGACTGCCGTGGTTTGGAAGATCATTGGCAAAGGCGCAGACAGCCTCTCTCCCTTTTGTGCTGGCGCTGCCGGCCCAAGCCGTCTTGCGCTCCACCTGGTCGGATTCCGTGTCACCGAGCAGCGTTTCCAGTTCCGCGTCGGAATAGTGGCTCATCGCTCAGTCCATCCAGCCAGGGCGGCGAAGGTGCTTTGGAAGCTCCCATTGTGCCCGGCTGCCCTTTGGCGGCCCGCCCCGTCCCTGGTTTCCTAGCCTGCCCCCATGGCCGGCCCCCATCGCACCCCCTTCCGCTACGACGTTTTCCTCAGCCACGGCAGCGCCGACAAGCCGGTGGTGCGGGAGCTGGCGGAGCGGCTGCGGGCGGCGGGGCTCCGGGTGTGGTTGGACGAGTGGACCATCCAGCCGGGGGTTCGCATCACCCTGGCGATAGGAGAGGGGCTGGAGCATTCGGCCGTGCTGCTGTTCTGCATGTCGGCCCACTCCTTCGGCTCCGACTGGGCGACCCTGGAGGGCCATACCGCCCTTTTTCCGTGACCCTCTCAACCGGGAGCGGCGCTTTGTTCCCCTGCGCCTCGACGACGCGCCGATCAAGCCCATGCTGCAGGGTATCGCCTACATCGATTGGCGGTCGGGCGAGGATCGCGAGCGGGAGTGGGAGAAGTTGCTGCGTGCTTGTCGGCCGGTGGCGGAAGACATCAGCGAAGGGCCGCAGGCAGTGGCGGGGGAGCCCGCCGCTGAGCCCGAACCAACGCCACAGCCGCCACCCGCAGGCCAGCCAGCGTCGATGGCGCCCTCCCCTGCCCCTTCGCCTTCATCACTTCAGCCAGGAGGGGAGCAGGGGCTGGACCCCCAGCGGACTCGGGCTCTGGAGCTGTCTCATCCCGGGCCGGTGAACAGCGTGAGCTGGAGCGGCGATGGCCAGCGTGTGGTGAGCGGCGGCGCCGAAGGAACCGTGCGTCTGTGGGAGGCCCAGAGCGGCCAGCCGCTGGCGGTGCTCGAAGGCCACAAGGAGAGGGTGTGGAGCGTGGGCTGGTGCGGCGATGGCCAGCGTGTGGTGAGCGGCGGGGGCGATGGAACGGTGCGGCTGTGGGAAGCCCAGAGCGGCCAGCCCCTGGCGGTGCACAAAGGCCACAAGGGGAGGGTGTGCAGCGTGGGCTGGACCGCCGCTGGCGACCTGTGGTCGGCGGATCAAACCGGGCTCGTTCTGCTCAGGAGCCAAACGCCGCCCCACCCCCAGGAGCTGCCTGCCAGCGAAGGGTCGCTCATCTACACCAACGCCAAAGTGCTGGTGGTGGGCGACAGCGGCGCCGGCAAGACGGGCCTCACCCAGCGGCTGGCCAACGGCAGCTTTCTGCCCAGCGAGTCCACCGTGGGCGCCTGGTGCACCCAGTGGCCCCTGCCCCAGCCCGCTGCCCCGGGAGCGGTGCAGCGGGAGGTGTGGCTCTGGGATTTCGGCGGCCAGGCCGATCAGCGCCTGATCCACCAGCTCTTTCTCGATCGGGCCGATCTGGTGCTGTTGCTCTTTGACGCCTCCCGTGAAGAGGTGCTCGAGGGCCTGCGCGATTGGCAGACCGCCCTGCGCCGCACCCTGCCCGATCCCCCGCCGGAGTTGCTGGTGGCCACCCGGGTGGACGCCGGCTTCCGCGCCAGCCGCGGGTGCCTGGAGCGTTTCGCCCAGGAGCAGGGGATGCGGCTGCTGGAAACCAGCGCCCTCACCAACAGCGGCTGTTCGGAGCTGCGGGAGGCCATTCAGGCGGCGATCCCCTGGGACCAGCTGCCACGCCGCACCTCCCCGCGGCTGTTCCAGGAGATCAAAGGGGAGATCCTGCGGCTGCGGGAGGCGGGGGAGGTGCTGCTCACCTACAAGGATATGCGCGAGCGCCTGCGGCAGCGGCTCCAGAACCCCCGCCTCAATGAGGCGACCCTGCAAACCGTGATCGGCCTGCTCGATGGCCCCGGCGTGCTCAAACAGCTCGACTACGGCTCCTATGTGTTACTCAAGCCCGAATGGCTGGGTGTCTACGGCCAGGCGGTGCTGCGCCGCTTGCGCCAGGCCGAACCCCAGCTCGGCGCCCTGCCCGTGGGCGCCATCGCCGCTGGCGATCTGCCCTTTGGCCAGGGTCAGCAGCGGCTGGAGGCCGCCGAGGAGCAGGTGCTGCTGGCGGAGCTGGAGCGCCAGCTCCAGGAGCGCAAAATCTGCCTGCGCCAGGGCGGCCAGCTCGTCTTCCCCAGCCACTGCGGCCGCGAGCGGCCCGCCTCTCCCGCCCTGCCGCCCAGCTTTATGAGCTACGCGGTGAGCGGCTGGCTGGACGACATCCACGCCACTCTGGTGGTGAGCCTGGCGGAAACCCGCGTGTTTGAGCTGCGGGAGCTCTGGCGCGATGCGGCGGAATTCCGCACCCTCGCCAGCGGCACCGTGGCCAGCGGCCGAGCGATGGCCGTGAAGTTGCGGCGCGACAACGCCACGGAAGGGGAGATCACCCTGCACGTGGGCGCCGAAGTGGCGGACGCCGAACGGGTGCAGTTCGCCCAGCTGATCGATGGCCATCTGCGCCAGGCTGCTGACACGGTGGATCGTCGCCGCCACTGGCTCTGCCCCCATTGCCACACCCCCAAGGGCAACGAGGCTGTGTTGATGCAGAAGCTGCAGCGCGATGGCGAGCAGGCCCAGGTGGTGTGCGATGGCTGCGATCAGCCTTTTTCCTTGTTCGACGACCTGGAGCGCCTCTTCGCCGATCCCGCCCTCCGCCGCCAGTCCGCAGCCCTCAGCGCAGAGGCCACCCCCCAGCTCACGGCCCGCCGCAAAGCCAAGCTGCTGCGGCTGGAGGTGGGCGCCCGCCTCACCAGCGCTGGCCAGAACTGGCAGGAGCTCTCCCCCGAGGAAGACGACGGCCTCGATTTGCAGGTGGAGTTCACCGACGACGACGGCAACGGCACCGGCGCCTTCCTTTTTCTCCAGCTCATGGCGTGTCCTTCCCACCTCCGCCGCCGCGCCGATGGCCGGGAGATCTTCGCCATCGAGAAGCCCAGCTGGGTGCGCACCTGGACCCAGCAGCCCTTCCCGGTGATGCTCGTGATCGGCCGGCCGGCCCTTTCGGTTCGCGAGCGCGGTGGCTTCGATGGAGAGCGGGATCCGAGGAAGCGGTTCGGCCCGGAGTTCTGGGCTGCCTCACCCGCCGATCGCCGTGCCTTCCCCGACGTGCGCTGGATGGAAATCAGCAGCGGCCTCCAGCGCGAGCTAACCGCCGGCCGCAGCCCGGAGCAGATCAAACAGATTGAATTCAACGGCGAACCGCTCGACCTGGCCAGTGTGTTGCGTTGGCGACGCAAGATTCTCGGGGGGCGGCAGGGCTGAGCGATTCGCTGTGGGTTGTGACGATTGCTTGTGAAGAATATTTGTTTCTGCAACGGCGCTTCAAACGGCTTTCGTCACCAACGACTGCTGGACAGTCTAAATGTGCTAAGCATGGGCACGAGATCGTTGCCCACTCCTTTCTACTTTGAGCACCCATGGCACACATCACATTTATTCACGGAACCGGCAACAAGCCTCCTAAAGATGTGCTGCTGGCCGGCTGGGAACGGGCTCTGGCAGAGAATGACGGTATCGCTTTGGCCACAAATGGCATCACGTCATCCATGGTCTACTGGGCAGACGTGCTGTATGGGAGCCCTGCCCAAGAAACAGGTGGCCAGGAGAGTCTTGGCAAGGAAACGAGCTCGGAGCCTGGTGATGATGATTTGGGGTGGACACAGACCCTGGAAGGGAAGGAGAAAGAATTTGTGGATCGCTTCTCGGCCGTGCTGAATTTCGATGCACCTTCCCCCCATGGAGACGACTTCCAACCCGATCCCAGTGATCAGCCAGGCTTCGAGCGCATCCCCATTCCATGGTTCATCAAGCGGCGGCTCATGAAAGTGCTGTTGCGTGATGTGCATCACTACCTCTTCAATACAGAGCACAGCCCAAGTCCTGGAATCACCTACCACGTTCAAGATGAGATCCGCAAGCGATTCATCGCTCAGTTGCAGCAGGATGCCGCATTGCTTGGGGGCAACGGCCCCCATCTGGTTGTGGGGCATAGCATGGGAACTGTGATTGCCTATGACTGCCTGAAGCGTGTGAGTCACTGTCCGCCAATTGATGCGCTCATGACAATCGGTTCCCCATTAGGCATTGATGAAGTCCAAGATCAGTTGAGGCCCGAGTGGTCCAAGATGGATGGTTATCCCAAGGAGCATTTGCTTTCAGACTGGGTGAACATTTATGATCGACTTGATCCTGTTGCACTGGATCCAACCTTGGCTGATGATTATCAGAACGATGGGGCACGGGTCGTTCATGATCGGTCCGTCTCTAACCCGGGCTACTGGCGGCATGATCTAGATAAGTATTTTGGTCAGATGCAGCTCCGTGAAGCCTTGGCAAAGCAATTACGTCTTCGTCTCACATGACCTTCAAATCCACTGAATTCAATGTCAACTTGACGGCAGCGGTACAGAGCTTTGATCGTCAGGCCACCAGACAGTTGTGTGATCAGCTCATCGAGTACTTGCGTGATGCTGATGCCGCTTACCCACTGAAGAATGCAAAAATAGTTTTAAATCAGCTGCGCCGCCAACGCTATTTTGATTTAATGCAGTCGGTTGCAGATGCCCTGATCCAAAATGGGCAAGACGATGCCTTTATTCTTCGCCAATATGCCCAGTCGCTACTGGATCTAGGACACATCACTGCAGCCATCAGCATCTTGCATGATCTCGAGCGAATCACCGCTGCAGATGGTGTGAAACCAAATCAATCAGAATATGAAGAAGCCAGGGGATTGTTGGGCCGTGCCTACAAGGACCTTTATACGTTAGCTCCTGATCCAGGTCGAGGTCGAAATCGCCAGCATCTTGAACAAGCGATCGCTTGTTATCGAAGCATCTACGCCGCTAATCAGGCAAGGATCTGGCAAGGGATCAATAGTGTGGCCTTGCTCCTCCGCGCCGCAAGTGAAGGGCTTGAACTCGATAACATCGCAGATCCCAAACGGTTGGCCCAATCGATGGCTGCAGAGATTTTGCAGCACATCACAGAGAAGCATCAAAATCAACAGGCTGAGGCCTGGGATTTTGCTACTGCTGTTGAGGCTTGCATTGGCTTGGAGCGGCATGATGATGCGCTGGAGTGGCTCAATCTCTATCTCCCTGCCAACTATGCCGATGCCTTCGAGTTTGGCAGCACTTTCCGGCAACTCACCCAGGTTTGGAAGCTGACAGCAACACAGCCCCCTGGTGATCGTCTCCTGCCCGCACTTCAAGGTGCCTTGTTGAAACGTCAGGGCAGCGTGATGGAGATCGATATTACAGAAGCGGATCTCGTGCAGCTGGATCGACTTTCCGGTGATCAAGTTGGCTTGGAGCAGGTGTTTGGTTCAGAAGGTTTCCGTACAGTGAAATGGTTTCACAAGTGTTTGAAAAGAGCAGCTGCAGTGGCCCGAGTCGAAGACCAAAATGGCATGTCAGTGGGAACGGCATTTGTTGTGCGAGGTGGCGACCTCAAGCCTGAATTGGGTGAAGAACTTCTGTTGCTAACCAACGCTCATGTCATCAGCTCTGATGCGAATCTGAGCAGGGCTCTCCGTCCTGATCAGGCCATCGTTCGCTTTGATTTGTGGAGAGATGGTGTCTCCCCGGAATTTCTTGTTGAACAATTGTGGACCTCGCCACCTGACGAGCTGGATGCCACCTTGCTCCGGCCAACTCCTCCGATTGATCAACATGAGACCATCCCGATCTCTCCCGGTCTTCCGCTCAAGGATCGTCTGCAACGCGCTTACATCATTGGCCATCCTCAGGGGCGACCCCTATCATTCTCGATTCATGATAATTATATTCTTGATTATGACGGCCGTTTGTTGCACTACCGCTCTCCTACGGAGCCAGGAAACTCTGGTAGTCCGGTCCTTAATGATAACTGGGAGGTGATTGGTCTCCACCACCGCGGTCTCCATGCTATGCCGAAACTGCATGGGATCCCCGGCACCTATCCCGCCAATGAGGGCATCTGCATCCAGGCCATCGTCCAGGGGATGGCAGCTGCAGCCCTAGACTGATCACCAGCTTTTTCGAGCCATCCCCGGCCCTGAGGTTCCAGCCGAGGCCGTGGCGCCAGTGCCTTCAACTTGGGTGTCCTGCTTGAGTTTTTTAGAGGCCAATTGATCGACAGGGTGATGGGCTTTTCGTTACTGCATCAACTTGATCCGCGCCAGTGGATCAGGCGCAGGAATGCGCTGCAGGTAGGCCTCCAGCGCCTCCACATCGAGCGGGCCGCCGCGCTGATCGCGCCCGAGGCGGAATCCTTCGAACCCATCGCCGCCTTGGGTCAGAAAGCTGTTCACCACCAGCCGCACCGGTTGTTGGGCTTGGATCGGCTGGCCGTTGAGCCGCAGCTGGCGCACCCGCTCGCCGTAGGGCGCCTGGACGACCCAGCTGTAGCGCAATGAGGCGGAGGGTTGGAGGAAGGTGGGGCGCGGGGCGCCAGGGGGCTGCTGGCGTTCGAGCAGCTGTTTGAGCTCGGCGCCGCTGAGGGTGAGCACCACCAGGCTGTTGCCGAAGGGCTGCATCGCGAAGATGTCGCCGTAGGTCACCGTGCAGGGCGGTACGGCTCGGCACATCAGGTTGGTGCGGATGCCGCCGGGATTCATCAAGGCGGCCTGGGCGCCGCCAGCGGCGGGGGATTGGGTGGCAGCGAGCTGGGCATCGGCGATCAGGCGCCCGGCCGCTGAATCGGTGGCTCCGCCGCGATCGAAGCTGCCGCCGATGCGGCCCACCGCCCGCGAGGCGATCGGCGCCGCCGCCCGGGCGTAGCGGGCCACTCGCTCGGCCACGGCGGGATCGGGTGTGGCGCGCGCGAGCACCGCTCGCCACCGGGCCGGTTCGGCGGCCAGCACGGTCTGGCGCAGCTGGGGGTTGGTGCGGCCGTTCAGCACGGGCAGGTTGCGGCTGGTGGTGCGGGTGCGATCGACGTCGCCCGTGCGGGGGTTGAGGGCCAGATCCACCACGGCCACGCCCCGGCCGAAGGCAGTGGCCTGCAGGATGGGGCGGCCGTTGATGCGGCAGTTGTAGCCCTGGTGGCTATGGGCGGAGAACACCACGTCGATGGCGGGCGAGAGTTGGCGCGCGATGGCGAAGATCGGCCCGCGGGCCATGGGACAGCTCGGGTTGTTCCAATCGAGCCGTTGCCCGGCCGCACCCGTTTCACCCCCTTCGTGAATCACGGCCACGATGGCCTGCACGCCCTGGCGCTGCAGGGCGTCGGCGGCACGGTTGATGGCCTCGGCTTCGTCGCCGAAGTGCAAACCCTGGATGCCACTAGCGATCACGATCTTGGGAGTGGATGCCGTGGTGGCCCCGATGAAGCCCACTTTCACACCAGCGAAGTTGCGAATTGCTGTGGCGGGAAACAGGGTGGCGCCCGTGGGGGTGGTGATGTTGGCGGCGATGGTCGCGAAGCGGGCGGGCTGGTGGGGGCCGAGGGCGCAAGGGGGTGTGGGGGTGGCGCCGGAGGACCCTGCCGCGGTCTCTCCTGCCCGGGAACGGCCCGGCTGGGGTGTGGCTGGTTCTTTTGTTTGGCAGCCGCCCTTCAGCAAGCGCAGCAGCTCGGTCGAGCCCGCATCAAACTCGTGGTTGCCAGGAATGGCCAGATCCACGCCGATCTGGTTGGCGATGGCGATCGTGGGCTCATGGCGGAAGAGGGCGGAGATCAGCGGGGTGGCGCCCACCAGATCGCCGCTGCTGACCACCAGGCTGTGGGGCGCTCCCTGCCGCAGGCTCGTCACCAGGCCGGCCAGGGCCGGGGCGCCGCCGCTGGGGAGCGGGGTGGTGGCGCCGGAGTTGGGGTTGGGCCAGCGCAGCTCGAGCTGGCCCTCCTCCAGGTTGCCGTGGAAGTCGTTGATGGCGATCAGGCGGAGCTGGATGGGCTCTGGGGCTGGGGCGGCGTGGGTGGGGTTGGCGAGGAGGGGGAGGGCGGCCAGGCGGGCGGCGGCTTGGAGTGTCAGTGCCGCAAAGGACGTGGCGAAGGGAACAGTTTTCGTCATTGACTCCGCATCAACCCCGCTCCCCACTGGATCGTCAAGAGTGTAAAAACCTCTGCCCCTTGGCCCTTTTTGACGGCTCTGGCCCAGCCCTTGCCGCACGCCGCAGCTTTGCTTCCGATGGAAGTCTCCCCAGGCACGGGCTGGGGGACGAAGTGGAGTGGAGCCATCGGCCAATCAATGAGCTGAAAGGTGCTTGTAGGAAGGTCGTCTATAATCAAGTGTCGTTTATGCCTGGATCAATATGTACGCCACTATGTACGTCACTACGTATGCCATTGCTGGCCTTTTTGCTGTCGATCCTATTTCCCCTCCACCTGATGGCTGGCCAGTGCTCTTAGGTGTTTTGGGCGGTGTCATTGTGCCTTCTTACGTGGTCTTTCGTGTGTTTCGCCGTTAAACCTTGCAACGGGTGCCTGCCTGGCCACCAGCCAGCGCTCCCTCCCCTCAGCGTCGCCCCGCCAACACCGCCCGCAGTTTGCTCTGCAGGATCAGCCCCGCGCTCACCAGGGTGATGGCGTTGGCAGCGATCAGGGGGCCGTCGCCCCGTAGAACCCCATAGAGTCCCCAGAGCGCCACGCCGCTGGTGAAGAGCAGATACATGCGCAACGAGATGGCGGCGGTGTCGCCGCTGCGCAGGGTTTTGGCCGCCTGGGGCAGAAAGCTCACCGTGGTGAGGGTGGCGGCCGCGTAGCCGAGGGCGTCGATCGGGGCCGTCACGGCAACAGGCAGAGGGCAGTTCTCTGATCCTGGCAGCTCCCGGTGGGCCGGCGGCCCCATCGAGCCAGCCCTGCAGCGCCAGATCCAGTTCGTTGGGGATGCCCCGCGCCATGATCAACCCAGCAGGACGGCGATGACCAACCCACCCCTGGTTCTGGTGCACGGCATGTTGGACACCTCGGCGGTGTTCGACGGGCTCCAGCGGGAGCTTGCCGGCCGCCGGGACCCCTTGTTGATCCCCGACCTTCCCCTGCGGCTGGGTCGCACTCCGGTGGAGGAGGGGGCCCAGCGTCTGGGGCGCGCCATCGAGGCGGCCTTCGGGCGGGAGCAACCACTCGATCTGCTGGGCTTTTCCATGGGCGGCGTGATCGCCCGTTATTGGATCCAGAGGCTGGGCGGCTACCACCGCACCCGTCGCTTTTTGAGCGTTGGCAGCCCCCAGCAGGGCACCTTCACCGCCCAACCCTGGCCGGGCTGGCTGTTTGGCGGCATCGCCGATCTCAAGCGGGGCAGCGCCCTGCTGGAGGGGCTGAACGGCGATCTCGATCAACTGAGCCGGATCGAATGCCACAGCTACTACTCCCCCCTCGATCTGGTGGTGTTGCCGGGCTGGCGCGCCGTGCTGCCGGTGGGCGCGGTGAGCATGTTGCCCGTGCCCACCCACCCCCAGCTGCTGCGGGACCCGGCGGCGATCAAACCGCTGGCGAAAGAGCTCCTGCGGCCCTGATCAGGCAGCCCAGTTGAGAGCGCCCTGATGGACCCTCCTGCCAGGGCGCGCCTGTCCGCGCCGTGCGGAGGCCATCTCGGCTCCTAGCGTGACGTTCTGCCGGAGAAGGGCGGGGTGGCGATGGGTTGGCTGGAGATCTCCATCCTGGTGCGCTGGCTGATCGGCTGGGCCCTGGCCCTGCGCCTGCCGATGTTGCCCCCCGGCACCCCCGGCCACCGCCGCCGGCTCTCGGTGCTGATCCCGGCCCGCAATGAGGCGGCCACCTTGCCCCATCTGCTCGCTGCCCTGGCCGCTCAGCGGCTCCAGCCCGATGAGGTGATCGTGATCGACGACCACTCCGACGATGACACCGCCACCATCGCGCGCAATGCCACGGCGCAGTTGCCGATCCGGGTGGTCCAACCGCCGCCCCTGCCCGCCGACTGGTGCGGCAAAACCTGGGCGTTGCACGACGGTGTGCAGGCCAGCAGCGGCGAGCTGTTGCTCTTCCTCGATGCCGACACCGAACCGCAGCCGGAGTTCATCGAGCGGCTACTGGCCCGCCATGAGGCCCTGGGCGGGCTGGTGTCGGTGCAGCCCTACCACCGCACCGAGAAGCCCTATGAGCAGCTTTCCGTGCTCTTCAACCTGGTGGGCCTGATGGCGGTGCCGCTGGGGCCGGCCTGCGGGGTGGCGTTCGGGCCGGCCCTGCTCACCAGCCGTGGGGATTACGAGCGCAGTGGCGGCCATGCCGCCGTGGCGGGCAAGGTGGTGGAGGACTGGTTTTTGGGCCATTGCTACGAGCGGGCCGGCTTGCCGGTGAGTGCCTTCATCGGCTACGGCCAGCTCGCCTACCGCATGTATCCCGGTGGTCTGCGCGACATGGTGATCGGGTTCGACAAAAACTTCGCCACCGCCGCCGGGGAGGTGCGTTGGACCCGGATGCTGGCGGTGGTGCTCTGGCTTTCGGGCCTGTTTTGGGCCGCCTGGTGTCTGCCGGCCGCCCTGCTGGGCTGGCCGATGCTGGGGAACCCGGCGCTCGGCTGGAATGGGCTGATCTACGGAGCCTATGCCTTGCAGCTGCTGCTCCTCACCCGCCGGGTGGGGCGCTTCCGCTGGATCAACCTGGTGTTTCCCGTGCCGGTGCTGTTTTTTCTTGGGGTGTTTCTGCTGGCGATCCTCAACCTGGAGCGGGGGCAGGTGCAGTGGAAAGGCCGCGTCTTCCGCACCCGCTGATGAGCGATCAGGAGTTGGTTTTGCTGCTCAGCTCGGCGGCCTTCTGGGTGGGTTCCGCCCTGCTGGTGGGGCTGCTGGCCAATCTGGTGCCGCCCCGGTGGCTGGGCAACGGTGAGCTGCGGCCGCTCCCGCCCCCGCCTGCCGCCCTGCCGCCGGGCCGCGCGGCTGCACGGGGGGGATCGGGCATCCCGATGCCTGGGATCCGTATCTGGAAACGCTGGATTCCCGATGCCGGCGGCGCCCTGCCGGGCGGGGTGCCCAAGGCCAGCTTGGTGCGGCGGGATCCAGCGGCCCTGCGCCGGCTGGTGGTGGAAACCCGCCGCGCGGAGCTGGTGCACTGGGCCCTCTGGCCCGCCGGGCTGCTCACCGCACTCTGGCTGCCGCCCGCTGGGGTGCTGGTGAATCTGGTGTTTGCCACCCTGTTCAACCTGCCCTGCGTGCTGGTGCAGCGCTTCAACCGCGCCCGCCTGCGGCGCTGCCTGGCCCGCATGGTCCGCTGAAGCCCCCGCCCCCTGTGCTCAAGGCCCCAGCACCAAGGCCTCCAGCTCCAGGGCCACCATCAGGCCCGGCGCCTCGGCGTGGGGGGCCACCACCAGACGATGCAGCCCCGCCTCCACCACGAAGCTGTCGCGCTTCGCATCGAAACAGGCCAGGCGCCGCAGCGGGATGGCCAGGCGAAGGCGCCGCGACTCGCCGGGCTCCAGGCTCAGCCGCTGGAAGGCCACCAGGTAGCGCCGCGGCCGCTCCTCCAGCACCCCCGGCGGCTCCAGATACACCTGCACCACCTCCGCGGCGGCCCTCTCCCCGCTGTTGCACACCCGCACGGTCAGCTCCACCCACGCGCCCTCGTCCGCCCCGCGCTGCAGCACAGCTTGTGCATCGCTGCGGGCGAAGGAGCTGTAGGAGAGGCCGAAGCCGAATGGATAGGCCGCTGCCTCGCCCAGCCGTTGCAGGCGCCGGTAGCCGTGCCAGAGGTCGTAAACCACCCGCGGTGCCCGGGGTTCAAACGGCGGCAAGGCCGCTGCGCTGGTGGGGATGGTGAAGGGCAGCCGGCCGGAGGGCGACACCGCCCCGAAGAGCACATCGGCCAGGGCATGGCCCCCCTGCTCCCCGGGATACCAGAGCAGCACCAACCCCGGCACCAGTTGATCCCACTCGCTGCAAAGGATCGCGCCACCCCCCATCAGCACCACCACGGTGCGCGGGTTGGCGGCGGCCACGGCGCGGATCAGGGCCACCTGCTCAGCGGGCAGGCGCAGCTCGGTGCGATCGCCAGCGGCGAAGTCGCCGCCCTGGCGGGCGTTGGCGTAGCTGGTGAGCCAGGCGATTTGGCCGGTGAATCGCTGCCAGAGCGACCGCAGCCGCGGCCAGGCTGGCTGCCGCAGCAATCCATCCGGGGGGGGGATCTGCGCCAGGATCGGGGCGACGTCGCCGGGGTGGATGTGCTCCCCCTCCAGCCGCCAGTCGAGCCCCGCCACCACCACCGCCGCCTCACAGCGGGCCGCCAGTGCCGCCGCCGCCGCTGGATCGTCACCAGCGTCGTGGTGGATCGGCAGATCGGGGCGGGCTGCCCTGAGCCCCTCCAATGGCGTCACCACCGCCCCCGCTGGCGGCCGGGTGTCGGAGGAGCCCCGATCGCCCAGGTTGGCGGTGGCGGCCAGGGAGCCGATCACCGCCAGGGAACCCAGCGGGCCCAGCGGCAACACGGCCCGCTCGTTGCGCAGCAGCACGATCGCCTGCCGGGCTGATTCCCGGGCCAGGGCCAGGTGCTCCGGGCAGCGGCGCAGGGCGGGCGGATAGGTGCCGGCGGGCACCCGCAGCTGCACCCGCAGCTGGCGCAGCACTGCGTCGTCGATGCGCGCCATCGGCAGCCGGCCCTGGGCCAGGGCTTCCGGCAGGCTGCCTTGAAAGATCATCCGGAAGGGCATCTCCAGGTCTTGGCCTGCCAGCAGACCAGCCACCCCATCCCGCAGCCCGAAGATGAAGTCGGTCACCACAAACCCCTGGAAACCCCAGCGGCGCTTCAGGATCGTCTCCAGGAGTTCGGGGTTCTCGCCGCACCAGCGGCCATTCACCTGGTTGTAGGCGCTCATCACCGAGCCGGCGCCGGCCTCCACGCAGTCGCGGAAGTGGGGCAGGTAGAGCTCATGTAACACCCGTGGACTGGCCTGCACATCCACCAGGAAGCGGGAGCTGTCGATCGAGTTGAGGGCGAAGTGTTTCACGCACGCGATGGCGTGGCGCTCCAGCCCCCGGGTCATGGCGGCCCCGAGGGCGCCCACATGCAGGGGATCTTCGCCATAGGTCTCCTGGGCCCGGCCCCAGCCTGGATGGCGCAGCAGGTTGATGCACACCGCCGCCACCCAGTTGGCGCCAAAGGAGCGCGCTTCCTTGGCGATGGCCGTCCCGATGCGCTCCTCCAGCTCCGGATTCCAGCTGGCGCCGCGCGCCATGGGCACAGGAAAGGTGGTGGCGCCGCCCGTCAGCACCACCCCGCGGGGCCCATCCACAAAGTGCAGGCCCGTGAGCCCCAGCCGGGGGAGTTGGCCCGCTGGCCAGGGATGGCGATGGGAGGCATTCCGCAGGGCAATGTCGGCCATCCCGGCCCAGAAGGGCGTATCCCCATCCAGCAGGCCCAACTTCTCCGGGGTGGAGAGCTGGGCCAGCAGGGCCCGGGCACGGGCCTCAAGATCACAGCCGACCGGTGGGCTGGGCATGGCGGCAGGATCCTGGGCGAGGTGGCGGTGCGGCGTGAGCCTTTACCTTATGCAGCCCACCGGTCGCTGCCCGCTGCCCTCTCAGGGCGACTGAGCCGGCAGAAGTCTCACCACCAATTCGCTCAACACCCCCCGAGGCAGCAGCGCCAGGGGGAGGAACCAGGCGACATTGAAGAAAAACAAAGGCAGATAGGCGGTGAAGGCCAGGAGCACAAGCAGGCCAGCACCGAGGAGATCACTGGCCAGCAAGGCGCGCCACCGGCGGTGATTCACCTGCCAACAGGCCAGGGCCACCGATGGCAGCCACCCCGCCAGCAGCAGCATCTGCACCACCTGGGGCCCGCTGGCCCCTGGGCGGGAAGGAGAACCCGCCTGGCTCGCGAGGAGCCCGATCCAGGCCAGCCCCAGCCCGAGATGGACCAGCAACCAGAGGCTGCGTCGCTGCATGGGGCTCACGCGTTGGATCAATGGGCTGGCCTCAGGCGGGAGTGCCAATGGCGCGATCCAGGGCGAGGCAGGCGTTTCGGCGTTGGCAGTTGAAGCGTGTCTGCCGTGGGCTTTCCCCGCACCAATGGCGGTAATCCGCTGAGGTGACGCCGGAGGCGATCAGCCCAGCTGCCGCCATCAACTCGGCGATGGGGCGGTGGTGTTGGCTGGGATCCAGCAGGAGGGTGCGCAGGCGTTGCATGCGCAGGCGTTTGGCTTCCGCCATCGGTGAGCGGCCCAGCTCCTGCAGGAAGCTGTATTGCAGTTGGCGCTCTGAGACTCCCACCGCCCGGCTCAACTCCACCAGCTCGAAGCGCTCCTGCAGCCGTGTCGCCATCCACTCCCTTGCCTGTTGCACCGTCTCACGCCGTCGCCGGAGGGTGATGCGTTCCCGTTGGGCGGGCTGCTCCTGCCAGATCGTCCAGGCCCGCAGGGCCTCCGTGAGCTGATCGGCCGCATGGAGGGCCCCCGGCGGTTGCCCCGCGGCTGCGGCGGCCAGCTGCCGGGCGCTGGCCAGGATGGTTTGCTCGTGCGAACCTGCCGAAAGCAGCCGCGGAACGCGGCGCGTCGGGTGATGCAGCAGGTTTTCGGGAATCAGGATCGAGAGGCCCTCCAGCTCTTGGCTGGTTTCCCCCACCATCTCGTCGCCGGGGTAAAAGAACAGGCCCGTGCCCGGTTCCGCCAGCCAGGGCTCGCCGTTGATGGTTTCCAGCATCATGCCCCGCAGTGGCAGCCACAACACACTGTGCTGGCGCTGCTCGCGGCTCAGACGCACCTTGCCCCGTCCGTTCATGTGAAGCACCGAGTAGGCCCCGATCTGGCCGACCCGGAAGCGAGCCTGGAAGGACTGGGCGGGGGAGAGAAGGTCGCTGCGGTGATCGCCCAGGGTGGAAGCCACGGCGTGCTCCCAGCAGCTGAAATCATCGGTGTCGAGCTGGAGGGCCAGACCCTCCCCCTGGAGCTGTTGGCGGAGAGCTGGCCTGAAGCAGGAGAACGGCAAGGCGGTTGATCACTGGCGCATCCAAAAAAACTTACTGCGTGCACCAATGTCATGGAAACGCAAGTTTGCTTGTTTCCGCCCATTGTTGGCGTTCATGGCTTCTTTGCCTCCGCCGATTAAGGTGGCTCAGTGCTTTCTCTTTTCCATCGACTGCCGATGAAACGCAAGTTGGGTCTCTGCTGTGCTGGTTTGTTGGCCAGTGGCCTGTTCATCTCTCCCTCCCTGGCCGACACCGTGGCGCGAGCCAATGGCCGCTGTGTCCTCAAGGATGACGGCTACCAAGTCTTCAATGGCTACTGCACCGTGAAGCAGAAGCAGAACGGACCCGTCACGATTTTTGTGGTGGATTTGGAGAATGGCACGCGCTTCCGCTTCTCCGGCCCCAACCGACAACAGCTCCATGTTGAAACCCCTTCGGGCATCGAACAAAATGTGCTGTTTGAAGATCAGGGCAGCAAAGGGGTGTTCAGCTGGAATGATGGCGACAGCACCCATCGTCTGGCGGTGAAGACCGACACGATCACCAACCCCAATGCCCAATTCGACGACCACCCCAGCACGGCGACCGGTGCGGACGTGGCGGGCGCCGCGGTGGGCGCACTGATTGGCGCCCTGCTCACCGGTGGCAAGCCCGCCAGCGGTGCAGCCGGGATCGTGGGGCAGCCTGTGGCCGAACTCCAGAATCTGATTGGTGGCGACCCGGGCTATGTGGAAAGCCGCCTGACAGGCTTGGGATACACCTACATCCGCACCAGCTCGAGGGAGAACGGCACGGATGCGTTCTGGAGGCGCGGCGGCAGTTGTGTGAACGTGCGCAGCGTCTTCAACCGCTACCAATCCTTCACCTACGCCAATTCGTCCAACTGCAACTGACGGCTCTCCAACCAAGCAGCCGAGCTTTCACCCCCCGCCGCAGGCCGATGGCTGTGGCGGGGGGCTTTTGTCACCTTGCAGGAGGGGCTGGCCTCACGATTGGTGTTCCGGTCTTGGCGACCCATGACCAACCGGGCAACGGGACGCCACCCCCGCATAGATGGCGAGGGCGAGAATAGATGCCCAAAAAGCCAAGGGAACCGCCAGGGCGTACAACACCACCGACATCTTGCCTTTGCGGTCTCTGCCGATGGCCCGGGCCAGCACGGAATCATTGCCATGGGTGACAATGATGATGTTGGAGAGCAAGAAATAAGCCACAGCTGCCATCAACAGCACGATGCCATAGAGGGCTACGGGCAAGGCTGCAAAGTGATTCTCGCCCGACCAGGCCGTCACAAAGGGCACCAAGGCCAGCCAGAACAGCAGATGGTTGTTCGCCCATAAAATCGAGCCATTCACCCGGTTGACTGTGTGCAGTAAGTGGTGATGATTGTTCCAGTAGATGGCGATATAGATGAAGCTCAGCACATAGCTGAGAAATGCCGGCAGAATGCGGCCAAGGGCCTGTGCGCTCACCTCGTGCGGCGCTTTCAGCTCGAGCACCATGATGGTGATAATGACGGCGAGCACGCCATCACTGAAGGCTTCCAGGCGATTCTTTTTCATGGTCTTCCCCAGTCCAGATGGCGAATCAGAAGATTGTGATGGCGCTGCACAACGGTCACTGTCACGGCCTCAGCAAAGCCAACACCTGTCAACGCCACGTAAACGCTCGCGACATCGCCAGGTTGCTTGGCTGGCCAGTTCTCCACAATCCCCTCCTCCACCACCTGCACATCTTGAATTCCCCCCGGGGCATCCGCGGTCATGCTGGCCACCGCTCCCTTCAGGCTTTCGGGCGTGTAAAAGGCCTGCGCTTCAGGTGTCAGCAGCTCCAAGGCGGCTGCATAGTTGCCTGCGGCGATCGCTTCGCCGAAGTGTTGAGCCACGTCTCTGAACGTCGTCATGGAGCTGGCCATTTGGTTGGGTGGAGTGGGTTGGGCTGTCGCCGTCTTCCATCATGGCTCTGTTGCTCTTGACACTCCCCATACGCTCACCCCTCCCAGCTCTGCCCGGATTCCTTGAGCACCGCGGCGCAAACCCAATACTTGGTGGCCGCCCTGAAGGCCCGCGATCGGGAGCTGGATCAGGCACTGGCCCAGGTGGCCACAGAGGCCCAACAGGTGCCTGAGCACACCTTGCCAACCCTTTGTCGGGAGAGCCTCACCGGCTTTTTCGCACCAGCACCGATCCGCTGAAGCAGGCGGAGGCTTTCCGCTCCCATCGTCGAGCGATCTGCGCTTGTGCCAAATCGGTGGGCTTCCAGGACACCGATTTGGCATCGTCACCATCCGGCTGTGTGCTGGCCACAACGGGGAAACCCCATGGGCAGGGCTCTGCAGGCTTCTCGCCCCCCCTGCCCATGGCGATCCTTGGATTCAGCGGGCGTTCCAGCCGTCCTCGTAGCCCGCCTGGTAGTAGGAGGCATTGCGGGAGTCGTAGGCCCCGTCGTGGCGCTCATAGGCCATGCTCAGGCCGGCCTTGCGATCGCTTTTACCTGCCTTGAAGCCGTCTTTGTAGTAGTCACATTTGGTGCCCGTCCAGGTGTCAGGGCATTGAACGGGTTTGGCGTTGGCGGGTGGCAGGCCCACAAGGGTCAGGCCAGAGAACAGCAGGGTGGCGCTGGCAGCCAGGCCAAACAAGCGGCGCATGGGGACGTCATCAGGGACGAAGGATTGGTCTGGTCGTAGCCGACAAGACCCCGAAAACTTTAAAGGGATAGAAGTGAGGAGACAAGGGAATCAGCCCCCTTGGAGCTCTGAGTCTTAAGGGAGTAGCGCTGCGAATGTCAGCGAAACGCAAGTTTGCTGGAGTCGCTGACACGGGCCGCTGATGGAGACATTTCTCGATGGAGGAAAGGTATGGTGGCGATAAATTCAAAGCTCCTTTCTTGCTCGCAGATTCGCTTCAACGTGTCATGCTTCCATGCGCCAAGTCTTCGTTACTTGAGCCTCCCCAATCTGTGGCCATCTATTCCATGAAAAGCTGGATGAACACCCTCGGTAATCTTCGGTCTTCCCTGGGAAGGCACGCGGTGAAGTGGGTATTGGCTGGTGCCGCGTTGACCTCATTTGGCTCTGCCGGCGCGGCTGCTCCCTTGCCACTTCAGTATCGCGGTTTAATTGAATTGGACTATGGCAGCAGTATTGTGGGCCTACCGAGATACAGTCGTTACTGGGTTGATTTCAGTCTTGATGGTTCGATTGTAGATACTCAGCATACGGCCTTTCAAAACGCTTTTGAAAATGCCTATGGGGTGAAGGGGATCACCGCTCTTGGCTCGTATCCGCCTCCTTTCCTCAATCTCAAATTCACGGCAGATTCGTCCAACGGCCTTGCACCTCTGGATCTTTCAGGATTGACGTTTGCCTACACAGATGCCGGCGGCAGTGGCGTCACGGTTGTCGACGCCAACCAGCCTCCCGATCCGCAGATCTACCCTTGCGACACTGCGCCCTGTCACAATGAGCATGTCACCTTGTCGATCAGGGACTTAACGCCTGGTGCGCCTGTAGAAGTCGTTTGGTTCAATCTTTACAACAGCAACTTTTATGAGCCTCCCTACGCCTCGCGCCAGCTGATCCTGGATACCAGCACACCAGATAATGGATTCCGATTTGTCGATCTTTTCTTGAAGGGTCCGAGCACACTGGCTGAGTTCAAAAGCTACCGCAAGCCCGACTTCACAGCCCTGATTGATGGCGTTCTGTTTGAAGGCCCTAATGGCACGTTGGCATCTGGGCGTTTCCTGAGTCTCGAATTCGTGCCGCCAGCGTGTCCCGCATCGGTGCCGGTGAATGATGTGATCTCAGGGGCGTTTACCGCTTGCACACTTGGCGACAAGCAATTTTCAAACTTCACCGGTCTAGAGGAGCTGGGTGGGTCAACAAGTCAGTTGCACTTTGTGTCTACCAGTCCAACTGAGTATGTCTTGACATGGGACAACTTTGAAGGTTCTGGTGTCACCACTGGATTCAACTTTAGTTTTACAGCTTCTGTCGTTTCAGGTGCAGAGCTTATCAATGGTGTTGATTATGCCGTCTATACAGCTGATACAGCATATGCCGACTTTGGCTACACAACCAATCCTACCCCGTTCCCTCCTCCTGTAACTTCACTCGTCATTTCTCCCTATGGGGCGCCTACATCCTTAGGGGTTGGCAAAATTGAATTGGTGGTGAAGCAGACCCCCGCACCACTGCCAATCTTCGGAGCAGCTGCTGCCTTTGGTTTCACTCGCAGGCTGCGCTCCAGAATCCTGTCTGGGAGGATCAATGGCGCTGGCATCCAGGCTTTGCCCCCATCGTGAATGAGTTCTCTCCTCTTGCGCTGATCCTGGCCACCTGCGCTTGGTTGGTCTCCCCACGACAGCTTTGAGGTGGTGGAGGGCCTGGTTCGTTTCGGTGAGCGGCAGATCTGCTACAAACTAATCAAAGCGAGATCGGCTGGATCCTGAGCCCCACCAATGCTCCAGCCCTCACCCATTTGGCGGTGGCGGGCTATCGCTCTCTGCAACAGCTCACCGTGCCACTTGGAGGCCTCACCGTGGTGTGTGGCGCCAACGGCTGCGGCAAGAGCAACCTCTACCGCTCCCTCGGCCTGGTGGCCGATGCCGCGCGAGGGGATCTGGTGGCTGCCTTGGCCGCCGAGGGAGGGTTGCCGGCGGTGTTTTGGGCCGGCCCCGAGCGCACCAGTGCGGCGATGCGCCGCGGCGAACAGCCGGTGCAAGGTGGGCGGCGGCGGGAGGCGGCCCGGCTGCGACTCGGCATTGCCGGCGAGACCCTCTCCTATGCGATCGAGCTGGGCTACAGAGCCGACGACATCGCCAGCGCCTTCGTGCTGGATCCGGAGATCAAACGGGAGTGGATTTGGGCAGGCGGCCCCTTCCATCCCCGCAGCCTGCTCGTGCAGCGCAGCGGGGCGGTGGTGGAGCGCGTTGGCGCCGGGGGCGGCCGCCATCAGCCCCTTGCCCTGGAGGTGTCGCCCCACGACAGCCTGTTCACAGCTGTCTCCGATCCCCTAGAGGCGCCGGAGGTGTTTCAGCTGCGGCGCACCATTGAAAGCTGGCGCTTCTACGACAGCTTTCGCACCGATCGCCAGGCCCCAGCCCGCACCAGCCGCCTGGCCACCCGCACCCCCTCACTGGCCGCTGATGGTGGCGACCTGGCGGCGGCGGTGCAAACGATCCTGGAGATCGGCGACAAGCAGGGGCTGCAGGGAGCGATTGCCGATGCCTTCCCGGGCTGCCGCCTGGGGGTGGACACGAGCCAGCCGATCTTTCGGCTGCAGCTGCACCAGCCGGGTTTGCTGAGGCCTCTGGAGGCGGCGGAGCTTTCCGATGGCACGCTGCGCTATGTGCTTTTGGCGGCGGCCCTGTTCAGCCCCCGACTGCCGCCCCTGCTGGTGCTCAACGAACCGGAAAACAGCCTTCACCCTGATCTGCTTCTCCCCCTGGCGCGGCTGATCGCCGCCGTGGCTGGGCGCACCCAGGTGTGGGTGGTGGCGCACGCTGAGGTGTTGATCCGCGCCCTGGCGGAGGCTCCAGGTTGCCAGGTGCTGCGGCTGGAGCGGGAGTTGGGGGCGACGCTCTTACCGGGCCAAACGGTGTTGGAACGGGCGGCTTGGCGGTGGCCGAGTTGATGGCTCGCAACCGATCAGCTGCCTTGCCGGCGGCCCACCCGCCTGATCAGCGCTGGCGGGGTCGGCTCGCCTCGAAGGGGGTGAGGTCAAAGCGTCGTTTGAAATCCCAACTGAACTGGCCCATCTGCCGGTAGCCGCAGCTCAGAGCCACGGCCCGGATCGAGAGAGCTGAGCCTTCCCGCTCAAGTCGCTCCTTGGCTCGGGTGAGGCGTTGTTCGCGGATCCATTGCATCGGGGTGGTGTTGAGCTTGTCCCGGAAGGCGTCTTGCAGCGCCCTGCGGGAATGGAAGCTTCTGGCTTCCAGATCACTCAGCCGCAGAGGCTGATCAAGATTGGCGCGGATGTAGTCGAGCAGCTCATCAAAGGTCTGTCTGCTGCGGCGATCCTGTGAAGAGCTGGATTGGGGATGGGCCGCCTCCAACAGCTCTGGCTGCAGCATGCAAGCCACCTGCCGCAAGATCAGATCATCCAGGCCAAGGCGGATGGGCAGCTGGGGATTCACAGCGGCGCAGGCATCGATGTGCTCCAAGAGGGCGAAGAGGTATCTGGCATCCAAGGAAGTCATGGCACGCAAAGGCAGCGGCCGTTCCTCCGCCTCCTCCAGCGCTTGCTCAGGCTCCTGGCCGGCGATGGCAGCGGCTGCACTCCGGATGGCAGCGGGCTCCATGAAGAGGGCGGCCCCACTGGCATCGGTGGTGGAGCTGTAGTGCCGGGCGCCACTTCCGGTCGACACAAGTAGGGACTCTCCAGTGCAGGCCTTCACCTTTCCAGTGGAGTCGCGCACGGCGAAGGCCCCCGAGAAGGTCGCCACAAGCGACACCAGTGGCCGGGCCTCCACCACAAACTTGGCTCCACTCCCGCAGTAGGAGAGGAGCGTCACACCGTTGATCTCCATCTGCCCCGCCAGTTGCTGGCAGTTCTGGCTGAGGGGCTGGAAGCTCTTGAGCTGGCCCGCCTGGTTGAGGTGGCGGTAAACGCTTTCGGCATCCTGCAGATGGTGGTGCTCAATCGCCCGAATAGGCGGAGAGCCTAAGGATGGAACCAGCTCCTGCTGATCGTTGGTTCGGAGCGTCTGGCCCATCTTCTGAGGAGAGGGAGCAACTCGTCGGGCTGTCTAGATCCCACCATCAATGCCCTGCGGAAAAGAAAAAAGAGTTACAAATCGTGAGTGTTTTCCCTGGTTTGGCATGGGATGACTGCTCTCTTCAGCATGGCTTCGAAGTCAGCGACACGGAGCTGCGCCTGGGTAGTCGAGCGTGGTGGAGCTGGACGGCGATGACGAACTCTTGGGTAGTACGAGCTCATCTGCCAGCGGGCGCGGCGGTGCGTCTGCCCGCGACTCTGGCCGAAGCCTCGGCCGCTTTTGCCGCCAGTGGCCTGCTGCGTGCCGCGTTTGGAGAGTTGTTGCACGGCTCGCTGCTCGACAGTCAGGCTGCGGAGGTGCGCCGCTGCGCTGGCCTCAGTGACGCCGATCTGGTGGCGGCGGATGCCTGGTGGCCGCTGGTGGGGGGCGTGGATTGAAGGGCGTGCCTCCCGCCTGCTCCGCAAGGCGGATGAAAGGATGGATTCGCTGAGTGCACGTTCGCGCCGATGGGCTTCCGCTACCTCGATCAGATCGCCACCCAGGAGCACATCCAGGAGTTTCTCTCCCTGGTGGATCTGGCCGCTGGCGCGGGCCAATCCGCCAGCAACGCCTTCCTCCTCTCCCACCGTCTGCGCGGCTCCGCCCCGATGCGGCTTTGCGAGCGGATTCTTGGCGAGGACCCAATGGCCACCGCCCTGATTCGGGAACGGCGGCTTTGCGGTCCCTACGACGCCGATGAGCTACGCGGCCTGCCCAAAGGCTCGCTGGGACATACCTTTGTGACGGTGTTGGACACGCTCGGCTACGACATCAACTTCTTCCCCGAGCCCAGCTTTTTCAACGATCTGGCCAGCGACGCTGATTACATCAACTATCGCGTTTTCGCCACCCACGACCTTCACCACATTCTCAGTGGCTTCAGCCTCGACAGCTATGGCGAGGTGGGGGTGATCAGTATCAGCGTGGGCCAGTTCAACCATCCGGGATTGGCTTTTCTGGATTTGATGAGTTTGTTGCTGAACTGGTTTCGCAACGACACTCCCGAAGCCCACCTGAGCACCCACGCGGAGCGGCTCAAAACGGCGAGCTACACCTTCCGCATGATCCACCACGGTTTGGAGATCGCCGCCGAAGCCAAGCTGCTCTTTGCGGTGAACTGGCAGGAGCGCATGGGGCAAAACCTGGAGGAGCTGCGCCGTGAACTCGGCATCAAGCCTGTGACAGAGGGACCCTGGAGCTGGTATGGCCACCCGGGGATCGCCGCTGCGCTGAACGCCTAGGGGCGTTGGCAGGCGGCCCGAGGCGTGGAACCTGACCCGCCTTGAATTCTCGTGCTTGGTCTTGCGGTTCCAGCGCTTGCCTTTCTCGGCGAAACGTGAAAAAAAGAGTTCGCTCCCGGGCTCAACGTAGAACCTTCAACAGCGTTTCTTCCGCAACTCGATATTGGGAGTCTTTTTGGGTGCCGATGGCCCTCGCTGTGAGTTTAAGTCCATCAGACTCGCTGAATACAGTGACAACGTCTGGCAGGATCCCAGATTTCTCGATCACTGCTCCTTTGGCTGTTTTGTACGAGCTATTCGTGACATACATTCCAGAACCATCGGATAATTTATGAAACCGCTGCATACGACCCAGTCCATAAACTGGCTTTGCTATGTAGGCAGGCAGAACTTGTTTGGCAACTGCTGCGATGCGCTTGGCATGATTCTGAAATCAGACGACCTTGAGTAACTCTACTTTGTTTCAGCCTTTGGGAGCGTGCCACATTGCACTCTTGAAAGACGGAAGTCAATAAAGAGTGTTGAGTATAAATAATTCAGTCGAGTGGATGTCCTGCTATTATTGATCTCTCATAAAGGGGGCATGAAGGCTGTAATCCACGTTGGAACCCACAAGACTGCTAGCACAAGCTTCCAGCTAACCGCCTCTGCTTGTCGTGCTTTCCTTCTAAGAAATGGCATCTATTACGAGCCGGCGGAGCCTGGACCTGGGCACCACCTAATCGCCAGGGAAATGATGCGAGGTATAGATTCTGGATTCAGATGCTTAATCGAGAGAGGCCTGTCAAGCCTTGGCAGCAATGGTGTGATATTGATCTCCTCCGAGGACTTTGAGGGAGTTCTGGAGAATACCAGCCTGGCGAGGCGGATGGAAGAGATCTTGCAGGGATACGAAATCAGGGAGATCTACTGGGTGGCAGTTCAGCGCGATCCATATCAATATTTCGAATCTCTCTACTGTGAACTCTCTAAACAAAGAGGCTTAGTTATTGGGTATCGCGACATGGCCAACAAAGTCCTTGATAGAGGACTGCTAAGGATTTCCAGTCAAGATATAGCCTGGACCTTTATATTTGATTATAAAAGCTTCTTTGCAAGTTTTCAGTCATCTATTCGAGGAAGGTTTTGCACTTGTCCATTTGATCGCTTCACGGCAGGTATCTGCACGGGCCAGGCCTTGCTTGACTTCTGCTACGACCTCGCTCAAAGCAAGACAGAATTAATGAGACTAGATGAAACAGAAATACTGGCAGCAATGTCAGGAGAGAAGATCCTTGCTAATGCGAGGCTTCAAAGTCACGAGGTTGAAATAAATTATGCCCTGAGCACGCTAGGCATTGTCTCGGACGGCGATAGTACCTTGGCAGAAAACTGCTCACGACCCTTAATACGACTCATTGCTGCAGAACGGCTCTTGGAAAAAAGCTTGGCAAGCTCAATTGTAAAAGATCTGTTCTTTCAGCGATACGTCTACAAGATGAATGAGGAAAGTGGAACAGATCGATGGAAGTCGATCATCGGTCTGTGCCAGCCATTTCCCCTGGACAAACCTAAGCAGTAGCCGGGCAACGTGGATGCCTGGCTAATGTTGCAGGTCAAAAATGGGTCCTCCTCATTTGCCCGATCGTCTGAACATCATTACCGCTCACGTTTCGAAATCCAATGCCCCCAGCTCTGAGCTGGGCGCTCCAAGCAAAAACCCCTGGGCTTCAGTGCCCAGGGGTTTGATCCACCTCGCTTGAAGCGAGGCGTCGCTGAGGCGCAAGCCTCAGAAGCAGAAGGGCAAAAATTGGGTGTGGCAGGCGGCGTAGCCATCCACCAGGGGGCCGAGACCGATTTGGTGGGCGATGCCGGCGCCGGTGAGGCCTTCGGTGATGATGCCGATCACGATGCCGAGCATGGCGGCCCGGCCATTGAAGAGTTCCACGCGCTTGAGCTGATCCAGATGGATCTGCCGGGTGTCCTCATTGGCCAAGAAGGCATCGTTGGCAGGTGTGTTGGTCATGGGTGCAAGAAGTGTGGTGAGGAGGACGGCAGGCAGATCGCAACAGCAGGGGTCAGCGTTGGCGCGGGGCCAGATCGGTGGGTCGGCTCAACACGTAGACGGTCATGCCGGTGAGGAGAACCACTAGGCCGATGAGGCTGGCGATGGCGGTGGTGTAGTCGGTGCTCATGGCGCTCAACCCAGACCGATTTGGGAGAGGATGCCTTGGCCGGTGAGAAGTTCAGTGGCCAGGCCGATCACAAAGCCGAGCATGGCGAGGCGGCCATTCCAGGTTTCGGCGAAGGCCACGAAACCAAAGCGAGGGGCGGAGTCAGTCATGGACCTTTTCGAAGTGTTGCGAGAACTGTAACCGAATGTGAAGGATCTGGGCGGTTCGGTTCCCCGCTGGCTAGCCGCAATGCAGTCTCGGCTCCTCGCCAGCCCACCAAATCCCTTCCGGCCAGCCCTTTGAGACGATGGGGCCCACCTTCCTTGCCCGCCGTGACTGAGGCCGCTCTCCCCAAGACCTACGACCCGGCTGGCACCGAGGCCCGCTGGCAGGCCGCCTGGGAAGCCGCCGGCGCCTTCCACCCCGATCCGGCGGCCCCGGGCGAGCCCTTCTCCGTGGTGATCCCCCCGCCGAACGTGACCGGCAGCCTGCACATGGGCCATGCCTTCAACACCGCCCTGATCGACACGATCGTGCGCTTCCAGCGCCTGCGCGGCAAAAACGTGCTCTGCCTGCCCGGCACCGACCACGCCTCGATCGCCGTGCAAACCATCCTGGAAAAGCAACTCATTGCTGAGGGCGGCAGCAAGCACGATCTCGGCCGCGACGCCTTCCTGGAGCGCGCCTGGGCCTGGAAGGCCGAAAGCGGCGGCACGATCGTCGGTCAGCTGCGGCGCCTGGGCTATTCGGTGGATTGGCAGCGGGAGCGCTTCACCCTCGATCCAGGTCTCAACCGGGCTGTGGTGGAGGCCTTCGTGCGGCTCCATGAGCAGGGGTTGATCTACCGGGGCGAATATCTGGTGAATTGGTGCCCCGCCTCCGGCTCGGCGGTGAGCGATCTGGAGGTGGAGATGAAGGAGGTGGAGGGCCACCTCTGGCACCTGCGCTATCCCCTCACCCCCCTGGCGGAAGGCGCGGCTGCACCGGACCACCTGGTGGTGGCCACCACCAGGCCCGAAACCATGCTCGGCGACACCGCCGTGGCCGTGAACCCCAACGATCCCCGCTATGCCCAGCTGGTGGGCCGCACGATCGAGCTGCCCCTGGTGGGCCGCCAGATCCCGATCGTGGCCGATCCCCATGTGGATCCGGCCTTCGGCACCGGCTGCGTGAAGGTCACCCCCGCCCACGACCCCAACGACTTCGCCATCGGCCAGCGCCATGGCCTGCCCCAGATCACCGTGATGGCCAAGGACGGCACCATGAATGATGCCGCCGGGCGGTTTGCCGGGCTGGATCGCTTTGAGGCCCGCAAAGCCGTGGTGGCGGCCATGGAGGCCGAGGGGCTGCTGGTCAAAACCGAGCCGCACCGCCACAGCGTGCCCTTTTCCGATCGGGGCAAGGTGCCGGTGGAGCCCTTGCTTTCCACCCAGTGGTTCGTGCGCACCGAGCCCCTGGCCGCCCGTTGCCGAGCGGCCTTGGAACACGGCGAGCCCCGCTTTGTGCCGGAGCGCTGGAGCAAGGTGTATCGCGATTGGCTCACCGACATTCGCGATTGGTGCATCAGCCGCCAGCTCTGGTGGGGCCACCGCATCCCCGCCTGGTTTGTGGTGAGCCACACCGGTGGGGTGATCACCGAGGCCACCCCCTACGTGGTGGCGCGCGATGCGGCGGAGGCGCGGGCCAAGGCGGAGGCGGCCTATGGTGCGGCCCATGCGGCGGCGGGGCGGGAGCTGCTGCTGGAGCAAGACCCGGACGTGCTCGACACCTGGTTTTCCAGTGGCCTATGGCCCTTTTCCACCCTGGGTTGGCCCGGGGAGCCGGGCGAAGCCGAGCCCGCCGATCTGGCCCGCTGGTATCCCACCAGCGTGCTGGTGACGGGCTTCGACATCATCTTTTTCTGGGTGGCACGCATGACGATGCTGGCAGGCGCGTTCCTGCCGGAGGCCGGCCCGCCCTTCCGCGATGTCTACATCCACGGTCTGGTGCGCGATGAGCTCAACCGCAAGATGAGCAAGTCGGCGGGCAATGGCATCGATCCGCTGCTGTTGATCGAGCGCTACGGCGCCGATGCCCTGCGTTTCGCTCTGGTGCGGGAGGTGGCGGGCGCCGGGCAAGACATCCGCCTCGACTACGACCGCAAGAGCGACACCTCAGGCACCGTGGAGGCGGCGCGCAACTTCGCCAACAAGCTCTTCAATGCCACCCGCTTTGCCCTGATGAATCTCGGCGGCGAAACGCCAGCCAGCTTGGGGGATCCTGATTCGGCCGCCCTGCAACTCTCCGATCGCTGGATCCTCTCCCGCTTGGCCCGGGTGAATGCCGAAACGGCAGAGCGCTACAACTCCTATGCCCTTGGCGAGGCTGCCAAGGGGCTCTATGAATTCGCCTGGAATGAGGTATGCGACTGGTATGTGGAGCTGATCAAGCGCCGCCTGCAGGTGCCTGCCGATCTGGAGGGCGTGGTTCGTGAGGAAGCCTTGGCAGATCAGCGCACGGCTCGCCAGGTGCTCGCCAAAGTGCTCAGCCAGTTGCTCCTGATGCTCCATCCTCTCCTGCCCCACCTGAGTGAAGAGCTCTGGCATGGCCTCAGCGATGCTCCAGCCGCCTCCTTTCTGGCTCTGCAACCCTGGCCCGAGGTTGACGTTGCCGCCTTGGATGGCTCGCTTGAGGAGGCCTTTGCCGAGCTGATCGAAGCCATTCGCGTGGTGCGTAACTTGCGAGCCGTGGCAGGCCTTAAGCCGGCCCAGCCCGCCCCCGTGCGGTTCATCACGGGTCGAGCTGAATTGGCCTCCCTGCTGCAGGCGGCCAGCGCGGATATCACAGCGCTCACCCGTGCGGCAGAGGTGGTGGTGTGGAGTCCCCGGGAGACCGCGGCGGGTGGCAGCGAACGTGCCCTGGCCGGGGTGTGTGGGGAGCTGCAGGTGCTGTTGCCGATCGAGGGTCTGGTGGATCTCCAGGCGCTGCGCACCCGCCTGGAGAAAGACCTGGCCAAGGCGAGCAAGGAGATCAATGGCTTGGCGGCCCGCCTCGCCAATCCCAACTTTGCCGATAAAGCGCCTCCCGAGGTGGTGGCTGAGTGCCGCGCCAACTTGGCGGAAGCCGAGGCCCAGGCGCAGCTGGCGCGGCAGCGGTTGGCTGAGCTGAGCTGAAACCAAGCGTTGTGATCGGAGGGCAGCAAGCCCTCTTTTGGATGTTCAGAGCCCGACCGACTGCTGCCGTCCTCCATGCATACACCTCTGTGCAACGCCCCAGCCAGATCGCTCGGATGAGCCGCGCGGCTCATTCGAGGTGAAACAACACTCAGCGCAGCAAGGTCATCAGCGTGGTGCCAACAGTGAAGGCGATCCCGAGTGTGATCGCCACCCTGCGATCGGTGCTCTGTACCCGCTCCACATCTCCGTCGCTAGGAGTGCGGAGTTTCGAAAAGGCGACGATGGCTCTAACCAACACAACAAGAATCAGCGGATAGGCAAGGAGATAAATCCTATCCATGAACACTAAATAGCCAAGATCAGGCAACGAATCAGAGTATCCCTTTTGTAGGAAGATGGCAGACAGTAATGCGCCCATTGGTAGTGCCAGGCGGGCATCAATGGAGCGTGGATTTACCATCAGGCCGACCAGCGCAGCCATGACAACAATCGCAAGGGGCAGCATCTGCTTCCACAAGAAAAAGCTCACAGGGCGCTCGATCACCATCTCGAAGTTGGCGACTGAGTAGTTGGAGGGCTCCCCCACTTCGCCAAAATTTGTGCCATAGGCATGCTCCAGAGTGCTGCCCCGCCAGCCTTTCAGTTTCCAGCCTGGAATCTCCAGCTTCTGATCGATTCCTGAGGAGGCTTGGTCCATCACGAAGGACAGCTTGTTGGCGCCGTTGGTGGTGTCCTCCACACGGATGTTCAGGCTGTGGCGATCCAGTGGATAATCCGCCCAGCTGAAGGGTTGCACAAAGCGCCCCTCAACACGGAACTGTTGATACTTGCCCCCGTCCGGCAGCTGATTCGGCTCCTGCGTGAGTGGTTCCTGCAATTTGCCCCATTCCTCCACCATGTTTGTGAATTCAAGCGTTGAGGATGGATCGAGTTCACTCTTCCAGCGAAGCCAGACATAGAGGTCTGCATAGAAGGTATTGCTGGCCTGATCGAGGTTGTAGATCGCCAGCGGATAGAAGCCAATCTCCACCTGCTCGGCCCCTGCAGGGGGCGAGCTGATCGGGATGTAGCCACCGCGGCGGCTGGTCTGAAGCGGTGCCTCTGCCTTGGACACGCCCCCCGTGCCCAGTGTCAACAGCATGAGCAACGCTCCACACAGGGCAAGCGTCCAGATCGTCCATCGACTCCGAGTCATCAGCCAGAGCATCCATGCTTGTTCGACTTACCAGCCACTCCCGGAACAAACGGCGCTGGTTTTCCTTTTTTGTCGCAAATCGTGTGATCACCACCTCACCCATGGCCATGCACCAGCGGTGTGCCGAAAGAGTCACGCTTCCCCCTCACGGCCGCCCAGGCCGGGCCCCCACCGCCCCCGCCGGAAAGATCACCACGCTGTTGGTGTCTGGCTGAAAACGGCGCGGCAGGGTGCGCTTCGCCACCGCCGGGTTGGCTTTGCTGCGCTCGAAGCTGGCCACAGCCGCCGCCAGCTGGGTGCGATCCACCGTCGCCAGGCCCAACACCGTGCAGGGGCGCGGATCCAGGCCCGCCTCCGCCAGCAGGGACAGGGCCCCGTTCAGGGCCGCGGCCTGTTGCTTCTCCACCAGTTCCAGCCTGTCCTGGGCGGCCATCGCGAAGGAGCCGTCCAAGCCTGGCCAGGCTTTTTTGAGCGACTCTTCCGGCAGATTGCCAAAGCTGGCCAGCGCTTCGGCCACCGCTGGTGCCCGGCGGCTGAGCACCAGCCAGTGGGGCGACTCCTGCAGCTCTGCGTTGAGGGGATTGGCGCGGTCGGGAGTGGTGGCCTTGGAGAGCATCATCTGCAGGGGCGACAGGATGAAGAGGCCCAATTCCTTGTTGGATTGCACGTTGTGGCCTGCCTTGGAGGAGGCGGTGATCGTGGCCGCCAGCCCGTTGTGGATGGTCTCAAATGCCTGCGCCCGTTGGCTGGGCTGATCCAGTTGCATGGCCGCCAGCTCCCGCGCCAGCAGGCAGGCGGTGGTGTCAGGCTCCGTTCCCGCCGCCTGGGCCGTTTGGGCTGGCAGGCCCAGAGGGGTGGGTGGGACATGGAGCAACAGGGTGCGGCCCACCACGGCCAGGGCGGCGGGGGGATCGGCGGCGAAGGGGTCGCTCTGCTGTTGCAGAGACATCACGAAGGGCACGAAAAAGCCCCCGCCGATGGGCGAAGACAAACTTCTGCTGCGCAGGCAGGCCAGCGATGGGCCCGCGGGTTGCCGTTCCGCCGGCAGGGACCCGCTGGCCTCCACCGGGCTGGCGCTGGCGGGATGGAAGGCCAGCGGGCAGGGCGCGGGCGGCCCCGTGCGCACCACCAGGGTGAGCGGCTGGTCGATTTTGGCAGCCGCGGCGAGCCTCTCCAGCCAGCGGTGGGCGGTGCTGAGCTCAGGCGATGGGGTCTGGGCGTCGGATGGGGCCTTGGCTGCTGGCACCGCGGTGACATTTGGCAGGCCGTGGGTGGCAGGGCCCCAGAGGACAGCTGCCAGGATCGCTCCAACCCAAGCGGCAGCACGAGACAGTTTCAGAAAGGCCATGTTGCCTCTCCCCTCTCTTCTGCCAGTGAATCTGACTCGTTTTCGCTATGCGAAAGCGGGGGCTTGTTGTGTTTCTTGATCAGCGCACGCTTCGGCGGTGCCGTTGCCCATTCATGGCCTTCCGTCTAGTTTTTTTCTGCCATGCATCCTGGCGATGACGACCCAATGGGCCCGTGTTGCCGGCGGCATCGTGCCGCTCCTGGCCCCGCTGGCCTTTGCGATGCCCTCCGCCCTCTGGGCCCAAACCCCCGCCATTTCTCCTGCATCACCATCCCGGGAGCAGGCCCAGCCTCAGCCCGTGTTGTGTTACAAGATCAAGGTGTCGGAAAGAACGGCCTGGACGAATCTTCAACCAGAGTCTTGGCTGATTTTCGATGTCAGCGGGCAGATCGTGGTGGCGCGCCATGCCACGTTTGTTCTCAATGCGATTACGAGCGTGGGCAAATGGTGGGACCATCCCGCCACGGAGCTCCGGGCCTGCCGGCTCACGGCCGCTGCCAGCGGCGACCAACTCTCCAGTTGCTTGCGAGGGGAGCGGCCAACGCCTGACGCCCCTCTGCAGGTGATCCTGCCCGCCGGCACCACCATCCAAGATCTGCTGTTTCGCGTCCGCTGGCAGGAGCGCGGAAAGGAGCAGGAAGCCACCCTCCGCCTGCCAGCGGACGCTCGCCCCACGGTGCTCCAGCGCCCCTGAGCGAGTGTTGGCTGGGGCCCCCGCTCTGGCGATGCTCCGCTTCAGCCCATCTGTTGGCGGATCTTGCTCAGGTAGCCCGGCAGCATGTGGTTGCTGATCAACCCCAGGCCCCTTTCCTGGCCGCGGGTGGTGGCGCCGCTTTGCAGTTGTAGCTGCAGGGCTTGGAAATCCGCCTCGCTGAGCATGGTGTCGTCTGCTTCCAGAGCGGCCTCTTCACCGGCGGCGCTTCGGGCGCCAGCCCGGCGCGGCTGCGGGGTGGTCTCCTTGCTTGTCACCCGGCCTTGGGCGTCGAAGTGCAGCAGGTGGCCGGCGTGGCGGTAGGTCGGCGGCACCCGCGGCACGATGTCCGTATCGTTCACCAGGCGGTGGTAGCGGCCGCTCAGGGCCGTGCCGATGGTGGCGGCGGCGTTGTCTTTGGCGACGGCGGGTTGGCCGTAGGTGTAGAGCGCCCGCACGGGGCGCGTGCCCGCCCAGGTGGTGGCCGCCAGCACGGCGATGCCACCCCCAAGGCTGTGGCCCGTCACCAGCAGCGGCAGATCGGGGCGGGCGTTGAGCAGGCCCTCCAGCTCGGGTTGCAGTGCCTGGAATTGCCCTAAAAAGCCCGCATGCACAGGCCCCACGCCCTTGATGGTGCGCGTGGTGACGTGCAGGTTGCTGAGCCAGTCCGCCGTGCTCTCGGTGCCGCGGAAGGTCACCATCACCACGTCCTCCGTCCAGGCCACAAAGCCCTGGGCCGCCTGCTTCTCCACAAACACACAGTCGCTGAAGCCCCAGTTCAGGGCTTGGGCTGTCACCGCTTCGGCGGGGCTGTAAGCCAGCTGACTCGCCAGGCACAGGGAGAGGGCTGTGAGCCAATCGAAGTCGGGGTTGCTCAGCGAGTCCAGGCGAAAGTCCGCGTTGGTCACTGGTGGGGCCGGGGGCGGCGGCGGTTGTTGGGGGCGCTGGCCGAAGAGCAACCAGCGCTCCTGCCCCTCCCCGCCACCCTCGGTGGGGACAGAGACAGGGGCGGGGCCGCTGGGGGCTGCAACAACGTCCTGCACCGGCGTGCCGACACTGACGCTCACCTGCAAAGGGATGGTCCAGGTGGTGGCTCCAGCCGCCACCGGCCCAGCTGGACGGCTGGCGATCGGGACAGGGCCAGAGGTCGGACCCGGGGCCTCCTCCTCCGGCAGCCACACCTCCCCGGGCAGCGGCCGTTGCGGTTCCAGCTCCAGCGGTGGCGGCACCGCCTCCAGCAACTCCTCGCGCAGGGGCTCCTCTTCTGGCTTCAGCTCTTGCTCGCGGATGTGCCGCACCAGCCGGCTCACGCGCACCCCTTCGTTGGCTTCCCAGGCGATGTGCTGCTCTCCCATCCACTCCTGCCAGAGGCGGCCGTCGCTGGCGAGCACCTCGCCTTTGCTGTTGCGCTTCGGCACCCCGGAACGGTGCAAAGCCACCACCTCCCACTGGTCGTTGAACACTGGAGAGCCGGAGGAGCCCGGGTCGGTGTCGGTCTGGTAGTGGAGGAAGTGTTCCAGCTCGTCCACGACCTTGTTGTTGCGGATGGCCAGTTGTTTGGGCTCGCCGTTGGGGTGTTGGATGATGTTCACCGTTTCCCCCACCAGCAGCTTGCCCAGATCGGCGATCAAAGGCAGCCAGCCATAGGCGGCCAAGCCAGGCTCAGCTGCGACGGCAACCAAGGCGTAGTCGAGCTCGGCATCGCAGAGAAACAACTCGCTCGGTGCCAGGGCAAACACCTCACTCTCTTGCATTTCACCAGAGGCGCTCTCCTGGTAGTTGAACTCCACCACCGATCGTTTGGCATGGCCCGCAGTAGGCAACACATGCTGGTTGGTGAGCAGGAGCCGAGGCGATACCAGAAAGCCTGTGCCGTATCCGATGGCCTCCCCCCGCTCGCCCCGGATGTGCAGCCGGGCTACAGCGCGGGCCACCCGCAGCCCCTGCTCAAAGAAGCGCAAGCCCATCAAGTCGTTGGTGTTGAGCACCCGCTCCAGGGCACGGGGGAAGTCTTGGGGGGTGCGGCCTGGTCCTTGGGGATCAAACTGCAATCCCTCTCCCTCCAGCTGTTTCACCCGCTCGGGATCAGCGTGGAGCCGATCCAGGCGTTTGGCGACGAGTTCAGGGGTGTTGGCCGCGATCTTCAAGATCTCGCGCTTTTGGATCAGCGCCAGGTTCTTCTTGCGCTCCGCCAGCCGTTCCTGGAAGCGCTGTTCCGTCGCTGGCACAACACTGAGGATGGGCATCGCTAGGGGGCCGCTGCGCTTCAACCTAGGCAGGCTGGGGCAGCAGCACTTTTTGCCTGCTTGCTTTGTTACAGGGTGAGCGGGTTGATGGCCTGCGGTGCACCGGCCGCCCTGAGGGCTTTCGCTTCACCGGTTGTTAGTCAGTCCTTAACGCCTGGAGCGGCTCCCGTGGAAATCATGGGCGGGTTGTTGCAGTCCTGTGCGGATGGCTCCCCCTTCCAACCCTTGGTTGGCGCTGCTCTACGGTGTCGCCGCCAGGCGCTACACCGCAGGTGAGCCAGCCAGTGTGTCTGCCCGCCTGGATGGCCTCAATCTCTCCCTGACCTCCCGCCCACCGGGGACCTTTGTGGAGGAATTGCAGACCGAGATCTCCACCGTGGTGAAGGTGGGGGACCAGCGCTTCACCCTCTCCTCTGGTGGCGGCGGCACCCTGCAGGTGGTTCGCTCCACAAATCCTGCCGCCGAAGCTCCCACCCTGGTGCAGCGCCTCACCTACGGCCCTTCCCCCACGGCCGTGCCCACCGGCAGCCAGCCCTGGGTGTCGCAGGCGGTGGCCAGCTTTGGTGATCTGGTGGCCGTCGCCTTGGCTCCAAAGGACTACGCAGCAAATGGTGGCCGAGGCATCGTGCGCTTTCTGCGCCTGGGAGCCGATGGCAGCCTCACCCTGCTGCAGGAGGTGGAAGTGGGGTACATGCCTGACGGCATTGCCTTCAACAGTGCCGGCACCATGCTTGTGGTGGCCAATGAAGGCGAACCCACCCTCGACTACAGGATCAACGGCGCCGATGTGGACCGCCCGGGCACGATTGGCTTGATCGCCATTGGCGGTGGTCCGGGCAAGGAAACCTTCAGCTATAGCGAGCTTGGCTTCGGCGGCCTCAGCCTTCCTGCGGGAGTGCGGATCAGCGGCAAGAGCGGGCTCTCCACCCAGGCCACCGACATCGAGCCGGAGTCGGTGGCGGTGCTTGGTCGCTACGCCTACGTGACGCTGCAGGAGAACAACGCCGTCGCCAAGGTGAATCTGCTGACGCGCAGCATCGAGCGGGTCTTCGCTCTGGGGGCGGTGGACTTTTCCACCCAGCTGGTGGATATCTCTGATCAGGATGGCTCTAGCAATGGCAGGGCCATCAAGCCCGTGCTCGGCAACAACGTTTCGGGCCTGCGCATGCCCGATGGCATTGCCGCCTTCACCCTGATCCCCCCTGGAGGCTTTGCTCGGGGCAAGGATTACTTTCTCACCGCCAATGAGGGAGATGGCCGCGAGTGGGGCGGCTTCACGGATGAGGTGCGCCGCAACACGGGCCTGTCCAGTCGGCTGAAAACACTGGCCGACGACACCACAACGCCGTACACCGCCTTTGGCAGTCGCAGCATCAGCCTGTTTGATGCGGATACAGGCGAGCTGCTTTGGGATAGCGGCAACACGTTGCAGAGCGTGGCGATAGCGGCTGGTGTCTACGACGACAGCCGCAGCGACGACAAGGGCGTGGAGCCGGAGGGCATTGCGGTGGCGCGGATTGACGGCCGCACTTACGCCATTGTGGGCCTGGAGCGCACCACCCGCTCAATGCTGGTGGTGTTTGATGTGAGCACCCCCACAGCCCCCTATCTGGTCACCAGCGTGGTGCTGCCCGATAGCCTGAGCCCTGAGGGTCTAACGGTGCTGGAGGCCAATCGCTCTGCAACGGGTCGCCCCCAATTGGTGGTGTCGAACGAGGTCTCCAACACTCTCGACTACCTCGATCTCCCCACCCTGATCAACTCCAGCGGGATTGGCATGGCGGGGTTTGCCACCAAGCCGATGCTCAAGGACGTGGCTGGCGGTTCCTCCCTGCAGATCAGCAGCTTGCTCACCACCGGAGAGATCACCAACGGCCTGGCTTCAGGCAGCAGCGCCTATGTGGCTCCTGGCATCTTCGATGGCATGGGCGCCTACGACAACGGCGATGGCACCATCACCCTGCTGGTGAACCACGAGATTGGGCCCAGTGATGGCTACCAGATGAGTGTGGCGGGCCTCAATCCCATCGTGAGCGGCGCCCGCATCAGCCGCTTCGTGATCGCCAAGGACATCGATGGCAATGCGGCTAATGGCTTCCAGGCACGCGTGTTGAGCGGTGGCCTGGCCTACGACGAAGTGAAGAGCGTCGATCCCACCTTTGCCAAGGGTGGGATCACCCGCTTTTGCAGCGCCAACCTCAGCGAGCCCTACCAATTCGGGGGAGGCAGGGGCTTTGTCGATCGGCTCTACTTCGCTGGGGAGGAGGGAGGCCCAGGGCGCTTTTTTGCTCTCGATACGGCCAATGCCGATTTGCATCATTTGCCCGCCCTTGGGCGCGGCGGCTGGGAATCGGCCGTGGCTGTAGACACCGGCAGCGCCAATACCGTGGCCCTGATGCTCTTTGATGACACCAGCGGCACGGCCAACTATCTGTATCTCTGGGTGGGCACTAAGGATCCCACCAGCGGCGATCTGCTGCGCCGCAATGGCATTGATGCCAGCTCCGGGGCGCTCTATGCCTGGAAGGCTGAGACGATCAACAACCAGGCAGGCCTCAACACGGTGGCGCTCAACACAGCCGTGGCGGGCCACTGGGAGCGCCTGGGCAGCGGCACAGACATTGCTGCCCTCTCATCGGCGCCAGCCCTCCGCTCCCTGGCCCAGGCGAAGGGCGCCATGGCGTTTGTGCGCATTGAGGATGGGGATGTCAACCCCAGCACGGGCAAGCAGGTGGCGTTCAACACCACCGGTGGCAGTGGGGCTGATCTCTACGGCAACACGAATGTGATCGATTTGAGCGGGGCCTTCGCTGCTGATGGCAGTCTGCGCACCACGGCAAACACCAGCAGCCTGCAGGTGATTGTCGACGCTGATCGGCTCACGGGGGTGGCTCGCCAGAGCGGAGTGCGCAACCCCGATAACATCGCTTGGGCAAGGAACGGCAAGCTCTACATCCAGGAGGATCGCTCCGTCCCCTCCGGCACAGCGGATGGCCAATTCGGCAGCCAGGAGGCCTCCATATGGGAGGTGGATCCTGTCACCGGCACACAGCAACGCTGGGCGCAGATCGATCGGAGCACCGTGCCCAGCATCTACGGGCAAAGCGACAGCCTGCCTTCCGACATCGGCAACTGGGAGTCCTCTGGGGTCATCGAGGTGTCGCAACTGTTTGGGGCTTCTCCAGGCAGCGTTTTCCTCACCGATGTCCAGGCCCACAGCCTCACCAATGGCACCCTCAATGGCAGCTCATATCTGGTGGAGGGTGGCCAGATTCAATTGATTCAGGTGATGTCTTGAGATCCTTCACCCATCAGGTTCCATCCCTCCTTCATCTCTCTCACACCATGGCTTATTCCGCAGGTCAGTCCCCTATCCTCCCCGTTGCTTTCTTCGTCGCCACCCTGGTGGCCGCTGCTGGAATTTGCTCAGATTCTGCTTGGGCCGATCCGGTTGAACCATTTCTGTTGCCGGAGGTTGTCGCGGCTGTGGGCGGTGATCCCAGCTTCAGGGGCGTCATCGGCTACGACATCACCTTGAGCCAGTCTCGATCCCTCTCTGAACTTGGGTTTTGGGATTATCTGGGTGATGGTTTGCTCAGCAGCCACACCGTTAGCGTATTGAACGGCAGCGGTGCCCTGCTGGCAAGCGGAGTGGTTCCTTCGGGCTCGACGGCGCTGTTGCAAGACGGCTTTCGCTGGGTTTCCATTCCGCCGATCGTTCTTTCCCCTGGTCGTTATGTGATCGCTGCCTCGCTGGATGGAGAACCCAGCATGTTTGATGAGGTGATCACCGATGCGAGTTCCATCACCACGGATGTTCGTGTCAGCTTTGGCCCTCAACAAGCGCTGTTCACTGCCGTGGCACCAGGCATGCCCATTCCGGTGGATTTGCTTCCCGCGGTTGTTGATGGAACGCCAGGGTACTTTGGGCCGGCGATTGCCCCTGGGCCCCTGCCTGTGCTGGGAGCCAGCGCTGGTTGGGTTTGGAGCCGCCGTTTGAGGGCGCGCTGCCGCCACCGCGATTCGGTTTGACCGCTCGTTCAAACCACCTCGAACACGCCGCTGTTGAGGGAGGGAAAGGGCCCTCCGCTGCCGCTGCCCCAGAGCTGGGCAAACTGGCCGCCCTCTGCGGGGGTGGCTGCAAAACCCGCGGCGCTGCCGTTGGGGTTGTAAAACAAGCCGCCACTCGTGCTGTTGTAGACGATGGTGGCGCTGCTGGTGGCCGCTGCGCCGTCGTTGCTCACCACAGTAAACGCCGTCGAGGCAAGGCTGGGGCCGGCCGCCAGGGCGGAGAAGGTGGTTCGGGCCAGCCGCAAGCGATCCTCGGCGGGGTTGAAGTCCACGAGGGTGTCTACACCCAGCTGGCCCTTGTTGAAGCTCGCGCCAGAGGCGAAGAGAAAGCGATCCGCCTCACTGCCGCCGATCAGCACGTCGTCGCCTGCTCCGCCATTGATGGTGTCGGTGCCAGCGCCCCCGGCTAGCCAGTCGTTGTTGTCTCCGCCGTTCAGCTGGTCCGCGCCAGCCAGCCCATTGAAACTGTCTGCCGCGGCTGTGCCCGCAAAAGTGTCTGCCCCACTGCTGCCGGTGAGGGCCACCCCCAGAGAGATGTTGCCCAACTCCACAGTGGCGGCAGCGCTGCGGGTGTTGTCGCCAAGGAAGAGGAAGTTGGAGGTGGTGTAGGGGTTGTAGGGGATGAGGGGATCCTTTTGCCAGGCGCTGTAGTCCTGAAGGGCGCCGGAGAGCACCAGGCGGTTGTCGGCCAGGAGGTAGTAAGCCTGATCAAGAATCCTTAGGCTGTAGTTGAGGGGCGTGTTGGTGAAGAAGTTGCTGACCTTTTCACCGATGGTTTGAAAAGGAGGGTTGCCTCCTCTCTGGCTGAAGATGCTGTCGCTCCAGAAGCCAAGCTCGATGCCCTGAGGCTGATGGATGGTTTGATCCAACAGAATTACCGAGAAGCCGGCCCGATTGTTGTTTTGATGGCTTTCACTGAGCACCCGCAGGCGGAAATCCAGATTGAAGCCCACACTGCGATCCAAACTCGGGAACGCACTGTTGACAAGGGCGGCGCTTGGGGTTGCGGTGCGATTGCTGTAGCCGACAGCGCCGTTTGTGGAGGAGGTCAGTTTGGTGACGTTGTTGATTCGCTCTTGGGTGCCGCCCAATCCCCCAAATGCCAGCCAGCCCTGATCGCTGGGAAGCCCTGAGGTGACGTTGTAGAGCGTGAGGTTGGAGTCGTCGTTGAGGATGGTGCCGATGACGGCTGTGGTGGTGCCAATGGTGTAACCAGCGCCAGCGGCGAGGGTGAGGGCAACGGTTTCGTCGGCCTCAATGGTGGTGTCGGCCGTGGGATCGACGATGACAGTGGCGGTGGCCGAGCCGGCTGCAAAGGTGATGGACTTGGTGGCGCCGGCGGTTGGGATGCCGGTGTAATCAATGCCAAGCGTTGCCGTGCCGCCAACGGTGTAGGAGACCGTCAGGGCGCTGGTGGTGGGGCCTGTGCGGGTGAAGGTGTAAACGAGATTGGTGTTGCCATCTTCTGCGACGCCAGTGGTAGGGGCGACCGCCAGGGTGATGGTGGGGTCATCGTTGAGGATGGTGCCGACGACGGCTGTGGTGGTGCCAATGGTGTAGCCAGCGCCAGCGGCGAGGGTGAGGGCAACGGTTTCGTTGGCCTCAATGGTGGTGTCGGCTGTGGGATCGACGATGACAGTGGCGGTGGCCGAGCCGGCTGCAAAGGTGATGGACTTGGTGGCGCCGGCGGTTGGGATGCC
>JBEGQC010000002.1:0-306088 GCA_041181185.1 Cyanobacteriota bacterium | reverse complement strand
CCAAGGCCATACAGGCCCTGTGCTCTCCGTCGCCTTCAGCACCGACGGACGGCGCATCCTCTCCGGCTCCCGTGACAACACCCTGCGCCTCTGGGATGCCGCCACTGGCAAGCCCATCGGGCCTCCCCTCCAAGGCCATACAAGCTCTGTGCTCTCCGTCGCCTTCAGCACCGACGGACGGCGCATCCTCTCCGGCTCCGACGACAACACCCTGCGCCTCTGGGATGCCACTGGGGCGGTGGAGGTGCGTCTGGCCTGCCAGCGCCTGCATCGCCATCAGCTGCTGCTGCACCCGGAAGCCTTCCAAGTTGGCGCTGGCTTCGAAGCCATCGCCCGCCGCGCCCGCTCCTTGTGCGCCAATCCGCCCGTGCCACCACCCCTCACAACACCAACCGCCGCCGCTCCCACCCACTCCAGCCTGCGGCTGCCGGCAGTCCTCAAGCCCCTGGTGCAGCAACTGCAACAGGTGCAGCGGCTCCTGCGGGTTGGATAGCCAGCCCAACGAGGAGCAGCGCCGAAGACCGCATGCACTGATCCTGAACCCTGCGCATGCGCCGGGGTCTGCCCCGCCTCGCCGCCCTTCTGCAGGACGGGGAGGTGCTCAACCTGTGGCAGGGTTTGCCCGCAGCCCTGGTGGCCACTGATGCGGAAGTGCTGCTCCTGATCGAGCGCAATCAGCTGATGGGTCGGGGGATCAGCGATGGGGATGCCCATCTTCTGGCCTCCGCCAAGCTGAGCCGCTGATTCTCCCCCTTACGGATCCTCCTCCAGCCGCACCGGCTCCCAGGCCAGGGGGGCGAAGGTGGCGATCACCGCCCAGAGCGAATCCAGCTCGGCTTTGCTGCGGCCGCTGAATCCCAGCACCACCTGGTTGGCGGCGGCCTGCCAGTTCAACTCGGTGTCGTCGGTGTAAGCGCGCCCTCCACCGATGCGCTGGCCATCGCTGGTGGTGAGCAGCAGTTGATCCACCCGACCATTGGGAATGCCCGACTGGGCGTGGATCTGCGTGATGGCCACCCCCGTGGCCAGTTCCAGGTCGCCCAAATCACTACCGCCTTCGCCGCCGTGGCTGGCAGTGAGCCACTCGTCGGCTTCGCCGGCGGGCTCCTGGTGGTAGCGCAGGCGAATTTGATCGATGCGGTTGCCGGCGCGCAATCCCACCTGCACCAGGCGGCGCCGGCGGCGGATGACATTCTCCCGATCCAGATAGCGGAAGGGCTCACCTCCCCGCCCCCCCATGACAGGCCCATCGCTCAGCTGCACCTGCAACCGCGGACTGCCCGTTTGCAGCGCCTCCAACAGCGGCGGCGTCAACGGCGTGGAGGGCGACTGCTGGTAGCGCTGGCAGAGCGCCTCAATGTCGCGGATGTCGGCACGCAGGCGCTGGCGATTCGGCACCAACACCGGATCTTGCGGCACCCCATAGATCGCATAGGTGCCCTCCACCCAGTTGCACTGATTCACGATCTCCCTCAACCGCTGCCACTGCCGCAACAAGCCCGGCGTCGAACCCTGTCCGCACAACAGGCTGCGGTTCTGCGCCACGGGCGCGAAGACGTTTCGCAACGCCGCCACCGCCTCATAGCCCTTGGTCTGCAAGGCCAACACCTCTGGCTTGTCGAGCTCGATGGCACCAAAGCCACTGGCAAAATCCGCCATCGTGGCTTCCGTGATCTGCGGGGGATTGGCCAAGCCCGCGATCGACACCTGGCAGCTCACATTCACATTGGCTTCCTTGGCCAGGGTTTTCAAGTCGCGGCTGAAGCTGGGCCCAAGGCTCACCGTGCCCGTGCTCACCAGCAACTCGATGGCGGTGGCCACCTGCTTGGCCTGCTCGCGCGTTTGGGCGTAAAGGGTGTACACCCCCTGCATGTGGCCGCCAACCTCCACGGCTTGCACAAAGCTGTCGCCATAGGTGGCCACAAAGGCATCCAACGCCGCCCCATCGGTTGGCAGCAGCAGATCCGGCTTGCAAGCCACGTCTTCGCAGGCCATCGCCGCCACCACCCGCCGGGCCTGCACCACCAGCGAAACGCTGAACACCGTGGTGTGCAGGGATTCGAAAAACTCCTGGCGCGCCTTCAGCAAGGGCACCGGCCCGACGCCACCAGCCAATCCCGCGCTCCACTGCAGGGTTTGCTGCAATTCCGAGGCGCTGCGGCACACCTTGCTGGTCCAGCGGAAGGGCTCAGCCGTGGAGAGGGGCACCACCCGGCCCGTGAGGGCCAAATCGCGCTGGGCCGGCTCCCGCTCCAACTCCGGCACGCTCGCCAGGCAGCTGCGACCGCGCAGCAGGGTTTGGAACACACGCTCAACAGCAGGATTGGGCATGGGAGGAGCGTGGCAGAGGCAGCCACAGCGACGCTTGGATCTCCACTGTGGAGCGACCGAGAGGCCTGCCTGCGGGAGACGATGTGTTTCTTGCCGTTAAGTTTTCAGGCGTTCGCCAAGGATGGGGCGACTCAAAGCCCCATCGGCACCAACGCTTTCATCGCCAAGGGTGCCAGAAACTGCGCCAACCCCACCGCGCCGTTGAGCAGAGCCCCGCCCATGCCATTGCCCGCGGACTTCTTGCCGGGCGCTGCGGCCACCTGGCTCGCCGCTGATTGGATCCGTTTGGCCTCCACCGCATCCCCCTGCTGGGCGTAAAGGGCGGCGGCGTAATTGAGATCCTGCTGCGCTTCCTCCGGCTTGCCCTGCTCCGCCCGGCTCACCCCCCGCGCCAGCCAGGTGATGGCCGCTTCGGGGCTCTGGCGCAATGCCTCGCCAAACAGCCGCTCCGCCTCCGGCTGGCGCCCGGCCAGGGCCGCTGCCACGCCGGCATTATGAAGGGCTGCATAACTCAACGCACCCGTCTCCAGCCCCTGCGCGCCCTCCCAGTGGCTGCGCTCCAGGGCCCCTGGATCGAGCTGGGCGCCGCTCAAATCGCTCTGGCGCAGATCTGTGCCCAGCAGCTGGGCGCCCCGCAGATCGGCTCCGCGCAGGGAAGCGCCCTGCAAGCTCGTGAAGCGCAAATCCGCGCCTTGCAACACCGCGCCGTCGAGCCGGGCCTGGCTCAAATTGGCCCGCTGCAACTTGGCGCCGCTCAGATCGGCGTCGCGCAGATCCGCCCACACCAAATCGGCATCTTGCAGGCGACAGCCGACGCATTGGCGCTGTTCCAGCAACTTCAACACATCCCCCTCCACAGCCCAAGCCCCCCCGCTGGTCAGGGCCGCCATCACTGCCATCAGCCCCGCAGCCATCCGGGCCCGGCGATGTCTCCGCCTCTGGCTGAACGGGCTGGCGATCTGACTGCCCTCTCCCCTGGCGCTGGCCATGGCCCCCACGCGAATGGTTTCTCCTACTGCCTGCAGAGAGGTGTCGGCTGCAGGGGGGGACTCTCCAGCAGGCGACCACGCTAATTTGAAGCGATGCAACTCGCCATGGCGCTGGCCACGGAAGACGGCTGTGCCTTGGCCATCGCTTCCTATCCCCGCTTCCGTTACAACGGCAGCGGCGGCGGTGGCCTGGCCACCGCTGGCGAGCTGGGGGCAGACGGGTGGCAAGCCCTGGTGTTTGACCCAGCCACGCTCACCATTCCGCCTCTGAGCACCCGCACCACGCGCTTTTTGGGTCTGCCTCTGCCGCCGGGCCTGCAGATCGCCATCGCTCCCCAACAACTGCAGGGCCGTTGGCATCCGCCCAGTGGCGCTGTGGAGCTGCTCTTTCTGGCCCGCTTTCGCCCCATGCTGGCCGCCCGGCCCGTGGCCCCGGATCTGATCGTGGCCACCCAGCTCACCACCCACGCCGTGCACAGCCAGCGCCATCAGATCCGGGGCATGCCCCTCGATGGCCAGGGGCGGGGCGTGCTCGTGGGCGTCGCCACCGTGGAGCCCACCGGTGAGGGCTGGGTGGATCGATTTCTGAGCTTGCCGGATGAGGCGCTGGCCGTGCTCCGCTGCCAGCTCAGACCGCTGAATTCACGGTCCTGACCCCTCCGAGGCACGGAAGCACGTCGTTTCAGCTCACCAGAGCCAGCCCGTTCAGCCCAGCTTTCGCCAGCGCCGCAGCAGCCTCTGGCGGCTGCGGCGCAGCTCCCGCACACCAGCCTGCGCCGGGGCCCGCCCTTGGGTGCTGCCGAAGCGCTGGGCCTCGTATTGAGCCACAAAGGTGCCCAGCTCCGGCTCCAATTGGGGCCAGCGCTGCCGCAGCCGGCTCGCCAGCTGGGGCAGCGTTTCGCCAGGCAGCGGTAGCCAGCCCTGGCGGGCGAAGGTCAACAGGCAACGATCGAGCTCACGCCGCAGCGGATCACCAACCCCGCGGCGCCGCAGCCAAGCGAGCAGCCCCAACCCACCCGCGAGCGACAGGGCCACCGCCCCGAGCACCAACACTCCCAGGCCATCGCGTCGCACGCCCAACAGGCGATTGAGCAACGCCTCCTGGCTGCGAGCGTCGTAGCCCAGCCACCAGCGGGTCCAAGCCAGATCCAGGCCCCACCACTGGCGCACCAGCCAGCCCAACCCAACCTGATCCCCCGCGGCCACCGGCTCCGATGACGCGATGGCATCCCCCACCCAGCGGCTGGGATCCACCCCCACCCAACCGATCCCCTCAATCCACACCTCACTCCAAGCGTGGGCATCGCTCTGGCGCACATCCAGATAGCCCGGGCCGCTTAGCGGTTGCACCCATGTCCCCCCCTGGTAGCCGCTCACCACCCGGGCCGGCAGCCCCGCAGCCCGCAGCAGGGCGCTGGTGGCACTCGCGAAGTGGCCGCAGAAGCCCTGCTGTCGCTCGAACAAAAACACGTCCAACGGGGCTGTGGTCGGCAGGAGCCCCGGCTCGCGGGTGTAGCGAAAGGGTTGGCCGCGCATCCAGCGCTCCACCTGCTGGAGCCGCTCCAGCGGTGGCCCGGAGGCCCAGCTCCGGCCCAGGGCCTCCAAGCGGGGATTGCGCCCCGGGGTGAAAGCCAACAACTCCGCACTGGGCCGCGCCTGCTGCCAGGGCCGCTGGGAACCTCCCGCTGTGATGCCATAGGCGCGCCGTTGGCCCCTGGTGCCGCGATGCACCAACTCCCCCTGGGCCGTGGCCCGCAGCTGGCGGCTGCTCGGGCTGCCAGCTCCATCCCAGGGCACCCGCTCCAGGGGGCCGGGCTCACTCAGCCACACCTGGCTCAGGGGGCCGCTGCCCTCCTGCGCCTGCTGCCACCCCTGCAGTTCCAGGGCTGGATCCTCCGGCCGTACGGTCCAGCGCTCGCCATCAAACCCCTCATGCACCAAGACCCGCCACTGGCGAGCTCCTGGCGGGGGCGGCACCCCTGCGGCAAATGACACCCGGGCCGCCGGCGCCGAGTTTGTGGCCAATGCCGAGATGCTGCCTGGCTCGAGGGTGTCGCTCAAGCCCGTCACCGCCGCCGAACCCCATCCGCCCGGCATCACGCCGATGGGGGGCAGCCGTGGCACGAGCAGAAACAACACCAGGGCCAGGGGCAAGGCCGCGATCACCACCCCCACGCTGCGCCGCAGCAGCACCCCCCAGTGAGCCCCGGCTCCCACCTCCAGGGCCAGCAAGCCGGCCAGGGCCACCACCACCACCGCCCCCTGCAGCAGGCTGCCGGCCAGATCGGGCTGCAGCGCCGCTTGCAGCCCGGCGCTCAGCAGCTGCAACAAACAGACCAATCGCCGTTCCTGCAGCTGCCTGGCCTCCCACAACTTCAGGCCGCTGAGCAGGGTGAGCAGGATCGCCAAGCTGCTCAGCAAATCGACGGGCCGCAACCCCAACAGACCCACCCCCAGCAATCCGAAGGCCAGCCACTGCAACCGAGCTGACACCAAACGGCGGCTCATGGAGCCTCCGCCAACAACATCAGGCAGCGGTCGCGGTGGGCCAGGCCCTCCCCGGGACCGACGACCATCCCTTGCCAGAGGAGGCCATAGGGCGTTCCCTGGCGCTGCAGGCGGCAAAGCCTCTCACTGAGGTGCTCCAGGGCCTGCTCCCGCGGCAGGGAGGGCTCCAGCGCCAACAGCAACGGTTGCGGAACTGTCGCGGCAAAGCGCTTCACCAGCGCCCCCCTGCCCTGGGCCAGCAGCTTCCAAGCCAGGCGACTGGGGCTGTCCTGCGGCCGCCTGGGGTGCAGGTCGTGCCAGGCATCCCCCTCCACCGACACTCGCTCGACCCTGCCCATCTCCAGGCCCAGCTCTTCAGATCCCTCCACCTCCCGCACCGGGCCGGGCTTGCGGGCGGGGGCGATCAACTGGCGCTGCGGCGGTTGCCAGATGCTCCAGCACACAAACAGCCCCAGGGGCGCCGTGCTCCACAGGCGCAATGGCCCGGGCCGCTGCAACCCCCGGATCCTTGGGCGCCATGGCAGCTCCAGGCGGTGTTCCCCGGGCCGGAGCACTCCAACAGCCAGCGGCTCCTCCACCCCAGCGCGCGCCCCTGCCGCACCCTGCCATTGCAGCTGCAGCCCCTCACAGAAGGCCGCGCAACGCAGGCTGAGGGGATAGGGCACGGTTTCCTCGGCAAAGCCCCAGGGGGGGGTGGCGCAGGTGACTTGCAGCCCATGCAGGTTGAAGTGGGTGAGGTGCAAGGCCAACAACCACAGGCCCAGCATCAAAAAAGCGAGAAGCAAGGGGCCGTTGGACTGGGTCTGCACTCCCACAAGCAGAAGCAGCGCCACCCCCCCAAGCCAAAGCCAGCCCAGGCTTGTGGGCAGGATGTAAAGGCTGCGCAACCCCAGCCGCAGGCTCGCCTCCTGTCTCGGCGGGAGGTGGGTGTTCAGGCGTTTTAAAAGGTCCATGGGTTGGAGAGAGCCATCCTCAACGCAGGGCCTCAACCGACGCCTGCAGCGCCCCACTCAGCTCCTGGCCATCGCTTCGGGGCTGGCCGCCATCCATGCGGTGCTCGGCCACCGCCGGCAACACCGCCTGCACATCATCGGGCGTGACATGGCTGCGCCCCGCCAACAGGGCCCATGCGCGGGCAGCCGCCAGCAGGGCCAACCCTGCCCGCGGCGACAGGGGCAGGCCGCCCAGACCCGGCTGGCGGCTGCGGGCCAACAGATCCAACACGTAATCCAGGAGGGGGCCGCTGCAATGCTGCCGCTGGACCGCCTCCTGCAGGGTGAGCAGATCCTCGGGCTCCAGTCCAACGGAGATGGCCTCCGGGTGGAGCGCTTCGCCCTCCAACAGGGCCCGCTCAGCGTCGCGGCTGGGGAAACCGAGGCTGAGGCGCATCAAAAAGCGATCCAGCTGGGATTCGGGCAACGCATTGGTTCCCCCCTGATCGAGACCGTTCTGCGTGGCGATCACCAGGAAGGGCTCCGGCAGGGGGTGGCTCACCCCGTCCACACTCACCCGGCCGGCGGCCATGGCTTCCAGCAGGGCGCTTTGGGTGCGGGGTGAGGCGCGGTTGATCTCATCCGCCAGGAGCACCTGGCAGAAGAGCGGCCCGCTCTGGAAGCGGAAGCGGCTTGTGGCGGCCTCCCACACATTCACCCCGGTGAGATCGGCAGGCAACAGGTCACTGGTGAAACTCACTCGGCGAAACTCCAGGCCAAAGCTGCGGGCCAGCGCTTCCGCCAGGGTGGTTTTGCCCGTGCCGGGCCAATCCTCAATCAACAGGTGCCCCCGGGCCAACAGGCAGGCCAGGGCGAGTTTCACCTGATGCTCCTTGCCGAGCAGCACTTGGCTGATGGCCGCGATCACAGGCTCCAGGGAGGGAACGCGCAAAGGGGGGGAGCTCAAGGGATCAGGGGGCAAAACGCGATTGGTGCTGTTTAGTGGATTTTGCCCTGCACTGCCGATGCAGCCCGCACCCCACGGTGGCAACCGGGCGGCCATCGCCCGCCGTCTCGGCTGCCGACCCGCCGAACTCCTCGATCTGAGCGCCTCGCTGGCGCCCTTCGCCCCCCCTGCCCGCCTGCGGGCCCTCCTGATGGAGGCTCTGCTCGGAGGCCCCAACTCCCCCCTGCGCGACTATCCCGATCGAGCCTTCACGGGGCTGCGGCAGGGGATCGCCCGCCTCCATGGTCTGGAGCCCGAGCAGGTGTTGCCCGGCAACGGCGCCGCCGAACTCTTCACGTGGGCGGCACGGGATGGGGCTGCCCTCGGCACCAGCCTCCTGCCGGTGCCAGGGTTTGCCGACTACCGCCGCGCCCTGGAGTGTTGGGGGGGAACGGTGCGGCCCTGGCCCCTGCCGCTGACCTGGGGCTCGGCCTTCCCCCAAAGCTTTCCCCTGCAGGTTTCTGAGGAGGCAGAGAGCGCCGCAGTGCTCTGGCTCACCAACCCCCACAACCCCACAGGCCAACTCTGGAGCCGCGCCTCCCTGGAACCCTTCCTGCGGCGCTTCTCGCTGTTGATCGTGGACGAGGCCTTCCTGCCCCTCAGCCCAAAAGGCGAAGCCGAGTCGTTACTGCCCCTGGTGGCCCATCACCCCAATCTGGTGGTGATCCGCAGCCTCACCAAGCTGTATGGCCTGGCGGGTCTGCGCCTCGCCTATGCGGTGGGTGCGGCCGATCGGCTGCAGCGCTGGGCCCAATGGCGCGATCCTTGGCCCCTCAATGGCCTGGCGGTGGCCGCTGGGGAGGCCCTGCTGGCCGATGCGGCGGCCTACCGGCGCTGGTGCGAGCGGGTGCAGGGCTGGGTGGAGCGAGAGGGGGCGGCCCTGCAGGCGGGCCTGGCCGCTCTGCCAGGCCTGGTGCCCCTGCCCACGGCAGTGAATTTCCTGCTGGTGCGTGGCAGGGCTCAGGGCGGCGATGGGGCTCCGCAGTCTCTGGAGCCGCTGCGGCAGGCCTTGGAATGCCGCCACCGCATCCTGGTGCGCGATTGCCGCTCCTTCGCCGGTCTCAACGAGAGTTGGCTGCGCATCGCCCTTAGCGATCGCCGCGGCCGCCAGCGGCTGCTCGGGGCCCTGGCCCGGGAGAACGCCGCCGCTCAGCGGGCGTAAGCACGAGTGTAGGGGTGCACGGCAGGGTCGCTGCGCAATTGCTCGGGGCTGAGCCAACGCAGCTCCTGGTGCTGCCCATCGGCGCGCAGCGCCGGGGGGTGCGCCAGCCGCACCCGATAGGCCAACACCACATAGTGGGTGGCGATGGCCTCGGCCTCAGCGAAATTGGTGGTGTAGTGGTGCTCGTAGACCCCGTCCAGGCGGCAGTCTTCCAGCCCCAAGCCCAGGGCCAGCTCCCCTTCCGAAATGCGGCGCAGGGCAACCGCCAGCGGTTCCCCCTTGCGCACCCGCCCACCGGGCACAAACCACCAGCCGCGGGCCGGCTGATTGCGGCGCAGGCCCACCAGCATGTTCCCCTCGCCATCTTCGACAAGCAGATCGATCGCCACGAGCGGGGCATCCCGCACCACCGCCAGAAAGGCTTCAGGGCTGAGCATCCAAGGCCAGATGAATCGCTCAAGAGCCTGCCGCAAAAGACACCCCGCAACGCCATCCGCCCCATCCCAAGCCCTCGGCCCCTTGGCGGCGACCCCTAACCTCAAGTTGCAGACGGAACCGTGCCATGCCCCTGCCCGCAGGCCCCACGAGTTGGGCGCCCTGGCAGCTGATCCAATGGATCCGCTCCCCCTACGCCTTGATGCGCCAATGCGCAGCCACCTACGGCGATGTTTTCAGCCTGCGGGTTGGCTATGGGCTGGCACCACTGGTGTTCTGCAGTGATCCCGAGGGGCTGCGGGTGCTGTTGGGCAACGATGAGGGCCCAACGATCACGGCCCCGGGGGAGCTCAACCGCTTTTTCGAACCTCTCCTTGGTCCCCAATCGGTGATTGGCCTGAGCGGAGAGCCCCACCGGCGCATGCGCCAGCTCCTGATGCCCCCCTTCCACGGGGAACGCATGCGCTCCTACGGCGAAGTGATCAGCGCCATCTGCCAAAGCGAAGCCAACACCTGGCGCAGCGGGGCAGCGATCGAGGTGCGCTCCGCCATGGCGCGGATTTCGTTGCTGGTGATTCTGCAAACCGTGTTTGGCCTGCGGGAAGGACCGCGCATGGACCGGTTGGCGGAGAGCTTGGTCGACCTGCTGGAGACCGCCAACCAACCCCTGAGCACCCTGCTGCTCTTTTCCAACTTGCTGCAAATGGATCTGGGGCCCATCAGCCCCTGGGGCCGGTTTCTGCGCAAGCGGGACGTGATCGATGCGCTTTTGTTTGAGGAGATCGCCGAGCGCCGCGCCCAAGCCGATCCGCAGCGCGACGACATCCTCAGCCTCCTGCTCGACGCCCGCGACGAAGAGGGCCAGCCGCTCACCGATCGCGAGCTGCGCGATGAACTGCTCACCCTCCTGGTGGCAGGCCACGAAACCACCGCCACAGCGTTGAGCTGGGCTCTCTACTGGCTGGCCACCCGACCTGAGGTGCAAGAGCGGCTGCGTGAGGAGCTCAGTGGCGCCAGCCCATCGGCAGAGGGGCCGATCGAGCTCGCCACCCTCTTGCGGTTGCCCTACCTCCAGGCCGTGTGCAACGAAACCCTGCGCATCTATCCCGTGGGGATGCTCACCTTCCCCCGCCAGCTGGAGGCACCCCTCACCCTGGCAGGCCACCAGCTGGAGGCCGGCACGGTGGTGATGGGCTGCATCTTTCTGGCCCATCGGCGGCCGGAGGTGTTTCCCGAGCCGGAGCAGTTCGATCCCGATCGGTTTCTCTCGGGAAGCTTTGGCCCCACCACCTTCCTGCCCTTCGGCAGCGGTAGCCGGCGCTGCATCGGCATGGCCTTTGCCATGTTTGAGATGAAGATCGTGCTCAGCCAGCTGGTGCGGCGCTTCGCGCTCGAGCTGCATCCCTCCACGCCCCAACCGGTGACACCCGTGCGGCGGGGCCTCACTTCGGGAATCTCGAAGGTGATGCTGCAGGTGCGAGAGCTGGCGCCCCTGAAGCCCAAGCCTCAGGGGGCTGAGAGCCCTGTGTCGTAGGCCGTGAACCCACAGGTGGTGGCAGCCGCCTTCCAGGCCTCCTCAAAACGGTCCCAGCGGAAACTGCGGGGGTCGTAGCGACTGCGGCTGCGGTCCACGGCGGCATGGGTGGTGAGGCGGTTCAGGGGGATGCCCCAGCGGGCCTGCCAGAGCAACACCTGGGCGGCAGCAGCTTGGTATTGGGCAGGGGTGTAACCGCTGTGGGCCGAGGCGTCACCACGGCCATCCGCAGGGGTGACGACGCTCAAATGGAGCGCCACATTGTTGATGGAGCCCGGCGAGGTGGGGCGGATGCGCACGCTCATGTCACCCCAGGCCGACATCCCTGCCCCATAGGCCCGCTGCTCATCGGCCACCAGCCGCAACCGCTCACCTTTGGGGGTGATCAACAGGTGGTAGCTGGCCTGATCCTCATCGCGTGGGTGGGCCGTTTGGAAGAGCTTGAGGGTGTCGGCTTCGCTGAGCACGGTTTCGTGAAGCACGATCAACTGGGGGGCATGGGGCACTTGGCGTCCGAAGACATCCCGCTCCTGCCGCTCGCCAAAGTTGGTGGGATCGGCGGGGGTGGCCCGCTCAGGCTTGAGAGCGGCCTTCGCCGCCAGGGCCTGGCTGCAGCGCTGCAGCGCTTGCTCCGGCTGGGGTGGAACGGGGCTGGCGGCCAGCTCCCGCACCTTCCAGCCGGGCGCCGGGCCGCAGGCCGTGAGGGTGAGGACCAAACCAACGAGGGTGATCCCAGTGGAAACTGCGCGTTGGTCGCTCATCCGGCCATTCAAGCGGGGCCCAGGCAAGCCAGACGCCAGAGGGCTGTGGTTGCACAGCCATATTGGGGGGCGCAACCCTCCCGGCCCATCCCCCCAGCGCTGCCGCCTTTCCATGCCCCCCCTCACCCACCTCCTGCGGCAGCTGGGCGACTGGCTGGCTGACGCGAACTTCGGCCTGGGCCTGCTGCTGCTGGTGGGGGCCTCCATGGCCCTCTCCCATGTCTTTGCCCTGCTGGCCAACCGGTTGAACCGCCGCCAGATCCTGGTGCAGCTGCTGCTGGATGTGTTGATCCTTGCGGTGGCCTATCTGCTGGCCCTGGCCTGTGACATGGTGCTGCTGAGACTGTTCGCCTCCAGGCCAGTCCCGCCGGGGGAGATGTTGGAAGGGGTGGCCCCCTGCCTGCTGCCCGCCACCCTCTACGTGTTTGCGGCGGCCCCCTATGTGGGGGAGCTAATCGCAGGGGCCCTCTGGGTGATGGTGCATCTCAACGTCGTGGCCTTCGTGCACGCGCGCTTTCACCTGCCCCCCGCCGAAGCGCTGCTGCTGTGCAGCCCGGGCTACGGGCTGGCCACCGCCCTGGTGTGGGTTCGCTTTCGCCAGAGGTGGCAAGCGAGCTACACGACCCTGGCCTCCCACCTCGGCGAACGATGAGCTCGCCGCCGCCCACGGCGCAGTCCCGCCAGGCGAGTCGCGCAGCGGTGCGGGAGCAGCTGCGGGACTTGCGGCGCAGGGGCCTTGCTGTGTTCGCTGTGGTGGGGCTCGGGCTGGGCCTGTTGGCCTTCAGCCATGGGCTCCGGCCGGTGGGCAGCCTGCTCAGCGCCGCCGAGCAGGCCCCCCTGCTGCGGGTGATCGGCGTGCTCCTGCTGGTGTTGATCCCAACCGCCGGCATCTATTCGCTCGTCAGCCAGTTCGCCTTTTGGGAGGGATGGATCGAGGGGTTGCAGGAGCCCGCCAAGCTCTTCGCCGCCACCCCACCCAGCTCGTGCGAGGCGCCCGCCCACTACATGGTGTATCTCGATGGCATTCACCAAAAGGAAAGCGATCACCCCCCGCGCATCAGCACCTTCCTTGCCCGATTGGAGCAGGCTCTGGGCCCCGGCACCCGGCTGTTGAAAGCGATCGAAACCTACACCGTGCTGCCGGTGGGTCTGGCGGAAGACCCTGGTAGCGCCTGGTTTTGGCGGCGGTTGCTGACTCTGCAGGAGCAACATCCCAACGGGCTGGTGCAGGTGCTGGCGGCGACGCTCGTGGAGGCCAACAACGTGATCAAGGTGGGCATCTCCTCCGATCGGCGCTACGGCCCGATCCTCAATGTGGAATTGGCGCTCAAGGTGGCGGAGCGGCTCGCCGAGGTGGGCTTCCATCCGTCCTCGGGGGCGCCGATCACCTTGCTCGGGTACAGCGGCGGTGGCGAGATGGCCATGGGCATGGCCGACTACCTGCTGCGGATCTGTTGCTGCCCCGTGCGCATCATCACCTTCTGCGGAGTGTTCAGCGGCAACCAGGAGCTGGCCAGGGTGGAGCGCATCACCACGGTGGTGGGCAGCCGCGACCCGATGGAAGTGGTGGGCCGCCTCGCCTATCCAGGCCGCTCACCCTTGCTGCCCCTCACCCGCTGGAACCAGGCCATCCGCGCCGGCAGCGTGCGCCGCACCCTGATCCCCGGCATGACCCACAACGGCAACCAGGGGCCCTTTTCGGAACGCCACCGGGAGGCGGTGATCGGGGCGATCCTGGCGGCGCTGCCAGGGGAAGCCACAGGTCGCTCAACCCCGGGATGACGGTTTGGGCTGCGCCAGCGCACCCACCAGCACAAACGGGCTGCTGTTCGGCTGGCAGGCCCGCAGGCGCTCCAGTGCCTGGGCAGCCCCGGCCCCCTGCAGAAAGCCGTCGTAGGGAAGCGCTGCCAAAGCGCGCTGATACCCCTCCAGCGCCCGCCGCTGCCCTTCGCCCAAGGGAGCGGTGGCCAACACCCGCTGGCTGCGCTTGAGGAGCCGTTCCCTCCAAATCCCGCCCAGCAAGACGGGAAACACCTGGCAGCGGCCCTCCAAGGCCTGTTGGAGCAAGGCCGCGCTATCGATGCAAAGGCCCAGGGGGCCGTAGCCCCCATGGAGCAAGTGGCGCTCGCTGGCCTCCAGGTTGTGCACCAACGCCATGCCATCGCACAGATCCAACACGTCAGCGAGCCGTTCGCCCGTGTAGCGCTCCCCGAAGTGGCGAAGCGTGCCGTTATGGCGATCGTTTTGCCAAGGCCGATGCAGATCGTTCAGCCCCTCCCAACCGCAAAGGCCCTCAGTGCCTTGGTAAAACTGCACTCGGATCGTGTCTTCCCCCCGGCTCCATTCCATCTCCAAGCAGCAGTGGGGCAGCAGCGAGAGCCGTTCCGTGCCTCGCGGATCGAGCAGGCCCGTGCGGATCGGCAGGGCGAGGGGCACCTGGCTCCAACCCTCACCGTCTTCAAGGGGCAGGCTGGCCCCCAGGCCAAAGCTGGTGATCCCGCAGCGCAGCTGGGCCCACACCTGCCAGCCCTGCCGCTCCAGCTCCCCCACCAACGCGGCTGAGCTGCGGCAGCCCTCCAGGTCCAAAGGGTCACCGCCCAGCAGGTTGGCCCCCAGACGGTTGAGCACGCGAGCACAGCGGCTGTTGCGCTCTCGCTCCTGCTGGGATTGCTCATGGCTGAGCCCCTGATTTCCCCAGATCAGCCCGCCAGTGAGCTGAACAAAGGGAGAGGGGGGCGCGGCAGTCCGATGCATCGCGGCGCGGGGGGCGGCCGCACCGCCAACCCCTTGAAGGGGAGCAGTCGGCACGGGCAACCCCAGCAGAGCCGCCAGGGTGGGAACAGGGTCTGGATCGTCGCTCGGGGCCCAGAGCCGCAGGGCCGTGGGGGTGTTGGGCGCCGCCTGGGGGAACAGGTGGGGCAGATCGTCGGCCAGACCAGCGAGCAGGGTTGGCGTGAGCAGCCCCCGCTCCAACACCCCGGCGAGGGTTTGCAGGTGCGGGGGGAGCTGGGCCGGTGCCAATCGCCAACCCCGGGGCAGCAACCACAGCAGGGGAATGAGCCCGGGCTTGTCGATGGAGCGGGCCAACCTCTGAAGCCAGGCCTGCCGGGTCAGACCGCTGCGGAACACACACTGCTGCAGAGCCTGCTCCAGGGGCATGAGCGGGATGGGACATGGCCACTCCGCCGCCAAGGCCAGCGGATCCTCCCGAGAGGACGGGGACTCGCCGAAGGCCAGGGCGACCATGCCGTGGTCGACAGAAGCAACACTCATCCTGCCCTGCCGGGCGATCATCAGCGGATCTCCCTTCCTGCCACACCCATGGCCTATCCCCCCACGGCGTTCTTGGGCCTCGGCGCCCTGGGAGCCCCGATGGCGGCCAATCTGCTGGCGGCCGGCGTGCCCCTGGTGGTCCACAACCGCACCCGAGAGCGGGAGGCCCCCCTGCAGGCGTCTGGGGCCCGGGTGGCCGCCAGCCCGGCAGAGGCCGCCGCCGCTGCCCAGGTGGTGATGCTCTGCCTGAGCGATGGGGCGGCGGTGGAAGAGGTGCTCTTTGGAGCGAAGGGAGCCGCCAAGGCCCTGGCGCAAGCGGCCCTGGACCCCAATGGCGGGGCGGCCGCCCCCCTGGTGATCGACTGCTCCACCATCGAGCCAGCCCGCAGCCGCCGCCTGGCCGAACGGCTGGCAGAGCAGGGCATCGCCTGGCTGGATGCCCCCGTCACCGGAGGCACCGAGGGAGCCCGGGCCGGCACGCTCTCGGTGTTGGTGGGCGGAGAGGCGGCCAGCCTGGAGCGGGCCCGGCCCCTGCTGGAGCTGGTGGGGACAACCATCACCCACTTCGGGCCAGCCGGAGCCGGTCAGCAGGCCAAGGCGATCAACCAGATCCTGGTGGCGGGCAGCTACGCGGCGGTGGCAGAGGCCATGGCCCTGGGGCAGCGCCTGGGCCTGCCGATGGAGGCCCTGCGCGAGGCGCTTGCCGAAGGCGCCGCCGGCTCCTGGGCCCTGCAACATCGCGCTGCGGGCATGGTGGCGGGCCGTTTCCCCCTGGGCTTCCGGCTGGCCCTGCACCGCAAGGATCTGGCCATCGCCCTGGCGGCGGCGGCAGAATCGGGACTGGAGCTGCCGGTGTGCCGCACGGTGGCCGCCATGGAAGATCAGCTGATGGCGGCGGGCCATGGCGATGAGGATGTCTCCGCCTTGGCCCGCTGGTTTGCCCTCAACCCAGCTCCACCAGCCAGCGGCGCAGCAGGGGCAGGCTGAGCCCGATCACGCTGGAGAAACAACCCTCAATCCGCTCCACCACCAAGCCGCCGCGACCCTCCAGCGCAAAGCCGCCAGCGCACTGCAGGGGTTCGCCGCTGGCGACATAAGCGACGATCTCCGTCTCGCTGAGCGGGGCGAACTGCACACGGGTGGTCACCGTGCCCAGCCTCGCCCTGGGGGCTGCGGTTCCCGGGGCGACTGGAGCCGAGCGCAGGAGGCAGTGACCTGTGTGGAGTTCTCCCCACCCCCCGGCCATGCGTCGCCAGCGCGCGATCGCCTCCGCCCCATCCAACGGTTTGCCAAACACCTCACCTTCAAACACCAGCAGCGAATCGCAGCCCAGCACCGCCTGGATCTCCCCATCGGCTGGCGTCAAGCGGCCATGAACGGCTTCGGCCTTGGCCTGCGCCAGCCGCTCCACCAACCGCACAGGATCAGACTCCTGAACCGCCTCTTCCACCACACCGCTCACCTGAACACGGTGGGGGATGCGGGCCTGTTCGAGCAGACGGCGACGGGCTGGCGAAGCCGAAGCGAGCAGCAACATGGCAGGCGGCCGGATCCGTTTCACCCTGGCATGGGGTGAGTTGCGTTCGCCTCCAACCGCAGCCGGGAGCCATCGGCAAGGGGAAGAACCAGCCGCTGGGCCCGCAGCCAGTACCCCCCCTCTCCGGGCAGGCCGTCGTGCCGCGCCCGGCCGCCTACCAGATAGAGGGGCTCCCCCCGCAAGGGGGCACCGATGGCCGCGCAGTGAATGCGGATCTGGTGGGGGCGGCCGCTGGCGATCGTCACCTCCACCAGGTCCCCGTCGGAGCCGCGGTCCAGCACTTGGAGGGTGCTGAAGGCGGCCAGATCTCCAGCTTCCGCTTCGTGTGCGGCACACCAGATCAGGCCCAGCCGCGGGTGGGGCCGGCGACCGATCGGCATTCGGATCGTGAGCAGCTCCCCTGGCCCCATCGACGCCGGCAGACCGCCTGGCGCCAGCAAGGCCCGATACACCTTTTGGCACGCGGGTTGACTGGCTTGGGGATCCTCCAGCGCAGGCTGCGAAGCGGGAGCCAGGGCTGCGGTGCTCTCCCTGAGGCTGGCGCTGAGCCAGCGGCGCGTGGCGCTCCGGCGGGCACACACCAACAGGCCGCTGGTGAAACGCCCCAGGCGATGCACGGGCCGAGGCACCCCACGGGGATCCCGCCGATGGCGGCGCTCCAGCAGTCGCAGCGCGGTGTGTTCCAGCCAACCGCCCGCCGGCAGCACGGGCAGACCAGGGGGCTTGTCGATCACAAGCAGATCACCGTCGTCATGCACCACCAGCCAAGTGGCTGGCACCGCCTCCTCACGCCAGGGTGGCCGGTGCCAGGCCAGGCGATCCCCGGCCGCAAGGGGGGCTTCAGCGTGCAGCGGCTCGCCATTGCGATGGATTTCCCCTGCGGCCAGGCGCGCCTGCCAATCTGCCAAGGGACTGTGGGAATAGCGGGAGGCGTAGAACGCGGCCACGCTGGCGGCAGGGCGTTCAACCCGGTCGAGATAGGTCCACCCTGCGTTCAACCCGGCGGGCAGCCAACCATCTTGATCGGCAGGATCAAGATGGTTGGCTGCTCTCGGCCCCTCACTCCACCAGGCCATGCTCCAGGGCGTAGCGCACCAGCTCCGTGCGGCTGGAGGTGCCCGTCTTGATGAAGAGCCGGCTCACGTATTTCTCCACATTGCGAATTGAGGTGTCGAGCTGGCGGGCGATCTCCTTGTTCATCATCCCTTCAGCCACCAGCTGGAGCACGCTCGCCTCCCGGGGGGTGAAGTCGAAAGCCATGGCTGGCGCCTGTTTCTTGACGCCACCGGTGCCGAGCATCGAGCGGATCTCGGTGATCTGCTTGGCCATCTGGCCGATGTCGGCATCGGCAAAGCGAGCCGCCTCGGCCAGCAGCCGCTCCTGCCGCCGCACCGCGTTGCGCAGCCGCGCCACCAACTCCTCCGGATCGAAGGGCTTGGGGATGTAGTCATCGGCGCCGGCAGTGAAGCCGGCGATGCGATCGGCCGTCATGCCCTTGGCGGTGAGAAAGATCACCGGCGTGCCGCCCAGCCGCTCGTCGGCCCGCAGCCGCTTCAGCAAGCCAAAGCCATCGCAGCGGGGCATCATCACATCGGTGATCACCACGTCGGGAAGCAACTGCTGGGCTTGGGTCCAGCCGTCTTCGCCATCATTGGCTGTGCTCACCTGGAAGCCCTCATCTTCGAGAAAAGCTTTCACGGCGGTCCGCAGCCCAGGCTCGTCATCCACGAGCAACACCCGCACGGCGGGACGCTCGGCCTCAGGGGTGGCGATATCGGATTGGGGGTCTGGAACCGGGGTGGGGCCAGGGGAGGGGGTGGAAGCCATGACAGGGCGCGACGAACCCACCCTAAGGACGGCGGGCCCCGGGCACCACCTGCTCCCGCTCCACCAGGGTGCCGCTATAGCCGAGGCGGCGGGCCTCTGCGGCCAACGTGGCTGGATCCTTGCCGGCGTGCTCAGGGAAGCAGGCGGCCCACCAGATCTGGTGATCCAAGCGGTTGGCAGAGGTGATGGCCCCGCCGGGATTGAGTTCGCGCAAAATCAGGCGGCCATTTCCGGTTGCGCTGCCGCCGGTGATGCGCAGCGGCTGGGTTGGACTGCAATCGAGCACGTCGGTGGAGATGAAGAGTCGATCCAGGGTTTGCTCCCAGAGATTGAGGCGCCAAACCTGGGGCTGGGAGGCATTGGGCTTGCGGCCGAACACCCCCAGCCGATAGCGCCCCTTGACACCCACCTTGTCGACCAGGATCACCAGATCCGGGGGAGGAGGAGGCATGTCGCCGGGGGCTTCCTCCTCCACCTCGGGGGCCGGCTGGCCGCCCGGGGCTGGCGGCGACGGGGCAGCTGGGGATTCCGCTGAATGGGCCGCTGGTGCCTGTGGCTGGGCCAAGGCCTGCAGCGGCCGCAGGGCCAACCACGCCGAACCCACCAGTAGGGCCAGAGCCACCCCCCAACCTTTGGACACCGCTGCTTCGTCGCCGCGGCACCGGTCGGAATTCACTTCAAGATGTCGTTTTGCCAGCATGCCTCCATGCTGACGTACCTCGATCACCACGCCACAACGCCCTGTGCCAGCGAAGTTGTGGACGCGATGGCGCCCTGGTGGCAGGAGCACTTCGCCAACCCCTCCAGCCGTCTCTATCGCCCCGCCTTAGAAGCCTCCGCTGCGGTGGAGCATGCCCGCTCCCAGGTGGGCCAGGCCCTGGGGATGGCAGAAGAGGCGGTGGTGTTCACCAGTGGCGCCACGGAAGCCAACAACCTGGCCCTGCGCGGCACCGTGGAGGCGGCTGGGTGGGCGGGCAATCCGCGCCGGGCCCTGGTGACCCTGGCCACGGAGCACCGGGCCGTGCTCGACCCCCTCACCGCCCTGGCCCGCCAGGGCTTTCCCCTCACCGTGCTGCCGGTGAAATCCGATGGGCGCTTGGATCTGGCCGATCTCGAGGCCGCCCTGGGCCCGGACACCCTTTTGGTGTCCGTGATGGCAGCCAACAACGAGATTGGCGTGTTGCAGCCCCTCGCCGCCATTGCGGCCCTCTGCCACCGCCAGGGCGTGTTGCTGCACTGCGACGCCGCCCAGGCCGTGGGCCACATCCCCTTGAACATGGCTGAGCTGGGGGTGGATCTGCTCACCCTCTCCGCCCATAAGTTTTATGGGCCGAAGGGGATTGGAGCACTGCTCGTCCGTCCCGGAGTCAGCATCGCCCCCCAGCAGCTGGGGGGTGGGCAGGAGCGAGGCCTGCGGGCGGGCACGCTGCCTGTGCCTCTGATCATCGGCCTGGCGGCTGCCCTGCGGATGGCCCTGGCCGATCGCCTGGAGCGCGCCCAGCGACTCGCGGCCCTGCGCGATGAGCTGTGGCTCCAGCTGGAGGCGATGGGCGGCATCCGCCGCAACGGCTCGGCCGACCAGTGCCTGCCCCACAACCTCAATGTCAGCGTCGCTGGCGTCGACGGAACCCGACTGCACCAGTTGCTACGCCGCAGACTGGCCGTGAGCAGCGGCTCGGCCTGCAGCCAGGGCAGCCCCTCCCACGTGCTGGCGGCCCTGGGCCGCAGCCGCCAGGAGGCTGCGGCCTCGATCCGCTTCGGGCTCGGCCGGCACACAGACAAGGCACAGGTGGCCGAGGCTGTGGCGGCCGTGCAGGAGGCACTGACCAGCCTGCGCCACACTCCCTAGGTTGTGGGGGCATCGCACCGCCTGGCCAGATGAACGCGCCCCCGTTGCACCCACGGCTGGATGTGGGGCAGGCCCTGCGGGAGGGCTGGCAGGCATTCCAGCGGGCACCTTGGCCGTTTGTGGGATTTTCTCTGCTGCTCACCGCCCTGCAGCTTGCCCTGCAGGCCCTGCAGCCCCCCTTCTCCGTCGACAAGCTTCCGACTCCCCTCAATCCTGAAACCGCCGCCACGGACTGGCAGGCGCTGCTGCCCTGGTTGCGCTACGGCATCGTCAGCTTTTGCCTGCTGGTGTTCAACGTGTTAGCCGGCGTGGTGCTCAACCTCTGGGGCACCTGCGGGATGGTGCGGGGAGCCTGGCTCGCCTTAGAAGGCACTCGACCCAAATTCTCGTCCTTCACCGATTGGGATCCGCGGGCCCTGCTACGGCTTTACCTGCCGGGCTTCCTGCTTGGCTGCGGCTTGCTGGCCGCCATGGTGATGGTCATCCTGCTCGCAGTGGTGTTGAGCCAGGCCAACATCCTGTTCGCCCTGCTCCCTGGACTTCTGCTGCTGGCGGTGGTGCTTTATCTGAGCGTGAGTCAGTTTTTTCTGCCCCAGGTGGCCCTCCTCCACGACGACCATCCCTTTGCCGCCCTGGCCCGGGGGCGCCAGGTGGTGGATCCGGCCTGGCCACAAGTGGTGCTGCTCGCCATGTTGAACGTGGGGTTGCTGCTGGCAGGGTTGCTGGCCTGTGGCGTGGGGCTGTTCGTGGCGATGCCAGTGATGGTGTGCGTGGCAACGGCGGCCTACAGGCAGCTGTTCGGTCCGGAAGACCGCACAGGCCTCACCCATTCCCTGCCAGAAGGGTCCCCTTAGCGAAACGGGCCGGCGGTGAGCAGCACAAACCCCAACACACCAACCACCGCCAGCAGACACTGGGCCAGGCGACTCACGAGCATGCCCGCCACCACCGCCAGCCCCACCAAGAGGGAACGCTTCAGGCGCAGCAAACCCAAAGGGCCCAGCGAGGTGGGGGCGGTGAGTAGCTCCCCGATGGCCGCTCCGAGCAAGGGGCCCAGCAGGGCCCCGATCAACGGCCCCCCCACTGGCAGGGCGGGGAGCAGCCCAAACAAACCCGCTGCCAATCCAAGGCCCGAGCCGATGTAAGCCCAGCGGGTGGCCTGCATGCGCGCCGCCCCGAGCACGAGCCCCAGCGCATCGGCGCCCCAGCCCAACAGCAAAATCACCCCAGCGAGCAGCAAGGCCGGCCAGCCCGCACTCCAGCCCACAGCCCACAGCCACAGGAGAGCTCCCAGGGGCAAGAGGGCCAAGCCTGGAAGCACAGGTAGCAAGGTGCCGGGGATCGCCATCAGCTGCACAGCCAACGCAGCCCACCAGAGCCAATCACTGCGGGCCAGATGGGGCAGCGCAAGGTCGGGAAGAAGCTGCTGGATGGACTGCGGGAAATTCAAGGGGGAAACTGCTGATCCAGAGAAAAGGAATCATAAAAACTGTAGATCTTTCAACCCTGCAGCCCACACAATCCAGCCCGTGACCGTTTGATCATGCCTCCATCGGAGATTGGGTCCTCGAGCCGGAGGGCTGAACGAGGAGAGTGAGACCAACGAGGACCGAAACAATTGTGGAGAACAACTGAAATGTCGGGTTGTTCGCCACCCAATGCAGTGGGGCCCAGAGGGCGATCGCCATCGCCGTTGCCAGGAGCTTCAACCAGATTCTGTGATCGCGCAGAGCCAAGCCAAACATTTCCAGCAGAGCTGGATAGAGCATGATGTTGTCATAAGGATGGTGATAAAACACCACGCTGCCAAAAACACCGCAGAGGGCTTGAAGCCTCAGGGTTGGCGTTTTGCCATCAAACAATTTGGATAGGGAGGCTGGGAAGTCCGAACGAGGAGAACCAGAAAACGTGGTTTTTTTCGTTAACAGTCCTATCCCCAGAGCCCCCATCAGGAAAAGCAAAAGCAAGGCAGCAGTGCCAGGACCAAGGAGATTCATCAAGTTCTTCGTGCCGGCTTGGGCGAAGCTGAACCGTTCCGGCTGCAACCAAACCTCCATGTAGCGCAAAGGGGAAACATTGGTGTGAACCAAGGCCACCGCCCCCAACCCCAGAAGAGCTGCCAAGCCAATCAGGAGACCCTTGCGGTTGGAGCGCCAGAGCAACGGAAGGACAAAGGCCAGGGCGATCTGAGGTTTGAGCATGGCGGCCGCCCAACAAAGCCCTGCCGCACGAGGTTTCTGACGGTTCAGCAGGAGCCACTGCAGGCTGATCAAACCCATGCAAAGAAGGGAGAACTGCCCCTGAAAGAAGCTATAGCTGTTGCCACTGATCGCCACCGGGGCCAGCGCGCCCAGCAGGGCTGGGGCCAGACCGGCGAAGCGAAGGGTCCGCCACCCAATCCAGGCAAACAATCCCAAGGAGACGATACTTAATGCAATCACGACTCCCCAGGCCTGGGCCATGCCGCCGATGCCAAAGAACACCGCGAACATGGGCAGGGCATAGGGGGGATAGACGGTATAAGGGAAGCTTTTCGGCACAGGATGGGGCACCAAAATTCTCATTGGATACAGCCCTTCCTTGAAGACGGCATATTCCCTGAATCGGGTGATCAAATCGGCCGCCGGATGCCGAAGCCCCGCAGTTAGCCCATGCAGCAGGAAATAAATGGTGGTGGTCAGCAGCAAAGCCAGCAGCACCCACTGCAGGCTCCGTTTGAGCGGGATCAGTGTTTGCTCCACTAACACCCAACCAAAGCAAAGGACCGAATAGAAGAAGTAAAGCGCATGGAGACCGAAGGCCGCCATGGCGAGCCTGAGACCTCCTTGCTGAAAACACAGCGCGTAGAAGCCTCGATTGAGAGCAGCGAGCAAACCCAGGCTCACCAGGGGAAAGGGCCAGAGTGAGGGGTAGAAGGGGATGGCGCCCACACCCAGGAGCGTGAGTAGGACCAGCAGGCTGCTCAGCTTGGCCGTTGGGTCAAGATTGAGTGAGGCGTTTGGCGCGCTTTGTTTCAGGAGCAACTTGCTCCAGGGGATGGCCCGCTTCTGGGTGTCGGTGTGGAGCATCAACGCCAGGCCCCAGTATTTGTGGTGGGTGCCCTGAATGGCGGGATCCAGCAGGATCCGTCCACCTGACGCGTGCAGCCGAAGCCCGAAGTCAATGTCCTCAATGGAGGGCTGGGGATAGGCCTGGGCGTCAAAACCACCCAGAGCGAGAAAAGGATCGCGGCGCACCGCCCCGCAGCCGGCCCAGAACGTGCTGGCGGGGCCTGGGTGGCTGGTGTGGGTGTAGTGGTGGAGAAGGTTGCGGAAGCGACTCACCAGACCAGGCGCGGCTGGACAGGCGTCGTAGCTGCCAAACACAGCGCCCAGGCCGGGATCGGTGGAGAATTTGGCGCGAACTCGATCGACAGCATCCCGATGCAGTTCAACGTCCGCATCCACAAAGAAAAGAATCGGCCCATGGGCCTGCTTGGCGGCGAGATTGCGGGCTGCAGCAGGTCCTTGGCGGGTTTGGGTCTCCAAGAGGATCGCTCTGGCCGGGATCAGCCCCTCCGGTGGTGGTGGCGGTGTGCCATCAAAGACCACCAGTAGCTGATCCCCCTCCCCCAACCCTTTTGCGGCCGCTTGAACACAGCTCTGAAAGGTGGGCCCCCAGTCGATCGTGGGCATGATCAGGCTGATGGCCGGGGGGGGACAACTCATGGCTGGGCCAGGAGCACGGAGGGGACTGGGCAGAGAGATGCCAGAAGAGATGCAAACATAGTTTTTTCAATGTAAATCCCCAACCCCGTGATTCACGAAAAGCTGGGTGGCTATGGACAATAGGAATTGCAATCGATGAAGGCCACTAGCGTTTAACGAGCCTGGCGATGAAGCAACAGAAGCAGGAAGTAACCATAAATGGGATAATTGGCAATCAATTCTTAAGGGTCCTCTCCCCCGCCTCGATGTATTCAGCATCCTGATTCACCAACCAGGGATCTAAGGGATTGGTCGGTTCAAGAATGGCTCGGGCAGTGAGGATTCCCGTCATCATTGAATGATCCTGGTTATTGTAACGATGCATCCCATTGCGGCCCACCTGATGCAGTCCGGGACAATGACTTGCAAGGGAGGCTTTTATGTTGTCAATTCTGCCTTGATACTGGTCATCATAAACGGGATAAGCCTTGGCTTGCCTCACCACGCAGCCATCCACAACGTCGCCTGGATTGGCCAACCCCAGCTGAATCAATTCTTTAGCAGCAAAAGCGATGAGATCTTGATCAGATTGTCGCCAGAGATCATCATTTTCAAAACAGAAATACTCCATCCCGTAGCAAAGCCGCCCAGATCCATCAAGCATATCGGAAGACCAGTTCTTGAAGTTCTGAATCCGTCCGACGCTTAAATCAGGGTTGTGAATATAGAGCCACTGATCGGGAAAGGTTGTTTGGCTGTTCAGAATAAGAGCAACAAGAATAAAATCTCTATAGTTGAGTTGTGTGGCTGCTTCTAGAGTGTCATCCGGGAGCTGCGGGCGGATGGCGCTGATCACGGAGCCGAGAGGCGCAGAACTGATCAGGTGTTGGTAGGGGCCGCTTCGTTCGTGAGCGCCCCTGACCTCCAGCTGCCAACAGCCCTGCGCGGGGTCATGATGGAGACCTTCAACCCTGCTGCTGAAATGGATTCTCCCGCCACGGGCTCGGATGTGGTCTGCGGCTGCCTCCCACATCATTCCGGGGCCAAGCCGGGGATAGCGAAACGTTTTGATGAGGGTTTTGATCTGTCCAGCCCGCTTGCCTTTGCCAGCGGGACGACCTAATCCTAAAGAGGCTAGCGCTGCGGTGGTGAGGGAGAGCCCTTTAATGCGCTGCGCAGCCCAATCCGCTGTGATTTTGGAGCACGGCTGGCCCCAAACCTTTTCGGTGTAACTTTTAAAAAAGGTACGGTAAAGGCGAGAACCAAATTTATTAGTAACCCATTCTTCGAGATTAAGGGGATTGGAATTACGAACAACCTTAGCCTTTAAGTAGGAAGCTACGCTCAGGAATGATTCGCGTTTGCCTAGATTTTCAATAACTTCACTTGCTTCCAATGGGTAACTATAGAACTTGTGTTTGTAATAGATGCGTGACAGGCGTTCATTTTCAAGCATCCCTTCAGGGAGAATTTCATCCCAGAGCGCTTCTACCTCGTTCGACTTAGAAAAGAAACGATGGCCACCAATGTCAAAGCGAAAGCCTTTATAAACAACCGTACGCGAAATGCCGCCAACGTAAGCTGGATCAGACTCAAAGACATCAACTTCAACCCCTGCCTTACTCAACAGATATCCCGCAGTGAGTCCCGCTGGCCCAGCACCGATGATACCCACCCGTCCAACTGGCAAACAAGGCATAATTTCTCAAAACCTAAACTGCATGATACACATTTGCACGAGCGAGGAACAAGGCTTATTGGAGTGAGAAACTATTTTTTCTCATTTTCTTCAACCAGATTAACCTCTCAATTGAGGTGGGCCCATGACCAAGTATTTGCTTTATTCTGCGCCGTCAATAGTGTTTGCCAAAACCGAGGGCTGGTGTTTTGGAAAACCAGCACCCGCTGAGGCGGTTTGATGGAGGGTGGCGACATTAATGCTTGCTAGTCAAGTTTATGCTATCACATTTATGCCCAACCCACGATGACTGATCCAGACGGTCGGGACGACGAAAACCCTGCCCATCGTGATTTTTGGGCGTTACTCGGGGAGAAACTGTCCAACAAACAGAGCGAGTTGTAGAACTTCAATGACCGTAAAGGCATCGCGCCCTCCGTACAAACAAGAAGTCTTTGAATGCAAGACAACTTTGAGAGGCACACTAAATAATATTTAGCCACTTGCCCTGACAGGATGGTAAGCGAGATGGTCACCATTTGCCTTTTATGGGAAGCATGACGTTTTGTGCGAGAGTCCGCAGTCTCAAACAACACACAAAGCAGAAGAGGGGGAGATTTCAGAAGACAGCCTTAGTTCAAAAGTAGCGAATAGGAATTGAGCCATCGCCTCAATCCACCCGCTCGCAGGCAAAATCTTCGATGTTGCCAAAGGGGCGCCGCAATCGGAAACTGGGGTGGGCTGGATCATCCAGGCTCCACCACCATTTGCCGTCGCTGAAACTGGCGGGCCCGGCATTGTTGGTTCGGGGCAATTGCAGGCTCAACCCCCGCCAACGCAGCACCACACTCCCTCCAATGGGCACGGGCGCCGTGCTCGGATCGGGAATGCCCGGCTCATCCATCGGACCTTTCACCAGCAGTGCCGTGAGGGGATCGCCAGCGCAGCTGTAGGCCTGGGGAGGTGCCTCGGCGGCCAGGGCTGGGGCTGCCGAAACACTTCCCAGCCACAGCCCCATCAACATTGCTGGCACGCCCCATGCCCACCCCTTTGTGGTGCACACCGATCGAAACAATCGCCAGAGCGGCCCGAGTGCCTCACCGGAGGGGGGAACCCTGCGCCAGGGTGCAATCAGGGCAAACAGAGTGGGCCAACCCATGGGGTTCCAGACAATGGATGGCGATTCTCTTGAACCACAACCCCTCATGGCGACTGGCCTGGGATTCCCAGACCAGCCCGTGCTGGTGTTTGACGGCGGCTGCCCGTTTTGCCGCCATTTCGCCGAGCTGAGCGAGCTGCGCAGCGGGATTCCCGGCTTGATGATCCGTGACGGCCGAAGCGACAGGGCGTTGCGCCAGGCCCTGGCCCGCAGGGGTTACCACTTGCGGAATGGGGCCATGGTGCTTGAAGGCGAGCAGATCTGGCATGGGGCTGCAGCAATCAGCTGGCTGTGCGCGCGCATGGAGCCAAGCGCGCCGCTGCTTCGGATCCTGGCGCCCCTGATGGGCAATGGGGGCAGGGCCAAAAGGCTCTACCCGCTGCTGCTTCTTGCCCGCCGACTGGCCCTCGGGGTGCGGGGGCTACCGGTCGATCCTGAGGAACAGGCGCACCCACCCTCGCGGCGTTGAGCGAACTCACATCCGCCGAGCCAGCCGCAATTTTGCTGAACGACTGCGGGGATTGATTGCCACCTCTTCGGCAGCAGCTGTGATCGGCTTGCGCGTGAGCCGCTCCAGGCGAGGATCATCCAGAAACGCCTGCTTCACCTGCCGATCCTCAAGAGAGTGGAAGCTGATGATCGCTAGCACACCTCCTGGAGCCAGCCAATCGGGGGCGCGCTGAAGCAATCGCTCCAAAGCGCCGAGCTCGTCGTTCACCGCGATCCGCAAAGCCTGAAAACTGCGGGTGGCGGGATGAAGGCGGCCATGGCGAGCCTTGGGGGGGTAGCAGCCCGCGATGGCATAGGCCAACTCGGTGGTTGTGCGCTCTCGCCAAGGCCGGTGGCCCCGCTCTGCCACCAGGCGCCGGGCGATCCGCCTGGAAAGCCGCTCCTCACCGAAGTCATAGAGAAGATCCGCCAGCTCACCCTCCTCAAGCTGGTCCAGCAGCTCCGCAGCACTTTTGCCTGCCTCCGGATTCATGCGCATGTCGATGGGACCTTCCGCCTGAAAGCTGAACCCCCGCACAGCCCCATCCAGCTGGGGGCTGCTCACACCAAGATCCGCCAGTACCCCCTGCACTGGCCGTTCCGGGATGAAGGCGGAAAAATTGCCAGCCACAATCTGGACCCGCTCTCCCCAGGCAGCCAGGCGAACGGCGGCAGCGGCACGGGCCTGGGGGTCCTGGTCGAGGCCGATGACCTCCAAAGTGGGGTGGGCCGACAGCAAGAGGGCGCTGTGACCACCACCACCCAGGGTGCAATCGACGAGTTGAGGCAGCCCTTGGCCCGCCACGGATGGCAGGCCGGCAAAAGCCTGCAACACTTCAGCAGCCAACACGCTCTGGTGGGAAAAAGGTGCGGGATCCATGGCACCGTCCTAAGCGGCCACCGGCCCAGGTTTCCAGCCACAGGGACCAGCTGGCACGGCACGCTTATCCAGTGTTGCCAAGACGCTCGATGCCCTCATCCATCGCACGACGCAGCTTCTCCGCCAGTACGTTCACATGGGGTTCGATTAAAATCGTTCGGTGATCACCTCCGGGCACATCCTCAACTTTTAGATCAACAAGCCCTAGCTTTTGCCAACCCACCTCCGGCGGAACGAGCTTAAACAGCACAGAGGGGCTCACTGACTTAAATAACACCACACGCTGGGTGCATGGCTTTGGCCGATAAGCCTCCATCAGCTCGATGATGGGTTCAACGGTATGCACATGGGGAGCGTAATTCGCGGGGTCAGCATTCCAGACATCCTGGCGCCCTTTATTCCAGCTTTTTCTTAGATTGCTGAGCTTACGCCGTGCTCTTCGAAACAACTCTTGCCCTCCCATTCGGCCGATGTTGGCCAAGATTTCCTTTGGCGTAGCCCGCACTCTTTCTCCGGCAAGAATATAGGTGTCAAACAAAGCTAACAATCCCAATGTTTCTCCCTTGGCAGTGAGTTGTTGAGCCATTTCATAGGCGACAACGCCGCCAAAAGAGTGGCCCATCAAAAAATAGGGACCCTCCGGTTGAAAGCGCCTCATCTCATCGATGTAATGCGAAGCCAGCTCTTCGATCGAGGGCAAGGCCAGCACACGACCTACCTCCGAATCTCCCATCCCATAGCGCAAACCATACACGGGTTGGTCAGAACCCAAGCGATGGGACAGGTCCTGAAAATCGAGCAGATGGATGCCAAACAAAGGGGGCCTGTGGCCATGGGGTTGGATCGGGATCAGGGAATACCAGGCAGCGGCTTCCTCTCGGCTGCGCAACAGCTTGGCCAATTGATGCACCGTCGGGGCATGGAAGAGCGCCGCCAGGGGCAGGGAGTGCCCCAAAGTCTGCTGGATCAAGCTGATCAGCCTGACGGCCATGAGTGAATGGCCCCCTTCCTTAAAGAAATGGGCATGCACGCCAAGCCCCCGGATGCCAAGCACCTCCTCCCAAGCGCCGATCAACTGGGCTTCCAGGGCGTCGGTCGGGGCAACCGATGCTTCCTGCGCCAGGCTTGGTCGGAGGGCATTGGGAGCGGGAAGGGATGGGCGATCCAGCTTGCCGTTGCTGGTCAGCGGCAATGACTTCAGCAGCACAAACCCTGCAGGCACCATGAAGTCCGGCACTCGCCCAAGGAGAAAGCTGCGCAACGACTCGGCTGTGGTGGGGGAAGCGGCGAAACCATCAGGGTGTCTGGCCACCCAGTAGGCGATCAGCTGGGGATTGGCAGGCTGATCGCGACGCAGCACCACCGCAGCCTGCGCCACGGCAGGGTGCGCCAACAAATTGGCCTCGATCTCAGCGGGCTCGATCCGAAAACCGCGCAACTTGATCTGTTGATCCATCCGGCCATGGAACGCGAGCGTTCCTTCGGCCCTCCAGGAGACCAGATCACCGGTTTTATAAAGCCGCTCGGGGGGCTCAACAAAGTGTGGATCCACAACGAATGTCTCCGCGGTGAGGGCGGGGTTGTTGAGGTAACCACGGGCCAAACCAGCTCCACCGATGTGTAATTCGCCCGGTGTGCCGATCGGGCAGGGGCGCCCCGAGGCCTCGAGCACCCGCACGCTGGTGCTTGCGATGGGCCGACCAATCGGCACCCCGGCCGCATCGACTGCTTCACCCGCAGACATGCGATGGCAACAGGTAAAGGTGGTGTTTTCTGTGGGACCGTAGCCATTGATCAACTCATGGCCTGGCGGGAAGGCATCGAGCAGTTGCTGGGCGGCCTCTGGGGAGATCACATCCCCGCCCGCCAACACCTGACGCACCCCGGCAAGGGCTCCCAGTTCACTCTCCACCATCGCGTGGAACAATCCGGCGGTGAGCCAGAGCGTGGTGATGTTGGTCTGCTTCAACAAGTGCGCCAGCTCTGCCAATGACAGTGGGCCTGGCGGGGCCACCACCAGCGTGCCCCCATTGAGCAGGGGACCCCAGATCTCGAACGTCGCCGCATCAAAGGCCACTGGCGCCAGCTGCAACACCCGACGACCCGCTCCGAGCAGGAAACCGTTGGCCGGATCCACCAGCCGAACGATTGAGGGATGCGTGATGGCCACTCCCTTGGGCAGCCCAGTGGAGCCGGAGGTATAGGACACATAGGCCAGCGGAGGTCCAGAGACGTGCGGGCGCGTCGGACTTGCTCGTTTGAGCACAGCAGGCCCTTGTGCGTTCAGCAGCAGGGGGCAGCCGGCCTCCCTGCGCAACAACTGTTGGCGTTCCTCAGGCCAGGCCGGATCGAGCGGCAAATACGCAGCACCAGCTTTGAGGACCGCCAACAAGGCCACAATCAGCTCCACGGACCGTTCCATGCACACCGCCACAATCGTCTCGGCAGCCACTCCCAGGTCGATGAGTTGCAGGGCCAATCGATTGGCACGCTGATTGAGCTCGCGGTAGGTCAATTCCTGGTCATGAACGATCAGCGCGAGCGCATCCGGGGTGCGATCCACCTGCTGCTCAAAGAGTTGATGCACCCCGAGGTCAGGAACCGCGATCCTGGGCCCTTGCTGCCAGCGTTGCAAGAGGAGACGTTCAGACTCTGGAAGACGATTGAGGGCATCAGCTGGCGCATCCGGCTGCCGCACCACAGAGGCCAGCAGCGTGGTCAGTTGAGCAGCCAGACGCTCGATGCGATCGTGATCAAACAGATCGGTGGCATACATGATCCAAGCGCTCAGACCGCCGCCCGTCGTGCGGTGCCAAAAAAACTCAAGATCAAATCGGCAGCTGATGGAGGGCAACGATCGTTGCTCTACCTCCAAACCGTCCATCGTCTGCAAAGACACATCCGGCAATTCGATCAGCTGCAACATCACCTGCACCAGCGGGTTGCGGCTCGTATCCCGCTCCAAGTTGAGGGCTTCCACCATCTGCTCAAATGGCAACTCGTGGTGGTCATAGGCTTCAATCGATGCCTCCTTGACCAGCGCCAGGAGGTGTCGGAAGCTCATTGCGGGCTGGAAGCGTATGCGAATCGGTAACGTATTGATGAAGCAACCGATCAAGGGTTCCAACTCAGGAAGATTGCGGCCCCAAATCGGCACACCAATCGCCAAATCGTTTTGGCGGCTGGTGCGGTGCATCAGCAGCGCCACCAGCGTCAACACCCCCATCTGCAGCGTCGCCCCCTCGCTGCAGCAGAATGCCTCGAAAGGCGTGATCAGATCAGCGTCGAGATGGGAAACAACGCTTTTGCCCTGATGCGAGGGCATGGATGGACGAGGATGATCCGATGGCAGCTCAAGAGGCTCAAGACCAGTGAGTTGATGTGTCCAATAGTGTTTGAGTTGTTGCAGGCGAAAGCCATTGAGTTGTTGACGCTGCCAAACGGCGTAATTGTGGTAAGTGAAGCGAAGCGGCACCAGATGGGGAGATCGGCCCACGCGATGGGCGTTGTACAACTCCGCCAGATCTCGCGTGAGGATGGAGAGCGACCAACCGTCGGAGGCAATGTGATGGTGGTTGATCAGCAGCCAATGCTCTTGCTCGGCCACCGCCAGTAGGCGAGCCCGCAACAGTTGGCCACTGCTGAGATCAAAGGGGGTGCTTTCCTCCTGCGCCAGCCAAGACGCAATCACCTCCTCGGGGTCCCGATCCCCCAAGGACTGGGGAGCCAGGTGGAAAGGCGCAGGAGGATGAACCAACTGCATCACCTCGCTCCCCTGCAGCTCAAAGCTGGTGCGCAGGGTGGCGTGACGCTCGATGAGCGAGGCCAAAGCGTGCTCAAGAGCGGCACAATCCAGTGCACCACGCACTCGCCAAAGTGTCGGCAGGTGATAGGCCGTGAGATCGGGCTGAAGTTGGTGGAGGAACCAGAGACGGGCCTGGGAAAAGGAGGCCAAAAGGAGACCACCATCGCGGGGCCCGCCATCGGGCTGGCATCGGTCGGCAGGGATCACCTCAGCAAGTGAGCGATTTTGCGTATCTGCTTCCACGGCCAAGAGCAGAGATTGCATCCCAGAGATGGTGGGTTTTTGAAACACAGTCGCCAAAGAAAGGAGTCGGCCGTAGATCTGCTCCAGCCTGGAAATCATGCGGGCCGCCGACATAGAATGGCCACCGATCGCAAAAAAGTTGTCCGTGGTGCCAAACTCACCATGGCCGAGCACCTCAGCCCAAATTCCATGAAGCTGGTGCTCCAGATCCGTCGAAGGACTGACGCGCTGGCCATCAGCGGCATAAGCAGGAACAGGCAGAGCCTGTCGATCCAACTTGCCGTTGGGGGTCAGTGGCAGAGAGTCCAGTGCCATCAACCCTGAAGGCACCATGAACGCCGGCAGGCGTTCACTGAGAAAGCTGTGCAGCTGTTGAGCTGTAGGTTGACTGGCCCCCCCGGACGTCACCTCCTCCTTGGCCACCCAATAGGCAATCAACCGGGGATGAAGCGGATCAACACTGCTGAGTAACACCACTGCTTGGGCCACAGCGGGGTGGTCGAGCAAGCTGGCTTCGATCTGATCGGGTTCGATCCGAATCCCCCGCAGCTTGATCTGCTGGTCGCTCCGCCCATGAAATGCCAGGGTGCCGTCAGCATTCCATGAGACGAGATCGCCGGTGTTGTAAAGCCGCGCTGAGGAATCAGCCGAAGCCGGATCAGCGATGAATTTCTCTGCTGTGAGCGCAGGATTCATGTGATATCCACGTGCCAAACCCTCTCCACCGATATGGAGCTCCCCAGGGACACCAATTGGACAGAGGTTGAGCTGGGCATCGAGAACTTTGACCGTGGTGTTGTGGAGCGGTTTACCGATGGCCAATGCGGAGGGAATTTCCGAATTTGTATAGAGAAGACCCACACTGCCAGGCGCCTCCGTAGTGCCGTATAGATGGAGCAAAGAGTTGCCTTGACCTTCGCAAAGCCTCATGGCCAAAGGAGATGGAAGCACTTCGCCGATGGCGATCAACCGTGCGGGGTTGATTTCATGCAGGGCATGCTGCACCAGCTCCTGCCAATGGCTCGGTGTAGCCTGGATGCGGCTGATGGATTGGCATGAGACCAAGCGTGCCAATTCCGTTGGAGAAAGACGTTGGGATTCGCTAGCCAGAATGGACGTGCAACCAACGGAAAGAGGGAAAATCACCTCTCGCAAAGAGATGTCGAAACCAAAGGAGCTGAGGGCCAAAATCCTTTCCGAGCCTGTCAGCTGCCAAGCTCTGCAGATCGATAGGCATTTCAACGTCAACGCATGGTGACTCACCTCAATGCCTTTTGGTTGGGCGGTTGTGCCCGAGGTAAAAAACACATACGCGCTGCGCTGAGAAGCTCCAGGGAACGGCTTAGGATTAACTGCGACTTGGGATGGGCAGGAGCCTGGAGATGGTTCAAGCAACACCATCTCGCCTTCCTCGATCCAACCCCGACCCAAGCAGGCGTCGGCGATGAGATAGCGGCAATGCGCTGTCTGAAGCACAATTCGGCTGTGACGATCAGGCCATGTCGGGTCCATCGGCAGGTAGGTAGCTCCTGCTTTGAAGATCGCCAAAATCGCAACGATGGCCTCAACAGATCGTTCCAAGCAAACGGCAACGATCGTCTCCACCCCCACACCACGGTGCATGAGGTGGTAGGAGAGCTGATTGGCTCGTGTGTTGAGTTCTTGGTAGGTCAGCTGATGCTCCTCGCAGATCAGAGCAATCGCCTGCGGTGTGCGCTCAACCTGATGTTCAAACAGCTCATGCACGCACAAATCAGGCACATCGATGTTGGGCCCCTGCTGCCAAGATTCGATCAGAAGCCGTTCAGCCTCCGGCAGGAGATCAAGAGAAACGGCGGGGAGATCTGGAGCGTGATTGACTGAACGGAGCAGCGTCAGCAGCTGGCGAGAAAGTCGCTGGATGCGATCGGGAGAAAACAGATCGGTGGCGTAGACCAGCCAACCGTGCAAGGCATGATTCTTGCCAAGACTCAGATAGAACGACAGATCCATTTTGGAGGGCTCCGTTGTGTCCTCCATTCGTTCAACTTGGACATCATCCAGGTTGTTGAGGGATGGTTCAGGCAGGTCGATCAGTTGCAGCATCACCTGCACCAGCGGGTTGCGGCTCGTGTCGCGCTCCACATTGAGCGCCTCCACCATCTGCTCAAACGGCAGCTCCTGGTGGTCATACGCCTCCAGCGAGGTGGCCTTCACTTGGGCCAGCAGCTGCCGAAAGCTCTGCCCGGCCTCAATGCGTACACGGATCGGCAGCGTGTTCACGAAAAATCCCACCAGAGCTTCCAAATCCGGATGGTTCCTGCCCCAAATCGGCACACCAATCGCCACGTCATCCTGTCGGCTGATCCGCTGCAGCAGCAGAGCCACCAACGTCAGCAAACCCATCTGCAGCGTCGCTCCCTCGCTGCGGCAGAGCTCCTCAAAGGGCTCCAAAAGGTCTGACGCAATTGCAAACCTCAACCTCCCTCCTCGATGGCTGGGCCGCAACGGCCTGGCCCGATCAACGGGAAGATTCAGCGGTTCAAGCCCGCTGAGCTGGTCCTTCCAAGAGGCCTGCAGCCCTTCCAGACGGGGGCCGCTGAGCCTCTGGCGCTGCCATTGGGCAAACGCTTGGTAGGTCACACTGAGTGGCTGAAGTTTTGCCGTGCGTCCACCATGGCGAGCGTTGTAAAGCTCGGTCAAATCACGGCTGAGCACGGCAATCGACCAGCCATCAGATGCAATGTGGTGATGGTTGAGCAGCAGCACATGCTCCCGCTCACTCACCACTAACAAACGGCCACGCAACAGCAGACCGCCTGTGAGATCAAACGGGGTGCTGCGCTCTTGGTCAAGCCACTCCTCGATCACCGCTTCCGGGTCGCGACCCCCCAGGACCTCAGCCTCCAGGGCAAAGGGCGTCGGAGGATGGAGCAGCTGCACCACATCACGGCCATGCAACTGAAAGGAGGTGCGCAGTGTGGCGTGGCGCGCGATCAAGCCCGCAAGAGCCTGCTCAAGAGCCGCAACGTCGAGATCACCTGTCAGTCGCCACACAGCTGGCAGGTGATAGGCCGTCAGTTCTGGCTCCAGCTGGTGCAACAACCACAGGCGAGTCTGCGCAAAGGAGGCTGGATAGGCCTGACCACCAGAGATCCAGTTTCCGGGCAGGGGGCACGCAGGCTGGATCGCCATTGACGATTGAGCCTCAGCAGAGAAAGCAGAGAGGAAGGCGGCGAGTTCAGCGATGGTGGGGTTCTGGAAGACCGCAGCCAGGGAGATCGCACGACCGTGGCTCTTCTCGATGCGTGACACCAAGCGAGCCGCCAGCAGAGAATGGCCGCCAATCGCAAAGAAGTTGTCGTTGATGCCGAATTCGCCATGGCCCAGCACTTCAGTCCACAGTGAATGAAGCTGGCTCTGCAGAGCAGTGGAAGGCGCGAAACGCTGGCTGGGATCACCAAGCATTGGTAGGGGAGGTAGGGCCTTTCGATCAATCTTTCCATTGGCGTTGCGCGGCGGTGCGTCCAAACAAACCAGAACCGAGGGAACCATTCGTCTTGGTAGGCGTTCGCAAAGGAACTGACGTAGCTCCGCGTTGGTGAGTGACTGGTTTGGATAGGGAACCCAGTAGGCAACCAGACGAGGGTCGGTGGGGTCGTCCTTGGCAAGCTGAACAACCACCCCCGCGGAGTGGTGCAATGTCCGCCTGCTGGCGCTCGGCCTCGGCTTTCAAAACCCAGGCTCTGCCAGAGCGGCCCCTTCGCCGCCACAAAGCGGCGGCGGCGGAGCTGCCCGTGTGTGCCATGTCCTCCATAGAATCCCGCCACCACGGCTCCGGCCCACCCCTGAACCGCCATGACCCAGCTGGAAACACGCACCGAGCCGATGGTGGTCAACTTCGGCCCCCACCACCCCTCCATGCACGGGGTGTTGCGGCTGGTGGTCACCCTTGACGGGGAGGATGTGGTGGACTGCGAGCCGGTGATCGGCTATCTCCATCGCGGCATGGAGAAGATCGCTGAAAATCGCACCAGCGTGATGTATGTGCCCTACGTGAGCCGCATGGACTATGCGGCGGGCATGTTTTACGAGGCCATTGTGGTCAACGCCCCCGAGCGGCTGGCCGATATACAAGTGCCCAAGCGGGCCAGCTACATCAGGGTGCTGATGCTGGAGCTCAATCGCATCGCCAACCACCTGCTCTGGCTTGGCCCCTTCCTGGCTGATGTGGGCGCGCAAACACCCTTCTTCTACATCTTTCGCGAGCGAGAGATGATTTACGACCTTTGGGAAGCAGCCACCGGCCAGCGCCTGATCAACAACAACTATTTCCGCATCGGTGGGGTGGCTGTTGATCTGCCCTACGGCTGGTTAGAGAAATGCCAAGACTTTTGCGATTGGTTTGGCCCGAAGATTGATGAATATGAAAAATTAATCACCAATAACCCTATTTTCCGCCGTCGCATCGAGGGGCTGGGCACCATCACCCGCGAGCAAGCCATCAATTGGAGCCTCTCTGGCCCCATGTTGCGAGCTTCAGGCGTGCCCTGGGATCTTCGCAAGGTGGACCACTACGAGTGCTACGACGATTTTGATTGGGCCGTGGCCTGGGAGAAGGAGGGCGATTGCTTCGCTCGCTATCGAGTGCGCCTGCAAGAGATGCGCCAATCCCTGAAGATTCTCCAGCAGGCCATCCGCATGATCCCCGGTGGCCCGACGGAAAACCTGGAAGCCAAGCGGATGGCAGAGGGCAAGCAGAGCGACGCCTATGGCTTCGACTTTCAATACATCGCCAAAAAAGTGGCGCCCACCTTCAAAATTCCCTCCGGTGAGCTCTACACCCGCCTGGAGTCCGGCAAAGGTGAAATCGGCGTGTTCATCCAGGGCAATGACGATGTCACCCCCTGGCGCTTCAAAATTCGCGCCGCCGATCTCAACAACCTCCAGATCCTTCCCCACATCCTTAAAGGAAGCAAGGTGGCCGACATCATGGCCATCCTCGGCTCGATCGATGTGATCATGGGATCGGTGGATCGCTGAGACGCGGCATGTCCTGGGCCCGCCGGCTCAAGAGGGCATCATGCCTTTTGCCTGCAAGCTTCACTTTCGCTCTGGCCGGAAGCGGTGGCCATTTCCCGGGCATCCATTGCCCCCTCTATGCAGTTACGGGCACTCCCTGTCCCACCTGCTACCTCAGCCGCGCCACCGCAGCCGCCCTGCGGGGAAAGCTGGCGGAAGCTGCCCAGCTTCATCTTTTTGGCCTGCCGGCGGCTGGGCTGCTCCTGATCTGGTCGGCGCTGGCCCTTCAGCAACGACGTCTTCCGCCTCTGGCCGTTCCCGCACCTGTGTTGCTGGTGGTTGGCCTGGCCCTGTTCCTCTATTGGCTTCTGCGTCTGGTGGCCCCCCTTCCCCTTGGCTTGTCCGGGTTCCCCATCGCTGTGCCCCCCTGACGCAGCGGAAGCCATCATCCCGATCCCTTCCTGGCAAGCGAGGCAGGATGGAAGGCCCGCCATCCGCAGCGTGATGCGCCCTGACGACTGGCTGCTGCTGTGCCGCACCGTGCGTTTCGGCGAAACCGACGCCGCTGGTGTGATGCACTTCCACCAGCTGCTGCGCTGGTGCCATGAAGCCTACGAAGAAAGCTTGGAGCGCTTCGGCCTTCCAGCGGGCGAGGTGTTTCCTCGCCCGCCCTTCACGCCCGCAGACTGCCCTCAAGAGCCTCTGGCGGTGGGACTGCCGATCGTGCACTGCAGCGCCGATTTCCTGCGGCCGCTGAGAGTGGGAGACCCCCTGGCGATTGCCCTGAGCCCGAACCGGGTCGATTCGGGGTGTTTTGAGGTGACCTATCGCTTTACCAGCAACGCAGAGCCCGTGGCCCAAGGCCTCACGCGCCATCTGGCGATCCAGGCTGCCGGGCGCCGCCGCTGCCAGCTGCCCGAACCGATCGTCCGCTGGCTGGAAGCTTCGAGCCTGGCCGCCGGCGTGCGTCCACTGTGAGTAACAGGCACACAGATGTCGATCAGCGTCAGGCGGCCCGCAAACCAGCCAAACGTTGGCACCTTTAGGGCAGCCTCCGCTCTCCGGATGGGTTTCCAGCCCCGCTTGCCCTGGTCGTCCCTCGCCGCTCCAGCCATCGCTCTGAGCCGATGGCACCCCCTCAGGCGCTGGCGATTGCTCTCCCTTGCACTCATGGGGCTCAGCACCCCGGGAGCCCTCGGCCAGACCCTGACAGCCATGGGGGCCAACACCCCCGGGGTGAACGATGGCAGCTGCCGCACCATGGCCCTGCCCGTCGTGTACGTGATCACCCTGGCGGTGGCCTTGGGAGCGTTCTTCGGCCTGGTTTTGGTGAAACAGCGCCTCAGCAAGGAAGGATGGTCGCTGGCCAATGCCCTCTCGGAACCCACCCGGCTCACCATCCCGGTGGAATGGCGCTGGACCGAATCCGCTGGTGATCAGCTGACGGTGGGATCCTCCGCCGCTCGCAAGGAGTTGCGGGCCCCCGACGGGACCCCCATGGCGGTGACACTCCTGGAGGCCAGCAGCAGCCGCATGATCGCCACCCTTGGCGGGCTGTCGATTTTGATGCTCTACATGGGCTTTGGCACCTTCGCCCTGTACAGCTTTGGCCTCACCTGCCAGCTGCCCAGTTCGATGGGCGCTGTCACAACGTTTTTGCTCTCGGGGCTGAGCCTGTTCGCCCCGTATGTCGCCAACAAAGTGTCCACGGCCATCCAGCCGAACATCCGCAGCGGCAGCCTGGGGGATGTCGCCGCAGCGGCCGAGGCTCCTCCCGCCCCATCGGAGGCCCGCTCAGCGCTGCCTGGCCAGGCCCCCGTTGGGCCCCGACCAGACGCCAAACCGGCTCGAACGGCGGATCCCACCACCAGCCAGGCCGCGACCCGTGCCACCCAGCCAACGCCGCATCCTCAGACGCAGGCCACAGCCACTGGCGTGGCTCTCCATCAGGCCGCACCGGCCTTCCCTTCCCCACAGGTGGCCCCACCTCCCGTCGCAGCAAGCGCGGCCTACGGTCCAGCCCTGGCGTTGATCCGGGAATTTGAGGGATTCGTCGCCCATGCCTATCCCGATCCCGCCACTGGCGCAGAACCCTGGACCATCGGCTATGGATTCACCAGCCTCGCTGGCCAGTCGGTGCGGCCAGGCGAAACCATCAGCCTCGCCCAGGCCGAGGCCGAACTCCAGCGGCAGGCGCAGGCCTGCGCCAATCATCTGGCGGCCACGGTGCCCTACTGGCAGGAGATGACGAACAACCAGCGCTGTGCCCTGCTGGATTTTGCCTGGAATCTGGGGGCAGGGTTCTATGGCGATGAGGCCAACTTCGCCTCCATCAGCCGCGATCTCAAAAACCACGACTGGGAACAGGTGCCGCAAACGCTGCTCCTCTACTGCGATCCGGGCACTGCAGTGCAAGCCGGCCTGCTAAGGCGACGCCAGGCGGAAGCTGCTCTCTGGCAGACGCCGGATGCAGCTCCTGCAGCCGCGCCAGGCACGCCAAACCCCGATCGCTCCACGGCCGCCTCCAGTGCTCACGCCTCCGCCCCGTCCCGGTTCAGCAACCCCCTCAAGGTGCCCTACTGCGATCAGCTTTTGATGGCCGACGGCCAGGGCTGGCGAGAGTGCTTCTCGGCCAGCTCGGCGATGTTGGCCATGTATTGGGGCAAGGAGCCCAACGAAAACATCTACGACACCGTGCGAGCCCGCTACGGCGACAGCACCTCCTCCGAAGCCCAGCTGGAGGCGCTGCGCGCCTTGGGGCTGCAGGCCAATTTTCAAACCGATGGCACCAGAGCGATGCTGCAGCAAGAAATCGATGCGGGCCGGCCCGTGGCCGTGGGCTGGCTCTGTGATGGCCCCGCCTCAGCCCCGAGTGGGGGCGGCCACTGGAGCGTGATCATCGGCTACGACGCCACGGGCGTCTTCATCAACGATCCCTACGGCAATTGCGATCTTGTGAATGGCGGCTACCTCAGCCATCACGATGGCGCGGGGTTGCACTACTCCTTCCAAAACTGGCTGCCGCGCTGGCGGGTGGGCGGAAGCGGCGGCTGGATGCTCACCTGTCGTCCTTGATCAGATGCGGTTGAAGCTCTGCGGCCTGCGCAGCCCCACCGATCTGGCGGTAGCGCTGGCCGCTGGCGTGGATGCGGTGGGCTTCATCCTCGGCGCGCGCCACCGCACCGAAGATGAGGTCACGCCAGAGCAGGCCGCTGCTTGGGTGGCCACCCTGCCGCCTTTTGTGAGCAGTGTGATGGTCACCCACCTGCAGGAGAAGGTGGCCATTCTCTCGCTGTTTCATCAGGTGGCCCCCACCACCCTCCAGCTCCAAGACAGCCTGCCTCTAGGGGACCTGAATGCCCTGCGCACCGCACTGCCCGGCACCAAGCTGATCCAGGCCATCCATGTGGAAAACTCCAGCGCGATTGACCAAGCCTTAGCCATCGCACCTTTCGTGGATGGCTTGCTCCTCGATTCACGCACCGCCGATCGCATCGGTGGCACCGGCAGAACCCATGACTGGCGCATCAGCCGCCAGATCGTGGAGCGGGCCAACCGACCCGTGATCCTCGCCGGCGGCCTCACTCCCGACAACCTGGCCGCCGCCCTGACCGCTGTGGGCCCCGCGGCGGTGGATGTGAATTCCGGCGCAGAAGATGCGGATGGCCACAAGGATCCCGAACGCGTGCGGGCCCTGGTGCGCCTCTGCCGATCCCACCAAGCCTCAGCTCTGGTCTGAGAGCCACCGCTGCCAGTGCTGGCGCTCCCATTTGCCCATCGCATTGGGCTCCAGCTCAGGGCAGAGTCGCCAATCCCGCGGGCGCTGGGCTGGAGGCAACCCCGCCGCCAGGCGCTGGAGTGCAGGGATCAGGCGGGTTGCGTCCTCTCCCCCTTGTCCCCGCACCAACGCCACCAGCCGCTGACCCCACTCCGGATCGGGCTGAGCCACCAGCAGCAGCGCGGCCAGGGGCAATCCCTGTTGGGCCGCCAGCGTTTGCAAAGCCAGCTCCACCTGCTCCGGAAACACCGTTTCACCGCCACTGTGCACAGCCCCATCGAGCCGGCCGAGCAGGGTGAGCCCACCCTCCGCCGCCAGCTGGCCCATGTCTCCACTGCGCCACCAGCCGTCGGCCTTTGCCAGGGGCCACAGGCGGCCCCCCTCCAGCACCCCCGGGCTGAGGCTGCGGGAGCGCACCTCCACCGCTCCGTTGGCGGGAGCAATTCGCAGCTGGGCATGGGGCAGGGCCCGACCGCAGCCCGCCTGGCCCGCCAAAAAAGCCTGTGGTGCCAGGGCCGTCACCATCGAGCCGGTTTCCGTGCTCCCATAGCAGGGGGCCAGATGCAGACCCAGCTGGCGGCTCCTGCCCCGCTCCTCTGGCGCCAGCGGAGCCCCACCGATCCAAATCAAGCTGAACCCTTGCAACCAGCGCACCCCAGCGGGATGGGCCAGGAGTCGATGCAGCTGGGTGGGCACCAGCGAGAGCAGGGTTGGCTGGCCAGGAGGCAAGGGCAGGATGTGGGGCAACGCCTGCGGCGTTCGCAGCTGGGCTGGCTCCAGCCAGCGGTGTTCCGCCCCCCAGATCTGGGAGCGAAACCAGGGCATCAGGCCGCTGACGTGGTGCCAGGGGAGAGGATTCACCACCAGCGCCGTGCTCGGCTCGATGCCCAACTGCCGCAACCAGTCGCCGGTCGCCGCAGCGGAAGCTTCGAGATGGGTGAGGGGTTGCAGGCACCAGCGTCGCCGGCCGCTGCTGCCGCCACTGCCCAACACCACCGCCGGGGCATGGCGCCACATCAGCGGATCCCCTTGGCCCAGGGCCTGCCGGAGGTCGGGAAGCTCCTGGGGTGGGGCCAGTCCCAACACACCGCCGCAGCGCTGCAGCTGTTCCATCGCGTCCACAAACGCAGGGCTCCCCGCCTGGGCCGCCAACAGCGAGAGGGGCGGGGCAAAATCCACCATGGGTTCAATTGGCCCCAGCGGCTCGCCAAACGCGCTCGGGCGCCGCTGAGCCCAAATCTCCCGGAGGCTGCCAACCAGGCGCCAGGCCAGGGGCCGTGGGGGTCGGCCCTGCCGCTTGCAGGGCCGCCAGATGGTCGAGCCAGCGGCGGCCGATGCCGGTTTCAAAGCTGGTGCTCACCATCCACCAGCGGCGGCCCGCCTGAAGCTGGCGGAGCAGGGGCCGGGGATCACCCTCCTGGGAGGGACGGCGCACCTGCCAGCCGGGCCAGCTGCGACGCAGCTCGGGGTGGTGCTGCAGAGATTCATCCAAGGCGACCGGCACCAGGCCGGCCAGGGCCTCCAGGCCGGCTTGATCGGCCGGATCGAGGGGCTGCTCCAGCCATTCCAGACGCCTGTCCCCCTCAAGGCGGGCGGCCCAGCGCCAAGCGGTGGGGCGATCCCAACCGCCATTGGCATCCAGCCGCAGCCGCGCCCCCTCAGGGAGGAGACGAACCAGCTCTCCATACCAGAGTTGCTCCTGGGGCGCGGGATGCACCCCCACCTTCCATTTGAAGGTGGGGGGGCGACCTTCTGGGGCAACCCTGCGTTGGAGAAGCGCACGGGCTGCGTCGATGGCCTCTGCACCCGCCGGCAAAAGCCAAGCGGAGGGCGGGGCCTGGAGCCAACCGCCGCCGGCTGGGCCGACCCAGCCATCCAGCTCTGCGAGGGCGGCTCCCAGGGCGAAGGCCAGGGGAGGGGGCAGGGTGGGCAGCTGCTGTTCCAGCGCGTCGCGCGTCGGGCTGGAACCCAGGTGCTGGAGCGCTTGGGCACAGGTGGCCAGGGCCGCCTCCGCGGCGCTGCCCAAGGCCAGGGGGGAGGCTTCCCCCCAGCCGCAGGTGCCCTGGGCGGTCTCCAACCGCAGCAGCCACCCCCGGCGGGGCGGCACAGGACCTGCGGCCGTGCGCAGCGGGGCGGGCAACGCGAAGGAAAAAGGACGCCAATCCAGGCAGAGCTGTTCCTCAGACACACCGGTGGCGACGAGATTCCCACCAGCAGCGGCTGCACTCACCGACCCACCAGTGCCTGCCACCAGGGGCCGATGGCCAGGCCCGCAGCCAAGCCCAAGCCATTGAGGGCCTGAAACCGGAGGGCCAGAAACTTGCTGCCCGTCACCTGGGCGGGTTGGTCGTGGCCCGAGGCCAACAGCTGAATGAGCGCCCTGGCCGGGGGAATCCCCACCCCCCCCAGCAGTGCCGTCAGGGGCCACCAGCCCAGCAGCACCGGCGTCCATTGCAGGGCCAGGCTGGCCGCCACAAACCAGGGCACCAGGCCCGCGGCCCGCTGGGTCCCCAGCCGCACGACCGGTGAGCGCTTGCCATGGGCCGCATCTTCCTCCACCTGATGGAAATGGGAACAGAAGAGCACCAGGGTGGTGGCCAGGGCCGGACCCGCCCCAAGCACCAAAGCCGTGCCCCAGGGGATGGGGGAGGCCGTTGCGGCGGCGGGCGTGGGAGCCAGGGCCAGCAGGGCGGCCGCGGTGGCGAGCGGCCCGAAGGCCAACCAGCACAGGGGCTCCCCCAAGCCGCGATAGCCCAAGCGGAAGGGGGGCCCTTGATAGGCATAGCCCACGCCGCAGCAAGCCAACACCAGCAGAAACACCGTTGGGGAACTGCGCAGGGCGACCACACCCATCAACACAAGCCCCAGCGCCAAGCAGCCATGGGCCAGAGCAGCGATGCGATCACGGCGACCGGTGAGATTCACCAGGGAGTGGGGTTTGCCGATGGCATCCACGCCGGTGTCGGCGTCAAACACGTCATTGGCCAGATTTTCCCAAGCCAGCAGCAGGATGGCCGCTGCCAAAAACAGTCCCACCTGCCCACCCCGCACGGGCAGAGACTGGCTCAGGCGCCAACCCGCCGCCAGCAGCACGGGCATCACAGCCACCGCATACATCGGCCATTTGATGGCGGCCCGCCAGAGGATTCGCCGCTCCGCCCTCCCGGCCCCCGCGGCAAGCGGCGGGGGTGGGCCGGCGTAACGGCTTGCGACGACCTGGCGCTCCAGCGGGCCTGGCACAGGCGAGAGACGGGGAAACACCCATACATTTGAGCAGCCCTTCGCCCAGACCCGAGGCTCCCCTGGTGCTGGCCCCCCCAACCTTCTCTGGGTTGCTTGCCACGGCAGCCACGCTGGCCCGCCATGCGGAGCAGGCGGCGAGTGGTGCTGTCGACGAAGAGCCCGTGCTCAGCCTGGCGCTCCCACTCGATCCCGGCGAGGCCAAGGGACTGGATCCGTTGGCCCTGCTCCCCGCCCTGGGGGCGACGGACGCCTTCCGCTTCCTCTGGGACGGGGCCCCGGGCCTTTGTCTGGCCGCCAGCGGTCGCTGCCACAGCCTGCAGCTCAGCGGTCCTCGGCGTTTTGAACTGGCCCAGCGGTTTTGCAGCCTCAGCCTGCAGCGCCTGGCCATCGCCCCTGAGCCCCTCCCTGCGTTGGCCCGACCACGGGTGTTGTTGGCCTTCTCCTTTTTCGACACGCCTTTGGATCAGGGGCATAGCGCGCCAGGGGTGGAGGCCGTGTTGCCGCGCTGGCAGCTGAGCCGCCAGGGGCGCCATTGCTGGCTGCGGCTGCAGCGGAGCCTGGGTGGAGCCATCACACCCCGCAGCGTGGCGGAAGAACTCTGGGAGATGGCACAGCATCTGGAGGGGCTGGCTGCCCTGGAGGCCGAGCAGCCCCTCCCGCCAGTTCGAGCCGCCGCGAATCAGGCGATGGGGCACTGCTCAAACTGGCGGGAGGCCTACCGGGCTGCTCTCCAGCGTGGTCTCGATCTGGTGGAGGACGGTGAGCTGCACAAGCTTGTCCTGGCGGCCAGGCAGCGGGTGGAATTGAAGGGATCCCTTGACCCAAGGCTCCTGCTGGCCCATCTGCGCCGCAGCCAGCCGGGAAGCTGCCGATTTCTCTGGCAACCCGCCGCTGAGGAGGCTCTGCTGGGGGCCTCCCCCGAACGGCTGCTCGCGGTGCGGCAGGGACTGCTGCGCAGCGATGCTCTCGCCGGCACACGACCCAGTGGTGGGGAAGCGGCAGAGCTGCTTCGCTCCGAGAAGGATCGCCGCGAGCATGACCTGGTGGTCGAAACCATCCGTCGGGTGCTGCGTCAGGCAGGTTTGGCTCCCCATCGGCCGCGTCACCCTCGCCTGGCCCGACACGGAGGCTTGGTGCACCTGCACACCCCGATCACCGCCACTCTCCAGGGACTGAGCCCCCTGGCCCTGGCGGAGGTGCTCCATCCCACCCCTGCGGTGGCCGGCCTGCCACGACGGGAGGCCATGGCCTGGTTGCGCTGCCTGGAACTCTTCGAACGGGGCCACTACGCCGCCCCGATTGGCTGGATCGACAGCCAGGGGGACTGCGAACTGCGTGTGGCCATCCGCAGTGGGCTGATTCGCCAAGGCGCCCTCGAGCTCACTGCCGGCGCGGGACTGGTGCGGGGGTCGGTGCCCGAGCGGGAGGAGCAGGAAGTGGCCCTCAAACTGAGGGTGTTGCTGGATCAGCTGCTGAGCGCTGTCACCCCAGCCAGCAGCCGGGCGATCGTCTGATCGGCCAGGGGAATGCCCCCGAGGCGCTCCACCTCCCGCACCCCGGTTGGACTCGTGACATTGATCTCGCTGAGCCGGCCATCGATCACATCGATGCCCACAAAGAACAACCCCTCCTCCCGGAGCACCGGTGCCAGTTGCTGGCAGATCTCCCGCTCAGCCGCCGTGAGGTCGGCCGGCTCAGGCGCGCCCCCAACCGCCAGGTTGCTGCGAAACTCACCCCCGGTCGGCACCCGATTCACCGCCCCGAGGGGTTCCCCATCCACCAAGAGGATGCGCTTGTCGCCGGCGCTCACCCCGGGCAGGAAGGCCTGGGCCATGACGGGCAAACTCTCCATCTGGGTGACCAGCTCCAGCAGGGCCCGCAGGCCGGGGGTGGCGGCGGAGGCAAACACCACCCCCTGCCCGGCCCGACCGGCCAAGGGCTTGAGCACCACCTCGCCTTGCTGCTTGGCAAAGCGGGCCAGGAGGTCCACCCGGCTGCTCACCACTGTGGCAGCCATCAAGTGACCAAAGCGGAGCGAACTGAGCTTTTCGTTCCAGGCCCGCAGCGAAGCGGGCCGATTGACCACGCGCACACCCCGCCGCTCCCCCAGCTCCAGCAGGTGGGTGGCATAGAGGTAGGCCTCATCCACTGGGGGATCCTTGCGCATCCACACCACCGTGAAACCATCCAGCGGCAGCCGTTGGGGCAGGCCTCGCTGAAACCAGGGATCGGGCACCTGCCATTGGCCGCCCTGCACGGCCATGTCCATCAACTGCAGGGGACAGGCCCGCACCCAAGTGCCGTATCCGCCATCGGGATGGGGCTCGGCAGAGAGGTCGGCCAGCTCAGCACACCAGGCTTGCCCCCCCGCCCGCTGGAGGGCCTGCATCAGGGCAACGCTCGTGTCCTTGGCGGGATTGAGGCGCTCCAGCGGATCCATCAGGAACAGCTGGTGCGTGGCGGGAAGCCGGGTGAGTGCGTCCTGGCTCACCTGTGGCGCCCCAGAAGAGCATCCAACTCGCCGCGACGCTCGAGCGCATGCAGCTCGTCACAGCCGCCGATGCCCGTGTTGTTGATGAAGATCTGGGGCAAACTGCTGCGGCCCTCAGCCCGACGGGTCATTTGTCGGCGGGCCTCGTCATCTCCGTCAATGCAGTACTCGCTGTAATCCACCCCCTTTCGGTCGAGCAGGCCCTTGGCCCGCACGCAAAATGGACAGAAGCGCCAGGTGTAGATCTCCACCTTGGCAGCAGGTTGAGATGCAGCAGGTTGAGCGCCCGCGGGAGCCATGGCCCATCGATCCAGGGTGCTGCCGATCCTAGGCACCGCCTCTGGCTTGGATGGATGCTTCTCCAGCTCAGGCGCGAGGGCAACGGCTGCGCTGAGGCTGATACGGTCGGTGCAGTGAAATCGGCGGCACCCCTCGTGATCGATCTGACAGATTTCAAACGCGATCTCTCCGAACTCAGCGACCGCCTGGGCCATGCCCAGGACTGCCTTTGACGTCCCTGCCCTGAGAGCACGCCAACAGGATTTGGAACAGCTGGCCGCCCAGCCAGGTTTCTGGGACGACCAGGCCCAGGCCCAGCGGCAGATGCGCCAATTGGATGAAGTGAGAGCCCAGCTCGAGCAGCTGAGCCGATGGAATGGCTTGGTGGACGATGCCCGCGCCACCTTGGAGCTTTATGACCTGGAGCCCGACGAGGAGCTGTTGGGGGAGGGGCATAGCGGGCTGGGGCAATTGCGCAGTGAACTCGACCGCTGGGAACTGGAGCGGCTGCTCAGCGGGCTTTACGACAAAGAGGGAGCGGTGCTCAGCATCAATGCGGGGGCCGGCGGCACCGATGCGCAGGATTGGGCCCTGATGTTGATGCGGATGTACACCCGCTGGGCTGAGGACCACGGCATGAAGGTGAACGTGGATGAGATCACCGAGGGCGAGGAAGCGGGCATCAAAAGCTGCACGATTGAGATCGATGGCCGCTACGCCTATGGCTACCTGCGCAACGAGAAGGGCACGCACCGGCTCGTGCGCATTTCACCCTTCAACGCCAATGACAAGCGGCAAACCAGCTTTGCTGGGGTGGAGGTGATGCCCAAACTCGAAGAGCAGCTGGATTTGGTGATTCCCGAGAAGGATCTGGAAATCACCACGTCCCGATCGGGCGGGGCCGGCGGGCAGAACGTGAACAAGGTGGAAACGGCCGTGCGCATCCTGCATGTGCCCACAGGCCTGGCGGTGCGCTGCACCCAGGAGCGCTCCCAGCTGCAAAACAAGGAGAAGGCCATGGCGCTGCTCAAAGCCAAACTGATGGTGATCGCCCAGGAGCAGCGGGCGGCCGAAATTGCCGACATCCGCGGCGACATCGTGGAGGCTGCCTGGGGCAACCAGATCCGCAACTACGTGTTTCACCCGTATCAGATGGTGAAGGATCTGCGCACAGGGGAAGAGACCACCGATGTGCAGGGGGTGATGGATGGGGATTTGGATCCCTTCATCCAGAGCCTGTTGCGGCAGGGGGTGGAGGTGGGGTCCCCTAACTGAGAGGGAACAGGGACAGGCACCTTCACATTTCCTCACACTCCCAGGGACAGACAGCTGCCGGGCTCCGACGTCGCACCAGCGTTGAAGAAGTGATCACACTCGAATTGTGTTGTGACAGTCAGCGCGGCTGATTAGACTTGCAAAGCCCCCCACAGCCACAGGGATTCTTTGTCATGGCGAAACTGTTAGGGAGCCTGAACAATTCCTCCCTAACCAGGAGAATGGCCACAACGCTGGTTGTGATTTTTCTGACTTCGCTTGCCATTGTTCTGTCACTGCTGAATTTCCTTCTACAGGGCCAAGCCATATCTCGCATTAATCAACAATCAAATCTCATCATGGATAGCATGCTTGCTGTAAGGGAATACACAAGTCAACATGTCAATCCGATTGTAGCACCAATGAATAATAATAATGTTGAATTCATGCCAGAGGCTGTCCCAAGCTACTCTGCCACGACCGTATTCAGCTTCCTCAAGAATAACCCTAATTACTCCAATTACTCCTACCGCGAAGCAACGCTCAATCCGACCAACCTAAAAGACAAAGCAGATTCTACGGAATCCGAAATTATCCAAGAGTTTCGAGCAAACCCAACCATGAAGTTAAAGACAGGTGAACGCCAAACACCTGTCGGCAGTTTTCACTACATTGCCAGACCGATCAAGGTTTCAAAGCAGAGTTGCCTCGCCTGCCATTCGGATCCCGCATTAGCGCCAAAAAGCCAACTGCTTACCTATGGCAAAAATAATGGATTTGGCTGGAAGCTTGGTGAAACGATTGGGGCTCAGATTGTTACAGTTCCCGTCGACGCAATCTACACATCAAAACGAAACTCTTTACTCTCACTATCCTCGCTTGTTGGCCTTTCATTCCTTGGCGTTGGACTGGCCACTCTGATATTGCTACAAAAATTGATACTTAGGCCAATTCGCCTCATGAGCGCCCGTGCAGATGAGGCAAGCATCCATCCAGAAGCAATTGAATTTGCCGAAAAATCAAGGCCAGATGAAATTGGTTCAATCGCAAGAAGCCTAGAAAGAATGAAACAGAGTCTGATTATCTCAATGCGAATGCTGAAAGAGAAAAATCAATGAAAAATCACTTTACGCTTTTGCATTTCAGCTTAGCCATATCAACATCTTTGGGCGGATGTTCACTCGCCCCGTTTCAAACGAAAGCAGCCCTTTGTCCCTCGGGAGAGACTCTGAGAATTGGGGTGGATCAACAGCTTTTCCCTTTAAACCAAGGTTTAGATGAGCAAGCGAGTGACATCAAGAAACTTGAAACCTTCCTTGGAAAGGTAACTCAATGCCCGATCCAGATGGAGCCCATTGTTAGTGCTCAGCTTGGGCGCAAATCAATCAAAACCGGCAGTTTTGATTTCGCCTTTCTCGCTCCCAGTCTCTCAGTCCTTGCACTCAATCAAGACTCTGGCTACGTACCCCTAAGGTCACTCGGACAGGACGTGTTGGTTCGCTCGGCAATGCTAGTCCCAGAAACCAGCAATATGAAGGATTATTCTGGTCTTAATGGCAAGAAGATTGGCCTACTTTCAAGCGGATTAATTGGCTATTACCTAGCCAGATACAACACCTTTGGGGTAAACATAGCTGGCACTGATTATGGATTGAGTTATGAAGATCTAGTCAACAAATTGAAGAATCATCAGGTGGATGCTATCGCGTGGGATACACAGATCACTCCCCTGCCACCGGGAACGCGCCTGGGCGCTATCGACCCACACCTGCTGCCATCGGGTGCGCTGCTGATGCACTCTCGATTAAATAGTTTAGATTATACAGGACTTCTCAAAGAGCTGGATGAAAACTCGTTCCAGCTTCCCTCATTTCTTCGCTATGGAGCGAGCACAAAACCCGAGTTGACAGCTTACAATCATTTTATCAAGATTGTCCAAACTGTTGATCAGTGGGATAAACAAAGCCAGCCCATCATTGGCCAACAAGAGGCGAACCACTAAAGTCGATGGCTGATCGGATCTTTATCAGCTACTCACATTCCGATTCAGCCTTTGTTCGCTGGTTGCGGGAAGAACTTAGAAACCGTGGCTATGACGTATGGTTTGATTCCAACGCCATCCAAATCGGCCAGATTTGGAGAGAAGAAATTGTTCAAGGGATTGAAGAAAGTGACTACTTTATGGTGATCATCTCTTCTCGCTCTATCCAATCAGCAAATGTGGTCAAGGAGCTCTCACTTGCCGAGAGCTTTGGCAAAATTATTTTGCCAATCATGATCGAGGACGTAAGCATACCCGCCAAAATGAAATATCAACTTGCAGGCGTTCAGTTTATCGTTCTTGACAGCAACAGGTCAGCAGAGAATCTTGATCTACTCGTTGAGGGATTACGGAATCAAGCCATAGCCTCAGGGCGGGATTTCATAGCGTCGCGATTATTAAGCCGTGGATATGAATTGGAAAACCTAATGGGCCAATCAGATCAATCCACAACCTACCGAGTCAAGGATCAAAAGCGTGGCAGGGATGCCGTGCTCAAGATTTACCCAGCATCAGCCACTATGGTTCCGAAGTTTCAGGCAGAAGCCAAGAAGCTTGAGGCACTGAGGCATCAAGGCTTTCCACTTATCCTCGATCACTTTGAAGAGAGGAGCTGCTATTGCCTTGTTCAGGAGTTTATAACGGGAACTCCATGGAATGCCGTGCAATGGACGGGGGAAATGATTACATTTCACGCCCGCAAAATTCTTGCTCTGCTCTCAGTGATGCATGACCAAGGAATTGTGCACGCGGATATTCGGCCCGACAATCTCCTTCTTCTGCCAGCCACAAATGATTCCTATATAGTCGACCTTTCGCTAATTCATACAGCTCTATTAATGAAGCAGGCTTCTCCACAAAGCTCAATCACAGAAAGATATAATCAACATCTACCCACCCGATCAAGGGGCTTTGCAAGAGGTTTTTTTCAGGCCCCAGAATTTATTCGATTTTCAGTGCTCACCCCTGCCATCGATCTCTATGGTTTGGGAGTCAGCCTGCTAGTGCTTTGCAGCGGCAGAAATCCAGACACCCTCTATCAGAAAAATGTAGGCCAATGGCTGATGAGTGACCTGGACGACTCTGTGCGACGCTGGTTAGCGCCGATGCTTATCGATTCGCCTTCTGAACGAGTGCATGATGCGAAACAAGTTTTAGCGCTAATGGAATCTCATTCCTGCATGATTCCACAATCGCTGACACCAGAACCAGCTTGGTCAGCAAGCGCATCTGATCCTCTGCTCAGCGCCCTACCATCAGCGCTTCCTGGCGATGATAAGTCCGCTTCAAGCCCTAGCAATCTAGATCAACAATCGCCATCTCTTCTTGCCAACCCACCCAGTTCACCAATACCCACGGAGCCACGAAACCTGGCGAGTGGTGAGCAGCGTTGGAGCCGGAATCGTTTGCTTGCTTGCCTGCTTCTGAAAATTGGTCCGGTTGCTGAGAGCCTCCTACATCAATGGCCTGGGGATTTAAATGCATTAAACAAAGAAGCTTTACGACGATCCTTTGCCGATATCGGCATTGATTCACTCATCCTAGATGAATGCATGGATCAAGCCTCATTCAGCGCAGAGGATCAAGCATCCAAACCTCCAATAGTCGTCCAAATTACCCCTCAGGCGTCATCAGCAAAGTCATCGAGCCTCCTGGAATGGTTGCGTTATGAGGTGGGGCCCATCGCCGACGTTTTGTGGGAGACCAGCCTGGGGGAAGATCTACAAAACAATCCTGATCAGGCAAGGTTGAACCTTGAGAGAATGGGAATGAAGATTGACGTCATTAATCAACTCTTCCAACGCATTTCAACTGGTGTGCCGCCAGCTCCAGAAGTCCCCCAGCAGAGATCTACCAACAGTCAAACCCAAGAATCCCAATCCCCAGCTCAGAGCAACCCGGATGTCGAAATTCATCAAGCTGCGTCGTCTGTCCCCCTTCCTGAATCGAACCAACCACTGCAGATCCCAGAGGCACAACTCGAATCCATCCTCCTCGACCTGCTAGGCCCCATGGCTCACCCTTTGGTTGAGGAAGTCGCCTCGGTGGCCCCAGTGGAGGAGAGAGTGAAGCGTCTCATGACACGCCTCAACCAATTGGGGGTCAGTGCGGAAATCGTGGAGACACTTAAGTCGAGGCTCAAGCCCTGGTCCCTGGATTGAAAAGGGTGCGCCATGCTGGCCAAAGGAACAGGCACTCTCAGTAACGTGCGTAACACTGCACCCATCAACGCATGGCGAAGACTCCCTCCCCCACCCCTTCTGCCCCGAAAGAATCGTCGGGATTTATAAAATTGGCCATGCGCAACATGGTGCGCAAAGGACAGCAGAGCCTCGTTCATTTCGGTCTCACGGCCCTTGGATTAAGCGCTTTTCTGCTGTTGCTTGCCTGGCTTGGACGACCCCGGTTGCCCCTCTGATTCGAGAATTGCAGGGTCTTGGCAGCTAACCCATGATTGCTCCAGAGAATGGCCCCTTCAAGCCCGCCATCCCCCCCCCGCCATTGTTGGTTCCAGAGGTGGATCTGGCCTTCCAGCTGGATGCGGAGCCGTCGGTGAGGCTGATGAGGCTCGCCGGGGCTCCATCCCTGATCAACAACATGGATGCTGAGGCCCTCTGGACCGGGGTGATCGGGGCATGGCTGGCGGCTCTTGCTCCGGAATTGCCCCCCCCGCTACGGGCACCGGCCTACAGCCTGGGCCTGAGCCTGGTGGATGACGCCACGATGGCCAGCCACAACCAAGCCTGGAGACAGCAAACGGGGCCCACCGATGTCTTGGCCTTCGCCGCCCAGGAAGGCGCCCCACCACTCCCCCACCCACCCACGCCAGCCGACCCTCTGGAGCTGGGCGATATCGTGATTTCTCTGGAAACAGCTGCACGCCAAGCCAACGAAGCCGGCCAATCCCTTCAGCAAGAACTGCTCTTCCTGGCCAGCCACGGCCTGCTTCACCTCCTGGGCTGGGACCATCCCGACGAGGAGTCCCTGGCGGCGATGCTTCAGCGGCAGGACGATCTGCTTTCCTGCACCCTCCCCCTTCCCGATGTGGCATCCGATTCTTGCCGTGGAGAATCTCCGGGTTAAGGTGCCGCAACAGCTCACCGGTGTGGAGTGGTTCAACCCGTTCCCGATCACCAGCCAACCCACCTCCACGAGGTGGGAGGTGACCTTCACCGCAAAGGCCGCCGCATGAGGGCTGGAGCCTGGAAAATCGCAGGTGATCTTCCCTCCAGCTTCCGCTACGCCGCCCAAGGACTGGCCTACGGCTTTGCCAGTCAGCGCAATTTCCGCATCCATGTGGGAATGGGCTTCATCGTCTTTTGTCTCGCCCTTTGGCTGGGGCTGAGCCCCGATCGGCTTGCGGTGCTGGTGCTCACCGTGACTGCCGTACTGGTGCTTGAGCTGCTCAACACCGCCACGGAAGCGGTGGTCGATCTGGCCATCGGTCGCAAATTCCACCCGCTGGCTCGCATCGCCAAGGACTGCGCTGCAGCGGCTGTGTTGGTGGCAGCCCTCTCCTCCTTGCTGATCGCGTTGCTCCTGCTCGTCCCGCCGCTGCTGCAGCGTTTGGGATGGATGCCCTTCTGAGGACCCCATCCCATGCTTTTGGTCCTCGACAACTACGACAGCTTCACCTTCAACCTGGTGCAATATTTGGGCGAACTGGCCCCTGCCCATCCTTTGGCCGCCAATGTGCGGGTGGAACGGAACGACGCCCTCTCCGTTGCCGACATTCGGCGGCTGGCCCCCAGGGCCGTGCTCATCTCTCCAGGCCCCGGTGATCCCGATCAGGCGGGGATTTGCCTGGAGGTGTTGCGGGAATTGGGACCGGAACTGCCCATTCTTGGGGTCTGCCTCGGCCATCAATGCCTGGGCCAAGTGTTTGGAGGGCGGGTGGTGCGCGCTAGCGAATTGATGCACGGCAAAACCTCTCCGGTGCATCACTGCGGCCAGGGGGTCTTTGCGGGCCTACCGGAGCCGCTCACCGCCACCCGCTACCACAGCCTGATCGTCGACCGCCAGACCCTGCCTGAGAGTCTCGAGGTGACCGCCTGGCTGGAAGACGGAACCATCATGGGATTGCGGCATCGGCAGTGGCCCCATCTGCAGGGCGTGCAGTTTCATCCGGAGAGTGTGCTCACCGAGGGGGGACATGCGCTGCTCGCCAATTTTCTCAGGCAAGCCGAGAGCTTTCCTGCCCTCCAGCGCTGCTAGCTTCGCGCCGCGACGCCACGCTCTCCCATCCCATGCTTCCTACAACCGTGCGTGTGTGCTCTCGCTGGGCTGCCCCTCCTCTGGTCGCTCTGGCCCTGCTGAGCGTCGGCCCCGCTGCCGAAGCCGCCGGTGGGGGAGTGAGGATCACCAGTTTCGGACACAGCGCACTGCTGATTGAAGGGGGTGGGGCCCGCGTGCTGCTCAACCCCTTTCGGTCTGTGGGCTGTGCGGCTGGCCTGGCTGAGCCGCGGGTGAGCGCTGATGTGATCCTCGCCAGCAGCCGTTTGAAAGATGAAGGGGCCTCCGTTGCCAGCGGCCGACTCCTCAACAAACCGGGCTCTTACAAGGTGGCCGGCCTCCAAATCGAGGGGGTTGGCGTGCCCCACGACAGAGTGAATGGCAGGCGCTTTGGGCAGTCCACCGTTTGGCGCTGGCGCCAGGGTGGCTTGGATTTCGCCCATCTGGGGGGCACGGCCGGGGCCATTAGCCCGGCCGACAAGGTCCTGTTAGGGCGGCCAGATGTGCTGGTGATCGGCGTCGGCGGGGGGGCCAAGGTTTATACGGGAGCGGAAGCAGCGGCGGTGGTGCGAGAGCTGAATCCTCGGCGGGTCATCCCTGTGCAGTTTGTGCGTGGGGGACAACCCCCGGCGGACTGCGACCAAGGGGGGCTGCAGCCATTTCTCGAAGCCCTGGGCAACCCCAGTGTGCGGCAGGCAGGCGCCAGCTTGAGCCTCACGCCGCCCCTGCCCGAGGGCACGGTGGTGGAGGTGATGCGGTGATCGGCTTCCCCAGCAAGAGAGTGGCGCTCCGCACCAACCACCCCGGAGTTTCGCCATAGCGTCCCGCCAGCCATGACTCCACGTGTGCCATCAACATCGCTGTCGATTGCCATCGTGGGCGCAGGTAGTGCCGGATTGCTTCTGGCTGCTTTGCTGCATCGCCAGGGTCACAGGGTGCGGTTGTTCGAAAAGGCGGATCGCGTGCGCTCTGATGGCTGCGGCATCCTGCTTGTGAAAAGTGGCGTCGAAGCCATTGCCGCCAGTGGTCTGGAGGGATTGCTGGAGCGTCTGTTGGCCGAGGGGTTGCCGGTGAGCACGTTCGTGGTGCGCAACCTCCGTGGAGACCTGATCGAACGGGCCCCGGCAGAGCGGCAAGAGGGTGAACTCCCCTCTCTGTTGATCCACCGCCGCACGATTCTCGAAGCCCTCGCAGCCTGCCTTCCCCCGGAAGTGTTGGTGCCCAATGCGGAGCTGCTCAGCTGGCGCCAGCACAGCCATCCTTCGCCATCCGTGGAGGCATTTTTCAGCGATGGCAGCCGCTGGCAGGGGGATCTTCTGGTGGGGGCCGATGGATTGTTCTCCAAGGTGGCTCCCCTGGTGACGCCGGAGCGGCGCCTCAATTACCTCGGCGATCGCGTCTGGAGAGGGGTGGTGAAGGATGGCAGCTTCTGCCGGGATGGGGAGTTTTTCGTCTATGCCCGGGGCCGGGGGGTCTATGCCAATGTGTTTGACCTTGGCTGGGATCGCCAGGGCCAGCCCCTCACTCACTGGGGATTTTTCCAGGAAGAACCCCTGCCAGCGGAACGGGATGAGCAGCGCCGCCTGCTCAGCGAACCGGTCCCCGAGGAGGCCCTAGCCAAGGTGTCCGCCGATCTGGCGAACCTGATTCGCCAAACCCCAGCTGAGGCGCTGGTGGCCAATTGGTCGTTCGACATCGATCCCCTGCCGCGGCTCCACATGGGTCGGGTGGTGTTGATCGGCGATGCAGCCCATGCCATGAGTTCCTCCCAGGCCAGAGGGATGACGGCAGGGCTGGAGGATGCCGTGGGTCTGGCGAGGGCGCTGTGTCTCCCAACTGAGGATGCCTCTGCCAACGATGTGGAAACAGCTCTAAATAGCTGGTCTTGCGAACGACTGCCCGTGGTGCATGGCTACCAGGAGCGCAGCAGAGCGGTGAGCGCCCGCACTGGCCGCAGGCGTCCTCCCCAGGTGATGGGGCCCAAGGCGGGTTGAGCGTTTGCATCGCACATCAAGCACCCTTCAGCTTTCAGCCCCAGATCTCTTGGCTTCAATGGCTGTATATGCACCCCAAAAACGCTGCATCTGGTCGATGGTGCCAATGCTCACCCGCATGGATCCGTCGATCAATGGCTTGCCTGCCATCGAGCGCACCAGGATTCCGGCATTCCGCAGCTGCTGATCCATCTCCGCGACCGGGGTTTCGGGCCAAATCAACAGGTAGTTCCCCCCATCGACGTGATGGCGCACCCCCGACCGGGCCAACTCACCGCTGAGCCATTCCTTCGCCTCAAGCACCGCCTCCACATAGGCATCCACAAAGGGTTGATCGGCCAGGGCAGCAACAGCGGCAATCACCGCAAAGTTGTTCACGTCATAGGGACCTGTCACCCGACCCACCCGATCCACCACCGCCGGGCAGCCGATCGCAAAACCGATGCGCAGCCCAGCCAGGCCCGCTGTTTTGGAGAGTGAGCGAAGCACCACCACGTTGGGGTAGCGGCCAAAAGCATCTGAATCCCCAGCAGCCGTCGCCCTCTCTGCCAGAAGGGGCAGCACGCTGTCGCCACTGAAAGCCTCGTAGAGCTCATCCACCACCACCAGACACTGGGGGGCGGCGGCCGCCAGCTCAAGGATCCTTGCGGGGGCCAAACGGGTGCCGGTGGGATTATTGGGGTTGCAGATCAGCAGGATCCTCGGGGCTGGACCATGCCCACCCTCCGCTTGTAGGGCCGCTCGGATCTCCTCAAGGGGGAAGCTGAAACAGGGCAGGTGGTAGGGAATGGCTTCGATATCCATCCCCTGCATTCGGGCACAGGGGGCGTAGTAACCGAAGGTGGGGGAGGTCGTCAGCAATCGATCGCCGGGGCGTCCATAGGCGTGAAAGATGGCGTGCAGAGCACCATCCACCCCGTTAAACAGACCCACATGGTGCGGGCTCAGAAGGCTTGAGGCTCCGCCCAGGGCCGTCACCACCGCTTCTTGCAGCCCGTTGTATTCCGGATAGATCGCGTAGTGCTCTGCTGGAATGGCACGAATCGCGTCCACCACCCGCGGGCTGGGGCCAAGGGTGTTTTCGTTGAAATCGAGTCTGAGCAGTCCGCGACGCCCCTCCAGCGGAGCGCTGTAGGCGTGGAGACCCTCGACTTCCAACCGGGCGGAAGGGGGGGAAAGCTCGAAACCCGTCGGCTGGGCAATGGCCATAAAACTGCAGCCAATGGGCCTGTTGAAAGGGTACGCCTCGAAGGTCCAGCCTGGAACATCCCGCCAGGAGTTGCCCACTGGGCCTTGCCAAGCAGCCACTCCACAACTGACCATGGCTGTGCCGATTCCTTTTCGCCTTTCCCGCCATGCCTGCCGAGCGCACCTTCCTCGCAATCAAGCCCGACGGTGTGCAGCGTGGTCTTGTGGGAGAGATCATCGGACGCTTTGAGCGGAAGGGCTTCAAACTTGTTGGCTTGAAGCAGCTCACCCCAAGCCGCCAACTGGCCGAAAACCATTACGGCGTGCACCGGGAGCGGCCTTTTTTTGCCGGGCTTGTCACGTTCATCACCAGTGGCCCCGTCGTGGCCATGGTTTGGGAAGGTGAGGGCGTCATCGCCGCAGCCCGGCTCATGATCGGCGCCACCAAACCCCTGGAAGCCGCTCCTGGGACCATCCGCGGCGATTTGGCCATGGACATCGGCCGAAATGTGATCCACGGATCCGACGGACCCGACACAGCCGCTTTTGAAATCGGCCTATGGTTTTCGCCTTCCGAACTCAGTGAGTGGACACCTGCGGATCACTCCTGGCGAGTAGAAGCGGCTTAACCAAAGCAACTTGTAGCACACAACGGGCTCAAACCTTCTGCTTTTGAGAGTGTCCCTTCAAATGACAATAAGGGTCGGGAGAAGCTTAAATAGCTAATCTCGGCCCAACAGCTGCCCGATTGCTCAGACGATTGACTTGACCAACCCAATCCTGTTCCCTCGCCGCCTGGCAGCTCAAATTTTGAGGCCATTCGTGGATCAGCAACCGGCAAACCTGCTGATCAGAGAAACAGCCAGAAGAGAGTGGCGACTGATCGTTTTGAGTTTTTTCTGCTCACTTCTCCAGGCTTCAACTGAAGGTTTGACCTTAGGCATGATGTTTCTTGCCGTGGAGGTCCTCTCCAAGCCAACCGGTAGCACCGCGGATATTGGCAACAAATTGATCAGTGCCAGCTCTTACTTCAATACCTTCCCAAACCTTATAGAAAGACTTAATCAGATTTCCGTTTTTCAAGGGTTTACAATATTATTAAGCCTGGCACTTCTGTTAAAACTCATCCAGGGATTAGCCATTTTTGTTGGAAGCATTTCCACGGGCTACTTTACCAATCGGGTTTCAAGTCGCCTGACTTCCCAGCTCCACTCACACATACTGGATTACACCTTTTCATGCGCTAGCCGCTATCGCGTAGGCGATCTTCAATATATCAATTCCGCAGGGCCAGGGGCGATTATCTCCCAAATCAATTCCTACAGTGGTTTAATCACAACGGTCCTGCTTTTAATTACGTATTTGTGCGTTCTCATACGCCTCTCCCCTTGGTTATTAATTGCCGCAATTCTTCTCGGCGGTGCCTCTGCAATTGTGCAGCAAATCCTCCTGCCAAGAGTAGGAGCAAGAGCTCAAATCGCCACAAAGCTGGGCACAGATCTTGTCAGCAAGATGACGGAAAACATTCAAGGTTTACGCCTGCTCCATACAAGTGGCTTTCTCCGAGAAGCTGCCCGTGATGTTGATCAGCAAACCAAGAAACTTGAACAAAACTCTCGCAGCCAAGTCCGGCTGAACGCAATTAACGCTCCTATCACCATCGTGCTGCCAATCTTCATGATTGCAGTCATCGCATGGCTAAGCATCCTTTTCTTTGGTCAGCGCAGCTCAGGGATATTGCCCAGCTTGGTGACCTTTGTTGTGGCCCTCCAACGACTCAATGGCTCCATCGGCTCGGTGTCTGAAACCTTCTTAAGACTGAAAGCAAATGGGGCCAATCTTAAAGTGCTAAACGATTTTCTCTTGACCCATGATAAAGAGTTTCGACGCAAATCAGGCAAACCCTATGAAGGATTCAACAGAGAGATACGTCTTGAGGATGTCAGTTTGCAGTATGCCAAAGATTTATCTCCTGCCCTTCACTCCATCAACATCTTGATTCCAAAAGGAAACACTGTTGCATTGGTGGGAAGCAGTGGTGCCGGTAAAAGCTCCATAGCCGATCTCCTGGCAGGTCTTTATGACCCAACGGAGGGAGAAATCCTCATCGATGGGACCGAGCTTCAACGCTTTGATCTTGCCTCCTGGCAGAAGCGTATTGGAGTTGTGAGCCAAGACACCTTCCTGTTTAATGCGACCATCGCCGCAAATATTTCATTTGGCACCCCGGGCGCCAGCCTCGAGGACGTCAAACGGGCTGCCCAACAAGCACAAGCCACAGGATTCATCGAAAATCTGCCTGACGGATTCAATACCTTGGTTGGCGAACGAGGTTATCGACTCAGTGGTGGACAACGCCAACGCATTTCCTTGGCCAGGGCGATACTTCGTCAACCTGATTTGCTGATTTTGGATGAGGCCACCAGTGCATTGGACACCGAAAGTGAGCGTCTTGTGCAGGAGGCCATTGATCGGTTCGATAACAAACATACCATTCTTGTAATTGCCCACAGACTAAGTACAATTGTGAACGCCGATCAAATTTATGTGCTTGATCAAGGCCGGGTGATCGAGCAGGGTAATCACAGTCATCTCCTCCAGCTCGATGGCCGATACTCCCGTCTCTGGCAGCAGCAAGTAAAAAGCAGAAAGGCCAATACTCTTCCCCTTAGCAACTAAGCAAACTTGTCTGGCTGCCTGGCATCTGCATCGACCTTCACAAGGGTTCAACAGGAGCGGCCCTGAAGCGATCCGGGCAAAATCTGGTCAAAAGTTTTGCCTCATCGACCTCCAGGCGTCGGTCCATCAGCATCGCGGTGAGAAAACGGGCCGTGATCGCCGCCAGCAAGACACCATTGCGATGATGACCGGTCGCCAACCAGAGTCCAGGAATGGCTCCGGCTCCCAGCAAGGGGGAACCGTCTGGCGTGCAAGGACGGAATCCCCACCAACGCTCCATCGGGGGCCACGAGCTGGCCTGAGGCAGCAAAGAGCTCACTCCACGTTCTAATTCAGCCTGACCGGCAGGGGTGAGACCACCCTGGAAGCCGGCCTCGGCCTCACTGGTGGCTCCCACCACCACGAGCCCGTCTTCCCTCGGCACAAGATAGGTGCCTGGCCCAAACAACACGCGTTGCAGCGCTGTTTGAGGGGCCTGAAGGGAAAGCATCTGGCCTTTGACTGGAAACACAGGCAACTGGGGAACAAGCTGTGCTGCCCAAGCCCCGCAGGCCAAAACGGCGCGGGAGCAGGTCAGGGAATGAACCTCCCCATCCGCACGCCGCACCCGCACCCCCTCCAGTCCCTGGCCCGGCGAGGACGCGGTGAGCAAACCCTCGACCTGGCTCCCCTCCTCAAACGCCACCCCGCGGTTGACGCAGGCTGCTTCCAGGGCACGCATCAAGCAACGACGGTTATCGATCTGACCGTCTTGGCGAAACAACAGGCCGGTATCCCAGCTTGGACCTATGCCTGGAATCTCGCGCTCCAGGTCTCTGCGCTGCAGCACATCACCAAAGGGGGCCGTCGGGAAGGCATCACGTTCCTCAGAAGTGGAGAAAGGCACCACAATGCCGCTGGTGCGTAGTCCGCAGGGAAGTCCACCATCGGCTTCAATCCGCGCTACCCAGCTGGGAATCAGGGCCAGACTGGCCTGGCCCAGGGCCAGCAGGGCACCGGTTAACCCTTCCGCATGGGGAGCCAGCATTCCCGCAGCCACAAACCCTGCGGCTTCACTGCGGCGCCTGCTGAGCACCAACACCGCTTCCCCTTCTACGGCCAGGGCATGGGCGATCGAAAGTCCCATGAGGCCGCCTCCAAGGATCAGCACCGGATCGGGGAAGGAAGGCACCATGGGGAGGGAGGAACTGATCTCAGTGTCGCCAGAGCTGGGGCAAGTGAGAGTGTGGGTTCACCGGCTCTCCGTATGATCCCTTCAGCCTCTGGCGGCACGGCCGCCTAACAGCCGCCCTCCATGGCCAGCGCCGCCACTTCCACCGCTCCATCCCCTGCCAGACCCACTGCGTCCGGCTGGGAGGCTGTGATTGGGTTAGAGATCCATGTCCAGCTGAGCACCGCCAGCAAAATCTTCAGCCCTGCGGCAGCCAGCTTCGGGGACGAACCCAACACCCACATCGATCCGCTGGTGTGCGGGCTGCCCGGCACTCTGCCTGTACTCAACCAAAAAGTACTGGAATATGCCGTCAAGGCTGCCATGGCTCTGAACATGAGGATTGCTGAGCACAGCAAATTTGACCGCAAGCAATATTTTTACCCCGATCTTCCCAAAAACTACCAGATCTCACAATACGACGAACCCATCGGCGAAGATGGATGGATCGAGGTGGAAGTAGCAGAAAAAGGCAAAGATACTTATCTGAAAACCATTGGCATTGAGCGCCTGCATATGGAGGAGGATGCCGGCAAGTTGGTTCATGCAGGCAGCGACAGACTCGCCGGCAGCAGTCACTCGTTGGTGGATTACAACCGGGCTGGAGTGGCCCTGGCGGAAATCGTAAGCAAACCAGATTTGCGGACCGGGCGAGAAGCAGCGGAATATGCGGCGGAGGTTAGGCGGATCATGCGCTATTTGGGGGTCAGTGATGGCAACATGCAAGAGGGTTCATTGCGCTGCGACGTGAATATCTCAGTGCGACAGGGCCCAGAAGCACCCTTCGGAGTGAAGGTGGAGATCAAAAACATGAACTCTTTCTCCGCCATCCAAAAAGCATGCGACTACGAAATTCAGCGTCAGATCAAAGCCATTGAATCAGGGGAAAAAATCCATCAGGAAACGCGCCTTTGGGATGAGAGCAAACAGCTGACCAAAACAATGCGCAGCAAGGAAGGAAGCAGCGACTATCGCTATTTCCCTGAACCTGATTTAGGGCCTATTGAAGTGAGCCAGAAGCAGCAAGAGGCTTGGCGACTGGAACTGCCTGAACTTCCCGCCGCCAAACGACATCGCTACGCCGAGGCTTTTTCACTCTCCGCCTACGACGCCCGGGTCCTCACCGATGAGCGGCCCATGGCCGAGTATTTCGAAGCGAGCGTGGCAGCAGGTGCCGACCCCAAGCTGGCCGCCAATTGGATCACCGGGGATATCGCTGCCCATGTAAATGCTCAGCGGCTCTCTTACAAGGATCTACCGCTGCGGCCCGAGCAGTTGGCTGAATTGGTGGGATTGATCAGCGATGGCACGATCAGCGGCAAAATCGCCAAGGAAATTCTCCCGGAGCTGCTGGCCACAGGAGGCTCTGCAAAAAGCATGGTGACAACCAAAGGCCTAGGGATGATCAGTGATCCTGCAGCCATCGCCACCATCGTGGAGGAGCTGCTGGCGGGCCATCCTGCAGAGGTGGAAGCTTTCCGCGCGGGCAAAACAAAATTGCAAGGCTTTTTCGTTGGTCAGCTCATGAAGCGCACGGGAGGGCGGGCCGATCCGCAACTCGCCAACCGACTTTTGATGGAGAGGCTGCAGGGATGAGCACCACCCCACCGGCCAGTGGATCCGTCCTAGAAGCCTTAGAAGGTGAGCTACGGCGAGGAAGTTTGAGTCAGGAATCACTGCGTGCCTACCTGGATCGTGAGCTTCCCGTGCAGGTGCGCATCGAGCTGGAGTGGATGCTCTACGCCATCCGACAATTGGAAGAGCACAGGGAAAGGTTGGTGAATCGGCTTAGCGAACGCCATCGCTAAACCTTCCTGGGCGGCGGCTCTGCAAGCGCCCGATCCACCTGGGCCACCAACGAGTCTTGGGAGCCTCGGTTGGTGATCACCACGTCGGCACGAGCCAGCTTGGCTGCCATTGGCCACTGGGCGCTCAGACGCGCCCGGGCCTCCTCCCTGTCTATCCCATCCCGCTTTTGGAGGCGGCGCATCTGCTCGTCTTCGCTGCCACATTCCACCACCCAGATTTCACTGCAGAGGGGCTGCAAGCCCGCTTCAAAGAGCAGGGGAATCATCAGCACCACCACGGCTTCACCCTCGAGATCCTCCAGGGCAGCGGTGAAGCGCCGTCGCACGATCGGATGCACCAACTGCTCCAACCAGCGGCGTTCTGCCTCGCTGGCAAACACGATGCGAGCCAACGCAGGGCGATCCAGGGTCAGCGTTGTGTTGGCTGGATCACGGGAGCACACCGCATCCCCGTAGCGGCCCACCACGGCAAGAGTGGCCGGCGCACCAGGCGCCAAGACCTCCCGCGCAAAGCGATCGGCATCCAGCACAGGAATTCCATGGCGATCAGCAAGAAGTCGAGCCACCGTTGTTTTGCCTGTGGCAATGCCACCCGTGAGGCCAATTCGGCGGACCTGAATCATGCCTCGGAGCAGCAAAAGCCTAGAGAATCAGCCTAATCGCCCTCGCAGGTGAAGAGCGCCTGCAGTTGCGAATCAATTGCAAGACGAGGCACCCAGATGAACCCAAATGGCAAATGAGTGTCATTTGCATTTAGATCCTGCCTATTTTATCACAAACCAACTGCCCAACATTCTCACCGAGAAAACATCAAGAAGAGTCAAGAAGTGATTGCCCCACTGTGCCGCGAAGGCATATGCAGTAGGGTTGATTTATACAAGCGCGATACAGCCAAGCACCATCCCAACATTCTCCAGCAGGATGGTCGTTCGATTTGCTGCGTCACTGCCCGTTGTTCTCTCCCACGTTCTCCAGCCATGGCCAACACTCTCCGTTCCTACTCCGCCTACTGGGGACAAGTCTCAGGCAACACAGGCTCGGGCCTCGATCAGGTCATCGGCTGGATTGCTAGAGATCCAGGCCTTGCTGGCAACACAGAAGCCTCGGCATTAGCAGAGTGGATTCAAGCCGCCAATGGCCTAAACCAACTCATCATCAACGGCCTCAATGCCATCGGCAGCATAAACGATGTTGTGCTGGATTCCGATGATATCCGTCGCTTAAATACATGACTTCGGAGTGATTTGGGCAGGAAAGATAGTTTTGAGATACTGCATGGTGATGACGAGGGCGGGGTGGCGACAGGTTTTCACACAATTCAAAATGACGGCGCCAATCAAAAATTTCGCGGGCTTAATCTTGTTGATACAGTTCTCGATGGCATCTATCACTTTGGATTTGAGATTAATGCTAACAATCAGTTTCTCAATGAAGATGGTGCTGCCAATGCAGCCCTCGCGGATGTTGCCACCTGGCTCACCTCCCTAAAAACAAATTACGCCACAACCAACACCAATCCAGATCGCACCACAGAGCTCATCATTGGCGACAAAGGTTTGGGCTCGAACATCAATTGGGCTGATATTGCAGCTGGAGCAACAGCAGCCAACAATCTCAATATATTGATTCTCCAGGGGATCGCTGCGCTCAATGCCTCAGGACAAGCCGACAGTGAAAACACCCGCCTTAGCAGCAGCGAGGTGCGCTGGATCAACCAGTGGATTAAGGCTGATCAAACGCGAACACAGACGTTTCTTACAAACCACGGTGATGACGAAAACGGGTCGGAAACAGGTTTTCACCTCGTGCAAAATGATGGGGCCAGCACGGTGTTTTTCAGCAAAAATCTAATCAATACAGTTCTCGATGGCATTTATCATATTGGCTTTAGCATCACCAGCGACGATCGCTTTCAAAACGAAGATGGCGATGCCAACGCCAAAGTGAGCGATGTTGCCGATTGGCTTACTTATTTTTATAGTGATCAATCCACAACCGGCACAGGACTAGATCGAATTGTTGATACCATCAAATCAGATTATGGCCTGAGCCGCAACACCTCAGCCGCAGACATCAACGGTGGAGCCGAGGCAGCTAACAAGCTTAATCAACTCATCCTTCGCGCTCTTGATGCCACAGGAGTCTATGGCGATCAATGGCTCACCCGCTCGGAACTGCGCAAAATTAATCAATGGATCAAAACATACGACTATCCTCTCTTTGTAAACCTACATGGCGATGATGAAAATGGAGAAGAAACTGGCTTTCATCTCGTGCAAAATGATGGAGCAGAAACCCAATACTTCGGCAAGAATCTTGTCAACACTTTAGCGGATGGCATCTATCATATTGGCTTCCTAATTGATGGGGAGAATTTCCAGAATGAAGATGGTGACACCAATGCTTACCTAAGTGATGTCTCCGCTTGGCTAAATTACTTTCTTGGCAGCCGTCGCGTGACCTTTGGCACAGATGGCGCCGACAATTTTGTCGGAAATCAGGAGAGTGAGCAAGTCCTGGCCTATGGGGGAAACGATGCGATCGATGGAGCAGGAGGCAATGATTTGCTCGATGGCAGCTGGGGTAACGACACGCTCCTTGGGGGAGCTGGAGAGGACATCCTGGATGGAGCATTTGACAATGATCTGCTGGATGGTGGCCAAGATTCGGATACCTATCTCGTCTCAGGAACCAAGAACGGGGGCTGGAGCAGCTTCAATGGTTTTGACATCTATGCGGATAGCGGCACCTTCGGAACAGACCGCATCTTGGCGGAGGGCGTCGGGCCTGTTGATATCGGTGTGAGTTCCTTCTTGGCCGGCAATGGGATTGAAGAGATTGTGAATGGCACCACCCGAATGGATGGCACCCCTGGCACTGCAGAAGTAACGCTTCTCGGAGACTGGAAAGCCAACTCCCTTGATTTCTCCTCCGTCTCCTTCCTTGGCCCCAACTTCCTCATCGATGGTGGTGATGGCAACGACTCCATCAGCGGTTCTGCTCTCGCTGATCGCATCAAAGGCGGCCGTGATGCCGATCTCCTCGATGGCAAGGCTGGCTCCGACACCATCACCGGAGGGATGAACATGGATCAACTCAGAGGCGGTGCTGGCGCTGATACCTTCACATACACCAACCTGCAAGATGGGCTCTGGACTGGAGGTTCCACATTTGAACGTGTCAGCGACTTTGTGATCGGAAGTGACAGGTTTGACCTGGATGTTTTGCCGACAACCATCCAAACTCTTGGTTCAGCTTCTGCCCTCTCCTGCAACGCCATCAGCTCCATACTGAATAGCACGGTCTTTGTGGCAAGCGGTGTGGCCACCTTCAGCTACACCAGCAGCGGGGGAACACGCACCTTCATCGCCTTCAACGACACCACTGCAGGGTTTAACCAGAACACGGATGCCTTGGTAGAAATCACTGGCTACAGCTATGCCCAGGGTTCATCCTCGCTCAGCCAGATCACGCTGGTTTAAGGCTGTGCAAAAGGAGTGCAACAATGCGGTGCGCTCCTTTTGCAGCACTTGAGCCCGATGGATGATGCCAACCTGATTGAAGCCCTGAACTGGCGTTATGCCGTGAAAGTGTTTGCGGCTGATCGCACTTTCCAGCCGAGACCTGGGCGGCCCTGGAAGAGGTCTTGAGGCTCTCTCCCTCCTCTTACGGGCTGCAGCCCTGGAAATTTTTGGTCATTACTGACCATGCGCTTCGAGCAGAGCTTCGGCCCTTCTCCTGGAACCAGTCTCAGATCACGGATTGCTCTCATTTGGTGGTGTTCCTGCGCCAGCGCACGGTGAGCGAGCAAGACCTGGAGCGCCTGTTGGCACACACCGCCAAGGTACGGGAGGTCCCAAAAGAAAGCCTCACAGGCTATGGAGAATTGATGCGCAATGATCTCATTGAAGGACCGCGCAGCCAGCTGATCTCCAGCTGGAGCGCCAATCAGGCTTATCTCGCCCTCGGCAATCTCCTCACCAGCGCAGCCCTGCTCAAGGTGGACACCTGCCCAATCGAAGGCTTCAGCCCCCAGGATTATGATCGGATCCTTGGTCTGGAGAACACGCCCTACCAATCCACAGTCGTCTGCGCCTGCGGCTACCGGAGTACCAACGATCGTTACGCCGATCTCGCCAAGGTACGCTACCCGGCAGTTGAGGTGATCGAGCACCGCTAGATCTGATAGGTCAACCCAGAAGGGGCACGATGGAAAAATCAGAAATCATTCATAGGGCACGGGGTTTTTGCGCTCCCTTCCGCATCACCACTGGTGACAACTTTCGGTTAAGGGACGTCGATCCCGCTGACACCCTCGAGCTAGATCCAACCAACAAGCAGGCCGCAGAAGAAGTGCTCAAGGAAGGGGTGGAAATCCTTTCCGAGCTTCAGGACAAGCTCTACGCCCAAGACCGCTGGGCCGTACTGCTGCTCTTTCAGGCCATGGATGCCGCCGGCAAGGACAGCACCATTAAGCACGTGATGAGTGGCGTGAATCCCCAGGGTTGCCAGGTGAGCTCCTTCAAGACACCCAGTACGGAGGAGCTGGATCATGACTATCTCTGGCGTTATCAGCGTCATTTACCAGAGCGGGGACGCATTGGCATCTTCAACCGAAGTTACTATGAAGAAACCCTTGTAGTGCGGGTGCATCCAGAACTGCTTGCTCGTCAGAGCCTGCCCCCCAAACTGGTAGGCCCACAGATCTGGCGGGAGCGCTTTGATGACATACGTCAATTCGAGACGTATCTGGGCCGCAATGGCATTGTGGTGCGCAAATTTTTCCTTCATGTCTCCCGCCAGGAACAGAAGAAGCGTTTTCTCAAACGACTGGATGAGGCCGAAAAACACTGGAAATTCTCGGCGGCAGATGTACGCGAGCGTGGTCACTGGGATGCCTATATGAAGGCCTATGAGGAAATGATTCAGCACACGGCAAGTGAGGCGGCGCCTTGGTATGTCGTTCCGGCGGATCACAAATGGTTCACCCGCCTGGTGGTTGCAGCCGCTGTGATTGACACGTTGCTCTCCCTCGATCTCCAGTACCCCAAGCTGAGCGCTGCAGCCAGCCAAGAGCTCGAAGCCGCCAGGCGAGAGCTGGAATCAGAAGAGTGAGCTGGATGGGGTTTGCCTGCCGTTGGCCCAAACCCGGTGGTGGGAGTAGGATGGTCAAATGGAGTTCGCCCAATCGCACTCGCCTGATGAGAGCGATGGAAAAAACCATATTTGTGTTGCCATTTTCAACCATGAAACGTCGCCCTTTCCCGCAGCGGCATCTGCTCCGCACCAATGATTCAGAGCTGGCCCCCTCGCCGGGCCACCCCAGTGAAGCCACCAACTCCATGCCTTGCCGACTGCAAGATCCCAGCTGGGAAGATCTGCTCGGTCAACGCTAGAGATCTGATTCAGCAGCAACTTGCGCCAAGCACACCTCTCAACAGAGGGGGATTTCCCTACGCCCCATTGGACAGGGGCTGCCGTTGGCCACAGTAGGCAAACAAGCCAAGATGAGTGCTCCCGCGCTCTGACCTGTAGGGAAGACATGTTGATGATCCAGCAGAAAACGCAGCGGATGGTCGGGGATGGTGCCGCAGTACACCACAGCCTGACCGTCGTCCTCTCACGACTCCTCGAGCCCATCAAGATGGAAGAGGCGATAGATCGCCGAAAAGAAACGGGCCTCTCCCACCAGATCCGAGGCACTCGCCGCAGATCCAACATCCTCAGATCAGCGCCCCACAGAAGAGAAGGCTGAAAGCTACAGCCCGTCACCTCAGAGCCTGCCAGCAAAGCATGGCCAAATCGTGTCTCCCCTAAACAACTCCCCCCGCAAATCACAACCCGAAAGATCAAGACCACCGGCGTCTCAGTCAACGAACTGCAGGGACTGGGAATGGTCCATGTGGAGGTGTGTCCTGATGGTCGATCGTTATTGCGGACCGTTACGACCGTGCTCGATCCCCAGCAACAACGTCAGCCCCATGGCGCCCGAATCCCCTAGGCAGGCAACATGGAAGCGTTTGAAACCATGCGATGCCAATGGTGCACGCCGCCAATTTCGATGAGAGAAAGCGATTGGCACGCGCCCTGCCCATCGGGGCGATCCTCACCATCCTGCTGGTATCCAGCCTTCAGCCGCAAGAGGCTTTTCTAATCGGATTTTTGGCTGCTATTGGTCAAGATCAAGTGATCTTTCTTCGCGAATCTCTGCACTTGGATGCGCCAGACACCCGTTCACTTTTTGGACATGGCCTCACCAGGAGGGCATTGCTGGTGAAGCTATCAGTGATCTTCACCTTCATCAGCGTAGGATGGCTCACCCTCTGCGTGAATGATCTCAAACATACGCAGACAGCCCTACCATTCGCCTTGCGGACACTCATTTATTTTGCCGGCTTGTTTGGTGCCTGGCTGCAGATGCACAACAGCTTTGCCATGCTCTACGCCAAACTCTATTTTGGCCTGAATCCACTGCCTGCCGCTGATGGTCCAGATCCTCAGGGCTTCATCTTCGCAGGCTCAGACGAGCCAGTTTTCAGTGATTTTCTCTATGTTTCTTACGCCGTAGCGCTCACCTATGCCATGAGTGATACAAACCTCGAAGACAGCAATGTGAGGCGGATTGTTTTGCTGCATTCACTGGTCAGCTTTCTCTTTCTTTCGATCGTGCTCACCGAACTCATTCATCTACTTGGCTCCCTTTAACCTGATGGGCACATGCTGGCAAAGTCAGCAAAAGCACGACAACATCCGCTCCTGCCGACCAAGATGTTTTCATCGCTGTCCTAACCCTCCTTCCGTGCACCTGAAAATCGGCTGCCAGCTCCAGCTGAGCTGCGACTCAGCCACCCCCGTGCTCACCTTGGTGCATCCCCACCCCACACTTCTCGAAGATCTGCTCACACCAGAGGTGGTGCAATTGCTGCCGGATCGAAGCTTTGAGGTGCTCAGCGACAGCTGCGGGAACCGCTGGAGCCGTTGGCTGGCACCGGCCGGAGTGAGCTACTTTCGCTTCGCCACCTCCCTTTCTCGACCCGACAGCACCGATCTGGTGGTGCCCACAGCCCCCACCTGCCCGGTGGAGCGTCTACCCATCGAGACCTACGGCTATCTCAATGCCAGCACCTACTGCGACACGGCAGCCCTGATGTCAGTGGCCTGGGACACATTTGGATCGATGCAACAGCAGGGATGGGGGCTGGTGCAAGCCATCTGTGACTGGGTGCATCAGCTGATCCGGTTTGACTACCAGGCTGTGTGTACCGAAAAAACCGCAAGCGACACCCTCCGGGAGCGGGCAGGGGTCTGCCGCGACTTTGCCCATCTAGCGATCACCCTGTGCCGCTGCCTCAACATCCCAGCCCGTTATTGCACGGGTTATCTGGGCTACACGGGCATAGCAGTTGCGGAAGCACCGGTTGATTTTTCCGCCTGGTTCGAAGCTTTTTTAGGCGATCGTTGGTATGTGTTCGACGCTCGTCATAACTTTCCCCGTTGCGGGCGCGTGCTCATTGGCCGTGGCCGCGATGCCGGCGATGTGCCCTTCCTGCGGAGCTTCGGGGCCCACCAGCTGCTGGCCCTGGACGTGATCACAGAAGCCCTGGATCAGCCAGCAACGCATAGCCCGCTGGAGGAACCGACAGCCGCTCAGTCAATCATGATCTGATCATCAGACAAAAAGGCCTCCCATCCGTCAGGCTGGTTCAGCCTTATCTCCCCCTCCGTGCACCGTAGAGCTCTGCTGCGTCTGCTGCCCTCCATAGGTGTGGCAGTCGCTTGCGGTTTGTCGCCGAAGGTCGGCCTGGCTCAGGCCAGCCGTGCTGTCAAAACCAACCTGAGGTTTCTGGCCGTGGCCGACACGGGCAGTGGTGATGTGAATCAACGGGCGGTGGGCCGACAGATGGCAGCGGCACACCGCCGTCGACAGATCGATCTGGTGGTCTTGGGAGGAGACAACATCTATCCCTCAGGTGACCTGGCCAAGGTGGAAGCCACCTTCCGACGTCCCTATGCGGAATTATTACAAGCCGGGGTGCCCTTTCACGCGGTGCTAGGTAATCACGATATCCGCACAGCCAATGGCGACCCCCAGGTGGTCTACCCCCCATTTGGCATGAAAGGCAGGTACTACAACCTCAGGCGGGGACCTGTTGAATTCTTCATGCTGGATACCAATGGCAACGCCGATTGGCAGAGGCAGATGAGCTGGTTGCGCACCACTCTGGCGCGCAGCCAGGCGCCATGGAAAGTGGTCGTAGGGCATCACCCCATCTATTCATCTGGTTTCTATGGGAATGATCCTCACCTGCGCGCCAAGCTGAGCAGCTTGATGGAGCGCCATGGTGTTCAGCTTTACATCAACGGTCATGACCACAACTATGAGCGCAGCAAACCCATCAACGGCATCACCTACCTCGTGGTGGGCGGCGGAGGGGCGAGCTTGCGCCCAGTGATCCCCACAGGCCAAACAGCGAAAGCTGCCAGTGTGTTCAGCTTTGCGGAAATCGAGGCAAGCCCCCGGGAACTGAAACTCTGGGCTTGGGACAAAAACGGGCAGGAGCTTGATCAAGCGGTGATCGCAAGGGCTGTGGCCGGCGTTCGGTGAGGAGAGGGCTGGCGAACTGCGAGCCCGTGAGAAAACGACTCGTTTGGCAAACCATTGAATGTCTTTAGATTTCGGCCATCGGGTCCTGGTCTGGGGAAAGCGGCCTCCAGCCCGCAAACGCAAGCCAGATTCCTCAAGCTGATGGAGGTTGTGTAGCGAAATTGGCAACGCAACCCACCGTTGGCTTAATTGGCTAGTGCGCAGTCTTAGGTCTCCCCCATGCCGACTCCAGCCCGCCTCCAGGCGATGCAAGCCATCCTGCATCGGTCCGCTGTCTCGGTGGAGGCAGCTGAGCCTCTCGAAAAAATCTGGGCCAGCGATGTTTTCGGACTGGAAACGATGAAGTCGGCCCTGCCCAAGGATGTGTTCAAATCGATTCAGCGCTCGATGCGACAGGGGAGCAAGCTCGATCTGGGCGTCGCCGACACGGTGGCCCAGGCGATGAAGGAATGGGCCACCGCCCGCGGCGCCCTGTATTACGCCCACGTCTTTTACCCCCTTACCAACCTCACCGCCGAGAAGCACGACAGCTTCATCTCCCCCCAGCCGGATGGCAAGGCCATTGCCGAATTCTCAGGCAAACTTCTGGTGCAGGGGGAACCAGACGGCTCTTCCTTCCCCAACGGCGGCCTGCGCACCACCTTTGAGGCACGCGGGTACACCGCCTGGGACGTGACGAGTCCGGCCTGGCTGATGCGCACCGCCAATGGCGTCACCCTTTGCATCCCCACAGTGTTCGTCAGTTGGACGGGTGAGGCTCTGGACAAGAAGACCCCGCTCCTGCGCTCCAACGCCGCCATGAACGTGCAGGCCCAACGCCTGCTGAGGCTGTTAGGCGCAACCGAGATCGTCCCGGTCAATTCCAGCTGTGGTGCGGAGCAGGAGTATTTCCTCGTCGATGCCGGCTTCACTGCACTAAGACCCGACCTGCAGCTTGCCGGCCGCACCCTCTTTGGGGCACCGCCAGCAAAAGGGCAGCAATTTGACGACCATTATTTCGGCGCCATCCCTGAACGAATCCAGGTGTTCATGCAGGATGTGGAATTGCAGCTCTACCGCCTGGGCATTCCCGCCAAAACCCGCCACAACGAAGTCGCGCCAGGGCAGTTTGAGATTGCGCCCTACTTTGAAGCCGCCAACGTCGCCACCGATCACCAGCAGCTGACCATGACCGTCCTCAAGATGACGGCCAAAAAACATGGTCTCACCTGCCTGCTGCATGAAAAACCATTCGCTGGCGTGAATGGCAGTGGGAAGCACGTGAACTGGTCGATTGGCAACGCCACCCAGGGCAACCTGCTCGATCCAGGCAAAACACCCCACGCCAACCTCCAATTTCTGCTGTTCTGCGCAGCCGTCATCCGCGGCGTGCATTGCTATGGGCCCCTGATGCGTGCGGCCATTGCCACAGCGAGCAACGATCACCGCCTTGGCGCGAACGAAGCACCGCCCGCCATCATCTCGGTCTACCTCGGCAGCCAGCTGGAGGATGTATACAACCAGATCAAGAGCGGTCGACTGGAGGGATCTGCCCAGACCGCTCTGATGTCTCTAGGTGTCGACACCTTGCCGGAACTCAACCGTGATCCAGGCGATCGGAACCGCACCTCTCCCTTCGCCTTCACCGGCAACCGCTTTGAATTCCGTGCAGTGGGATCTGGCCAGTCCGTGGCTGGGCCGCTTGTGGTGTTGAACACCGTCCTGGCCGATTCACTGCAGTGGATCTCCGATGAGCTCGAAGGCCGGCTCAACTCGGGATCTTCCCTGGAGGAGGCGGCCTTCTCCGTACTGAAGCTCACCATGGATCAACACGGTGCGGTGGTGTTTGGGGGGGATGGGTATTCCTCAGAGTGGCACCGCATCGCGGTGGAGGAGCGCGGTCTGGAAAACCTGCGCACCAGCGCCGATGCCCTGCCCGTGCTGGAGCGTCCGGAAATCCGGGCGTTGTTCGAGCGACAGGGCGTGCTCACACCACTGGAGCTAGAGAGCCGCTTTGAGGTGTACGCCGAACAGTACATCCTTGCGATCGAGGTGGAAGCTCGCTTGGTGCTGCGCATGGCCCGCACTCAAATCTATCCGGCGGTGATGGAGTTTCTCGAGCGCCAAACCCGTTGTCTGCAGGATCTGGAAACCCTTGGATTACCCGCCGATCGCAGCATCGCAGGCAAGGCTGCGCATCTCAACCAACAGCTCCTTCACCACTGCACAGCTCTCGAAGAGGCCCTCCAGCACGCGCCTCACGACGTGCACGGTCATCTCCGCCACTGCTCAGACACCCTCATGCCGCTGATTGGCCAAGTCCGCGAGGCGGTGGATGGGCTGGAGGTCATCGTCGACGATGATCTCTGGCCGCTTCCCACCTACAGCGAACTGTTGTTTTTGCGCTGAAGCAGCCTTCAGCTCAGGGGGGGGAGGCGACCATCCACCTCTCTCTGGGCCGGATGGGTTTCTAGGGTGGCGGAGATCGTCCAGCTCCCCATGATCAGTCCAGGCGCCCCGGTTCCTTCGGAGCGGATCATTCTGGCCCTGGATCAGCCCAACGTTGCTTCGGCCTTGGCCCTGGTAGAGGCGATTCCTGATCTGCGCTGGGTGAAGGTGGGCCTGGAGCTCTTCATCGCCGCGGGGCCTCAGGTCGTGCGGCAATTGCGCGAGGAACTTGGCAAGCGGGTGTTTCTCGATCTGAAGTTGCACGACATCCCCGCCACCATGGCCGGTGCCTGCCGCAGCGCCGCCAGCCTCGGTGCCGAGCTGATCAGCGTGCATGCCTGTGCGGGCAGCGAGGGCCTCCGCGCTGCCCAAGAGGCGGCTTTGGAAGGCGCTGAAAGGGCGAGCCTCCAGCCACCAACCCTTCTTGCCGTCACCGTGCTCACGAGCTGGGAGGCCCAGCGATTTCAAGCGGAACTCGCCATCGCAGAGCCTGTGCAGACTTACGTCAAGCGACTGGCCGCGCTAGCGGCAGAGGCTGGGATCGGAGGCTGCGTCTGCTCACCGCTGGAGGTGGCAGCCTTGCGGGTCGCTCACCCGGAGCCCTTCACGCTGGTTACCCCCGGCATCCGCCCAGCGGGCACGACGCGCGGGGATCAAGCCAGGGTGATGAGTGCAGCCCAGGCCCTGGGGGCTGGCGCCAGCCAGTTAGTGGTCGGACGACCGATCAGTGCAGCAACCGATCCAGCTAAAGCCTTTGCTCGCTGTTGCGAGGAGCTTGCTTTCCATGCACCAGCTGAAGAGAAAGCCAATTGAAGACAAATGATCAGTCCCGCTGGACAATGTCAAGTTTGCTGCAAAGTGAGTATTCATCGTGGCATGATTAGTACATATTGAGCATGGTTATTTGGTCACCATTTCCGGAAACAGATTGGGCTAGCCGAGTCGAGGCGGTAGGCCTTCCGTTAAAATCAGTCCAACAATGCCTATCGAAATCATAGAGCTTACATTTTTGCGTAATGCGCAAATGCTCTGATGGAGTCCAATGATAAGTCAAAACGTGGCCAGGGTTTGAAGTTTCCAGTTTTCCTTGCGCTTCACCCAAATTGTAAAAGGGGATTGCAGGCTTTAAATGATGGGCATTCTGAGCCATGATGTTGTACAGGAGCGAATCGATTGGCGGCGGAAAAACGACATGGGTTGACATGAGGATTTGCCGCTCGGCCAGGGCGAAAGGAGGATCGCTGGCAAACCAAGATATGCATGGGTGGGTATGGTGCAGATAAACAACATTTCCCATGAACCAATTCCAGGAGAGAAAAGGGATAATCCACGAAAGAAGCAATAGCTCCCACCAAGATTTGCTCGGGGCCAAAAAGTTGCCCAGAGTTAGAAGCAAAACGGGCTGCAAAACAAGAACCGCCATCACCAAGATTGAATCAGGCAGATAATGACGCCACTTGCTTCGCGCCTCAGCACTTATGGGCAAGCAAAGTTTTTTCATCCAGACTTCGTTCATGTAATACAGTCCCGGGCCCCAAATGCTTCTATAGATCCGCTCAAGCCACTGCCGACTCCTGGGAAGCTTGTCAAATTCATCCTTGCTCAGCGGACTCCAGGAAGGATCGAGAGATTTGATATTGGTGTGATGATGATGGTTGACATTGTGCTCAAGATTCCAGAGGCTGTAGGAATGCAAAGCGGGCAAAAAGCACAGCCTTCCTATCCACTCATTGACCCAACGATGTTTAGCCAATGCCTGATGACAAGCATCGTGTCCAATCACGAAAAGCTGGCCAACAATAAAGCCTGAGCTAAGACTAAAAACAATATTGAATGGAAGTGAATAGTCGACCGTTTCCCCCAGAAACCAAAGTGTGCAGAGGAGGCTTTGGGAGAGAAAGACTGCCAAGGCCTTCCAATCTGACCTTTGGCGCAGTTTGGTCGATGTCTCTGGATCCAGCCAGGTCAGTCGGGTTTGAGTCATCCTTGAAATCTAAATCCTGATGTGATGAGCCGAGGGTTTGAAGATGATGTGCCTTACAGGGAATCACCCAGGGCAAAGAGCTTCAGCGAGGAGGCGATCAAAGAGTGTTCCCACACCTCATGACCTGCCTGCGCTGGCTGACTGGCGCAATTCAACCTGCACCAGCAAACCACTCTTGGGACGCGGGGTGGGGATCACCTCGAGGCTGAGGTCTTGGTCAGGCACCAGCTGGAAGCGAAGGGACTGCAAAAGACGGGTCAGCAGGAGCCGCATTTCCAGTTCCGCCAGGGGCCTGCCCAGGCACACCCTCGGCGCGGCGCCGAAGGGCACATAGGCAGCACCAGGCGATGGGCCGCTGAGATGGCGCTCCGGACGGAAGGCCTCAGGATCGAGAAAGGCCTGTCCATCGCGCTGGGTCGCCGTGATGTCCACTTGGATGACTTTCCCGGGCGCAATGGTGTAAGGCCCCAGGTGAACCGGAGCGACCGCCCGGCGAAAGAAGCCCCCCACCGGTGGCACAAGCCGCAAGACCTCTTGAATCACAGCATTGAGTCGCGGCAGGGTCTCCAGCTGCTCGACGCCTGCGGCGCTGGGGGGCCAGGGAAACGCATCAAGCTCCTCCTGAAGCCAGGCCATGGCAGCGGGGTGTTGGAGCAGCAACAACACCATCAAGGTGAGGGAGGAGGCGGTGGTTTCGTAGCCGGCAAAGAGCAACAACAGCAATTGATCCGCCAGATCGGCATCCTCCAGGGGAAGCCCGGTTTCATCGCACGCGCTGGTGAGCACGCCAAGGGATGGCAGCAGTCCAAGGATGCGGGCAATCAAGCGGCGACGGGCGGCCTTGGCTCGGGCAAGCCGGCTGGTGGGATAGGCGATGGGCAGGCTGAACAGGCCGCGGCTCCAGATCTCAAAATCCTCGTAGAGCCCCTCCCTTCCCTCGGGAGTGAGTCCAAGCACCTCCTCGGCGATCACCTGAAAGGCAAAGGGACGCATCCAGTGCGCCAAAGCCACAGGCTGGGGGGCACCGGCCAAGCCAGACACCACCTGATCGCAGATCGAGGCGATGCCGGGTGCATAGCTCTTGAGGGCCTGGCCGGAAAACAGGCGTCCCACCGCCCGCCGCCGTGCCAAATGCGCCTCACCATTGCGGTTGGAGAGGGAATAGGGCCCGAGCAGCTGGCTCACGCTGGGGGGCCACCACCCCTCCAGGGCTGCCGGCTGGCTGATCAGCTCCGCCACGGGGCCCGCCCCGCGCACAAACACCGAGGGTTGACCGGCAAGAACAGTTTCAAACACATCGCCCATTTGAGCGAAGCGCCGTGCGGCAAACTCTGGATCGCGCAGGGAGGCGAGAAGCTCGAACACTCCTGTCACGGCACCGGTATGGGGCGGGGCCTGGGAGGGAGAGGAAGGCATCACCCACGGGACAAGAGCTGCACCAAGCTAGAAGCCCTGGCAGCAGCTGTTGGGGATGCACCGCAGCTTTAGGGCTGGTCGATCCCCATCTCCGCCAGAGCCGCCTCCTCCACCCACACCGACACGGATCCGCCGGGACAACGCCACTCAGCCCAACCGTCGCCATTGGTGGTGATGGGCTCGCGGATATGGCCCGTGAGATCCCGGAACACAGTGAGGGGTTTGCCCACTTCCATCCACTTCAAGCCGGCTGGCCCATCACTCATCAACACCGCCATGGCCCGGGGGTGGCCAGGGGTGCCGAGGCGGGTCCAGCCGATGGTGTTGAAGTGGTCGATGTAGTCGTATTGCGGGCCATAGCTGCAGTGGGTGCGGGCCAAGAGGAAGCGATCGATCAGAAAACGATGGCTTGGGAGCCAGATCTCATATTCAGGTCCTTGCCCGCCCTTTTGCCCTTTGTAGTGCGCGCCGTAGTAATCGGCATGGAAGATGCAGGGATATCCCTGATCACGAAGCAAGATCACGGCATAGGCCAGGGGCTTGAACCAGGGCTCCACCACCGATTCCAGCGACTGCAATGGCTGGGTGTCGTGGTTGTCCACCAGCGTCACGGCCAGCAAGGGCATGATTTGCATCAAGCTGCCATCGAGCAGGCGACGCATGTCGTAGTGACCGCCGCTGCGGCTGGCCACATGGAAGTTTTGGTGGAGCGGCGCATCGAAGAGGTGCATGCGCCCACCGGTGTTGGCTGCGTACCAGGAGAGAGAAGGCAGATCGTAGGACCAGTATTCACCCACGACAAAATGGCGATGGTTGGCGTAGGTGTCGAGGTCAATGATCCAGTCGAGGAAGAAATCACTGCTGATGTGCTTGATCGCATCCAGCCGGAAGCCATCCACTTTGAAGGTGTCGTGCATCCAATGGCCCCAATACTTGAGCTCGCCACGCACTTCGGGGTGGTTGACATTGAGATCACAACCCATCAAGTAGTCATAATTGCCCTTCTCTAAATCAACGTTGACTTCAAAACCTGCACCTTGCGTTTTCCAGATCGCTTTGTAGTCGGGCCGTCGCTCATTGCTATCAACAGAATCAAAGTGATACCAATGCCATTGCATGGTGGAGTATTGGCCGCCACGCTTGTCAAATTGAAACAAGGTCCAGGCCCGAATCGGCTGCTCTCCCTCCAGGGGTCGGTTGCGATCGACCGGGTCAAAGGGGGTGGCCAGATAGTCCTCCTTATCGTCAGCCCACATCTTGTGGTTGAACACAGCATCCGCATAAACTTGAATGCCAACGGCATGGCAGGCCGCTATCGCCTCCTCATACTCAGCGCGCGTGCCGTATTTGGTGGCCACGGTGCCCTTCTGATCGAATTCCCCTAGATCAAAAAGGTCGTAAATGCCGTAGCCCACGTCCCAGCGACTCCCTCCCTTGCTGGCGGGCGGCAGCCACACACCCGTGATGCCTGCCTTGGCCAGGGCAGGAGCTTCGTTCTTCAGGCGCCGCCAATGTTGACCATCAGCATCGCTATACCAATGAAACCACTGCATCATCGTGCCATTGAATTCTGTGGGCTCCGGCACCGCCTCAGCGCCCAACTTGGCTTGATGGGTCGCCAGCCATTCGAGCATCAGGCTGACAGCGGCCTCCTCAGTCCTCACCATGGGGTCGCGCTCTGCTTCGAGAATCAAGCGCTTCAATGTGCTGAAGATGGCCGACATCTGAAAAAAGGGTTGGCTCTTCACCGTAGGCAGATTTTTGCGATCGATTCGTCAGGAGCTGCTGACGTTGGCATCGCAAGCATGGGCAACAGCTGAATCCTGCAGCCCTGTGCAGGGTTGGCATAGGGTGGCCCCCATCGACGCGACAACCACAAGGTCACTTTGCCTTCACTTTAACTTCATTCTGACTGCAATTACGCTTCAATGATCAGCGCTGAGAGCTCTATTACATTTGGAGAATTTACCCCCATGGCTACATTCGATTTAATGACGATTTAATGATGATATTGCCCTGTGACCACCCAGCCAATCAAGCTTGGCCCCGCTTGGCAGGTGATCGGTTGCATCTTCGTTTCTGCCTTGTCCCGCCTGGTGATTCATGACAAGCATGCCTTCATCCTGGTTTGGAGATCCCTGCGCTCCTTTTGTTCTCCGATGCCTCGGGTCTTCCTGCGCACCACCTGCCATGAGAAGCGAGCGATGCTGGGTAATCTCACGTGCCCTTCCCTTCCAGCCAGGCAGCCCCTGAGCATTCACACTGGCAAGGCGAGGGATCGATGCCATGCGCTGGCTGAGCAACGTGCGCCTGCCCCAGGGAACCCCCTGCAACCCCCGGCGTGACCAGCGCTGGCGGGTGACCATCGACGGGGAGGGGCGGATCGCCCGCTTCGAGCCCATCGGCGCCGGTAGCACCGCCGCCGGCGACGACTGGAACGGTGACTGGCTCAGCCCGATGGGTGTGGATCTGCAGATCAACGGCGGCCTCGGGTTGCCCTTCCCTGAACTCAACGCGGCCGATTTACCGAAGCTGGAGGAGCTGCTCGAGTTCCTGTGGCATGAGGGGGTGGAAGCGATCTCACCCACCCTTGTCACCTGCGGTGTCGGTCCCCTGCGCCAAGCCCTGGCGGTGCTGGCGCAGGCGCGCACGCGCCATCGCCCTGGCCTGTGCCAACTGCTGGGAGCCCACCTGGAGGGGCCCTTTCTGGCCCCCACCCGCCGCGGCGCACACCCCGAGGAGCATCTCTGTCCCCCCAGCCTGGCAGCCCTGGAGGAGCGCATCAGCGGCTTTGCCGGTGGCCCGCAGGCCGACATCGCCCTGATGACCCTCGCACCGGAGTTGGAGGGTGCCGACGCTGTGATTGAGACACTGCGGGCGCGCCAAGTGGTGGTGTGCCTGGGCCACAGCGCCGCCGATGGGCGGCAAGCCGAGGCCGGCTTTGCAGCGGGGGTGTCCATGCTGACCCATGCCTTCAACGCTATGGCCGGCTTGCATCACCGCGATCCGGGCCCGGTGGGCGCCGCAGCCCTGCGGGGCACGGTGGCCCTTGGGCTGATCGCCGATGGCGTGCACGTGGCCCCCACCATGGCCGTGTTGCTGCAGCGACTCGCCCCCCAGGCCACCGTGCTGGTGAGCGATGCACTTGCCCCCTATGGCCTCGGGGAGGGTGCCCACCGCTGGGATGAACGGCTTCTGACGGTGAAGGATGGTAGCTGCCGCTTGGCGGATGGCACCCTCGCCGGCACCACCCTGCCCCTGCTGGAGGGGGTGGCTCGTCTGGTCCACTGGGGTGTGCCCCCCGATCAGGCGATTGCCGCAGCCACTCTCCATCCCCGCCGGGTGCTGGGGGATGCTCGGCCCCTGCAGACCCTGTTGCTCGGGCGCCCCCTGACCAGCTGCCTGCGATGGCGCCAGGGGGAAGGGGGGCTGGGCTGGCAAGCGTTGGCCTGATGGCCCCAGGCTCCACTGCCTAAGATCCGCCCCACCGACTGCCTGCTGCCACCCCCTCCATGACATCTGACCTTCAGCAGGCCCAACCCAGCCAGGGGGAACCGACCGCAGCCACGGAGCCCCAAGGAGGCTCCCCCGCAAACACTCCCTGCGCGAAGACGGCCGAGAAGGCAGAGGTGCGTGCCTATTTCGAGAGCACGGGCTTTGAGCGCTGGAACCGGATCTACAGCGATAGCGACGATGTGAACAAGGTGCAGCGCAACATCCGCCTGGGCCATCAGAAAACGGTGGATGCCGTCCTCGCTTGGTTGCAGGCGCAGGGCGATCTGGAGGGGCGCAGCTTTTGTGACGCCGGCTGCGGTGTGGGCAGCCTCAGCTTGCCATTGGTGGGCCTCGGCGCCGGCTCGGTGCTCGCCACCGACCTCTCCGAAGCCATGGTGAACGAGGCGCAGCGCCGCGCCGCTGAAGAGGGTCTGACGGGCGATCGCCTGCAATTCGCCGTGTCCGACCTGGAGAGCCTCAGCGGCCGCTTCGACACCGTGATCTGCCTGGATGTGTTCATCCACTACCCCCAGACGGCAGCTGAGGAGATGGTGAAGCATCTGGCATCCCTGGCGGAGCACCAACTGATTGTGAGCTTCGCGCCCTTCACCCCCCTTCTGGCCGTGCTCAAGGGCATCGGCCAACTCTTCCCAGGCCCCAGCAAAACCACGCGCGCCTATCAGCTCAAGGAAGACGGGATCGTGGCCGCAGCCGCTGCATCTGGCTTCAAACCTCTCTACCGCAGCCTGAACCAGGCCCCCTTCTACTACTCCCGCTTGATCGCCTTCGAGCGCGGCTGAAGCACCAGCTCCACCAACAGTTCAGCCAGGCGCCGATCCGCGTCGCGCACCGCCAGCGTCTCCATCCCTGCGCGCAGGGTGAGCAGGGGATCATCACTGCTGCTCCCGCCCCGCAGCCTGGGCCCCAGCAGGCGCCAGACAGCCTGCTCCAGAGGGCTCTCTCCGGGTTCGTGCTGCCAGACGATCACAGCGGCCCCCAACGCCGCCGCGGCCGCTGCATTGGCCTCTTGATGGCGATCGGCAGCTTGGGGGAAAGGGACCAGGATTGTGGGTGTTCCGCTCACCGCCAGCTCGCTGAGACTGCCCGCCCCCGCCCGGCTGATGGCCAGATCCACATGCTGCAGCAACCCTGGCAGCTCATCGGAGAAGGGCCGTTCCACCACCCCCTTCAGCCGAAACTGGCCCGCCTCCGGATCCTGGTTGCCGGTGAGGTGCACCACCCGACAACCTGCCGCCAGTAAACGGGGGATCAAGGGGCGCACCATACGGTTGAGCCGCAAGGCTCCTTGGCTTCCGCCCATCACCAGCAGCAACGGTCCCTCGCCCCTCGGCACCCACTCCGGCAAGGGCGCCGGCTCCAGGAAGGCCTGGCGAACAGGCGTCCCCGTCACCAGAGGGTGGCAGTGGGGAAGGCGCTCAGCCGCCTCTGGCAGCCCCAGGGCCACCCGCGTGCAAAGGCGCCCCAGAAGGCGTGTCACCTTGCCAGGGATGGCATTGCTTTCATGCAGCACCACGGGCACACCGCTCCAGCGGGCCGCCAAAATGGCCGGTGCGGCGATGTACCCCCCCGTGCTGAACACCACATCCACACCCTGCCGCAGGATCAGCCGTCGGGTGGGCAGGGTCGCCCCCAACAGCTGGAGCAGATTGCGGAGCTTGCGCAGTCCCCGGCCCTGCAGACCCCCAGCGCGCACGGTGTGAAGTGGATAGCCACCGGGTACCAGCTGTTGCTCCAGGCGATCAGGCACCCCAAGCCAGTGCACCTGCCAATCGGATGGAAGGGCCTCCGCCACCGCCAGGGCAGGGAAAAGATGGCCACCTGTGCCGCTGGCTGCGATCAGGAGGGTGGGCATGGGGATGCTCTGCCAAGGGCGAGGGGCGGGCCTAACTTAAAAGCCAACTGCGGCGGTCCTCACCCCCAGTCGCACCCGGCTCTATCCACCCCATCCGTCCCCCGCGATGCCCTTCCCGCGCAGACTCCCTGCCCTGTTCCTCAGCAGTCTGGTGCTGGCTCCGACCATCGGCGCGCCACCCGTGCAGGCGGCGCCCCCTACCGCCAACCAGCTGCAAGCCCTGGAAGCGGCCCTCAACAGCCGTGACGACACGGCCCTCAGCACACTCCTCAGCAAGGGACCTGGGTTGAACCCGGACGAGTTGAAACAGCGCCGTCAGTATCTGCGTGACAACTTTGCCGATGTGCGCTGGGAGGTCAAAAAAGGACCAAACCTCCGCAGTGGCGAGCCCAGCGTGACGATGAAGGTGAGTGGCACTCGTGAACAGGGGGGCAGCATCTTTCGCCTGGAATCGGAGCAGCGCCTCTCCCTGCAAACCGATGGCCAGCGCTTCACCGGCCAAACCATCTGGAGGGAGCAGTCGCTCTTGCGCAGTGGCGAAAACTCTCCCTCGGTGAGCCTGCAGATCCCCGATGCCGTGCTCACCGGACAGCGCTACGACCTGGATGTGATCTTTGATGAACCCCTCGATGGGGCGCTCGTGGCAGGTGGCATCCGACCCATCAGTGACGAGGAAGTGAAGGCCATGGACAGTCCCCGACTGGAATTGACAGCCCTGGGGGGGGCAGGTGGTCTGTTCAAGATCGTGCAAGCGCCCCAAACACCGGGCTCCCAAACCTGGGCGGTGCTGCTGGTGCACCCGAAGGGTGTGGTGAGCGCCACAAAGCGGGTGCGGGTCGTCTCCGATCGCCAGGTTCTCGAGCCCTGAATCCATGGGCCGGCCCCATCACATCTGGGTGGTGGATGACGATCCAGAAGTTCGCTCCTTGTTGGCCACCTACCTGAAGGATCAGGGCTACACCGTGCGCACGCTCGCCGACAGCACCCAACTCAAGGCCAGACTTGAGGGACAGCTGGGGGGGGAACGGCCCGATCTGCTTGTTCTAGATCTGATGCTGCCAGGAGAGGATGGCCTCACCTTGCTGCGCCGCCTGCGGGATGGTGGAGATGCCCTGCCAGTGCTGATGCTCACGGCTCGGGCGGATGGAGTGGATCGCATCATCGGGCTGGAGCAAGGGGCCGATGACTACCTGGCCAAGCCCTTTCTCCCCAGAGAACTAACGGCCAGGATCGAAGCCATCCTGCGGCGCCGATCCCCACCACCGAGTGGATCGCCCCAACCGGAAGGGGGCAGCTTCCGCTTCGGTGATTGCACGGTGGATCTCACCACCCGGCAGCTCAGGCGGGGCTCAGAGTTGCTGCCGATCACCAGTGGGGAATTTGCCCTGCTCGCCGCGTTCTTGCAGCACCCCCATCGCCCCCTCTCCCGCGAACGACTGATCGAACTGAGCCGGGGGCCAACCTGTGACACGGAAAGCCGCAGCATGGATGTGCAGATTTCAAGGCTGCGCAAGCTCATTGAGCCGGATCCGGCCCGCCCGCGCTACGTGCAGACTGTTTGGGGGTATGGCTATGTCTTTGTTCCCGATGGCCGCCCCAGGCAGACCTAGCGGGCACTGGCAGGGACTCACCCGCCCACTTGGCTATGGCGCCGCAGCAGCAGGTTTCACCGCCCTGGGCCTGCTGCTGCTCCATCTCCTGCTGGCCCACCGCTTGGAACAACAGCAGCGACGGCAATTGGCCAGCCAGGTGAGCGCCATGGTGTTGCTCAGTGAAGTCGCCCTGGAGCGCTACAGCCCGGCAGAACTCACCGATGTGATGGGCACGAAGGTGGTCGTTGGTCCGAAGCCACCCCAAGCGGGCACGCCCGCTTGGCCAGCCGATCCCACCCTGCGGCGGCAGGCAGAGGCCCTGCGGATGCATCTCTGCAGCAAACTCACCACCTGCCCAACGGTTTGGCCCGTGGGGCAGGGAGCTCCCACAGGGCCTGGTCGGGGTGTGTGGGTGCAGCTCAACTCCCCCCTGGAAACGGCCTGGCTCTTCACTCCGATCCCTGCCTTGCGCGGGTGGCCTCCAGATCCCCAGCTGTTCACCATCGCCGGAGGTCTGGGTGCACTGGCCACCCTGCTGGTTTTTTTCAGCCTGGAGGTGCAGCGGCCACTGCGCCAGCTGGATGTCGCCCTTGAGCTGGTGGGTCTGGATCAGCAGCCGCAGCCCGTTGCCGCCCGCGGCGCCGAGGCGGTGCGCCACCTCACCCACCATTTCAACACCATGCTGCTGCGGCTCCAGCGAGCCAGCCAGGAGAGGGCCACCATGCTCGGGGGCATCGCCCATGATCTGCGCAGCCCAGTGACGCGCCTGCGACTGCGGCTGTCTCAGCACACCCCTTGGTCTGCAGAGGAACGCCATCGGGCAGAGGTGGATCTCACCGCCCTGGAGAGGGTCATCGAACAATTTCTGTTGTTTGTGGGCTCGGCAGGCCAGGAACAACCCGTGTGGGTCCCGCTGGAGGCCTTGGTGGGGGAAGCGGCAAATGCCGTCGAGACTGTCGCGCTTGATTTGGAGCCCATGCAGCGGCGGGTGCGCCCCATCGCCCTCAGCCGTGCTGTGGCCAACCTGCTTCTCAACGCCGAGTCCCACGGCGCCCCCCCCCTGCGGCTGCTGCTGCGGGCCCTCTCTGCGGAGGGTTTTGCGATTGAGGTGTGGGATGGAGGCCCAGGCATTGCCCCGGTGGATTGGGAACGGGCCAAACAACCCTTCCAGCGACTGGATGAGGCCCGCGGTGAGATAGGGCACAGCGGGCTTGGCCTCGCCATCGCCGAACAGGTCGCCCTGGCCCATGGGGGGCAGCTCAGCTGCCAACAGGTTTTCGAAGGAGGCCAGTCATGGTTCGTCGTCCGGTTAACGGGCTGCTCCCAGCTGCAGGGCTGATCCCAGTCACATCTGGTCACACCTTCGAGCCACTGGGTCGCATTTCAGTGATCAGGGCTCTGCAGGATGAAGTTGCACCCTCTCCCATCCAAGCCATGCTGATTCGGTTGCTGTCTCGTCCCCTGGCAGGCCTCCCCGCCCTGGCCTTGCTCCTGGTGAGTCTGGGAGGGACCTCGGCCATGGCCCAGCCGGTGGGGCCCACCCCCGCGGGACCGCGCTTGACTCGCGATCAACAACAGAAGCTTTTTCCTGAGCAGCGGCGGCTGGCCCTGACGGATCGCCGCGCCCGCATCGCCATCTTGCAGCGGGGCGAGACTTGCGTCCAAAGTGCCTCCGACTCGGAAGCGCTGCGCAACTGCATGCGGATGGAGCGGGAAGCCATGCGGCAACAACGACGCCAGCACATGGACGATGTGCAGGCACTCTTTGAACGCAACGGCCTCCCCGCACCCCAGTGGAAAAAGCGCCAGGGCCCCCGTCAAGGGCCTGTTCCCAGTGGGGAAGGTCCTCAAATCTGAACGTTAGAGCCCATTTGACCCCACCCCCTCCAGACCAGCAGGGGGAGGGTGGGGCTGGCGATCAACGGATCAGCACCTTCAGGGCTCAGGCCTCATCGAGAGCCGCCACCCCGGGCAGCACCTTGCCTTCAAGCAGTTCCAGGCTTGCGCCACCGCCAGTGGAAATGTGGCTCATTTGGTCGGCCACACCCACCTTTTCCACAGCGGCCACGGAATCGCCACCGCCGATGATCGTGATCGTGCCCTTGGCGCTCAATTCAGCCAGGGTATGGGCAATGGCATTGGTGCCCGCTGCAAACTGATCGAACTCGAAGACACCCATCGGGCCGTTCCAGATCACGGTTTTGCAATCGGCCAAGGCCTCCTGGAACACTTTCACTGAATCGGGGCCGATGTCCAGGCCCATCCAGCCATCGGGGATGGCCTCCACTTTGGCAATCTGGCTGTTGGCGTCAGGCTTGAAGTCGTCGGCCAGCACCACATCGGTGGGCAGCAAGAATTGCACCCCTTTGGCGGCCGCCTTGGCTTCCAACTCCTTGGCCAACTCCAGCTTGTCTTCCTCCACCAGGCTCTTGCCCACCGCGAGACCGCGTGCTTTGTAGAAGGTGAAGATCATGCCGCCACCGATCAGGATCTTGTCGCACTTGTCGATCAGCGCTTCCAGCACCCCGATCTTGCTGCTCACCTTGGAACCACCCACGATGGCGGCCAGGGGACGCTTGGGAGCGTCAATGGCGCCCTGGAGGTAGGCCAGTTCCTTCTCCATCAGGTGGCCTGCCACATTCGGGCTGAGGAATTTGGTGACCCCTTCGGTGGAGGCGTGGGCCCGGTGGGCGGCACCAAAGGCGTCGTTCACATACACCTCAGCCAGCGACGCCAACTGCTTGGCAAACTCAGCTTCGTTCTTTTCCTCCTCAGCAAAGAAGCGCACGTTCTCCAGGAGCACCACGCCGCCCTCCTGCAGGGCCGCCACCTTCGCTTCCGCATCAGGGCCGATGCAGCTCTCCGTCTTCTCCACGGGCACACCGAGGAGATCGCTCAGCCGAGCAGCCACCTGGGTCAGGCGCATGCCCTCGTTCACCTGCCCCTTGGGTCGGCCGAAATGGGCAGCGAGGATCACCTTGGCACCATTGTCACGGAGGTGGGCAATGGTGGGCAGGGCGGCCCGGATGCGGGTGTCATCCGTGATGGCGCCAGCGTCATCCAGGGGGACGTTGAAGTCCACCCGCACCAGCACGCGCTTGCCGCGGAGATCTGCAGCGCCGAGACTGGCGAGGGAACGCTTGGCCATGGTTGCGGGCGGAGGGAGAAGGCGGGGGGAGATTAACCCCTCAGCCACCCATCCTCACAGAACCTTCCCGATCCAAAACGGCGGAGCCCATCAGAGCGCCCGTCCCTGGCTCCTGCAACGGTGGGCAGTGGAACTGGCCAGCAGCGGTTTGCCAGATCGCTGAAGTAACGATTTTCATCCTTCAAATTGGAGCTCTCCGTCAGCACAAGCCCCGGGCCAAGCCTGTCGAAGGCGCTCAACATGCCAAATAGGCTCCAGAAGCGTGTGGGAAGCGGGTCACCAGGCCGGTCTGCAAAAACTCTGTGCAGATGGCTGCAAAGAAAGATGGAAAACAAGTTCAAGGTGGCAGGAGGGACATAGAGACGAAGAGGAAATTCGCGAGGCAGGAGGCGAACAATCAACCAGACGATTTTCACGCCATCGCGGAACGCATGATTGCAGCAAACGGCAAGCAAAGACGCACAACTCACCGCATTGCCCTTGCCTTTGACACTTCGATAGGCACCACGACTCCACCGCTCCGCCTCAAGGCCAGTGTGGTCAGTGGAGTTGTTGTCGCCAACAACAATCGAGCCTGGCAGGGGCAAGCTCTTGATATCTGCAATGGCAGGTCTATTGGCCCCTGCTTCGTTAGAAGCAGGAACAATAAGAGTTATCTTTTGGCTCATCAAGCCCTCCCCAGTCAACATCGCATCCTTCGCTGGCAAAGCCAACGCTTTGGCTGGATTTTGGGATGGGGGCTATTGCCTCCCATTGAGTGACGCCACTCCAGCGGAACGCTTCTGCAAAGGTGGGGGATTGCGGCGCGTCCTCCTCTTCCTGGTGCTCAGTTGGGGCTGGCTTGTGCTGCGTCGGCCCGCCAGCCTCGTGATCGACGGGCCAGCGCCGGTTGGGTCTTCCCCTTGGTCCTCCCTGGGCGGCGGGCGCTAGAAATTGAAAGCCAACCTCCCCCGTCATGTTCGACACCGTTCTGTTCCCCATCGACAACAGCCGCCAGACGATGGAAACGGCCGCGGTGGCCATTCAGCTGGCCCAAAGGCACGGCAGCCGTGTGGTGCTGCTCTCCGTGGTGGAGGAGGAGGAGGGAGCGATGCACAATCCCGCCGCAGTCACCCAACTATTGGAGCAGGCGCGGGCCAGCTTCGAGCAGGCGGGTTTGGCCTGTGATGTCTTCGAGCGAGCCGGCAAACCAGCTTTCGTGATCGGCGATGTGGCCGATGAGGTGAATGCCGATCTGATCATCATGGGCACCCGAGGCATCAGCCTGGAGGATGATCAGCAGAGCACTGCCGCCAGGGTGATCCAGCTGGCCCCCTGCCCGGTGATGGTGGTGCCCTGATGGTGCCGCCCCCTGCGGCCGGAGTGGCTGCGTCGAAACAAGGGGCCGGCCAGCCACTCATCCAGTGGTACCCCGGCCACATCGCCAAGGCTGAGCAGGCGCTCACCGCCAACCTCGACAAAGTGGATCTGGTGATCGAGGTGAGAGATGCACGCATTCCGCTGGCCACCTCCCATCCGCGGCTCGACCGCTGGATCAAGGGAAAACCCCATCTGTTGGTGCTCAACAGGATGGACATGGTGTCTGTGGCCGCCCGCCAAGCTTGGGAGACGTGGTTTCGCCAAAGGCAGACAGGCTCCCCGATCAGCCCCCTGTGGTGTGACGCCAAGGCCGGCACGGGCGTGAGGGCCGTGCAGCAGGCCGCCATCCGAGCGGGGGAGGCCCTCAATGCCCGCCGGCAGGCCAGGGGTATGCGCCCCCGGCCGGTGCGGGCCCTGGTGCTGGGATTTCCCAATGTGGGCAAATCGGCCCTGATCAACCGGCTGGTGGGCCAGCGGGTGGTGGAGAGCGCCCGCCGTCCCGGGGTCACCCGCAGTCTGCGCTGGGTGCGGCTGGGCCAGGAGCTCGACCTGCTGGATGCCCCCGGGGTGCTTCCGCCCCAGCTGGAGGATCAACGGGCGGCCCTGCTCCTCGCCATCTGTGACGACATTGGCCAGGCGTCCTACGACACGGAGCTGGTGGCGGGCGCCTTCCTGCGCCTCCTGTTGGTGCTCTCGGTCCAACCGCTCGCGGGGGTGGAGCTGAGGGGGCTGGAGACGCGTTTCAAGGTGAGCTTTGACCCCTCCAGCAGCGAGGGTGCTCCCGATCCGGAGGCATGGCTGGCCATGGCCGCGGCGCGTCACGCCAGCGGCGAGTCTCGCCGCATGGCCCAGCGATTGTTGGATGAGTTCCGCAAGGGGCTGCTGGGCCCCATGGCCCTGGAAGTTCCGGCTCCCCTTCCCGGAGCGCCCCACCCCGGCGCACAGCCTTGAAACCACCAGCCCCCGCTCCTCCGGCGCCCTGGATGCCTGGCTTTGGCGAGGGCGAAGGGGAGCTGCTTCGCCTCACCTACCCCAAGCCCCTGCCGATGCGGCTGGATCGCTGGCTGGTGGCCCAGCGGCCGGAACAGAGCCGCGCCCGCATCCAGAAGTTCATCGAGGCGGGCTGCGTGCGGGTGAACGGCGTCACGGGCCGGGCCAAGACACCCCTGCGCCAGGGTGATCAGGTGGAGCTCTGGATGCCGCCGCCGGAGCCCCTCCCTTACCTGATCCCCCAGGAGATCCCCCTGGATGTGCTCTATGAGGACCCCCACCTGATCGTGCTCAACAAGCCGGCCGGCCTCACGGTGCATCCAGCGCCGGGCAACAAGGACGGCACCCTGGTGAATGCCCTGCTGCACCATTGCCCGGATTTGCCGGGCATCGGCGGTGAGTTGCGGCCCGGCATCGTGCACCGGCTGGATAAGGACACCAGCGGCTGCATCGTGGTGGCCAAGAGCCAGGAGGCCCTGGTGAAGCTGCAGGGGCAAATCCAGAAACGCATCGCCAGCCGGGAGTATCTGGCGGTGGTGCACGGCCAGCCCGCCGCCGATTCCGGCACGATTGTGGGTGCCATTGGCCGCCACCCGGCCGACCGCAAAAAATACGCGGTGGTGAGCGATGGCTCCGGCCGCCATGCTTGCACCCACTGGCAGGTGGTGGAGCGGCTGGGGGATTACGCCCTGCTGCGCTTCCAGCTGGACACGGGCCGCACCCACCAGATCCGGGTGCACTGCGCCCACATCCAGCACCCGATCGTGGGGGATCCGGTGTACTCCCGGGCCAGGCGCCTGCCGGTGGCCCTCAGCGGCCAGGCCCTGCATGCCGTGGCGCTGGGGCTGAACCATCCCATCAGCGGCGAGCGGCTGGGCTTCACGGCTCCACTGCCGGAAGCGTTTGAGAAGCTGATGGTCGTGTTGAGGCAGCGGGGCGGGGTAACACTGCCAGCCCCAACAACCCCTAGCTGATGCGCACCTGCCGCCAGCACGACTGCTTCCCCATCCCGCCGCAACGGTTCCCCCAACTCGTCACCCCCGCCCTCCCCCCATCAGACTGGAAGTTCCCTTTTGCCTCCCCCATGGCAGAGCATGCCCTCTCGGCTTTCATCGCAGCCGTCCGCCGGGATCCGGCCCTGCAGGAGCAGCTCTCCACCACGGCGGCGGCCGATGCGGATGAGGTGGCCACCATCGCCAAGGAGGCCGGCTTTGAGGTCAGCCCGAACGATCTGGTGACCCATGGCGAGGGAGCTCTGGTGGAATACGAGGATGAGGATTACTTCATGAAGCCCCGCTGGTGGGAGCTGTGAGCCTGGGCCCTAAAGGGTTCGCCACCTCGATCAGGTTCCCATCCGGATCACAAAAATAGATCGATTGAATCTCTCCTCTGGCCCCTGTGCGCTGTACGGGCCCCTCCTCCACAGCCACCTGACACTCTGAAAGGTGAGCGCACACCTCAGTCAGGGGAAGCGAAGTGAGGAAGCACAGATCTGCCGAACCCGGCGTGGGCCGATGCGCCTTTGGCTCGAACTCCTTCCCCTGCTGGTGCAAGTTGATCTTCTGCCCGCCATAGACAAGCGCTTTGCGCCCACCCGCGAAGCCGACGATCTCCATTCCCAATACTTCGCTATAGAAAGCCAACGTGGCTTCAATGTCGCTCACGGTGAGCACCAAGTGGTCGAGGCTGTCCACGCGCATCGGGGTATCCCTTCTCAGAGCATCCCAGCCACCTGCTTCGCCACCCGCAGTGCATTGGCAATCACGGTGAGGCCAGGTCCCACAGCGGGGCAGCCAGGGAAGACGCTGGCATCCGCGATCCAGAGATTGTCAAGCCCGTGACAACGGCCCTGCAAATCGACCACCGAGGTGGTCGGATCGCTGCCCATGCGGCAGGTGCCGCAGGCGTGGCCGATGAGGGCCAGGGGGACCTCACCACGGGGATACACCACCGTGCGGCGCACCTCAGGCGTGAGGGGGTCATCATCCACTTTTTGTATCTCCCCAAGCCAGCGATAAACGAGCCGGTCGTGGGCCTCCCGGCAATTGGGGAGGTAGTCGATGTGCACCCGCTCCCACCGCAGGCTCACCCGGTTGGCAGGGTCCGGCAGCACCGGAGTCATCGCCCACCAAGTGAAGGAGCGATCGGCCAGCCACTCCAGGGCACCATCGGGCAGCACCCGCGACACCAACGAGAGCACTGGCGGGGATTCGGCAAACAGGGAATCCCGCAGCACGCCCCCCCCCGTTTGGATGGTGCCCAACGTGTAGGACACATTGCGGTCGCCAGCGATGAAATCTGTGATGCCCCAGCTGCGGTCATAGCGGCCGTCGTTGGGCTGGCTGGCCCGCTGCAGGATCACGCTCAATTGCGGCTTCATGAAATTGCGGCCCACCTGATCGGAGCCGTTGGCCAGGCCAGTGGGGTAGGCCTCGCTCCTGGAGCGCAACAGGATCACAGCGCTGTTCACCGCTCCCGCTGCCAGCACCACCTGATGGGCGCGAAACAGCCAGCGCTGCTCCCCGATCTCCGCCTCCACCCCCTCCACCCGGCGGCCATCGGGGGCCACGGCGATCGTGCACACCTTGGCGCCTGTGCAGAGCCGGAGTCGACCCGTTGCCATCGCTGGCGCGAGGCCGAAGCCCTCGGCGTCGCCGCTCTGATGGTTGGTGGTGGCCGCCCAGCTCAAGGGCAATGGGTAGGGATGGAGGCCCTGGCGCGCCAGCCCCTCCCCCAGCGCTTCCAGAAACGGCGCCATCGGGCGCGGTGCAAAGGGAAAGGGACCGGTGCGGGGGGGCTCGCTGGGATCGATGCCTGCCAGACCATGCACCCGGAACATCCGCTCCGCCTGGTCATACCAGGGAGCCAGGTCGTCATAGCGGAGTTGCCAGGCGGGCGAGAGGCCCTCCTGCATCGGCAGGCCATTGAACTCAGCTTCCCGCATCCGCTCCAGCACACCGCCCCAGATCTTGGTGTTGCCCCCCGGGGCATAAACCGTCTGCGGTTGGAAGGGATCCCCATCCGGCCCAAACCAGCTCTCCGGCGGTTGGTGGCGCTTCTGCCGCAGGAGCGCGATGCCGGATAAGTTTTGCTCCGCCTGCGGCAAGGGATCTCCCCGCTCCAGCACCAGCACGCGTTTTCCAGAGGCAACGAGCTCGACTGCCAGGGTGGCGCCTGCGGCCCCGGCGCCGATCACGATCACGTCATGCTCATGATCATCAATGATCAGGCCCGCTCCGGGGCGGGAGGTGGGCGCATCGTCCATGGTCATTGCCAGACGTAGATGAGCAAAAACAGCACCACCCAAATCACATCCACGAAGTGCCAGAAGAGCGACACCGCGGTGACGCCGGCCTCACCCCCGTCGTAGTTCCCGGGACGGAAGGAGCGCCAGAGCATCAGCGCCATCAGCAGAATCCCGGTGATCACATGCAGGCCGTGGAAGCCCGTGAGCAGGTAGAAGGTGCTGCCAAACACCCCGCTCCCCAATCCAAAGGCCAGGTGGCGCCATTCGATCGCCTGGCCGATCACGAAATAGGTGCCCATCGCCATGGTGAGCAGCCACACCACCCGGAAGGCCCAGAGCTGCTTGCGATGCAGCCGGGTCTCCGCAAACCAGGCCACAAAACTGCTGCTCACCAGCACGATGGTGTTGATCAGGGGGTCGCGCACCTCCAGCCCCTTCACCCCCTCAGGAAGCCAGATGGGAGAAGACAGCTTCAACACGGCATAGCCCACAAAGAACGCGAGAAAGATCACGCTCTCCGAGCAGAGGAAGATGATCATCCCCGTGAGGTTGTGGCCGCCGTGGCCGTGGGCATGGGTTTGCTTCTGCGGGCCTTTGAGATCGTTGGGGGTTGTGGTGGTCATGGGTCACACCTCATTGGCGCGTTGGACGTAACGGTCCTCATCCGCAACAAGAGGAACATTCAGACCGTAGCCATAAGGGCCGCTGATGACCGTGGGCACGTCGTCTTCGAAGTTCTCCAGGGGGGGCGGAGAGGGAAGCAACCATTCCAAGCCGATGGCGTTCCAGGGGTTGGCCGGAGCTTTCTCCCCGCGGGCCCATGAGCTCACCAGGTTGAGCAGGAAGGGGATCATGGCTACCCCAAGAAGGAAGGCCCCCAGGCTGGCGAGCACGTTGGCCAGGGCAAATTCCGGGTCGTAAGACGCCACCCTCCGAGGCATCCCCATCAGACCAGCCCAGTGCATCGGCAGAAAATTCAGGGTGCTGCCGATGAACGTCAGCAGGAAATGCAGCTTGCCCAGGCCCTCGTAGTACATCCTGCCGGTGAATTTGGGGAACCAGTGGTAAATCGCGGCAAAAACCCCAAAGGTGATCGTATTGAAGATCACATAATGAAAATGACCCACAACGAAGTAGGTGTTGCCCACATGGATGTCGATCGGCACCGTTGCCAGCATCACGCCGGTGATGCCCGCGAAGATGAAGTTCACCAGGCCCCCCAGGCAGAAGAGCATGGGAGTGGAGAGCCGCAGCTTGCCCCGCCAGAGGGTGGCGATCCAGGCAAACACCTTGATGCCGGTGGGCACGGCGATCAGCATCGTGGTGACCATGAAGAGGTTGCGCATCCACTGGGGCGTGCCGCTGTAGAACATGTGGTGAACCCACACGATCAAGCTCAGCAAGGTGATGCCGAAGGAGGCGATCGCCACCAGTGGATAGCCAAAGAGTGGTTTCCGGGCATACACCGGAAACAGTTCTGAGAAGATGCCGAACACCGGCAATACCATCACATAGACGGCAGGATGCGAATAGAACCAGAAGAAGTGTTGATACAACATGGGATCCCCACCCCCTTCCGGTTTGAAGAAGGAGGTACCGAAACTGAGGTCGAAGAGCAACATCACAGCCCCCCCCGTAAGCACGGGCAGTCCCACCAGCTGGATGATCTGGGCTGCGATGGCGGTCCAGCAAAAGATCGGCATCTTGAACCAGGTCATCCCCGGCGCCCGCATGCGCACGATGGTGGTGACGAAGTTCACGGCGCCCATGATGGAGGAGATTCCCGAGAGAGCCACCGCCAGGATCCAGATGAACTGTCCGTTCACGAACTGCCCTAAGGGATTCTGGGTGCTCACGGGCGGATAGGCCCACCAGCCCGAGGCGGAGGGGCCGCTGGGCAGGAAGAAGCTGGCCATCAGCAGGAGGCCGAAGACGGGAAAGAGCCAGAAGGCAATGGCGTTGAGCTTGGGGAAGGCCATGTCGGGGGCGCCGATCATGGTGGGGATCAACAGGTTGTTGAAGCCGTTGAGGACCGGAAACAAAAACAGGAACAGCATCACTGTTCCATGCATGGTGAACAGGGCGTTGTAGACACTTGGGTCCACCAGATCCGCCGCTGGTGTAAGCAGTTCACCCCGCATGATCATGGCCAGCAGCCCTCCCACCAGCAGGAAGAACAGCGCCAAAGCGATGTATTGAATGCCGATCACCTTGGCATCCGTGTTGAAGGTGAAGAAGCGCTTCCAGTTGTTGGGGGCCCCGGGCACCGGGTGAGGCGCCCGAAGCACGCGGGGGTCGTAGCTGGACGTGGAACTCATGGGGGAAGGCCGGGCAGGGTTGAGTTTCTGGCGTGCTGGTGGTTCAGGCTTCGTGGCTGCTCGCTGGATCCAGCCCCACGTTCACTTCAGGGGGTGGCGCTGGCGCCACGATGGGCCAACCCCTGTTGCCGTTGGCCAGCCGCCGCTGATGCAACTCCGTGGCAGGATTCCAGCTGGGGGCCAGGGGGTGGCGGGGGGCCTGTTTCAGCCAGGTGGCGAAATCAGTGGCCGATTCCACCACCACATCCGTTTGGTTGGTGGAGAAATAACCGCCGCTGAACATGGAATCCCGCAGCCGATAGCGACCAATACGGGTGGGCGTGAGGCGGTAGCGGATCACGCTGCCGGGAATGATGTCCTGTTTGAGGCGGAAGGCGGGAATGTAGAAGCCGTGGAGCACATCCAGCGACACGAGCTCAAAGCTCACCGGTCGGTCCACGGGCAGGTGGAGTTCCGCGCTGCGCAGCCCTCCGGGGTAGACGAACTCCCAGGACCACTGCCGGGCGATCACCTGAACAGGGCCGAGGGCCGCTGGGCCCGCCTCGGCCACACCGGCCAGCTGTAAGGCTTGGGCGTCGTCACGCACCCTTTCCTTGCCGCCCAGGGTGGCCAGGGTGCCATTGACACCGATGCTGTGCCACGCGATAGCCATCACGGTGATCAACGGCACGACGGTCCAGACGATCTCCAGATTCCAGTTGCCCTCAATCGGCGCACCATTCTCCAGATCGTATTTCGACCCGCGGTTGAAGAGCACGGTCCATAAGATCACCTCCACGCACCCCAGGAAGAGGAAGGTGCCGATGGCCGTTTCCAGGGCAAAGAGCCCATCCACGACTGGCGCAGCCGAGGAGGCTTGCACGGGCAGCCACGAGGGAGCCTGGGCCCGCATCCAGAGGCTGAGGGCCAGGTTGACCACCAGGGCTAGGCCCACCAACACCAGGGTGAGCACCGGCTTGCGGAGCTGTTGGGGGGATGCGGAGGTCATGGCAGGGCCTCCTGGAGACTCTGGCCGGAAGCCAGGAGTTGGTCTGCGGTGATGTGCACCCCGAATTCGGCGGCCAGCTCAGCGCCGAGGGTGCCGTGCAGGCCGAGCACCGGAAACAGCCCCAGGCCCACCAGGAGATAGAGCCACTGCACCTGCCGGCCCATATCCTTGCGCCACAGGAAGCGCTGGAATCCACGCCAGATGGTCATGGCCACGATGGCCAGGAGGATGGCTACCCCACCCACGCCATGCCAGAGCATCGTCTCCATGCTTTGAAGGCCGATGGTGCTTTTCACCCCGGCGATGGGAACCGCCAGCAGCATCTCAAAGAAACCAGCGGCCACAGTGAAAAAGCTCACCACTGCGCAGGCCAGCAGGTTGTACCAGCCCACATCGTGAAAGCCTTCGCGGGTCACAGGCAGCGCCAAGAAACGAAACACTCGCTTCTCCACCGGATAGAGGGCACCTGCGATGTCGAAGGCGATGGCGATCACAAAGAGGCCGATCGTGAAATGCACCAGGTTGGGGTGGATCGGCAGGGCATAGGGGAGGTCGTTGGGGCCCAGCCTGGGGGCCAGCTGGTCGATGGGCGCCATGGCAAGAAGGGCAGTGCTCATCCCACCAACCCCGCCCGTTGGGCTTCCACCACGGGCACCGTGTGGAGCCCATACACCCAGATCAGCTGGTTGCCCAGGGTCACCTGCACCACCACGAGGAAAGCGAGAACTCCTCCCGCGGCTAGAAACGGCAGCGGCAGATTGCGGGGGTCGCGGCTCCGGATCACGTAGCGCCATCCGGTGAGCAGCGAGAGCACCCCCGCCAGCGACCAGCCCAGGGTGCTGTGCCAATCAAGGATCGACCGGGAGGCGCCGTAGGGCTCCGCCAGGCCCGCCTCCACCTGGCCGAAGATGATGGCGACAAAGATGGCCGCCGTGGCAAAGAGGAGATTCCAGAAGCTCACCTCAAAGAGGTTGGGCTTCCGGGCCACCACTCCGATGAGATCAAAGATCACGGCGATGATCGCCATGGCGATCACAAAATGCACCACGATCGGATGGATCGTGTCCGTCCAAGGCAGGTTGTGGTCGTTGAGGGGCGGGAGAAGTCCCTGCATGGCCCGGGTCAGAAAGAAAAATGTGCGCCAGCGTGGAAGCCTCGTCGGGCCAGCTTGCGTTAGTAGCTTTGTTCACAAGGGGCAGAGGACTGGGGTGGGTTCATGCTTCGACATACTGCAGGACGATCTCATGGTGGTTTGCTGACACTTTGTCGCAAACGATGGGTTGGGAAGATCTCTGTGAATTCCGCACTTAACTTGTTGCTGATCGGATGGGGTCAGCGCTGGACGACCATCCCTCCCCAACCCCACAGACGATGACTGCCGAGCGATTTTTCCTTGAGCTCGAACCGCCCCAGGAGCGCATGAAGGAATGGGCCCATGTGGTCATTGTTGGCGGGGGCTTTGCGGGAATCAAGGCGGCCAGGCGCCTGGCCGGCCAACCCGTGCGGGTGACGCTGATCGATAAGCGCAACTTCAATCTGTTTCAGCCCATGCTCTACCAGGTGGCGAGCGGCATGGTGGCGGAAGCCGACATCACCATCCCTCTGCGCCAACTCTTCGCCAAGGATGAGAACGTGCAGGTGTTGCTCGGGGAGGTGGTGGATCTGGATCCTGAGGAGAACACCATTGTCTTCAACGATTCCCACCTCCGCTACGACCACCTGATTCTGGCCACGGGTTCAGGTAGTTCCTATTTCGGGAAAGAGGAGTGGCGCCCACTGGCGCCGCCGATGAAGATCCTGGAACACTCCCAGGAAATTCGCCGGCGGGTGCTGAATGCCTTGGAGTCCGCTGAACAGTGCCCCGATCGGGAACGCAGAAAGATCCTGCAGTCGGTCGTGGTGGTGGGGGCGGGGCCCAGCGGCTGCGAGCTGGCCGCCTCTCTGGTGGCCATGATGCATGACCTCTGCCGCAGCCAGTTCCGCCAGCTCTCGGAGTCCGATTGCCGGGTGATGCTTGTGGATCCAGGTGATCGGGTGCTGCGAGCCATGCATCCCTCCCTCTCGGAGGCCACGGGCAACCATCTCAAGGAGCGGGGGGTGGAGGTGTTGCTGGGGGCCAGGGTTCAGGAGATCACCCCTTGCCGCCTGCGGGCTTCCATCGCGAAACCGGCCGCCGGCCAACCCGGGGAGGTGGTGGTCGAGGCGGCCACCATCTGCTGGACCGCAGGGGTGCGCGCCTCCCATCTTGGAAAGTTGCTAGCGGAACGCACCGGCTGTGAAGTGGATCGAGGAGGCAGGGTGATCGTTGGCCCCGATTTCTCCATTGCCGGCCATCCTGAAATCCGGGTGGTGGGCGATCTCTGCTCCTATTCCCACACCGCTGATGGCCAACCCCTCCCTGGCATGGCGGGCCCCGCGGTGCAGATGGGGGGCTGGGTGGGGCGAGACATCCTGGCGAAGCTCCGCGGCCAACAGCACAAGGCTTTCCAGTGGTTCGACTTCGGCAGCATGGCCGTGGTGGGTCCGTTGTTCGCCGTCGCGGATCTGCGGGGTCTGCGTGTTTCCGGCCTTCCGGGGTGGATTCTCTGGGGCCTGGCCCATCTGGCCTTCATGCCCGACAACGAGAACCGCCTGATCTTGCTGACCAAATGGCTCTGGATCACTGCTGTTCGGGAGCGGGATTCCCTCCTCATCACCGGGAAGCCTGATCAGCACATGGGGGTGGAAGTGGGCCTGGAGAGAGTGGAGACGGATTTGCAGCCTGAGATCGGGCCAGCCACACCTGCCCCTGAGGTTGAATCTCCATCGCCGAAGGCGGCCTGACCCGTAGCGCCCCAACTTCTGTGTGAATCGTCTTGCCACGGATCTGATTTTGATCGGTAACACCAGCAACCTCTCTGGCGTGGCCCCTTAAGGGCAGTGGGACGGCGATCTTTGCCTAACGACTGAGGCGCTCAATGAGGTGGGTGCCCACCCTGAGGGCATTGGCGATGGCCGTGAGGGAGGGGTTCACAGCACCAACGGAGGGCATGAAGCTGGTATCCACCACGTAGAGATTGTCAACCTCGTGGGCTTTGCAGTTCACATCCAAAACGGAGGTGGCCGGGTCAGTGCCGAAGCGACAGGTGCCGGCCTGGTGCCCCACGGCGGCAATGCCCATTGCGTTGGCGATGTAGATCTGGCGCTCTACCAGGTGTTGCTTCAGGTAGAGCTTGTCGAGCAGGCCTTGGAGGCGGCTCACCAGGTGCTGGGAGGCGGTGAGGTTGTTGAAGGTGTAGTGCAACTGGATCTGTCCGGAGGAGGTCACGGTGACACGGTTGTCCGGATCGGGGAGATCCTCGCTGGAGAGCCAGAAGTCGATCGCGTGTTCCGCGATCTTGTCCATGCTCCAGCCCGGCATCATGAAGGTTTCCAGCGGCGCATAGCCTTTCATGATGGCCCCGTCGGTCTTGCCAGTCATCTGGATGTTTCCCATCGGATAGTTGAACTCCCCATCCCCGAAATACCAATCGTTCACACACACCGTCTTCTGGAACACCGTGAGATTCGGCTCATGGGCCAGGGCCACCATGGCCTTGCTGTTGTGGAACATGTAATTGCGGCCCACCTGATCGGAGCCATTGGCTAACCCACGGGGGTGGGTGTCGCTGGCTGACATCAGGAGCAGCCGGGCGCTGTTGGCAGCGCCGCAGCTCACCACCACCACATCGCCGCTCACCTTCATCGGCTCCCCATCCCGCTCGATCTCCACTGCCGTCACGTTGCGGCCACTGCCATCGGTGTGCAGCCGCTTCACCTCGGCTCGGGTCAGCAGGGAAAGGGTGGAAGCCGCCAGCGCTGGACGGATCCCGAGCACATCGGCATCCGATTTGGCATGCACCAGACAGGGGAAGCCATCGCACCGGTTGCAGCGACGGCAGCGGCTGAAGGCCATCTGCTTCTCATCCAGCAGCACGCCGCTCGGGGCGTGGAAGGGATGGAGGCCCATGCTGCGCAGATCGTCCACCAGCTTCTGCATGCGCGGCTCGTGGCTCACCGGCGGGTGCGGGTAGGGACCGCTGCAGGGAGGCTCGGTGGGATCTTCCCCCCGCAGCCCGTGCACGTGATACATCTCCTCCGCCTGCTGATACCACGGTTCGAAATCGGCGTAGCGCAGGGGCCAGGCCGGTGAGATGCCGTCGAAGTGGCGGAGTTCCTCGAAATCCTGCTGGCGCAGCCGGAAGTGAGCCGCCCCATACATCTTGGTGGCGCCACCAACGAAATAATGGCTACCGGGCTGGAACGCCTTGCCGTGCTTGTCGAGCCACAGATCCTTCGACACGTAGCGACCCTTCTGCATCACCTCTTCGGCGTCCCAGTTCTGAGGTTCCTGGGGAAGCCAGTCGCCCCGCTCCACCACCAGCACGCTCAGCCCGCTGTTGCTGACCAGATGGCGAGCCAGGGTGCCCCCACCGGCTCCACTGCCGATGATCACCACATTGAAATGGGCCCCATCACTCACCTCCAACTGGGTCACAGCTGGCTGGGGTGAGCTGCTGATGGTGGGATCACAGAAGCTGCTGGTGGAGGAGGACATGGCGGGAAGATGGCAGCTGAAGGATCAGCCGTTGGGATAACAGGAGAGTTGGTGAATCATTTTGCAGACCAGGGCAGTCCAACCCGTTTGGTGGGAGGCGCCGACACCGCTGCCGCGATCCCCATGAAAATATTCATGGAACTGGATGAGATCGCGCCATTGGGGATCCTGTTGGAGGAGTTCCACATCGCCGTTAAACGGGCGGCGCCCATCGGGTTCGCGGCGGAAGATTCCCACCAGCCGCTTCTCCAGTTCAAGAGAGACCTGCCAGAGATCAAGCCAGTTGCCAGAACGGGTGGGAAACTCCACTTTGAAACTGTCGCCATAAAAATGGGCGAACTTCTGCAGTGATTCGATCAGCAGAAAATTCATCGGCATCCAAATCGGACCACGCCAGTTGGAATTGCCACCAAACATGTCGACGGGGCTGTCGGCAGGGCTGTAAGCCAGGGTTTGAGTCTGGTTCCCCTCGGTGTAGGTGTAGGGATGAGCCTCATACACCTTCGACAACGAGCGGATGCCATAGGGGGAGAGAAATTCTTCTTCATCAAACAAGCGTTCACAGATGCGGCGTAACCGGTCTTGCGGCACGAGAGTGAAGAGCAGGCGATCGTTGTGCCAGTGGCCCAGATACTCAATCACCCAGCTTGGATCGCTCCGCTCATGCACAAACCAAGCCAGCGAATGATTGACATCTAGCATCGGCAAGCGGCCCACCGTTTCCACATCGAAGCTCTGCACCGCCAGCAGGGGAACCACCCCAGAGAGGGAGCGGGTGCGCAGATAATCACAGCTGCCATCCGGCCGGCGAATCACGTCATAGTAAAAGCCATCCTCCTCATCCCAGTTGAGAAAACGCCGAGTGGCTGGATTGTTGAGGCTCATGGAGAGCTGCACAAAATCCACCACGAAGCGCTCACAGAGATCGGCATATTCAGGCTCTTCCCGGCTTAGCTCCACGGCGATCACCAGGAGATTGAGGCTGAGGGAGGCCATCCAGGCGGTGCCGTCACACTGCTCGATCACGCTGCCGTCGGCCAGGGGGAAACGTCGATCAAAGACAGCAATGTTGTCGAGGCCGAGAAAGCCCCCCTCAAAGACATTGAAGCCGGTGCGGTCATTGCGATTGGCCCACCAGCCATATTCCAGGATCAGTTTGCGGAGGGCCATCCGCAGGAATCCCAGGTCGGCCGAATCATTGGCCTTGCGATCGATTTGGAAGATGCGCATCGCCGCCCAGGCTCCGATCGGTGGGTTGGGATCGGAGAGCGCCCATTCGTAGGCAGGGGTTTGGGCGTTGGGAGCGGTGTAGTGGGGGTTGCGCAGCAGCATGCACTGGTGCTTGGCCATCTCCGGATCAATCAAGGCGAAGGAGACCGCATGAAACATCAGGTCCCACTGGCAAAAATAGGGATATTCCCAACAGTCCGGCATCGAGATGATGTCGTGGGCGTGGAGCCGTTTCCAGTAGGCGTTGGCGCTTTTCCATCGCTCCGGTGGAGGCGGCGTGCCGTTAGGGTCGCCCTCGAGCCAGCGGAGCACGCTCCAGCCGTAATACTTCTTGCTCCAAAGCAAACCTGCGGTGCCAGCCAGGTGGATCTGTCGATCCTCCTGATTCAAATTAGGCACTTTCTGCTGGAAATACTCCAGCCACTCCTGCTCCCTCGCCGCAAAGGTGGCTTCGAATTCCGGCCCAAACGGATTGGCCATCCCCGGCTCAGTCGTGGCGGTGAGCCGCAGGGCCACCACCCATTCCTCACCGGGCGCGAGGGTGCGCTGCAACAGGCATGCAGCCTTGCTGCCTTCGCCGGTGGGATTGACGGCCCCCTTCTCCCCCTCCACCACAAAGCGGTGGAACCCGTCTTTTTGAAAAGGGCTGGGATTGGTTACCCCCCAAAGGCGTTCACTGTTGGTTTCGTTGTCGGTGAAAAGCCATTGGCCCGGCTCCCGGCAGCGGAGACGGTAGGAGCCGAGGTGGGGGATGGCTTCGCAGACCACCGAAGTGCTGCCCGCGGGATCAGCGCCATCAGCCTGATCGGCCCTGATAAGCCGTTTCACCTCCTCGGGGTAGCCCCAGCTCCAGGTGTTGCGCAGCCAGAGCGTGGGGAGAAGGGTGAGGGGGGCGGAGTCGGGGCCCCGGTTGATCACCCGCACCTTGATGAGAAGGTCTTGAGGAGTCTGCTTGGCGTAGTCGAAGTAGACATCGAAATAGCGGCCCTCCTCGAAAATGCCCGTATCGATCAACTCATATTCCGGCTGCTCCCTCCCGCGGCGGCGATTTTCCTCTACTAGTTGCTCGTAGGGGAAAGCTTGTTGAGGATATTTATAAAGACCCCGCATGAAGCTGTGGGTTGGGGTGTTGGCGAGGTGGAAAAAGTAATCCTTCACATCCTCCCCGTGGTTGCCCTCTGGATTGCTCAGCCCATAGGGCCTTTCCTTGAGGATCGGATCCTTGCCGTTCCAAAGCGCCACTGAAAAGCAGAGGCGACACTGGTCGTCGCAGAGGCCCAGCAGACCATCCTCACCCCAGCGGTAGGCTCTGGAGCGAGCATGATCATGGGGGAAGGAGACCCAGGCGTCACCGTCGGCTGAATAGTCTTCTCGCACAGTGCCCCACTGGCGCTCGCTCAGGTAGCTGCCCCAGAGTTGCCAAGGCACCTGACTGTGGTCGCGCTCCGCTATGCGGCGCGCTTCGGAGGGATGGATGGCGTCGAAGTCGACCTGGGATGAGGGGTTGCTCACAACGTCGGCCTCAAAGGCCAGGACTGCTTTGCATGATGCCGCCGTCGGCGAAGACCGTGGTGGCTGTGATGTATCCGGCGGCGTCGCTGGCAAGGAACGCGACCACACTGGAAATTTCCCGAGGCTGGGCCATCCGCCCGAGAGGAATGGCGGCATTGAGCTTGGCCAGAAGCTCGGGGTTGTTCATCGTTGAATCATTGATCGGGGTGGCGACGGCGCCAGGTCCCACATTCACAATGGTGATGCCATGGGGCGCCAGCTCCAGCGCCGCAGTGCGGGTCATCATGCGCACCCCACCCTTGGCGCAGCAGTAGGGCGTGTTGTTGGGCATGGGCCAGTCCTCATGCACCGAGGAGATGTTGATGATGCGGCCGCCGCCGCCCTGGGCGATCATTTGCTTGGCGGCAAACTGAGTGGCAAAAAACACACCCCGCAGATTCACGTTGAGCACCTTGTCAAAATCCTCGGGGGTGGTGTCGAGGATGGAGGTGCGAGTTTCGATACCGGCGTTGTTCACCATCACGTCCAGCCGGCCGTATTTGCTCACCGTGGCCTCCACCAGCCGCTGGAGGTCGTCCAGCTTGCTCACATCGGCCTGCACGCCGTAGCTGCTGCCCCCGTAGGCGCCAATCTCCCGCTCCAGCTCTTCGGTGGCTTCAGGATGGGAGCGGTAGTCGATCACCACCTTGGCGCCGAGCTCGGCGAGGGTTTCCACAATGGCCTTGCCGATGCCGCTGTTGCCACCGGTGACGATCGCCACCTTGCCGGCCAGCAGGGTGGAGAGGGCTTTGCCGGCTAAGGGATTGGAACTGGTCATGGGTTGGGGAAAGAGGCCAATCTGCAATCTTCTTTACCGTAGTGACTGAGGTCCGGCCGGGCCAGTGTTGTGGTGAATCTCCTCAGTTCCAACCGGGCCCGATCCTTCATCTTCAGACAGGAGCCGTTGAACGGTCGGTCGTTCTTAACGCTTCCTTCGCCTTCATCAGGGGCGGAGCCATGGACTCCCCCTGTGCTTCATGGCTAGGGTAAGACCGGCAAGGTTCTGAGCCTCACGACTTCGCCAGGCACAAACGCAAGGCTGAGCCCTGATCACTAAATTTCTTCACTCAATGATGAGGACCATTGCATTAGAAGAGCATTTCGTCATACCGGAGCTCGTGGGTTACGGCGCAAGCACCGGGGCGACCCAGACCCCCGCAGCTTGGCAGCACATGGTGGATCTGCTGAGCGATTTCGTCGAGAAAAGACTCCCAACCATGGATCAGGGGGGATTGGATGTGCAGGTCCTTTCTCTTAACTCCCCAGGCATCCAGGCTGAAATCGACACCCAGGTGGCGATTCATAACGCCAAGTTGGTAAACGATTTTCTGAAGTCGTTGATCGATCAGCATCCCACTCGCTTTGCTGGCTGGGCCGCTCTGCCCCTGCAGGATCCCAGAGCGGCCGCCGATGAACTAGAAAGGACCGTGAAGGACTATGGCTTTTGTGGAGCCAATATCAACGGTCATTGTCTCGGGAAGTATCTCGACCATCCTGATTTTGATGTCGTCTGGGAGAGGGCCGCGGCACTGGACGTACCGATTTATCTCCATCCGGCTCCGGCTCCTGATGTGCCCCACGTCTTTCAAGGCCATGAGGAGTTGCTTGGCCCGATCTGGGGTTGGGGTGTGGATACGGGAACGCAAGCGCTCAGGCTGATCTTTGGCAAAGTGTTTGATCGACATCCCACGGCAAAACTGATCCTTGGCCACATGGGTGAATTGTTGCCTTTTGCCCTTTGGCGACTCGACTCGCGATGGGAACGAGATACTCACAACGGAATCGAGCTCGATCTAGGCAAGCCCTCTGAGTATGTGCGCAGAAACATCTATATCACAACCAGTGGTGTCGCCTCTGCACAACCCCTTCTTGCTGCTCTCCTGGCTATGGGGTCTGACCACATTCTCCTGGGTACTGACTATCCATTTGAAGATTTGGGTCTGATGATTGATTTTCTCAAAGAAGTGCCGATTAGCGAGATTGATCGGGCAAAAATAGCGCATCAGAATGCTGAAAAAATGCTGCGAATCCCCACATGATCGGCTGACGCAGGCCTCCTCTCAGCATTGTCAACATCTTCCCTTTGCCTTATGGCCATGAACACAATCTCCCAACCATCAGGATCCTCCGGGGATCGATGGCACGTTATTGAAAATCGTCAGCAGCTGCTCATCGGTCTCTGTCCCGACCTCCCTGGGATGGGCTGTTGGAATGCCAACCGCAACACCTTTGAGGGTTTCGAGCCCGAACTGGCCCGCTGTCTAACGCAGGAGCTGATGGGCTCCGTTGATCAGGCCACCTGGAGTCCGGTGACCCCGGGTGAGCGAATCCCAAGGGTTGTTCAAGGGGAGCTCGATATGGTTCTCTCCCAGCTGACGATCACGCCCGAGAGACTGGACATCGTGGATTTTTCCGATCCCTATCTCGTGGCTTATGAGGCAGTTTTAGTTGCCAAAAGCAGCCCTATGCAAACTCTTGAAGATCTGCAAGGGAAGACAGTTGCTGTTGCTGAAGACACCGCATCATTTCATCGCTATACAAAGCTTCATCCTGAGATTCACCTGCTTACAACTGCAAAAGAATCTGATGGCGTACATTTATTGCTTGCCGGCAAAGTTGATGGCGTTGCCAACGATAACGTCAACCTCGAGGGTCTCCTCGCCACCATGCCCCAATCAGACGTTGATCAGCTCAGAACAATTGATGTCTCCTCCTCCTTTGATCCCAAACCCTTCGGCGTGTGTCTTCGCAAGGGGAGTCCGATCTTTCTGTCCAAGTTGAATCAGGCCATTGCAAAACTTAAGGAGAACGGCACGATCGAGCAGCTTTTCAGAGCGTCCAGACAGTTCTGATCCCGTTCTATGAACCCCTCGTCTGCCTCTGTGGAGAGCCACGATCCTCGCTTCGATGGATTGGTGCCCTTCAACGCTGAGCTGGAGCTGCTGGCTGATGGTTTCCGCTGGTTGGAGGGGCCCGTGTGGTTCGGCGACCACCGTTGCCTGCTGTTCAACGACATTCCCAACAACCGCACCCTGCGGTGGAGCGAAGAGCAGGGGCTGAGCGTGTTCTGTACGCCCTCGCAGTTCGCCAATGGCCAGACCCGCGACCGCCAGGGACGCCTGATCACCTGCCACCATCAGACCCGTTGCCTCACCCGCCTAGAGATGGACGGCCGCGTCACCACCCTGGCAACCCACGCCCGCAACTGTCGCCTCAACGCTCCAAATGATGTGGTGGTGAAGAGCGATGGTTCGATCTGGTTCAGCGATCCGCCTTATGGCCTGCTCAATGACTACGAGGGTGGCCGGCAGACCTCTGAGCAACCTCCGGCTCTCTACCGGCTCGATCCGGCCACCGGAAAGGTGGAAGCGGTGGCCACGGACTTCGATGGTCCCAACGGGCTGGCCTTCTCGCCCGATGAGCGGCTGCTCTATGTGGCGGAATCTGGCGCCCCTGGGGTGCCCGAGCCGCGGCAGTGCATCCGGGTGTTCAGGGTGGGGGCCGACGGGCGTTCGCTCCACGGTGGGGAGGAGTTTCACCGGATCAATCCCGGTTGGGCGGATGGCTTCCGGGTGGATGAGCATGGCAACCTCTGGTGCGGTGCCGCCGACGGCGTGCATTGCCTCGCTCCGGATGGAACCCTGCTGGGCAAGGTGCTCGTGCCGAAACGGGTGTCGAACCTCTGCTTCGGCGACCGTTACGGCTGTCGTCTTTTTCTCTGCGCCTCCACGGCGCTCTATGCCCTCTTCACCAACACCCGCGGCGTGCCCGCTCTCTGAAACCAACCCATGGCCAACCCCCAGCTCGAGAGTTTCTTGAAACAGGCCAAGGGCGATCCCGCACTGCTGGAGCGCCTCCAGGCCTGCCCCAATCTGGATGCCATCGCCGCCCTCGGCGCTGGATTGGGCTACACCTTCACCGGTGTGGATCTGGTGCGCCACCAGGCCGAAGCCACCCTGCGCCTCTCCGAGGAGGAGCTGGCCGCTGCCGCTGCTGGCGTGGAGCTGGAGGGGCATCTCTGGCTCATGCGCATCGTTTGGGGCTGAGGTCGGTCCATGCGCTCCGTGCTGTTGCTCGAACTGTCCGATGGCCGGGCCATGGTGGCGGCCGCTCATCAGGAGGCCAGCCGGCGCGGCGCCTGCGTCAGCGTGGCTGTGGTGGATGCCGGCGGACATCCTCTTCTGCTGGAGCGGGCCGATGGTGCCAGCCCCGCCAGTGGCGCAGTGGCCCTGGCCAAGGCCCGCATGGCGGCCCTCAACGGCAAGCCCACAGCCGCCTTGGAAGCCGCCATCAACGGAGAGCGGCCTGCCCTCCTGCAGTTAGCCGGTGCCCTAAATGGGCCCACGGCGGCCATGGGCGGGGGGCTCCCCCTGCTGCGGGAAGGGCTGTGCCTCGGGGGTGTCGGCGTATCGGGCATGACCCCGGAAATCGACCTGGCCATCGCCGAAGCCGCCCTCGCCGCCCTCCCCTCCCCTTGAAGCCATGACCCCGCCCCACATCGCCAGCATCGGCTTCACCTGCGCCGATCTAGCGGCCACCACCACTTTTTTCTGCGAGGGCCTTGGCTTTCATCCCTTGGGTGACCCTCTGGAGCTCAGGGGCGGCCCCTATGGCGAGCTGCTGGGCATAGGGGGAGCCCTGATCCATCTGCAGCGGCTGGCGATTGGCGCGGAAATCCTCGAACTCACCCAGGTGGTCGACCCCGGTGCGGGGAATCGGCAAGGCCGCCCGATCCCCGCCGATTCCCGATCCAACGATGGTTGGTTTCAGCACATCTGCCTGGTGGTCTCCGATCTGGAACGGGCCCTTGAGCAGCTCCGCAGTGTCCGCCCTCCAGGCGCGAGTGATGCCATCTCCACAGCCCCCCAGCGCCTACCGGATTGGAATCAGGCCGCGGCAGGCATTGTGGCCTACAAGTTCCGCGATCCAGAGGGCCATCCGCTCGAGTTGCTGCAGTTCCCTCCCGATAAGGGCGACCCCCGCTGGCATAGCGCTGCCGCCGGCGGGCCAGTGCTGGGGATCGATCACAGCGCCATCGGCATCGCCGACAGCGAGGCCAGCTGCCGTTTCTATGACGGGCTGTTGGGAATGCGTCTCGGCGGGGATGGCGTCAACCACGGCCTAGAGCAGGACGATCTCGATGGCCTGCCGGGGACTCGCGTGCGCATCACCTCCCACCGCTGCCCCGAAGGAGCGGGAATCGAGTGTCTCGACTACCGCGAGCCCACAGGGGGCCGCCCCATGCCCCCTGATCAGGGGGCCCAAGATGTCGCCCATTGGCAGGTGCGCCTGCAGGTGGCCGATCTGGCGGCGGTGGCTGCCCGTGCCCCCTATTGGGGCGGCAGAGACGTGAGTGCAGGACTCGTGGATCTGGGCGAGCAGGCGGCCATCATCGGGGGGCGGAAGGCTCTGCAGCTGGCGGATCCAGATGGCCATCACCTGCAGCTGATCGAGGCCTGAGGCCCGCCAGCAGCACCGTCAGTGAGCGACCGGGCACGGTCCAGCCATCGTCCTCCACCTCCGACGCCTGGTCGAGGGGCTGGTCGAGGGGGACGATGTCGTCCGGGGAAGGGCGGGAGGTGTCGATCCAGCGGTGCCATCGCTCCTGGCCGCCATCCGCTGGCGGAAGCTGAAACGTGAGTGGCTCCCACCAGGCATTCACCATGGCGTGCCAGCGGAAGCCGCCATCGAGGCTGAGGATCGTCACGGCGAAGGAGCGGGAGGAGGGGCTCCAGTCCGGCTGATCCAGCTTCACCCCATGCCAGCTCACTTGATGGCGCTGCACCAGATCCGCCAGGGTGAGGCCCCTGGATTGCGCGCTCCAGCGACGCCGACGAAAGGCGATCAACTCCCGCACAAAGCGATGCAGATCGGCGTTGCGCTCCAGCAGGGTCCAGTCGAGCCAGCTGATTGCGTTGTCCTGGACGTAGGCGTTGTTGTTCCCCAGCTGGCTGCGGCCCAGCTCATCACCCATCAACAACATCGGCATGCCGAAGGAGAGCAGCAGCAGGGCTAGCAGGTTGCGGCTTTGCCGCCCCCGCAAACTGAGAACCCCTGGATCCTGGCTGGCCCCCTCCTCGCCGCAGTTCCAGCTGGCGTTGTCGTCGTTCCCATCCTGGTTGTTCTCGTTGTTGGCCTCGTTGTGCTTGCGGTCGTAGCTCACCAGATCAGCCAGGGTGAAGCCGTCATGGCAAGTGATGAAATTCACGCTGGCCGAGGCCTCCCGGTGCTTGTGGCCGTAGATGTCGGGGCTGCCAATCAAGCGCTGGCTCACGGCTGGCACCAGCTCGCCGTCGCCCTTGATGAAGCGACGAAGGTCGTCCCGGTAGCGCCCGTTCCATTCCCTCCAGTTGTGACCCACAAACGTGCCCACTTCATAGAGGCCCGCCGCATCCCAGGCCTCGGCGATGAGCTTGGTGCCCGCTAGGACTGGATCGGTGTCAATGTCCAGCAGAACGGGCGAGAGGGGGGTGGGCTTGCCGGCCTGGTCTCGGTCGAGCACGGACGCCAGATCAAAGCGGAAGCCATCCACATGCAGATGCTGCACCCAATGGCGCAGGCTCTGGCGGATCATGCGGCGCACCACCGGATGGTTGCTCCGGAGCGTATTGCCGCAGCCCGTGTCGTCCACATAACCGCCTTCGTCATCGTGGAGGTAGTAGTCGCCATCTGCCAAGCCGCGAAAGCAGAAGCTCGGACCGTTGGCGTCGCCCTCGGCGCTGTGGTTGTACACCACATCGAGGATCACCTCGATGCCAGCCCGATGCAGGGCCTTCACCATCGCGCGGCATTCCTCCAGGGCCGCCAGGGGATCGGCGCTGCTGGCATAGCCAGGATGGGGCGCGAAGAACGACACCGGCTGGTAGCCCCAGTAGTTGCGCTGGCCGGGGGGTGCGGCCAGCGGATCGAAGGCGAAGATCGGCAGCAGCTCCACTGCTGTGATCCCCAGATCCACAAGGTAGGGAATGCGCTCGATCAGCCCCAGGTAGGTGCCCGCCCTCTCCGGTGCCACCCCAGAGCTGGAGTGGGCGGTGAAGCCCCGCAGGTGAAGTTCGTAGACGATCGTCTCGCTGGGAGGCCGCTGCAGGGGGCGGTCACCCTCCCAGTCGTAGGCGAGGGGATCCACCACCACGGCCTTCATCGCCGTGCCCCAGTCACCGGCGGAGCTGCGTCCCGGTGCCCTCCCGTAGCCAGGCGGCATCACCACCGCCATGGCATAGGGATCCAGCAGGAGGTTGTTGGCATCGAAGCGCATCCCCTGCTCTGGCAGAAACGGGCCGTCGACACGCCAGCCGTAGAGCTGACCTGCCCTGATGCCCTCGATCTGGCAGTGCCAGTACCCCCCGCTGCGATGGCAGGCCGGATCGAGCCGCATGGTGCTGCTCGGCTCAGCGTCCGTTGCCGCAGCAAACAGGCAGAGCTCCACCGTTGTGGCCGCAGGAGCATGGAGACTGAAGTTCACCCCCTCCTCTCCCGCGGTGGAGCCAAGGGGGGCGCTCCATCCTGGAGTGATGCGGAAGGTGCTGGCTGTCATGGAGTCTGCACAGGGCGGGAAAGGGAGCGGCGTTCTGCACCGATGATGACCACACTTCATGGAAACCATCCACGGGGCATGGCAGGAACTCCTTGGCTGGCCTCTTACCCAAGCAGGGGCCTGCGACATGTGTTGCAGCTTGCGCTGGTGGGGGTGGCTGTCGGGGCGGTCTGCTGGCCCCTGAACCTTCTCGACCGTTGGCAGGACGCTCTGCTCCGTCGTCTTCCGGCCTTTGGAGCGAGCTGGAACGGCACGAGCCTGGCCCTGATGCTCACCCCCTTGGTGGTGATGCCGTTGTTGCTTGTCCTCCAGGCGCGGATCTGGCCTGGGGGGGGCGGTTCCGGCATCCCCCAGGTGATGGTCTGCCTGGAAGATCTGGAGCGCACAGAACTGTTGATGGCACCTGGACCCACAATGCAACGCCTTGTGCTCTGGTCGATCGCTTCCCTGGCCCTCTTTCCCCTGGGTCGGGAGGGGCCGGTGGTGCAGCTGGGCGCAGCGGCTCTGGTGGGGCTGCGGCACCGTTTTCCAGCCCTCCTCAGTTGGATGGGTGCGCCTGAGCGACTGGCAGTGGCCGGCTCCGCCGGACTGGCTGCCGGCTTCAACACCCCACTGGTGGCCGTTGTCTTTCTGGTGGAGGAGTTGATCGGCAGCTTCACGCCGCTGCTCCTCTGGCCCGGCATGGTGGTCGCCTCCCTGGCCTCCCTGGTCAGCGGCCTGGGTGGCCAGCCCGAGTTTGCCTTCGGACTGCTCCAGATGACGACCAGCGAGCCTTGCCAGCTGCTCTGGGCCCTTCCCTTCGGCCTGGGGGCTGGCCTGCTGGGTGCGCTGATGGTCAAGTTTTTGCTGATGCTGGGCTCAAGGGCTCTCCCCCTGGCGCGGCGACGGCCCTTGCAGATGGGGCTCCTCCTGGGGGCTGGCCTGGCCCTGTTGGCTGTGGCGAGCGGCGGGGCGGGTTGCGGTGATGGCGAAGCGCTCATGGCTTCCCTGGTGAGAGAGGGTCAGACCCCCCTGTCGAAGCCTCTGGCTTTGCTGGCCCGGCTGCTGGGTCCTGGGATTGCCCTTGGTGCTGGCGTGCCGGGCGGGCTGATCGATCCAGCATTGGCCCTGGGCGCCGTGCTGGGCCGCACCATTGGAGATCCACTGGGGATCGGCCACCTGGGTCTGGCGCTGGGGATGGCGGCGTCCCTGGCCGGGGCCACCCAGCTCCCGATCATGAGCCTGTTGTTTTCCCTCCGTCTGGCGGGCGATCAGCAGCTGTTGCCCGGGATTCTGCTGGCCTCTGTGCTCGGGGCGGGTGTGGGGCGATTGCTGATGAGCCGTGGCGTCTACCACGCCTTGGCCGAGCAGATCACATGATCGTCATAGTCCTCCCCAGGCCCCCGAGGCAGTACGTGTAGGCCAGCAGGTCTCCGGGGTGGGCCACAGGCGGCGGCCCATGCGACTGACTGGGACGGAGCTGATGTGGAGCGCGTTCAGCCGATGGAAGCCCAGTCAGCGAGCGGGCACTGCCGGATAGGTAAGCGTGTGGTCACCATTGGTGGCAGGAGTCCGCCGGCCTCCATACCCTGAATAGGTTGGCCAGGATCATGTGATCGAAACCCTCGAACCAATCGGTGTGAGCCTGGTAGAGATCCTAGTGCCCCCTGTTGGCAGCGGGCTTACAGGCATCGGCCTCCTCCTGCTGCGGCTGTTCACGGGCTTGGCCTTTATCCGCCACGGCTGGCCCAAACTTCGCAATCTGCGCACCTGGGCCACCGCCATGAAGACCCCGGAGTGGCTCTGTTTCCTCTCCGCCGCCTCCATGTTCGGTGGGGGCATCGCCTTGGTCCTGGGCCTGCTCACGCCAATCGCCGCTCTGGCCATCCTGGTGTCGATGGTCTACGCAATGGTGCTGGAGATCCGCTCGGGGTTTCCATTCATCGCCCCCGACCCCTACCAGATTCCAGAGGGCGACTACGCCGGTCCCATGGGTGTCGGTGAGCCGCCAAGCTGGGAGAAGGCGGCAATGTATGCCGTGATGGCCCTGGTGCTCATCCTCTGCGGAGGAGGGATCCTTTCGCTTGACAATCTCTTGATCAGCGATCTGATCCGCACCCTGCTTTGATCTCATCAGGAAGAGAAGGGACGTTCTGGTCTGGTCGTGATCCGGGGGGCCTCTCGTGTGCCCTGCTCGATAGGCTGGATCAATGAACGGCCTGCCCAGCAGCCCCCCCCCGCTCCTCACCAACCTGCGCCAGCGCTGGCAGGGCCTTACCGAGCACGATCAGGTGGGTCTCTGCCTCCTCGCCATGGTGGGCGGAGTTGTGGGATGGGCCCTCTTCTGCCCGGTGCCCACCGAGGTGCGTGGCGAGGGGGTGTTGATCTATCCGGAGAACGCGGGCGTGCTGGATGCCCGGGCGGCCGGTCAAGTGCGGCGGCGCCTGGTCCGGGTGGGCGAGCCCGTGCGTCGCGGCCAGGTGCTCATGGAGATCGCCCTACCCGTTCAGGAGAAGCAGCTGCAGCAACAGAAAGGCAATCTGGCGCTTCTGGAACGGCAAAACGCCCAGTTGGATGGGCGGGATGCCCTGAGGCTGCAAGCCGAGCGTGCGGCCCTGGAGACGGCGCTGGCCAAGCTCCGGGAAGACAGACGGCGTTTCGACACCCTGCAGACCACCTACGCCAGCAAGTTGCGCAACCTCGAATGGCTCGCCCGCCGGGAGGTGGTAGCTCCCCTGTCCACCGAGGTGGTGGGCGCCGAGCAAGCCCTCACCAGCACCGGCGCCAGCCTCGATCAGATTCGGATCGAAGAGAAAAAAGTGGTGAGCGACTACGAAAAGGTGAAGCTCGCTGTAGAGACCGAAGCCCTGCAGCGGCGCTATCGGATCGAGGATCTTCGCCGCGAGATCCGGGTGACCCAGGCCCGCCTCGACTTTGACGGACGGGTGCTCGCGGAGCGGGATGGCCGGGTGCTCGACCTGCAGGTGATCGAGGGGCAGACCGTGGCCCCGGGGCAGCGGCTGGGCACCATCGGCCGCGGCCGGAGTGGTGAATCCTCCCCAGACCAGCTGAAAGCAGTGGCCTACTTCTCTCCTGCCGATGCCCGACGTCTCCCCCTCGGTCTGCCGGTGGAGGTGGTGCCGCAATGGAATCAGCGAGGCCGCTTCGGCGGCATTGAGGGGAGGGTGAAACAGGTGCTCACCCTCCCCGCCACGGAAGCAGACATCTCCACCACGGTCGGCAATCCCCAGCTGGCGGCCTCCCTCTTGAAGAATGGACCGGTGATGCGCGCCGAGATCGAGCTGCAACAGGATCCCACAAGCCGAGATGGCTACCGCTGGACCCTCTCCCGCGGCAGTGGGGTCTTCCCCGTACGGGAAGGGTTAACGGTGGCCACCTACGCCTACGTGGAATGGCGCACGCCGATCTCCTATGTCCTTCCTGGACTCCGATCCCTCACTGGTGGCTACCGCAGTCGATCGATCGACCGCCACTGGGATCGACCTTCCCTGCGCCAGCAAGGCTCCCTCCCCTAAAGCCTCCAATGTCAGCCCCACCCCGCCCCCCCTCCATCCCATCCGGTCTGATGCGACAGGAGCTGCCGTGGCTGGCGGCCGAGGCGTTGCTCCTGGTGGTTTTGTTCCACGCCAACCCGCCGGAACTTTGGTTTTGGCTCGTGGTTTTGCTGGTGATCCTGGGTTATCGGATCGAACGCTGGTGGGCGTCCCGCTCGCCTTAGCGCCTCAGCTGCAACTGAGGCCGCAGCGGCAACGCCGGGTCGTTTGGCGTTGGGAGCAGTTCGCGCAGGAGGCGGGCGTAGGTGAGGTTCACAGCCACAGTGGCGTTGAGTCGCTGCACCAGGCTGGCGATCAGCCGCTCTTGGGTGAGGGAGACCTCCACCTCTGTGGATAGACCCGTTTTGTAGCGCAATCGCACATCCCGGAATCCCTCCAACGCGGCCGCCACCCCCCTGCGGGCCGAGGCCAAACGGCCCAGGCTGGCCTCATGGTTGAAAAAGGCCGACTCCAGCCGCAGCCGGATTGACTCCCGCTCGTTGGCAAAGCGCTGGGCGATGGCGGCAGCCTGATGGGCGATGGCCCTGCCTTCGGCCCGGGTGCTGCCCGCGTCGAAGAGCAACCACTGCAGGCTGAGACCCATGGACCAGTCGGCGGCTGCGGTGTTCTGCACCGGGATGACGGTGCTGCCGCAACAGCCGCCGTTGCGCAGCTGGAGGTCGTTGGTGTTCACATTGCTGGCACTGCCGCCGACTCGAGCCGCCAGCGCAAGCTTCGGCAAGAGGGCGGCCCGGCTGGCCTGCCGTTCCTGCAGGAGAACTTCACGTGTGGCCAGAAGGGTTTCTAGCGCTGGGTTGCCGCGATAGGCCTGCATCAGGCTGGTTTCCAGATCCAAGGGCCAGCGCGCCAGCACCACCACCGGATCGCTCGCGCTGGGGGTGAGATTCGCTGGCAGGTTGAGCAGCACGGCGAGCTGACGGCGGGCTATGGCCCGATCGGCCAAGGCTTGGATCAGGCTCTCCTGGTTGCTGGCTTCTATCGCCTGCCGGCGGAGAACATCGAGCCGGGGAACGAGCCCAGCCTGCTTGAGATCGAGGGCATCCTGAAGGATCAGCAGGTCATGGCGCACGGCAGCATCCCGGATGCGAACGGTTTGATCCGCCTGCTGCAGCTGAAAGTAAGCCTCACTCACCTGCAGCTGCAGTTGTCTGAGTTGGTTGGCGTAGGCCTGGCGTTGCCCTTGCAAGCGCGCCCTGGCCGCCCGCACCCGGGGGGTGCGGGCAAAGTCGAGCACGTCGTAGCCCACTTGCAGGCCAGCAAAGCCGCCGGTGGTGGTGGTGTGGAAGGAGGCTGAACCCCCGCTGGGCACCGCAAAGGCCCCATCTGGGGCAAAGAGGGGACCGAGCCCAAGGTTTTCATTACCCACAGGGGCATTGGTGCTGGTCCGGCTCTGGCCGGTGAAACCTGTGGCGAGGGCCTCCAGCTTGGGCCAATAGGAACCCAGGGCCGCCTGCAAACCGGCCAGGGCGCTGGCCACCTCATCCCGCTGGGCCTGGAGGCCTGGATTGGCAGCGAAGGCCATGGCCAGGGCTTGTTCCAGGCTCAGTGATTGGATACCCCCGCCTTGAAGCTGGCCCTGCCGTGGCAGGCTGAGCGGCGGCGGCGGAATTGTGCGGCTCGGATCCATGCTCTCCTGGGCAGGATCATTGGCCCGCAGCAAACTGGAGGGGAGCGTGGGAACGGGCGCGCGCAGATTGGGACTGGCCTCCGGTGCGCTGGGGAGCAGGCTGTCCAGGAGCCGCAACTCCTGATCGAGCTCCCGCCAGCTCCTCTCCAGCCGTTCGGTGCCACGGCCGAGCAGAGGAGTGCCTTGGGCAGCGGCCGGCTGGAACCCTAAAGGCTCCAAGGGAACGACAAAGGAGGCCAACATGGCCAGGGGCCAGGTTCGAGCCCGGGCTGTGCGAAAACATCTTTGGCGTGATCTGGCGGCCCTCTTCAAGAAAGGACACCTCGGGCACTCAGGAGTTGTCTGGGGTTGCGGGGGCGGCTGGTGAGGGATCTCCATAGGGCCTCGGTGCGGCCGATGGCCCGCTCGGCTTGACCGCAGAGCACCAACCGCGAGGCATGGCGGCGCAAGCGTGGCAGCTCCACGCCCGAGAGGCTGGGGTCGGTGAGCAGGGGTTGGAGATCCTGCCAGCTGATGGGCGCGCGCCAGGGTGGCAGAGGCAGGACGCGGAGGGGATTGGAATCGGGCTGTGAGATCAGGCCCCCCCAGAGCCGCAGCCGATCAGCCACCGCCCTCAACACATCTGCCTCCCCCTCCTGCAGGGTCACCAGGGTGCCCGTGGCACCGGCGGTGGGAGCATGGCGCAGCATCCCCTCCACCACGGTGATCAAGGTGGCGCAAGTGTCCAGGAGTGTCAGGAGCAACCTGGTTTGGGGGTGGTGACAGGCCGGGCTGCCCAGCTCGCTCTCCACCGCCGGCAGCTCCGCCCGCAGGCTCCCCAGCTGTTGGCGCAGGTCCTGGAGCCAATCCCCATCCGTTTCCGATCCAGCCCGCTCGGATGGCATGCCTGGCGCCTCCAGCTGGCCGGCCACCCTCTCCAGAGTCCGGGCCAAGCACTGAAGCAGGAAGAACAGGCTGCGCCAGGCCTGGGGCAGGGCTCTGGCGGGCCAGAGCAGCCGCATGCTCAGAACACCCATCACAATGCCGGCAACGGTCCAGAACAACCGCAACGGCACCCAGCTGGCTAACTGCTCATCGTGCACCAGCCAGCCCATGACAATGATCATCCCACCCACCTTGTAGCCCACTTCCAGGCCCAGCACCCCCCCCAGCAACCGCATAGCACCCAAACTGAGGGCCAGAGCCAGTGGTAAGGCGATGCCGCTCAGGCCCTTGAGTCCGAGGATCAGCAGCCCCATCCCCAGCAGCGAACCCAGGATGCGCTGCTGGCCGAGCACGATGGACCCTCCAAAGGTGCCTGTGCAAACCGCGAGCACCGCCAAGGGCATGTAAATACCGAAAGCCAGGGGGCTGAGGCTGGCGAAGGCGTTCGCCAGCCCGGCGGTGAGCGCCAACCGGAGATCACTGCGAATCAATGACATGGGGCTACCAGGCGGAGGGTCGCCAGAGAGGCCGCCAGCGGCCGTTGTTCCTCCTCCAGGGCCAGCAGCATCAGCAATGGGAGTTCGCGGCGCTCAGCCAGAGCTTGCCAGCCCTGCGGAACCGAGCTGGTTGCGAGGGCAGGGTCACCGGCCAGGAGGGTTTCCAGGGCGGCAACGGAATGGGCGAGAAGATCCTCTGTGCCCTCGGCCGGGGGGGACGCTTCTGGCTGCAGCCCCGGCAGGTTGACCAGGAGCGTTTCCCATGCGCTCCAGTGATGGTGCACCCTCTCCCAAAGCCGCAGCCGTTGCGACCAGCGCTGCCTTTGGAGGCCCTGTGCGTGGGGGCCCCGCAGTTCCCTGGCGAGCAGACCCTCCATGGTGAGTAGGGTCTGGGTGAGGGGCTCCCGAGCGAGTGGCTCTGGCCGGCAGTTCAGGCCTTGCAGCCAGCGGCGATAGGCCTGACTTTGGGCAAGCAGGGTGGAGCGCATGCTCGCCTCCAGCTGCAGGAGCTCACGGGCTCCATTGCGAGGCCAAAGGAGCAAACTGACCGCAATGCCAATGGCACAACCGAGAGCGGTATCCAGGCTGCGCTGCCATACGTAGACCCAGTTGAGCGCCTCATGGCTGGGAATCATCAAAAACATCAGACTCACCAGCGCCGCCGTGCTGAGGGAGCTCTGCCAGCCGAGCATCCTCAACACAGGCACCATCAACAGCAGCGAGACCAACACGCCGATCCAGCCCATGAGAATGGTGTGCACCAGAAAGGTGATCAAGCCTCCCAAGATCGTGCCAAGAATGCGGCTGCAAGCGGCTTGGAAGGAGTGTTCCGCGTTGTCATCAATGACCACGACAACGGCCAGCAGGGGGTACCAGGCGTTGGCAACCGAGTCAAACCTGTGGGCAATCGCCGCTGTCAGGAACGTGGCGATCGCCAGCCGCAGGGAGTGACGCAAGAGATCGGGAGGCATCGCCGCGGTCCTGGGCCCTAGGGGGAGGTCGAAATCGCCTGATCTACTGGCTCGGCTCCGTTTTGACCAGAGGAATCCCCCCAGAGCCTGGCCCGCTGGTGAATCAGCAGTACGGAAACCAGTGCCAACCCAGCGCCAACCCACTGCTGGGGGCGAAGCTGTTCCTGGAGGAACAGCACCCCGCAAAACACGGCAAAGACGGGCGTCAGGAACGTCAGGGCCGTGAAGCCGGTGAGGTCGCCGCGGCTGGCAAAAAAGAAAAACAGTCCGTAGGCCAGGGCACTGCCCAGGAGGGAGGCATACCCCATCAGGCCCCACTGCACCAGTGTCCATTCTGGAATGAGGGAGTGACTACCCGCCTGCCAGCCCATAAGGCTGGCCACCAGCAGGGGAACACATCCGATCAGCATGTGCCAACCAGTCACCGCCACCGGATCACTCTGGCGGGTGGCGTAGCGGCAGAGCACAGTGCCGACAGCCATGGCGGCCGCTGCCCCGAGCATCCACCACTCCCCTCTGCTGAGGAGATCGGTGCCCACGGTGGCCGGTCCCTGCAGCCACCAGTGGCGCAACCACCCCCCGGGGATGCCTAACAGCAGGATGCCTACCAAGCCAAGCATCAGACCGACCCAGCCCACCGGATTGATCGCTTCTCCAAACAGGGCCCGAGCCAGGAGCGCTACGAAAAGGGGCTGGCAATCGATCAGCACCGAACCAAGTCCAGCGCCGGTCTCCCTGAGGCCGTGGGTCAGAAGCCCTTGAAACAGGGTGGCATCGATCAGGGCGAACAGCAGCAGCCAGGGGCGATCTTGGGAAGCAACCGTCAACGATCGACCCAGCAGCGCCGCTGCGGCCACAACCACCATCCCGGCCGGGAGCAGACGCAGGCTGGCGACCAGAAAGGGATCGCCGTCAGCCAACAGGGGCTTCATGGCCGCCATCGACGTCCCCCAGAGCGCAAAGGGGGCCATCATCAGTAGCCAGCGAAGCGGGATGGCCAGGGGGATCAAGAATTTTGCCTTGCAGGGAGAGGCCCCTTTTTAGGATCCTCTTTCTTGCCGATCGTAAAGATGCCCTGGCCCTGGCGCCGCAAGACCCGACGAACCCTGGCGCGCATCGCCATTGAAGGCCCGATCGCTGCCGGGACCCGCACCCGGGTGCTCAAAGCCATCCGCCAGGTGGAGGAGCGGGAATGCCCAGCCCTTCTCCTACGGGTGGATAGTCCTGGCGGAACGGTGGGCGACAGCCAGGAGATTTTCCAGGCCCTTAGCCGGCTGCGGCAGAAGGGCTGCCGGGTGGTGGCGAGTTTCGGCAACATTGCCGCCTCGGGGGGGGTGTATGTGGCGATGGGGGCCGAGCGGATCGTGGCCAACCCCGGCACCATCACCGGGTCCATCGGCGTGATCCTGAGGGGGAATGACCTCTCCCGCCTGCTGGAGCGAGTGGGAGTGCGCTTTGAGACGGTGAAGAGCGGGCTTTACAAGGACATCCTCTCGCCCGATCGGGCGCTTACGGAGCAGGAACGCCAATTGCTGCAGGACCTGATCGACACCAGTTACGGCCAGTTCGTGGCGGCCGTGGCCCAGGGCAGGGGGATGGATGAGGAACGGGTGCGGGCCTTTGCCGACGGCCGAGTCTTTTCAGGTCAGCAAGCCAAAGAGCTAGGGCTCGTGGATGCCCTCGGAGATGAGGAGGCGGCCAGGGAGCTGGCTGCCGAACTGGCCGGTCTGCCCCTGGACAGCAAGGCGGTGACCTTCGGCAAACCGCCTCAGCGTTTTGCCGGTGTGTTGCCCGGCCGATCCATGCTGCGCAGGGTGGCCCAGCTGATCACCATGGAGTTGGGCTGGAGCGGCCAACCGCTCTGGCTCTATCGCCCCTAACCCACACCCGATGACCATGGCTGCCCCTGTCCTCGTGTTGTGCGCCCTTCGTGGGGCGACCACGGCGAGCGCCAACACCTGTGAGGCCATCGACGAGGCGGTCAGCGAGCTGATCGAGGCCCTGATGGTCGCCAACAACCTGGAGGGTCCCCGGGTGCTCTCTGTCACGTTCTCCGTCACAGCCGATCTGGATGCCTGCTTTCCAGCCGCCATCGCCAGACGGCGCGAGGGATGGGGCGATGTAGCCCTCCTGGATTGCCAGCAGATGGCAGTGCATGGCGATTTGCCTCGCTGCATCCGCCTCCTTGCCCATGCGTGGTTGGAAGGGGGGCGGAATCTGGTGCATCCCTACCTGCGAGACGCATCTCGCTTGCGTCCCGATCGGGCCAGCCAGTCCCCAGCCAGCTCCCCCTCCGACCACTAGCCCCAAGGCAGTTTCAGCCGTCTCAGGATAATTTGACCATCCTTGCCAAAGCAGGCCTTTGACCTGGCTTGTCACCTGGTGCGCCGAACGCAGGGTCCTGTCTCTTTCCCCCCTCCCTTTCCCGTCCTTGACATCTCCTCTCTCCAAGTTGGGCAAAGCTTCTTGTGCTGTTGGGCTGGGTGCTGGCTTGGCCATGGCCCAGCTTCTGGGGGCTTCCGTGCTGACCCCGCAAGCCTCCCGGGCCCAAGGCACCCCAGGCCTGCTTGAGTTCCGTTGGGACAACAGCAAGGATTATCGCAAGCTTTATTTTTTCCAGTCTGATACCCAAAGACTGAAGCTCTCGGATTATTACTTAATCCTGAAGCCAAAAGATCGCAAAACAGCCATCCTTAAACTCACCGTATCGGTGCCCAAAACATTTGAAACCACCATCGATCCCAAGCGGGTGAAGCTCTGCCGCATGAGCGAGGGCGGCATGCTCAAGCGCACGCGTTGCGAAAAGCAAATCCCAGCCACCATTGAAGTCAATGCCAAAGCTGGCACCATTGAAATCTTTCCAGAAACCCCCATTTCTGATAAGTACACGATTGGTGTTTACATGCGCATTTTCAATCCTTTCAACATCGGCATGTATCAGTTCAACGCCCTTGCCCAAGCCCCTGGCGACATCCCGGTGTCAAGCTACCTGGGCAGCTGGTTGATCCAGATCGATCCCAATGCCTCTAATTGACCGATGGCCTGGTAGGTTGGGTGGCTGAGCGAAATGTGACATGACCAGGCGCACACTGGAGGGCACCAGCCGCAAACGCAAGCGGGTATCGGGATTCCGAGTGAGGATGCGCAGCCACACCGGCCGGCGCGTGATCCGTGCCAGGCGGCGGCGGGGCAGGGCTCGTTTGGCGGTTTAACACCCACCCAACAGTCTCGCTGATGTGGCCTTGCCCCAACAGCATCGCCTGCGTGGCCGTCGTGTGTTCGACCGCATTTATCGAAATGCCGATCGCTTCCATGGGAGGTGGCTCACTCTGAGAGTGATGCCTGAAGACGAAACGCTTCTCACCCCCCGCGACCGTTGCCACCCACCCAGTGTCTGGCGCTGCGCCGTGATCGTGAGCAGCAAGGTAAGTAAGCGTGCCGTGCATCGCAACCGGCTACGCCGTCTCCTTCACCGTGTGCTGACCCTCCAACCACCCGAGACGAAATCGCCCTCCTGGCTGGTGTTCAGCCTGAAGCCCGGCAGCTTCGAAGCTGATGAGACCGACCTCCTGGGAGAATGTCTACTGTTGTTGCAGAAGGCGAGGTTGCACTGATGAGCACCCAGGTTCCCCCAGTGCCAGCCGGAGCCAGTATTCAAGAAAGCGTGTTCTACGAAGGGGGTCCCGCCCGCGGAGACCTCATTCTGAATTTGCTCTTTGGCCTCACATTGATCGGCATCCCCTTCGCGATCGCAGCTCTGGTGCGGGCGATCTGGTTGCGTTATCGGATCACCAGCCGCCGCATTGAGGTCAATGGAGGTTGGCTAGGCCGCGACCGGACCCAGGTGGTGTATAGCCAGATCCGTGAGGTGCGCTCCGCCCCACGGGGTTGGGGCACGTGGGGCGACATGGTGCTGGTGCTCGAGGATGGATCCAAGCTAGAAATGCGCTCTGTTCCTGGATTCCGCGAGGTCGAGGCCTACATTGAAGAGCGGCGACAAGCCTCACCAAAAGCCAGCAAGCCAGCCAAGGTGAGCAGCGGATTTGTCACCCCAGATTCCGCCGCCTCCTGAACAGACGGATCTCCGTCTTCCTCCTCCATCGCTCCTGGTGTCCTCCATCAGGCACACTGACCCACGGAACTTCCCTCAGTCCCTGCTGTGATCGGCTACATCTCCGACAACCTGCTGCTGCCCATCCTGGATTTCTTCTATGGGTTGGTGCCCAGCTATGGCCTGGCGATCATTGCCCTCACGGTGGTGATCCGACTGGCCCTGTTCCCCCTCAGTGCCGGATCCATCCGCAGTGCCCGACGCATGCGGATCGCCCAACCCGTGATGCAACAGCGGCAAGCGGAGATCAAAACCAAGTTTGCCAACAACCCCCAGAAGCAGCAGGAGGAGTTGGGCAAGTTGATGCAGGAGTTCGGCAGCCCCCTGGCGGGCTGTCTGCCCCTGCTGGTGCAGATGCCGATCCTGTTCGCCCTCTTTGCCACCCTGCGGGGATCGCCCTTCGCCGACGTTCCCTACACCTTCAATGTCAAGGTCCTCCCCTCCGAACAGATGGCAGCGGTGGAGGCCAAGCCCTTCAACACGCCCAGCCACTCGATTTTTGTCACCACCACCAAGCACGTGCCTGTGATTGGCACCCTGGAGAAGGGCAGCAAACTTGGGGTGGGCGACAGCCAAACCGTCTCCTTGCACGGCAAGGACGGGTCAAGCTTCGATTCTCTTCTCAACAGCGTCGATAACGGTGATGCGTTCCGTCCCAGCTGGAGCGTCACCAAGGGTGAGGGAGTGGTGAGCGTGGATCCAGACGGCACCATCCATGCGCTGAGCCCTGGCGATGCAGTGGTGGAGGGCAAAATCCCCGGCCTAGCCGCCCGCAGCGGTTTCCTCTTCATCAAAGCCCTGGGCCAGGTGGGCTTTGTCACCGATGGGGCCATCAACTGGGACATCGCCATCCTTGTGGCGGCCTTCGGGGCGACGCTGTTTATCAGCCAAATCCTTTCGGGCATGGGCATGCCCGCCAACCCGCAGCAGGCCACGGCCAACAAGATCACCCCCGTGATGATCACGGCAATGTTCCTCTTTTTCCCCCTGCCGGCGGGGGTGCTGCTCTACATGGTCGTGGCCAACATCTTTCAGGGGGTGCAAACCTATCTGCTCAGCCGCGAAAGTCTGCCTGAAAATCTGCAGCAAATCTTGGAGAAGCAGATGGCAGCCCGGCCCAATGGCGCCGTCACGGTGAGTGCCTCCGCTGGCGGAGACAGGCTGCCCTTCGAACCCAATTCCAAGAAGTGAACCTTCCGCTCAGGCCGGTGTCGCTTGCTGAGCTGCGAGCCCTGCCAGAGGGCAAGGAGTGGCTTGTGGATCAACCGATTGCTGATCTGCCCAGCCTCACCCCTGTCCGCGGCCACCTCCGGGCCCTTCACCATGGCACGGCCTTGGAGGTGGCAGGGGAGGTGGAAACGATCATCACCCTCGCCTGTGATCGTTGCCTGCAGCAGTTCAACCATGTTCTTCGGGCTGATGTACAGGAATTGATGGAATGCAGCGGGGCTCCCCCCAGTGCCACCGACACCTTGGTTGTCCCTATCGGTGACGACTTGGCTGATCGCCTTGATCCAACAGGCAACTTTGACCCCGAACGCTGGCTCTTTGAGCAGCTAAGCCTGCAGCTGCCCCTGGTCAACCGTTGCGGGGGGGAGTGCCCCGGGCCGGCCTGTTGGGGCACAGCCCCCTCCGTGGTCGATCCACGGTGGTCAGCCCTGCAGGCCTTGAGCCCGGCCTCTCCTGGTCCACCGCCAAGCGTTCCGTCGCAAACTTGAGTCAGGGACATGACCCCTCCCTCACTGGTGGAACAGTTGGATCTTTTGATCCGCTCGCGCACTCCCATCCTTTGGATTCGCACGCTGGAGGAGGAGAGGGTGGAAGCCCTGCTCCAGCAGGTGGCCCGCAAGCTCGGGGGACGGACCCACTGGAGCTGGGATTTCATCAGCGGCCTACAGGGGGCTCCAGGTCGGGAGGGCGAAGCTGCGCGCAACCCGATGGGAGCCCTGGAGGTGATGGCCAGTGTGCCCACTGATCAGGGCGCGCTGCTGTTGCTCAAGGACTTTCATCGCTTCACAGAGGATGCGGGCATCTGTCGGCGGCTGCGCAACCTGGCCAGTCGCCTGCGCCAGGGGCCCCATACGCTTGTGATCACGGCCCCACGCTGGGACCTGCCCGGCGAGCTCCAGGACAGCATCACGACCCTCGAGCTGCCCCTCCCCGATGCACCCGCCATTGAGAGGTTGTTGGCCTCCATTGCCCAGGCCAGCGGCCATCCCCTGCCGGAGGAACTGCTTGGCGAGCTCACAGCCGCCTGCCATGGCCTAAGCGAGCAACGGGTGCGGCAGCTCGCGGCCCGAGCTCTGGCCCGCCGCGGGCAGCTGGGGCCGGATGATCTGGCGGAGGTGCTCGAAGAAAAGCGATTGGCGATCGCCCGGAGCGAATTGCTCGAGTATTGCCCCACCGAAGCCACCCCTGCCGATATCGGTGGCCTGGAAGCCCTCAAGCACTGGCTGGAGCAGCGGCACCGAGCATTCAGCGAAGAGGCACGGCGGTTTGGCCTGCCGCTGCCCAGGGGGGTGTTGCTCGTGGGGCCCCAGGGCACGGGCAAATCCCTCACGGCGCGGGCCATTGCCCACAGCTGGTCGATGCCCCTGTTGCGCTTGGATGTGGGGCGCCTCTTTGCTGGACTGGTGGGCGCCAGCGAGGCCAGAACCCGGGAGATGATTCAGTGGGTGGAAGCCCTGGCGCCCTGTGTGCTCTGGATCGATGAGATCGACAAGGGTTTTTCCTTTGGCATCGGCGATGGCCGCAGCGATGGAGGAACAAGCCAAAGGGTGTTGGCGAGTCTGCTCACCTGGATGGCGGAAAAGACCAGCCCGGTGTTTGTGGTGGCCACGGCCAATGCGGTGGAGCGCTTGCCCGCCGAGCTGCTGCGCAAGGGCCGCTTTGATGAGATTTTTCTCCTGGAGCTGCCCGATGCAGAGGAGCGGCGGGCCATTCTTGATCTGCAGTTGCGGCGCCGGCGTCCTGCTCACGCCATCCCTCTTGATGTGTTGGTGGATCGCACGGCAGGATTTTCTGGGGCGGAGCTGGAGCAAACGGTGATCGAAGCCATGCATCTGGCCTTTGGCGAGAATCGTGATTTGCAAGAGCCCGATCTGATTGCGGCGGCCAGCCAGTTGGTGCCCCTTTCCCGCACCGCCCGGGAACAGCTGGAGGCCTTGCGCCAGTGGGCGAGCAGCGGTCGCGCCCGAACGGCATCTGGCCAAAGAGTGGGCAGCGGGTTGTAACGGTTGTATGAAGAAATTCCATGCTGAGTAACAACTTTGCCCATGGCCTGGATGGATCGAAAAACCCCGCATAGCGTCTGCACAGTCACCCGTGCGCTGCCATGCTCCCTGGTCCCCGCTTTCCCGGTCCTCGTTTTCAGGGTGATCTCCCCACCCAGCTGGCCGTGGCAAGCCTGGGCGCCGGGGTGATCACCACCCTGGCAGTGGCCCAGGGCCAAAATCCCCTCACAGCCCTCAGCATCACCCTCTTCTCCGCGGTGGCTGCAGTGGCTGTGGGTCAGGTGCTGTAGGCCCTGGCAGAGAGGCAGCTGGGATGAGGGGTGCCCAGGCCGGTGAGAATTTTTTCACCGTGTTATCTATCTCTTCACCCAGCTGCAGGAAGAGGCATGGGGCGCTGGTGCGCGTTGTAACAATTGAACCCTCCCCCTTAACCAGGAACAACATAAACAAGTTCTGGCGGAAGTTGAGCAACTCTCGCAGTTGCAACGCAATCCAATTTCGGCAGATAACGTGAATCAGATCCTGGGAGAATTGAATCTGCCGGCCGACTTGACTCGCCATCCCTCCATGCCCAAGGGCACCTGGACCGGGCTGATGGAGCTTCAAAGGCGTGTCCTTGCCCAGCAATTCTTCGACGTTCGCTGAGACCATGGCGCCTGGACGAAGCGCTCAGCCTGCCCGAGACGAAGATCAGCCAGGAAGAAGTAGCGCACACTTCCAGAACACAACGAGAAGGCTGTCATTAGCCATGGCTGGTGTGTTCATGGAGGTGGGCCCGCACAGCGGCGCTGTTATCTGAGCGCTCTCACCAAACCTGGCCTGGTAGAAGGCTAAGAACAACGGAACAGCCCGGCAGCTCTTGAACCACCCAACCACTCTTGGCCTGCGAGATCTCTGCCCCGCCCTGGCCAACAAGACCTACTTCAACTACGGCGGTCAGGGTCCCTTGCCCACGCCATCGCTCGAGGCGATCGTGGCCAGCTGGCGGCGGATTCAGGAGCTGGGGCCCTTCACTGAAGCGATGTGGCCCTTCTTAGCAGAGGAAACCTCTCGGATCAGGCAGCATCTGGCCGAGTGGTGCGGTGCGCCTCCCCATCGGCTCGCCCTCACAGAAAACGTGACGATGGGTTGTGTGTTGCCCCTCTGGGGATTGCCTTGGCAACCAGGTGAGGAGGTGCTCGTCAGCGATGGAGAGCATGACGGCGTCGTGGCGGCCTGCAAGGAGCTGGCCTATCGCTTCCGATTGCGGATTCAAACCCTCCCGGTGCAGCAGTTGCTGGGCGATTCAGAAATGGAGAAAGCCAATGTGGTCGAGTCGTTGGAGCGGGTCCTATCCCCCCACACCCGCCTTGTGGTGCTCTCCCACCTGCTCTGGCGAACCGGCCAACGGATGCCGATCGCTGCCGTAGCCGAACGGCTCGCCACCCATCCCCAAAGGCCCTGGTTGCTGGTGGATGGGGCCCAGAGTTTCGGGAGCCTGCCCGTTGCTCCAGATGCGGGCTGCGCCGATCTCTATGCCTTCACTGGCCACAAATGGTGTTGCGGGCCCGAGGGGCTGGGGGGAGTGCTGCTCTCAGAGCGGTTGCTGGCGGAAAGTCGGCCCACCCTGATCGGCTGGCGCACCTTGCGATCCGAAGACAATGCTGGCGAGGGATTCCATCACGATGGGCGGCGGTTTGAGGTGGCAACCTCCTGTACTCCTCTGATGCGCGGGCTGCACACCTCGTTATCGATGTTCGATGCCATGGGCTCAGCCCAAGAGCGTCTAGCCATCTTGAAGGGTCAAGCCGACGCCCTCTGGAGAGGGTTGCAGACGGTGCCAGGCTGCCGTCCCTTGCTCCAAGCTCCGCCACCAGCGGGCCTGGTGAGCTTTCAGCTCCATCGTCGAGATGGCTCTCTGATTGAGCCGGAGCAGGTGGTGAGCCATCTCGGTGGCCAGAACATATGGGTGCGCAGTTTGAAGGATCCGAGCTGTCTGCGAGCCTGCACCCACGTAACGACGACGTCAGAGGATTTGGATCTCCTGCTGGAAGCCCTCATGGATTTAACGAGAGCTGAGGGTCGCTAAGTGCTCCAGTTCTGTTTGGCGTCCCTTGATCTGTCTGGCTGCTAACAGCAAAAAAGGGGCTCCGAAGAGCCCCGAAGAAATTGGCAAGACCGTGGCGGATCAATAATCAGCTTCTGTGCTCAGGAAGGCGCTGTGCACCCACCCGGCCAACAAAGCGCCAAGGATCGGGGCAAACCAGAAAAGCCAGAGTTGGCCCATGGCATCCCCTCCGACCCATGCAGCCACACCCGTGCTACGGGCAGGGTTTACAGAGGTATTGGTGACAGGAATGCTGATCAGGTGAATGAGGGTAAGCGCCAAACCAATGGGCACACCTGCAAAGCCGGTAGGAGCCAACCGATCGGTGGCGCCAAGAATCACGAGAAGGAAGAAGAAGGTGAGGATGACCTCGATCAATAGGGCTGACCAGAAGCCATATCCACCGGGGGAATGGGCGCCCCAGCCATTTGTGGCCAGAGGATTGCTGCCAGAGAGGGTGAAGCCTTCACGGCCTCCTGCCACCATCCAGATGACGCCACCAGCAATGATCGCGCCGAGCACCTGGGCGACGACATAGGGGAACACTTGCGAACCGCGGAACTTGCCGCCAGCCCACAGGCCGAAGGTGACAGCAGGATTGATGTGACACCCGGAAACGTGACCGATGGTGTACACCATGGTCAACAACGTGAGGCCGAAGGCCAGAGAAACGCCGAGAAAGCCAAGTCCGAGGGGGTTGGCAGCAGCGTTGTCATAGGGGAAGTTTGCGGCGAGGACGGCAGAGCCGCAGCCGCCGAGCACCAACCAGAAGGTGCCAAACATCTCAGCCAGAAACTTTTTGGAGAGTGGAACAGCGAGAGCCATTCAGAGGAGATCGATTGAGGAAGACGCTCAAATAATGGCGGGCGATGGAGGAATGGCAAGAGAATGTGACAATTGGATGACATGGTCGACATTGATCTTTCGCAAGATCTTGCGAGCAAGGATCCATTGTTCGCACTTTCTCTCCAAACACCTGGCCAAGAGCGTCGAGCAACTCCTTAAGAGAAAATTAATTTTTCCACCTCTGCGTCGGCTCGGGCCCTGAAGCGTGATGCATGGAGATTCCGCGGGCAAAGCTCACGCATCCATCGGCGCTGCCAGCAGCTCGCATGCCATGGCAGGGGATTGCCTTGAGAATGCGTTTGCTCAGCAGGGATTGCCCAGGGCATCAGAGGTTGCGCTTTTGCTGAATGGATGGGAGGGCTGTTGAACTGTTGCGGGTCGCTCCAGAGATGGATGTTGCCAATTTGTCAGTTGTGTATAGGGTGTGTCAGTTGGCTTCCCTCCGGTGAATGTCGCCAGGGTGTTCAACATTTGCTCAAGATCCTCCCCCTCCTAACCGTTTCCATTAGTCGTCTAGAGGCATGATTGCTACCTCCCCCCGCGTCTTTCCAAGGCTGCTGATTGCCTCAGCCGCCTCCATCGGCCTCTTCGCTGTTGGCAGCAACGCCCTTGCCGCAAGCACCGAAGAGCTGATCAAAACCGCCGAAGCCGCCTGTCTCGAAAGCGCCACGGCCCAGGGCTGGCGCGCCGATCTGGCCAAGGTCATCTCCACCAGGGCCATTAACGCCGACAAGGTGGAAGTGGTGTTTGATCTCACCAAAGATGGTGTCAACACCGCACGTCTCACCTGCCCCTACAGCGTCAGCCAGGGTGTAGGTGGCGCCTTCGCCACCCCCAAGGCTGAGGCGCCTGTAGCAGCTCCCGCAGAGCCTGCAGCACCTGTGGCTGATCCGGGTACTCCCGTGAATCAGGGCAAAGCCTGGTGGCTGCTCCTGCCCTTGGCCCTTGGCCTTGGCTCCTGGCTGTGGCTCCGCGGTCGCGATGAGCCCACCGGCCACGCCTACGCCACCACCGGCACCACCACTGGCGCCACGGGTGTTCGCACCTACTACGCCGCAGAAGCTGCTGCCCGCGATGGTCTGCTCGAAGTGCGCGAGCACGCCGACCTCGGCTCCCGTGTGCTGCGTCAAATCCGCAACGGCGACACCTTCCAACTGACCGGTGTGCGTCGTCGCGATTCCTCCAACGTCGAATGGCTTGAAGTCACCAATGGTGGCTGGGTGCGCGACGCGGAAACCCGCTACGACCGCAACGTGGTTCGTTTCACCTGAACTGAAAGCGGCCCAAAGTCTCCAGGGGCTTAAAAGCCTCAGATTCTTGGCGTTCCACTGATTCCGGAGTCAGCAAAGCATTGCTGACTCCTTTTTTTGTGGCCAAGCCCCTGCGGAGCGTGTTGACGCGTCGCCATCAAACCGGTGGCATCCCTCAGGCTTCTGCCGTGCATGGCTCTACTGAAGGAAACGGCCTAACCGCAGCGAAGGCGCAGGGCCTTTTCCGCTTCTTCGCGATCATCAAAGTGAATCTTGCGCGTGCCAAGAATTTGATAATCCTCGTGTCCCTTGCCTGCAATGAGCACGAGGTCATCCTCCCCAGCAGCGGCGATGGCGTTGGCAATCGCCGTGGCCCGGTCCGCTTCCACAACCACTGTGGTGTCGGCTGGAATGCCCGTCAGAACATCCTCAAGGATGCGGGCCGGATCTTCCGTTCGAGGGTTGTCAGAAGTCACCACGACAGAATCGGCCAGGCGCGCAGCAATTCCCCCCATCTGGGGACGTTTGCTGCGATCCCGATCTCCGCCACAACCAAACACGCAGATCAAACGACCGCTGGTGAAGGGACGACAAGCCAACAGGGCATTCTCCAAGCCATCCGGGGTGTGGGCGTAATCCACCAAAACGGCAGGGCAGGGCACGGCCGATGCTGTGCGCACTCTCTCCATTCGCCCAGGCACACCCCGGAAGCTTGGAATGGCTTCCAGCAACTGAGGCAGGGGAATGCCTTGCAGTTGAAGGATGCCAACGGCTTGAAGCAGATTCATCAGGTTGAAGCGACCCACCAGGGGTGAAACGAATGGCCCGCTCCCCTCCGGAGTGTGCAGCACTCCTCTCACCCCATCGGCTGCCATCTGCAGATCGCTGATGCCCAATTCCCCGTCCCGATGCGCCAGGGAACTGCGCCAGCAGATGGTGCCCTGTGCCAGGAGACGCTCGGCCAGCATGGCGCCCCAAGCATCATCGACATTCACCACGGCTCCTCCTTGCAGCAGAGGGGACGTGAAGAGGGTGGACTTCGCCTCGAAGTACGCCTCCATGGAGGGGTGGTAGTCGAGGTGGTCCTGGGTCAGGTTGGTGAACACGGCTCCCGAAAAACGACAACCAGCCACCCGTTGCTGGTCCAGCGCATGGGAGCTGACCTCCATAGCGGCAAGATGGGCGCCGGCCTCGACCGCCTGGGAGAGCTGGCTTTGCAGGAGGTCGGCGAACGCTGTGGTGTGCTGAGCTGTGACGCTGTGCCCAGGCCAGCGATTGACCAGGGTGCCAAACAAGGCGGCCGGCCGCCCTGTTTTGGCCGCGAGATGCTCGATCAGATGGGTGGTGGTGGTTTTGCCATTGGTACCGGTCACGCCGATCAAACGCAGGCGTTGGCTGGGGGACTGCCAGAAGGCCGCTGCCAGCTCACCCACCCATAGGGCCGCAGGATCCGGGAGCACCACCACCGGATCTGCCGCGGTTGGGGGGTCGGCGAGCGCAGCCGTTTGACTGATGACGGCCGCCGCGGCCCCATCGGCCAACACCTGTCTCCAAAACTGGCCCCCATCCACATTGGAACCGGGCAAACCCAAAAAGAGAGTGCCCGCACTGATGCGCCGGGAATCGCAGCTGATGCTCTGAAGCTCCGCATTCACCAGGGTGGGAGGAACGGGAAGGCCCACCTGGCCAAGCAGGGAATGGAGCAGTTGGGTCATGGGGTGAGCTGGGCGGTGGCGGCCGTCGGGTCTCAAACGGCCTCACCCTGGCATGACCTTTCGCCCCCCTTCCTTCTGAGGGTGAAACCGGTGGGAGTGGCTCCCCCAGTCAGGGACTGGGGTGACGCTCCAGCCAGGCCAGGAGTCTCTCTCCCTGGAGCCTGGGGGGGACCGGAGGGAGCTCGCAGAGCTTGGAGCCACCCTCTTCCGACATCGCCCTGGCCAGCACGGGCACGGAAAGGCCATAACGCGCCTGCAGAGCAGGGTCTCCGTCCACATCCACCACCTGCAGGGCACCGGGAGGGAGAATCTGACGCAGCCGTTCCTCCAGTCCCTCGCAGAGGCAGCAGCCCTGGCGGCTGTAAAGCATGAGCGTGCTCATCAATCGGGCACCGGATCACACCCGCAGGGAGTGAAGGGATGGCAGCGGCTCAGTCGACGCAGGCTCAGCCAGCTCCCTCTCCAGGGACCATGGCGCTGAATCGCTTCCATGGCGTAGGCGCTGCAGCTCGGCACAAAACGACAGCGGGGCCCGAGCAAGGGGGAGAGCCACTGGCGATAGATCGCGATGAGGGCCAGCAGGGCTGTAGCCAGGCCGCCCTCTAAGATGTTGCATTGGCGCTCCATGTGGCGGTTCAGGAATGGCTCCTTGCGGTGTCTTTCCCAGCTTGCCTCCCCAGTGCCCTCCGCTGGCGAGATTCCCTGGATAACCCCTGGAATTCCGGCAGCGGTGCCCATTCTCTTGCCATTGTCTTTCCATGTCTCGTTACCGCGGCCCTCGTTTGAGGATCACGCGGCGCTTGGGAGACCTTCCCGGTCTCACCCGTAAGTCCGCCAAGCGGTCTTACCCCCCCGGTCAGCACGGCCAAGCCCGTCGCAAGCGCTCCGAATACGCGATCCGTCTCGAAGAGAAACAAAAGCTTCGCTTCAACTACGGCATTTCTGAACGTCAGCTGGTGCGCTACGTGAAGAAAGCCCGTGCCCAGGAGGGTTCTACGGGAACCAACCTGCTCAAGCTTCTCGAAAACCGTCTCGACAACGTCTGCTTCCGCTTGGGCTTTGGCCCCACCGTTCCAGGCGCCCGCCAGTTGGTGAACCACGGCCACGTCACGGTGAACGGCCACGTGGTGGACATCCCCAGCTATCAGTGCAAGGCGGGGGATGTGGTGGCCATCCGCGAGCGCAAGGCCAGCAAGACCCTCGCGGAAGCGAACCTGCAATTCCCCGGCCTGGCCAACATTCCGCCCCACCTGGAGTTCGACAAGGCCAAGATGACCGCCAAGGTCACCGGTCGCATCGAGCGCGAGTGGGTGGCGCTGGAGATCAACGAACTGCTGGTGGTGGAGTTTTACAGCCGCAAGGTGTAGATCCTGCCAGCCCGCGATGGGAGTGCACCTTCCATCAGAAAGCCCCCGCCGCGGCGGGGGCTTTTGCATGACTCACCGGGTCACCTCCCTGCCGCCTGCCGCAGCAGGGGCCCCGGCCAGGCCAAAATCGCCTGGTCCGCAGTCACCAAGGTGGCACTCTGCGCCAGAGCGGTGGCCACGATGAAGCGATCTGCGGGATCGGGGTGGAAATCAACCAAAGCTGTCGCCGCAACAGCAAGAGCACCATCCAGAGGGATCTCCTCCAAACCTGCCTGCAACCAATCCAGCCGCCAACTCTCGGGTGATTGCCGCAGGTCGATCCTGCCTCGGAGCGCCAACATGGCCACCTCCCAAAAGGTGATGGCGCACACCGCCACAGAACCCTCCCCCCACGCCGTGCGAATCAGCTCACGGCTGGTGGGCCCAAGGGCTGGATCCTCCCGATCCAGCCAGAGCAACACGTGGGTGTCAAGAAGGATCACTCCAGGGCCGCCCAGGGGGTGTCGATCGGAGCGACAACATTTCCATGAATCTCCACGCCTGGATGGAGCCCGAAGGGACTGGGCCGCCGAGGCGGAGGGCAGGGATGGAGCTCGGCCACCGGGCGGCCGTTTTTGGTGATCACCCACACCTCACCAGTGGCTGCCACCTGATCCATCAGGCTGAGGCAGCGGGCCTTGAACTGGGAGGCACTGATGGTGTGGGCCATGGCTTTGGCGCGAGCCGCCGGAATCTAGCCCAGATCTGACCAGGGTCATGACCCTGGTCATGTTCGAAGAGCTCGCTTCAACTACGTCATTGCTGAACGTCAGCTGGTGCGCTCTGTGAAGAAAGCCCATGCCCAGGAGGGTTCCACGGAAACCAACCTGCCAAAGCCTCTCGAAAACCGCCTCGACAACGTCTGCTTCCGTTTGGGCTTTGCCCCCACCGTTCAGCCTGCGCTGGGAATGATCCTTCCATCAGAAAGCCCCCGCCGCGGCGGGGGCATTTGCGTGACACCTTGCAGGTCGGTGTTGGTCAAGATTGAACTCTGCGGAGGCGGGCACGCAGGCGTCGACTGACGCGAAAGGCTGCAGCCACTCCCAGGATCGGCAGAGGACCAGGTACAGATTCGGTGATCTTCACGTTATCCAGGATGCCGCCGCTGTTGTCCCCGCCTTGATCCTGGAAGATGACATCATAAATTCCAGAGACAACTGGTGAAAAATTAAGACTGCGTTTTGTAAGTGGCTCTACTCCGAAAAGGCTAATGAGAGAAGTAGAGTTTCCGAAGGTGACAAACACACTGTTATTTTGGGTTGTCCCCAAATCAAATGAAAGCTCATATGCAAAGCCTCCAGTGAGAGTGAAACTTTTTTTTAGCTTGCCTGCTGCCATTGTTGATCCATCTAAATCAATATAACAACCGTTGCCAGGAAAAACATCAAATAAAGGACCAGATCCGCTGCATACTCCAATGATATCAACTGTTCCGGCGTTAACATTTGTCCAACCGATGGGAACGGTGTTTAACGCGGGAGTATTTGCGTCAAAATTATCAGAGAAAATGATCTGAGCCTGGCCAGGTGCTCCGCTGAAAAAGACTGCAGCCGTTACGGCAAGAGTGCTGCAGGGGCGAAGAGGCGAAGAGGCATGAATGCAAAGAATCGCCGTAAAATTTTTCCACAAACTTCGAGGTGATAGTTGCCAGAAAAAACTTTGTCACGAAATACAGACACAAAGCAAATGCCCTTGTCGGACTTGGCTCCCTCACCAAGGTGGCACTCCGGGTCAGCACGGTCGCCACGCTGAGGAGAGCCGCCGGATCGGGATGGCAATGAGCCAATGCTGTGCAGCCACGGCTAGGCCTTCACACGAGCAATGTCTACAAATCTTTCCGCAGCCGCTACCTCTGGGGCAATTGCTGCGGGTCATCTGGGAAAACCTGGCTCCAGCGAGATGATGCACGGTGTCAATGGCTTATGGCAGAGGCTGGAGATCAACAAACTGTGGGTTGGGGGAGCGGGTCACCCCCCCATCAACGCCTCCAACGCCGCCGTCACATCCGGCTGCCGCATCAGGGCTTCCCCCACCAGCACCGCATCCGCCCCGGCGCTCACCACCCGATCAAGATCGTCGCGGCTGAACAGGCCCGATTCACTCACCAACAGTGCCCCGGTCGCACGGATCTGATCGCCGTACTGGGCCATCAGCTGCTCAGTGGTGGCCAGATCGGTGTGGAAGGTGCTCAGATCGCGGTTGTTGATGCCGATGAGTTGCACCCCCTCCAAGCGCAACACTCGCTCCATCTCCGCGGCGTCGTGCACCTCCACCAGGGCCGCCAAGCCCAAACTGCGGGCCACCTTCAGCAGATAGCCCAGATCCTTGTCGTCCAGGATGGCCGCGATCAAGAGGGCTGCATCGGCTCCGGCCGCCCGGGCCTGATAGAGCTGGTAAGGGGAAAGGATGAATTCCTTGCAGAGCAGTGGCAGCTCCACCGCCTCCCGCACCGCCACAAGCACGTCAAAACCTCCCTGGAAAAAGGTCTTGTCCGTCAGCACCGAGAGGCAGCTGGCTCCGCCGGCGGCATAGCCCTTGGCGATGGCCACCGGATCAAAATCCTCTCGGATCACCCCTTTGCTGGGGCTGGCTTTTTTCACCTCAGCAATCACCGCCGGCTTCCGGCAGGAGGCCTTGAGTGCCGCCACAAAATCCCTGGTGGCCGGAAGCTTCGCCACCTGACCCCGCAGCTGTTCCAAGCTGACCCGTTCGCGGGCGGCGGCGATTTCCCGATCTTTTTCCCACACAATCTTCTCGAGAATGTGGCGGGGTTGCTCCTCCGGATGGGGGATGCCGTATTCCAAATGGGCCACCTTCACCGAGGGGTTGGGGGGCCGGCGGCGAATCTCCATCTCAGGCGCCCACAGGAGCGGCCACCGCCATGGCCGCCTGTTTGTAGGCCACTTCCACCACCTCGCTGAGGGTGGGGTGGGTGTGCACTTCCGTGGCCAATTGCCGCACGCTCTGCCGGCGGGCCACCGCGTTCGCGATCTCTTGAATCAGATCGGCGGCGTGCAGGCCGTAGATGTGGGCGCCCAAAACCTCGCCAGTGGTTTTGTTGAAGAGAAGTTTGAGCAGGCCATCGCTCTCCAGCTCAGCCAAGGCCTTGGAGTTGGCCTTGAAATAGCTGCGCACCACCCCCAGCTCAAAGCTTTCCTTGGCCGCCAACTCCTTGGCGTCGGCCTCGCCCAGGCCCACGGAGCTGATCTCCGGGTGGGTGAAGGTGGCCGCGGGGATCGAGCGGTAGTCGATCTCGCGGCGATGGCCCAGGATGTTGTCGATGGCCACGGCGCCTTGGGCGGCGGCCGTGTGGGCGAGCATCATCTTTCCGGTCACATCACCCACAGCCCAGAGATGGGCCACGGGCTCGGCGCCTTCGCCATGGCTGGAGCGCACCTGCATCGTGCCGTCCACAGCGATGAAGCCCCGCTGGGTTTCCACCCCCACCGAAGCGAGATTGAGGTCTTGGCTCACCGGCACCCGGCCCGTGGCCACCAGCACGGCATCCACCTCCAATGTTTCCACCGGCTCTCGGGTGGCCATGTCCACCAGTTCGATCTTCACCGGGCAGCCGGGAGTGATGGTTTTGGCGAGCACGCCGGCGCGGGCGTCGATCTCGCGCCCATCGATGAGTTGGCGGGTCGCCAGTTTGGCGATGTCGGGATCGAAGGTGGGCATCACCCGATCCAGGGCCTCGATCATCGTTACCTCGCAGCCCAGAGCTGTGTAGACGTCAGCAAACTCCAGGCCGATGTAACCACTGCCGATGATCGTGATCCAGCGGGGCAACCATTCCAGGTTGATGGCCTCATCGCTGGTGAACACCGTGCGCCCATCGGTGGTGATGCCGGGGGGCACGAACGGGTCGGAGCCGGTGGCGATGATCACATCCCGTGCCCTCCACACCCGCTCCACCCCGCTGGCCTCCCGCACGGCCACCCGCTGGGGGCCCTCCAGCCGTCCCTTGCCCCGCAGGATGGTGACACCGGCTCGCTCCAGGGTTTTGGTGAGGTTGGCGCGAATGGTCTCCACCAGCTGGAGGGCATGGTCTGCAATCTTCTGACGTTCGAAACGCACCGGTGCGGCGTGGATGCCGAAGGCCTTGAGATGGTCTGCATCCGCGAGTTCCCGCACCCGACCGCTAGCCGCCAGGAGCGCTTTGGAGGGCACACAGCCCCTGTTCACGCAGGTGCCTCCCATGTCCCGGCACTCCACAATCGCCACATTCAAACCATGCTCGGCCCCGTGTTTGGCCGCATCGAAGCCTCCATAGCCCGCACCGATCACGATCACGTCGTAATCAAACGGGCGAAGGGAACTGTCGCTGGTCTCTCCAATGGCCGGGGATGGGAAGTCGCTCACCTGGATGGGGGCTAGCTGATCGACGTATTCTCCTCCCCTCCTGGTCCTCTGGCTGCAGCGAAGGCGCCTGCCCCGAGTTCCTGCCGGCGGCGTTCAAGCAGCAAAGGCCCGGCGGCGAGAGCCACATTCAGGGATTCCACCTGCTGGCCGAACGGAATGACGAGGAGGGATTGGGCCTCGGCCACCAGGCCCGGGCTCAGCCCCGCCCCCTCGCTGCCGAGCATCAACAGGGTGGGCTGGCGCCAGTTGTAGCCCCAGTAGGGCTCCCCTCCCCGCACCACCGTTCCCACAACCCATGTGCCAGCCGCCTGGGCTTGCCGTAGGCGCTCCAACACCTCGCCCGCGCTGAACCGACCGATGGGAAGGGCCAAGCTGGCTCCACAGGAGGCACGCAGGACTTTGGGTTGCCAGGGATCTGCACCTTCGCTCAGCCAAACCTGATCCACTCCTGCTGCCAAGGCTGTGCGGAGAAGCGTTCCGAGATTGCCAGGATCCTGCACGTTGTCGAGGAGCAGCCCAAAATCGGGGGCTCTGGGCGGCAGAGCCTGGCCCGGCAGCCTCCAGGGAAGAGCCGCCACCACGCCATCGGGATGGGCGGTGGTGGCAGCGGCCGCAATCACTTCCGCCGTGGCTCCACGAATGGTGAGCGATGCGGGCACAAGCCGCAGCAGGTGGGCATTTTTTTCGATCCACTGCGGTGTAGCCAGCAAAAGATCGGGAGCCAGCTTGAGCTTGAGAGCCTCCTCGAGCAGATGGGTGCCTTCCAGGAGCAACCGTTGCTGTTGCTTCCGGCCGGAAGGGTGATGCAACTCACGCAGCTCCTTCACAAGAGGATTGCGCCGACTGCTGATCAGCTCAAAACCCATTCAGAAATGGTCGTGGTGGCGAACCTGCATGTGTTCGTCGATCTGGAGCTGCTTCTCTTGGAGATGGATGCCGCGCACGGCGGCGATCTGACCGTGCAAGCCCTCTGCAACGAGGTTTTCGATCAATTTGCGGATCACTACCTCTTCCACTTTTGCCTGGTCAAGGCGATCAGGCGTGAGGCGTTCAATGAATTTACCGACTTTCTTCGCAACGACCTCGGAAGAATTCTCGATGGAGAGAAGGATCATGATTTTGATGCGGATGGGGAGACTTGAACTCCCACGACATTGCTGCCACTAGTACCTGAAACTAGCGCGTCTACCAATTCCGCCACATCCGCAGGCGTGTTCGAGCCAAATTCATCCTAGACCATGGACCCTGCGCCCCTGGGTGAGCGCCCCTCCACAAAGCACGACAGGGGGCCGAGACAGTTCAGGTGGCGACCCCTAGACGAAGACGGGAATCGTTGTCAAGATCGGTCGTGAATGGTTGCTTTAGGCCCCCTGCCCATGGTCTTGTCCATCTCCTCCGCCAAGTCGACGCTTGTGCAACCAAAATTGGAGGTGATTGGTGGAAGCAGTCTAGAAGGCGAAATTCGGGTGAGTGGCGCCAAAAACTCAGCCCTTGTGCTGATGGCAGCTTGTCTGTTGACGAGTGATTGTTTAAATCTTCGCAACGTCCCCAGGCTTACAGATATTGCCTCAATGGGCGAAATCCTTGCAGCTCTTGGCGTGCGGGTGACCCGTTCCGGCGAAATGATTGAACTCACGGCAGATCACATCACCCGGGCAGCCCCCCCCTACGAGCTGGTCAACAGCTTGAGAGCCAGCTTTTTTTGCATTGGCCCCCTCCTCGCCCGCATGGGCATGGCTCAGGTTCCCCTTCCAGGCGGGTGCCAGATTGGCACTCGCCCCGTAGTGGAGCATGTCAAGGGTCTGAAGGCACTCGGTGCCCACGTCACCATCGAACATGGCGTGGTGACCGCCGTGGTGCCCGGGCCCAACCAACGACTGAAGGGCGGCAATATCCATTTGGACTGCCCCAGCGTGGGAGCCACGGAAACCTTGATGATGGCGGCCACGCTTGCCGACGGCGAGACGGTGATTGAAAACGCTGCCCAAGAGCCGGAGGTCGTGGATCTAGCGCGTCTGCTTCAGGCCATGGGCGCCAGGATCCGCGGGGAGGGAACTCCCACCATCACCATCGACGGTGTTCCCACCCTCCATGGTGCTGACTACTCGGTGATTCCGGATCGCATCGAAGCCGGGACGTTTTTGCTGGCTGGTGCCATCACCCGTTCCTCCTTGCTGGTCACTCCAGTGATTTCAGAGCATTTGGGAGCTGTGCTCACCAAACTTGAGGAATGCGGCTGCAGCCTCAAGACGGAAGGCCAGGGGATCCGCATCACGGCCCATGAGATCCATGCCCTCGATTTGCGAACCCAACCCTTCCCCGGCTTCCCCACCGATCTGCAGGCCCCGTTCATGAGCCTGCTTGCCACGGCCAAGGGCACCAGCCTGGTGGTGGAGAACATTTTTGAAAATCGCATGCAGCATGTTGCCGAACTCCAGCGGATGGGTGCATCGATCCGCCTGCAGGGAAACACTGCCTGTGTGGAAGGGGTGCCCGAATTGAGCGGTGCGCCTGTGCAAGGAACCGACCTACGGGCCTCCGCGGCGATGGTGCTGGCCGGATTGGCTGCCCAGGGCACCACCACCGTCAGAGGGCTGGAGTACCTCGACCGCGGATACGCCCAGCTCGAAGACAAGCTCAATGCTGTCGGGGCCTCCATCCGTCGCGTCTGCAGCGAAGCTTGAAGTTGAAGCGAAAGGGAACCATCGCCCTCTAGATTGAGTGGGTGGGAGCGTGCCGGAATTGGTAGACGGACTCGACTCAAAATCGAGCGCCTTCGGGCATGTGGGTTCGAGTCCCACCGCTCCCATGCCCACTTCAGCGGTCATGGACACCTATGCCCGCTTTCCTCTCACCTTGGTGCGCGGCAAAGGAGTTTGGGTTTGGGATCAAACGGGTCGGCGCTACTTGGATGCTGTGGCTGGCATCGCCGTTTGCACCCTGGGCCACAGCAACCCCACCATGAAACGGGCCCTCTGCCGTCAACTGGGCACCTTGCAGCACGTCTCCAACCTCTACCGCATCCCTGAGCAGGAGGCCTTGGCCGAAGCACTTGTGCGCAGGAGTTGCGCCGATCGGGTGTTTTTCTGCAACTCAGGCGCCGAAGCCAATGAGGCGGCCATCAAGCTGGCTCGCAAACATGGCCATGTGGTGCGAGGCATTGAGCGTCCCGTCATCCTCACGGCGGAGGCCAGCTTCCACGGTCGCACCCTGGCCGCCGTCACCGCCACAGGTCAGCCGCGCTATCACCATGGCTTCCAACCCATGGTGGAAGGGTTTCATTACTTTCCCTACAACGACATCCAGGCCTTTGAATCGCTGTTAGAAGCCTGTGAGGCCGGCGGACCTGCCGTTGCAGCGGTGCTCGTGGAGCCGCTGCAAGGGGAAGGGGGCGTTCATCCAGGTGACCCTGCCTTTTTTCGCCGGGTGCGTCAGCTCTGCGACGAGCGCAACATTTTGCTCATCTTTGATGAGGTGCAAATCGGGGTTGGCCGCAGTGGTCGTTGGTGGGGTTATGAACAACTCGGTGTCGAGCCCGACGCCTTCACCCTGGCCAAGGGGCTTGGCGGCGGCATCCCCATCGGGGCCTTGGCGGTGAAGACCAGCTGCGACCATCTGCGGCCAGGGGAGCATGCGAGCACCTTCGGTGGCAATCCCTTGGCCTGCAGAGCCGGCCTGACGGTGCTTGAGGAGATTGAACGCCGTGAGCTGCTGGCGCATGTGCAAGCGATGGGCCAGCAACTGCAGGAACTGCTCAGCGCCCTGGTGCAACGCTATCCCGAGCAGCTTTCAGGGGTGCGCGGCTGGGGCCTGCTTCAGGGGGTGGAGCTCCGGCCAGGTGGGCTGACGGCCCCGGATGTGGTGAAGGCAGCCCTGGCGGAAGGCTTGCTGCTGGTGCCGGCTGGCTCCAACGTCGTTCGCTTCGTCCCCCCACTCGTGATCAAACCGCGCCAGATGCGGCAGCTTGGGAAAAGGCTGGAGAAGGCACTCAAACGCCTGCTTTGATGCACCTTCCAGACCCTGTCGATCTGGACAGTGTGTTGGCGTGTTGCGCCAACCGTGGCATTGACCTCTCGTTAGATCGGATGCGTGCCGCGTTGGCTGCAGGCGGCCATCCCGAACGAGAGTTCCCTGCCGTTCAGGTGGCTGGCACCAACGGCAAGGGATCGATTGCCACCTTTTTGCACGCCATTCTTCAGGCGGCGGGGCTGCGTGCGGGGATCTACCGCTCACCGCATCTGCAAAGCTGGTGCGAGCGGATTCAACTTGGGCCCCACTGGGTGGATGGGCCCACGCTTTGCGCGGACCTGGATCGCTGGCTTCCCCTGGGGGAGCAGCACTCCCTCACCATGTTTGAACTGTTCACGGCAGCGGCCATGGATCGCTTTGCCAGGGCTGATCTGGATTTGGTGGTGCTGGAGGTGGGGCTGGGAGGGCGGCTGGATGCCACCACAGCACACCCGGATCGAAGGGTGGTGGGTTTTGGCCCCATCGGCATGGACCACCGCGAATTTTTAGGCGACACCTTGGAAGCCATTGCCACGGAGAAAGCTGGAGTGATGGCCCACGGACAGGTGGCGATCAGCGGTCCCCAATCCCCTCCCGTACGAGAGGTTCTCGAACATCACGCTCGCCTTCAGGGATGTGAGCTGCGCTGGGTGCAGCCCCTGCCAAAGGAGGAGGAGGGAGGGCTGGCCCTGGGATGTGCTGGAGGCTTTCAGCGGAGCAATGCAGCTGTGGCGCAGGGAATGGCCAGAAGTCTGATCCAGCAGGGCTGGCCGATCAGCGAGGGGGCCATCGCGCAGGGGCTGCGTCAAGCCCGCTGGCCAGGTCGTCTCGAACGCCGCACGTTTGAGGGAAGGGAGGTGTTGCTGGATGGCGCCCATAACCCCCCCGGTGCGGCCGCCTTGCGCCAGGAGCTCGATCGACTAGACGCCACCACGGAGGCAGCGGACGCCGCCAAGGGGCGCCGCTGGCTTCTGGCGATTCAGCGCAGCAAGGAGGCCCCAGCCCTGCTCGATGCCCTGTTGGGGCCCCTGGATGAAGCGGCCATCGTCGCCCTTCCCGATCTGCCTTGTTGGTCTGTGGGGGCCCTACTGGAGGCCCGACCAACCCTGCAGGGCCGCCTGGTAGCCGTGGAAAATCCCCTGGAGGGCCTGCGTTGGCTCAAGCCGGCCGGCCCCTTGCCCTGTGTGGCCGGCTCTCTGCACCTGCTAGGCGAGATCTGGCGCCTGCTTGATCCGCCGCTTCACCCTCTTCCCTAAAGCCTGAAGCGATCAACTTCGCGGAAGGATTCCAGCCACGTGCTGACGCTTTTGCGACTTGTTGCCATTCTTCTGTCGTTAGGCCTTTCCCTCGCCCATGTCGGTCCCACTCACCCCAGAAGAACGCAACAAGCTCATTGGTGGCCCCCTCGCCGCTGCCATGGCCGTGATGGCCGTGGACATGGGCATCTTCTCCAGCGCCCAAGAGGCCCTTGCCCTGGGCAAGGAACTCTCCGCTGCGGCCACGCGCTACGCCTCCAATCCACTGATTGCCAGCCTGTTTGATCCCGAGGCCCTCAAGCAGGGCATCAATCCCGACAAGCCCAACATCACGCCGGAGGACATCAAGGAAGGCAAGGTGCTCGACCGTGCCCTTGAGCAGGTGGATCAGGCCATGACCTTGGTGCGCAACAAGTGCGATGCGCCCACCGCCCAGCAATATGCCCAACTGATTGTGGATGGCTGTGTGGCGGTGGCCGAGGCCGCTGGCAACGGATTGTTCGGTTCCGGCGAAAAGGTGAGCCCCGAGGAGAAGGCAGCCCTGGATCGAATCCGCCAGCATCTTGGCGTTACTGCCTGAAGGCTGAGCACCATGCCCTGGGTCCCCGTCTCCTTGTCCAACCACGACAGGCCCAGGGCTGGGCTCCACCGTCGCTGGATCCGCCTGCTCAGCTTGAGCTGGATCGCGTTGTTGCTTTGGGCCCCCATCCCTGCTTGGGCCACCTTTGCCGAGCGGGTGGATTACACCTTGACCAACCAGTCAGGGAAGGATTTCCATGGCCAGGATCTGCATGAGACCTCCTTCGCCGGGGCCGTGGCCCGGCAGGCCAACTTTGATGGCTCAGACCTGCACGGCGCCATCTTCACCCAGGGGGCCTTTGCCGGAGCCAGCTTTCGCGGAGCCAACCTCAGCGATGTGCTGATGGATCGGGTGGATTTCAAGGGAGCTGATTTCAGCGGGGCCCTACTGCAGGGGGTGATTGCCTCCGGCAGCAGTTTCGCTGGAGCCGAGGTGAGCGATGCCGATTTCAGCGAAGCAATCCTGGACCGAACCGACCAGGTGGATCTCTGCCGCAGGGCCCGGGGCCGTCATCCGGTGACAGGGGTGGAAACCCGGCTTAGCCTTGGTTGCTGAAGGGTGGCAGCCCGGCAAGAGCTCAGCCCTGTTCCCACCAGCCGCGCAGTTTGCCAGGGTTGAGCAAGCCACGCGGATCAAAGCTCAACTTGCAGCTCACCTGCTGGGCGTCAATCACCCCAAGACCCCCATCTTCCACAGTGAGCACATGGGGATCGAAAAGCATGGCCCCTGCCTGCCTGCAAAGCGCGATGAGCTCCTGGAGGGAATCAATCCCTTGGTCCCGCAACACGGGAAGTCCGGCAAGGCGACACGCCCCCCCCTGACGCACCCCTTCGAGGTGCCAATGCAGGCCATCCCCCCACGCGGAGCTGATCTGGGCGAGAAACGGCCCCTCCGGCTGGGGGAGCAGCATCTGCAGATAGGTCCAGTCGGGATGCTTGCTGCGCCAGTGCAAGGTGGTGTGGTTCCAGGTGAGTTCACGCAGGGGCAAACCTCGGCTTGTCGCCTCGAGCTCCTGCCACAGCACGGTTCCCCCACGCCCCGTGAGCCAGGAGGCAGCCAGAGCAAGTGCATCAGGGGCCACCAACAGCAGTAGACGGCTCTCCCCAGGCTGGGGCGAGGGGCAGCCTGTGGGCCAGGGCAAACCGGCTGCCAGAGCAGGCTCCAGCAAGCAGAGTTCCTGCAGAAGGAGGGCGGTGCCTGGCAAACCCTGGGCGGCTGCCAACGCTTCGGACGCCTCATGGAAGCCCACCACCATCTGCCACCATCCCAGCGCCTCAGTGGTGGCCAGTCGCAGGGCCGTGAGGATGCCATTGGTGCCGTAGGCGTGGTTCAGCGGTTCACAGGCCTGGCCCTCCAAACGCAGGAGCCGGGGCTCCGGCTCCACCGTTACCACCTCCAAACCCAGGAGGTGGCCTGGATCTCTCAAAAACCCCCACCGCAGCGAGCCGATCCCGCCTGAGCCTCCAGCGATGAAGCCGCCCAGGGTGGCGCTGCGATAGGTGCTCGGCGCCAGACGGAGAGCGCGGCCATGGGGCAGCAGTTGCCGATCGAGGGCAGCCAGCAAGCAACCAGCCTCCGCCTCCACCACACCCGTGTTGCCGTCCACGGCCCGCAGCCGATCAAGACCTGTCATCACCAGCACCACTCCCCCGGCCAAGGGCACACATTGCCCATAGTTGCCCGTGCCCGCGCCTCGCACGGTCAGCGGCACGCCGTGGCGAGCGCAGGCTCCAGCCACCGCCATCACCTCCTCCACATTGGCTGGGCTGGCCACCAACTGGCCCCGGCAACCGGCCAGCAACTGGAGCAATACCGGGGAGTAGCCATGAAAGTCGTTGGAAAACCGCTCTAGATCACTCGGATCGCTGAGCAGCTTCAGGCCTGGCGCCGTCCGATTCAGATCCTCCTGGAGCGCTTGGATCTGGGAAGCGGCGGGGAGGGGGGGCAGCGGAGGGAGGGCAAGGGAGGGCATCTGGCAGCGCGGCCGGGGAATCCTTCTAGTTTCCGTGGCGGGTCGCTACAGGAGCAGCCAGCTGATTCAGCAACGGGGAAGGGGCCTCTGCCAGAGGTGGAGGCAACCACACCCCATCTCTCAACACCCTCCGTTGAGGAGATCGGGCTAAAAGATCCGTCCAGGAGGTGGCGGCCAACACCAGCAGATCGGCGGGCCCACCGACCCGCAGCACCCCATCCCAAGCCAGATTCAGCAGCCGGGCAGGGCAGGTGGTGAAGGGAGCCAAGCCTGCTCGATGCCAAGGCAGCAGATGGCTGGCCACCGTGGCAAAGCGGATGAGCTCGATCGGATCAAAGTCGCCGCCTGGATACCAAGCATCCTGCACATTGTCTCCAGCTATAGCCACCGTGACACCAGCCTGTTGCAGCTGACGAATGGGGGCCTTTGGGCGACGGGAGGGCGTTCGCTCCGGATCCCGGTCCAGCAACCACAGGTTGGTGGTCGGCAGGGCCACCACCCCCACCCCCGCCTCTGCGATGCCATCCGCCAACCGGCGCAGAGCCCGATCTCCCATCAAGCCCATGCTGCTGGCGTGGCTGGCAACGACGGGCACTTGGAAGCGCCCCTCGTGCAGCACCTGCCTCATCAAAAGCAGTCCGCGGGGTGGGGGTTGATCGCTCTCGTCAATGTGCAGATCGATCCCGCAGCCTTCTCGTTCCGCCAGCCGCAAGAGGGCCTGAAGGGCCTCCCTTTCCCCTCCCTGGATGCGGTAAGGGGGACCCAGCACTCCCCCGAGCACGCCATGTTGCGCGGCAACCCGACGGGCCAGCTGGTCGCCCTCCGGGGTCAGCCAGTGGTGCATCGGCACCAGAGCCACCAATTCCAGCTCCACCCGGCCAGCCCAGCGCTGTCGCAAGCTGCCAAGCACGTCCCAACAGCTGTCTGCCCAGGGGCCCAGGCTGTCGATGTGGCTGCGAATGGCCCGCAGCCCATAGCGCCAGGCTTGCTCAAGGGCCCGTTCTGCCCGTTCCCAAACGGCCTCAGGGGTCCGCACTAGGGCCTCCTGATGGTTGATGCGCATGGCTTCCTCCATCGTGCCGGCCCAGTTGGCGCGCAAAGGGGAGGTGAACACCTTGTCGAGGTGGGCGTGGGCTTCGACGAGGGGGGTGAGGGCCAGGGGAATCCCCCCGGCAGGAGTTGGGCCCTCATAGGGCAGCAAACGAACAATTCGGCCGTCCTGGTGGTCTATGCACACCCGCGCCAACCCCTCAGCATCCGTCGGAGGAAGCCTCAGGGTGGGATCGATCAAACTGCGAGGGATGGCCAGGGGGGGAAGTTGGCTCAACGCTTGCTCCGGGAGTCGGCAGGCTCGTGGGCCTGGAGCAGGAGAAATTGGCCGGCGCCCGCCAGAGTGGTGGCTTCATAACGGGGCAGGCGCAGATCAGGCACCTGCCTGAGCCCCGGCAGCAGGGTCGCCAGGTCCAATTCCGTGTGATAGATGCTGAACAACCCGAGATTGCGCCGCCTGGTGTGGGCCTGGACAAGCCTGCCAAGCACATGCTTCTGGGAACGCACCAACTCGGGGCACTGGCGGATCAGAAGGCGCAGCATGCCGGTCAGGCCGTCGTTTTGACAGAGCTCCCTGGTGAGCATGGCGGTGAGCTGGCTGCCACCAAAGTCTGCAAAAGCCGCTGGGCCGGGGTTGGTGCCCACCAGGCCAGCTGTCATGCCACCCGCCATCACGGCAACTGCCAGATATCGGGAGACCGCTGTCACAGATCGCGATCCAAAAGGCGTGTCCAGGTTGGCAAAGATTTCCCTCCGGCGCATCTGCGCAGGTGGGCTGGGTTCAAGTGGTAAGTTCATTTCACCACGGCGGGCGTCGCCAAGTGGTTAAGGCAGCGGCTTGTGGCGCCGCTATTCGGGGGTTCGAATCCCCTCGCTCGCCCTTCCATCCACCATCGTGCTTGGGCCAGGCACCCCGGCCAACATCACCGCATCCAGCAAGCCATCTCCCCCATGGCGCACGGGATCATGGCAAGGCAAACCCGTCTGGTCTCTGACAGTCTCCAGGGCGTCTTGCGCCTCCTCATCGCCCAGATGGGCCGTGTTGAGGGCAATCGCTGCCACCTTGGGTGCAGGGGCCGTGGGCTGAGGCCGTGCGAGGGCAGCCAGCCCTTGCACCACAGCAATGAGCTCTGGCAGCGGTGGGATCGGCACATGGGGTGCCGAGCGGATGGTGGTCTGCCCGGCACGGTGCACCAACACCAGGTGGGTGGGTTGGCAACCGCGGATGAGAGGCAGGGTTGCGGTGGATCCCGGGTGGCAGAGGGAGCCCTGCCCTTCCACCAAGACCAGGGTTTGGTTGGTCGCCCCCGCCCCCGCCGCCATGACCGCTTGCTCCACCGCGCCAGCGGCGTAGTCGACCCGGACCGCATCGAGAGCGACACCACTGCCACTGATCAAGATGCCCGCCTGGCCCGTGCCAACAAAGCGGGCATCCAGACCGCGCCGGCAGGCGACGGCTTGCAGCTCCAGGCAAGCACTCATTTTCCCCACCGACATGTCGGTGCCCACAGCCAGCAAACGGCTGCCCGCCAAGCTCGCAGCGCGCGCGGAACCCACAACGAGATCTTCGGGTTCCCGGCGCAAGTCCCAGATCCAGCGGCCAGGTTGAAGCTTTGCCACCAGAAGGTGATCCTCGCCCAGCCGGCTGTGGAGTCCACTGGCCACCGAGAGACCCGCCTCCAGGCCCATCACCAGATCGGCGTGGAGTTCGGTCGGGAGACGTCCGCCTGAGGGAGCCAATCCCACCACCGCCACGGCGCCTGATTTGCCGCCAACAGACGAACGGGCCAGGGCGCCTGGCGGAAGCAGGGGAAGGGCCTCCCGCATCGAGGCCACCACCGGAACGGAACGCCGAATGCCCGTGACCAGCTCCACATCCGCCCCGGCATGGTCAGGATCGATCACCGCAACGATCGGTCCCCTGCGGTAGCGCAACATGGCCAAACCTGTTTTGCCGCCCAGATTGTCCAGGCCATGGTGCTGAAGGAGCACCAGCGGGGCGTCGGAGGGCAGCATCAGCGGAGTGGAATGGGCAGGGTCACCCCGAGTCCTGGGGTGGTGCCAGCACGCAGCAGGTCACCCTCGAGGGTGGGTCCCCAAAAAGGATCGTTGACAAGGTTCAGATGACTATCCAGGTCGGGCCAGCGCACCAGGGGCAGCAATTGGGCCGCGGCCCCATTAAGGAGAGCGCTATCGGAGTAGCAGCCGAGCATCACATCGAGAGCAAGCCGGTGGGCGGCCTGGGCCATCAGCAAGGCCTCGCTGAGCCCGCCGCTCTTGAGCAGCTTGATGTTCACCCCGTCGACATAGGGGGCCAGGCGCACCACATCAGCCAAGTTCCAGCAGCTCTCATCCGCCACCAGGGCAATTGGGCAATCGAGTTCCAGGGCCGCGAACGCAGCGGCATCCGCCTCGGGATCCTCCAATGGCGGCAGGGGCTGCTCCACCAACACCACCCGCTGCGCAGCGAGCCAGCCCACCATGGCGCGAGCCTGCTCAAGATCCCAGCCGCCATTGACATCCACCTGCAGCTCGCAGGCGATGCCCCCAACTTGCTGGCGGCGATCCAGGGCATCCGCCACCGCCACCACCAGGTCTCGATCGTGGTCCAAGCCATCCGCACTGCCCAGCTTGAGCTTGATGCGGGTAGCGGGCAACTGGCTCCACCAGCGCTCCAGCCTGGCCAGCACAGCCTCCACAGATCCGAGTCCCAGGGTGACGCTGGTGGGGCTGATGTGCTGGGGATCCAATCCCCAAAGCTCCTGCACCGGCAGATGCAATCGCTTGCCCCACCAATCGAGCAGCGCCAGATCGACGGCACAGCGGGCCGGCGGCGAGAGGGGATCAAGGAGGGGCTCCAACGCCTGGCGGGGCTGGGGGGAGAAAGGCGCCAAACGTGGACGCAGGGCCTGGAGTTCAGCGGCAATGGCGGCCGTGTCGAACTGGCGATGACCGGTGTCCAAACCTCCGGTCTCGCCGATACCAATCAGTCCCTCGTGTTCCACCTCCACCAGCAGGTGCTCCACGGCGGCGGTGGTGCCACGGCTGATGGCCAGGGGCACGGCTTTGCTGAGGGGAAGACGACGCAAACGCAGTTCCATCTCTTCAAGCTGCCACAGGGAAACCCGCTCAGCGATTGTGACTGATATGTGAAGGCGCTGACTTAAGCTGCGCCATCTCATGGCAGCCGAACTTTTGCAGTCCCCCCCGCAGCCACGGCAAACCGGCCTGGACGCCAGCCCTTCGCGGTTGTTTCCTGTGAAGGCTGGGGGCCCCTCCAGCCCCACGGCCAACCTGAAATCCTCCGCCACAACTGAGCTGTTCCCCACCACCGTCCCCTCCCGGGGTCGCCCTGTGCAAACGGCAGACGGGCAGGCTCCTCCGCCCCCCGAACCGGTGAAAGCCGAGATCACCCCTGGCTGGATCATGGCCAGCATTCCCTACGGCCTGATGCATCTGGCCTGCCTGGGCGTGTTCTGGACAGGCATCAGTTGGGATGCCGTGCTGGTGTGCCTGGCCTCTTACGTCATTCGCATGTTTGGCGTAACGGCCGTTTACCACCGCTATTTCTCCCACCGCACCTTTCGCACCAGCCGTTTCTTCCAGTTTTTGCTGGCTCTGCTCGCCACCTCCTCGGCTCAGCTTGGCCCCCTCTGGTGGGCGGCCACCCATCGCCACCACCACGCCACTTCGGACACGGAGATCGACCCCCATTCCCCTCGCCACCACGGCTTCTGGTGGTCGCACATGGGCTGGTTCCTGCACCCCGACAATCGCCAGGAGAACCTCAAGGCCATCCGGGATTACGCCCGTTTCCCTGAACTGGTGTTCATTGATCGTTGGTCCCTACTGAGCCCAACCCTGCTGGCCATCGCCACCTTCGCCCTGGGCTGGGGGCTTCAACAGGCAGGCAGACCCACATCTGGGATGCAGATGCTTGTGTGGGGTTTCTTTGTCTCCACCGTGCTCCTTTATCACGGCACTTACACGATCAATTCCCTATCACACGTTTTTGGCAGCCAGCGCTTCAATACCGGCGACGACAGTCGCAACAATTTTTTTCTCGCCCTGATCACCCTTGGCGAGGGTTGGCACAACAACCATCACCACTGCCAGTCCAGTTGCCGGCAGGGCATCTACTGGTGGGAGATCGACATCACCTATCTGGCGCTGGCCCTCATGGCCCGCTTGGGTTTGGTGTGGGATCTGCGGCCCGTGCCCCAGTCGGTGTATCAGGAGGCTTCCAGGGTCCGCAGCCTGGCCAGGAGAACGGGCCCCGGGTGACGGTTGCGGGCTGGCGAGCCTGTCGGAGAATGACTCCATGAGCTTCCCCGTCTCCAGCCCCAGCTCCCCCTTGGAACTGCAAGGCCTCCAGCCAGACTCCCGTGAGGCCGGTTCGGTCTCCAGCTCAACGGCTGCGCAGACCCAACGGCGCGGCAGCTACTGGATCACCACCTTTGGCTGCCAGATGAACAAGGCCGATTCCGAGCGGATGGCCGGCATCCTGGAAGCTCGGGGCTACTCCCCGGCCACCAATGAATTCAGCGCGGATCTGGTCCTTTACAACACCTGCTCCATTCGCGACAACGCCGAGCAGAAGGTTTACAGCTACTTGGGCCGTCAGGCGATTCGCAAACGGGCCAATCCCGAACTCATCCTTATCGTGGCGGGCTGTGTGGCCCAGCAGGAGGGGGAATCCCTCCTGAGGCGCGTGCCCGAGCTGGATCTCGTGATGGGGCCCCAGCACGCCAACCGACTGGGCACATTGCTCGAGCAAGTGGAACGCGGGGCCCAGGTGGTGGCCACCGAGGAACACCTCATCCTCGAAGACATCACCACCGCCCGGCGTGACAGTGCTGTCTGTGCCTGGGTGAATGTGATCTACGGCTGCAATGAGCGCTGCACCTATTGCGTGGTGCCCGCCGTACGGGGACGGGAACAAAGCCGTTGGCCGGAGGCCATCCGCTTGGAAATGGTGGGTTTGGCCGAGCGTGGCTACAGGGAAGTGACTCTGCTGGGCCAAAACATTGATGCCTACGGACGCGACCTGCCTGGCATCACCTCCGAAGGCCGCAGGGCCCACACCCTCACTGACCTGCTGCATCAAGTGCACGATGTGGAGGGAATCGCCCGTCTTCGCTTCGCCACCAGCCATCCGCGCTACTTCTCCGAGCGGCTCATCGATGCCTGCGCTCGCCTGCCGAAAGTGTGTGAACACTTCCACATTCCCTTTCAGAGCGGAGACGATGAGGTGCTCAGGGCCATGGGCCGGGGGTACACGGTGGAGCGCTACCGCCGCATCCTCGAGCGGATCCGCAGCCAAATGCCCGATGCGGCGATCAGTGCCGATGTGATCGTGGCCTTCCCAGGGGAGAGCGAGGCCCAATTCCGTCGCACCCTCGCCCTGATTGAAGAGATCGGCTTTGACCAGGTGAATACAGCTGCCTATTCCCCACGCCCCAACACTCCCGCTGCCCAATGGCCCCACCAGCTCCCAGAGACGGTGAAGGTGGAGCGGCTGCAAGAGCTCAATGCCCTGGTGGAGCGCACAGCCCGCCGCCGCAACGAGCGCTACCTGGGACGCGTGGAGGAGGTGCTCGTGGAAGGGGTCAACCCCAGGGATGGAAGCCAGGTGATGGGGCGAACCCGCACCAATCGCCTCACCTTCTTTCCTGCCGCCAATGGCCGCGGCGGCAGCCACCAAGCGGGGGATCTTGTGCCCGTTCGGATCGAGACCGTGAGAGGGTTTTCTCTAAGCGGACAACCGCTGGCTTCAGGGGGCAATTAAAGTAAGCCGACGGTTTTGGCCTTTATGGCGGCGGTGCTGCATCCCCACCAAGAGCTTCTGGTGATGCCAGACGATGGGGCCCAATCAGTTGTGGCCTTAATCGATAGCGCCCAGTCCCTGCTGCTGCTCAAACAATTCAAGCTGGATTCAGCGGTAGTGCTCGATGCCCTCCAGCGGGCCAAGCAGCGGGGGGTGGATGTGAGAGTGATGCTCAACCCCCACACATCAGGCGGGGATCGGTGGAACGATGAAACCTTTTCTCGCCTCCAGGGCTGGGGAATCGCCACAGCCTGGACGAGCGAAGCCTTTCCAGTGACCCATGAGAAATCCATGCTGATTGATGGGGAGGCAGCATTGATCTCCACCTTTAATCTTGCTGATAAATATTTCAACGAAACCCGAGACTATGGCGTCTTGAGTCGCAATCCAGCCGTGGTCGCCCAGGTGGGGGCTGGCTTTGAAGCCGATTGGCAGCGCACCTTCTTTTCACCTGATCTCAACGTGGGGTTGGTGTGGAGCAGCGCCCACAGCCGCGGCCAGATGGCCCGCTTGATCGATGCTGCCCAGTACACCCTCTGGATTCAACATCCCAAGTTTGTGGATGCGGTGATCCTGGAGCGCATCATTTGCGCCCGTGAGCGGGGGGTCAAAGTGCGTGTGCTCTGCGGTGGCAAGCACGGCATCAGCGATTGGGACATCTACGACACCTTCTCCTCCTTGAGAGTGATGCAGCGCTTCGGCGTGAAAGTGAGGCGGCAGAAGCATCTCAAGCTGCATGCCAAATTGATCCTTATCGATGGCAGCTACGCTCAAACTGGTTCCATGAATATTGATCGGAGTGCCTTTGATCTCAGGCGAGAGCTAGGTATCGAAAGCGATGCGCAAGAAGTGGTTGAGCGGCTGAGAACGACGTTTGCAGCCGATTGGAAAGCCGCCAAGCCATACATCGCCCCCGATCCACTCGATCCCACCTTTCACGAGGAGGGCGAGTTGCCTCCCGATCCCCACTTCGTGCATGACTAATCCAGAGTCTCTTGCTCCCGCGCCCAGCTTGCGAGAGTTGTTTGTCGGCCTGTTGCAGGTGGCCCTCTCCTCCTTTGGTGGAGGTCTCTCGGTCTGGAGTCAGCGCATCTTGGTGGAGCAACGCCGCTGGATGAGCAACGACGCCTTTCTGACCGGGCTCACAGTGGCCAGGCTGCTTCCCGGGCCCAATCAAATCAACATGGCGGTGTACGTGGGGGCCACCTTTCGTGGGCTTCCAGGTGCAATGGCGGCGCTGGCCGGGATGCTGGCGGTGCCATTCAGTTTGTTGATGGGGGTTGGGATGATTTATTTCCATCTGCATGGCCTTCCCATGGTGGATCGGGTTCTGGCCGGCATGGTTGCTGTAGCCGCAGGTCTGGCCCTGTCCATGGGATTCAAAATCCTTCCCACTTACATGGGAGATCCCGTTGCCCTGCTCTTGGCCGCTGGGGTGTGGATCAGCATGGTGGTGTTCAACCTGCGGCTTGTCCCTTTGCTTTTGGTGATCGCCCCCCTGGCCATGGCCTGGTACTGGCCTCGTCATGGTGAAGAGCCTCGGCCGTGATGGTCTCCCTATGGATTGGGCTGATGGGGGCGGTGAGTGCCTGCGAGCCCCAGAGGCTCTCAGACCTGGCACAGCTCATGAAGGTCATGGTCACCTTCATGGGGCTCTCGTTGTTTTCCCTTGGAGGCGGGAACACTCTGCTGAGCGAGTATCACCACCTCAGCGTTGAGGTCTATTGCTGGCTTACTACGAGCCAATTCAATGATCTTTACGCCTTGGCAGAGGCTGCACCGGGCCCGAGTTCCATGCTCGTGGGTCTGTTGGGGATGGCTGCCGCATGGCGGGAGGGCCCCTTCTGGGCCCTGCTCACCGCCTGTGGGGCCGAGTTGGCCATCCTGCTGCCCTCCACGCTGTTGGTGGTAGCCGCCAGCCTGAGCTGGAATCGCTTCCGCCACTCTCCATGGCGACTGGCCTTTGAGCGGGCTATGGGTCCGCTGACGCTTGGGGTGCTGTTTGCCGTGGGGGTGAAGATCCTGCGTCTCTCCGATACCAATCCAGCAGGGATGGTGGTTTCTGGGGTGGTGTGTGCCCTAGTGGTGTTCACCCGTCTCTCTCCCCTCTGGATGATGGCGGTGGCGGGACTGCTGGGGGGGTTCGGGGTCATCCATCGCTAAGACTTCTCCGCAGACCTCTGGTGCCTTTTCGCGGCACTGATACCGTTTGGCCTCCGACGTTTGCCGGCCACCATGACCGATGCCTCCAGATCGACCCTTGTTGGCCTGGTGTTCGGAGGGGCCTCCGGCGAACACGCTGTTTCGATTCGTTCCGCCGCCACGGTCTTGGCGGGCCTGCGCAGCGCTGCCAATGCCGAGCGCTATCGGGTGAGCTGTTTCTATATCGATCGCCTGGGGCGCTGGTGGCCCCCAGCGGTTGCTGAAGAGGTTCTTGGCCAAGGCACTGCTCCAGAGATGGCCGATCTCCCTTCCGCTTCCCCTCGGGTCGGCTTTCAAGGACTTCCCGAGGGGGCACTGGATGTAGAGGTGTGGTTTCCGGTGCTGCATGGCCCCAATGGGGAGGATGGAACGATTCAGGGGCTGTTCACCCTGATGCAGGTGCCCTACGTGGGTTCCGGGGTGCTGGGTTCAGCCATGGGGATGGACAAACAAGCCATGAAGGCGGCGTTTGCCGCCGCTGGCCTGCCCCAGGTGCCCTACTTGAGTTTGTCGCGAAGCGACTTGAGCGGTCCCCCAGACTTCCAGTCCTCCGAAGCCTTGTTGGCGCAGATCGAGGCCTCGCTGGGCTATCCCTGTTTTGTTAAACCAGCCAACCTCGGCTCGTCGGTGGGAATCAGCAAAGCCATCGACCGTCTGAGCCTCGGCCAGGGGCTTGCCATGGCTGCTGCTCTGGATCCCCGGCTCGTGGTGGAGAAGGGTGTGGTGGCCCGCGAATTGGAATGTGCCGTTCTGGGCCCCAGCGAGTCCTTGCAGGCATCTGTGGTCGGGGAGATTCGGTTTGATGCCGACTGGTATGACTACGAGGCGAAATACAGCGAAGGACGCAGCCACACGCTCATTCCCGCCCCCGTTTCCGAGGAGGTGCAAGCCAGGGCCCGCGCCATGGCCATTTCCGCCTGCCAGGCCGTGGGCGCATCCGGCCTCTCGCGGGTGGATTTTTTCTACAGCGAACCTGAGGATGCCCTGTGGCTCAATGAGATCAACACGTTGCCAGGTTTCACCAGCCAAAGCATGTATCCAATGCTTTGGTCCGCCAGTGGCATCCCCCTGGCAGAGCTTCTCCACCGTTTGCTACGGGACGCGAGAGAATCTCCAAAGTTTCAGCAGATCACTCCTTAACGCCATGGGTCAAGGACTCCTTTGGGTGCCCCTGTTGCTGGTATTTGTGCTCCTGACCGGCCTCGGTTGGCTGGAGCGACGACGGCAGCGCCTCTTTCGAGACTGGGCAGCCGGAGCCGAGCTGGCGAAACTCGATGCAGCAGGAGCAGCTCGGCTGGTGGATGGCGTGTTGAGCTGGGCCACATTTGAAGCGGGCAATTTTCGGGAGCTCGATTCGTTTGAAGTCAAACAACTTGAACTCACCGAATTGCTCTCTCTGCGATCAGGTGAGGCCCCACTCACGCAAGAGAGTCAGGGAGCCTGCAGGCTTCGCTTGGTGGGAGGGGGTCAACAAAAGGATTTGCCCTTCAGTGAAGCCGAGCGCGCTCGGCGATGGATGGATGAATTGATGGCCCGCTCCCGGTGTGAATTGTGATGCGACGACAGTCCCCCACGGCCCCTTCCACGCTCCCCGGAGTGGAGCGCCGGCGACAGCTCCGCCAACAGAGGAGGATGGAGCGGCTGCGGGATGGCTGGCGCCTTCTCGTCTACGGAAGTTTGGCTACGGGGCTCGGATTCGTGCTGCTGCGTCAGGGTTGGATGTTGCAAGGTCCTGCCCAAGTGGAAGTGAGCGGCAGCAACCTTGTGAGCCGGGATCAGGTGATTGCAGCGGGCCGACTGCGCTTCCCCCAACCTCTCTTTTCCCTCCAACCCAGATTGCTGAGCACCACCCTGGCCAATTCCCTGCCAGTGGAGCAGGTCAAGGTGACCCGGCTGATGCTCCCCCCTCGCCTGCGGGTGGAACTGGTGGATCGGGAGGCGGTGGCGCGTGCCCAAAGGCGCACGCCAAAAGGGCCTGAACTGGGCTTTGTGGATCGCACGGGCAACTGGATCCATGCCGACTCCCGCACTCGGGTGCGCCTGGACGGACAAGCCTCCATCCAAGTGATCGGCTGGAATGAGCGCTATCGATCTGTTCTTGGCCAGGTTCTGGGGGCCCGCGACAAGATCGGACCTGGCTTGACGGAAATCCGTTTTGAACCGGACGGAGGCCTGTGGATCACGACGCGAGAGCTGGGTCCTCTCCGCCTTGGCCCCGTGGATTCCCAGCTCTCCAGACGGTTGGATGTCTTGGCTCACCTCAACCGCACCCTTCCCCAACGACTTGCAGGCAAGCGTCCACTTAGCATCGACCTGACGGACCCCGAACAGCCAGAACTTAATCTTCAGGGGTCGACCACGACCACCGCCAATGGTCCTGCGCCCCCGCCACATCCTCCGGCCAGACCCCACCCCTAGGATCTGCCAGCCATTCCACACAAGGGATTGCGTAGGCGGCGGATCCAGAGGAAGGTATCTCCCTCCCGAGACAGACAGCCGGGTCTCTCTTCTGAAGACATAATGCAGCCATTCAGCAACGGCTCCACTCCTCTCGAAGCCACTCCTGCCCCATCGCCTTCCGGGATGCGGTCATCCTTTGGAGGAGTTGTGCCTCGCGACAACAGCCCTACGTCATCGTTCCCGCAATCGTCCCTTCAGATGAGCCAGAGCACCCCTTCCACCAATGGGATCATTCCTAGCCAAACGGCACGTATTGAGGTGATTGGGGTAGGTGGCGGGGGCAGCAATGCCGTCAACCGCATGATTGCCACCGATCTCCAGGGTGTGGGCTTTTGGGTGTTGAACACGGATGCGCAAGCCCTGCTGCAAGCTGCAGCTCCGCAGAGGATCCAGTTGGGTCAAACCCTCACCAGCGGATTAGGGGCTGGCGGCAATCCTTTGATTGGTCAAAAAGCTGCGGAAGAATCCCGTGGAGACATCCAGAAATCTGTCGAAGGGGCAGACCTGGTGTTCATTGCCGCTGGCATGGGTGGTGGCACCGGCACAGGCGCTGCTCCGATCGTGGCCGAGGTGGCCAAGGATTGTGGTGCCCTCACGGTGGGCATCGTGACCAAGCCCTTTGGCTTCGAGGGAAGAAATCGATTGCGCCAGGCTGAGCAGGGCATCGCCCAGCTTGCTGAGCATGTGGACACCCTGATCGTCATACCCAACGACCGTCTCCGCGATGCCATTGCCGGAGCCCCCCTGCAAGAGGCCTTTCGGGCTGCTGATGACGTCTTGCGCATGGCGGTGAAGGGCATCACAGAAATCATCACCAAGGCTGGCTTGGTGAATGTGGATTTCGCCGATGTGCGCTCAGTGATGGCTGATGCTGGCACGGCCCTGCTGGGGATCGGTGTGGGATCCGGCCGTTCACGGGCCAGCGAGGCAGCCCAGGCTGCGATGAGCAGCCCACTGCTGGAATCTGCCCGCATTGATGGCGCAAAGGGGTGCATCATCAATATTTCCGGTGGCAGGGACATGACTCTGGAGGACATGACCACCGCCTCGGAAGTGATCTACGACGTGGTCGACCCCGATGCCAACATCATCGTTGGGGCGGTCGTGGATGATCAATTGGAGGGTGAGATTCACGTCACCGTGATTGCCACCGGCTTTGAAAGTGGTGGCGCCTACCGCCCGGAGCGAACGGTTTCGGCCTTCACATCAGCCCTTGAGGAGTCAACCCCTCCTGAAAGAGGTGCAAAAATTCCACCGTTTTTGGTGAACCGTCAGGCCCGATTGGACTCTGAGGGGTGACCCGGAGACCACGCCTGCCAAGAGCATCCCGTATGGCTGCTACCTTCCGGTCCTGACCAGGTTTGGGCGTCTCGGCCGCGTAGATCCGGGCCAAGCCAATCTTACCCTCCCACCAATAGGCTGGTTTCCCACCAGACCTTCCACCTTGCCCCAACGCCCCGGCGACCTTCTGCTGCGCAAACAGGCTGGCTTGCCCATCACCATCCTCACTGCGTGGGATGCCCTCTCAGCTGCGATGGTGGGCGAAGCGGGCGCCGATGCCGTGCTTGTTGGCGATTCCCTCGCCATGACCTCCTTGGGCCACCCCACCACCCTGCCGGTCACCTTGGACGAGATGCTTCACCATTGCCGCGCAGTCGGCAGGGGACTGCGGGGCTTTGGGGGGGGCGAGGCACCGCTTGTGATCTGTGATCTTCCTTTTCTGAGTTATCAGTGCAGCCTCGATGAGGCCATGGCTGCTGCTGGCAGGGTGTTGAAAGAAAGCCCCGCCGCTGCAGTAAAGCTCGAAGGGGCAGAGCCGGAAACCTTGGCAGCGATCGACCGCATGGTGCGCATGGGCATCCCGGTGATGGCCCATCTGGGCCTCACACCCCAGTCGGTGCATCGGCTTGGCTTGCGAAGGCAGGCCACAGATCCCCTCGCCCAAGAGCGGCTGGTTCAGCAGGCCCTGGCCTTGGAAGCCAAGGGCTGTTTCGCGCTGGTGGTCGAGCACATTCCCGACGCCCTTGCCACGGACCTCAGCAGGCGTCTCACCATTCCCGTCATCGGCATTGGCGCAGGAGATCGCTGCGATGGTCAGGTGCGGGTCACAGCGGATTTGCTGGGCTTTACGGATCGCCAACCTCCGTTTGCTCCGCCGTTGCTGGATGGGCGTCGGTTGGCGGTTGAGGCTCTACGGGGGTGGATTCACCAGCAAAAGCCGGCTGGGAGGCGGGCTGTTCCAGCCACCACACCAGAAAGTCCCGCAACACCGAGTTGCTAAGCGCCAGCCCTTCTGGATCAGACAGACGCCAGCGCTCGCCTTCCAGGCAGAGCCAGCGGCGCTCAATCCAGGGGGATAGGCGGGCCTGAAGGGTGTCCAGATCGCTTGGCGAGAAGCCATGGGCCGCCAGCAGCTGAGCCAGGTTGATGCCCTCCCGTCGCCGAAGCCCAACGATCACAAGTTCGTCGAGGGGAAAAGCCTGCGGGGTCTCCCCCCGAACAGGTCCCCGTTCCGCCAGCCAGAGCGCATAGCCCTGGCGGGTGCGGGGCCTGGGCAGCCGGCGCCCGAAAGGGGCTTCCGTTGCCCCCATGCCAAAACCCCACCAGCCCGCGCCACTCCAATACACCCGGTTGTGGCGGCTGGCATGGCCGGGGAGGGCGTAGTTCGAGATCTCGTAGCGGCCATAGCCAGCCTCCCGCAAGCGGGAAGCGGTCAAGTCCATGAGATCGGCAGCCCAGTCAGGCTCAGGCATCTCCAGCTGCCCCAGCTCCAGCCTCCTGGCGAAGACCGTGCCTGGCTCAATGCTCAGGTCGTACACCGAAAGATGGGGCGGGCGCAGTTGGATGGATTGCTCCAGCTGCAGCAGCCAGTGCGAGCGCCAGTCTGTCAAGGATGGCGAGGAGGGAGCCTCCAGCAGAGGCGGAATGCCTTGGATCAGGTCCAGGCTCCAACTGCGCAGCCGCCCCTGCTGGCGGGCCTCGTGGAGCCAACCAGCGGCCTCCAGAAGATGGTGCCGTCGATGGTGACGCCCCAGTCCCTGGAGCACGGTGTCGTCAAAACTCTGCCCTCCCAGGCTGACCCGATTGATGCCACACCGAATCACCGCCTGCAGGCGGGCTTCATCAAACGTGGCGGGATCCATCTCAAGGGTGATCTCTGCCCCATCTGCAAGGCCGTAGCGCGCTTGCAAAGCTGCCAACACCCCCTCCACCTGATCTGCCGTGAGCAACGAAGGGGTGCCCCCCCCGAAATACACCGTCGAGAGGGGAGGCCCGCCTGCCGAGGTGGCGATGTCGTGATGGAGGAGCTCCAGATAGCTGGCGATGCTGGGACTGCTGCTGCCATCAGCCTTGTCGCCTAGCGGCACCACCGGAAAATCGCAGTAGAAGCAGCGCCGCAAACAAAAAGGAATGTGGACATAGGCAGCCCTGGGTGGGGGAAGCGTCACGAGCGGTTACCCCTTCCTGGCAAAACGGCGAAGATCAGGCATGCTTCGGGGCTGATGCAAAAGGCGGCCACGCACAGTCGCCATGGTGAACGTTCTCATCCTGCTGCTCTTCCTTCTTTCCGGAGCTGCCACCGGCTGGCTCGGGGTAGATCTGCTGCCCGAGCGCCTGCTGTTGCAGGTCACCAACATGGAGGGGCTGCGCTGGGTGGTGGGAGGCTTTGGCGCCTTTTTTGGGCTACTGGCGGGGTTTTTCTTCCAACAGCTCCGTCGCCGCCTGATGAACCAGGTGCGCAGCATGCCTACAGATCTGCTGATCAGCCGGGCTGTCGGCTTGATTTTGGGCCTGTTGGTGGCGAACCTGCTTTTGGCCCCCATCCTGCTGCTCCCCCTCCCCTGGGAGGTGGTGCTGGTCAAACCGCTGGCCGCCGTGTTGAGCAACGTCTTTTTCGGTGTGCTCGGTTACAACCTGGCCGAGGTGCATGGCCGCACCCTGCTGCGGTTGTTCAATCCCTCCAGTGCCGAAGCCCTCCTAGTGGCAGAGGGTGTGCTGCAGCCAGCTTCCGCGAAAATTCTCGACACAAGTGTGATCATCGATGGCCGCATCCAAGGTCTGCTGGCATCGGGTCTATTGGAGGGTCAGGTGATTGTGGCCCAGGCGGTGATCGATGAGCTCCAAGCCCTTGCTGATTCCAGCAACGCGGAGAAACGCGGCAAAGGCAGGCGTGGACTCAAGTTGCTGCAATCCTTGCGGGAGGAGATTGGACGCCGGATGGTGATCAACAGCACGCGCTACGAGGGCAAAGGAGCCGATGAGAAGCTGCTCAAGCTCACCGCAGATACGGGCGGCACCCTGCTCACAGCGGACTACAACCTGGCCCAGGTGGCTCGCGTCCAGGAGCAAAAAGTGGTCAATCTCAGCGAATTGGTGATTGCCCTGCGTCCGGAAGTCCAGCCTGGCGACTCGTTGCAGTTGAAGATTGTGCGGGAGGGCAAGGAAGCGGATCAGGGGGTGGGCTATCTGGAGGACGGCACGATGGTCGTGGTGGAAGAGGCGAGGCAGCGCATCGGAGAGCGGCTGACCGTCACCGTGACTGGCGCACTTCAGACCCCCACCGGCAGGATGGTGTTCGCCCGCCAGGATCGTGAGCGCCCCCGTGATCAAGCCGATAGGGCAGGGGTGAAGGGAGGCGGAAAACCCGTGGCTTCCACTGAGCAACCCCCGGCCGGCCCCAGCTAGTGTGCAGTCTGCCTGCGCATGTTTTGCGGATGACGGTGTCAGCCCCCTACTACGGTGATTCCGCGGTGCTGCGCACGCCACCTCCAGACCTGCCCTCCCTACTGTTGAAGGAGCGGATTGTCTATCTGGGGTTACCTCTTTTTTCCTCGGATGACGCAAAACGCCAGTTGGGCATTGATGTGACTGAGCTGATCATCGCCCAGTTGCTGTATTTGGAATTTGACAACCCCGAAAAACCGATCTTCTTTTACATCAATTCCACCGGCACCAGCTGGTATTCGGGTGATGCCATTGGGTTTGAAACGGAGGCTTTCGCCATCTGCGACACCCTCCGTTATGTCAAACCCCCCGTGCACACGATCTGCATTGGCCAGGCGATGGGCACCGCGGCGATGATTCTGAGTGCCGGCACCAAGGGACAGCGAGCCGCCCTTCCCCATGCCTCGATTGTGTTGCATCAGCCCCGTTCTGGCGCCCGCGGCCAGGCCAGCGATATTCAAATCAGAGCCAAAGAGGTGTTGCACAACAAGCACACCATGCTGGAGATCCTGGCCGACAACACGGGGAAGTCTGTGGAGCAGCTCGCCAAGGACTCCGATCGCATGACCTACCTCACCGCGGCAGAGGCCATGGACTACGGGTTGATCGATCGGGTGCTCACCAGCCGCAAACAACTCCCCGTCCCCGCAGGCGTTGGTTAAGGCCGCTTCGGCCTGATTCATCGAAACTGGCTCGAAAGCCATCCACCCTCCACCCCTTTTCCACCATGCCCATCGGTACCCCGAGCGTCCCCTACCGCCTCCCTGGCAGCCAATACGAACGCTGGGTGGATATTTACACCCGTCTCGGCGTCGAGCGCATCCTTTTTCTTGGCCAGGAAGTGAGCGATGGTGTCGCCAATAGCCTGGTGGCGCAGATGCTCTACCTGGACTCGGACGATAACTCCAAACCGATTTATCTCTACATCAACTCCCCAGGTGGCTCGGTCACGGCAGGTTTGGCCATCTACGACACGATGCAATACGTCAAGTCAGACGTGGTCACCATCTGTGTCGGACTGGCAGCAAGCATGGGGGCTTTCTTGCTGGCTGCTGGAACAAAGGGCAAGCGGTTGGCCCTCCCCCACAGTCGCATCATGATCCACCAGCCTCTCGGGGGAACGAGCCAACGGCAAGCCAGCGACATTGAAATTGAAGCCAGGGAAATCCTGCGCATCAAAGACATGCTCAATCAATCCATGGCGGACATGACCGGCCAAAGCCTGGAGAAGATCACCAAAGATACGGATCGCGATTACTTCCTCAGCGCTGCCGAAGCCGTCGATTACGGCTTGATCGATCGCGTGATCGCCCACCCGAGCGAAGCCTGAGGCCAATGCCTCAGGGTCGTGCCTGACGCGCCCGTAACATTGCCGTTTGCTCCAGCCCCGTTTGCATGGCCCAGCTTTTTTACGACTCCGACGCTGATCTCAACCTGCTGAACGGCAAGACGGTGGCCATCATCGGCTACGGCTCGCAGGGCCACGCCCATGCCCTCAACCTCAAGGACAGTGGGATCAATGTGGTGGTGGGTCTCTATGAAGGCAGCCGCTCAGCAGACAAAGCCAGAGCCGATGGACTTGAGGTGTTGTCGGTCTCCCAGGCTTGCGCCAAGGCTGATTGGATCATGATTCTGCTGCCTGATGAGGTGCAAAAAGCGGTTTATGAGAAGGAGATTGCCCCTCACCTAAGCCAAGGGAAAGTCTTGAGCTTTGCCCACGGTTTCAATATTCGCTTCGGCTTGATCGTTCCCCCAGCGGATGTGGATGTGGTCATGATTGCCCCCAAAGGCCCTGGCCACACTGTGCGGTGGGAATACCAGAATGGCCAGGGAGTGCCCTGTCTGTTTGCTGTGCATCAAGATGCCAGCGGCCAGGCCCGTGCGCTCGCCATGGCCTACGCCAAAGCCATCGGCGGCACCAGGGCGGGCATCCTTGAAACCAATTTCAAAGAAGAAGCTGAAACGGATCTTTTTGGTGAGCAGGCTGTCCTTTGCGGCGGACTCAGCGAGCTGGTGAAGGCAGGGTTTGAAACCCTTGTTGAGGCTGGCTACCAGCCGGAATTGGCCTATTTTGAGTGCCTGCACGAAGTGAAGCTAATTGTGGATCTCATGGTCAAAGGTGGGCTAACCGCCATGCGCGATTCAATTTCGAATACTGCTGAGTATGGAGACTACGTCAGTGGTCCTCGCTTGATCACCGCTGAAACAAAAGCTGAGATGAAGCGCATCCTCAGTGACATTCAAGATGGAACGTTTGCGAAGAAGTTTGTTGCCGAATGTGAGGCTGGCAAACCCGAGATGACACGCATCCGTGAGCGTGACAGCCAACATCCCATCGAGGAAGTAGGCAAGGGCTTGCGGGCCATGTTCAGCTGGCTCAGGGCCAGCTGAACACAGGCTGGGCGGAAATCACCCCTGTGCCCCATCCCGCCCTGTTGGTGGTTTTCGCCTGTGGGCTGGATCGATTGGTGGGAGATCCCCGGCGTTGCCTGCATCCCGTGCAGGTGATGGGTTGGTGCATCGATCGTCTGCGACACCTCAGCGAGGCCTGGGCGGGAGACACCCCGTGGAAGCTCAGGCTGGCTGGAGGGGCAGTCACCCTGCTGCTGACTGTGGGATCGGGTGGAGCAGGATGGCTTCTGGAGCAGGCTGCGTGGTCGACGCCTCCATGGGGCTCGATCCCTGTGGTGATTGGGCTGGCGAGCGCTCTGGCGGGACGCAGCCTGGAGCAGGCCGTGCGGGCCGTGCTTGGCGCCCTCCCGGACTTGACCTTGGCCCGCGCCCGCCTGGGCTGGATTGTGGGGCGAGAGGTGGAGACGCTGCCCGAAGCGGAAATTCTGCGGGCTGCCGCGGAAACCACGGCGGAAAATGCCGTCGATGGACTGTTCGCTCCATTGTTCTGGATGCTGGTGGGCGCTTGGCTCTGTGGGCAATGGAGAGGGGCACCCGGCCCTCTCGCCCTGGCCTGGATCTTCAAAGCCAGCAGCACGCTGGATTCCATGTTGGGCTACCGGCGCGGACGGTTGCGCTGGCTTGGCACGGCTGGGGCCCGCCTGGATGATGGGCTCACATGGATCCCCGCTCGCCTCGTGGCGCTGACCCTGCCACTGGTGACAAGCCGTCCTTGGAGGTGCCTCCCCCAATTCCTGGAGGCGCTGCGAGAAGGGGGAGCCGATCCTTCCCCCAATGCCGGAGTCTCCGAAGCGGCCTATGCCCATGCCGCGCAAGTGCGACTGGGCGGCAAAAACCGGTACCCCGATGGTTGGCGGGAAAAACCAGTGCTGGGAGCCAACTTCAAGGCCCCAGATCAAGGAGCCATCACCAAGATGTTGAACCAGACGCTGCGGTTGGAGATCGCCTGGCTAGTGGCGACCGCTGCGTTGACTCAGTAGGCTCCCCGATCGCGTGGATTTAAAACCACCATGATGGTTTGAGCAACGATCTTCAGGTCCATTAAGAAATTACGCGAGCGTGCGTAGCGAAGATCGAGACGAACGCGCTGCCTGTAAGAAAGATTGTTGCGGCCTGATACCTGCCACAGTCCAGTCATGCCAGGCCGAACGGCCAAAACCTCATTCATGTGGTAACCATATCGATTGAGTTCAGCTTTCACAATCGGACGAGGGCCAACCACACTCATTTCGCCGCGCAGAACATTCAAGAACTGGGGAAGCTCATCAAGACTCGAACGGCGAAGGAACTTACCAATTTTGGTAATTCTAGGATCATTTTTTAGCTTGAAATCCTTCGCGAATTCTTTTTTTAGCTCTGGCGAACTTGCCAAGAGAGACTTTAAAATTTTATCCGAATCTTTTCGCATTGTGCGAAACTTGATGCAGCCAAATTTTTTATAATCTCTACCAATACGGGGCTGGACGTAAAACACCGGGCCTTGCGAAGAAGCCTTCACCAGCAGGGCCAGGGCAATAAACACCGGAGCACCGATGGCAAGCACGGAGAAAGAAAACACAATGTCCCCGGCACGCTTAACAACTCTCGAGCGCTTCGACTGAAGATCGATCAGTTCAGCAGGTGCGAGCAGGCTGGGCTGCAACGCAATCAAATTGCTGGGCTGAACTTGTGATGCAGTTCCTACACTCAGCACCCTGATCAACCAGCATCAACATCAGAAATTTACGGAGACTGGTCCAAGGAATCCCATGCCAGAGGGCCACTCATGTCAGAGGCACAGCAAGGGAGAGGGGTGCCCTGGTGGTCGCCAAGCGCCGTTGATGCTCCAGCCACAGCCTCTGCAGAAGATCGCCCATCCGCTGGTGGAAGCGGGCCGGGGAGAAGGTTTCTGCCCAGAGGCGTTGACCCTCCGCCGGCAATTGCAACCAAAGGCGCTGTGAAGCGAAGTGCTCCAGGGCCTCGGCCAACGCTGCAACGCTCTGCTGGGAGACCAACACACCTGTGGGATGGGCGGTGTGCCCATTCAGTGGCCGCACGCTGTCACAGAAGCCCCCGGCGCCATAGGCGATCACCGGTGCTCCAGCCGCCATGGCCTCCACAGGGGCGATGCCGAAATCCTCCAAGCCCGCGTTCACGTAGGCCCGGCACCGCTCCAGCCATTGGCCCACCTCAGAATCTGTGCAACGGCCAAGAAAGCGAATGGTGGGCCCGGCCATGGCTTCCAGACGCCTCCGCTCTGGCCCATCGCCGATCACCACCAACGGCAGCCGGGTGCGATTGCAGGCCTGCACCACCAGGTCGACCCTCTTGTTCGGCACCAAACGGCAGACGCTGAGATAAAAATCCTCGCGCGGGCGCTGCCAGCTGAACCGATCCACCTCCACGGGGGGATGAATCACTGTGGCGCGCCGACCCCAGTACCGCCTGATGCGGCTGGCCGTGAAGCGTGAATTGGCCACCAGGGCGTTCGGACGCTGGGCGCTGATCCCATCCCATTGCCGGAGCCAGTGCAGTTGCAGCCGCACCAAGGGGCCGAGGGGGCCCTTGGCCAGGTGGGAGCTCGCGAGATAAGGGTGCATCTGATCCCATGCGTAGCGGACTGGGGTGTGCACGTAACTCACATGGAGCTGATCCGGACTGGTGAGCACGCCCTTGGCCACCACATGGCTGCTGCTCAGCACCAGGGGGTAGGCGGACAAATCAAGCTGCTCGATGGCCAGTGGCAACAGCGGCAGGTATTGCTGGACATGGCTCACCCCCCAGGGAAGGCGCTGAATGAAGGAGGTGTGAATCCGGCGGCCCGCCAGCCAACTGTCGGGTCGTTGGCTCTCGCCATCCACCAGGGCGAAGAGATCCGGCCTGGAGCCTGCCCCCGCCAACAGAGCATCCAGCTCTCGGGCCACCTGTTCCGATCCCCCCTGCGAACGGGGGGTGAACCATTCATGCACGAGGGCGATGGGTTGGGGCAGGGCGGAGGAGGCAGCGCTGAGGGGACGTGTCACGAAAACTCTCAGGCGATTGCCCTTCAGGGGTGAGATGCCGAAGCTAGGGCGTGTTGCTGGTTGAACCCAAACACCCGATGGCGATCCGCGAGCTGCTGGAAGATGCCCTGAAGGAGCCCTCAATCGGGATCACCCCTTGTTTTCGTTGGCACGCCACCCCTGTGGGGATTGCGGCGTTGTGGTCTGAAGGGCAGCCACCATCCTCTCCGCCGTTCGATGTGGCTCTCAAGGAGGGTCTGCAAGTGGGGCTGGATTTGAGTCGGGAGGAGCGGGAGTTTCATCAGGTGAAATCCGGGTTGGTGTTGCTGTTCCACTCCTGAGCACCTGGTCCTGAGAGCAGGACTGCAATCCCAGTGCCTCCGCCAGCAATCCCTGCCAGGCATCCCTAAGGTGCGCTGCCATGGAAACTGCGCACGTCGTTCTGTTCAAGCGGGATCTGCGGGTGCACGACCACCGGCCCCTGCGGGAAGCGGCACGCCGGGGCAGGGTGCTCCCCCTCTTTGTGGTGGAGCCTGAACTCTGGGCCCAGCCCGATGCTTCCGCCCGCCAGTGGGCCTTCTGCGCGGAGTCGCTGGCGGAGTTGCAGGGCGATCTTGCCGGCCTGGGAGCGCCGTTGCTGGTGAGGGTGGGGGAAGTGATCACCGTCCTGACTGATCTGATGGCTCAGATCCCGATCGCGGGGCTGTTCAGCCACGAGGAAACGGGCAACGGCTGGACCTATGCCCGCGATCGGGCGTTGGCCAGCTGGTGCCGCACCCATGGCATTCCCTGGCACCAGAGTCCCCAGACCGGGGTGGTGCGGGCCCTGGGGAGCCGCGATGGCTGGGCGCGGCTGTGGGAAGAACGGATGGCTCCCCAGCCCCTCGGGCCTCCTGAGCGCTTGGAGCCTTCCGAGGAGCTGACCCTCGACCCATTGCCGCCAGGGGGCCTGCCCAGCGCGAAGGAACTTGGGCTCCCGCCGGATCCCTGCCCCGGCCGTCAGCGCGGCGGCCGAGCAGCGGGCCTGGAGGTGCTCAGCAGTTTCCTGAAGGAGCGGGGCCGGGGCTACGTGAAGGGTCTCTCGAGCCCGCTCACCGCGGGGCACTGCTGCTCGCGATTGTCGCCCCATCTCGCCTTCGGCACCCTCTCGATGCGGGAGGTGGTGCACGCCAGTAGGCGCTCGGGAGGGCCGAAGGCCTTTGAAGAGCGGCTGCACTGGCACTGCCATTTCATCCAGAAGCTGGAGAGCGAACCGAAGCTGGAGTTTCAAGACGCCCACCCCGCCTACGCAGGCCTGCGCACCACCGATCCGGAGCGCCTGGCGGCCTGGAGCGAGGGCCGCACGGGCCTTCCCTTTGTGGATGCTTGCCAGCGGGCCCTGAAGGCCGAGGGCTGGATCAATTTCCGGATGCGGGCCCTGCTGATGGCCGTGGCCAGCTACCACCTCTGGATCCACTGGCGCGACAGCGGCCTGGTGCTCGCACGGCGGTTTGTGGATTACGAACCAGGCATCCACTGGATGCAGTGCCAAATGCAGGCGGGCACCACGGGGATCAACACCGTGCGCATCTACAACCCGGTGAAGCAGGGGCTGGATCACGATCCGGCCGGGGAGTATGTGCGCCGCTGGGTGCCGGAGCTGGCGGGGGTGCCCCTGGCCCACCTCCACACCCCTTGGACCATGACGGTCGCCGAGCAGGAGGCCGCCGGCTGCGTGCTGGGGGTGCACTACCCGGCCCCGATCGTGGAGCACGAGCAGGCGGCCCGCGAGGCGCGGGAGCGGGTGTGGGGGGTGCGCAAGGGGCCGGGCTTTCGAGAGCGGGCCGATGCCATTCAGGAGCGCCATGGCTCCCGCCGCTCCGGGCTGGCCACGCCCCGCTCGGGCGTCAGCCGCCGCACGCGGCGGCGGGAGAGCCCTGGGCAGCTGGCGCTGTTTGAGAGCCCATAGAGTCTCTACAGCCGCTGCTCTGCCATGCGCCAGATTGCCCTGGCCAACGGCGATTCCCTCCCCGCCCTTGGGCTGGGCACCTGGCGGGCCGAGCCCAGCAGGGTGGGCACTGCCGTACGCCAGGCCCTGGAGCTGGGCTATCGCCACATCGATGCGGCGGCCATCTACGGCAATGAAGCGGAGGTCGGGGAGGCCCTAGAGCGGGCCTTTGCCGATGGTGTGGTGCGGCGCGAGGAGCTCTGGATCACCTCCAAGCTGTGGAACGACAGCCATGCGCCGGAGGATGTGCGCCCTGCCCTGGAGCGCACCCTGGCGGATCTGCGGCTCTCCCATCTCAATCTTTATCTGATCCATTGGCCCGTCGTGTTGCGCCGGGGGGTGGCGTTTCCGGAGAAGGGGGAGGATCTGGTGGCGCTGGAGCAGGTGCCCCTGGCCCGCACCTGGGCGGCGATGGAGGAACTTCAGACCTCCGGGCTCTGCCGGCAAATCGGCGTGTCGAATTTCAGCCAGGCCAAGCTCCAGGCCCTGCTGGCCGGCGCCCGCTCAGCCCCCGCCGTGAACCAGGTGGAGCGCCATCCCTATCTGCAGCAGCTGGAGCTGCTGGCCTTCTGCCAAGGCCATGGCATCGTGCTCACCGCCTATTCCCCCCTCGGTGCCGGGAGGGACGACCGGCCTTCTCCGGTGTTGGCGGATCAGGAGATCCTCGCCCTGGCCGGCGAGCTCGGGGCCAGCCCCGCCCAGGTGGTGTTGGCCTGGGGCCTGGCCTGCGGCACGGTGGTGATCCCCAAGGCACTCCGGCCCGAGCACCTGGCCGCCAATCTGGCCGCCCAGGATCTGGAGCTGGGCCCAGAGGCCATGGCCCGGCTGGCGCGGCTGGATCGGGGCCAGCGCTTTGTCGATGGCAGCTTCTGGTTTCAACCCGGCAGCCCCTACACCGAAGCCAACCTCTGGGATGGCCCACCCCGCTGATTCCCCGCCTCAGCGCCACCCTCCTGGAGAGATCGGCGTCGCCCCGGGGCATGGCGACTCTTGTAACTTGATCGCCAATGCACCCCCAATGCCTGTGATTCCGCCTGTTGCTTCGGCGGTGACCCCCCATCAGCTCGAGGTGGCCGAGACGCTCCTGCAGGTGGGGTGTTTTTTGGTGATTTTCGTAGCCGCTCGCACTATTTCTGAGCTGACGGTGCGGCTCCAGCTGCCCACGATCCTCGGGGAGTTGGTGGCTGGGGTGCTGGTGGGAGCCTCAGGGCTCCATCTGATTGTGCCCCCGGAGGTGCAGGCCCAACTCAGCGATCGAGCCGCGGCTCTGGTGGGTTCCTTGGCCGGAATTGGCCCGGACACCGTGCGCGAGGTGTACCGAGCCAGCTTCCCCAATCTGGAGGCTGTTTCCGAAATCGGCCTGTTTGCCCTGCTGTTTCTTACAGGCTTGGAGAGCGAACTCGATGAGTTGGTTGCGGTTGGGGCGCAAGCCACCACCGTGGCCATCACCGGTGTGATCTTGCCCTTCGCCCTTGGTACCGCGGGCCTGTTTTATCTCTTTCATGTGCCCCTGGTTCCCGCCGTTTTTGCCGGAGCGGCGATGACTGCCACCTCCATCGGCATCACCGCCAGCGTGTTTGGTGAGTTGCGTTGGCTCAAGCGCCGTGAAGGCCAGATCGTGATTGGCGCTGCCGTGTTGGACGACATCCTCGGAATTGTGATTCTGGCGGTGGTGGTGGCCATCGTGGGTGGTGGGGCCTTCAGCCTGGCCCCCCTGGTCAAGCTCTGCCTGGCAGCGGTGGCCTTCGTGGCGGTGGCCCTGATCCTCAGTCGCACCGCTGCACCACTGTTCGATTGGGTGGTGGATCATTTGAAGGCACCTGGCGATGTGGCAGTGGCCAGTTTTCTTGTGCTCACCTTGTGCTGTTTCGCGGCCCAGGCGATCGGCCTCGAGGCTGCCCTGGGGGCCTTCGCTGGCGGCTTGATCCTGAGCGCCTCCAAGCACACAGAAGACATTGAGAAGGCTGTCAAACCCCTCGTGGCCCTTTTTGCCACGGTGTTTTTTGTGCTGATTGGCACCGCCATGGATCTCTCGGTGCTGAACCCCTTCAACCCGGCCAACCGGGAAGGCCTGATTGTGGCCGCCTTCCTGCTCGCGGTGGCGATCGCCGGCAAAGTGGCCGCTGGTTGGAGCTACCTCAGCAAGGAACCCACCAGTCGCCTGGTGGTGGGGCTTGGCATGATGCCCCGAGGGGAAGTGGGCCTGATTTTTCTGGGGCTGGGCAGCCAGGCGGGCATTCTCTCCCCCGCTCTGAAGGCGGCGATTTTGCTGATGGTGATTGGCACCACCTTTTTGGCCCCGATCCTCCTGCGACTGGTGATCGGCCAGGAACTCACCTCCGCGGATGCTTCTGCGTAAGCCGGAGCGCTAGGGCCACCAACGGCGGTGAGAAGCCTTCCCGTGGCTCCCGTCGCAAAGGGGAAAGCGACCTGAGCGGCCGCAGCGACAGAGCAGCACGGTGCTCGGCTCCTCTAGGCGGAGCTCATAGGCGATCCTGCCAGTGCCCAGATGGGCCCCATCGCAAAACCAACCGTGCTTGGAAAGTCCACAGCTGCAAAGGTGATGCACCCCTGCCGGCAGATCAAGGGGCTCCGGCGTGGCCTCAGGGCGGCTCGGCTCCATAGGGGTGTTCGCTCGCCTGTAGCCATTCTGCTCCTGCGTGGGGACTGCGGCGGCCGGCAAACTGCAATGGTTTGACAAATACCTGCAATCAGCAACGGCAATCCTTTAATGATTGACTCTGGAATTCGCGAGCAATAGCATGCACTCATATCAATGTTCCCCATGGTGATATGGCAGCTTCCGCTCCCAAAGTCGGCCCCTTATTGGATGTGGATCCTTCCAGGATCGACACCATTCCACCTCGTTCCATCCCCTGGCATCAGCTTTTCCGCCGTCCCCAAATCGTGCAATCCCTGGAGGCAGTGCAAGACCTCATCGCCGTTTCCCTGTGCATGGGTCTGTTCTGCGTGATGGCATTGCAGCTCAAGGCCATCTTCTCTTCTTTACTGACAACACCACAGTTTCATGCCATCACTGCGGATATTCTTTTTATCTTGATCTTAGTTGAACTCTTTCGTTTGTTGATCATTTATCTGCAAGAGCAGCGCGTATCGATTGGCGTCTCGGTGGAGATCGCGATCGTCTCGGTATTGCGTGAGGTGATTGTCAAAGGCGTGCTGGAAACCGACTGGCAACAAATGTTGGCAGTGTGCTTGTTCCTTGCCACTGCAGCCTTGCTCATGGTGGTTCGGGTGTGGTTGCCTCCCACGTTTGCGGGAGTGGATCCTGAAGCCCAGGTTTCCGCCCGCATCCGCTTGCAAAAGCCCATGCGCACTCCCGACCACTGAGCTTCGGCCCCGTCGCAGTACGCTCGTTTGATCCTTGACTGCCAAGAAGGGTGTGAAACGCTCCTGTCATGGCGGAGGGGTTGATGGAGGGCAAACGCTCAGAGGCCAAGTCACGGTGGCGCTGCTGGGCATGCCCAACTGTGGCAAGTCCACCCTGTTCAATGCCCTCACCCGGGGCCATGCGCACATCGCCAACTGGCCCGGCCTCACCGTGGATCTGCAGCGCGGCACCCTGCCTGCGGATCCCGAGCGCAGGCCCTACGAGTTGGTGGATCTGCCAGGCATTCACGACCTCTCGGGCAGCAGCGAGGACGAAGCCGTGGTGCAGCGTTTTCTGCGGCAGAACCCGCCTGATCTGCTGTTGGTGGTGCTCAACGCCAGCCAGATCGCCAGCCAGCTGAGGCTGCTGCTGCAAATTCAGGCGCTGGCTCTGCCGGTGGTGGTGGCGTTGAACATGAGTGATGAGGCACGGCGCTTTGGACTGGTGATCGACCATGAGGGCCTTTCGGCTGAGCTGGGCTTGCCCTTGCTGCCCGTGAGCGCCAAACACCACCAGGGCCTGGCGACCCTGATCGACCAGCTCCATCGCCAAGGCGCCTCACCCCAACAGCCGCATCCGCCCGCTGGGGACTCGCGCAACGAGGATCAACTGACGCTGGATGCCAGACAACAGGATCTGGTGCATCGATTTGTACGGTTGCCACAGGCGGGCCTGCATCGCCGCACGCGCGCGGTGGATCGGGTGCTGCTCCATCCCCTGGTGGGCGTTGGGGTGTTTCTCGGGCTGGTGCTCATCCTGTTTCAGCTGCTGTATGCCCTCACCACTCCGCTGCAGGACCTTCTCGGCACCTTGCTGGATGCCGTGCAAACCGGAGTGCTCGAACCAGCCCTGGCCGGGCTGAGGGCGCCCGCTCCCCTGAAGAGTTTTCTGATCGACGGCCTCTGGCTTGGGGTCGGCACCGTGGCGACGTTCATGCCGCTGATCTTCCTCTTTTATGTGTTGATCGGCGTGGTTGAGGATTCGGGCTACCTGCCTCGCGCCGCCTTTCTGATGGATGGCTTCATGCGTTGGCTGGGCCTCGATGGCCGCGCCTTTGTGCTTCAGGTGATGGGATTTGGCTGCAACGTGCCCTCGATCATGGGCACCCGCGTGATTCGGGATCGGGGCATGCGCCTCCTGGCCATGCTTTGTATTCCCTTTGCCCTCTGCCAGGCCAGGCTGACGGTGTTTGTGTTTTTGGTGGGGGTGTTTTTCCCCAGGCCCTGGTGGGCTCCAGGGCTGGTGTTGTTTGGTTTTTACCTGCTGAGTTTTGCCGCGGCGATCATCACGGGGCTGATCTTCAAGCGGGTGTACCCCAGCCGGGAGGCCTTTGTGCTGGAGTTGCCCCCCTACCGATCCCCCAGCCTGAGGACCGTGGTGCGCCGTGGATGGAGCGCCATGCTGAATTTCTTCGTGACCACCCGCGTGTTCATCATCTGTGGCGCGGCGGCGATCTGGCTCCTCACCCATCTCCCCCCCGGGGCGGCGGAGGGCGGCCGGCAAACCCTGGCTGGGGGGATCGGCACCCTCCTCCATCCCCTGCTCGGACCCATCGGCTTGAATCCCGAACTCAGCGTGTCGCTGTTTTTTGGCTTCATTGCCAAGGAAATCCTGTTGGGAGCCTTGGCCGTGATCTATCGCACCTCAGAATCCCACCTGGCTGGCAGCGTGCAGGCAGCGATCACGCCCTTGCAAGCTTTGAGCTACATGACCTTTGTGCTGCTCTACACGCCTTGCCTGGGCACCATTGCCGCCCAGCTCCAGGAATCGAAAAGCCGAATGTTTGCTCTCACTTCCCTTGGATGGTCGCTGGGATTGGCCTGGACCATGGCTCTGGTGGTGTACCAGGGCGGCCGGCTGATTCAATCCCTGGCTTGACAAGGCGCGGCTGGATCAGCGACTGATCGGCGCCACCTGCATGTCTTTGGCCTGGTCTTGGCGAAGCATGAACTCGAGCATGCCGCAGGCCACATGCAGAATGCCGCCCGGATAACCCCGGCGAAGCACTTCCACTTCGCTCCCTGGCTTAACCCCCATGGAAGTGAGCCGCTGCTCCAGCGCAGGGTGGCTTGGCAGAGAAAGAATGCGCACCCGTTGCCCTTCCCGGGCAGCACTCAGGGGCATGGATCTGTAGGACATTGCAAAAAATCCTAAGCGGCTTGTCCGGGTGCACAGGGGGTCGTAGATCCGAGAGCAACCGGTCTTGTGCCTTTTGCTGCATCTGGTTGTGCCTTGGGCAGCTGCCATAGAGTCGAACGACGCAAACAAGGGGATGGGCGGCAGTCGATTCAGCCGAGCAGGGCGGCCAACCCTCACGAGGCTTGCCATCGCGGCTGCCGTGGTGCTGAGCCATTCCCTGGCGAAGGCGCAGCTCTCGCCCAACTGCCAGCGCAATGGCCAGCACGACTGTTGCGCCCTCACACCCGTTGCAGGAGCAACCACAAACCAACAGGCTGTGGACAAGATCACATTTGCCGACCATACGGTCTATGAGGTCCTCAGAAATGAAACCTCTTGCAAAAACGCATCGGCAACCGTGCGAACCTGCAACGCCAAAATCACAGCGATCGGGAGGTCAGGATCGATTCCCGCCTTTTACCGTGGCACCGCATACGAGGGAGGCTACAAACATGAATACGTGGGCAGGGGCATTCATCTCACCTATTTCTATCTTGATTGATTCTCTTGGCGCTCAGCCAGCCATCTGTTCAGCCGCCACTGTTGTCAGCCTGCCGGCACTCTCGTCCCAGAGAATATAGGAGAAACAGGAAGGGATGTCGCGCAGCCGTAAACGTTTCACGCCGGTGAGCAGATGGGCATTGCGTTGCTGAGCGGCCTGAAGGCGGTAGTTGGGAATCGCCTCGCACAGGTGATGGATGGCATGGCAACCGATGTCGGCGGAAAACCAGTTCAACAGGGCTGGCAGTTCGAGGTCACTGGTGCCCTCCATCGCCCCATTCATGGCGGACCAATTGGCCGTGGAATGGGCATAGGAGCCTGGAAAATTGTGCTGCACAAAGAAAATGCAGATGAACACCGCCGCGCTGCAGGCCATGACAGGGGCATAGATCAACCAGAAGGTGGCTGGACCCAGCCACCAGGACAGGGTGAACCAGCTGGCCACAACAGCCAAGTTGTTGAGCAGCAGGTCGCGACCTTCCTCGGGGCTATGCCACCAGGTGGTGCGGTAGGTGGCCAAGATCTGGTGCCACGGGGTGGCTGGCAGCTGCCGCCGAGAGGCAATGGTGTGCGGCAGGAGGCCAGCCAGGCCAGCGAGGAGTTCGATCCGAGGCTTGATCACCAGGTAGAAAAATCCGCCTGGGATCAACATCAGGGGATGGCGCAAGCTCCGGTACATCACCTGCCCACTGCTACCGAGGGCGTTGTAAGTCGTGGTGCTGACCAGGGCGGATGGGCCCTTGTATTTTTCCCAGTTGCCGTTGTGGCGATGGTGGAAGGCATGGCCTCGCGACCATGGCAACTGGGGCAAACCCGCAAAAATGCCAAGCAAAAAACCAATCCAGCGGTTGGTGTCGCGGTGGCGGAACAGCGAGTAATGGCCGCAGTCGTGCATCAGAGAAAAGCAGCGGGCCAGAAAGAGCACCATCAGGCCGAGCACCGGCAACAACAGCCAGGACCCCTGATGCAACAGGTGCACAGCCCACCACCACAGCAAGACGTAGGGCACCAGGGTGTTGGCGATCTGCCAAGCCCCGAGCTTGTTGCAACTGCTCATGAAGGGCTTGAGCTCAAAATCACTCTTCCGCAGAACCTTTGGAGCTGGGGATGCCACTGGATCTGTGGAGAAATCGTTCATGCAGCCGTGGAAGGGTCCCATGCGGTAAGGCCCTGAGCCTAGTGGCCAAGTCCTCGGAAAGCGCAGAGGTCTAACGGCGCGGACTGGTCTCGAGGCCTGGCCAGCCAAGCCATGGGCCGTGCTTGGCGGGCCAGGCTGAGCTGAGCCACGCAACAAAGCCCGGAGTATGGGCCCCGGGCGTTTGCTGGCTCAGTCGAATCTCCTGCCCCTGGGGGCGGATCGGAACTGGGCAGGTTTTGTGCTTAGCAACAGCCGTGATCGGCTGATCAGCGTGTCTTCGTTTGTGGGTCGGAGCTGCTGGCGCTGGCACCTGGGGCCAGGTGTCTATCGGGACGTTCCGTTCGGTCCGGGGCACCTCAAGCGATGCAATGGACGGCGACGATGCGACACGCCGGGAACGTCAGGGATCCGTCGAGAGTGTTGGAGCAGGGGCCGGATCGTCAGCGCGCTCCTGTCTGGTGCTCAGGGGGGGTGTCTTCCATCGATGGAGCCTCCGAATCCCGATGCAGAAACTATGGGCTGGCCCCAAGCTGCCGACAAGGGCTTCCCTGCGATCGACACCTGTCTTTACCAGAAGCAATGGGTGTTCATGAAGGGAGCTTCATGGTGCGGCAAGCCTGTGCGATGGAAGATCGTGGCCTGGGGCCGTGAGTCTCGGGATTCGCTGCAGGATGGCCCGGTCTGGTGTGGCCTGATGCGGCGATGAAGCTCCTGGTGGTGGAAGACGATCTCCCCTTGCAGAGCGCCCTGCAGCGGTTGCTGGGCCAGTGGGGCTACGCCAGCGAGCTGGCGGGCACAGGAGCTGAAGCCCTGGCCTGGCTGGAGCGGGAGCTGTTTGATCTGGTGCTGCTCGATCTGGGCCTCCCCGATCGCGATGGCCTCAGGCTTTGCCGGCAACTGCGCCGCCTGCCCTGTCACCAGCCGCTGGTGCTGATGCTCACCGCCCGCGATGGTCGCGGCGACAAGGTGCGGGGCTATGAGGAGGGGGCCGATGACTACGTGGTGAAGCCCTTCGACCCGGAACTGCTGCGCGCTCGCCTGCGGGCGCTGTTGCGCCGCGCCCATCGGCCCCTTCAGAGCGAGCTGAGCTTCGGGCCGCTGCGCCTTGTGGCCGGCCAGACCACCGCCACGGTTCAGGGGGAAGCCCTGGCGCTCACCCGAAAGGAAGCGCTGCTTCTGGAGCAGCTGTTGCGGGCTGGCGGCGACAGCCTCAGCAAGACGGCGCTGTTGCACGGCATTGGCGATGGCCGCCGTGAGGTGGGGGAGGATGCCCTGCGGGCCCACATGCGCAACCTCCGCCAGAAGCTCACGGGCTCCGGCTGCAATCCCAACCTGATCGAAACGGTGTATGGCGTTGGCTACCGGCTCAATCCCGCCGCTTCCACCTGATCCGCGGCAGTTGCGGCGCCGGCTGGCCCTGCAAGGAGGCAGCTTTGCACTTCTCTTGCTGGCAGCCTTCTCCGGATCGCTCTATTGGGGCATCTCCCTGCAACGTGCCGAGGACCAGCGCACGGAGCTGCGTCTTCTCGCCGCCGGGGCGGCCTCCCAGCTACCGCTGATCGCGCACGAAACCCGCGAGGCCGCTGGCCGCAACAAGTTTCGCCCCGATCGGCACCTGCTGCCCCTGGCAGGCACCGATCAGCAACGGCTCCAGTGGTTTGACCGCAATGGCGAGCTGCTGAGCGAGCAGGGCCACCTGCCGCTTCCAGCGCAGCAGCGGCCACGGCATTCCTTGCCGCCTCAGGCCTCGGAAACCCTGTTGCCGCTCAGACCGGTGTGGCAGCAATGGCAGGGCGGCATGAGTCTCTGGCAGCCCGTCTACAGCCGGGAGGCTGGCAGGGAAGGGAGCGGCAGGCCCGAGCGGCTCGGGTTTGTGCGGGTGGCTCTCTCCGATCGGGCCGCCAGCGCCGATCTGGAGCGGCTGCAGCGCGGGTTGCTGCTGGGGGGCATCATCACCGCCCTGGCGGCGCTGCTGGTGGGCCGCCGCATGCTCCGGGCCGCCTTCCTCCCCCTGCAACGCCAGGTGAGTGCCCTGCAGCGCTTCACCGCGGATGCCTCCCATGAGCTGCGCCATCCGCTCACGGCGCTGCGCGTCCAGCTGGCGGCGGTGCCGCTGGAGCTCCGTCAGCAGCCAGCTTTGGCCTGGCAGGAGCTCGATGGCCTCAGCCGCCGGATGGGCGAGCAGCTGGAGGATCTGCTGCTTCTCGCCCGACAGGAGCAGGCTGGCCAGGCGGATCTGCTGCCTCCTGAAGATCTGCAGGCCTTCGATCTGCTGGAGCTGCTAGAGGATGTGATCCGTTGCTACGCCCCAGAAGCCGCCAACCGCGGGATCAACCTGCAGCTCAGCCCCGACCCTGCAGACCACAGTGTTCCGATCCGCGCTCAGAGCGAGCAGCTGCTGCGGTTGTTCACCAACCTGCTGATCAATGCCATCCGCCACAGCCCTGAGGGGGGCACGGTGTCACTGCAGGTGAGCACGGCAGGGAAGCTGCGCGTGGCCGTTGCCGACCAGGGGCCCGGCATCCCCGCACGGGACCGCGAAAAGGCCTTCGAGCGCTTTTGGCGCGGCTCCGATCGCGGCGGCCACAGCGGCCTGGGCCTGGCCATCAGCCGCGCCATCGCTCGCCGCCATGGCGGTGACCTGCGACTCGGCGAAAGCCGGCCCGGACACTGTGAGCTGGTGGTGGAACTGCCCGCCCCATGACGGCGCCAGAACCTCATGACTTTTTCATGGGTTGGGCGGGATCCTGCCTAGATGACCACAGCCCTTCTTTCCGACCCCGGCCTGGCGGCCTTCGGGGCCAGCCTCACCGCCATCACCCTCGCGGAACTGGGTGACAAGACCTTCTTCATGGCGCTGATCCTGGCGACCCGCCACCGGGGCCGTGATGTGTTCCTCGGGGCCTTCGGGGCCCTCACTGCGGTCACCCTGATCTCCCTGGGTTTGGGCTACGGCCTGCGCGAGCTGCTGCCGCCCACGGTCGTCCCCTGGCTGGCCGCAGCCCTGTTCCTGGGCTTCGGGCTGAAGTTGGTGATCGATGCCCAGCGCATGGGCGCCCATGAGGCCGACGACGAAGAACAGGAGGCGGAGCAGGCCATCAACGAAGCCGAAAGTGGCCGTCGCATCCGCACCACCTGGGCGGTGATCTGGGAAGCCTTCGTGCTGGTGTTCATCGCCGAGCTGGGCGACCGCACCCAGTTCACCACGATCTTCCTCGCCACCGCCCCGGCCTTCACCTTTGCGGGGCTGCTGGTTGGCACCCTGCTCGGCCATGCCCTGGTCACCTGGCTGGCCGTGGGCGCCGGCAAATGGATCGGCGGCCGCATCAGCGAGAAGCTGCTCTATCGGCTCAGCGGCGGGTTGTTCCTGGTGTTCGGGTTGGTGGCGTTGAAGCAGGCCATGGGGTGAGCGAGAGGGTTGCCAGCAGCGCTCACCCATTCCGATCTCAGGGGGAGCGGCGCTGGCGTGGGGCCAGATGAAGTCGCTCGCGGCGGGGCGGAGTTTTGGCCTCAAGCCCCGCTTCAGCTACAGCGCGCTGCAGGGCGTCGCACCGGCCGAATGGCGCTGAGGGGTGGGCTGGGGTGCCGGCGAACCCGCACCCGATAGGTGCTGTGGGCCGGGCCCAGCCGCTCGATCAATGCATCCCGGGCTTCATGCTGCAGCTCTTCGAGGCTGGCAGCGCTGATGCGAATCGGCAGGTTTTCGGCTTGGGCCTCCAGGTGGCCAGGACGTTCAACCCGAACGTGGAACACAATCTCGCGCATGGGGGGGGGTATCTCCTTTTTCCGGATCCATCCTTGGGCTGACTCGGCGGACGCGGAGGTGCCAAGGGATACGGAGAACCGTCTATCCGGACACGCGGTGGGGAGTGCCAACTCTTGAACTCCCCATGCGCCGTGCTGACCCCCGACCACAGGGCCAAAGACATCCAGACAACAGGCAGGGATTTCTGCTAGTACAGATGTACGCATCTGGAGTGTTGATGGGCGTCCCTCTCTCCCGGCCAGCAGCCCTGGCCGCCAGGCTCGAGACCCCGATCGATGAATGGCCCTACCTGGAGGAGGGCGTGCTGCTCCGCACCCGCAGCCGCAAGGTCTGCATGACCTGCCACTGGTTCCGACACCACGCCGGGGTGAACTGCATCCCTGTGCTCACTTGCCAGCTGCACCAGGGGCTGATCGCCCATGGCGCGCACCTCACCAGCCGTTGTCAGGGTTGGACCGACGACATGGCGCGCCAGAAGGGCTGGGCACCGGAGGTGGGCTGAGCGGCCATGAGCGTGGGTGATCGCCCGCGTCCACCGCTCTCCCCGCAGGAGGGCTGGCTGAGCGATGGTCGGCAGGTGCTCCATTTCCAGCCGCGTCGCTACAACCGCTGGACCCAGATCCTGGAGGTGACCTTCGGCGAGAGGCTCCCTGATGGCCAGGCGCCATTGCTCAAACATCGCAGGGAGCTGAGCCGCGAGCAGGCGATCCAGCTGTGGAAGCAAAGGCGGCGGCAAGGCTGGCTGCCCTGTGCCCCCCAGTGGCAGCCGCCACCCTCCCCCGCTGACCGCGGCTGGGGTTCAAAAGCGTGAGCCGGGCGTCTGCAGAAAGGCCAGCTCCTCCGCACTGGATGCCCGTCCCAGCACCGCGTTGCGGTGGGGGAAGCGGCCAAAGCGGGCGATCACGTCCCGGTGGCGGCGGGCGAACTCAGCGGTGCGGGGATCGGTGAACCGCTCAAACAGCGGCAGCGCCGCCTCCTGCACAGCCAGGTCTTCGCTGTGCATCAGCGGCATCAACCAGAACTGACGCCGCGCCTGATCCAGCTCCGCCTCCAGCCAGCCCAGCTGCACCGCCCGCAAACTCTGAGGCAGGGCCTGTGGATCGCCGGCAAAGGCCATGGCGGTATCACGCCAGATCTGCCGCGGGAACTGATCAAGCAGCAGCACCAGGGCCAGGGCCCCGGCCGGCTCAGTGCTCCAGGCGTCGAGCTCAGCGGCGATCGCGCGGCGGGTGAGCCCGAGGAAGCGCTGCCGCAGCAGCGCATCAAAGGCTGGATCTTTGACAAACCACTGGCGTGGACGGCTCTGCACGAACCAGAAGTGCAGAACGTTCTTGGCCTGGTCCCGATGGTCTGGCATCAGAGGAGGGTCTGCGCGCTGGGCCAGCGCAGCAGAAGCCCTGTGGAAAGCGGAGCCGTTGCATGACGCACTGTTTTCATCCTGTCGCAACAGGGCTGCATCTCATTCAGACAGGCCAGGCTGGACTTTGCAGCTCAGCGAAGGAGTCCCATGGTGACGCGATGGAATCGTTTCGGCGCTGGACACTGGTCCTCGCAGAACGCTCTCGTCAGCATGGCAGGAGCCTTGCTGATCGTGACGTCTTCCGCCTTGGCGGGCCCCACCCCCGCTGGCGGCGGATCCAGCGGCACGGCTCCACCCATAGCGCCGCCAGCTGGCACAGGCTGGGGCACCATGCCGATGGGCCAACGCTCCGCCGATGCCCGCTTCATCGTGATGATGATTCCTCACCACGAGGGGGCGATCGCCATGGCCGATCTGGCCCTACAACGCTCCAAGCGTCCGGAGATCCGTGCCCTGGCCGAGCGCATCCGCACCAGTCAGAGCCGGGAGAATGCCCAGATGCGGCGCTGGTATCGCCAGTGGTACGGCACCGACGTGCCCAGCTGGGCGGGTCCAGGTGGGGTCCAAGGCATGGGAATGGGGATGGGGATGGGCGGAGGCATGGGAATGGGCTGGGGGATGCCGGGCTTCTCCACCAGCCTCGCGGCGCTGCGCACGGCTCCCGACTTTGATCGAGCCTTCCTCGAGCAGATGATCGCCCACCACCGCATGGGCGTGATGATGGCCTCGCACGCCCAGTGGGGCACCATCCATCCCGAGCTGCGCGATCTGGAGGCGACGATGGTGCGCGTGCAGAGCGATGAGATCGAGCAGATGGCGCGTTGGTATCAGCAGTGGTTCGGCACGGCCAGTCGTTGACGCATCGGGCCAGCTGGAGGAAGGTCGCCTGGCTCAGGGAACCGCGGTGGCTGGCTTGATCACAGCCCACACCCAGCAGCGGTAGATCATTCAGCTCCGCAACATGCTGCGGCAAGTTCGCTCTACGCTGAGCAAAAGGGTTGAGCTCCGTTTTCGATTCATTCTGTCCGTCGCAATCCATGCACAATCGCCTTCTCGCTTTTGGGCTGATGGCCCCGCTAACTCTCGCCAGCACCGGCTTCATCGATGTTCGTGCCCAGGCCAACGACATGTTCCCCACAAAAGCGGCCGCAGAACAGCGGGCCAAAGAGCTGAAATGCTCCGGCGCTTTTGCCATGGGCAGCGAGTGGATGCCCTGCAAGACCTTTGCTGACTACGAAGAGGCCATCAAGAAGGCTTCCTAAACTCTCCCCCACCGGCTTCCATCTCTTTTGAAGCCTGCCCAAGCGCACATAAGGGGCATGTATGCCAGGGGGCCACGGGGATTTTCGCCATGGCCGGGTGGCTCGTTAGCACCGCTCCCAGCTCAATCTGGCGCATAGACCGCCAGGGCCGCTTGCAGCTGCTCCTGATGCTCCAGGCGCAGCTCCGCCGGTGTTTCGATGCGGATGCCGGCGCCGAAGGCAAACAGCCAGGTGCGCAGATCGATGTCGGCGGCCACGGTCCAGCTGGGCAGATCCAGCTCCACCGGATAGGGATGGCTGTCAGCAGGGGAGCCCGGCTCCAGCACGTGCGGCGCCTTGGGGTGAAACCACCACGTATCCCCTGGCAGGGGCCGCGACAGGCGGGTGTGCTCGATCGGGTAGCGCTGCAGGCCCTCGCGCAGGAAGGCAAAGCTCCAGCCCTGGCAACAGAAGCGCAGGGTGCGCAGCTCCCGCTCGCGGCTGCGGCCGCGGGGCTGGCAGAGCCGCAGCTGGGCGGCCAGATCCTCGCCGAAGTAGATGCCGCCGCTGTGGTGCAGCAGGGTCTGCAGGCGGGCGAGAGCTTGCTGGTGGCTGTCATCGCTGCGCCGGTTGCCCCGTTCGCTGCGGCGCAGGGCGAGGCGATCCAGCCGCTCGCAGCGGATGAGGCCCTGCTCCTGGCCCGGGCTGTCCTCCTCAAACACCAGATACCAGCCGATGTTGTGAAACAGCAGCTGCAGCGGCCACACCCGAAATGAGCCGTTGGGGCTGTCCGCAAAGGAGCCCACCGAGACGTAGCGCTCCAGCTCGATCCGCCGCCGTTCCACGATCGCCGTCTCCAGGGCCTCGGCCTGCCGTTCGGCCGCCAGGGAATCGGGGCGCACCAGGGCGCTGCTCACGATCGAGCGATTGGCAAAGGCCCGCACCGGCGTGGTGCCGTCCACCGCAATTCCTCCCCAGGCGAGGCGCTGCTCCAGTTCGCGCAGCAGATCCTGGGCGGTGGGATCGGCCAGCCGACCCGCCGCCTGGCTCACCACCCCATGGATCTCCCGCAACCGGTGGGCCGAGAGCAGGGCGGTGCCGATGGCATAGCCGTGGCGCACGTTGTCGCGCGGGGGCCGGAAGCCGTAGGGGGTGAGCAGCTTTTCCAGGTCTTTGCGCAGGGTGGCGGCTTCTGAGGGCAGGTAGGCGCCGGGGATGGCCTCGGTGCGCGCGATCAGGTGCTCCGGCAGGGGCACACCGCCTGCCTGATCAAAGGGCTGCTGCAACAGGTGGCGCAGCAGGATGAACACCCGCACGAAAGCCGGCGCGTCACCCATCGGCGGGAAGCCACCGTTCACCCCGCCATGCCAGGGGCCCGTTGTGGCTGGCTGCGGATGGGGCGGCGCCAGCTGAATCGGCGCCAGGGCGGGCTCGGCGCTGCAGAAGCCATTGGCCTCCAGCCAGCTCAGATCCTTGCGGATGGCGATGGCATCGCCGTAGCAATCGCCATGCAGCCGGCGCAGGTAGGCCGCCGCCTGATCCGCCAGGTCGCCCTCGGGCAGGGGCGACACGATCGCCTCCAGCTCGGCGCGGGTGGCGGGATCGGCGGCGGAGAGCTCCGGGAATGAGGTAAGCAGACGCAGCAGGAGCAGCAGCCGCTCCAGATCCAGCAGCCGGGAGTAGCCGTGCAGCTGGAAGCGCTTCTCGCGGTTGCGGGCCGAGCGGATGCGGTGATCCAGACGCGCCAGTTCATCGCGCAGCAGGGCCTCCAACTCGCGGCCGTGGGTGGGCACCACCGCCACCACCGCCGCGAAGCCCTCGGCGCGGGAGGGCCCAAAGGCCGGATCCGCCAGGGCAGCGGCCATCTCGCGGATCACCGGCTCGGGCACCAGGCGCTTGCGGGTCTGGTTCCACTGCAGACAGGTGGCCAAGGGGGTGTAGAGCCACCAGCCGATCCACTCCACCGGCGCAGGGAGGCTCAGGGACTGGGTGATCGCCAGGCGCCAGGGCCGGCGGGCGTGGGTGGCATCGAGGATCACCGGCGTGCCCGCGGCCACGGACTCACGGATGCGCTGGTGCAGCAGAGCCTCGATGTCCCGCCAGGGGCCCTGCACCGCCGCATCGCCAAACAGCTCAGCGCGCACCACATCGGTGGAGAGCACCACCGCACCGGTGAGTTCAGCGAGCACGCCGGCCAGGGTGGTCTTGCCGCTGGCCGGGGGGCCGATCAGCAGGTGGCAGCGCAGGGGGGAGAAAGGGGAACGCGTCATGGGCTCAGGCTGGCCGATGGCGGTGAACCATGCGATGGGCTACGAGCGAAAGACCAACAACAACCCATTGCAGCACCTTGGCTTTGCCAGGGCTAGTTGCTCTTTCGCACGAGAATTCATTCAGATCCTGCTGGGTTTGGTGAGGCTGCCCCCCGTGCCCCGGCCTTCCCCCCATGACGCCCTCGACCGCCATGCCGCCATCCTCGGCCTCGCAGTACCGCCTGCCGGAAATGCTGCAGGACATTCGCCTGCTCGATTTGCTGGAGCTGTGTGGCTCAACGGTGCAGACGGGCCAGTTGATGAATCTCAGCCAACCCACGGTCAGCCGCCGCTACCGCAGCCTGGCGGCAGACTTTGGCCTGGCGCGCAAGCGCCGCACTGGTGATGGCTGCGCCTACGGCACCTCCGCTTGCATCCAGATGCTGCGCCTGGGTTGCCGGGTCCACCGCCTGGCCGCGGGCGTCGCCCGGCTGGGCAGCGACATGCTGCATCACCCCCTGCTGGCGGGAACCCCCTGGTTGCTGCCCACCCCCCCGCGCTTCCGGGCGGCGGCGAATTGGCTGGAGATGGTGCGGCAGGGGGTGTTGGACGGCGCTTTGATTTCGGGCCTGGAGCTGGATGTGACGAAAGGGTTGGACCGCCGCGAGCTGGAGCTGGTGCCCTTGGGGGAGCTGCCCCTGGCCCTGGCGTTCCCTCCGCTGACGTCCGCGTTGGAGGGGGACGATCCGGAGGTGCTCCTGCCCGACGAAAACCTGGCGCCAGGGCTGTGGCGCACCCTGCGATCCCTGGGGCTGACCCTGCGCAGCGGCGGCACCAACCTGCAGACCCCGACCGACTGGATCCGCAGGATTCGTGGCATCTCCCTGGCTTTTGTGGTGAGCGATCGCGAGAGCGAAAGTTGGGCCACCCTGCGCCGCAGGCCCCTGCCAGGGCAGCCGGGCGGTTCGGTGTGGCTGGCGCTGCCGGCGGACTGGCAGGAGCACCCGGTGTTGCACCACACCGCCCGCGAGCTGAGCCGGAACGGTGGCCTGCCACCGCGAGGCTGAGGGCTCCCTCACCTGTTGCCAAAACGCACGGTGGCCCGAGGCGTAAAGGGGCTCTGGAGAAGGGCGCAGGCCTCGATGGAAGCCACCAGGGTGGTGACCAGCAGGATGAAGGCCTGCTCCTGGGCAGTGAGCCCCGTCTGGCTTTGCAGCAGTGGAGCCAGGGCGATCCACAGGGGGGAAGCCTCCGCCATCGGATAGATCCGCTGGAGCCGCTTCTGGTGACGAGGTTCCGCCAGGGTGGGCTCTCCGGCGCTGTGGGCGAAAGCGTTGCGCAGGCGGCGGATGGCATGGACGGCCTAGGAGTCGCGAAACGCGGCCAGGGGCTTGGAGCGGATCCCGAATCGAATCGCCGCCAACCGCAGCAGGAAGGTGGTGGCGATGGTGAACCAGCCGGCGGCGTGCAGGGACCATCCCATACCGCTCACCTGCACCACAAACAGCAGACACCCCAGCAGGGCGAGCACTTCCTCCAGGGTGCCGGGCAGAAACATGCTGGGTTCACGCCGCATCAGCACATCGCGCAGGATGCCACCACCCACCGAGTTGACCAAACCCACCAACACCACGCCGGGAAGGCTCAGGCCAGCCGCCAAGGCCATGGTCATGCCCACCACGGCGTAGGCACCCAAACCGATCGCATCCACCAGGCTGATCAGATGGGGCAGGTGCCTGAGGCGCTGGATGCGGCCGCCCATCAACAGGATGACGAGCACGGCGACACCGATCAGGACCAAATAGCCCGGGCTGCGAAGCACCATCGGCGGGCCGTGCTGAAGAAACAGCCCATCACGCAACAGCCCACCACCCACAGACGACACAAACGCCACGGTGAGGATGCCAGGGATCGCATAACCCTTGCGCGCCGCCAACAGCGCACCGCTCAAAGCCCACAGAAAAGTGGCTCCATAGTCGAAATACGGGGGGATGGCGAAGCTGGCATCCAACATGGCTGGGGAGCGACTGGCTGGTGGCCTCAGAGCGGGTGCGCCTCGCCCTCGAAGACAACTCCCTTGACGGTGATGTCGCGCAGGGCTTCAGCGCCGACATCGTAGGGATCCTCCGCTAACACGGCAAAATCGGCCAGCTTGCCGGCGCGGATTGATCCGATCTCTCCCTCCTTGCGCAGGATCCAGGCGGCATCGATCGTGATCGCGCGCAGGGCCGCATGCAGGCTCACCCGCTCCTCGGGGCAGCGCAGATGGCCGTTGATGGTGACGCGATTGGCCGCCGCCCAAGCCAAGGTGAGGGGGGAGAGGGGGGCCATCGGACAATCGGAATGGAGAGCGAAGGGGATGCCGAGCTTCTCGAGGGTGCCGAGACGCACCATCTCCGAGCCACGGTCATTGCCGAGCCATTGCTCGCTGAACACATCGGCGAGAATGTAGTGGTAGTAGGGGTTAGCGGACACCACCATGCCCAGCTCCCTCATTTGGCGGCACTGGTCTTCGCTGGTGGAGGCGAAGTGCTCCAGGGTGGTGCGGTGGCCGAAGCGGGGTTTCTGCTCCTGCAGGGAGCGCAGGATGTCGAGGTAGAGGTCGGCGCTGAGATCACCATTGATGTGGGCATGCAGCTGGTGGCCCGCCCGCCAGAACACCTCGGCGAACTCCCGCAACACCTCCGGCGGCGCCATCCACATGCCGGCATGGCCATCGATGTAGCCAGGAAAGCCCACCTGGGAGAGGCCCCCATAGATGGCGCCATCCACCTGCAACTTGAAATGCCGATCCAGAAACACCCTGCGGCTGTTGCCACGGCTCCACTCCTCCACCTGGGCCAAGGCCTCGGCCGGGCGGATGCCGCGAGCGAGGAAATCGACGGTGGTGGGGGTGAGGATCGCGCGGCAGGGCACCTGGTGGGATTCGGCCACCTCACGAATCAAGCCGATCTCCCCCACCGCATCGCCAAAGATGCCGATGCCCATATCGAGCACGGTGGTGACGCCCGCCTGCTGGCAGAGGCGGAAGAAGCCGCGCATGCCGGCCCCGTAGCGCACCGGATCAAAGATGATCGGGGCCAACTTCACCACAAGGGGCTGGGCGCCGTTCTCCCAAAAGTGGCCCCGATCCCAGTCGCACTCCGGCCGGCCGCGCACCTCCTCCTCCGCCAACCCGAACCACGCCAGGGCCGGAGTGTTGAGGATCAGCTCGTGGAAAGATCGGTGCCAGAGCAGCACCGGCCGATCGGGGAAGAGGGCATCGAGCTGGGGGCGGTATTGATTGCCGTGCCAGAGGGGATGGAAACCCCAAACAATGAACGGCACGCTCCAGTCGCTGTGCTGGCTGTAGAGCTCCTTGAGCCGGGCGAGATAGGAGTCGGGGGTGGTGGCGCCGGGGAACGCTCCGCTGGGCAGAGTCCAGTCGTCTGGCGCGAGGAAGGGGAACTGGGTGGTGACCGCCGGCAGCGACGGGTGCACATGGGGATCAATCAGGCCTGGGAAGAGCACGTCGCCGGCAAACGTGTCATCGATGCTGTGGGGAAAGCGAGTCAGCCAGGGCTGCAAGCTCTCCAGAGTTCCCACCGCCACGATCCGCCCATTCGCCACCGCCACCGCTTGGGCGATGGGCTGGGCATCGGTCATGGTGCGGATGCGGCGGGCCCTGTAAATGGTGAGGTGATCGAAGCGGAGGCCGGAGGCGCTGGTGGAGGTCATGGGGAACGGGCCTGGAGGGGAACCAGGCCTCTGCTAGCAGTGCACACGCCATTTGCCCAACGCCAGAGGCCCTTAGACTGAACGGGAGGGCGCATTCAATGCTCGATGCGGGAGGGTGATTAGGAACTCATGCTTGAATGGATCGCAAAAAGCCAGATGTCCCATTAATACATCCCATGCTAAAGACGCCTAAAAATAATCTCAACTTTTATCTGTACAGCTCAGCACGGGGGCTTCTCCATCAAGCGCGATGTCGAGTTCCCGCTTCCCTGTTGCAACCCCGGAAACAGCTCGACCAGGACTTTTGCATCGGCATCACCACTTACATCGAGCGCTACGACAAATACTTCAAACCCCTGTATCAGTCGATCAGCCGATATTTTCCCGAGGTGAAAATCACCGTATCCGTCAACGGCCATCCCGATACAGAACAACAGCAGCGCTATCTGCAGCGCCTGCAAGACGAGCTCTGCTCCACGGCTCCCCCCCACCACACCTTCATCCTGCGAGATCACGCGGCAGGGCTCACCACCATGTGGAATGAGATGGTGCGCCTCAGCCAGCCGCTCCCCCTCCTGATCCTCAATGACGACCTCCGCGTCTTTCCCTGGATGCGGCGCTGGGCTGAAGCCTTCGACTGGCGATCAGTGCAGCTCACCATGCTCAACAGCACCTGGTCCCATTTCGTGATCTCCAAGGAGGTGATCGAGCGAGTAGGGGCCTTCGACCCCGGCTTCCAGGGCATCGGCTTCGAAGACATGGACTACACCGCACGAGCCGGCCTGGCGGGACAGCCGATCGGCAACGTGCTCTGCTCCTACATCGCCCACAAGAACCACCAACCCAGCTCCTCCTCCTTCGACTCAGAGAAGGTGTGGGGCAAGTACACCTCGCAAAATGAGGAATTCTTTTTCGCCAAGTGGGAGCGCTGCCCTGCCGAGGAAGGCATCTTCATCAAGCAGATTCCCGCCTATGTGAAACCCAAACATCCCCTCAGCTCGATTCGCTTGCCCACCATTCCCAGCACCGTCGCTATCGATGGCAACCGGATCTTTCCAGACAGGCCGGCGAAGTAACGGCGAGGAAGCCTCCCCCCGATCTTCAAGGCGCCATCCGTGAGGTGGAAACGTGGCCATCCGTGAGGAGCGTCTGCAGGGCTTCCATGGTGGCGGCCCCACGGTGGCCGATCAGCACCAGCACCGTGCCCTCGGAAGGGCCGCCGGTTTGGGCCGGCTCCAGACTCCAGCGTCGGCCCACCAGCTGGAAGAGATGGGGCCGCCCGGGCTCCTCCTGCAGCACCACGAAGCCCTTGGCCCGATGGATTCCCACCGGCAAGCTGGTGGCGAAGTGCGCCAGCGCGGGGCGGCTGAGCGGGCGTTCGCATCGAAGGGTCCAGGTCTCGAACCGTTCGCCATGGCGGTGGACTCCTTCACCGAGAGCGGCCGTGGAGCCCGGCAACGCATCGCAAAGAACGCTTGGCAGCGCGCCGCCGCCAGGGTGGCGGCCCAGCAGCAGAGGCAGGGGCACCTGGCCGCGCACCATCTCCACCCGCGGCACGCCTGGGGCCAGGGTCTCCAGGAGCCTTTGCACTGCGACCCGCTGCGCCTCAGTGATCAGATCCAGCTTGTTCACCAGCAGCAGATCCGCCTGAAGCAGCTGGCGCCGCACCACATCACCCACATATTGATCAGCTGCCTGACGCTCGATCTGCTCCCCGTCCACCACCACCAGCAGGGCATCGATGGAAAAGCCAAAGCCCTGGGCCATCTGGGCCAGCCGCAGCGGTTCGGCCACCCCGCTGGCCTCGATCACCACGTGGTCGAACTCGGCGGCTCGGGCCTTCACGCGACTGAGCGCATCGGCGAAGCCGCTCACCAGGGAGCAGCAGAGGCAGCCATTGGCCAGCTCGATCGTGTCACCGGCGTGGGCGCGCACCAGGGCGGCATCGATGTTGAGACTGCCGAAGTCGTTCACCAACACGGCAAGGCGCAGCCCACCGGCAGCAGCGAGGAGGTGGTTGAGCAGGGTGGTCTTGCCGGCGCCCAGGTAGCCGCCGATCACCGTGAAAGGGAGGGCCATCGGGCTCATGGTGATGTCAGGCGCTTACCGGTGCGCGGTAGACGCTTTTGCCTTCCTTGAAGGTTTCCACAACGGCGATGTCCAAGATCTTGGCAGAGGACACAGCGGTGGGATCGGCATCGAGGATCACCAGATCGGCCAGCTTGCCGGGCTCAATCGTGCCCTTTTTTCCCTCCTCGCGGATCTGCCAGGCTGCTTCAATCGTGAGCGCCTTCAGGGCCTGCCAGGGGCTGACGCGCTCTGCTGGGCCGATCACCTCTCCCTTGCGGGAGATCCGCTCGACAGCGGTGTAGACCATCCGCATCGGTTCGACGGGGGTGACGGAGAAGTCATTGTGGTTGGAGCAGTGGAGCCCCTTGGCGATCGCTGAAGCCATGGGGCTAAGGAAGTAGGCCCGCTCACGGCCAAGGTTCTCCACGTGCACATCACCCCAGAAGAAGGCATGCACGGTGAAGAAGCTCGGCGTGAAACCCAGCTCCACGTAGGCATCGAGTTGCTCGGGCCGCATGAACTGCGAGTGGATGATCACCGTTCGCCGGTCCTGCTCAGCGGTGAGACCGGCGACGCGAGCCGCTTCGATCATCAGATCGATGGCGGCATCGCCATTGCAGTGGCTGAAGATCTGAATGTTTTTTGAGGCAATCTCCTTGATGATTTGGGTGATCAACTCGGGCGGGAATAGGGGCTGGCCGCGCCAGTCAGGCTCGCCGCTGGGTCCGCCGGTGAGCAGCGGCTTGCTCCAGAAGGCCGTCTTGCCCTGGGGGGAGCCGTCGATCACGCACTTGATGCCGGCCAGTTTCACTCGGTTGTGATAAACGCCAAAAGACGCGCCAGCGGTGTCGGGCAGCTCCATCGGCCCACCGCTGAAATCCGGGAAGTATTCCTTCACCAGCTTGGGCACCTCCAGCACCAAAGGCAGGCACACCACATCCAGGTAGAGCCGCCCCTGCTCACCCCCCTTGCGGATCAGCTTGAGGTCTTTAGCGTTGGTAGCCCCCTCTTGGATGGTGGTGACTCCGGCTCTGGCATAGATCTGCTGGGCGGCAGCAAAGCTCTCGAGCAGCTCCTCCTCCGTGGGCTGGGGCATGGCCGCGAAGATGGGCAGAAACGCCGTTTCCATGATCAGCCCATCGGGTTCCCTGCCTCCTGCTTTGCGGAGGATCAGGCCACCAGCCGGATCCGGGGTGGAGGCATCGATCCCCACGACGGCGAAGCCTGCAGAATTGAGCACGGCGCCGTGGTTGGAGCTGTGGATCAGCATCACGGGGTTGTCTGGAAACAGCGGATCCAGGTCGTCACAGCTGAGTTGGCGGCCATCGCTGAGATTCGAGACGTCGTAGCCGTAGCCAATGATCCAGTCTCCGCTCTTTACGGGATGGGCCGCCACGTGCTCTCGCAACAACCGCAGGATATCCGCGATGCAGCAGACTGGACCGGCGGGCACTCCAGAGACATTCACCCACTTCACGATCTGAGGGGCATTGACGAAATGGCCATGGGCATCGATGAAGGAGGGCATCAGAGTGCGACCTCCAAGATCCATCACTTCGGTGCCCGTTCCGGCGCAAGCCATCACCTCAGCTTCAGCTCCAGCCACCAGAATGTGGCCATCTGCGATCGCGACGGCCTCCACCATGGGCCGATCGTCCACCATGGTGAGGATTGTGCCGCCACGAAAGATCAGCGATGCGAGGGATGTCGTCATGGGGAGGCGGATGGGATGGGAGGCGATGCGGAAGGGGAAGGGAAGCCCCAGCAACGCGAACGGTGAACGTCAGCCCCTTTCGGCCAGGTCGTTCTGTTCTAGCGGGAGGTTGACAGCCTGCGGTGTGGTCTCCCATGCCAAAAGCACTCGGTGGCCAGCAAACACCGCGATCACAACGGCAATGCAGGCATAGAGCACACTGCGCAGGGCAAGCCGCTTGCATGTGGAGGCACAAGCTCGATCCCAATGGTGGCAAGCGTTGCGCCAGCCCAGGCAGACAATCCCGAGCCGAAGAGAAAGGATCAAACCTCACACCTAGGCCAGGACTCCAACGGCTTGCAGGCCCAGCGCAGGCAGCTTGCCCGTGATGTCACCTCCGCCGTCGACAGCTGCTGGTGTGGAGCGAGTGAACGCCAAGCCATGCCTTCGCTGTCCAAGCGACATTGGCTCAGCATCCCTCTCGGGAGAGATGGCACGGGCCCTGGAGCCAACGCAGCCCAAGTGCTCAAGATGGTGCTACTGGCTGCCATGATGAGTTCTGAACGAAAGGATTGCAGGCTTGCTCATGAAGCCTGCAACCGAGCGTCCTGGTCAATCAGAGGGGCACAGAATCAGCCGCCGGTCTCATTCGTGCATGTTTTTGATCTCATCGACGTTGCCCTGCCCATCGGTGTTGCAGTAGCCCTCAGGATCTTTGCCCTTCACATGGTGCACACGGAAATCATAGGAGAGGCCGCTGCGCTGGATCTCAGCCAGGTTGGTTTCGCCGGCGTCGATGCTCGCGCGCAAAGAGGAAGACAAGCTGACCTCCACATCCGCCATTGAATTGGCTTTATACCTATCAGCAATCGCCGACTTGCAGTTGCGGCCCCAGGAGCCGACACGTGCTTCAATCTTGGCTTCATCACTGCTCTGCGCGTAAGCGGTCGGCGCGAGAAGGTCGAAGCTGAGGCTGCCGACCATCGCGGCGAGGGTAGCGGCAATCCAGGCGGTACGTCGCATGGTGGAGGGAGAGATCAGAAGTGGAACATCCTGGACTGGCCAAAGGGGCATGGGTCTCCAAGCACCGACGACGCAAGACGCGGGTCTTGCTGCCATGCGCACTCGGCCAGCCGCCAGAGACATCTTCAATGTAGGCGCCATGTCACGCCGCGACCAGCACGAACCAACGGGGGCAAAGGAAAATGACAAACTTGCGTTTTGACGACATTTGCGCCGAATGGCCACGGCAACCTGCAGGGAAGTAGAAGACAGCACTGTCAGCTCAAAAACCACAGGATTGTCCTGAATTTGAGGGTGAATCAAGGAGTTCGCTCTAGCAGGTGAGGCGCTGAATCGGAATTGGAGCGCACCGGTGGTCCAAAGCATCCAGCTGGCTTCGTCGTTCTGGAGCATGTAGCCAATCAAGCTCAAGCCTCATTCAGCACGTGGCCGTCTCCTTGACTAGCAAGAGAAACCCATGGGCTGTCATCCTGACCTTCGCTATGCCCAACAAGCACAGACATGCCCTCTCTGCAACGCTCTTCAGCATTCTTGATCTCGCTCGCTCTCGCAACGCCTTGTTCGCCGTCTCAGGCACAGGCCTTGTCGACGAATGTGATGGGAAAGGCCAAGAGCAACTGCTTGACAGCCGTGGCCAACACGGTGAACAGGCCGCGCAGCACCCTGAAGGTCATCAAGGCCCGCAGCGATTCCTCCGGTGCATCTGTCGACATCCAGGTGCCGACGGCCCAAGCCCCGTGGACTTGCCTCACCAACCCCAAGGGTGAGGTCGAGGATGTGCACTTCAACTGACAGGCTGACACTCCTGGGTGCCGTTCTTAGCCTTTGGTCGGTCTCCAAACCTCTGATTGCAAGGTGATCTGATGAACGTTCTCTGGTTTCTCCTGGTTGGCGTCATCGCCGGCTGGCTGGCTGGTGTGCTGGTGAAGGGTGGTGGCTTCGGGCTGATTGGCGACATGGTGGTGGGAATCATCGGCGCCCTGATCGGTGGCCTGCTCTTCAGCGGGCTGGCTGGCGCGGCTGGGGGCGGGCTGCTGGGCAGCATCCTGGTGGCCACCCTTGGTGCAATTCTGCTGCTATTGGTGTTGCGGTTGATCAAACGAGTCTGATCGCCGAAACGGGGCTACGGTTCAGCCATGAGGGCTGGCGTTGGCTTGCCCTCCTTTTTTCCCATTGCCCGATTGCCATGAGCCTCGAAGACAAGATCAAAGCCACCGCCAAGCAAGCGGAGGGTCGCCTGCAATCCGCAGCCGGCGACATCACCGGTGACAAGCAGATGAAGGCGGAGGGAGAAGCCAAACAGGTTCAGGCCCATCTCATGGACGCCGCCGGCAACCTGAAGGACAAGGTTCAGCAGGCCGCCTCATCCGTCGGTGAGGCCATCGAAGGCCTCACCGGGAAACACGACTGATCGCGCCACAAGGAGCCTGATTTTTCAGGCTCCTCTCTCCCCGGCCTTCACGGACCAATCGTCGAGCAGTAGTAGCCGATGAATGGGGATCAAAGCCAGCGCTGATAGCCAACAGGCTCGTATTTGGCAAAGACGATCCGCCATCCTCGACTCGCCAGGCCTCCAAGCTTCTCCAGAAAGTGGTTGGTGTCGCCGCTGGCGATCCAATTGGCCTTGAGCAGGGGCAGCTGCTCACTCATCAGGTCCAGAGGCATCTCCACCAACAGCAGGCTGTTCTCCCCGGCGGCCCGCTGGATGGGCCCCTCGTCACTGCGCTGCCACAAGCGGAGCAACAGCTCCAGGGCCAGCGTTCGTCCATCCTCCCCAGGGTCGGCCGCCTCTGTGGCAGAGGCGGGCTGAGATCGTCCGGAGAGAGGCAAAGCGCGCTTGCCGCCAATCTCCAGCAGGGCTAGGGCCACCAGATAGGGAGCATCAGCCATCAGGGATCCTTGCAAACCCATCCACCATGCCCAAGATCAACCCTGATCGCAATGCACTGCCACCTGCATCGAGCAGGTTGAGGGTTAAATTCCGCGGGCCATTCCAAACCCATCCCTCCCGAGACCATGGCCACAATTCAAGAACAGCTCCAGTGCTACCGCCTGGAACTTGCTGATGCCGAGCAGAAAGGGGATCAGGCCGTTGCCCGCAAGCTTGTACAGCGCATCCAGGAACTGGAGGCGTATCAACAACGGCATCCCGATACGGCAGAAGCTCCTTCCCCACTGGAGGTGTTCTGTGATCTCAATCCCTCCAATATCAACTGTCGGGTCTACGACGACTGAGCTGTCCCCAAATGGGGGCAGCGCCCTGGCGGTCCTGTCCCTGACCATACCGCCAGCGCCCAAGTCACCCTTCATGGCTCCGGCAACATTCACCACCACGCTCACGATCGGCGAATTGGAAGCCAGCTATTCGCTCTACTGCAAAGCTCTGCGCATCTTGATTCGCGAAGGAAACAGCATGGACACGATCAAGCGCAGCGTCTGCTGGCATCGGTTAACTGCCTTGCACCACAGCCTCCCGAGGCAGTACAAAGATCCCAGCCAGCTCTACTTCCTCCTCAAACGCGAGATTGAGGCGTGAAGCATGTTCTCGCCATCATCCTTGGCGGTGGTGCGGGCACCCGGCTGCAACCCCTCACCACCAGCCGAGCCAAGCCGGCCGTGCCCCTCGGCGGCAAATACCGACTGATCGACATCCCGGTGAGCAACTGCATCAATTCGGGGATCGGGAAGATCTATGTGCTCACCCAATTCAACAGTCAGTCGCTCAATCGCCACCTCAGCCTCACTTACAACCTCTCCAGTGGCTTCCGCGGCGGATTCGTGGAGGTCTTGGCCGCCCAGCAAACCCCCGACAGCCCGAGTTGGTTTGAGGGCACCGCAGATGCAGTGCGGCAAAACAAGGAGCTCTTCGAGAGCTGGGATGTGGATCAAGTGCTGATCCTCTCCGGCGATCAGCTCTACCGCATGGATTACGGCGCCTTCGTCGAGTCTCATCGCGCCCGCGGTGCAGCTCTCAGCGTGGCGGCGCTGCCGGTGGATCCGCAGGCTGCTTTGGGCTTTGGCCTGATGCGCGCCGATGGGGAGGGTCGCATCCAGGAGTTCCGGGAAAAGCCGAGTGGTGCGGAGCTGGAAGCCATGCGAGTGGACACAGCAACCCTTGGCCTCTCCCCTGAGGATGCCGCTCGCCGGCCATACCTCGCTTCGATGGGCATCTACGTGTTCGAGCGGAAGCTGTTGTTTGATCTGCTCAGCGGCCACCCCAAGGCGACCGACTTCGGCAGGGAGATCATTCCCGCGGCCCTGGCGGCAGGACACGACCTGCGCAGCCACATCTTCCAGGGGTACTGGGAAGACATCGGCACAGTGAAATCCTTTTATGAGGCCAATCTAGCCCTGGCAGATGAGGAACCGCCCTTCTCCTTCTTCGATGAAGGGGCACCGATCTACACCCGTCCGCGCTACCTTCCCCCAAGCCAGGTGTGGGATTCACACCTCACTCGAACGGTGCTCAGCGAAGGCTGCCTGCTGCAGCGATGCAAGGTTGATCACTGCGTTCTTGGGCTCCGGCTGCGGGTTGAGGAGGGCGTCGTGCTGCAAGACACCTTGGCCATGGGGGCCGACAGCACTGAGTCTGAGGCGGAGCGGCAGAAGCTGCGGGCCCAGGGAGGCGTGCCCCTCGGTATCGGGGCCCAATCGGTGATCCAGCGGGCGATCCTCGACAAGAACGTGCGCATCGGCTCCAACGTGAAGGTGATCAACAAGGATCACGTTCAGGAGGCGGACCGCAGTGCACTGGGTTTCACCATCCGCAGCGGCATCGTGGTGATCGAGAAGAATGCCACGATCGCCGATGGCAGCGTGATCTGAGTGGCGATCGCATGCCACCAGGCAAGAAAACCTCCCCATATGGGGACTGGGCCTTCCACCCCGGCCAACCGATGCTGGGCATTGTTTTTCAAACAGACGCCATGGCCTCCTACAAAATCACGCTCATTAATGCCAAAGAAGGGATCAACAGCACCATTGACTGCGGCGATGATCAATCGATCTACGATGCTGCGGCAGACAACAACATTGATCTGCCAATCTCCTGCCGGGCCGGCTCCTGTTCCTCCTGCGCTGGCAAGCTGATCAGCGGCAGTGTGAACCAAGAGGATCAGTCATTTCTGGATGAGGACCAAATCGCTGCTGGCTTTGTGCTCACCTGCGTCGCCATCCCAACCTCCGATTGCACGATCGAAACCCACGCCGAAGAGTCGTTGTATTGACCCATGGCGAATCCCACCACCTTCACGATCATGCGGGATGATGGCATCGATGATGGCATCGCTGGCCGGAGCTTTACCAGCTTCGATGAGGCCTACATTGTGCTCGAGAGCTACTACGCCGATACGTGTTGCTCAGATGAGCAGGAAACCTATCGGATCGTGGAGGTGGCAGGACTTCCGTAACAGTCGCGCAACAAGACCAGCCACAGGCTGCACCATTCCCTCGAATGAACGGGATCAGAGCAAGGGGACGGCAGCGGGACGCTTGCATGCACCCTGGCGGGAGGAGCGGATTCGGCCTAGTCCCCAAGTGGGGATATACCCCCGCATGGGGGTCGCGGTAGCGGAAGTTGGCAACGACAGTGGGATCTCGATCCGCCCTGGAGCAGACCATGCACACAACGTGGAGTGAGCTGCTGCTAACTGGCCTGTTGCTGATCGTTGTGCTGTTCTCCGCCAGGGTTTGAATCCCTGCAACGTGCGGGAAAAGGTCAAGCCCCGAGCATCTCTTCCCGGAGAGGTGATCCCCATTCCTTCCCTGCCAGGCCCAAGACAGGGCATGCGTGAAGCCACAGGCACCCGACCGGCAGTCCTTGGTGTGAGGAGCTGATCGCCGCAACCGGTACAAAGGCCTCTCTGCCTCATCAGGGCTGCCTGCAGTTCCCGCTATCGATCCGCATTGGCCTGCCCGGCGAGGGAGGCGAAGGTGCGCTGCCGCCGCAGGCCTCCCAGCTCTCGAGCATCCCGAACAGTTCGGCCTGCAGACCCTGCAGCGCCAGGATCTTCTCGCCGATTTCACCGGCCTTGCCGCGGATCCGCGCCTTCAGGTCGCTGCAGGTGCAGATGCCTGTGCGCTTTGCTTCCAGGATCCGGCGCACTTCCTGCAGCGGGATCTCCATCGCCCGCAGGGTGCGGATCAGGGCCAGCTCAGCGAACACCCCCTCATCGAACAGGCGGTAGCCCCCCTCGCTGCGACTGCCCGGCTGGATCAGGCCCTCGTCGCAGTAGAAACGAATCGTTTTGACCGTCAGCCCGGAGCGGCTGGCCACCGTGCCGATCTTCAGGGGCGAGGGCAAGGCCAGGGCAGCCACCACTTGACTCTCCACCAAGAGGAGGTTGCATCGTAAGGCGGTCTTTTGTCTGCGTTGTCTCGATGCGTCCTGTTCCCGCTGTCCTGGCGCTGTTCGGCCTGCTGGCGACTACGGTTCCGGCCCTGGCTCAGCTGGATCCCCACCACGACCACCATCAACACCAGCAGATGGATGTGCCAGCCCCAGTCGATCACAGTGCCCACAACCATGAGGTGGGGCCGGCCGGACGCACCTACGACCTGCGCTGGCTCGACGGAATGGTGCAGCACCACACCGGCGCACTGCGCATGAGCGAGTTTGTGTTCGACATCGGCCAGCCCGGCGTGGGTGCGCTGGCCAAGGCGATCTGGCGTGATCAGGCCCAGGAGATCAAGGCGATGGGCCAATGGCGCAAGGCCTGGTACCCCGAGGCGCCGGTCTATCCGGTGGCCCTGAAGACCGGTGGCGATCCCAACAGCATGGAGAGCCTGGAGCGCATGAGCGCCGCCCATATCCAGGCGATGCAGATGATGGGCTCCACCCCCACACGGGACACCCGTGTCACCTGGTTTCTTGAAGGCATGCTCGCCCACCATGGTGGGGCCCTGGTGATGGCCCACGACGCGCTCAAGAAGAGCACCAACACCACCATCCGGCGCCTGGCGCGAGACATCATCGTGGCCCAGCGGCGCGAGATTCTCCAGCTACGCCGCATGCTCAGGCATGACGGACTCGATAAGCCCGAGTACTACCAGTTTGATGCACTCTTCTCCTTCTGATCACAACCCGCGTCCTGCCCATCTTCCACCGATGTCCTGCCTGTTCTCGCGCACCCGGATCCAATGGATCCGCAAGCAACGCCTCGCTGGCACTGCCTTGGCACTGTTGTCTGTTCTGCAGGTGCCAAACCAGGCCCTGGCCCACGCCAAGGGCATGTACAAGACCCAAGCGGAAGCCGAGAAGCGCGCCAAGGAGCTGGGCTGCAAAGGCACACACCTGAATAACGGACTGTGGATGCCCTGCAGCGGCGAGTCGATGCTTCATCAGGAGCTGAGGAAGGAATGAGGACCAAACCGCGTGCACTCAACGCCAGGTTCCGCAGGGCCCATCGTGTGGTGGTGCCCCTGGCGGCTGCCCCCCTGCTGCTCACGGCTGCCAGCGGCTCCCTCTACAGCCTGTTGCTGGAGCAGGGAATCGATGCCTTCTGGCTGATCAAAATCCACACCGGCCGGTTTGGTCCGATCAACCTGCAGCCGTACTACTCCTTGCTCCTGGGTGCCCTCACCTTGGTGGTGATCGGCTCGGGGCTGGCCATGCTCCTGTCCAGCGGCCGGACCCGAGCCTGATCGCCGCTCAGCGGCCGGCGAGCATCACCGCCCCCATGGCGGCCATGATCAGGTTTTCCGCGAAGCTCACCACGCCGAGGGGCGTTTTGGAATTGCCGCCCACGCAGGCGCAATTGAGAGCCAGGTGATCGATGAACACCGCCTTGCCCACCGACACCATTCCCATCGCCCCGAGCCACACAGCCACCGCTCCCACCAGCGGATGCGCAGCTCTGAGCTGAGGCGGCAGCAACATCCCGAGGCCCACCAGCAGCTCGATCCCGGGATAGAAGCGCCCCCAAGGGCGCCAGCGCTGGCTGAGCAGGTCGTACTTGCGGAAGCTCGCCGCAAAGGCCTGCACATCCATGAGCTTGAGCATGGCCAGCAGGCAGATGGCAATCCCCATGAAGCCGCTGACCCCGGCGTTCTGGAGCAGGGCGATCAGACCAGCGGTGACGAACACCACCACCACCGAGGCGTAGGAGATGGCGGCGGTCTCCGGTCTGACGCCGAGCATTGCCGCCAGCTCTGTGTAGCCGCCGATCCGCTCCGTGCCAGAGAAGATCTGGGGGGTGGTCGCCACCCCATGGGCCCTCTTGAAGGCCTCCACCTCCTCGTTGCTGGTGAGGCGATGGTCGTCATAAGCAATGCGTTGCTCCTGCAGCAGACGCAGGGCCCGCAAGCCCCAGGGGCAGGGGTGATCGGGCAGATCCATCCGATACAGGCGGACAGCATGGAGCGCGGTGGTGGCCATGGGCGACTGGGGAGAGCTGGCTCAATCCAGCCTCATGCCTCCAGTTGCTGGAGAGTCAAGGAGGGTTGTGGTCGTATGCACGCCGCGGGGGAGCGGTTCCCCGCAAGATGGGCCCCAATGGCCGGCCAAAGTGTGAGCCCATGACACCACCACCCTCCGCGGTGACCCTGGCGGCGGCTTCCCGCTTCTGGTTCCAGCTCGGCTGGGTGAGCTTCGGGGGGCCGGCCGGCCAGATCGCTCTGCTGCATCGTGAGCTGGTGGACCAGCGCCGCTGGCTCTCGGAGCGGCGTTACCTGCACGCGCTCAATTACTGCATGTTGCTGCCCGGACCGGAGGCGATGCAGCTGGCCACCTACCTGGGCTGGCTGATGCACGGGCTGCCGGGCGGCCTGATCGCCGGCGGCCTGTTCGTCATCCCCTCGGTGTTCGTGCTCACGGCTCTGGCGAGCATCTACGCCCTCTGGGGGCAGCTGCCGCTGCTGGCCTCGGTGTTCGCCGTGCTCAAGCCAGCGGTGCTGGCGATCGTGCTGATGGCCGCCTGGCGCATCGGCCGTCGCACTCTGCACACGCCCCTGCTGATCGGCCTGGCCATCGCTGGCTTCCTGGCCCTGGCCCTGTTCAAGCTGCCCTATCCGTTGGTGGTGATCGTGGCCGGCCTGATCGGCCTGCTGGTCGCCCGCTGGCGACCGGCGTTGCTCCTCAGCGGTGGCTCCCGTGGGTCTGCAGCGGCAAACGCGGAGGCGGCTCGGCCTGATGCCCTGCACGACGACCACACCGAGAGCCCCGAGCACGCCCGCTTCTCGCGCCGGCGCCTGGCGCTCACCCTGCTGATCTGGGCCCTGGCGCTGCTGCTGCCCCTGGCGGGCCTGGTGGGCACCGGCGGTTGGAACGGTCCGCTGGCGTTGATGGCCCGCTTTTTCACACGCGTCGCCCTGCTCAGCTTCGGTGGCGCCTACGCCGTGCTGCCCTACGTGGCCCAGGGGGCGGTGGAGCAGTTCGGCTGGCTCTCGGCGAGCCAGATGCTGGATGGTCTGGCCCTGGGGGAAACCACTCCGGGCCCGTTGATCATGGTGGTGGCGTTCGTTGGCTTCATGGGCGGCTGGAACCAGTCCATCGCTGCCGGCCTCACTCCCTGGCCCCTGGCCCTGGCTGCGGTGGCCGTCACGGTGTGGTTCACCTTTCTGCCCTCCTTTGGCTTCATCCTGGCCGGCGCGCCGCTGGTGGAAGCGAGCCGGGGCGATCTGCGCCTCGGTGCACCGCTGAGCGCCATCACCGCCGTGGTGGTGGGGGTGATCGCCAGCCTGGCCCTGTTCTTCGCCGGCCCGGTGCTCTGGCCCTCCGGCGCCTTCAACCCCTGGGCGGCGTTGGTGGTGGCGCTGGCCTTGTTTGCCCAGCTGCGGCTGCGTTGGAGTGTGTTGCAGGTGATCGGGGCGGCCGCCACTGTCGGTGCTCTGCTGGCGGGGGTGCCCATGCTCAGGGGTTGATCAACTGTCATGACGGGTTGCCCGATCAGCTGCTGAAGGACTGAGCAGACTGTCAGCAATGAGACCCCAGCCATGAACGCTGCAGCCGTGAAGGCCGGTCCGATGGCCAAGGATCCGATCTGCGGCATGGTGGTGCCCACCGCCACCGCCCTCTCCGCGCAGCGGGCTGGCCGCACCTACTACTTCTGCAGCCAGGGCTGCCGGCAGACCTTCCTGGCGCCTGAGCAGGAACTGGGGCGGATGCGCCGTCGCGTCGGCATCGCCCTCACGGGTGTCCTGGCGCTGGCCGTGCTGCGTGCCGCCGCCTTCATTGCCCTGGCCGCCGGGATCAGCCTGTTGAGCTGGGCGCCAGTGCCCCAGCTGCCCTGGCTCACCTGGGGGGTGTGGCTGTTCCTGCTGGCCACCCCCGTGCAGCTGATCGGCGGCTGGGGCTTCTACACCGGTGCCTGGGCCGCTTTGAAGCAGCGGGCTCTCAACATGGACGTCCTGATCGCGCTGGGCACCACGGTGGCCTACCTCTACAGCGTGGTCGTCGTGTTCGCGCCCCAGCTTCTGCCTGCCGGCATCGACGAGCACGGCGTCTACTTCGAGGTGTCGGCGGTGGTGATCGCCTTCGTCTTGATGGGCAAAACCATGGAGGAGATGATCAAGCAGCGCTCCTCGGCGGCGGTGCGCCGGCTGCTGGATCTGCAGCCCGCTACCGCCACCGTGATCCGCGAGGGCAGGGAGAGAACCGTGCCGGCGGAGGCGGTGCTGAGCGGTGATCTGGTGCTGGTGCGCCCCGGTGAGAAGGTGCCGGCCGATGGGGTTGTGCTGGAGGGGAGCTCATCGGTGGATGAGGCGCTGATCACCGGCGAATCCCTGCCAGTGGGCAAGCAGAAGGGCTCCGAACTGATCGGCGGCACGATCAACGGAGCCGGCCTGCTGCGCTTCACGGCCACCCGGGTGGGGGGTGAAACCGCCCTGGCCCAGATCATCCGCATCGTGGAGCAGGCCCAGGCGAGTTCAGCCCCGGTGCAGCGGCTGGCCGATCAAGTGACGGCCTGGTTTGTGCCGGCGGTGGTGGGTGTGGCCTTTGCGGCCCTTGCGCTCTGGACCCTGGCGGGCAGCTTCAGCCATGGACTGCTGGCCTTCATCGCCGTGCTTGTGATCTCCTGCCCTTGCGCCCTGGGCATCGCCACCCCGGCGGCGCTGATGGTGGGGGTGGGCAAGGCAGCGGAGCTGGGCATCCTGATCCGCAGCGGCGAGGTGCTCGAACGTGTCGAGCGGCTCACCACCGTGGTGTTCGACAAAACCGGCACCCTCACCCGCGGCAAGCCCGCCCTCACGCTGGTGGAGCCCCTGGGAGCAGCGAACCGGGATCAGGTGCTCCAGCTCGCTGCCTCCTTGGAACACGGCTCTGAGCACCCGCTGGCGGCCGCCGTGCTGAACGCCGCGGCGGAGCGGGGCCTGGAGCTGCTGCCGGTGACGCAGTTCCAGGCCCAGGTGGGCGAGGGGGTGCAGGCGAGGGTCGAGGGCCAATCCCTCTGGCTGGGCAATCGCACCCTGGCCGCTCGGATGGTGCCCCAGCTGGCCGAAGCGGTGCAACGGCCCCTGCAGCAACTGGAGGCCGCTGGCAACACGGTGATGCTGCTGGGCCAGGGAGACACCGTGCTCGGCCTGCTGGCGGTGGCAGACACGGTGCGGCCGGAGGCCGCTCAGGCGGTGGAGCTGCTGCAGCGGCGCGGCATTCAGGTGGTGATGCTCAGCGGGGACAATCGCACTACGGCCCAGGCCATCGCCGCCCAGGTGGGCATTACGGAGGTGATCGCCGAGGTGCGCCCCGCCGATAAAGCCAGCACGATCCGTGCCCTGCAACAGGCCGGCCAGGTGGTGGCGATGGTGGGCGATGGCGTCAACGACGCTCCGGCCCTGGCCACGGCCGACATCGGCATCGCCATCGGCACCGGCTCCGATGTGGCCAAAGAGGCCGGCGATCTGCTGCTGCTGGGGAACGATCTGCGCGATGTGGTCACCGCCATCGGCCTATCGCGGGCGACGATGCGCAAGATCCGCCAGAACCTGTTCTGGGCCTTCATCTACAACAGCCTCGGCGTGCCGATCGCCGCCCTGGGCTGGCTCAACCCGATGCTCGCCGGCGCCGCCATGGCCCTGAGCTCCCTGTCGGTGATCGTCAACTCATCACTGCTGCGCAACTACCGGAAAGCCGCCGCTTGCGTGCCGTAGAGCCTCTGCACCGGTTCCAAAGCGCAGTTGGAGCGACAATCACCAGAGTTCAGCGCCTGCCTTCCTCTGGCCTCCTCCCGATCACCCCTGCCGATCCGCGCTTTTGAGGCGGCCGACTGGCGAGCGGTGTGGGCCCTGCTGGAGCCGGTGTTCCGCGCTGGCGAAACCTTCCCCCACGATCCGGCCATCAGCGAGGCCGAGGCACAGGTGGCCTGGGTGGAGCAGAACCAGGCGGTGATGGTGGCCGAGGACGCCACGGGTGCTCTGGTGGGCACCTACTACCTGCGGCCCAACTCCCTCGCCCTCGGAGCCCATGTGGCCAACGCTGGCTACGTGGTGGCCGAGTCCTGCCGCCGCCAGGGAATCGGCAGCCGCCTCTGCCAGCACTCCTTGCAGCTCGCCCAACGGGCTGGGTTCCGGGCGATGCAGTTCAACCTGGTGGTGAGCACCAACACCGCCGGGGTGCGCTGCTGGCAGCGCAACGGGTTTCAGGTTGTCGGCACCCTGCCTGGGGCATTCCGCCACAAGCAGTTGGGCTATGTCGATGCCTTGGTGATGTTCCAGGAGCTGGCCTAGCAGCAGGAGCAACTCAGGCCATGGCGATCCGCGGGGAGCTGGAGATCCTCAGCCTCTCCGGCAGGCTTTCAGTCGATGCCACCCATCTGCACCTCTCCAGGGCCAACAGACAGCATGCGGTGGGGGATGTTTCAAGACTGAGCTCGGGGGAGGGAAGATCGAACGCAGGGGAAGGAACTGAGATGCTTGACAGACAAAAAAGCCCTGCCGGTGGCAGGGCTTGGAGGGAAGGTGGAAACGTCCTCAGACCAGAGAGGATTTTCCCTAAGAGGGGATGGTCTTACTAGAAGCGATCCGGCGACGCAAACGGCGACTCCAGGCGAGTCCTGCTCCAGCACCGAGCAGGGGCAGCGGGCCGGGAACCGCTGAAGTGCCAACAAACACGTTGACGGATTCATTACTCCCATTAATCGTCCAGGTGCCAACCAATCCATTTTCAGTATATCCTTTGCTGGCTAGAGTCGTATTGTTAAATATAGCGGTACTAAAGATCTGAGAGCCAAGTGTGTAATTTGGGTCAAGAAGCATTGTGCCCGGGTAACCCAAAGTAAACGACGAGCCGATGAGCTCGAAAGACGGGCCTTGAACAGAATTCGCCCCAATTAAATCCCCCGTGCCACCCCAGCCAGCAGGGCCTGTGACTGAATACACGTTCATCGATACATCGTTTCCAGTGCATACAAGAGAGCCAGCGGCGGCGAACTGACCGCGCAAGGCGCCATTGGCACCACAGCTTCGATTTGGCAATCCTGATGGAGTTCCGAACTGGGAGAGACTTCCTGACGTCACCACCTTTAAATTTGGCCCGTCTTCAAAGATATTCACGTTGATAATTGCATGGGCTTGCCCCTGGAGCGCCACGATTGCCAGCGGAGCAGCCAAGATGGGACAAAACCGTGAAATACGGCCTGCGACTTGTTGAAGGAGCATAAATTTCAATACGAAACTCAATCTTATGCAAACTATTCCCTCCCGTTTTTTAGGGGGGGGGACAGTGAAACGTTTGGCAGGTGCATCGCCCTCTTGAATGCTTGGTATGCACTCCAAAAAAAGTGCTCGAGGATCTTCTGATCCAGGGTCTGGCAGGGAAAGGTGGAGGGCTGGGCAGCGGGGGGTGAACAGCACCAGGCGATCCAGTCGCGATGCGCCTGCTGGCGGGCTGCGGAGAAGTCCGTGCCCAACTCGTTTCCCGCCGCTCCTGGCGCATCTGTTGAGCGGTTGTTCGGTAGAGACGCAGAAGCCCTGCGCATGACTGGACCTTCAGTTCGCGGCCTGCAGCTGGCGCGGCGGCGCCGGCAAGCGGGTGCTCACCAGGGCGGCCGCCGCCGCCAGGGCGGTTGAGGTCCACAGGCAGGCCTGCATGCCGCCCACCAGGAACATGGCCCCGGACAGCAGCGTGCCCACCAGGCGGCCGGCAGCATTGGCCATGTAATAAAAGCCGACGTTGAGGCTCACCGCTTCAGCGTCGGAGTAGGCCAGGATCATGTAGCTGTGGATCGAGGAATTCATGGCAAACACCATGCCAAACACCGCCAGGCCTGCCACCACCGCCACACCGGGCTGGCCCACCTGACGCCAGAGGGCGATGGCGATCAACGCGGGGACGGCCGTCAACACGGCGCTCCAGAACTGCACAGCGGCCACACCAGGAGGGCCGCCCTGCCCCCAGGCCAGACGCAGGGCTGGCGCGGAGCCCTGCACGATCCCGTAGCCGATCACCCACAGGCCCATGAAGCCGCCCACCTCCCAGAACCGCCAGCCCAGGGCGGCTTCGAGGAACACCGGCAGCGCCACCACAAACCACACATCACGGGCGCCGAACAGGAAGAAGCGCGCCAGGGAGAGCACGTTGATGCCGCGACTCTTGGAGAACAGCGCACGGAAGGCGGGCTTCTGCTTCATGCGGCCCATGTCCGGCGGGAGCACCAGGGTTGCGCAGAAGGCCAGCAGCAGGCCGGCGGCCATCACCGCCACGGCCGCGTTGAAGCCGATCGTGGTGAGCAGGACGCCCCCCAGGAAGAACCCCACGCCCTTGAGAGCGTTCTTAGAGCCGGTGAGGAGTGCCACCCAGCGGAACAGCTGCTGCTCACCCCTGTGGTGATCGTCCGGCGTTTCGGGCACCACGGTCTTGATGGCGCTTTTGGCGCTCATCTTGTTGAGATCCTTGGCGATGCCGCTGAGGGCTTGGGCCACCATCACATAGGCCACGCTCCACCACTTCGGCCAGCTGTCCGCCACCGGGATCAGCATCAGCAGCGCTGCCACTTGCAGCAGGGTGCCGCTCCAGAGGGTGAGGCGCAGGCCGAATCGGCCGCCCAGCCAGCCGCCGTAGAGGTTGGTGAGGATGCCGAAGAACTCATAGAAGAGAAACAGCAGAGCGATCTCGAGGGTGCTGTAGCCGAGCCCATGGAAGTGGAACACCACCAACATGCGCAGTGCCCCATCGGTGAGCGTGAAGGCCCAGTAGTTGGCCGTGACGACCATGTACTGCTGCAGGGCAGACAACCGGAGTGCTCCGCTCATGGCTCGGCCTCAGCGCTGATCCAGCAGCGCCACATGGCTCACCAGATCGGCCATGCGTGAGCTGTAGCCCCACTCGTTGTCGTACCAGGCATACACCTTCAGCTGGGTGCCGTTCACCACCATCGTCGAGAGACCATCGACGATGGCACTGCGAGCATCATTCACGTAGTCGACCGAGACCAGCGGCCGGGTTTCGTAGCCAAGGATCCCCTGGAGGGGACCGTTGGCAGCCTCCTCGAAGGCCCGGTTCACCTCCTCCACCGACACGGCACGCTTGAGCTCGAACACAGCGTCGGTGAGCGAGGCATTCAGCAGCGGCACCCGCACAGCGTGCCCATTGAGGCGGCCCTGCAATTCGGGGAAGATCATCCCGATCGCCTTGGCCGAGCCGGTGGTGGTGGGGATCAGGCTCTGCATGCAGGAGCGGGCCCGGCGCAGATCGCTCTTGAAGCCATCCACCACCACCTGGGTGTTGGTCACATCGTGGAGGGTGGTGATCGAGCCGTGCTCGATGCCGAAGCTCTCATGCACCACCTTCACCACCGGGGCGAGGCAGTTGGTGGTGCAGGAGGCGGCGGTGATCAGCCGGTGGACGCCGGGGTCATACAGGTGGTGGTTGATGCCGAACACGATGTTCAGGGCCTCGGCGCCGGCGATCTCTCCCTTCACGGGGCAGGCCACCGCCACACGGTTCAGGCCCACCTGATCGAAGTAGGGCTGCAGGGTGTCCGCTGTCTTGAACTTGCCGCTGCACTCGAGCACCATCTCCACGCCGGCCTGGCGCCAGGGCACGGCGGTGGGGTCCTTCTCCTGGGTGGTGCTCACCGGGGTGGTGCCCACGAAAAAACCGCGCGTGTTGCTTTGCACGGCCTGCTGCCAGCGGCCATGCACCGAATCAAACGCGAGCAAGTGAGCGGCAGTGTAGGCATCACCAGCCGGGTCATTGACGTGGACCAGCTCGATCCCGGGTCGCCCCCAGAGGGCACGGAAGACCAGGCGGCCGATGCGGCCGAAGCCGTTGATGCCGATTTTCATGGACAGGGAAGCGGGGGCGCCGGCCAACGGCGCAACCATAGATCAACTAGGGTTGATGGAACGGGTGTTCTGCGTCACATGCCTGTCACTTCTCGGGAGTCGGTTGCTGCGCCGATGGCGGCGAGTGGGCCCGTGGCAATGGACCAGACCCAGCGGCTCCTGCGCGCCCTGGCCGATCCGATCCGTCTGCAGGTGGTGCAGGCCCTGCAGCAAGGCGAGCGCTGCGTCTGTGACCTCACCGGCGATCTGGATCTGGCCCAGTCGAAACTGTCGTTTCATCTCAAGGTGCTCAAGGAGGCGGGCCTGATCTGCGCCCGCCAGGAGGGCCGCTGGATCTACTACCGGCTGGAGCCCTCCGCCCTGCTGCTGCTGCGCGACTGGCTGGGCCAGCTCGCTGCCGCCTGTCAGTCCCCGGCGACTCCCTGTTCCTGACACACCATGCCCGATCCAGGCTTCGACCGTCCCGCAGGCGCTGCCCAGCAGAGCGCTGTGCTCGTCCATCTCTCCTGGCTCGACCGGCTGCTGCCGGTATGGATCCTGCTGGCGATGGCGGGCGGACTGCTGCTGGGCCGGCTCGTGCCAGGCCTGCAGGCGCTGCTGAGTTCGGTGCAGGTGGATCACACCTCCCTGCCGATCGCTCTGGGTCTGCTGCTGATGATGTATCCCGTGCTGGCCAAGGTGCGCTACGGGGAACTCGGCTCCATGGCCCGTGATCGGCGCCTGCTGACCCTCACCCTGGGGCTCACCTGGGGGCTGGGGCCGCTGCTGATGTTCAGCCTGGCCTGGTTGTTCCTGCCGGATCAGCCGGCGTTTCGCACCGGGCTGATCCTGATCGGCATCGCCCCCTGCATCGCGATGGTGCTGATCTGGATCGATCTGGCCCAGGGGAATCGGGAAGCGGCAGCCCTGCTGGTGGCGATCAATTCGATCCTGCAGGTGTTGGTCTTTGCCCTGCTGGGCACGTTCTACCTGCAGATCCTGCCGGCCTGGCTGGGGCTCGACACCCAGATCGTGCGCTTCTCCTTCGGGGAGATCGCCCGGGCGGTGCTGGTCTTTCTGGGGATTCCACTGGTGGCTGGTTTCCTCACCCGTCTGATCGGCGTGCGCCTCAAGGGGCGCCGCTGGTATGAGCAGGTGTTCCTGCCGCGGATCGGGCCCTGGGCCCTCTATGGCCTCCTGTTCACGATCGTGGTGATGTTCGCCCTGCAGGGTCAGGCGATCACCTCAGATCCTGCTCAGGTGATTCCGGTGGCCCTCCCTTTGCTGCTCTATTTCGTGCTGATGTGGAGCATCGCTTTCGCGGTGGGCAAGCGAAGCGGCCTCGACTACGCCCGCACCTCGGCTCTGGCGTTCACAGCCGCCGGCAACAACTTCGAGTTGGCGATCGCCGTCTGCATCAGCATCTGGGGGGTTAGCTCCCAGCAGGCCCTGGCCGGCGTGATCGGTCCGTTGATTGAGGTGCCGGTGCTGGTGAGCCTGGTGTATGTGTCGCTGTGGTTGAGACCTCAGTTCCGATGGGAGCACTGATGTGAATCGGCAGGGCTTCGGCCTGGGCTTCCAGGTGGCCGGGGCTGATTGACGCAGAACATCGCAACGCGTGGTGCCAGCAGCCTATGGTTATGGGGAGGAGCAATGACGTGACAAGCGAATAGATCCGCTCACAAAGGGATCTGGCCGCTCATGTGCTCTGGCATCCGGCGGCGGCTGTTGTGATGAGATCCAATGCAATGAACCCTTCCAAGCCTCACCCCACTGCTGTTGATCCATGGGAACTCCATCTGCTTCTGGTGGAGCTCAAGGACTGGGAACTGATGGCAGATCACCATATGCACAAGAGCATCCAATTTCAGACCTGCCAGCAGGCGTTGCAGTGGCATGCTTTGGCCCAGGCTCTCAGTGAGTGCCATGGGCATCACTGCCTCTTCTACCTCGGTAATGTGGGGAGCGGCAGAGTCGAGGCAGATATTATCAATCCCATTCAAGGGCACCTCGTCAGAACCGACCTGGATATAGCCATGAAGCTCAATGCCCTTGAAAAAGATGTGAAGATTCAACCACTGCTGCCCTGAACAGCACACGCTCAAGTCGTTGCGTCACCGAACGGGCACTCTTGCAGCTGAACACCGAGGCAGAGGTGGTCACGCCGCTCCAGGAACAGCACACGAAGCGGCTGCAGGTGCGGCAGCGAGTTTTCAGCACACCAACGCCTCATTGGTGTTCATCTCTCAGATTCAGGAGGGCAAGGAAGGTTTGGAGCCGGGCTCGATTGCTGTCTGAGGGGTCGAGCTGGACTCGGGCGGAAAGCACAGCCGCCTGATGGAGTCGCTCAAGGCTCTCTCTTTGGCGTTCAGCTTCCTCAACCTGGCGGTCTCTTGCCTCAGCTGCTCGATTTCGTTCTCGAGCTGCTTCGTTCTCTCTTTGCTCCGCTCGATCGCGATCCGATTGTCGTTCATCCGCTGCTCGTAGCCGGGATCCCGTCGCCAGTTGAGCATCGATAAAAATGATCGCCACCGAGGCAGCGATGAGGGGGATGCCCCATTGCTGGGGGATGGGGATGTTGCGCCCGGCGATGGAGATGTGGTCATAAGAGGAGAAGAGGGCGATCAGGCCAAGAGCGAGGCCACCAATGGACTGGGTGAGACCGAGCCGGTCGAGAGCGAGGCCTGGCCAGGAAGGAGGTGTTGCTGGTAATTCTGGCGGTGGCAGCGGCTCCTCGCTGCCGGCTGGTGGATCGGCGGCGCTGGGCGGTGGGGACACGGGGCTGGGGCGGAGACCGGGAGCGAAGGCTCCAAGGGATCAGTGCCACCAGCCGGCTCAGATCGTCACAGGTCCCTGTTTCCGCCTTTCTCATTGGAGGCTTCAATGGCAATTTTTGACATACCCAGTTTTTTGGGGGCAGCGATGTTGATGGCCTCGCTGTAAGGACGCATTGAACAACTCCATCAGGCCCCTGCTGGTTGGAATGGTTGTTATGGAGTGGGGGCAATGTTCCGAGCAGAGGGGGGCAGGCAGTTGGTTGCGTCTTCATGGCTTGGCGCCTGGTTCTGTTGGCAGCAGATCTGCCGTGAGATCGCCCAAGGACTGGGGCAGGTAACCGGCCTCTGCAATGGAACGTCGGGCTTCGGGTGACAGAGATGGAGCGACGGCCACCTTTTCCACCTTCCAGTTCTCAAACCGCGGGAACGCCTTCAGAAAGCGGGCCACATGGCCATCGAAATTCCTCAGATCTCCTAGCAGTGCCAGCTCCGAGCGCTTGCAGCTACCGAGCCGCAGCCGCTGCGAGGTTTCATCGAGGGCCACGAGGTCGATCTCGGTGTCGCTGCGGTCCCACCAGCCCTCCATGCGGGAGCTGAGCGGGAAATCACCCAGGCCGAGCCGGCTGCGCTCCTCATAGAGCTGCACCACCAGGCGCTCCAGGCCGTAGCCCTCAGCTGTTTTCAGCCGCAGGTCGGCCTGCTCCACCAGTTCTTGCAGGGGGCGGAAGTTGATGGAGGCAGTGGGTACCGCGAGCGCATCGAGCCAGCTGCGCAGGAAGTTATCGCGGATCGTGTAGCGCCCTTTGCGGGCCTTGAGCTTGGCGAACACTGGCAGTCGCTTCTCCACCATCTCGTATTTCTCTTCCAGCGTCTTCAGGTATCCCCACACCTGGCTGCCCAGCTCAGGAGCCACCGAGTTCGCGTGGGCCAAGATGTCGGCATGGGTGCAGCCCGGGTGGCGGGCCACGTACTTGAGCACCAGGTCGTAACGCCCCCGGAATTCCCTCAGAAACCAGTTGTCGGCCTCGGTGCGCAGCGGGGAGCTGCTGCTGAAGAACATCCGCTCCAGCAGCGTGCGTCGCTCCGCCGCGATCACCCCCTGCTCGAAGCAGTCGCGGTAAAACTTCGGCACCCCCTCGAACAGGTTCCAGAGAAACAGCAACCGCTCCGGTCTGGTGTCCGCATGGGCCTGCAGTAGTTCCAGCAGGGAGGCGATGTCGAGGTGACCCAGGCTGATGTTGTCGGTGAGGCGCTGATAAAGCGGGGCGCTACGGTCTTCCAGTAGCGCCTGCATCTCGGTGTGCAGCGAGCCCAGCACGATCAGTCCGCCCTGGACGCCAGGGGTGGCGGCCAGGCGGTCGACCTCAGACTGCAGCTCGGAGGTGAACGGATAGAGGGCCTTGCGGCTGAAGTACTGGAACTCATCGAGTGCCACGATCCAACCCTCGGCGCAGAGCTCGCCGATGCGCACCGCCAGGGAGCGCAGGTCGTGGGGCAGAGGGGCGCCCACCCCGAAGTTCTCCATGAAGTCGCGGGCGGTGCTCACCACACCGGCTGGATCAGAGTCGGGGATCTGGATGTAGAGCACTCGCTCCCGGCGCTCCGGCTTCAGCAGCTCCTGCACCAGCGTGGTCTTGCCGATGCGGCGCCGTCCCGAGATCTGCAGAAAAAACCAGCGCCCGCGGCTGAGCACCTGGGACAGCTGCGCCCGCTCCTGCCGCCTACCGTAAAACCCCCATTCCGCCATGCCACACTTTACCTAAGAGTTTTTATGTTAGCCGACGAACTCAGTACTGGCTTGGCTTCTGGGGCCATCACAGGCTGATCCGGTGCCCCTGCGCCAGTTCTTGGCGCGCTGCATCGCGCAGGGCTTCTGGCCTCTGATCGAGCTCCGCCTCATTGCTATGTGGCTGAGGGGGCAGCCCGCCCGCAGGGACGAGGCCGGCACCACCGTGATCGGGTTCTGGTCGGTTGCGCCCGTGGGATGGCCAGGGCAGAGAGCCGTTGCAGCTGCCGTGGCAACTTCTCGTTGCGGTTGCGGTTCACCCGCAGGAGTGCCGCGCCAGGCTTGGCGGCGCTATGCACGACCGATTCGACCGCCGTGGTGGGTATCACGACCTCGGCCTGCTAGCGGGGATTCAGTTTCTGGAACTCGGCATCGACGGTCAGCCGCGCCTCCTGCTCGCTATCGGGTCGGCGTTCTCGCCATCGAACGCCACCACCGTGACTGGTTCTCGTGGCAGGCGAGCCGGATCGATGAACTCCGGCAGCCCATGGGTCTTGCCGCCGCCGTAGCTGGGTTGAGCTGGCGCAGTTGCCGCTCGGCGCCAAAGGAGAGTTCAACGGTCCTGGCCAAGGTCTTGCATGACAGCGTCGAGAGAACGGGTGCCCGATTCACCCCGCCGCAGCCGGCCCGCTTCCAAGGCGCCCAGATACGCATCCTCCAACTCCTCCATTCCCTGCTGGATCAGTTCCTTGAGGTAGAACTCTTTGCTGCGCCCGGTGGCTTTTGCCAACTGCTCCAGCCGGGCATCAATCTCTGGATCGAGCTGAATCGTCCTGCCCATGGGAGGGGATCAATCGCAAGATGAGGCCGATCAGGGGCTCTGCCAGCCGGTATTGGCATGCAGGCTCCACCCAGGGCCGCTGTCCACAAGTGTGATCTCGGCCACCTGCCGCTGCGCCTGAGCCGGGAACGGCAGCGTCCGGTGGGCCAGGCGCGAGAGGAAACGTGTCTGCTCCACTGCACTGATCGCCAGCGGGCCCCGCAGCCAGAAGGTGGTGACGTCGCTGCCGATCTGCTGGTTGCCGTAACCGAGTCGCACGATCGCTGCGCCCATCCGTTGCAGGCCGATGCGACGGGCGAGCTCCTGATAGAGCGGCACGTTGGACACCTTCATGGCGCCGCGCAATCCCATCGGCTCCAGCCATTCACGCATGAATGGGTTGGCATCCCCGGTGTAGGGAATCACCTCGTCGACGCTGCGCACGGCGCCCAGCGACAGGCCGATCAGGGCATTGGCGATCTTGAAGGTCGAGGCGGGCGAGAAGCGCTGCTCCGCCCGGCTCTGGTTGTGGCCGCACAGCTCACCGCGGCGCCCATCCAGCAGCAGGAAGGTGCCCTCCACACCCGCCTGGCGGAACAGGCCTGCCACGGCCGGCTCCTCACGCCAGGGTTCAGCGGGAGAGGCAGCCGATGCGGGCAGGGCCAGGAGCGCCACTGCCAGCAACGGGAGTGCATTGCCCATGGTTTCGAGGCGGTGAGGGATGCCGATCAGCCTCGCCCAGGGGCTTCACGGCAGCACCAGCAGCAACAGGCGGTTGCCCTCCGGGTCGAGCAGCCAGGCCTCGGCGCCGAACGGTTCCTGCCGCGGCGGATCTCCCACGCTGGCGCCCAGCCCCAGGGCCGTGGCGATCCAAGCGTGGAGCACGGCTAAGGAGCCTGCTGCATCCCCCTGTCGTTGCAGGCACAGCGCCAACCGCCCCGGCTGCCGCGTTTGGGGCCGGCTCCTGGATGGGGCGTACACCTCCAGCCAGCCTCCGGCGGGCCACGGAACGCGCCAGTGGGTTCCGCTGAGGCCGGGCTGCGGCTCCACGTGGAGCAGCGCGCCATAGAACTGCGCCAGGGCGGCAGGATCGTCGGCGGCCAGCACGAGCGAGCCGGTGATGGTCGTGGCCTCGGGCTCTGCCATCCAGGATCAGCGGCAGAGAGCTGCAGGGCGACTCGCTGGACGGATGCTGCCGACGGCACCACTGGGTGCGCGGCGCATCCGCACCCGGTAAGCGCAGTGGGCTGGCCCTAGATGCTCAATCAGGGCCTCACGGGCCTCGTGCTGCAGGTCCTCGAGCGTCGGTGCGGTGATGAGGATGGGCAAGGTGTTGGCCTGGGCTTCCAGGTGGCCGGGGCGTTCAGCCAAAGTGCGCAGCAAAACTTCGCCCATGGCTATCTGCTTTATTACACATCCATCCACCAAGATTTGGCGGGCACTCCAAACTGCATTCACCCGGAGTGCGAATCCCTGGGCAGCCCAAGGGAGATTGATCGTGGAATTGTCCACGATTGTCAATCGGATCAAGGATCGCCAGGAGGGCGGAGAAGCGAAAACAAGATTGAAAGCTTCCCAAGGCAGGGACAGCCAAGATCAGTTGAAAATCGATACATCGTTCCTGTGAGATGGCAGACGGGGGCAATGTGTTCGGATGGTATCTGGATCATTGGCATCCTGATTACGACGGCGCCCCAACGGATAGCAGTGCCTGGATCTGCGGGAGGGATGATTCGTTCAGAGCGCAGCGAGGTGAGTGCTGGAATTACGGCCACCAATACGCTGCCTCCTATTCCCGTAATTGGAGACATGAGGGTTTGGTGGATGAAAACGTAGGTTTTCCCTCAGTCTCGCCACCCTTTGAGCGAGACCAGCACTCCCCATCCGCCAGTGGCCCGACCCTGCCAGCACAGGTGCGCGCCTGTCGTGGTTGCTCACCGGCTCGCCTTCTCTGCCTTTTGGCAGTTGCGTCAGCGGAGCCAGTCGCCAGAAGCTGGGTCGGGTTGACCCACCCCCGCCCCGCATGCTCCCCTGGCTGTTGGCCGCCGTCACCCTGACGGCGGTCGTGCTCACGGCTCCCCTGCTGGGTCAGCACCTGTTCGAGGTGTTCGACGACCGCCCCCAGCCCGCCTGGGACCGGTGGCTGACTCCGATCGAGGCCGCGCTGCTGCGCTGGATCGGGGATGCCGGTCGCAGCGCCGAGACGGCCAGTAGCTACCTGGTGCCGCTACTGATCAGCAATGCCCTCTTCGCGCTGCCAGTGCTGGCACTGCTGATGCTGCAGCCGACCTGGCTCAACGCCCGGGGTTTCGGGGGGCTGCACTGGGATCTGGCGCTGCACACCACGATCTCTTTTCTCACCAACACCGACCAGCAACACCTGGTCCCCGAGCAGAGCCTGGGCAACTTGGCACAGTTGGGGGCAATGCAGTTTTTGATGTTCGTATCGGCGGCCACAGGGCTAGCGGTGGGCTTTGCGGTGATCCGCGGATTCAGCGGGCGGCCGATCGGCAATTTCCACCGCGATCTGCTGCGCGCGCTCACCCGGGTGCTGATCCCAGCCTCGCTGCTGCTAGCGCTGTTCCTGCTCGTCTGCGGTGTGCCGATGACCCTGGAGCCGCCACTGGAGATCACCACGCTGGAGGGTGCACGCCAGCTGCTGCCACGCGGCCCGATCGCCCTGTTTGAGGCAATCAAGCAGCTGGGCGAGAACGGCGGCGGCTTCGTCAGCGCCAACTCCGCCCACCCCTATGAGAACCCCACCCTGCTAACCAATCTGGTGAGCACCTGGGCGATGTTGATCATCCCGGCGGCCACCATTGACGCTTTCGGGCGGTTCGTGGGCAACCGGCGCCAGAGCGGCCTGTTGCTGGCCCTGGTGTTCACTCTGCTGCTGATCGGCGCCGGCGTCGCCATGGCAGCCGAGCAGGCCGGCAACCCAGTCCTTTCCGGCTGGGTCAGCGGCGGAAACCTCCAGGGCAAGGAGTTGCGCTTTGGGCCTGCTCTCACCGGGTTCTGGACCGTGGTGACCACTGGCTCCATGACCGGCGCCGTGAACGGGGCCATCGACGCTGCGATGCCGCTGACGATCCTGACGGCGCTGTTCAACCTGTTCCTGCAGGTGGTGTTCGGTGGCCAGGGCACCGGCGTCGCCTATCTGCTGGTGTTCGCGCTGCTGGCGGTGTTCCTCACCGGGCTGATGGTGGGCCGCACGCCGGAGTTTCTGGGACGGAAGGTGGAGAAGCCCCAGGTGGTGTGGGCCAGCCTGATCCTGCTGATCCATCCGATCTTTGTGCTGATCCCCGCCGCCCTCACCCTGGCGGGCGGGCAGACCCTGGCAGGCATTAGCAATCCAGGCCCCCATGGCATCAGCCAGGTCGTTTATGAGTACGCCTCCGCGGCCGCCAACAACGGCAGTGGTCTGGAGGGCCTGGGTGACGGCACCCCCTGGTGGAACCTCAGCACCAGCCTCAGCTTGCTCGCCGGACGTTACCTGCCGATCGCGGCCCTGCTCGCCCTGGCCGAGGGCTTCCGCCGCAAACCCGCCCTCGAGCCGAGCCCCGGCACCCTGCGCACCGATACGGGTCTGTTCACAGGTGTGACGGCCGTGGTCCTGGTGATCCTCGGCGCGCTCACCTTCTTCCCGGTGCTGGCCCTCGGGCCGATCGCGGAAGCGCTCACCCTGGCCTCCTGAGATGACCAACACAACGCGTGTGCTGTTTCCCCGCATGCCTCGGGGCCCCCGCCAGGAGCGCCGCTACACCGAGCGCCCGCGCCAGCAGGGCCTGGTGCGACGGGCGGTGCTGGAGGCGTTTCGCAAGCTCGACCCACGCCAGGCCGTGGCCAACCCAGTGATGTTCGTGGTGTGGTGCGGCACGGCGCTGTGCCTGGCGCTCACCCTTGAGCCCCGGCTGCTGGATGCCCAGGCCGCCGCCCGGGAGCGGGGCTTCAACGCGCTGATCAGCCTCACCCTGCTGGCTACGCTGCTCTTCGCCAACTTCGCAGAAGCTCTGGCGGAAGGCCGTGGCAAGGCGCAGGCCGATGCCCTGCGCCGCACCCAGGCTCGCACCCAGGCCCGACGTCAACGCGCCGATGGTTCGATCGAACTGGTGGATTCCTCCACCCTGTGCAAAGGCGATCTAGTGCTGGTGCAGGGGGGCGATGTGATCCCCGCCGACGGCGAAGTGATCGCCGGCGTGGCGTCGGTGGATGAATCAGCGATCACCGGTGAATCTGCCCCCGTGCTCAAGGAAGCGGGCTCGGATGTAGCGGGCTCGGTCACCGGCGGCACGCGGATTCTGTCGGATCAGCTCACCCTGCGGATCAGCGCCGATCCGGGCAAGGGCTTCATCGATCGCATGATCGCCCTGGTGGAGGGGGCCGAGCGCAGCAGGACGCCCAACGAGATCGCCCTGACGGTGCTGTTGGCGGTGCTCACCCAGGTGTTCCTGATCGCGGTGGCCACCCTGCCGCCGGTGGCGGGCTTCCTGGGGCAGGCCCCCTCGCTGGTGACGCTCGTCGCCCTACTGGTCGCCCTGATCCCCACCACGATCGGCGGCCTGCTCAGCGCCATCGGCATCGCCGGGATGGACCGGGTGGCCCAGTTCAACGTGCTCGCCACCTCCGGTCGGGCGGTGGAGGCCTGCGGCGATGTCAACACCTTGGTGCTCGACAAGACCGGCACGATCACCTTGGGAAACCGCCTGGCGGAGGAGTTCCTGCCGGTGGGCGGCCACAACGCGGCCGAACTGGCGGAGGTGGCGCTGGGGGCCAGCTGTTTCGACCAGACGCCGGAGGGGCGCTCGATCGTGCGGCTAGCCGAGAAGATGGTGGCCAGTCTTCCTTTTTCGGTTGAGACCGCCAGCGGGCTCGACTTCTCGGCCCGCACCCGCATGAGCGGTACCGACACCCCTGATGGACATGAGTACCGCAAAGGGGCCGTTGATGCGGTCAAGGGTTTTGTGCGCTCCCGCGGCGGCGTGGTGCCGGACGCCCTCGATGCCTGCTTCGAGCAGGTGTCGCGGCTGGGGGGCACCCCCCTGGCGGTGTGCCGCGGGGCAGAGGTCTACGGGGTGATCTATCTCAAGGACATCATCAAACCCGGGATCCGCGAGCGCTTTGATCAGCTGCGCCGCATGGGCATCCGCACCGTGATGCTCACCGGTGACAACCCGATCACCGCCGGCGTCATCGCCCGTGAGGCCGGCGTCGACGACTTCATCGCCGAGGCCACCCCGGAGGACAAGATCGCCGTGATTCAGCAGGAGCAGAAGCTGGGCAAGCTGGTGGCGATGACCGGCGACGGCTCCAACGACGCCCCGGCCCTGGCCCAGGCCAATGTGGGCGTGGCGATGAATTCCGGCACCCAGGCCGCCAAGGAGGCAGCCAACATGGTGGATCTCGACAGCGATCCCACCAAACTGATCGACATCGTGACAATCGGCAAGCAGCTGCTGATCACGCGCGGCGCACTGACCACCTTCTCGATCGCCAATGACATCGCGAAATACTTCGCCATCCTGCCCGCCCTGTTCGCCGGCGCGGGGCTGGAGGCGCTGAATGTGATGCGGCTGGCCTCACCGCAATCGGCGATTCTCTCGGCGATGGTGTTCAACGCGCTGATCATTCCGGCACTGGTGCCGCTGGCGCTCAAGGGGGTGCAGTTCAGGCCACTGAGCGCGGAACAGCTACTGCGCCGTAATCTGTTGCTCTACGGAGCCGGTGGTGTCGTGGCGCCATTCATCGGCATCAAGCTGATCGATCTGGCGATCGGCGCACTCCGTTTGATCTGAGGATCTGAGATGCAACGTGTTCTGGACATCCGCTTCTGGTTGCCGCTGCTGCTCGTGGCCGGCACCCTCCTGCTCGCCCCCATCTTCCGCGCCAGCCAGCCTCCCCTGCAGAGCCACATGCTCGCCCTGCTGGTGTGCGCCGCGGTCACCCTGTCGGGCTACCTGTTCGCCGTGATCGCCCAACCGGAGAAGTTCTGATGTCGTTCACCGCTCAACTGCTGCGGGGCCTTCGCCTCACCCTGCTGCTCTGGACGCTCACCGTGGTGGTGATCACCCTGCCCGTGCTCGGGGTGGCACGGCTGGTGGCGCCGGATGCCGCCGCTGGCAGCCTGCTGCGTCGCGATGGCGCCGTGATGGGCGCACGACTGATCGGCCAACCCTTCGCCTCAACGCGTTACCTGCAGGGCCGCCCAGCCAGCTCCCCCAACCTCGCCGCCAGCCATCCGGAGCTTGCCCAGCGCGTGGCTGCAGCCGCCGGCCGCTGGCAGCGTTCAGGTGTCAGCCAACCGGCCCCGGATCTGCTGCTGGATTCCGCCTCCGGCGTCGATCCCCACATCAGCCTGGCGGCGGCGCGTCAGCAGCTGCCACGCCTGGCCCGCGAACGCCAGCTGCCGCTGGCGGAGCTGGAGCGTCTGCTGCAGCAACACCGGGAGGGGCCGCTGGGGCTGCAGGCGATCGAGCCGGTGGTCAATGTGCTCGGCTTCAACCTGGCTCTCGATGCGCTAAGCGCCGATCCGGCCGGTCCGCCCCTCACGCGATGATCCGCTCCACCCACCGGCGTGGCCGCCACAAGGTGTTCATCGGCATGGCGCCCGGCGTGGGCAAGACCTACCGCATGCTCCAGGAGGGGAAGGAGATGTTGCGCGAGGGCACCGATGTGGTGGTGGGCCTGCTGGAGACCCATGGCCGCCAGGACACCGCCCGGCAGGCCGAGGGACTGGAGCAGATCCCCCGCAAGCGCCTGCGCTATCAGGACGTGGACCTGGAGGAAATGGATGTGGCAGCGGTGCTGGCCCGCCGGCCCCAGCTGGTGCTTGTCGATGAACTCGCCCACACCAACGTGCCGGGCAGCGAACGCGGGAAGCGCTGGCAGGACGTGGAGATGCTGCTGCTCTCCGGACTTGATGTGTACTCCACGCTCAACATCCAGCACCTCGAGAGCCTCAACGACCTGGTGGCCGAACTCACCGGCGTGGTGGTGCGCGAACGCATCCCCAATCGGGTGCTGGAGCTGGCTGATGAGGTGGTGCTGGTCGATGTCACACCGGAAACCCTCCAGGAACGCCTGAAAGAGGGAAAGGTGTATGCGCCCGAGAAGGTGGGCCAGGCGTTGACCAACTTCTTCCAGCGCCGCCATCTGGTGGCGCTGCGTGAACTGTCGCTGCGGGAGGTGGCCGATCGCGTCGAGAACGACATCCTTCCTTCGATCACACCTTTGCGCGAGCGGGTGATGGTCTGCCTGGCGAACTATCACACCAGCAAACGGCTATTGCGTCGGGCCGCCCGCCTGGCGGCCGCCATGGATGCACCGCTATTGGCCCTGACCGTGCAAGATCCCAACCGCTTTCTCAGCCGAGAGGAGTCGCTGATTCAGGAGGAATGCCGCCAGCTGTGTGAGGACGTGGGCGGCAGCTTTCTGCGCGAGGAGAGCGCCGAGATCCTGCCCACCATCGCCCGCGTCGCCCAGGAGAAACGCATCACCCAGATCGTGCTGGGCCAGACGATGCGCTCGCGCCTCAAGGCCCTGTTCCGACGGCCGCTCTCCGAGCGGCTGCAGCACCAGTTGCGCGGGCTGAGCATCGATCTGCACCTGATCTCCGAGGGGCTCCCCCCCCAAGCCCGAGAGGACGACGCGCCGTGAGGTTCTCGAAGCCGCCGATCGCCTTGGTCTGGGCGATCTGGCTGCTGATCCTGTTGCTGGAGCTGGCCACCCCTCCAGCGGTGGTGCTCGGGATTCTCTACGTCGTGCCGCTGCTGCTCGGCGCCTCGCAGCGCACCCCCGCCCAGGCCTGGCGGTTTCTGCTCCTCTGCTGCAGTTCGACGCTGCTCAATCTGCTGGTGCCATTGCCAGTGGCTCAGAATGTCCTTCCGGTGCTGATTGACCGCCTGCTGGTCTGCCTCGGCCTGGTGGTCGTTACCGCCTTGTTGGTGCGCAATCGAGAGCTGGAGCAGCAGCGCATCACCATGGAGGTGGAGCTGGCGCAGGCGCAGCTGCGCGGCGATGTGATCGCCACCCTTGCCCACGACATCAAGACCCCGGTGCTCGGCACCCTGGCCTCCCTGTCCCTGCTGGATAACGATGGCGTGGTGGAGGCGATCCGCAGCAGCCAGCAACGCTGCCTCCGCCTGATCGATGATCTGCTGCAGGTGTTCCGAGCGGAGCAGGAGGGCCTGCAGGTCCAGCTCCAGCGCTGCAATCTCCTGGAGATTGCCCAGGATGCGATCGATAGCGTCCAGCCGATCGCTACCCCGCGCCAGATCAACCTGCTGCTGCGCCAGCAGGGCTCAGGTGGGATGGATCTGCTGGCGGATCCCTCCCTGCTGCAACGCCTGATCGAGAACCTTCTGCTCAATGCCGTGCACCACAGCCTGCGCGGTCAGCGGGTCTGGTTGCAGCTCAGCAAGGGGGAGAGCACCTGCCGGATCGACGTGCGCGATGGTGGCCAGGGATTCCCGCCGGAGCAGCTGCCGCAGCTGTTTCAGCGCTTTGCCCAGCGCGGCTCCGGCACCCCTGGAGCGGGGCTGGGCCTGTACCTCTGCCGTCTGATTACGGAGGCCCACGGCGGCCGCATCCACGCCAGCAACCTCAGCGATGGAGGAGCCAGGGTCGTGGTGGAGTTACCGCAGCAGGAGTGCTCGTGGTGCAGCTGCTGCTGATCGAGGACGACGAGGCCTATCAGCTGGCGATGGCCAGCCATCTGCGCCAGCTGCCTGGAGTGCAGACCGTGCTGGTCGCCGCCGATGGAGAGCAAGGCCTGGAGCTGCTCGAGAGCCGCTCAGTGGATCTGGTGCTGCTGGATCTCGTTTTGCCGGGGTTGGGTGGACTGGCCACCTGTGAGCGGATTACCAAAACCTCAACGGTGCCGGTGCTGATCCTCACCAGCCAGGAGGATCCGCTCTGGGTTCGGCGCATCTGGGATGCCGGGGCCCGGGGCTATCTGCACAAGGAGCGCGCGCTGGCCCAGGTGGAGCTGGCGCTGGCCTCGCTGCTGGCGGGGGCCAGCTGGTGGGATCAGAAGGCGACGGCAGCGCTGCAGCGGTCCCATCCCCCTCCGGGCAGCGGCGCATCCCACCAGAGCGAACGGCTGAACGAACTCACGCAACGGGAACGGGATGTGCTGGCCTGTCTGGCCTCGGGTGACAACAACCGGGCCATCGCCCAGCGGCTGGGGATCGGAGAGGGCACGGTGCGCAGCCACGTGCATGTGCTGCTGCAGAAGCTGCAGGTGAGCAACCGCACCCAGGCCGCCCTGATCTGGCTGATGGCGGAGAAAAGGGGCATGGGCTGAATGCATCAGCGTCCGACGTGCCAGCACCACAGCCAGGCCCCCAGCAGCTGCAGCCCCACCGTCGGCAGGCCGCAGGAGAGCCAGGTGCGAAACCCCAGCCGCGACCGATGCTGCCGGGCCACGCCAGCGGCCACCAGGTTGGAGGCGGAGCCGACCACCGTGGCGCTGCCGCCGATCACCACCCCCAGCATCAGCGCCTCGTTCCAGGCGATGCCTTCAGACGCTAGTGGGCTGCGCAGCGGAGCCCTGCCAAGGCTTGACCCAGTAACCGCTGCAGGGTTGATGCTGCAGGGAGGTCATGGCTTGCCGCATGGAATCCCCAACCGCTTCCCACAGTTGCTGCAGCCATCCGTCGCCGTGCGGCGCGGAGCGGGAACCGGAGCAGGCCACCCCGGCCCAGGCGGGTCCTGGCGAGGTGATCTGGCGGATCGAGGCGATGGACTGCACCACGGAGGAGAACGAGATCCGCCATGCCCTGAGAGGCGTGGCCGGCCTCAATGACCTCCGCTTCCAGTTGTCAAGCCGCTGCCTGATCCTGAAGGCCGAGGCCGGAACCCTGGAGGAGGCGGAACGCATCCTGCGCCGCCTGGGCTATCCACCCCAGCCGCTATCCGCTGCCACCAGCCAGACAGCGGCTGCAGCAGTTGTGCCCTGGCGGCGACTGATCGCCGCGTTGGTGCTGGCGGCCGGTGCGGAAGCGATCCACTGGCTGCTGCCGGCCTCCTGGTGACAGGAGGCGCTGGAGATCGCGCTGGCCGTCTCGGCGATCGCCCTGGCCGGCCTGCCGGTCTACTTCAAGGGCCTGGCGGCCTTGCGCCAGGGCCGGCTGAACATCAACGCCCTGATGACCGTGGCGGTCACCGGCGCCTTCCTGATCGGTCACTGGCCCGAGGCCGCCATGGTGATGGCGCTCTACGCGCTGGCCGAGGCCCTTGAGGCCCGGGCGGCCGACCGGGCCCGCCAGGCGATCCAGGCGTTGCTGCAGCTGGCGCCCGAGCTCGCCCGTGTCGAAACGCAACCGGGTGAGTGGGAACAGCTCCCGGTCGCGGACGTGGAGGTCGGCCGGTTGGTGCGGGTGGAGCCCGGTGAGCGCGTTCCGCTCGATGGGGTAGTGCGCAGCGGCAGCAGCGCCATCAACCAGGCCAGCCTCACCGGCGAGAGCCTGCCGGTGGAGAAGGCCGGCGGTGATCCGGTGTTCGCCGGCACGCTCAACAGCTGGGGCGCCCTGGTGATCGCAACGCCCGTCACCCTGGTGAGTGCGCTCACAGCTGCGGCCCGGCGCGGCATCGTGATCAAGGGCGGCCGCTACCTGGAGCAGGCCAGGCAGCTGCGGATCCTGGCCTTCGACAAGACCGGCACGCTCACCACCGGCCGGCCCAGCTTGGAGGCCTTCGAGGTGATCGATGGGAGGGTGCCCGTTGCTCACCTGCGTCAGTGGGCCGCCTCGCTGGCGGATCGCTCCGAGCATCCGATCTCGCGCGCCATCGCCGTTGCCCTCGATGGCGCACGACTGCCGGTGGAGGCGCTGGAAGTCCAGGGCGGCCGGGGCCTCAGCGGGGTGGTCCAGGGCCGGCGACTGCGGCTGGCCAACCACCGCTGGCTGCATGAACTCGGCCTCTGCACCCCGGAACTGGAAGCCGCGATGCAGCTCCACGAAGACCAGGGCCGCAGCGTCAGCCTGTTGGCCGATGAGCAGGGTGTGCTGGCCCTGATCGCGGTGGCGGATCAGCCGCGCCCCACGGCGGCAGCGGCGATCGCCCAGCTGCGCCGGCTCGGTCTGCAGACCGTGATGCTCAGCGGCGACAACCAGCGCACGGCCGAGACCCTCGCCCGGCGACTTGGCATCGATCAGGTGCGCAGCGAGCTGCTGCCCGAGCAGAAATTGGAGGCGATCACAGCCCTGCAGGCCCAGGCGCCGACCGGGATGGTGGGCGATGGCATCAATGACGCCCCGGCACTGGCCGGCGCTCAGATCGGCTTCGCGATGGGGGCCGCCGGCAGCGACACCGCCATCGAGACCGCCGATGTGGTGGTGATGGATGACGATCCGCTGCGGCTGGTGGACATGATCCGCCTGTCGCGGCGCACGATGGCCGTGCTGGCTCAGAACATCGCCCTGGCGGTGGGGATCAAGGCGATCTTCGTGCTGCTGACCTTGATCGGCAGCGTCAGCATGTGGCAGGCGGTGTTCGCCGACATGGGCACCAGCCTGCTGGTGATCGCCAATGGCCTGCGGCTGCGCTCTCAGCGCTGGAGCTGAGCCGCTGCGGACTCAGGAATGGAACTGAGGCAGCGCAGGATGCCGCACTCTTCCGTGCTGGCCGGAGCGGAGGCCTTTGCCTATCGGCAAGTCATGGGCGGTTGCGATGGCAACGGCGATGGGGAGCCCTGCGAATCATTGCGCTGACAGGGTTTCTGCAGGTACGGGAACAGGCACTCCAGCGGGCCACCGCCAGCAGAAAAGGGGCGTACTTTGAACTTGAGGGGAGGCCCGGGAGCCAACCCGACCCTCGCCCTCCACCAGAGTCCGGCCAGGGAGCACCCGAGCCGGTGCGCACAGAGGAGGTGCGCCAACGATGCGACACACACAAGGTGAACTCGGTGACGCGGCGCGAGCGTCATCCCGTAGCTGCAGAGAGCGATACGCCAGCTTTGTTTCCCGCGTGTTGAAACCCCGGGCTGCATAACCCGAGCTGAGATCACAACCGAGAAGGTCAAGCCCCGAGCGTCTCTTCTCCCAGACGTGATCCCCATTCCTTCCCTGCCAGGCCCAAGACAGGTCATGCGTGAAGCCACAGACACCCGACCGGCAGTCCTTGGTGTGAGGAGGTGACCGCCGCAACCGGTGCTAAGGCGCCCCCCACGGGGCGCCTTCTTTGTTGGGGTGTTAATCAACAGGCCTATGTCATCCCATCAACTCGGAAATAGCCAAGGATCATCTGCCGTTGCCGAGCCAGTCGTAATCATTTTCGCTGGGCTGAAGTGTTGCCTGTCCACTCAGAACTGCTTCAGCAACATCCTTGTCGCAGCCATGAAACAGCACCAAGGGGCCCAGACTGTTCTTAGGCCGACCGGGCATCCTGACTGCGGTACGGAGGGGTGAGCTGGCCATCGGCGTCGATCAGGCCAGCATCCATCAGGAATTGACGGGCCAGGGCAGGGTCGCGCAACTCCTCCAGGAGCGCATCGATCTGCTCACGCCGCAGCGGCCCAGAGGCTGGGGTGGAGGGAGGCCTGCTTGGGGTGGAGAGCGTCATGCGATGGAGAGGGTCCAGTGCTGGACACTGCCAGGCGAGCGGGGGTGGTGGACTCGTTGGCTGACTTCTGACGATAGATGGATGCCAGGGCGGCGGTCTGTGAGTTCCGCAACCTTCATCATTACTGCGCGGGCGCTGGCCCGTTGGCTGCAGATCAGTCCTCAGGCTCGGAGCTGAGGGGCGGCAGCCGCCGTTCCACCTGCAGAAACACCAGCCAGGCCACAGCGGCGCTGATGCCTCCGGTCCAGTCGTAGCGCAGCAGCTCCACGATCGACACCGTGCTGGCGCCGATGCGCAGACCGCGCAGCAGGACGCGGCCCAGCTTGTCCAGCGACTCCCGGTTCACCGTGATCAGCTGGGGCCAGCGCAATGGCTTGATCCTGGAGCTTGGGGCGACTGTCAGTCGGTTGGTTCTGAGAGCTGCAGCATCAACGTCGAGGCACTGAGCGGCGAGGGGCGAAACCCGAGCGAGCGGTAGAACGCAGCCGCTTGCTTGTCGATCGCGTGCACCAGCAGGGCTCTGGCGCCGATCAGGCGCCTGGCGGCTCAGTTGGCGCTGCTCAGCCGAGGCCCGCAGCTGCAGCACCTGATCGCGCGCCATGACGCTCCGCCCTGGCTGTCGTGACATTAGTAGTGCGCAGTAAGGACTGCGGCTCAGGGGCGACCAGACCATGAAAGTGACCGTCGACCTATCCGTCCAGGAGATGGGCGAAATCCTGGAGCTGACCGGCGAGCGCAAGAAGGGCCATGGCTGATGGCGCCTCACCAGAGGGTTTGGCAAGGGGACGGTCCAGTTCGGCCTGGGCAGCCAGCAAGCGATCAAAGGGATCCCGGTGGGGTTGGCTGTATCCGCCGGGGGCAGCTTGCCCTGGTGGTGCTTGAGGCTGAACTCCCACACTGTGGCCACACTCACCAGCACTGGCATCGCGGGGTTGGTGAGCAGGTCGCGCACGGCGGTGGAGAGGCGATCGGGATCAAACCACCACCAAAGCAGGGTATGGCTGTCGAGCAGATAGGCGGCCTCACGGCTCATGGCTGCGGAGCCTCCGGCAGCAGGGGGCCGCGCTCCCAGCTCCCTAGGTCACTGGGGTCCATGGGTTCGAGCAGCACGTTGGGCTGGCTGAGGGGGCCCCGGCTGCGCAACCGGCCCGGGATGCGCTGGGCCTGGTGGACATTCACCACTCGCATGGGACCCTCGCGCATGGTCATGACTCCCAGCGCCTCATCCGCCCCATGGCTTCCCCGCACCCCCCGCCGCTGGCCCAGGCCCATCACTACCGATTACCGGAGCTGCTGCACAACAAAGGATTGAACCACCAGGAGCTGGAGCTGCTGCCGCTGGGGCAGCTGCCCCTGGCCCTGGCGTTCTGCCCCAAGGCGCCGTGCTGGTGGGGTCTGTCCCCGGCAGGCCGGCCCCAGGGGGGCGAGTGGCGCAGGTGCTGGTGCCCGATCGCGGTGTGGCGCCCGGCCTGCGGCGGCTCCTGCGGGAGCTGGGGCTGCCCCTGCGCAGCGGCGGCAACAGCCTGCAGACCCCAGACGACTGGATCGGCCGGATCCAGAGCAGCCCCCTGGTTCTGGTGGTGACCGATCGGGAGGCCGACACCTGGGCCGCCCTGCAGCGCTGGCCCCTGGGCCTGGGTCCCCAGGTTTCCCGTCCCCACAGCCCGGTGTGGCTGGCGCTGCCGGCCGACTGGCAGGAGCACCCGGTGCTGCGCCACACCGCCCGGGAACTGGGCCGGATCGGCGGCCCGCAACAGCTGGAGGGCTGAAAGTATGCGCTCCGTGCATAGATCCAAGACTGACGGCCCCAAGTGCTTCTGGTGTGCTGCCACCTCGCTTCCGCTAGGTGCAGACTGGCCGCAGCGCCCCCTCACCCCCATGACAGTCCCGCCGCTCCAGGCGGTGAAACGATGACCGCCCGCTTGGAAGACCTCAAGCCTGATGCTCAGGTCAGGGGCCTGGTGGGGCGCGAGGCTGTCCGGATTGTGTCCGCCGAGATGCTGGGGGAGGCCGCCCAGGTGGTGTACCGCCAGGGCACGATCGTCGATACCCAGAACCTGTTCCGTGACAAGGAGGCCGAGCTGGAGATCGTCTCCGGCCGCCGCAGGTGGAGGTTGAAAAGGGCGTTGGCGAACAGCATCGGCTGCCCAGAGAGCACCACCTTGAAGAGTCTCAACGCCCATGCCTGAAGCCGTCCTCGCCCCCGGAGCCCGTATCGAGTGCCGCAGCGCTGAATGGCTGGTGCGCAGCCTGGGCCGCAGCTCCGATGGCCAGCAGGTGGTCGACGTGGTGGGGGTCTCGCCATTCCTGCGCGAGAAGGAGGCCCGCTTCCTGGTGGAGGTGGAGAGGGCGGCAGGCAGCTTCAAGGTGCTGCAGCCGGAAGACACGACCCTGGTGAGCGACCCATCCCCCCGCTACCGCGACAGCTTGTTGTTCCTCGAGGCGCATCTCCGGCGCTCGGTGCCCACCGACAACGCCCTGGTGGTGGGACACCGGGCAGCGATGGATGCCCTGCCCTACCAGCTGGAGCCGGCCGCCAAGGCCCTGGGGATGCCGAGGCAGCGGCTGCTGATCGCTGATGCGGTGGGGCTGGGCAAGACGCTGGAGTGCGGCATTCTCTGTAGCGAGATGATCCGACGTGGGCGCGGCAGGCGGCTGCTGGTGGTCACCACCAAGAGCATGCTGGTGCAGTTTCAGAAGGAGTTCTGGACGCGCTTCTCGATCCCGCTGGTGCGGCTGGATTCCGTGGGTATCCAACGGATCCGCGAGCAGATTCCCACCAATCAGAATCCCTTTCACTACTACGACAAGGCGATCGTTTCGGTCGACACGCTCAAGAACGACCGCGACTACCGCTTCTACCTGGATAACGCCAGCTGGGACATCATCGTGATCGATGAGTGCCAGAACGTGGCTGAGCGGGCGCGCGGAGCCCAGAAGAGCCAGCGGGCCCGGCTGGCCGAACGGCTGGCGACGCGATCGGAGACGTTGCTCCTGTTGTCGGCGACGCCGCACGACGGCAAGCCGGAGAGCTTCGCCAGCTTGATGAACATGCTCGATCCCACGGCCATCGCCGATCCGAGCAAGTACACCAAGGACGACATCAAGGACCTCTATGTGCGGCGCTTCCGCAAGGACGTGATCACCGATCTACGCAACAGCGTCAAGGAGCGCGACACCGCCGATGTGGAGTGTCCGGCGAGTGAGAAGGAGGAGCGGGTGTTCGCCCTGCTCAAAGACCTCAAGCTCCCCGACAGCGATGCCAAGGCCAAGGCGGGCCAGCTGTTCAAGACCACCCTGGCCAAGAGCCTGCTCTCCAGCCCGATGGCGGCGCTGGAAACGGTTCGCAACCGGCTCAAACGCCTGGCATCTTCCACGACACCGGCCCCCGCTGATGAAGCAGCCCTGCAAGAACTGGAGCCCTTGCTGGCCGCCATCGGCCCGGCCGACTTCTCCAAATACCAGCGCCTGCTGCAGCTGATCCGCAGCGACTGGAACTGGAGCGGCAAGGACCCCAGAGACCGGATTGTGCTGTTCACCGGCCGCCGCGAAACACAGCGCTTCCTGGTGGAGCATCTCGCCGCCGACCTGGGCCTGCCGAAAGCCGCCGTGGTAGGCCTCGATGGCGCCATGCCCGATGTGGAGCAGACGCGGGTGGTGGAGCAGTTCGCCCAGGAAAAGGAGGCGGTGCGGATCCTCGTCGCCACCGAGGTGGCCTCAGAGGGCCTGAACCTGCACTACCTCAGCCACCGGCTGGTGCATGTGGATATCCCCTGGTCGCTGATGACGCTGCAACAGCGCAATGGCCGCATCGACCGCTACGGCCAGAGCCAGCAACCCCAGATCCGCTACCTGCTCAGCTGCTCCCGCAGCGAAGGCATGGGCGATGCCGAGAAGGTGCTGCGGCTGCTCAAGCGCAAAGACGAGCAGGCCCAGCAGAACATCGGCGATCCGGCGGTGTTTCTGGGCGTGTACGACGCCGTGGGCGAGGAGGAGGAGATCAGCAAGGCCTTCGAGAGCGGCACGGTGGAAGCGTTGGAGCAGCGCATGAATGCCAACGCCCAGCCCTATCTGGATCAGGGGAGCGGCGACAACCTCTTTGAAGAACTCTTTGGCAGCCGGCCATCAGACGACGGGGATGCCTACGCCACTCCACCGCTGCAGGTGCAGCAGCGCCAGCCCTTCAGCTTGTTCCCCAACCTCTGGAGCTATGTGGACACGGCCTTGGAGGCGGTGGCCGAGCAGATGGAGCGCCGCGGTGAAAAGCTCGATCTGCGTGCGGATCAGGAGCAACGGCGCCTGGAGATCACGCCGCCCAGCGATCTACAGCGCCGCTACGACCGCTACCCCCGTGAACTGCAGCCGCCACGGGGGCAGCGCCTGGTTCTCTCCACGGAGGTGGCAGCCTTGCAGCGGGCCCTCGAGCAGAGCCGGCGGCAGGATTCCAGCCGGCCGGAGCTGGAATACCTCTGGGATCTGCACCCGCTGGTGGACTGGCTGGCTGATCGCGGGCAGATCATCTTCCAAAGGCATTGCGCACCCGTGCTTCAGCTGAGTGATGGCCTGGAGGCAGGCGAGGTGATGATGATGTTTCAGGGCACGATCCCCAACCAGAAGGGGATGCCTGTGGTGCAGGAGTGGGTGGCTGTGCGCTTCGTCGGAACGGGTCTGAATGTGGAGGCTGTGGAACCCTTTGAAGCTGTGGCCGAGCGGCTGCAGCTGGGCCGGAAGCCCTATGCCAACCCCAACGCCTCAATCCCCGAGCATCTGTGCAAGCAGCTGCCGTATGCGGTCCGCAAGGCCAACGACTACCTGATGAGCTGCGCCGATCGCTGGACGGCCCGCATGCAACCGGAGCTTGAGGCTCAGCGCAATCGCCTGAAGCGATTGCGAGGCCGCCAGGTGGAGCAGCTGCAGCTCAGCTTCGCGGCGGATCAACGTCCGCAGCAGATCAAGGAGAAGCGGCGCTTGGCGGAGCAGAAGGCGATCGACGTGCGCTTTGACGACCACGAACGCTTTGTGAATGAAGTGATGACCATCGAACCTGCCCCTTACCTGAAGGTGGTGGCGGTGCTGCATCGGGAGGCTTGAGATGGAGTGCCGCTCAGCCAGCGCCGCGCAGCTGTTCCCAGCAGCCCCGGGGGGTGACCAAGGACAGGGGTGGGTTGCTGGAGGCGAGCACGCCCTGATCACCGGTCACGAAAAGGTCGGCCTGGGCAAGCACGGCACTGGCCAGCACCCACTCGTCATCGCCGTCCACCAGCCCCAGCCCAAGGGTCTGGGCGGGCCTGGGGGCGATGGGCTGCTGGCGAAGGAAGGCCTCGATCGCGTCGATTTGCTGGGCGGGCAGACGTCCCTTGCGGCTGAGGACGTCGCGCAACTCAGCCAGCACCACCTCGCTGGTCACCAGGGTGTGCTCGTTGAGCACCAGACGCAGCAGATCAGCGCAGAGTCCGCGCGCCAGAAAGGAACTCACCAACACGTTGGTGTCGAAGAAAACGCGCACGTTGTTTCAGGAGACAGACTTGCTCAGGACACAGTCGAAAACACGTCTTCGTCGGTGAGCCAGCCGGCTGCTTCCCCAAAGGGCAGAGCCTGGCGGCGCAGGCGCTCAAAGCGCAACAACTGCAGCTGGCGCCGGAGGGCATCACGCACGATCTCGCCACGGGAGCGGCCGGTTTCGGCGCAGGCAGCATCCAGGTCCTGCTCCAGCTCCTCGTCGAGACGGATGGTGAGCGAACGGTTGTTCATGCATCACATTGTAGTGCCGCTCGGGCCTCCTCGGCTTCGTCTGCCGTTCTGATCACCTGTCCACCCAGTCTCCGCCGCAACACGCTCAAGCCATGGCCCTTCCCGGCATCAGCAACGCCAACGAGTTCTATTCCGCCCATTACCTCGAGAGCGTTCTGACGAATGACATCAAGAAGGTGCGCGAGCGCTGGGCTGAGGAGGCCACGGCTCAACTCCAGGCCGATCCCCTTGCCGATGTTTCCACACCGGAGGCGCTCTTCAAGGCTCTGCGGAAACCCTGGCAGAAGCTGCGAGAGGCGGAGCTGGGCATCACGGCGGATCCCGCCGAGCGCCTGCGGCTGCAGCGTGAGCTGTTCTTCCAACCGCTGTGCGAGGCCCTGGGGTACCCCTACGCCCCCAAGGCCGAACCTGTCTTGATCGGTGGTGAGGCCTATCAGATCCCGCTGCTGGGGGAGGTGACCAACGCCAAGGGAGAACCCTGGCTGTGGCTGGTGGAGTGCTTCAACCCCAGCGATGAGCCTGCCGATCCGCTGGAGCTCACCATCGCCACGACCTGGGCCTGCCAGATCAACGACCCCTCCCTCGGGCTGGTGCTGGAGGGCGAAACGTGGGAGGAGCTGATCTCAGAGCGGATCTTCGCCCAGGACATCCCGCCGCGCTGGGTGTTGGCGGTGAGCCGCGACCAGCTGCTGCTGATCGATCGGCAGAAGTGGGCGGCGTCACGGTTGCTGCGCTTTGAGCTCGACACCCTGCTGGGCGAGAACAACCCCGATGCCGTGCTGGCGGCGGCAACCCTGTTGCACCGCGAGCACACCTGCCCCACGGGCGGGGGCACGCCGTTGCTCGATGAGCTGGACGAGAACAGCCACAAGCACGCCTATGAGGTGAGCGGTGATCTCAAGTACGCCCTGCGGAGGTCGATCGAGCTGCTGGGCAACGAGGCCATCCACTGGCGCCGCAGCCGGAGTGAGGGCGTGTTCAAGGGCAAGACCGACGCCGACCAGCTCACACTCGAGTGCCTCCGGTACATGTACCGGCTGCTGTTCCTCTTCTATATCGAGAGCCGGCCCGATCTGGGCTACTCGCCGATGGGCAGCGACGTGTATCGCCTGGGCTACAGCCTCGAAAGCCTGCGGGACATGGACACGGCAGAACTCGGCAGCGAAGAAGACAAGGAGAGCACCTACATCAGCGATTCCCTGGATCGGCTGTTCCAGATGATCTGGGAGGGCTACCCCAAACGCGACGACGAAACCGCCCAGCTGCCGTTGGCCGATAGCGAAGACCCTTTCCACGACAGCTTCCGGCTGACGCCCCTGAAGGCCCACCTGTTCGACCCGGAGCGCATGCCCACGCTCACGCGCGTGCGCTTTCGCAACGTGGTGCTGCGCGAGGTGATCGAGCTGATGTCGCTCACCAAGGAGGGCAAGGGCAAGCGGCGCGGCCGGGTGAGCTACTCCCAGCTGGGCATCAACCAGCTGGGCGCCGTGTATGAGGCCCTGCTCAGCTTCCGGGGCTTTTTCGCTGAGGAAGACCTCTATGAGGTGCAACCGGCACCGAAAAAGGGGAAAGTCGCCGCCAGCGACGACGATGAAGACTTCGATGACGGCGACGACGAGGGCGACAACGACAACACCAAGGCCAGCGGCCAGGCCCACGACGAGCTGGAGGTGGGTCACTTCGTGACCGCCGAGCAGCTCAAGGCCTACAAGGCAGACGAGATTGTGCCCGATCCCGGCACCGGCAAACCGAAGTGCTACCCCAAGGGCAGCTTTATCTACCGCCTGGCTGGTCGCGACCGGGAGAAGAGCGCCAGCTACTACACGCCCGAATCGCTCACCCAGTGCCTGGTGAAGTATGCGCTCAAGGAGCTGCTCCCCGGCAAATCAGCGGCCAACATCCTGCAGCTGAAGGTGTGCGAGCCGGCAATGGGCTCGGCCGCGTTCCTCAATGAGGTGGTGAACCAGTTGGCGCAGAAGTATCTGGAGCTGCGCCAGCAGGAAACCGGCAAGAGCATCCCCCACGAGCAGTTCGCCACCGAGCTGCAGAAAGTGAAGATGCGCCTGGCCGATCAGAACGTGTTCGGCGTGGACCTCAACCCCGTGGCGGTGGAGCTGGCGGAGGTGAGCCTCTGGCTGAACAGCATCTTCACGCCAGAGAACGGCCGGGCGTTTGTGCCCTGGTTCAGCCAGCAGCTGGTGTGCGGCAACTCGTTGATCGGTGCCCGGCGGCAGATCTATCGGGTGAGCCAGCTACCCACCAGCACTGCGCGTAGCGCCAAGCCGCGCAAGCTTTGGCATGAACATGCACCGGAAGAGTTGGCCTGGGATGCGGAGCTGCCGAAAGACGGAATCTTCCATTTCCTGCTGCCCGATCCGGGCATGGCGGCTTACTCCGACAAGGTGATCAAGGAGCTCGAACCGGCTGCGATTGAGCGCTGTAAGCGCTGGAACAAAGCGTTTGTGGGCGAGGCCTTCACTGAAGCCCAGATCGCCCACCTGTTGCGGCTCAGCAAATTGGTGGATGCCCTTTGGAGCGATTGGGCAACTCAACAACAGCAACTGCGCGAACGCACCACCGATCCTCTGCCGGTGTGGGAAGACCCCACCGGAGCCAAGGGGGGTGACTGGACTCCCCTGAAGATTAAGGACCGCATTCAGGAGCAGGAGGTACAAGGCCGGGATGTAGCCAACACCAACGCGCGCCTGCGCTTGAAGTGGGCGATGGACTATTGGGTGGCGCTGTGGTTCTGGCCGATTCAACAGGCGGGTTCATTGCCGAGCCGTGATACTTGGCTGCTGGAACTGAGCATGATCCTCGGGGATTTGGAGCAGGGCGTGGCTCCAGAACTTGGCCAGGGCAATCTCTTCGCCGACACCCAGCCCAAACAGCTGGCGGTGGATTTTTCTGATCGCCATGGCTTTGTGGATGTGCAGAAGCTCAAGACCGAGTTTGAGCGACTTCAGCAGGTCGAAGCCGTTGCCAGACGAATTCGGCCATTGCACTGGGACCTGGAGTTCGCTGATCTTCTGGGTAGCGGCGGCTTTGACCTAATCGTGGGCAACCCGCCCTGGCTGAAGGTGGAGTGGGAGGAAAAGGGCGTGATTGGAGATGCCGACCCGATGGTGCTGATCCGTAAGGTGAGCGCTAGCGAGCTGGCCAAACGTCGGGGTGAGGCCTTTGGAAGCCATCCGGAACTGCTAGCGGCCTACCTGGAGGAGTTTGAGGGGCAGAACGGCAATCAGGCGTTTCTCAATGCGCTGGCGAATTATCCATTGCTGGTGGGCAGCAAGGCGAACCTGTTCAAGTGTTTTTTGCCCCAGGCTTGGCGAGTGGCTTCATGGCAAGGGTGCCAGGGCTTCCTTCACCCGGAGGGTGTGTACGACGACCCGAAGGGTGGGGTGTTGCGGGAAGTGCTGTATCAGCGGCTGAGAAATCACTTTCAGTTTGAGAACGAGCTTATTCTTTTCCCAATCGGTGGTACGAGGCGATTCGGCATCAACGTTTACGGAACCTCACGCCAGCCCAGTTTCATCCACCTGGCCAACGTTTTCGCGCCCAAGGCGATTGACTCCAGCTTCGCCCATGACGGGGCAGGAATGGTGCCTGGCATCAAGACTGAGGATGGTAAGTGGAATACTTCAGGCCACCGCCAGCGTTTGATCCCTGTGGGTGAGCAAAGCCTGGCTCTCTTTGCACAGCTTTACGACGAACCCGGTACCCGGGCCCGACAGGCGCGCTTGCCAGCGCTGCATTCGCGACAACTGCAGAGCGTGCTGGAGAAATTCGCTGCCGCCCCGAAACGGCTCGGTGATTTCTCTTCAGATGAGATCTATGCCACGCAGCACTGGAACGAAACCATTGCCCAGCAAGACGGCACGATTCGTCGAGATACGGGCTTCCCCGGAGACACCTCTAAGCTGGTGCTCTCCGGGCCCCACTTCTATGTGGGCTCACCGCTGTACAAAACACCCCGCACCGTCTGCACCGAAAAGGGCCACTACGACTGCCTCAATCTCACCACCCTTCCCGACGACTACCTGCCCCGCACCAACTACCGCCCGGATGTGCCCGCTGCGGAGTACCGCGATCGCACTCCGCGGGTGCCCTGGGGCGAGAAGAAACCGGTGACAGAGTTTTATCGGGTGATATCAAGAACGATGCTCAGTCAGTCAGGTGAACGAACCCTGATCACAGCGATTGTCCCGCCGGCTGCAGGTCACATTGATCTTGGCTTTTCGCTTGCATTTACGGACATAAAAGCCACTGTCGAAATTGCAGGCTGCTTCTCGTCTGTTCCTGCTGACTTCTTCGTGAAGTCAACGGGAAAAGGGCACTTTAGGAATGAGATTGCCCGCCAAATGCCGCTTCTCGAGGCAACCACACCCCAGATCGTCCGTACCCTCGCTCTCAACTGCCTTACGACGCACTACGCCGATCTCTGGAGCGAGTGTTGGGACGACGCATTCCGCACACAGTGCTGGGCCAAACAGGATCCCCGCCTGCCCAACAGCTTCTTCGCTGACCTCACTCCCAACTGGCAGCGCGACTGCGCCCTGCGAACCGATTACGCCCGTCGCCAGAGCCTTGTGGAGATTGATGTGTTGGTGGCCCAGGCCCTCAAGCTCACGCTCGATGAACTGATCACCATCTACCGCGTGCAGTTCCCGGTGATGCAGCAATACGAACGCGACACCTGGTACGACCGCAACGGCCGCATCGTGTTTACTGCCAGCAAGGGTCTCACGGGTGTGGGCTTCCCCCGGAAGGGCTCAGGCCGTGGCCCGAATAAGACCACTGGCTGGGAAGACATCTGCGATATGACCTCAGGCACCGTCTCCCGCGTGATCATCGACGACACACTTCCCGGTGGGCCGGTGGAGCGGACGATCACGTATGAGGCGCCGTTTGATCGGTGTGATCGGGTGGAGGACTACCGAATTGCCTGGGAGTTTTTTGAAAAGGAGGGAGTTGCCTAATCGTGCTCCCCTCCGTTGTCGCCAGTGAACTGGAGCAGGTGGCCGCCGATGCCATCCGCACCGCCTTTCACCCCACCACACCGGGCTTTTCCGGGCTGATTGATCGGTTCCTGGCTGAGCGTGAGCAACTGCTCAAGGGGCCCTACGTGTCGGTGGCCTTGCCCTTCCACCAAGGCACTGGCCGCGACTGGTTTCCGCAGATCCCGCTCCCCTTCCCGCCCTACAGGCACCAGGAGAAGGCCTTCGAGCGGCTGCTGCCCGGCAGCCCGCGCAACACGTTGGTGGCGACCGGCACCGGTTCAGGGAAAACCGAGTGCTTCCTGTTGCCACTGCTGGAGCACTGCCGCCAGCAGCAGGCCCAGGGACAGCGGGGCATCAAGGCGATCCTGATCTACCCGATGAATGCCCTGGCCACAGATCAGGCCCGGCGCATCGCCGATCTCATCCACACCACCCCAGCCCTTGCTGGCCTGCGAGCCGGGCTCTACATCGGCGCCTCCGACGACGCGCCCACGGCGGCCATGACCGCCACCAGCGTCATCACCGACAAGGAGGCCTTGCACAAGGCTCCGCCCGACATCCTGCTCACCAACTACAAGCAGCTCGACTACCTGCTGATTCAGCCCCATGTGCAGAGCCTGTGGGAGCACAACGGCCGCCTCCCTGATGGCAGCAGCACCCTGCGCTATCTGGTGGTGGATGAGTTCCACACCTTTGATGGCGCTCAGGGCACGGATCTGGCCTGCCTGATCCGCCGTCTGCGTGATCGTCTCCAATGCCCCGGCGACGAGCTGGTGTGCGTGGGCACCTCCGCCACTCTCGGCGGCCCCGATTCGCGCGAGGCGATGCGCAGCTACGCCGGGCAGATCTTTGCCAGCAGCTTCGAGCCCGCTTCTTTGATTGAAGAAGAGCGCCTCAGCCCTGAGGAGTTCTTCCGTGATCACACCGCCTATGGCGATGAGGGGCTGCGGCTGTTGCCCCTGCCAGGGATTGACGCTTTAGATCAGCTCGATCCCGAACATGCCGCCAGCGCGGAGGTTTACCTCGCCGCCCAGGGGGTGCTCTGGCTAGGGGACTCGCTGCCCCCAGCGCCTGAGGGCAACGTTAAGGACGACACCTGGCGGTTGGCGCTGGGCAGCCAGCTCGGCACCTTGCCGGCTGTGCACAACCTGGTGCGCCAGGCCGCCGGCACCTGCTCGATCGAGGAGCTGCTGGAGCGCTTCTCGCGTCAGCTTGGCCTTGGTGATCAGTACCCCCGGCGCTACCGGGTGTTGCTGCTCGAGAGCCTGCTGGCGCTGATCGCCCATGCCCGCCGCACCACCACCAAGCTCGATGGCAGTCCTGTGGTGGTGCCCTGGCTCAACCTGCGCGTGCAGCTCTGGCTGCGGGAGCTCAAGCGCATGGTGGCCTCCGTTGAGGCCACCCCGCAGCTGCGCCATTCCGACGATCTGGCCGGCAGCGACAGCAGCATCCACCTGCCCGTGGTGCATTGCCGCGATTGCGGCGCCACCGCCTGGACCTCCACGGCGCTCAACTCCACCAGCAACACGCTGGACCGCGCCAACAACCTCCGCAACTTCTACAAGGCTTTTTTCACCGGTGCTCCTGAGCTCCGCTACCTATTCCCCCAGGGCACTGCAGACGCAGAGAGTTTCAGCCACCAGCTCTGCTGCAGCTGCCTCTCGTTCCACCCCGCCAAAGCGCTGGCCGAGACCACGCCCACAGGTGCGGTGCCCGTCTGCCCCAGCTGTCAAAGCCGCGAGCTCGTGCCGGTTGACATTCCCGACTGCAGCACGGTCGATGACAACAACCACCCGCGCGTCAGCCGCGACTGCCCTTACTGCAACGCTCAGCAGGGCCTGTTGTTGATCGGTTCCTCGGCCGCCAACCTCACCAGCACCTGGAGCGCCTCGCTGTTTGCCTCGGCCTTCAACGGCGACAAGAAGCTGCTGGCCTTCTCCGATTCGGTGCAGGACGCTGCCCACCGCGCCGGCTACATCGCCGCCCGCGCCTACCGCACCTCCTTCCGCACCGCCCTCACCACCACGCTGCAACAGGCCGGCAACCCGCTGCCGCTCGATCAGCTGCAGGAGCGCCTGATCAGCGACTGGCAGCAGCGCTTCCCGAATCCGGTGGACTTCGCCGCCACCTTCATCCCCCACGACCTGGAGTGGCTCAGGGAGTGGGATGCCCTGCAGCAGGAGCTCACCCCCAGCCTCGACGCCAATGGCACCCTGATGCGCTTCGTGTGCGATCGGCTGCGTTGGGATGTGGCTGCCGAGTTTGGCTACCGTTCACGCCTGGGCTCGTCGGTAGAGCAGGCGGGTGCGCTGGCGGCTGCTGTCGATCCCGCCGCCGTGAACAAGCTGTTGCCAGTCCTGCTCACTCGGCTGCAGAACGAGGTTGAGCCGCTGCGCGGCTTGCGCCTGGGGCAACTGCAGCAGCTGGTGGTGGGGATGCTGCAGCACCTGCGCCAGCGCGGTGCCCTGGCCCTGAGCGAGCTTGTGGGGCGCGACGGCAAGGTCAGCCGCTATCTCGAGAGCGGCGGGGAAGACACCTATCCCTTCAACCAGATCCCCCACACGCCCAAGTTCGGGCGCACCGCCAGCCGGCCGATCTTTCTCACCAGCTACCGCGGCAAGGGGCGCTTCGAGCAGTTGGTGCGCGACTCCGGCCGGCCCACCTGGGCCCAGCACTGGCTGGAGCGCACCCTCATCCCAGCTACTGCCCTGGATGCCGAGCAGCAGAAGGAAGCCCTGAACGCCCTCGTCGACGCGTTGTGCCAAGCCGGCCTGCTGCTGCAGTTCAGCGGTGGGCGCGGTGAACGCATCTGGGCGATCCAACCCTCCGCCGTCACCGTGAGCCATGAGGCCCACCCCGTGCGCTGCGAGCACTGCGGCGACATGCACAGCGTGACCACCGAGCAGCTCAGTCTCTGGGATGGGCTGCCCTGCCAGGTGCGCCATTGCCCCGGCAGCTACAGGCCCGATCCCCGCGGCGGGTTGCCTCTCTACCGGCGGCTCTACCAGCGCGGCGAGGTGCATCGCATCGTGGCCCGCGAACACACCGGCCTGCTGGAGCGCGGCGATCGCGAACGGCTGGAAACCCAGTTCATCCGCGGCGAATACCGCAGCGATCCCAACCTGCTCTCGGCCACCTCCACCCTGGAGATGGGCATCAACATCGGCGATCTCTCCACGGTGTTGCTGGCCTCGGTGCCGCCTGAGCCGGCCAACTACCTGCAGCGCATCGGCCGGGCCGGCCGCCGCGATGGCAACGCCATGGTGGGCACGCTGGTCACGGGCACCGCTCACGACCTCTACTTCTTCTCCGACCCGCGCGAGATGCTGCAGGGGCAGGTGAATCCCCCCGGCTGCTACCTCGATGCGGCGGCCATCCTTCGTCGTCAGCTGCTGGCTTACAGCCTCGATCGCTGGGTGGCGGGCGGCCTCGATCCACTGGCGCTGCCACGCAAGCTCAAGCCGGTGCTCGATGGCGTGGAGAAGGCCCTCAGCGGCACCCTCCCCAAGGAGTTCCCCTACACCTGGCTGGGCTGGGTGCAGGCCCATCAGGCCGATCTCTTGGAGCGGTTCTGCGCCTTGTTCGGTGAAGAGCTGCAGCCCGCCAGTGCCGCTGATCTGCGTACATTCCTGCTCACCCCCGCCGATGGTGGTGGTGATGGTGCCTTTGATGCGCCATTCGCCCAGGAACTGCTCGCTCGGCTGCGGGATCTGGTAGCGGAACGCAAGCGGTTGGGTGCAGAGGCCCGCAAGCTGCGCGAGCGCTACAACAAGCTCTGCGAGCGTCCCGACGACGGCCTCACCCCCGAGGAGCGGGAGGCCAAGGATTCGATCCGCCGCGAGCAGTTCGCCTACAACCAGCTGCGCAAAGATCTCGACGGCCGGCCCCTGCTGGCGATGCTCACCGACGAGGGCTTCCTACCGAACTACGCCTTCCCAGAAGCGGGCGTCACGCTCAAATCGGTGCTCTGGCGCAAGCTGCCAGGCCGGTCCGGTGATGGCCGCCGCAGCGAGGAACTGCCGCCCCTCTCCTACGAGCGCCCCGCCAACGTGGCCATCCGCGAGCTGGTGCCCGATGGCCAGTTCTATGCCCAGGGCCGCCGCGTCAAGGTCGACCAGGTCGATCCCAACCTCAACCAACCCGAGCGCTGGCGCTTCTGCCCCTCCTGCTCCTACGCCGCTCGCGAAACCGACGACGACTTCGGCCGCAAGGAATGTCCCCGCTGCGGCAACAGCGGTTACGCAGACCACGGCCAGGTCAAGGAGATGGCCCGCCTGCGCCAGGTTCAGGCCACCACGGAAGACGCCCGCAGCCGCTTCGGCGACGACAGCGACGAGCGCAACCCGCTGTTCTTCCACCGCGAGCTGCTGATCGTTCCCGACCACAGCCGCCGCGAGATCTCCCTGGCCATCGCCGATGAGGAGTTTCCCTTCGGCGCTGAATACCTGGCCAGCACCACCTTCCGCGAGATCAACTTCGGCGAGCAGTCCGTGGTGGGTGCCAGCCACGCCATCGCCGGCAAGGCCCTCAAGGTGAAGGGCTTTGAGCTCTGCCGCAGCTGCGGCAAGGTGCAGCGCGGCCCCGCCAAGGCCAGCAACCACACCTGGGGCTGCAGATACCGCGACAAGCCCGACGACGCCCGGCTGTGCCAGCTCCTGTTCATGTACCGGGAGTTTAACTCGGAAGCCCTGCGCTTCCTGCTGCCTGGTGCCAGCTTCTGGGATGAGGCCGGCCAGCCCTCCTTCGTCGGCGCCCTGCACCTGGGCCTGCGCCAGCGCTTTGGCGGCAAAGTGGATCACCTTCGATCGGCCCTGGCAGACGAACCCCAACCCGGCAGCCAGCAGCGCAAGACGTTCCTGTACCTCTTCGATTCGGTGCCCGGCGGCACCGGCTACGTGCGCCAACTGATCGAAGCCGGCGGCGCGGATCTACGCGCGGTGTTTGAGCAATCCCTCCAGACCCTGCAGGCCTGCGCCTGCAGCGATGGCTGCTACCGCTGCATCTTCATGTACCGGCAGCGGTTTGATCGCGAGCGCACCAGCAAGCGCCGTGCCATCGAACAGCTACAAACGATCCTGAACCGCTGGGAGGAGCTGCAGCCCTCAGAGCGCAGCCTCTCGGAGGTGGTGATCAACACCCGCGCTGAAAGCGAGCTGGAGCTGCGCTTCATCGAGAAGCTGCGAGAGGGCAAGGGCAAGCCACCGGGTGTCACCGTCACCCTGCGCGAGGACTTCATCAAAGGTGACAAGGGCTACCTGCTCACTCTCAGCAGTCCCGGCCGCAACGGCAGCCCCCAGCTGGTGAGTTGGAAGGTGGAGCAACAGGTGACCCTCGGCGGAAGCGAGGGTGTGCGCAGCTTCTCCCGCGCCGACTTCCTCTTCACCCCCACCGCTGGCGGCAAGCCCATCGCCGTCTACACCGATGGCTGGGAGTATCACCAGAGCCGCCTCGCCACCGATGCCGAGCAGCGCATGGCCCTGCAGCGCAGCGGCCGCTACCTGGTCTGGTGCCTCAGCTGGGAGGACGTGGTGGAGGCCCTGCCGACCGCCCAGGGACCTCTCGATCCCAATGGGCTGGCCATCGGGGTGATACCGGCCTTCGCCAGCAAGCCGGAAACCTTTCTGGCCCGCTGGTGGCCCCAGCCATGGCTTGAGAGCCTCCCCACCCCGCCACTGCTGATGCCCCGCCAGGCCCAGCTGGCCAGCAGCATGGAGCTGCTGATGGCCTACCTGGCCAACCCATCTGAGGCCCTCTGGCAAGGGATGGCCCAGCAGTTCTGCCTGGCTCAGGCCTCCCCTTTGGCCATCGAGTCCCCTGAGCTCACATCGGCTGCCGTTTCGCTCCAGCTCGGAAGCCACGTGCAGGAGTGGCAAGGCTCAGGGCCATCCCGGCGGGTGGGTCAGCACCTCTCCGCCGCGCCTGGCCTGCAGATCCTCAACCTCGTCGACATGGGCCTGCATGAGCGGCGCCATCCCTTCGCCAGCTTCCGTGCCCTCCACTTCGAGACCGATCCAGCCGCTCCCGAGCGGCAACAGCAGACGGCCTGGCGGGAGTGGCTGCGCCAGGGCAACGTGTTTCAGTTCCTGCCCCACCTGCTGCTCTCCACCCCCGGCTGGGGTGGCAGCGAGGAGCCGGCCGTGGTGGAGCCGCCCCAGGTGTGGGTGGGGGCCGATCCGGCCCCTGCAGCCGCGGATGCCCCCAACGCTCAGGAGACCGCCGCGGCGGAGCGACAACGGGCCTGGCAGGAACTTGCCCGGTTCGGCCCGCCCGAGCTGAAGCCGTTGCTGGAGGCTCTCGAAGCCGCCTGGCAGGACGGCGATCTGCCGATGCCGGAGCAGGCCTTCGAGCTGGAGGGCCCCCGCGGCGACGTGCTCGCCCAGGTGGAGCTGGCCTGGCCCGAGAAACTGCTGGCGGTGGTCAGCGATCCCGTTGATGCGGAAGCCTTCAAGGCTGCGGGCTGGCGGTGCTGGTCGTTGGAGGATCCTCCCGGCCCCACAGCCGCCGCCCTGCGCGAGGCGCTCAGACCCTCCTGATCCACGACCCAATCCACGCACCCCTGACCAACCCGCCATCCATCGCCTCCAAAGCCCAGTACCTTCCATGAGCGAGCCCCGTCTCACCGTTGCCCTCTCCAACGACTTCTTCAAGGCGTTCGGGCGGCTGCCGGATAAGGCCCAAGGCAAGGTGGCCACCTTCATCTCCAAGTTCCGCGCCAACCCCAGGAGCCCGGGCCTGAACTACGAGCGCATCGAGGGCGGCAAGGACCCCTTCATCCGCTCGCTTCGCGTCGATCAAGACATCCGCTGCATTGTTCGCGCCCCCGACGAGGGCGACACCTTTGTGCTGCTCTGGATCGACAAGCACGACGATGCCTACCAGTGGGCACGGCGCCGCACCTGCCATGTGAACCGGGTCTCCGGTGCCCTGCAGGTGGTGGATGTGGAGGCCGCGGAACTCGCTGTGGGTGACGCCATTGCCGCCGCTGTCAGCGAGGCGCTGGCGAACCAGACTCCGGCAGCTCAGGCCACTCCGGAAACCAGTCCGGCGGCAACGGCTCAGCCCGAATCGCCATCCCTCTTCTCCCATTGCAGCGACGACCAGTTGATGCTGCTCGGCGTCCCCGAGGCCCTGCTGCCCGCTGTGCGGGCCGTCAGCAGCGAGGAGGCGCTCAGCCGCCTGATCACCTACCTGCCGCAGGACTGCGTTGATGGCCTGATCCTGCTGGCTGATGGCAAGCCGATCGAGGCGGTGATCGAGGAGCTGGAGCGGCAGCGTCCTACCGCCATTGATCCCACCGATGTGGCGGCGGCCCTGGAAACGCCGGAGAGCAAGGCCGAGTTTTTCGTCATCACCGATGACGACGTGCTTGAGGCGATGCTCTCCGCGCCGCTTGAGCGTTGGCGCGTATTTCTCCACCCCAGCCAGCGCCGTCTGGTGGAGCGCCAGTGGAGTGGTGCGGTGCGAGTGCTCGGCGGCGCCGGCACCGGCAAGACCGTTGTGGCCATGCACCGCGCCCGCTGGCTGGCTAACGAATTAATCAAAACTGGTACCGCCGGTCGGGTGCTGTTCACCACCTTCACCCGCAACCTGGCCACCGACATTCGTACCAACCTCACCAAGATCTGCAGCCCCGAGGAGCTGCAGCGCATCGAAGTGATTCATCTCGATGGCTGGGTGATGAATTTCCTCAAAGGCCAAGGCCTGCAGGTGCGCGTGTTCAACGAGGAGGCCCGTGACAGCTGCTGGAGCCTGGCCATGGATCTGGCCAACACCTCGCTGGGTCTGGATGAGCGCTTCTACCGCGAGGAGTGGAAAGACGTGGTGCTCGCCCAGGGGTGCCGCAGCCGAGACGAATATCTGATGGCCCGCCGCGTCGGACGCGGCACCCGCCTCAGCCGCCCGCAGCGCAGCCAGATCTGGCCGGTGTTTGATGCGCTGCGGGCCGAATTCCGCCAGCGGGGGCTGTGGGAGCCGGAGGAGGCCAAGCAGATCGCTGCCGACCTCATCCAAAAGGGCGATCGTCCGCCCCTCTATGCCGCCGTGGTGGTGGATGAAGCCCAGGACCTTGACGTGGCCTCCTTCTCACTACTGCGGGCTCTGGTGGGTGAGCCCAGCGCCAACGATCTCTTCATCGTTGGCGATCCCCACCAGCGCATCTACGGCAAGCCGTTGGTGCTCAGCCGCTGCGGTATCGACATCCGCGGCCGCTCCCGCAAGTTGCGCATCAACTACCGCACTACCGAGGAAACCCGTGCCTGGGCCACCGCCGTGCTGCACGGTCTTGATTTCGACGATCTCGATGGGGGCAGTGATCCTGCCAGCGATTACCGCTCCCTGCTTCATGGAGACCAGCCCCTGGTGCAAGGCTTTGAGGATCCCGCCGATGAGCAGCGGTTCCTGGTGAGCACGCTGCGGCAGCTGCGCGAGGAGCAACAGTCGCTGGCGTCCACCTGCGTGGCGGCCCGCACCAACAAGGCCGTGGAGAAGCTTGAAGCTCTGCTTAAAGGCGAGGGGTTCTCCACCCGAGTGATCAAGGCTGAGGAATCCGACGATCCCAGTGATCCTGCGCTGCGTCTCGCCACCATGCACCGGGTCAAAGGGCTGGAATTCGATCAGGTCTTCCTGCCCGCACTGGATGCCTCCCAGATGCCGCTGCAGGTGGAGCTCAATAAACGGCCCGACGCCCTCTCCCGCGAGCTGTTCGAGCAGCAGGAGCGCTCCCTGCTGCATGTGGCCGCCACACGGGCCAAGAAGCGGGTCGTGGTGAGCTATAGCGGCAAGGCGTCACCCTTCATCGGCCAGAGCTGATCGCCATGCCCCAGTCCAGGGCCTCCGCTGTGCCCCCCGCCAGCGTCGATGCCGCCGATTCGGCCCGCACCATCGCCCTGCAGATGCTTGAAGAGCGTGGTCGAGGCGCCCCGTCCTGGTAGGTGTCGCCCGGGTGGATGCAGCCCTGGAGCGCCTGCTGCAGGGCGTCCTTCTGCCGTCTCCAGGCTCTACCGACACCTTCTTTCAACCTGATCGGCCCCTGGGCTCCTTCGGGGCACGGATCACTCTCGCCGCTCGGCTTGGCTTGATCGAGCCGCCGGTGGAGCAGGCCCTTCAGACCTTGCGAAGGGTGCGTAATGCCTTCGCTCACTCGACCACCACAGCCACCCTGACCGATCCAGGCCATGCTGACCGGCTCTCACAGGCCTACGCGGCGGCCCGATCCAACACGCTCTGGCAGCCGCTTGAGCGAATTCTGCAGGAGAAGGTGGGCGACAATGGCTCCCTGGGCCAAAATGGATGGCTCAAGCGTGATGCAGCTCATGGCTGCAACAGGGACTTGAGCTCTATCGGTGGAAGCATGCAAGGTGAAGGGGGGAGCTATCAACCGCCCTTCACCGACCAAACATGACGAGGTGCCGACCGCAAAAAGCCTGCAGCGCAAGAGATCTGACGATGATCAGGGCCGCTTTGGCACTTTCAAGCCATGCTGCGGCGCTGTAACACCAGGCGAAACCGAGGGCTGCCCCTGCGTCGCACCGGGATCGAGCAGCCCATTGGCGAGGCAGCCAAGAGAGCTATCGCTCCTTCTGGCGGCTCTACGGCAAGAGTGATAGGTTGCTTTTGTCTTTCTTGAAAAGGACAAATCACTCCCCAATGAACGCCAAGGAGCTCCGTCTCGATCAGCTGGATGCGGTCCTGCAGGTCATCGCCAGCCACCCACCGCCGCCACGGCCGCCGATGGGTTGGCTGCGGGCGATCCGGGAAGGTCTGGGCATGACCTCCGCCGCGCTCGGCCAGCGCCTCGGGATCACGGCATCGGGTGCGCGCAAGCTGGAGCAGGCCGAAGCGGCGGATGCCATCACGCTGGCCACCCTGCGGCGAGTGGCGGCTGCCCTCGACTGTGAGTTGCACTATGTCCTGGTGCCCAGGCAGCCGCTGCGCCAGATGCGGCGTCGCCAGGCCCTGCGAATGGCCCAGCAGTGGCAGGAGCGTGCCGGTCGCACGATGGCGTTGGAGGCCCAGCCAGTCGAGGCTCCCTCCTCCAGCCCAAGCGAACGCCTGGAGGCGATGGCTCAGGAGATCCTGCTCACCAGCGGCGCCCGGCTGTGGGATTGAACGATGGCCTTCCGACCGGGGCGACACCCCTTGATGTCGATGAGCTGGAGGGGCTGGTGCCCACCCATTTGGTCAGCCGCGGCCAGCTCAACGAATGGGAGCAGCGCAACATTGAATCGGCCCTGCTCTGGCTGAATCGCCAGCGGCGCCCACGTCCGCTGGAGGAAGCCTGGCTGCGGCGCCTGCACCGGGAGATGTTCGGCCAGAGCTGGCGTTGGGCTGGTCAGTATCGCGGCAGTGACAAGAGCATCGGCGCCGACTGGCGCCAGATCCGCCTGCAGGTGCCAGCCCTGCTGGGCGACATCACCTACCAGGTGGAGCACCAGGTGGAGCCGGTGGATCAGATCGCGATCCGTTTCCATCACCGGCTGGTCTCCATCCACCCTTTTCCCAATGGCAACGGCCGCCATGCACGCCTGAGCGCTGATGTGTTGATCGAGCAACTCGGCGGCCTGCGCTTCTCCTGGGGCGGCAGCAGTTCCCTCGTGGAGGCCTCCAGCCTGCGGCAGCGCTACATCACCGCTCTCCAGCAGGCCGATCGGGGCGACATCAGCGCCCTGCTGGCGTTTGCGCGGGCCTGCTGAGCGGTCGCGCTGTTGCCAGGAGTCAGCGCCTGGTCAGTTTGGAGCGCAGCCGCCACAGCCCATACAGGCTGAGGGCCGCGGACGGGTGGCGGCGGCAAGTCCGCTGAAGCTGAGGGCGGCACCGACGAAGAAGATCGTCAGTTGCAGCGAGCGATTGCGGGCCTTCTCCTCTCCCTCCAGCTTCCGCTGGAGCTGTTGGCCGTCGAGGGCGACGATGGCGCGCAAGGCGCTGATCAGCTGCTCGGCATAGCGCTGCCCCGCGTGGAGCACCTCCAGGTCGTGGTCCATCTGGCTGAGCCAGGTGGGGGCGTCCTGCTCCAAAACAGCCTTCAAAAAGGTGTCGCCCTCCAGCAGCAAGGCCTTGGCGGCCTGAGCGGCATGGAAGGCGTTGATGTTGAGGGTGAGCCGGTGGGTTGCGATGTCCCGCTCACAACGGGCCAGGTCCCGCCCGAGTAGAGGCAGCCTGCGGAGCGGCTCCTCCAGGCTGGCCATGCGTTGGTCTTGGGAGGGCCATTCAGAGTCGAGCGGGGCGATCTGGAGGTTGGATTTGAAGGCTTCGGGGCTGAGCTTGATCGGCTGGCCGCCGATGCCGCGTTGCTGCTGCTAGCCGTTTCCTGGGCCGTTGAAGGAAGCGTGGAAGCGGGCGTCGCGGGCATCCCCACCGGTGCGGCCCTCGGCCTGGGAGAAGGCACGCTCCAGCAGGCAGTCCTTGCGCAGCTGCAGGATCTGCTGCCTGGCCTCATCGCGCTCAGCGGCGACGGCAGCCACCTTCTGAGAAGAGGCCTCTTCCATCTGGCGTTCGCGCAGCTCCATCTGCTGCTCGAGGATCTGCTTCTGGCGTTCGGCCTCCTGCAGGCGTGGAGTGAGCACCCCATCCGGGCTGTGCTCACCGCCTATTGCCAGGGGGGGGGTGGGCATCACGGAGAACGTCACCGACGCTGCCACGCCGGAAGGTTGCCCTTCCCAGAGTGCGGAGGCTCATTCGGCGAAGGTGATGGCATCCATCGGCAGGCTGCTGAGGCGGGCCGCTGTGCTGCAGCGACGCGAGCGCCGCCGTGGGCGCAGGGTGCAGCCGCGCTTCCGGCTCTCCCAAATCGGAGTGACATCCCTTGGCGGTCTGATGGCTGTGGGGTTGCTCGCTCTGCTCTCAGCCTGGAGCGGCCATGTGTTGATCGTGGCTCCACTTGGCGCATCTTCTGTTCTGCTCTTTGGCTATCCACGCAGCCCACTGGCGCAGCCCCGCAATGTCGTCGTGGGCAACACCCTCGGAGGCTTTCTGGGAGTGGCTTTGGTCGCTCTCTTTGGCCAAGGGCCTCTGGTGCTGGCTCTGGCCGTGGGGTTCACGATTTTGTTGGGCCAGCAACTTCGCTGCCTCCATCCACCGGCCGGAGGCATGGCCTTTCTGGCGGCCTTTTTCGGCATGAGCTGGCCCTTTCTGCTCTTTCCAGTGCTCACCGGATCTGTGCTGCTGGTCGTGCTGGCCTGGGGATTCAGCCGCTGGGTCCCAGGGGCGATGCCCTACCCACTGCATTGGTTGTAGTTCGATCGCCTTGCTCGGCCGATGCGATCCCGAGACCCACTGCACGGCAATGGGTCTCGGGAATCCCCGTTTTGAGCTCCGAAACGGAGAGGGTGTCCTCTGAAGCGCCTTTAAGAAAGCTTGCCAGCACTGGCTTCTAGGTGAGGAGGCTCGGTAAAACCACCACCATTTGCACCACCACTTTGCCGGGTCTGTGGGGGATGCGCTGGGATCTCGGGGGACGACAAGCCGGATCAATCTTCCCGACCTTGCGAAACGCATGGGGCCGGTAAAGCCAGGACTCGGAAGCTCATTCAGCCCGGGTGACGGTCCTATGGCGCCCCGGCGAATGCGGTCCGGGTTGTGTGGATTGGACGGTCGCACGGCTCGACACTTCGCAAGGCGCTGCGGCCTGCAGCGGGTTGTGCCATGGGGAATGAATAGCGAAGCGATGCTCCCGCAGCTGCGGTGGCCAGGCGAATGAAAGGCACCAGCTTTGCTTCCGCCGGTTCAGAAGCGGCGTTTCGCTGAGAAGCATTCCAGAAGAATTGCCCCCCAGCTCGCTTGTGCTTCTGAACTGGTCGAATCATTACTGCGCTAAATGGCACAAACCCTTCGCCTTGGGCCCTCTGTTTTTGTCCACTAACCCACGGCTTGTGACTAAAGTTCTGGCGTTCTTAGGCTAATGACCTGATGCATCGCCGCGACCTTCTGGCCGGTTCTATGCTCAGTCTGGCGACAACTGCCATTTCCACCCTTGCCCCCCAGGCTGCCTGGGCTTCAGACCTCTCGGATCCACAGTTGTTGAGCAGCTTGGAGGTCTGCACCCCCAAGGACGCTCTTGCCCGTCTGATGCTCGGCAATACGCACTTTGCCAAGGCCTGGATGGAGGCCCGTGGTAAGGCCACGGCAACCGAGAGAATGCAGGTGATCAATCAGATCTGGACCAGCGAATGCCAGATCGACCCGCTGGCTCTGGAACAGGGTCAGAGGCCCTTCGCAGCGACGCTGTCCTGCGCCGATTCCCGGGTTGATCCCAGCTGGCTGTTCGCTTGCGGCACCGGTGAACTGTTCGAAGTTCGCTGTGCCGGCAATACTGCCTTTGCCGATGCTGTGGCATCTCTGGAATACGCCGTCTCCTCCCTGGGCACCCAGCTCATCCTGGTGATCGGCCACAGCGGATGTGGCGCCGTCAAGGCAGCGATGGACAGTGCTCCGTTGACGCCTCTGCTAGAGGAACTCGTTAGACCGATCAGGGCCTCGATTACCGGTGTAACTGATCTCAGCCAAGCCGTGCAGGCCAATGCCCACAACGCTGCTGCACAGCTCAGCCAACGCAGTGACCTGCTGAGGGCTGCCCAGTCGCAAGGCAAGCTCACCATCCGCAGCGCCTACTGCGATCTGGGGACGGGTGTGGTCACCCTGATCTGATCGATCCTCGCCCTATCGGCGATTGGATGGCTTCCCGTCGGTCTTGGATCAGTCCCGGGCTTGTCGCATGTCGTCTGAAGACCAGAAGCGTCACTCTCTGGGATGTGCACGCTCGCCGCTTTTCTATTGATTATGTCAGTGTCCAGCCCCCGTCTCAGCCTTCGATCTCAGCTAATGCTGATGTTGATCAGCGTCAGTGCCGCCGCCATGCTCATTATCGCCTATCTGGGCTATCACAATGGTGAGCTAAATCTGACGACGCGAATCTTCGAGCAGCTGACCAGTGTTCGTGCTTCCAAGGCCTATCAGATGCAGAGCTATTTCACGTCTCTCTATTCCCAGACAGAGGCGCTGAGTGAGGACCTGATGGTGGTGGATGCGATGAAGGAGTTCAGGCGTGCGTACCAGGAGCTTGAGGCCAGGAGCATCCCTGAGTCGTGGCGGCAGTCCATCGATCAGTTTTATCGGCAGAGCTTTCTGCCCCAGCTTCCCAAACGGGATGAGGGATCGCCGATTGCCGATCTCTACGAACCCCATGACAGCGCTGGTGAATACCTACAATATCATTATATTGCCTCCAATCTCAATACCGTTGGCGACAAGCAGCAATTGCTGGATGCAGGTGACGACAGTCAATACAGCAGGACGCATGCTCGCTATCACCCTGTGTTCCGCAGATATCACGACTTGTTTGGCTATGAAGACCTGTTTCTTGTTGATCCGGAGAGTGGGGCCATCGTCTACTCGGTCTTAAAGGAGGTGGATTTTGGAACCAGCTTGGTCAACGGTCCCTATCGACACAGCAACCTTGCCGATGCTGTCAAAGCTACCATCAACGCCAATGCCTGAGGGTTTGTCAAAATCGTTGATTTTGACCATTACCTCCCGTCCTCTGGAGCGCCGGCCGCTTTTCTTGCGGCGCCCATTTTTGATGCGGACCAGCTCGTTGGTGTTCTCGCCATCCAGGTGCCTGTTGATGAGATCAATCGGGTGATGACTGGAAACAGAAACTGGCAGAAGGATGGACTCGGACTCAGCGGTGAGACCTATCTTGTCGGGCCGGATCATGCGATGAGATCGGTCTCCAGATTCCTGGAGGAAGATCCTCCGGCATATCTCAAGGCGCTGGAAGATATGAATGTGAGTTCTCAGGCCATCGACGACATTCGTCGTTATGGCACGACCATCCTGGCGCAGAAGTTGGAGACCGAGGCAACCCGGAAAGCCTTGGATCGCCGTGAGGGAACGATGATTGTTGATGACTATCGGGGGATTAAGGTGCTCAGCTCGTTTGCGCCTCTCAACGTCAAGGGGCTCGACTGGGCTGTCCTTTCAGAGGTCGATCTTGATGAAGCCTTTGCACCTGTGAATGCATTCAAGCGCCAGATTCTTGTCTGGGGCTCTCTTAGTATCCTGCTGATCACGATGGCTGCCCTGTGGCTGTCTTCGCTGTTCATTGAGCCTGTCAGGCGTCTCATTAATAGCGCCACGCAGATCAGCAATGGTGAGCTTAGTGCGATTGTTGCATCGGAGAACAGCGGTGAGTTTGGTGAGTTGGCCCAGGCTCTCAGCGGCATGGTTGATCGCTTGCAGTCCCTGACTAGGGCCAGCGATGAGCAGAGTCGGCGGCGTCTTGAACTGCTGTATCAGCTGCTGCCTTCAGCGGCTGCTGATCGGCTGCTCAATGGTGAAACGGCCATTGTTGAGCCGCTGGAGAATGTTTCGGTGATGGTGACCAAGATCATCGGCTTCAACAGTTTTGCCCGCCTGATGAGTGGGGAGCAGAAGTTGCGCTTGTTCCATGATCTGGTTGGCCGCTTTGACTCTCAAATAGAAGCTTGTGGTGTTGATAAAATAGGCCTCTTTGGTGATTACTACGTCTCGGCCGGTGGGTTGTCAATGATGCGGCTTGATCACATTGGAAGAATGGTGACATTTGCTCTTGAGCTGCAGGCCCAGGTGCGGCGGTTCAATCAACAACATGGCTGCGACTTGAATGTAGCCAGCAGCATTCATTCCGCTGATGTCGCCGCTGGGGTCGTCGGCACCACCAGGATGATCTACGACGTACGAGGTGACGCTGAAACGATCGCGCGAGCCATGCTCAGTCAGGCCGAGTCAACTGGGGGCGCGATCCTGGTCTCGGAGCCTGTCTACGAGTTTCTCCATGATGTATATGCGTTTGAGCGAGTCGAGCGCACAGCTGCGCCAGCGGTTGATCCCGCCATCGCGATCTGGCGTCTTACCGGGATCAAACGCGATCAGGTGCAGGAGTTGTGATGTTGGATCTCGGCACTGACAGACTCACCACATCAGCTCTGCTGCTGGCGATTGGATTCCCGACCATCCAACTGCTGCTCAGTGAGGCGATTCAGAAGCTCAGGCAGCAGGGGAGCCCCCTTGTGGGGACGCTTCAGGTTCTGCGCAATCTGCTGATGCCATCTCTGGCATCGCTGATCTTCCTCACCGCCATCGTGCATCTCGATCCCGAGAGCAGGGCGATCCGCTTCAACGAAACCGTTCTGTGGATCAGCCTGCTGGTCGCGTCGCTGTCATTGTTTGACATCCTGCTGTTCTCTGGCGCTGAGGCGGGTCAGACACCACCGGTGCAGCTCAGCAGCGATCCCGCTGCCGATGCGGAGAGCTGGCAGTCCCGCATTCCCAAGCTGTTCCGAGACCTGGCGCGGGTGTTTCTGATCCTGCTGGGCGCCGCGATCATCCTGTCGGCGACCTGGGGCATCGACCTCGGTGGTCTGGTGGCGGCGCTCGGCGTTGGTTCGGTGGTGATCGGCCTGGCCCTGCAGGACACCCTGGGTAGCCTCGCCGCCGGCATCACGCTGCTGTTCGAAAAACCCTTCGAGAAGGGAGACTGGCTGAAAGTGGGGGATTCAGAGGGTAAGGTCACCGATATCAACTGGCGTGCCGTGCGTATCGAGACTATCGACAATGTTCAGATCATCATTCCACAGATGATCATCGGTAAGCAGACCATTACAAACTACAGTCAGCCAAACAAGGCGCACAAAGAGGAGATCTTTCTTCGCTATTCTTACCGCCACCCACCCAACCTCGTTAAGCGTGTGCTGCGTGCCACGGCTCTCTCGACGCCCGGGGTTCTCGAGCAGCCTGATGTCAAGGTTGCAACCGTAAAATATGAGGATACTGGCATCAGCTACCGTATCACATTCTTTGTGGAAAGCTATCAGGAGCGCCTCCGCGTGCGCGACGATTTTCAGACCCGAATCTGGTATGCCAACCAGCGCTTCAAACTGCGGATCCCGCTGCCTATGCGCGAGATTCTTCAGGCGGATGCGGATGATCGTGACACCAATCCAGGCGAGCGACTGTCGCAGGGTCTTCAAGCCATTCCCGTGCTGTCCAATGTCGAGCAAGAATCGCTATCGAATCTCACCGAGGAGGCCAGCCTCAATGCTTTTGCTGCTGGTGAGCAGGTGTTCGCTGAAGGGGATCAGGTCAGGGCGCTTTATTTCATTCTTGCTGGGCGTGCCGAGGCCTCAATCGTGGATTCCGCCGGAACGACGCGCGTGGTGTATTCCCTGGGCAGGGGTGATTTCTTTGGGGAGATCGCGCTGTTCAGCGACAAGCCGAGCCCGGTCACGGTGCGTGCTACCGAGGACCTGGAGGTGACGCTGATCCTGCCCGACCAGGCTCAGACCTTAGTGGAGCGAAAGCCGAGCCTGGCTCGCGAACTGGGGACCACGATCGAGGCCCGTACGCGTCTAATCGAATCAGCCCGCCTGGGATCCATCTCCAAGTCTTGATCGCCTGACTTCTGAACCGGGCTTGCTACTCGCTAGAGCGCAGATCGCTCTGAACCGACGACCGCAGGCCCGGTGCATCCTGCGCAGCTGCTGCCCCTTTGATCCTGGACTTAGCCATACCGGTTGCCTGGAAGTGCTCCGTGGAGTGCGAATTGCCCAAGGTATGGGCAACGCGCGTTCGCGATCTTGTTCTAAGAGCACGGAGCCTGAAATGCCAGGACTCTGAAGCTCATTCAGACCGGGTGACGGTCCAACGGGGCCCCAGTCAATCCGCACCGGATTGCTTGCAACGGACGCTTGAAGGGGCTCGACACTCCGCAAGGCGCTGCGGCCGGCAGGGTCATGCCCTCCCTTGCCAGGCGTCGTCCCCTCAGCGGGCGTCGAGCTCACGCTGCAGGCTCTCCCAGTCCTCCGGCAGCTCGCCGCGCTGCACCAGGCGCGAGAACACGGCGTAGCAGTCGTTGCGATCGCCGTCCTTGCGGGGGAAGCCCAGCCAGAGGATCAACAGCAGGCGCCGGCCCTCCGCTTCAAAGGGGCGGAAGAACAGGCGGTAGCGATCCGGCAGGCCCAGGCCCTTGAGCCGGCCATAGCGGCGCAGCGGGCCCGTGAGAGCAAAGCGGCTGGCGTAGGGATCGGCAGCGATCCGCTCCTTGATCCCCTCCATCACTGCAGCCAGCAGCTTCACCTGGGGGTGCTGAACGAAGGACTGGGGATCGAGCTCATGCTTGAGCCGTCTCACCTCGGCCTTGAGCTCGGCGTACTGCCGCGCGAAGAGCTGGGGCTGGAAGGCGATCGTCCAGCCATGGCGCACCAGCGGCGCACTCATGTTCCGAGTGGCTCGTCTGCGGCCTCAACCGTCACGCCAGCCAGGAGATCGTCGTCATCTGCCGCCATGGCTTCCGTGTAGAGCACAGGGCCCTGATCGCTTGTGAGTGCCTGTCGGCTGAGGAAATCGAGGAACAGCCCGAGCATCAGGGTGTCTTCCTCTGCTTCGCCCTGCTGCTGCTCTTCTGGCTCCAGTCGTAGCAACAGCGTGCTGTCGTCCAGCACCTCCACTTGGCCGGCAGCTCCAGCGAACTGGGGATGGTCCCGGTAGAAGGCCGCCGGCAGCCGCAGGCCGGAGGAGTTCCCGATCCGGGCCGGCGTGACGCGGTAAGGATGGACAGCCATGGCAAGCGACGCCTCACGGCAGGACTTACGTGATGTTAGTCCGTTTCGCAGTGGTTCTGGTCGCCGCCTTGCCATCGAGCCCCAGCGGCTGGCGCTGCTCGGCGCCGTCGATCACCCCCCGCTCATGCAGCACCAGCGACTCCTGCACCGAGGGCTGGGGTTTGCGTGGTGGCTGCCGCGGCACCAGCGGGCCGATCTCCACGTTGCAGACCACGGCCGGATAGGCGCCGATGGTGAAGGTGCGGCGTGCTCCCTGCCAGCGGTAGTCCTTGCGCCAGGTCTTGGAGCCGGAGCGCGCCACCCAGAGGTAGAGGCCGTCGCGGTCGGGATGCTTGGTGCCCGGGCGTTCCGGGTCGGACCGCAGGGACTGGATCGCCCTGTCACTGTGCATGGCGGACAGCGCCGAAACGCTGGCGCGGGAGGAATGTCGGCGGCTTGGCAAGCCAGGTGACGGTATGGGCCCGAACCCGGCTGGCCATACCGTCAAAAATACCGTCATCCGCAGCGGCTGCAGCGGGCTCTCAGCGGATCTGCCCGGACGACCCAAAAGCGCAGATCGGCTGCACTGCAAGGATTTTGAGGTTTCTGCGGATCCCTTCGGATCCTATAAAAACGGAGAGGGTGGGATTCGAACCCACGGAAGGTTGCCCTTCAAACGATTTCGAGTCGTTCGCTTTCGACCACTCAGCCACCTCTCCAGCATCTCCCCCACAGCGAGCTGAACAATCAGCCACGCCTTAGGGGCATGGAGACTTTAGGCGTCAGCCGTTGCTGCTCAGAAAACCCCGCTCGCCCGTGGCCCGCCAACCGGAAGCCTGCATCCCACGGCGGCTGGGGGATGGGCCACTGAGCCACACCCGGCGGGCTCCGCTGCGCTGGAGCAGTTGGCGTTCCTGGGGGCGAGGGCGAAAGCCCAGCCACACGCCCTCGGCGGGCTCGGCCGAGGGCTGGCGCCGTTGCTGCCAGCTCCAGAGGGCCTGCCGATTGGGCAGCAGCAGCCAGCGGGCCCCTCCCACCGTGAGCTGCAGCGCCTGGCTCTCCGGTGCCAACGCCATGGCTGCCAGGCCGGCGCTGGCCAGCCGTTGACCCTCCGCCAGCGGGGGGAGGCCATCGGTTTCCGTGGCCACCAGGCCAGCCAGCTCCTGCCAGCAGCCCGGATCGGCGGCAGGCACCGCATCGAGCAGCAGCAACCAGTCGTAGCGGCTCAGGCCAAGGCCGGCGCCCATTTGCCGGGCTCGCCGACAGCTCAGGACATCGCCCCGGGTGCTGATCAGGGCGCCGCGGCCCTGGTGACGGGCGAGCAGCAAGGCCCGAGGGCCGTCCTGCACCAACACCAGGGCATCAGCCCGCAGGTGCTGCAGGTGGAGACCGGAGGTGAGCAGCAACAGGGCCAGCGCCCAACCGCGCAGGCAACGCAGGCGCGGCACCACCAGGATCAGCAGAGCCAGGCTGAAGCCGATCAACAGGGCGAGCGGCGGACGACCGCTGAACCACTGGGCCATGGGCAGGGCGGCCGTCCCATGGGCCACGGCTGACAGAGCCTGGGCCAGCCAGGTCAACGGGGGCAGCAGAAGCGCCTGCAAGGGGGGAGCCCCAAGGCCAATCACCGCCGCCGCCATCGCCCCCAGGGTGAGAGGGGTGAGCAAGGGGGCCGCCAAGAGATTGGCCGGCACCGCCCAGAGGGGCACCACGCCGAAATGGAGCAGCTGCAGCGGCAGGGTCCACAGGCTGGCCGCCAGGGGCACAGCTAGGGCTGGCGCCAGGAGGCCCGCCAAACGTGGTCGCCAGGTCGCGGGCCCCATGGGCAGGGCTTCCAGTGGCGGGCGCAGGGCGGCCTCCAGCGGTTCGGCTGTCACCAACAGCCCGGCGGTGGCCGCCACCGAGAGCTGGAAACCCACATCCTGCAGCCATTGGGGCCGCAGCATCAGCATGCCCCCTGCGCTGAGGGCCAAGAGCCCCAGGGGCCGGCCCCGCAAGCCCGCTTCCCTCGCCCCAAGCGCCAAGCTGCCCATCAGCACGGCCCGCACCACCGATGGCTGGGGCCCGGCCAACACCAAGAAGAGACCAATGGCACCGCCGGCCAGGGCCAGCCGCCCGACGCGACCGAAGGGCCGCGCCAACACCAGCACGGCCCCCAGCAACACCGTGAGATGAAAGCCTGAGGCCGCCAGGGCATGGGAGAGCCCCGAAGCCCGGAAGGCCTCCCGCAGCTCCTGGGGCAGGGGCACCACGGCGCTGCCGAGCACCAGGGCCGCCAGCAGCCCGCCCCGCTCCGGCCCCGCCCCCTCGAGAAACTGGCCTGCAATCCGGCGACGCAGATTGGCGATCGGGGTGGCCGGGCGGGCAAGCACCTCCAGGGACTCCACCCGCAAGCGGGTCCAGCTGCCTTGGCGTGCCAGACGCTCCGCGGGCCCGGCGAGCAGGGGATGGGGAGCCGGCAGAGGGCGCTGAAGCCTCCCGCTGACCCGCACCCGCCAGCCCTCCTGCAGGGGGCGGCAGGGCTGCAGCAGCAGTTCGGTGCGGCCCCCCGCTGTTTGCAACAGCACCTCGCAGTTGCCACCTGGGTGGCGCTGGGGATCACTGAGCAGGCTGCCGTGCAACACCTGGAACGACTCTGCCCCGCTGCCGTCCAGCCGCCGCACGGGATCCTGGGGGCCGGGCTGCAGCGGGCGATGGCCGGCCCAGAGCAGGAGTGCCAGCACGAGCGCGCTGGCGATCAGCCAGCCGGTGCGGCGCTGGGGGAGGACGTCGGCCATGGGCAGGCGCGTTGCCTCAGGAGCATTCCCTCAGCACGACGCTCTGCGGCACGACGAATCAAGGGGCCGGGGCAGGGACGCCAGCGGTGTCTTCAGCCATAGGCGCCGGCTGGGAGGCCAACCAGGCCTGCCGCGCCTCACCGCGGAGCAGGGGGAAGTCGAGAGCCCGCCGTTCCGCTAGCCAGGCCTCGGCCACCTGTTTGGCCAGGTGGCGTATGCGAGCAATGGTGGCGGTGCGCTCGGTCACCGAGATCACCCCCCGGGCCTCCAGCAGGTTGAAGGTGTGGCTGCACTTGAGCACGTAGTCGAGCGCCGGGGCCGGGAGCCCCGCGGCCACCAGATCGGTGGCTTCGGCCTCATAGAGAGCAAAGAGCTGCTGAAGTCGCGTTGGATTGGCGGCTGCGAAGTTGTATTCACACTGCCCTTTTTCAAAGGGCAGCCAGATCTCGCCATAGGTGCGCTGACCATCCCAGCGCAAATCCCAAATGCTCTCCACGTCCTGCAGATACATGGCCAGCCGCTCGAGGCCATAGGTGATCTCAATCGCCACTGGCCTGCAGTCGATGCCGCCGCATTGCTGGAAGTAGGTGAACTGGGTGACCTCCATGCCATCCAGCCACACCTCCCAACCCACACCCCAGGCACCGAGGGTGGGCGATTCCCAGTTGTCTTCCACGAAACGGATGTCATGGTCGCGCTGGCGGATGCCCAGGGCTTCCAGTGAGGCCAGGTAGGTCTCCTGGATCCCCTCTGGCGAAGGTTTGATCAGCACCTGGTATTGGAAATAGTGCTGAGCCCGGTTGGGGTTGTCGCCATAGCGGCCGTCCGTGGGCCGGCGGCAGGGCTCCACGTAAGCGACGGCCCAAGGTTCCGGCCCAATCGCTCGCAGCACCGTATGGGGGCTCATGGTGCCCGCACCCTTCTCGCTGTCATACGGCTGAAGGATCAGGCAACCCTGATCCGCCCAAAACCGATGAAGCGTGCTGATGATGTCTTGAAAATGCACCGCTTTCGCCGCTGCCGGAGGGCCCTAGCGCGGGATGCGGATCTTCTGACCCGGGAAGATCAGATCCGGATCCTCGATCACCTCGCGGTTGGCCGCGAAGATCTCGTTGTAGCGGGCGCCGTTTCCATAGGCCCTCTCGCTGATGCCCCAAAGGGTGTCCCCTTCCTGAACCAGAACGAATTCCGATTCAGCCGCTGCGGGCTTGTTCACCGCTGAGGCCTCCACCTTGGCCACGCCCTCCACGTTGCCAGCGATCAGCACAGCCTTTTCAAAGGCCGCCTGGTCGGAAGCTGTGCCGAGAATGGTGGCGACATCATCTTTGACCTCAACCTGCAGATCGCTGATGCCGGGGTTGTTCTTCTCGATGTGTTCCTTGAGCTTCTTGCCAGCGTCTGGTTCGCCGCGCTTGAAGACTTTTTTCCCGATGTTGGCCGCGAAATCGAAGAGAGGAACGCCCATAAAAAAAGTCAAGCTTAATTATCAAACACCGGCGGCTGGCCGTTGCGCAAGAACAAAAACGGAAGAAAGCGTTGGGCCACCCCTCATCGCTCAAGCCTGCAGCTCCAGGCGCCCCATGGTGCCAAAGGCCATTGGGCGATGGCGAGCACTGACGAAGCCGGCCTCACGCGCCAAGCATTCCTGCTCTCGGCCCGTGGGAAAGCGCTGCAGGCTGGATTCCAGATAGGCGTAGTGCTCGGCCAGTCCCGCCCAGCCAGCCATGGGCACCACAAGCCGGCGCAGGTAACTGCGCTGAAACTGGCTGATCCGCTCCGCTTGCGGATCCTCGGGATCTGGTCTGTTGAAATCGAGCACGGCTGCGCGGCCGCCCGGCCGCAACAGCCGGCGCAGCTCCCTGAGGCCCGCCGCCGGATCGGCCAGGTTGCGCAAGCCATAGGCCATCGATGCCCCATCGGCCCAACCGGCTGGCAACCCGGTCGCCAGGGCGTCCCCCTGCTGCCAGCGCAAGGGCAGCCAGGGCTGCTGGGCTGCCCGGCTCCCGGCCCGTTCCAGGGGGGCGGCGGCGGCATCCAGTCCCACCACCTCCCCACCCGGGCGCACCGCCGCCGCAAGCAAAAGCGCCAGATCGCCAGTGCCGCAGCACAGATCCACAAACCGTTCACCCGGCCGGGGCCGCAGAGTCGCCACGAGCATCCGCTTCCACTGCCGGTGCAAACCGAGGCTGAAAAGGTCGTTGAGAAGGTCGTAGTTCGGGGCGATCTGCTCAAAGAGCTCACGAACGGCGGCCGGGTCGGCAGGCCTCAAAGGGAGGGCACCTCATGGCGGGTGATCGCCTCCCAGGGCAGCTCGCTGATGGCGGCGGCGCCAGGGTCAAGCAAATGGGACGGGAGGGGCTCGATGGTGGTCGTGGGCAGGTGGGTCGAGAAGGTTTCCGGGCTGGTGAAGGTGAGCACCATCACGGTGGAGAGGCCCACGGCAGCGGAACACACCATGCAACCAGCCAACATGAGAGAAAAATCCTGCCGATCATTGGCGGATTGCATGAGGTGGAGGGCCCAAGCCACCAAGGCGATCACGGCGGCCACCATGAGAGCGGCCATCAGACGCATGAGTGGCGGCGGCAACCCGAAAATGGCAGACACGGCAGGCCTGAAGAAGCGTTAAGGAACTTTTACTGATGTTACGGAGCTGAAGGGGCTCAGCGAGAGCGGATCAAGTTTCCAAGGGGCGCACGGCCAGGCCCCGTTCCAGCAGCTCCTCCTTGATGGCCCCGATGGTCAGCACTCCATCGTGAAGGAGGGAGGCCAGCAGGGCCGCGGCAGCCTTCCCCTCCTTGAGGGCCTCCGCGATGTGGGCGATGTTGCCCGCCCCTCCGGAGGCAATCACCGGCACAGCCACTGCCTCAGCCACGGCCCGAGTGAGCGCCAGGTCGTAGCCAGCCTGGGTGCCATCCCCATCCATGGAGGTGAGCAGGATCTCTCCAGCGCCCCGATCGGTCACCTCGCGGGCCCAGGCCACCGCATCGAGGCCCGTGTTCTGGCGGCCACCCTGCACGTACACATCCCAACCTGAGCCATCCTGTCTGCGGCGCGCATCGATGGCCACCACGATGCACTGACAGCCAAACCGCCCCGCTCCGCGCCCCACCAGCTCGGGATCCCGCACGGCAGAAGAGTTGAGACTCACCTTGTCAGCGCCGGCCCGCAACAGGGCGGTGATCCCCTCCACGCTGCTGATGCCTCCCCCCACCGTGAAGGGGATGGTGACGGCCTCGGCCGTGCGACGCACCAGATCGACGAGGGTGTCGCGGCCCTGATGGCTGGCAGCGATATCGAGAAACACGAGCTCATCGGCACCGCTGGCGCTGTAGCGGCAGGCCAGCTCCACCGGGTCACCGGCGTCGCGCAGACCGACGAAGTTGACCCCCTTCACCACGCGGCCATCGGCCACATCGAGACAGGGGATGATCCGCTTGGCAACCATCGCTGGAATGGGGGGTAGGGAGCCACAGCTGGTATGGTTGCTGGGCTTTTTTCTTGCGGTCCATGTCCCAGACTGCCATCACCATCGGCTCCAAGGTCCGGGTGTTGCGCGTGCGCGACCGCATCCCGGCTGATCTCGTGGCAGCCCTCAAGGCCGATCCAACGGGCACCGTGAAGGACTACCGCGTCACCGATGGCAAGGGCATCGGCGTGGTGGTGGATCTTGCCGGTGGTGGCTCCACCTGGTTTTTTGAAGACGAGATCGCCCCTGCCTAAACCTCCGTCCCCGAGAGACCCCGCCATTGACTGAAACCACCGAACCGGGAGCTGGCTCCAGCCAGACCCCCGAATCCAGCCCTGCTGCCGGAGCGGAGTCCACTCCCTCCGGTGCGGCAGCGCGACAGCTGCTGGGCATGCGGGGAGCCAGCGAAACCAGCTCGATCTGGAAGATTCGCCTCCAGCTGATGAAGCCTGTCACCTGGATTCCGCTGATCTGGGGGGTGATTTGCGGAGCGGCAGCTTCGGGTGGGTTTCAGTGGCGCTGGCCCGATGTGCTTGCCTCTCTAGCTTGCATGCTCATGAGTGGACCTCTGCTGGCCGGCTACACACAAACGCTGAACGACTTCTACGACCGCGATATCGACGCCATTAACGAGCCCTACCGGCCCATTCCCTCCGGGGCCATCCCATTAGGCCAGGTCAAACTTCAGATCGTGGCGTTGTTGCTCGCAGGACTCCTGGTGGCCTGGGGGCTGGATCAGTGGGCCGGTCATCGCACGCCTGTGCTGCTGCTGTTGGCCCTGGGGGGCTCTTTGGTGAGCTTCATCTATTCGGCTCCACCCCTGAAGCTCAAGCAAAACGGCTGGCTTGGCAACTATGCCCTCGGTGCAAGCTACATCGCCCTGCCCTGGTGGGCGGGTCAAGCCCTGTTTGGCCAGCTCACCTGGGCCACCGCCTTGCTCACCCTGGCCTACAGCCTGGCGGGCCTTGGGATTGCCGTGGTGAACGATTTCAAAAGTGTGGAAGGCGACCGGGCGATGGGTCTGAAGTCGTTGCCTGTGGTGTTTGGCACACAACGGGCGAGCTGGATCAGCGCCGCGATGATCGATGGCTTTCAGCTGGCGATGGTGGCGGTGTTGATCGCCATCGGCCAACATCTGGCCGCTGTGCTGTTGGTGTTGCTGATCGTTCCACAAATCACGTTCCAAGACATCTGGCTCCTGCGCGATCCGGTGACCTATGACGTGAAATACCAGGCCAGCGCTCAGCCGTTTCTGGTGTTGGGCATGCTCGTCACCGCCCTGGCCATCGGCCACAGCCCCCTGATCCGCTCCGGCTTGGAGGCCTTGCCCCTGTGAGCCAGGCTTCTCCACCCATCCGCAGACGGCGATCGAGCGACGAGCCTCTGGTGCCCCCTCCACGGCTCGGCTCCCCCCGGTGGCGTGGTGCGGCGGTTGCTGTCGGGTTGGGCGCAGCGGTTGCCCTGGGCCAGGGATTCCTCACCATGGGCACCGACTCCCTGTTGCCGGATGTGGGAGGGATACGCAGCTTCAACCGCCCCGGCACCCTCACCGTGCTCGCCTCCGATGGATCGGTGCTCTACAAGCAGGGCCCAGCCACCCGGGAGAAGCTGCAGCCGGGAAGGATGCCCCTGTTGGTGCAGAAAGCCTTCATCGCCGCTGAAGACCGGCGTTTTTACCAGCACAACGGTGTGGATGTGGTGGGCATCCTTCGGGCCATTGGCCGCAACATCAGCCAGGGATCGGTGGAGGAGGGCGCCAGTACCATCACCCAGCAGCTGGCGCGGATGGTGTTTCTCAGCCAGGACCGCACCCTGATCCGCAAGGTGAAGGAAGCGGCCCTGGCCGGCAAGATCGAGCGAGAGCTCAGCAAGGAGCAAATTCTTGAGCAATACCTGAACTATGTGTATTTAGGTTCCAGCGCCTATGGGGTGTCCGATGCAGCTTGGGTGTATTTCTCCAAGACGCCGGCTCAACTCACACTGCCTGAAGCAGCGCTGATTGCAGGGCTGCCGCCAGCACCCACCGTGTATTCACCACTGGTGAATCCCGACCTGGCCCTGAAACGCCGCGCCACAGTCCTGCGGCGCATGCGTGAAGCGGGCTTCATCGACGATCGTCAGCTGAACGAAGCCACGGAAGCGCCCCTTGGTCTGAAGCCCTCTGAGCCGAAGTTTTTCGTCAATCCGGCTCCTTGGTTCATCAGCTGGTTGGAGCAAGAGCTGCCGAAGGTGCTCAGCAAGGAGCAGCTGGAGGTGGGTGGGCTCACGGTGCGCAGCAGCCTCAATGCCAAATGGCAGGCGGATGCGCAGACCGCGATCAAGGCCCATGCCAGCTCGGGTATGGAGGGAGCCCTGGTCTCCATGGAACCAGGCACAGGATTGGTGCGCGCCATGGTGGGCGGACTGGATTGGAACCGCAGCCAGTTCAACCGAGCCACCCAAGCCCTCCGCTCCCCTGGTTCCACCTTCAAGCTCTTCGCCTACACCGCAGCCCTGCGCTACGGCCTGACGCCAGAAGACACCATCAGTGCCCGCACACGCTGCTACAACGATGGCTGGCCGCCCAAGCGATTCTGCATCCCTGGCACCGGCGGAGCCATCACCCTCAAAGATGCCGTGGCACGTTCCGTGAATCCGGCAGCGGTGGCCACGGCGGAGAAAGTGGGCTACCCCCGCGTGATCGACACGGCCCGCCGCTTGGGCATCACCGGCGACATCGGGGAGTACCCCGCGATGGTCTTGGGCTCGAACGAGAAAACCGTGCTGGAGATGACCGCGGCCTACACGGCCATCAACAATCGGGGGCTCTATGTGGCTCCCACACCGTTTGAGGAGATCCTTGGCCCCGATGGCAAGCGGCTCTACAGCCGGGCCGCCAAAGCCAAACCGCCTAGCCGGGCGGTGAGCAGCGATGTGGCCGACGCCATGACCTACATGCTGCAGGGCGTGGTGGAGAGGGGCACCGGCACAGGAGCGGCCCTGCCCGACCGGCCAGCCGCTGGCAAAACGGGCACCGCCGAAGGAGCCCGAGACCTCTGGTTCATCGGTTCGATCCCCCAGCTCACCACGGCCATCTGGTATGGCTACGACCAGAACTGGAAAACGGGCAGCAGCAGCGCGCAAGCGGCCTATGCCTGGGGCTCCTACATGCGGCAGGTGATCAAGGATCTTCCCGTGCAAGAGTTCCCGCCCAAGCCAGAGCTCAATAGCAAGTTCGTTCCTTACGTTCCCCCCAAGAGCAAGCGTGGGGACGCCAGTAAGACCAGCCGTGAGGGGCGCTGGGATGGGCCGTCTTTCGTGGATCCATCCCCGGGGCTCGGGGAATCTGAGCGTCGCTGGGAGCCTCCCACCACCGAAGGGCCCAACCAGGGCCGCAGCTGGGAACCAGAGGAACCTCAGCGCTGGCAGCCAAAGGACGAGCCAGCCCGTCCCCAGACACCAGCAGCCGCCGAACCTCCGCCCCCCTCCCCTGCCGATACCCCCGCCACGCCACCACCGGCAGCGGAGGCCTCCGCCCCGATTGCGCCAGCGGCCCCCCTCCCCCCTTCCCCTCCGCCCCCACTGCCGCCTTCGCTCCCCCCACCACCACCCCCGCCGCTGCCCTGATCCTCGAGAACGGCGGCATAAAACCCGTCACCATCACCCGGGTGGGGCCACCATTGACGCTCCTGCAGGCGATGCCAGTGGGGTTGGTGCTGCAGGAGGATCGCGATCCGCTCCTGATTTTCACTGGGATGCACCGTGCAGGTGGCATATACGAAACGGCCCCCTGGCGCCAACAGGGGGGCCAGGCTGTCCAACAGAGCCTCTTGCAGGGTGGCGAGCTGCGCCACGCTGGCGGGAGTTTGCCGCCAGCGTGCATCGGCATGGCGAGCCAGGGTACCCAGACCTGAGCAAGGCGCATCGAGCAAGATGCGATCAAAATGCCCGCGCCAGTCTGGACGTTGCGCGAGCAAACAGGTGGCGTCCACTGCCAGGGGGTGCACGGCCTGCAGTCCCAGCCGGGCGGCATTGGCGCTGAGCCGCTGAAGCCGGGCGGCGGAACGATCGACAGCCCACACCTCCCCCTGATCCCCCATCCGTTCGGCGCAGTGGGTGGCCTTGCCGCCGGGGGCGGCGCAGGCATCGAGGATCCTTTCGCCTGGCTGGGGATCGAGCAACAGCACGATGCGTTGGGCCTGCCTGTCTTGCACGCTCCAGTGGCCCTCGGTGTAGCCCGGCAGGGCGCGCAGATCGCCAGGGCGATCGAGCAGGGTGAGTCCTTCAGGCAGGTCGGGCAGCGGGGCGGCTCGCAGGCCGGCCTCCGCCAATTGGGCGATCAGCGTGGCCTGGTTGGTGCGCAGGGAATTGAGGCGCAGATCAAGGGGCGGCGCAGCGTTGCAGGCGAGGGCGAAGGCCTCCGCTTCGCTGGCAGGGCGCCAGAGGAGCAGCTGCTGGGCCAACCAAAGGGGGAGGGAGTGGCGCAGGGCCAGGGAGGCTGCGGCGTCAGCCGGCAGGCTCAGCCCTTGCCAGGGCGGAGCCTGAACCGGCAAGGGCTCCCGCAGGCGCAACACGTTGCGCAGAAGGCCGTTCACCACGGGTGCCAGCCGCTCCAGGCCGCCCTCCCGGGCCAGCTGCACCGTGGTGCTCACGGCCGCCGCCGCCGGCACCCGCTGCAGAAACAGGAGTTGGTAAAGGCCCACATGCAACAGCCAGCGGAGCTTGGGCGGCTGCCGATCGGCCGCCACTCGTCCCTGGGCGGTGATCCAGGCATCGAGCAGGGCCCGCTGGCGGATGGCGCCGTAGGCCAAATCCGTCGCCAGGGCGCGATCCCGGAGCGGCAGGGGGGAGCGCTGCAGGGCCCGGTCGAGGGCAGCATCCGCGTAGGCGCCGGCGGCAACAGCCTGCAGCACGGTCCAGACCAAACGACGAGGCGCCAGCCCCGAGGGTTGTGGGGCGAAAGAACTCCCCAAGGGCATCGGTCAAAGCAATCCCCGTCCTAGCGCCACGGCTCGCCTGGAGCCTGGCCATCTCATCAGCATTGATCTGCAAGCCTGGGCCCCAACCAGCCACTCGGCGGCCCAGCCCACCGATGATCAGCCAACGGCAGCCGCCCCTGGCAATCCACCGGAATGCCCTCGCTGCGCAGAAGCTCAGCTTGCATCCAATCACTCCCTTCCCGGGCCAGGCTCAGGCTGATGCACCCCTTGGCATTCACCACCCGATGCCAGGGCAGATCGCTGGGGAGGGGGATCCGGCGCAGGGCCCAGCCCACCTGGCGCGCACAGCCCCAGGCGCCGATCAGCTCTGCGATCTGGCCGTAGGTGGCCAGCTGACCTTCAGGAATCAGGGCCACCATCGCGTAGACGCGCTGGTCGAAGCTCACCGTCAAAACCAAAAAGCCTGCCATGGGGCCAGCCGGGATAGCAGGAGCGGCAGGAGAAGGCGACCGGCGACCACAAACGACGCCCTCATGCACTTTCACCCAAAAGAACACCCCCTGCCCCCTTTTGCGTTGCCTCCCAGCCACGCTCGTCGATGGCTGGGAGTTTTGTGTGACGCGTTCGCTAAATTGGCCGAATGCCCCTGCTACCCCGCCGATTCGAGCGTTTGAAGGCGGTGTTGGATCGGCGCATGGGTGATTTGAGCCTGTTGCTCGATCAGGTGGAGAAACCCCACAACCTCTCTGCCATCCTGCGCACCTGTGATGCGGTGGGCGTTCTTGAGGCCCATGCGGTGTGCCGCCAAGGCCGCCTGCCCACCTTCAACAGCACAGCCCAGGGCAGCCAAAAATGGGTGCCGCTGCAGGTGCACAGCAGCCCTGTGGAAGCTGTGGCAGCCCTGAAGGCGCAGGGCTTCCGCCTGTATGGCACCCATCTGGGGGTGGAAGCCCGCGATTATCGGGACTGCGATTACACCGGCCCCACGGCGTTTGTGCTGGGGGCCGAGAAATGGGGGTTGAGCCCGGAGGCCACGGCCTTGATGGATCAGGCGGTGGCCATCCCGATGCGGGGGATGGTGCAATCGTTGAATGTGTCGGTGGCGGCGGCAACCCTGCTGTTTGAGGCCCTGCGCCAGCGGCAAGCCGCCGGTCTGGTCCCTGAGCATGGTGAAGGGGTGCCGGAGGAGCGCTATCGGGAGCAGTTGTTTGCCTGGGCCTATCCCGAGGTGGCCCGCTGGTGCCGCGAGCAGGGGCTCCCCTACCCAGGGTTGGATGGAAAGGGGGAGATTGTCGAGCCCCTGCCGCGGACCGTGCGACTGCGCTGCTAGCCCCGGGGGCCCCGCTCAAAGCGCGATGCGCTGGGCAGCCAGAGAGCAAGGCCGAGGACGGCAAGCTCCAGGGGCAGCCAACGCCCACCGAGGAGCACCACCATCACAGCAGCTGTGGCGAGGATTTTCTCCAACAGGCCGATGGCGTCGTCGCTGTGGTTGTCACCGATGATCCACAACACACCACCGGCCAAGAGCAACACCAGATCCATCCACCACGGCATGGGGTTGGCAGGCAGAAAATCTAATCTTAGGCAGAGGGCTCCATCTCCGTCTGAGGGAGACTGGCCTTGTTTCCAAACCCTATCGGGCCGATGGCTGCTCTGCCTGCACCGATCCATCTTCCACTCGTGGATGGCACCACGGTTGTCGTGCCGGATTCGCTGGAACTGCTCACCACTTACATCCTGCAGGAGCAGGGGGATTGGTTTGAGGACGAGATCAAGTTTCTGCGCCAGCTGTTGCAGCCGGGCCAGGTCGTGATCGACATCGGAGCCAATTACGGGGTCTATGCCCTCAGCCTCGCCAGATGCGTGGGGGCTCAGGGGCAAGTTTGGGCCTTTGAACCCGCATCCGACACCGCGAGCTTTCTCACCAACTCCATCCGCGCCAACCGCACGGACTGGTTGCAGCTGGTGCCAAATGCGCTCTCCGACCATGAGGGGACAGCATGGCTCAGCAAGCCCGGCCAAGCGGAGCTCAATCATCTTGTTGCCGCCAAGGAAGCCATGGTTGGGGCGGCTGCAGGGGAACAGGTGACCCTGACCACCCTCGATGCCTGCATGGATCGCTTCGGTTGGACGGCGGTTGATCTGCTCAAGATCGACGCCGAGGGGGAGGAGGAACGGATTTTGGAGGGGGGGAAGCGCTTCTTCCAAATCACCTCCCCACTGGTGATGTTTGAACTCAAAGAAGGCAACAGGCTCCATCTGGAGCTGCTGGAGGCGTTCCACGGCCTGGGTTACAAGTGCTACAGGCTTGTGCCCGGCCTGGCGGCCCTGGTGCCCTTCGAGCCGGGTGAACCGGTGGATGCCTACCTGCTCAATCTGTTCGCGGCGAAACCCGACCGGGCGTCCGCCCTGGCCGCCGCCGGTTGGTTGGTGGAGGAGGAGCCAAGGGGGCCTGCCGATCCCTTGCCAAGCGATGCGAAGACGTTGATGTCTCTGTTGCAGTCGCTGCCCTACGCCCAAGGGTTTGCCTCCCTTTGGAGCGCGGCCGCCGATCTGCCGGGGGGCACCGCCAATCAGGAGGCCCTGGCGGCCTGGTGGGCAGCCCATGATCCCTCGTTGCCCGTGGCCCAGCGGTTGGGGTGCCTGCGTCGCAGTGAGCAACTGCTCGACGAGCTTGTGCAGGGTGATGGCCCCCCAAGCCGCTTGGCGTCTCTGGCGCGGGTGGCCATGGAGCTGGGGGAGCGGCAAAAGGCAGTGGGCGCCCTGGCCCATCTCAGCGCAATCCTTCAGCAGGGGGGAGACATCAGACTGGACGAGCCCTTTCTTTCGCCCCACCCAGCCACGGATGCGATTCCCCCTGGGGACACGCCGGCGCTTTGGTTGGAGGCAGCCACCTTGGAAGCCCAGTCGCGGTTGGAGAGCTACTCGAGCTTCTTCACAGGCCCCTCAGAACTCCCTCGGCAGCTCCGGCTGAGGGAATTGGGTTGGCCAAGCACTTCCATGGTCCGCAAGCTAGCTCTTCTTGAGGGTCGCTTTCCCCAACTGGCAAGCGCGGAGACACCATCGGCTGCTGCCCCCGCCCAGCCAGAGGAAACCTCCGTGCGCCCCTGGTTCGACCTCCTGGAGCTGGAACGTCCCCTCCGTTGTCTCGATGGGGGGGCGATGGGCCTGGAAGCCAAACCAGAGCCTTGGGTGCGTTGGGCTGAGGAGGGATGTGCGGAAGTGATTGGGTTTGAACCACTGGAGGAGGAATGCGATCGCCTCAACCGACAAGTGGCCCACCTTGGTGGGGCGGTTCGTTTTCTGCCGTTGGCCTTGGGGGATGGAGAGGAGCACACCCTTCACATCACCAATGCACCGATGACGTCATCGTTATTTGCCCCAGCTCGCGCCACCGTGGATTTGTTTCCTGCCTTGGGCGAATACATGCAGGTGGAGAGACGGGAGGTGCTGCGCACCCATCGGCTCGATGGGCTTGAAGGGATGCGGCCGGTGGATTTTCTCAAGTTGGATGTGCAGGGCGCTGAGCTCATGGTGTTGCAAGCAGCTCAAGCCACGTTGGCCGATATCACGGTGGTGCAGTGCGAAGTGGAGTTTGTGGAGCTGTATGAGGGTCAGCCTCTGATGGCGGATGTGGATGCCTTCCTGCGAAGCCAGGGGTTTTGTTTACTCAAATTCGCCCCCCTCAAAGGCCGACCGTTCAAGCCACTGCGCATCGAGGCCCATCCCCTGAGCCCGATCAGCCAGATTCTTTGGACGGATGCGATTTATGTGAAGGATTTTCGTCAACGGGCCGCTTGGAGCGAACACCAGCTGAAGGCAGCTGCCTTTTTGCTGCATGAGCTCTACAACGCTTTCGATTTGGTGAGTCTGCTGCTGAGCGAGCTGGATGCCCGCCATGGAACAGATTGGCAGTCCCTCTATCTCGCGTCCGTGTTGCTGAGTGATCCGGCCCTGGTGGCGGGTTGAACGTCAGCTGGCACGCCGGGGCGAGGCCGACAACCAATGCTCCAGTCCCTCACCGAGGAAAGAGAGGCCGAGCACCAAACCGAACATGGCGAGGCCAGGCCAGAGGGCTGTCCACCAGATGCCGGTGGGCACCGAGGTGAGGGCTTGCTGCAAGTCACTGCCCCATTCGGGCACCGTTTCCGGGAGTCCCAGGCCAAGAAAACCCAGTCCACCGAGCACGAGCACTGCATCGGCGGCGTTGAGAGTGAGCAACACCGGCACCGAGGTGATCACGTTGCGAAGGAGGTAGCGACGCAGGATCCAAAGGGGTCCAGCTCCAAGGGAGCGGGCAGCCTCAACGAACAGTTCGGCCTTCACCTGGGCGGTTTGATTGCGCACCACCCGGAAGTATTGCGGGATGTAGACGATGCACAAGGCCGCTGCGGCATTGGGGAGGCCTCGGCCGAGCAGGAAAGCGAGCACCACCGAAAGGAGAAGCACCGGCAAGGTGTAGATGGTGTCCATCAGCAGCACCAGCACTCGATCCATGGGGCCGCCGAGATAGCCACTGACCATTCCCAGAGGCACGCCGATGAGCAGGGCGAGCCCGAGGGAGAGGAGCACCACCTGCAAAGCCACGCCGCTTCCCGCCAGGGTGCGGGAGCAGACATCACGACCGAGCCGATCGGTGCCGCACCAGTGGCTCCATGAGGGAGGGGCATCGATGGGGCTGGCAAGACCGAGGTTGGGATCAGGCAGCAGTCCCAAGTGTTGGAGCAGGGGGGCAGCCAGGGCAACGAGGGCATAAACAGCCACGATCACCACCCCCCAATGGGCCATGCGGGTGGCCAGGGAAGCCCGGAGCACAGTCGTCAAACAAACTCCAGTAGTTTGTCGCTCGCCCCACCATGCAGATGGAATCTGTGCCCTATGGAACTTTTGTTACAAATCTTCTTGTGAGCCAGATCACAATTAATCGTGATTCGAGCCACAGGCACCTGAATTTCGGTGTAAAGTGCTAAGGCATTTGCAATTTCCATGAAAACTCGCACCCAACTCCTTCTCCTTGAAAGCGTGCGTCGGCGCAAGGGGCTTCAGAAGGGTTTCACCCTCATCGAACTGATGATTGTGGTGGCTATCGTAGGAATTCTGGCCGCCGTGGCCATTCCCAAATACCTGGAAGCCCGCAAGGCTGCAGCTGCTGGCGCTGCCATCGGCGAGCAGGTGGGCCTCGCCAAGGAATGCGCCACATACGTTGTATCCCAGGTGGGCTCAGCCCCCAGCACCCTCTGCAGCACCAGTGGTGGCACCTTCTCCAAGAGTTGGTCGTCCGTCGGTTCCACAAGTGGACTCAAGTGCCTCAGCCTCACTGGCCAATCCGGCGCAACCGTCTCGATTAACGTTGCTTCCACCGGGGACATGACCTGCACGATCAGCTGACGATTGTCCAGCTGGTTGTTTTCACCATCCAAAAAGCATTCCGACAGAATGGCGCAATCCTTTTCCTTTCGGGATTGCGCCAACTTTCTCAGACAAAATACCTTCCTGCTCGGAGTTCATGCTGAAATAATCTGTATTTGGCGACACAGCATAAACAAATAAACGCGATCCCGATTGATTAACTTTTTTTAGTTCTAAAACGGATGTGGAAAGCCTAATTCTTTGACGGATTGCTTTCCTGCGGCTATGGTCGGCAGCACTGTCTGCCGTTCTCTCATGCAAACCCGCACTCAGCTCTTGCTCCTCGAGAGCGTGCGTCGCCGCAAGGGCCTCCACAGGGGATTCACCCTGATCGAGTTGATGATCGTGGTGGCCATCGTTGGAATTCTGGCCGCTGTGGCCATTCCCAAATACCTGGAAGCTCGAAAAGCCGCAGCTGCTGGTGCAGCCATTGGAGAGCAGGTGGGTCTCGCCAAGGAGTGCGCCACCTATGTGGTTTCCCAAGTTGGTTTGGCCCCCAACACCAATTGCAGCACCAACGGTGGAACCTATTCTCAGAGTTGGTCTGCCGTGGGTTCCACAACTGGACTCAAGTGCCTGAGCCTCACGAATCAGTCTGGATCAACGGTGTCGATCAATGTCAGCTCGATCGGCGACATGTCCTGCACAATCAGCTAGTCGAAAGTTAGCTCGCCCGCCGGCCCATGGCCAAAAAGGCCTCTTGCACATGGTGGGCGAGATCATTGCTATCAAAAAGCGGGCTCTGCTTTGTCTGCCGTTGGCGATCGGCCTTGCACTGGCGCAAGCCCTCTAGATCTGAGCAGAGGCTTTCCACAATCGATGCGAAAGCCTCTGGTGTTTCCGCTGCCCACTCGGGGTGCCCCACCCCCTTCACCAGGGAGCTGCTCATGCGTGCGGCCATGCGGCCACCACGGATGGCAACGAGGGGCGTGCCCATCGCCAAAGCTTCAAAACCGGTCGTAGCACTGCTCCAGGGTGTGGTGTCCAAGGCCACGTCGAGAATGTTGTAGAGGTCGACGTGATCTTTCCACTCACCCTCTGGGGGGAGAAACACCAACCGATCGGGATCAACTCCCTGATCTGAAAGCTTCCGCTCCAGCTCGCTGCGCACGCCAGGGTCTTGAATGCCGCGATCTTTGAGCACCAACATGGCATTGGCAACGCGCCGTAGAGCGGCGCTCCAAAACGTCAGGGTGGTGCTGGTCATTTTGGGCACCTGACAGAAGGACCCCAGGACGGGCCGATCGGTCTGCATGAGGGGTGTGGCGTCCGGAAAGGACGGCTCACTTGGGTAGGCGAGCCAGGGTCTGGGGAGACGCCAAAGCCGTTCGGAGAATTGCTCCGCAAACTCCTGTGAAGCCGTTTCTGCATCGCCAATGAACCAATCGATCGTGTCGAGTCCCGTGGTGGCGTGGTAACCGATGTAGTGGGCTTGCACGGGGGCACAGCGCTGGCAGAGCAGATAGATCCCGGTGCCGCGCGTGTAGCCAGAGGTATCCACAATCAGGTCGTAAGCGAGCTCTTGCAGACGGGCCCGGCCCTCCTGTTGGGGCACACCCTCCAGACTGTGGAAGCCGTCAGCCAGGGCGATCAGCGCTTCGCTGCTTTGCTCGTAGCGACGATGCATGGAGATCAGCTCCAGATGGCAGCGGTTCGGATCGTGGTATCGCAACAGGGGGTCGAGGAAACGACCCACCACATGACTACCGATATCAGCCGAGAGCAAGCCCACCCGCAGGGGCCGCTCGCTCACGTGGAGCGGCGCCAGCGGGACGGAGGGAGCGGGGAGCTGTCTCGCAAGCCCTTGCCAAAAGCGCCGTGCCGTTTCCAAAACCTCGGCGGGGGAGGCCTCGTCGCTGATGGAATAGGTGAACATCAGGTTGTGAAAGGCCCCCTGGGCGTCTGGCGCATCGGCCAGCAGCTGCCGATAGATGGCCACCGCTTCGGCAGCCTCGCCCTTGTTGCGCAACGTGGAGGCCAGATTCATCCGGCAGTCGAGATCGGCCGGCGCAATGGCGAGACCATCGCGGAAGGCCTTCTCGGCTTCCCCGTAGAGGCCGAGATCACTGAGGGTTGCCCCGAGGAAGAAACAGGTTTCCACCTGGTTTGGATCGATGGCCAACGACTTGCGAAACAGCTCAACAGCCTGCAAGTGGTCACCCAGATCTTTCAGGGCCAGACCCGTGCAACTCAGGGCATAGGGGTCGTTGGGGGCGACGGCCAAAGCATTCATGAGCCAGGGCATGGCCCCATCGATTTGCCCGCGCATCGTGAGCAGCCGGCCAATCAGCAGAAGCGTAGGCAAATGGTTGGGGTCGAGGGACAAGGCCCGCTGGCATGCGGCGATGGCCGAGTCGCCATGGTTGAGCATTTCCTCGGCTCGGGCCAGGAGCCGCCAACCCTTCACGCCCTCAGGCTCGGCCTCCACCTGGGCCTGGAGGGCGGGAAGGCATTGCTCCAAAAGGCTTTCGCTCTCCTTTGACCTGCCCTGGACGGCGAGCAGGCGAGCCTGTTGCAGGAGGGCTTCGCCGTCTTTTGGATAATGGCTCAGGGCCTCATCGCCATAGGCCAGGGCCTGATCGATCTCCCCCCGCTCCAGGGCGTCCACCTGCAGATTGAGCAACAAGCGCAGGGAGGGATTGTCTGGAGCCAGCTTCTGCTCAAGGGCGCGGGCCTGCTGCAGCCAGAGCCGCCTTTGGGCTCGATCCCCCCGCTCGCCGCAGATCACTCCAAGGGCCATCCAGGCCTGTGGTTGCCGGGTGCCTTCGGCCACCAGCTGTCGCAATTTCACTTCCGCGATGTCAAGTTGTCCAGACTCGACGAGGCCCAGGGCCTCCTTCAGCCGATGGGAGGGGTCGAGTTCGTTCATCAAAGTCGCAGGATCTGGTCGTAAAACACAAGCACGTTTCCGTCGTAGATCTGCACATTCTGGCTGCCGTTGCTCAACCAGCAGCTGATGCGGCTGCAGGGACCGCTGGCATTAGGCTCCCCGGGGGCGGCAAATTGCCTGGTGGTGAAGTCAGCAAAATTGCCCTTGAGAAAGATCACATCGATGGTGGAGCTGGACTTCGGCCCCAGGCATTTTGGTATTGCGTTTGGATTGCAGCCATTCACCGTGAAAGTGCCTGCAGAGGGGAGATTAAATTCCTTGATGTAAGTGGTGCGGCCTAGCGAGTCCTTTAATGGCATGGAGGGGCAGACCGCCGAATTGGGCTGTTGGTTGCCATCGGCATCGGTTGTGGTGAGGCAGGCAGGGTTGCCGGTGACGTCAAACCCCGGGTTTCGGTTGGCACGGATCTGGGTGTGGAACGCCGAGGCAAACATGCCAGGAGGTGGATAGCTGGCCCCTGTGCGGCGGCTCATGAACAAGCTCAGTTGCACGTCGCGATCCTTCGCAAGGGTTTGGTCGTACAGCTGAATCTGCAAGGGGTTGGTTTGGGCCAACTGATCGGCGATGACGGATTCGGTGTTTTGTTCGGTGAAGGCGAGGTTGCCAGCGAGGGCTGCAGCTCTTCGGGCCTGTTGCGCGACTGGCAAAGGTGCATCGGGTCGGCGCAGCGCTTCAAAAGGTGGGCCGCAGCGCACAAGCCGGTTGAAGCCGCGCCATTCCGTGGAGTTGCCATTGGCACGAACGCCGTAGACGACATTCCAGAAGGGCTGGTTGTTGTTGGCGGGATTGGGTGGCCCCTCCAACACGAGCAGCGGCCCTGACGGAAGAGCGCCACCAGCGCAGGGCCACGCAGCGATGCTGGTGCGAATCCAGTAGGCGTTTTGAGCTTCGTTGTTAATGAAGGCAAGGGCACGCCCCCACTGGTCGCGCAGGTTTTGGTTGACTTCTGAATCCCGGCCCAATCGCAACTCCGAGATCAGGGCAAGAGCCGCCAAGGAACTCACGACGATCACCGTGATGACCGAGCCAACCAGGAGCTCCACAAGGGTGAAGCTGGGCAGCCGTGTCTTTGACGGGGTGGCTTGGCTGATGAATTGAAGCGATCGAAAACGGCGGGTCATGTCATTGCTCGATCGCGTAATTGCAAGTGCCTCCGCTGGGTTGCCAACCCAATCGCACCGTGCCTAGGGGGGCCTGCACATCCACACACCAGGCTCCATTGGGAACATCGGACGAGCTGAGGAGAACGGTGGCACCCGCCCTGATCGATCCTTCCGGCGAAAAAGTGAGGGGATAATTCCCTCCACCGGGCAAGGTGGCTGCCTTCAGATTGCGGCTCCCGGCAAGGCCACCGAGGCGCACATCGGGCGGGAGCGTGCCTGGCAGGCAAACGTTGTCTGGGTCGGTGAAAGTGGGGTCTACGGAAAAGATGCCACCATTGGATTGGGTGAGCGCAATCCTGCATCGCCCATTTGCTGCATTGGCAACATTTCTAGCCACCTGCAAATAGCCAGAAAGCTCAACTGCAGCCGTGCGCAGCTTCCTCTGCTCGCTGAAAAGAAACATCGAGCGCAATGCCAACGAGCTCCCGCCCAAGATCACAGCACTGACGAGCAACACCTCGATCATGGTGAAAGCATTCTGGGGGCGCGACGAGATAGGCATGGGCTAACAACCGCTTTGCATTTCGATCTGCAACTCTGCTGTCCGCTCCAGGGCCAAGGGAGGAGAATTGTTCAGTGGTTTCAGCTGATAGGTCAGGCGAGCGGTGGGCACGGAAGGATCAGCCGAAAATCTTTGCATGGAACGCGTCAACAAGTAGCGAGAGGCTAGAGCGGTGGGGGTAATATTATCCTGAACATTGAAAGCCCTTGGGGAATTAATAATTGGTATATTGGCGTTTAGAACGATGACTTTTAAATCAGCGATGAAATTAAGCAGATAGAGATCTTTGCTGATGCACTCGGAACGAACTGCAGGCCGATAGGCGAGACTGCCAGATGGGCGTTGGGTGTAGGGGGGAATACCAGTGACAGAGCCATCCAAGAAATCATCAGAGTAGGGGCCGTACGACATCCGCCAGTAGCGAGCCGCTTGGCGCAGGGAATTCACGTCTTTATTCACTGCAGCCTCAAGAAGATCGGTGTCGCGGGCGCGCTTGGCGAGGTCGATTTGCTTTTCAAACATCAGCGCAAGTCCAGAGGTAACGGTGAGAGCGATTGTCGCTGCAAAGACCGCTTCAAACATGAAGGATGCTTGCTCTACGCCAGGAGGGCGGTTTCGAAGCATGGAACGTTTGGCCATGGCTAAAACGAACTCCTGATGCGAGGTAAAACAGGGTAGACAGGAAAACGAGAATCTGGCGTGAACTGCCCAGCCACATCGAAGTATCCACCCTGAAGGACGGCACTCATCGCCTCAGGATTGCCGTAAAGCGGCATAATGAAATCCATTGCTCCGGTGAGATTAGTGAAATCAAGATTCTCAAGCCACCAGGTGGCAAGAAGCGGGGAGGGAGCGGTTTCCACTGAAGTTTTCAGCCATTTCATATTTAAAGAATCATAGGTATATGTTGGGTTTCCCAAGAGCAACTTGCCTTTGGGCAACCACATGAAAACACCATGCAGACTGGTGATCGGAGGAACGGCAGGAGACTTAGCGGCAATATAGAAAGTCTGGGAGGCCGAGGGATTGAACGACCCGATGATCCGCAACCTTCCCCATGAAGGCCTTAGAGACAAGTTGTTATGGTCATAAAAAACAGGTGTTGTTGAACAAGTTTTGACGCAGTGCTCAATTGCGACCTTTCCGTCGTCCAGCGAGACCGAAGCCGGAGGAACTTGGGGAGGCCCAGAAGGCTCGATGGGATTGGGAGGACCAGGAGGACCAGGTGGACTCTTAGGAGCGCCACCAACATCGCCATCGATATAAAGAGTCACCGGATATTGCGATGTATCGACTTGGAGCCTACCAACGGGCGGCGTGTAAGGGCTAACTAAATTATTATTGGGCGGATCTACATATATATAACCAATATAGCAACTAATTTCTGTATTGTTCTGGGTAAATTCACAATTAAAGTTGACCTTATTGGCGACAGAGGATGCATCTATTCTTGTAACAGTCAGCGGGTTGGAGGATAGAGTTAATGACTTTGGAGATTTATTCAGGAAGCCACTCAACACCAAAGGCTTGAAGGTTGAATCAACAGGGGGTGGTGGGAGTTCCCGCAAGTCATCGGGAGGGGGAGTTTTGGTCACCCCATTCTTAAGGGGAGGGGAGCAATTCAGGCACTGGGGCCGCAGGCTGCCAAAGATGTTGCCAAGTTCCTGTGAATTGGCGTCCTCAGCAAAATTTGCATAAACCATGCTTCTCATATCGGCAAGCCCAACACCAGCGTTGGTGATTCTCAAGCCAATCGGCGATCCCGGCACAGGCATGTTGTCTGGCAGATCGGGAAACGGCACGGGGTCCACATCGATCGTGCGGGTCAGTCGCTGGCTGGCCAGCTGCTTACCATCGATATCGACGGTGCCTTCGATGGTGATTTGGGCGGAACCGCCGGTGAGGGTGGAAAAAAAGTCGCTGCATTCGCTGGGCAAACCCGCAGCAGATTGAGGAGGCACATAATCCACAATCGTGTAACGCAACGTTCGCTTGCCGTTGCCCGTCGTACCGACCACATCACTGACCAATCGGTCATAGGGCTGGGACGTCGAAGGCAACACATGACTTTCACGCATGCCGCGAGTGGAGATCCGACAGCGGACAAGACGGGCCCTGATGGCAGCCTGCCCCAACTTGCTGATCGGCCAGTTTTTTGCGGTTTGGTCCCAGTTTGAGAGCAACAAGAAGCTCAGGTAGGGATCTCCCGTATTTTTCCCATAGGGGTTCAGAGCCCGCAACACTCGGTTCATGCCGCTTTCGGCCGCCTGCCTGGCCGCCTGGGCATCCGATTGCTTGGAGGCGGCTAAATAACTGCTGGTGGAGCGGCTCGCCAGGGTCACCGCTCCCAGGATGAGCAGCAACAACACCGGGAACACCAGGGGCATGGCAAAGCCGGGCTCGCCTGAACTCAGGGCGATGCTCCTGGGGAACAATTTGAGCTGGCGGAAGCCCGAGCCCAAAACAACAAAAAGTAAATCATATATCTACGCGATTCTTACAGCTTTATCCCCATGGGACTGGGCCGGATTGCCTGCTGTCCACCAGCCTCAGGGCAAAGGCGCGGCCGCCCGAGTCTCGTGTCCCAACGACAAGAGTGCCCCATCTCGGAGGGGAAACTCCTGCCGCAATCGCAAGCGCACCACCCCCGCCTCTTCCATTTCAACCTGCAAGCCCGCCGGCCCCATTCCATCCAGCACCACCCTGTTTTGCGCCGCACCGGCACTCAGCTCCCCGCCAAGCCCGTAGGCAGGCCCGCAACGCATCAACACCCGGCCGCGCCAGATCGGGCTGGGCGGCGACCCAAGGCTGTAAGTGATTGTGCGACCCTCCACCTCCAACTGCACCACCGGCGCGCGGCCAGACAGACTGCAGGCGGCTCCCGTCCCTGAGCCCAACTGCCACTTCTGGGCCGCAGCCAGCTCCGTTCGCAGCAGAGCCAACGTACGGCGCTGAAAAGCGCGCTCCCGCATCAAAAGGGCAAGGCGCTCGCCGCTGCGTCCAGAGGTCCACAGGCTCTTCACCACCACCGCGACCACCACCAGCGCCAGGGCCAGGGCCACCAGCAGTTCCGCCAGGGTGAAAGCCTCTGTGCGCTTCATTGCACGCTCTCCGGCTCGCAACCGTTGGGCCCCTCTCTCCCCACCCGGGTCACCCCAAGGGGCAGGCTCACCACCACGCAGCGCACCAGGGCCGTGCCCTGGCTGCGCAGCCACACCGTGCCGCCGTCGAGCACCAACCCATTGGCACTGAACCGCATCGGATCCGGCAGGTTGTGACTCACCGCCACCGCGGAGTCCAGCCCCGGGGCCACCCCAGCGCAGGCCGGCAGCAGGTTGCCCCGGGGGGCCTCCCATCCGCTCGTACCCAGACGCATGGCACAGGGCTGGCCTTCCCTCAATGCCGCAGCCCGAGCGTCCTCCAGCCCGCTCACCAACCGCTGGCTCGCCGTCTCCAAGCGCTGGCGTGCCATGGCCTCCGTTCCCCCCCGCAAAAGCCATGCGCCCACCAGGACCACAAGGCCGGTCGCCAGCAGGAGCTCCGTCAGAGTCCAAGCTGGCACCCGGGCGAGTTGGGGCCGCTGCCAACCATCAAGCGCCATGGCCGGCCTCCCGGCAGAGCCCAAGGGCGGAGGCGCTGAGCAGCCGTTCGCGACTCACACCGCCGGTTTCCCAGCGCAAATGCAGCGTGCCTGGTGGGCTGGGCGGCACGGTGAGGGTGGCCCCCTGAGCCGAGGGCAAGGCCAAAAGCAGGGTCACCAGCGGTCCAGCCGCAACCTGGCAATCAGCGGCCAGCCCCTGCTTGGCCACCAGCTCCTGGGCCTTCCCCTCACTGGCCAACAGCAAGGCATCCAGTCTGTGGAGCTGCTCCTCGCGCCGAGCCTGCTCCCACGTGGAGCGCAGCGACTGGCTCCACAGCTCAGCCGCAGCCGAGCTGCCCACCAGCAGCACCAGGCAGGCCGCCAACGCTTCCGAGAGGCTCATGGCAGCCCCCCCCCGATGAAACGCGTGCGTAGATTCACCGCCTGACTGGGAAGGCCCACCAGCTGGAGGCCAAATCTGGCCCGGCGGGCGCCGCGACCTGGCGCCGCTGCCAAGGCCAGCTCCAGTTCAGCGGCAAGGCCATCAGCTCGAGGCTGCCAGGCCAGCAGCCGCACGGGCACGGCCATCACCTGGGCCTGCCGCAGAGCCGCCACCTCTGCCACTGAGGCGCAAGCGCCTCCATCGGCTTCCCAGCGCGCCAGCGGCAGGGCCTGCAGACACTGGTGCGGCCCATTGAGGGAAGCCAGCAGTTGGTGGGCTGCCGAGACCAACAGATCCTCCTCCCGCCGCAACCGCTCCAAAGCAGACACCTGCAGCCGCTCCTGCATCGCCAGGCCGTGGAGGGCCCCACTCATCAGCAAAAGCAGTCCAGCCCCTACGACCGCCAAGGGCATGGCATAGGCGGGAAGTTGATGCTGGGGCTGGCCCCCCGGGTGGAGCAGGACGCCAGAGCGAGGCGGGGACATGACGGGTGCGATCTGGGTCGCAAGCGTTCCCAGCTGCGGACAACGCCCTTGCGCCTCACGGCTTAAGCATCATTGATTGAGCTTCAGCACAGCCATGAAGGCCTCCTGCGGCACATCCACCTTGCCCATGGCCTTCATGCGCTTCTTCCCCTTGGCCTGCTTCTGCAGCAGTTTCTTTTTACGGCTGATGTCGCCGCCGTAGCACTTGGCGAGAACATCTTTGCGCATGGCGCTGATGCTTTCGCTAGCAATCACCCGACTTCCAATCGCAGCCTGAATGGGAATCTTGAACTGCTGGCGTGGGATGAGTTCTTTTAATTTCTCCACCAAAGCTTTACCGACGTTGTAGGCCTTGTCGCGATGCACGATCGTCGTGAGCGGGTCTGCTTTTTCTGCGTTAATCAATACATCAAGACGCACCAACTCATTCTTTCTATAGCCGATCAGGTGATATTCCATCGAGGCATAGCCCTTGGTACGACTTTTCATCTGATCAAAGAAGTCGGTCACCACTTCTGCCAACGGCACCTCGTAGTGCAAGGTGAGGCGGTCGGTGGTGATGTATTTCATATCAATGAATTCACCCCGTCGCTCCTGACAGAGCTCCATCAGGGTTCCATTGTAGGTGTTAGGCGTATAAATTTCCAACTTCACATAGGGCTCTTCAATAGACTCTCTCTTCTGCGGGTCAGGGAGTGTGGCAGGGTTATCCACCATCACGCAGCTGCCATCCAGCATGTTCACTTTGTAGACCACGGAAGGCGCCGTGACGATCAGGTCGAGGTTGTATTCCCGCTCCAGCCGTTCCTGCACAATCTCCATGTGCAACAGCCCAAGAAAGCCACAGCGAAAGCCGAATCCCATGGCGCTACTGGTTTCCGGTTCATATTGCAGGGCCGCATCGGACAGCCGCAACTTGTCGAGGGCCTCTCTTAAATCAGGATATTGATCGGCATCCGTTGGAAACAGTCCACAAAACACCATCGGCTTAGCCTCGGTGTAGCCGGGCAGAGGTTCGCTGGCTGGGGCATTCACCAAAGTGATTGTGTCACCCACCCGCGCATCAGCCACCGCCTTGATCGAGGCCGCCAAGTAGCCCACCTCCCCAGCATGGAGACTTTCCACCTGGCGTTGATCGGGGGCCATCACACCCACTTCATCCAACTCATAGCTCTTGCCGCTGGCCATCAGCAACACCTTGTCTTTGCGGCGAATCGTGCCGCTCATGACGCGGAAATACACAATCACTCCCCTGTAAGAGTCGTAATAGGAATCGAAGATCAGCGCCCGAAGGGGCTCCTCGACTCGATCCGGCGGTGGCGGCACCCGCTCCACCACCGCCTGCAAAATCTCTTGCACCCCCAGGCCTGTTTTGGCCGAGCAAGGAATGGCCCCTGAACAGTCGAGCCCGATGATGGCCTCAATTTCATCACTGATGCGCTCTGGATCAGCCCCGGGCAGATCGATCTTGTTGAGCACTGGAATGATTTCCAGATTATTTTCCAGCGCCAGATAGACATTGGCCAGGGTTTGGGCCTCCACCCCCTGGCTGGCATCCACCACCAGCAAGGCCCCCTCACAAGCCTGCAGCGAGCGGCTCACCTCGTAGGAGAAGTCGACGTGACCGGGGGTGTCGATCAGATTAAGAATATAAACTTGATCATCCGCAGCCTTGTATTCCATCCGCGCCGCTTGAAGCTTGATCGTGATGCCTCGCTCTCTCTCCAGCTCCATATTGTCAAGAAACTGGGCTTGCATATCGCGCTCAGCCACGGTGCCAGTGTCTTGCAACAAGCGGTCTGCAAGGGTGGATTTGCCGTGGTCGATGTGGGCAATAATGCAGAAATTGCGGATTCTGGAAACGGGTACGTCGGTCATGCGCGGGAGCTGTCGCGGGATGTATCCCGTTACGGTGGGGGGAACGTTAGGGATGGTGGTGGCTTGATCCTAGAGATCCGCTCCCACCGCCGCCCCCTCCCATGCTGATGTCCAATCCCTGGTTGGTTCTCGCCGTGGCGATCGTCGCCGAGGTGATCGGCACGGCTTTTTTGAAGCTTTCGGCGGGGATGACCCGCCCCGTTCCCACGTTGGTGGTGCTCATCACCTACTCGATTGCCATCATGCTGATGGCTAAGGTGGTGGAGGTGCTTCCCCTCGGGCTCACCTATGCCGTCTGGACTGGGATCGGGGTGGTGGCCACCGTCTTGGTGGGGATCCTGGCTTACCAGCAAATCCCCACCACCAGCCAACTGGTGGGGATGGCCCTGATCGTTGCCGGTGTGGCGATCGTGAACCTCAGCGGCGCTCTTCAAGGATGAGCAACCACCCCGGAATCGGTCGGGGTGTGACCGTCATCCCTAAGCTCAGCACATCCGATCGGCCCGATGCGATGAGCACTGAAACAGCCACCAATCCCGAAAGCACCACCCCTGAACAGGCCTCCGACCCCCGCGCCCTCACCGTTGAAAATGTGGAGCGCGTTTTGGACGAACTTCGCCCTTATCTGATGGCGGATGGCGGCAACGTGGAGATCGTTGAACTGGATGGTCCCGTCGTGAAGGTGCGCCTGCAGGGAGCCTGCGGCTCCTGCCCCAGCAGCACCATGACCCTCAAGATGGGGATCGAGCGCAAGCTGCGGGAGTCCATCCCCGAGGTCACCGAGGTGGTGCAGGTGCTCTGAGGCCCAGCCCCTCGCCGCTGAGCTGCCCCGTAGGCTGCCAGCGAGCAACCCCCCCTTGGCTGTGCTGGATCAGCGCCTGTTGCGCGAGAACCCCGAGGCAATCTCCGAGCAACTCGGGCGCCGCGGCTTGGAGGTCGACCTCACGGGTCTCCAAGCCATCGCTCGCCAAGAGCGGAATCTTGAAGAGCAGCGCAGCAGCCTTCAGGCCGAAGGCAACCGCATCGGCCGGGAGGTGGGCCAACTGATCCGCAATGGGGGCAACCCCAACGATCCCCAGGTGCAGAGCCTGCGTGAGGAGGGCAACCGCATCAAGCAGCAGGTAGCCGGCCTGGAAGAAGAGGAGAAGGCCCTGGAGCGCCGCCTGCGCGACCAGCTTCTCACCCTCCCGAATCTCCCCTCCCCCCATACCCCTGAAGGCCGCAGTGAGGCCGACAACGTGGAGGTGAAGCGCTGGGGGGAGCCGCGCCGTCCCGAGCCTGGAGAACGGCTGCAAGAGCATTGGCAGATTGCCGAGCGTCTCGGCCTGATTGAAACCGAACGCTCCGTGCGCATTGCCCAAAGCCGCTTCGTCACCCTGGTGGGTCCGGCGGCGCGGCTGGAGCGTGCCCTGATCAATTTCATGCTCGATCTGCACACCGGGCGGGGCTACAGGGAGGTGCTGCCGCCGATCCTGGTGAACACGGCCAGCCTCACCGGCTCCGGCCAGCTCCCGAAATTTGCTGAGGAAAGCTTCCGCTGCGCCGACGATGACCTCTGGCTCACCCCAACCGCCGAGGTACCTCTCACCTCCCTGCATCGCGAAGAGGTGCTCGAAGCCAGCCAGCTGCCTCTGCGCTATGTGGCCTACACCCCCTGCTTCCGGCGGGAGGCGGGCTCCTACGGCCGCGACACCCGGGGGCTGATCCGCCTGCACCAGTTCAACAAGGTGGAGCTCTACTGGTTTTGCCACCCGGATGCCTCCCACACGGCCCATGAGCAGCTCACCCTCGATGCGGAGGCCGTGCTGGAGGCCTTGGAGCTGCCCTATCGACGCATCGAGCTCTGCACCGGCGACCTGGGATTTTCAGCCGCCCGAACCTACGACCTGGAGGTGTGGCTGGCCGGCGCTGGCGCCTACAGGGAGATCTCCAGCTGCAGCACCTGTGGCGATTTTCAAGCCCGCCGCAGCGCCATCCGCTGCAAAGACGATGGCAAGGGCACGCGCCTGGTCCACACCCTCAATGGCAGTGGGCTGGCGGTGGGTCGCACCATGGCGGCCCTGCTGGAGGCCGGCCAACAGGCCGATGGCTCCGTGCGGTTGCCGGCGGCCCTGGTGCCCTACTTCGGCGCCGATGCGCTGATGGGCCGATCTCCCTGATCAGCCTCCAGAATGGGAGACATTCGACAGTGCCCCTTCTGATGGGAGTTCTCACTGCCCTGGCCATCCTGGCGGGCTTGATCGTGGTCCATGAAGCGGGTCACTTCTTTGCCGCCGTCTGGCAGGGCATCCGCGTCAGCGGCTTCTCCATCGGGTTTGGGCCCGCGCTCCTTCAGCGCCAGCGCCGCGGGGTGCAATTCGCCCTGCGGGCCATCCCCTTGGGTGGCTATGTGTCCTTCCCGGATGACGACACCGCCAGCCCCTTCCCGCCCAACGACCCGAACCTGCTGCGCAACAGGCCCCTGCCCCAGCGCGCTCTGGTGATCGCCGCAGGCGTGTTGGCCAATCTGCTGCTGGCTTACCTGGTGCTCCTGGCCCAGGGGCTCGTGCTCGGTATCCCCGCCGGATTCAGTTCCTCCCCTGGGGTGTTGGTGGCGGGGGTGCAGCCCGGCCAGCCCGCGGCGGAAGCCGGCCTGAAGACGGGAGATCGCATTTTGAAGATGGAGAACAAAGCCGTGGCGGGCGGGCAAGAAGCCGTGGCCGCCTTTGTGCAACAGATCAAGACCTCTCCCCAGCGCCCCCTCCATCTCCAGGCCGAACGGGGCGGACGAACCCTGAACCTCACCCTCACTCCCGCCGATCAGGGCGGCATCGGCCGCATCGGTGCCCAGCTGCAACCGTTCGGAACGGAAGCCTTCCGGGCTCCCAAGGGGCCCTTTGAGCCATTCCGCCAGGCCAACCACGACTTTGTCGCCCTGACCCGGCGCACCGTGGAGGGATTCTTTACCTTGTTCACCCATTTCGGTGAAACTGCCTCCCAGGTTTCCGGACCGGTGAAGATCGTGGAGATGGGGGCGTCCCTGGCCAGTCAGGGAGGGAGCAGTTTGTTTCTCTTCGCCGCCTTGATCTCCATCAACCTGGCCGTGCTTAACGCCTTGCCGCTGCCCCTGCTGGATGGCGGTCAATTGGCGTTATTGCTGGTGGAGGGACTGCGCGGGCGCCCGGTGCCCGAGCGCTTCCACAATGCCTTCATGCAGTCGGGCTTTGTGCTTCTGGTGGGGCTGAGCCTGGTGCTAATCGTCAAAGACACGTCCCAGTTGCCCATGGTGCAGCAGCTCATCGGCCGTTAGTTGCGCCTGCTTGTGGCGCAGGACTTGCGGGGGCGTCAGCTAGGGGCGCCCTCCACATCGAACCCGCCGGAATGGCGCCTGCAGGGCGTGCCCGAACGCTGATCGCTACCCCAGTCGACTCAAGGGGTAAGCTCGATGGGATTCCTAACTTGCTTCAGTTGGCCGCATGGCAAAGAAATCGATGATTGCGCGCGATGTGAAGCGCAAAAAGATGGTGGATCGCTTTGCCCCCAAGCGGGCCGCCTTGAAGGCCGCCATGGAAGCTGCAGCTGACCCCATGGAGCGTTTAGAGATCCACCGGAAGTTGCAAGCCCTGCCGCGCAACAGTGCTCCAAGCCGCCTGCGCAACCGTTGTTGGGCCACCGGCAAACCCCGCGGTGTGTATCGCGATTTTGGTCTGTGCCGCAACCAGTTGCGGGAGCGGGCCCACAAGGGTGAGCTGCCCGGTGTGGTGAAGTCGAGCTGGTAAGTCGTCCGGCCTAGCTAGCGCGCCTGGTCCACGCCCAGGGCTCTGGTGCGTGGACCGGGCTGATGGGTCTTGATGGGCCTCCGCTTGAACGCAGCTCTTGGCCAATTCCTGAGAAATCTCGAAACCCGCCTGGCCAGAGGGGCCAGATGCCAGAATCCAAAACGACTCAGAAGCAATAACGCCCAGTGCAAGGACAAACGCAGTTGATCTCCTTTGATGGCCGGGAGATCAAACTGACCAGCGGCCGTTACGCCCCCCAAGCAGGCGGCGCCGTCATGATCGAGTGCGGAGATACCGCCATCTTGGTGACGTCCACCCGCTCCACACCCCGGGAAGGCATCGATTTTCTTCCGCTCATCTGCGACTACGAGGAGAGGCTCTACGCAGCTGGGCGCATTCCTGGCAGTTTCATGCGGCGGGAATCCCGTCCACCCGAGCGGGCCACCCTGATTGCCCGACTCATTGACCGGCCCATGCGGCCTCTCTTTCCCTCCTGGATGCGGGACGACCTCCAAATCGTGGCCACCTGCATGTCGCTTGACGAGCGTGTGCCCCCCGACGTGCTCGCCGTCACCGGCGCCTCGATGGCCACCTTGCTCGCCCAGATTCCCTTCCATGGCCCGATGGCTGCTGTGCGGGTGGGTCTGTTGGGCGACGATTTTGTGCTCAACCCCAGCTTCCGCGAGATCCAGCGCAGTGCCCTCGATCTGGTGGTGGCTGGCACCCCCGACGGGGTAGTGATGGTGGAAGCTGGCGCCGATCAGCTCCCCGAGCAGGATGTGATCGAAGCCATTGATTTCGGCTATGAAGCTGTTAACGAACTGATCAAGGCCCAGCTCACGCTCCTTAATGAACTTGGCATCGAGCCTGCTGCGATTCCCGCTCCAAAGGAAGGGGATTCCACCATCCCCACATTCCTCGAGAAGCATTGTGCCAAGGGGATCGGCGAGGTGTTGCAGCAGTTTGAACTCAGCAAGCCCCAGCGGGATGAAAAGCTTGACGCCATCCAGGCGGATGTGAGCCAAAAGATTGACGCCCTTCCGGAGGATGACCCGGTGAAAGTGGCGATCAGCGGCAACGGCAAGGCCCTCGCCAACGGCTACAAGAGCCTCACCAAAAAGCTGATGCGCGAGCAAATTCTCAAAGATGGCCGCCGGGTGGATGGTCGCCAGCTCGATGAAGTGCGACCCATCTCCGCAGCGGCCGGGGTTTTGCCCAAACGCGTGCATGGCTCAGGCCTCTTCCAGAGGGGCCTCACCCAGGTGCTCTCCACCGCCACCTTGGGCACTCCGAGCGATGCCCAGGAAATGGATGATCTCAATCCCGCCAAGGAAAAGCTTTACCTCCATCACTACAACTTCCCTCCCTATTCCGTCGCCGAAACCAAGCCGATGCGCTCCCCTGGCCGTCGGGAGATTGGCCACGGTGCGCTGGCGGAGAGGGCCCTCCTGCCTGTGCTGCCGGCGAAGGAAACCTTCCCCTATGTGTTGCGGGTGGTGAGCGAAGTGCTCAGCTCCAACGGCTCCACCTCGATGGGTTCGGTGTGCGGCAGCACCCTGGCGCTGATGGATGCGGGCGTGCCCCTCAAAGCTCCCGTGAGTGGGGCCGCCATGGGCCTGATCAAGGAGGGCGATGAGGTGCGCATCCTCACCGACATCCAGGGGATCGAGGATTTTCTCGGTGACATGGACTTCAAGGTGGCCGGCACCGAAAAGGGCATCACAGCCCTGCAGATGGACATGAAGATCACGGGATTGGCCATGGCGACCATTTCCGACGCCATCAAGCAGGCCCGTCCCGCTCGGCTCCACATCCTCGAGAAGATGTTGGAAGCCATCGACAAGCCCCGCGACACCCTCTCCCCCCATGCCCCACGGCTGTTGAGCTTCCGGATTGATCCGGAGTTGATTGGCACCGTGATCGGCCCGGGCGGGCGGACGATCAAAGGCATCACGGAGCGCACCAACACCAAGATCGACATCGAGGATGGCGGCATGGTGACCATCGCCAGCCATGACGGCCAGGCCGCAGAGGAGGCCCAGCGCATGATCGAAGGGCTCACCCGCCGCGTCAGCGAGGGAGAGGTGTTTTCCGGAGCGGTCACGCGCGTGATTCCGATCGGTGCCTTCGTGGAAATCCTTCCCGGCAAAGAGGGGATGATTCACATCTCCCAACTTTCTGAAGCCCGGGTGGAAAAGGTGGAAGACGTGGTGAACGTGGGCGACCAGGTGACCGTGCGCGTGCGAGAGATCGACAACCGCGGCCGCATCAATCTCACTCTCCGCGGCGTACCCCAGGCCGACACCCCTCTGCCTGTCTGAACTGCCGGGTGAAGACAGCAAGCGGCCGGCCTCCATGGCCAGCCGCTGGCTTTGGATCTCCTGGGTGATTTCGCCAGCGTGCCTGCCGATCCGTCAGGCACGCTGGCTGAGGCCAGGCGACATCAGACCAAGAAGCCGGGATCGATTTGAGCTAGAGCCGCAGTGGCTCGCTCGCAGAGCGTCTCATGGGCCGGCCCATGGCTGGCAACGAGACAACCGGCTTGGCGTGCATCACCGGTGTTGTAGGTGAGGGGCCGGCCGTCGGAATGGGTGAAACGGCCACCGGCAGCTCGGAGCACCGCCTCTGGTGCGGCCATGTCCCAGTCCTTCGGGGCGCTCTTGCCTGATAAGGAGATATAGACATCGGTCTCGCCCCGCAGGATGGTGGCCACCTTGCCACCCACACTCCCCATCGCCCGGCTCGGGCCGATCGGCAGGGCGCCAAGCAGCTGCTCCAACCGCTGGTCACGATGGTTGCGGCTGGCGACCAACACCAACTCACCAGCCTGCTGGCGACGGCTCAACCGAGGCGGATGGCTGTCGCCGCTGGCCACTTCGCACCAGGCCACCCCTGGCAGCCCCGATTCTGTATGGCTGGGACTCACCAGGCCAAACCAAAGCTCTTCCTTTTCAGGGAGCACAATCAGCCCCAGCACCGGACTCTGCCCCCTCACCAGGGCCAAATGGACAGCGTATTCGCCGCTGCCTTCCAGAAAATCGCGAGTGCCATCAAGGGGATCCAAAATCCACAACCATTCGCTCGCCAATGGCTGGCCGCTGCCCAGCTGCTCGGCTGCGGTCTCCTCGCTGAGCAGGGTCCAGGGAGCTTGGGGGAAGGCGGTGGCCAGGCCCTGCAAGAGCCAGCGGTTCACGGCGAGATCGGCCGCTGACACCGGTCCCTCACCCCCTTCCTCCACCGTGAGGGCCCGCGCAAACCCATAGGGGGGAACCTCGCCGCGGGCATAGGCCCGCAGAATGGCGGCGGCCCCCCAGGCCAGTTGGCGCAGCTGATGCAGCAACCCTTCCCCGTCCACCCCCTGCGGAAGGGGCACATCGGAGGGCCAGTGGCTTGGAGCCGCCATCATGGGTAGAGAAAGCGCCATTGTGCAGCAGTCCCCAGGAGCAGCAGTGTTGGAGTCGGCCGAACCTGCGCCCGGCGTGCTCTATCTGGTGGGCACCCCCATCGGCAACTTGGAGGATCTCTCCCCCCGAGCCCGGCGGGTGATCGCTGGCGCCGATCATCTGGCCTGCGAAGACACGCGCCGCAGCGGCCTGCTCTTGCAGGCTCTGCAGCTGAAACGCCCGTTGATCAGTTTCCATCAACACAACCAGGCCAGCCGGATTCCGCAACTGCTGGACCACCTCAGAGCCGGTGCATCGGTGGCGGTGATCAGTGATGCAGGCCTCCCTGGGATCTCCGATCCAGGGGAGCTGCTCGTGGCGGCCGCCCGTCAGGCCGGCCTGCGGGTGGTGTGTGTACCAGGCCCCTGCGCGATAACCACAGCCCTGGTGAGCAGCGGTCTGCCCTGCGGACGCTTCTGCTTCGAGGGTTTCCTGCCCGCCAAGCCCCAACAGCGGCGCCAGCGTCTCAAGGAGCTGGGGAACGAACCTCGCACGCTCGTGTTGTTTGAGGCCCCCCATCGGTTGATGGCCCTGCTGGAGGACCTGTTGTCTGTTCTGGGGGATCGGCCGCTGCAGGTGGCCCGAGAACTCACCAAATGCCATGAAGAGCTGGTGGGGCCTACGGTGAGCGCTGCACTGAGCCACTTTCAGGCCACCCCGCCGCTTGGGGAATGCACGCTGGTGCTAGGGGGAGCGCCTGTGATCGCGCCGATTTGGGTGGAGGAGGAGCTGCAGGAAGCCTTGGCCGCCCTGATGGCTGAGGGGCACAGCGCCAAGGAAGCCAGCCGACTACTGGCGGACACAACAGGCCATCGTCGCCGAGATCTCTACGCTCTGTTGCACCGTGCCGCCTCGGGAGAGAATGGAGATTCCATCCCTTGAGGGCCCATGCTTCTTCGTCTGCGTCTCGCTCTCGGCAGCGTGATGGGCGCGGTGGTGGTGGCTCTGGCGGTGTGCCTTGGAGCTCAAAATCTCAGTGACCGGCCCTCCTTGCAACTCGGGATGGCTCGCACAGCCCCCCTGCCAAGCGGTTTCCTGATGGGATTGGCACTGGCGGCGGGACTCCTCAGTGGAGGCAGCGCAGCTGCCGTGGCATTCGGCCGATCGGAAGACGATGGCGCTGAAACCTATTGATCCTCTGGCAAAGCGTAGAGAGAGCCCTCGATCACCACCCGACTGATGCCCTGCGCCAGCAGGTAGGGGGCGGTGCGGCCCAAAAGGCCGGGGTCGGGGAGCTTGATCACCCGCTGGGTGCGGCCGCACTGGCGCTTCGCTTGGCGGGGGTTGGTGAAGAGCACCAGAGCCTGGCGGTGCTGCTCCTCACTGGGAAGCCGACCAAGCTCTGGGATCTCTGCAAGGGAACGGGCCTGGAGTTCCACGGTCTTGTCGACCAGGAGATAGGCACAAGCGGGCAGCAGGGCAGGAGTCCAGGGGGCCGGCCGGGTTTCTTGTTGGTCGTCCACCGCGATTGGCAGCACCGCCACTGTGTGGAAGTCACCTGAGTCTTGAAGCCCTTCCTCGTCCCGATCCTCATCGCCAGCAAGCAAGTCGTCCTCGCTGTCTTCCTCGTCGCCGAAGTCCTCGGCATCGTCAATGGCCAATACGGTGGTGGGGCCTGATGAGGGCTCCAGCGGCTCGTCCGCATCAGCGGCTGGGCCCTGAGCCTGTGGCTCGATTGACGCGAGCGGCGCGGCAGCCTCCGGGGCGGTGATGGCAGACTCCTTTACAGGGGCGCATGGCATCGCCAGAGGAATCTGCCCGTCGCGCCCAACCTTTTTCTGCCGCTGGTCCCGCAGGGCTGCATAGTCCTCGGGGTCCATTTCCGAGCGCACCAAGCGCGTCACGGTGGTGGTGCTGCACCCAAAAGCATCTGCCAGAGCCTGGGTGCTCTCCCCGTGGCAAAACCGTTGCACCAGCTCCTTTTTTTGGCGTTCGCTGAGCCGGGCTGAGGCCATGGAGCAGTTCGAGCACGGTTTGTCATACTAGGGCGTGCGGCTACTGACAGCCACCAGTCCTGGACGGTTGATTTCGGGCTCCCTTAGCTCAGCTGGATAGAGCAGCTGCCTTCTAAGCAGCCGGTCGCTGGTTCGAATCCAGCAGGGGGCGTTCTCATCAAGAGCTCAAATCAGACCTGCGGTGAGGCCATCAAGCGCCTGACGGAGATGCCGCACCAGGCCATCCCCTCCAAGGGGGATGGATGCACCGGGTAATGCCAGGGGCATCAAGCCAGCGCACAGGACGCTGACGGGAAAGGGGTTAGCGCCCCTTGCGGAGGACAAGTCAGCGGACAAAGGCGACGAGATTGGAAATCATTTCCAAGGCGGCAGCGGTTCAACAATTGGTCGCATGCAGAACATCGCCGCGGCACGCATCGAGTGTGCGATTGGCGCAAATCACCCGACAAATCCTACTTTGAAGACGCTCCATGCATGCTATTATTTGATAATAAGCTTTTCACATGAAAACCAAGTATAAAGCGCTTGCAATACTTGGCGGAGAGCCTGCATTCACCTCAACACTGCATGTTGGCAGCCCAAACATAGGCAACCGCGCATCGTTGTTTCATCGAATCAACGATGCGCTGGACCGTCGCTGGCTAACCAACGCAGGGCCCTTGGTTGAAGAGTTTGAAGCAAGAATCTCCGAACTCACTGGCGTCAAAAACTGCATCACAGTCTGCAATGCAACTACGGCCCTTGAAATTGCCATCCGAGCCGTGGGGCTGAAGGGAGAGGTGATTGTTCCTTCTTATACATTTATTGCCACACCCCATGCTCTGCAATGGCAAGAGATAACTCCCGTTTTTGCAGATATTGATCCCCAGACACACACCCTTGATCCCACCTGCATTGAACGCTTGATCACACCAAAAACAACGGGGATTCTAGCCGTTCATCTTTGGGGTCAAGCATGTGACATCGATACCATTCAAGGCATCGCGGCGAAGCATTCCCTGCAGGTCATCTACGACGCTTCTCATGCCTTCGCTTGTTCCTACAAAGGCCGGATGATTGGAGGATTTGGAGACTGTGAAGTGTTTAGCTTCCATGCTACAAAGTTCCTGAATAGCTTTGAAGGGGGCGCAGTTGCCACCAATGACGATGCATTGGCAGAAAAGATCCGGCTCATGCGTAATTTTGGCTTTGCAGGATATGACAATGTCATTTATCTTGGGGTCAACGGTAAAATGACAGAGGTCTGCGCTGCGATGGGTTTAACTTCTCTAGAATCAATGGAGGAGATCCTCGCCATCAATCGCGCAAACTATCTGGCCTATCAGCGCGGCCTCGCCAAGTTTCCAGGTCTTACTACACTTGAGTACAAGCAAAACGAACAGACGAATTACCAATACATCGTCGTCAACGTCGACCAGACCGAATCACACCTATCAAGGGATGAGATTGTTGCCGTTTTGCAGGCTGAGAATGTCTTGGCACGTAAATACTTTTGGCCCGGTTGCCACCGGATGGAACCCTACAAGTCGCTGCAACCGAATGCCCACCTTCACCTTCCTCAGACCGAGCGAGTGGCATCCAGCACATTCTTGCTGCCGACAGGCCAAGTCATCACAGCTGATAAGATACAAACAATCTGTGCGATCATCGAGTCAGCCTTGGCTCAAAGTGATCTCATTCGTCATCACCTTTATTCTCCCGAATAATAGGTTTGGCAGGCACACCGACAACAACACAACCATTACCCACATCGCGAGTCACTACAGCACCGGCTCCGACAGTCGCTCCTCTGCCAACCGTGATCCGATCACGGATCACCGCTCCTGCACCGATCAGTGTGCACCTACCGACATTGACATGTCCAGCCAGGATGGCTCCAGGCGCAATGTGCGATCCGGCACCAATCACACCATGGTGCTCAATGATTGCGCCGCTGTTCACCAGAGCAGCCATACCAATTTGCACACATGTCTGGACAACGGCACCTACACCGATGCAGGTTCCTTGAGCCAGTGTGGCTGATGGGCTCACGAAAGATTGAGGATGCACAAGCGCTGGTAACTCGAAGCCACTGTGAGCGAGACGCTCTCCCCATCGAAGTCGAGCGTCATTGTTACCGATGGCCAGGGCAAACCGGCTCGTGCCAATCGCCGTTGGATCAAGACAGCTCTGGCCTCCAACTTCAATCACTCTGGCATCTTGGCTAGGGGCAAATGATCTTGGATATCCTTCCTCAACCACAAAGGCAATGATTCTGTAACCGCAGGCAAGGCAGAGCTCCTCGACGACTGCTGCATGGGCACCGCATCCCAAAATAGCGATCGTCGGTTTGGGATCAGGATCAGTGGTCATGCCAAGTCGCCAAATGTCGTCCAGGGGCAGATTCATGAGTCAGAGCATTGGCACAAGGTCAGTTCGTTAGGGGCATCAAGAACTCTAGACACGGATTTATCTGAACATGATCAAGCTGCGCTTGATCGAACTCCAATCTGACCCGCGTACGCTGTCGACTTCCAGGAGCAAATCAGCGTACTTACGCTTAAAAGCAAGAAAATTCTCATAATTGATGTTGCCAAGTTTTTCTAAGCGTTCGGCAAGTTGATTTGTCTTGGCAACGATCGATGGAATGTCACATCCGATGTGCAGCAAGACTTCGCCCACCACAGCACGTTTATCACTAATCAGCCCCTCATAATCAAATCTCATTGGGTGAATATCATGGGCTTGAAAGAAGTGCTCAAGCTGCTTCTCTGCGTCGAGAATCAGGAAGATTTCCGACCAAATATCGTCGTCGCATAGTACTGGCAGCTGACGGTGTGCATCAGTCCATAATTCACTAGTCTTTTTGTGCCACAACCCTGTTTTTTTAGCTGTTGCGAAGGACCATGCCTGGGAAACAATATCACGACGAGTCATGTAGAGCGACTTTGTTGTATCAGATGGAAATAATTTATCAAAATCAACAAGGGGCGCGAAAAAACGCAGCTGAGTCCAATCTATCTCAAAACCAAAAAAGCCACCAAATGATTTTGATGACGCTAAGTGTTGCAAGTAGGCAATGACAGTCTGAGCCTTAATGGAGTCATTTAAACGGGATGCCGCATCAAAATTCAAAAACTCCTGTGGCGACCCGGCCAAGCGTGTCTCAGAGATCAGTGTGGTTAGCAGAGTACTGCCGCAGCGGCCCGTGATAAAAATGATGTAGGGAGATTTTATCGCAAGGCCCTTCCAATCAATGCTTTCACGGGGTTGTGAGCCGGCATCGATGTGGCCGGGAAAAATACGAAGGTACGGGTTAGGATGGACCGTATACTTCTGCAATTGACCGTCAGGATTGTTGGGTATAATTTTTTTCAGGAAGCGTCGCAAAGGCATTTTGGCTCGACTTTTCAGTGGATGTTAACAGCCTTACCGATTGGCGCCAACGGTCGCCGCCCAGCCAAAAGCGAAGGCGTCTGCCCTTGAGATCTGAGCATTGATTTTAGGTTATGTTAATGGGAGAAAGATAGCCTCCAAGATGTTCGGCAAGAAGAAGCGAATGATGTCGCTTGATGATTATGCTTCGAAGCTGCTCCGCAATGAAGAGGCGAATCTGCCAACCATGCCTCCAGCGGAGGTACAAATGCGATTTACGGGTAAATCGCAAGTCGATACCATGAGACAAGCGGTTGATTTTCTTCAAAACGTTGAACGTGGTTATCAAACAAGAACCGGGCGCTCACTGGAAAATGCACAAATTTTAGACTTTGGCTGCGGGTGGGGACGAATGCTCCGATTACTCCCATTTTTCACGAATCAAATCTATGGATGCGATCCATTACAAGATGCCTTAGATCTGTGCGAAAGGCATCGTGTTCCAGGAGATCTGCGACGCTCTGATTATCTGCCAACTTCCTTGCCATTCCCAGACGCAAGCATGGATGCTGTTATAGCCTACTCAATCTTTACTCACACCAGTGAAACTGCCACCCTTGCTGCGCTCGATGCCATACGCAAAGTCATTGCGCCCGGTGGAGTTGTTGCAATAACGATTCGCCCTCGTACCTACTGGCTCCTGCCTCGCCGCAACTTGGAGGATGAAGCACTATCTTCTATCTTGGAAAAGCATGATTCCCATGGTTTCTCATACCTCCCTCACAATGGACCCAAAGCTCCACCGCATTTTGGCCAGACGAGCATGACATTGGATTGGCTCAAGAGCCACGCTCCTAACTGGCAGTTCAGTCTTCATGATCGTGATCTAGAAGACCCATACCAACGCCTCATCTTCCTCTCTCCGACATAGAGCCAAGCATGTGTGGATGATTAAAACTACCACAACCAAGTGTGCGCAGCTTGGGTGAAGGGCTCATGGCGAAGATCATCATAGATTGGTGATAGACGAGCCCGTAGATTTTCAAGCTGGGCAGCAGTGAATTGATCACCGCTGCCATTATTCACTCTTTTTTTGAAATTCGCTGGTTGTCGGCGGAGCCCTAGCCAATCGCACAGATCATTGATACACTCTTGCGTGAAAAGATCTTCATAGATAAGAAATTTGGTGCGCTCTGCCAAGCCAAGAGTGCGTAGGGTTGCCAAGGTGTATCTATAGTCAGAGCGAATGAACACCGCGTCTGAGGGGTCGACGCGATCCAGGAGATCCTGGATCTCCAACTCTTTATGGATTCGAAGCCGAAGTTGGCGGATGTGGGAGACGGCACGTCGTGTCGGATCACGCATCACGAAAATGAAACGCACATCGTCGCAGAGAGTGCTCATACACGCGAAGGCTTCTGCAGGAAGTTGGGCGTAGCATGGAGAGATCTCACCAAAATGAAGGTATCCACCAATCCGCTCCTCGAAATACTGGAGATAGTCTGCTGTGCTGGTGATCTTGTTGAGTTGAGCGAGAGCACGAATCTCGTCAAAACCCTTGCCCTGATTCCAGATAAAATCAGAATAGGCAGATCGCCTGTTGCCATACTTTAAAATAGTATTCTCCATCCTCCATAGAAGCAGCTCAGGCCATGGTCCATAGAAATAATCTGGATAAACCTGGTTATGGGGAAACATCACAGCAAACGAATTCATTTCTTTCACGGGGGAATGAAAGAATTGAGGGTGACTGGCAAGATAATCGGATAGCCATGTCGTTCCTGTCTTCATTGCACCTAATCCAATGACCAACTGTCGGCGCTTCAGAGGAGGGGGCACAGATGCAACAGACGAAAAAAGGCGCTGCAAAGACCTGCCGAAGCGGTTTGAGAATTTCATGCAAACGTTAGTAACTCGCATTTTCCTCACTGTAGAAGCAAGCTGTGCAGACCCCTCCAGACAGGCGTGCCACCTACTGGAGTGTGAGGATGTTGGATATGGATTGTTGGGTACAAGACGGAAGTTCTGATTGCCTTTTTTTTTGAGCCGTGGTAGTAGTTGGTGACAGTTTTCCTGGCTTGGTGCCGAATGAAGTTGTTGCAACGATGACTGAAAGCTCATCATCTGCACGCATACCGAAAGTGATTGCGTTTCATCTCCCGCAGTTTCATTGCATCCCTGAGAATGATCAATGGTGGGGGGAGGGTTTTACAGAGTGGACGAATGTCGTTAAGGCATCTCCACGCTATCCGGGGCATTTGCAGCCCGCAGCTCCTCTAGACAAGCATTACTACAATCTTCTAGATCCAGAAGTTAGAGAGTGGCAAGCTCAGCTGGCACGACGTTATGGAGTGGAGGGATTCTGCTATTACCACTATTGGTTCAAGGGTAAACTCCTCCTAGAACAACCCTGTGAAGCGATACTCTCATCCGGTCATCCAGATTTGCCCTTCTGCTTTTCATGGGCGAATGAAACCTGGACCCGATCTTGGGATGGATCTAAGCGAAGTGTACTCATCAAGCAAGACTATGGAACAGAATCTGACTGGAGAGACCATTTCTACTACCTTCTACCCTTTTTCAAGGATCAGAGATATATCCGACATGAAAATAAACCGATTTTCCTGATTTATCGCCCCGGCGATTTTGCAAATGTTGATCAAATGATGATGTTATGGGATCGCCTGTCCCGAGAAGCAGGCCTCCCCGGGATGTATTTCGTCAAGACCTTGACATGCTTTGACCACCGGCCTCCTCGCCCGCCCTACTCAGCAGGTGTATCGTTTGAGCCTTGGCTAAGCGAGCGTCATTATTCAAGTTTTTTCGGCCGCCTTGCAAAACTGGCACGTCGAGGGGTTTACCGTGCAGCCCAATGGTTGGGACTGGATTGGACATTTGTTTTTTCCTACGACGTGATCTGGAGGGACATCCTGAGGCGTCGCTATGGCCGCAATGATTTTCCAGGCGCATTTGTGGGCTGGGACAACACACCGCGCATGGGCTCGCGCTCGCGAATCGTTGCAGGCAGTACCCCTGAGAAATTTGGTGCCTATATGCGGCGATTATTGATGATTGCTAGTCAGGATGGGGCTCCCTTTGTCTTTGTGAACGCATGGAATGAATGGGCTGAAGGAGCCTATCTCGAGCCAGATGAAAGGCATGGCTACGCCTACCTGCAGGAACTCTCCGGTGCTATTAATCATTGCAAAGCTATTCATTCGATGAACGATCCTAAGGATCTTTTGTCCTCTCACGAAAAGAGATCTAATAGACATTCTGCGTGGTCTGATTAATGGTAGTGGGCCGTATTTGTTGGAAGCCCCGCTTGAATGCATGCAGCAATCTTGCAGGGTTTGGCAGCTCTGGAAAGTTCAGACACCCCAAGACAAAGATATGGGGGATTGTTAATGCCAAGCAGATGATCATCTCGACGCCCGTATATCTTCTTCTGATAAAGATTAGTCTTGAGCTGAGCATTCTGTACTCCCTGTTCCAACGACCATGCATCAATGATGTTCGGGAGACCTTATGCCAGACACGTAATTCGCTCTCAATAAGCAAATAGACCATCACTCCTGCATCTCTTGCTCTCAGCAAAAAGTCAAAGTCCTCGTAGTAGGTGACATAGGTCTCATCAAGGCCTCCAAGAGCGAGCCAAGTTTTTACGGGCACCAAGAGGACACAACCGGTGAGAATATCAACAGCTGTCTGTACTTTATGCTCATTCTGGAACCTAAAGAATGGAATGAGAATAGATTTGCTTCCACCTGAATACCATAGCTTGCCCGGATCATCCGAATAGTAAATCTGTGGCCCCATGATGGCTTCTGGGAAACGGATCACTTTTTCAATCCAAGTCTGGATGAAGTCGGAGCCAAAGGAGGTGTCGTTATTCAATAAGAGAACATGGGTGAATCCCTCATCAGCAGCACGGAACGCAGCTGCATTACAGGTTGAGGCAAAACCGGCGTGGGGCCTGCGATAATATGTGAGAAATTCGAAGGAATCGATCTCCGGTGGTGGTGGCTCAGACGAGCCATCATCGGCAAGAAACAAGTGGAAATTCTTGCTGCTCTGACCAGCCAGCATTTTCGTACAATCAAGAGTATCGTCCCAATTACCATAGAGTGGAATAATCACTGCAAGTTTTATTGTTCCTGGGTGCGCGGGATTTTCATGGGAATTGACTGCCATCAGGTATCAACTGTTTTTTGAGGCATTGCCAAACAACCAGAAATTGCGTTGGGCAGCATTCGCATGGATTGGACTTGACTGGCCGGGTTGCTCGTATATGAGCATTGTAAGAGTTTGCAGCAAAACGGCTAGGGAGCCGCGTTTGTGGTTGCTGAGAGTTGGTGAAGCTCTGCTCGGGCTGGTTTTCAGAATTTCAGCGACTCTGAGCTCCCGTTCGGTTGTGTTATACCCCTTTGCTGGGCCCCGAACGCGACCGCCTGGCCGCACGACTGGTCAACCCCGTCAGGACTCAGGGCGGCCTTCTGCGGCCTACAGCAAAAGGAAGGTGGGATTCTCAGATGGGCAGATGCTTCCACTATCACAGGGATGGCTGCGCTTTTCAGCGAACTCTTAACGCTGACAAAGCTTGACCAAGAAAGGATTCTCTTCTCAGATGATCTGTTAATGTAATCTATGCATAGGGATCGGTGTCGGAGAATTCATGATTCGCGATTGGACAGTACGGATTGTATACAAATTCCTTGTTGTCCCATTCAATGCAGTTTTCCGGCCCCTGATCAAGCCTCTTCTTCGAAGATTTCGCACCCAACATTCGTCTGTTAATCAGCTGATTTACCAGACAGCAGCAAGTCAGCTGCCACTGCTTGCCTTCAACATTGGATGCAACCTTGTCCTGGCAGGCTCTGAGATTCTCACCTTCACGGTGATCCTCAATGCAGCCAATCTGCTCAATTCCAATTCAAGATCAATTCAGACCCATTGGACGGGCGTGCTCGCTCCTGTGAGCACATATTTGGAAAGTTTATCGCGTGGACAGCAATTTCTAATGCTCCTGTTCCTGGCCGTCCTACTGCAAATATGCACGAGCCTAGCCCGCTATGGCAACGGCTTATCAGCTGGTTGGTTCGCAGCCCGCTGTCAAGGGCGAATCCTGCCAGTTCTGCATAGGCATCTGCTGAGTCTTAGCTTCAGCTGCGCGAGTCGCTTTCGCATCGGTCATCTAACCAATGTCGTCAACCGTGCTTCATCGATTATACAGATTCAGATCATGGAGCGCGAGCAGATGCTCAGCAACGGCCTGCTTGTGCTGGTCTATTTAGCGGCTCTCTTTTTACTGAGCCCCTGGCTTTCGCTCATTGCGATCAGCATGGCTTTAGGTATAGCAACCATTCAAAAAAGCCTGGGCCCAAAGATTCATGACGCCTCCATGGCACAGGTGGGTGTGAACCGTCAGATGGCCGTGCGCGTAACGGAGGACCTTCAACTGCTGCGACTGCTCCACAGCTCAGGATCTCTGCGTAGCTCCGAGCAGAAGATCCAGGACGGTGCCCGCGCGCTCGAGCGTCAGATCGTCCGGCGCACATGGGTCATTCAGCTCCTGGAGCCCGTCGCCGAACTCATGCCCGTTCTGGCTGCTGCAGTAATCGGCGGTCTGAGCTGGCTGCTTTACCAAGGCAATGGACAGCTGCTGGTTCCTAACCTGATTACATTTGTACTGATTATCCAGCGATTGAATATCCGTCTTACACGTATGGGCGGCTGCATGAATCGGTTGACCGAAAATCGGGCCTCCATGCACGAATTGGAGGAGATTCTCAAGCCTGATGACAAGCAGTTCCGACGCATTGGTGGGCTGCCATGTTTTGGATTCTCGGATCGAATCGTGATTGATTCAGTGTCCCTCCTCTACCCAGATCGACACCGTTACGCCCTCCATGATGTCAGCCTAGATCTACCGCGTGGAGCCAAGATTGCCCTTGTCGGCAAATCGGGATCGGGTAAATCCAGCCTTGTCGACCTGTTGGTTGGTCTTTACACCCCCAGCAGCGGTCAAATCCTTGTCGATGGGGTTGATCTCCAGCAGATCGATCTCGATCAGTGGCAGCAGCATCTCGGGATCGTCAGCCAAGATGTGCAGCTGATCAACGGCAGCATCGCCGCCAACATCGCCTTTGGTCTTCCGTTGGCCAGTCCAGAGCAGATTGCAGAGGCGGCACGCCTGGCGGATGCCGAATCTTTCATTCTCAACCTTCCAGATCAATACAACACCGTTGTTGGAGAACGCGGATTCCGTCTCAGTGGAGGACAGCGTCAGCGGCTCTCCCTGGCCCGTGCCCTCTTGCGCCGGCCCCAGCTGCTCATCCTAGATGAGGCCACCAGTGCCCTCGACAGCCTGACCGAATCCCTCATCCTCCAGACGATCAAAAAAATTTCCACTGGCATCACTGTGCTCTCCGTAGCACACCGACTCAGCTCCATCTGTGATGCCGAGCAAATCGTGGTCCTCGACAAGGGAAAGGTGATTGAGCGGGGAAACCATGCGGAACTGATCCAACAGCATGGTCTTTACGCAGATCTCTGGCGCAGCCAATCTGATCAGGGATTTAAGGTACGTACCTGAACCGCTCCAGCAGATTAGCCGGTAAAAACCAGAACATTACATACACAAATAAGAAGAAGCCTCTATTCCTAGTTGAATGTACATTTAACGACTTCTTTTTTGCAAGCCCGCACGAATTGCGTTGATAGAATTCGATAAAGACCAAATCTTTGTTTTCAATCTTGACATCGTTGATGGTGAAATAAGTGAGGATTTTGGAATCAGAAATGGATTCGCCTCACTTGTGCAAGCTTTGATTGGGGTGGGTAGCATGACAGGCTTCGAACACATAGATGCATTGATTCCACTTGAAAAGAAGGCCAAGGATGAGGCTGGAGAAGGATGGCCCGTAAGTGAAGAGTTCATCTCATCATGATGGACTGGACGAAATGTTTCATAAAGTTGATCCTCTTGGTTGGGAAGATCTTCAATGTGCCATGAAAATAAGCCCTGGCCCCTAACCGTAGAGCCTGAACAACCCGCAAAAGCAATTTTTTTATTTTGCGCTGTATATAAATAGCCAGTCATGCGCTCTAAAGCATGCAGAAGCGTTCCGTCATTAGCCAGTGGTTCTTCTGGCCAAGGAAGACAAGAAAGAATCTTCTCCCCATAAGATCTAAAGATAGAGGTGGATCCCCAATACATATTTCCAACAGGATACTGGAGGGGATTAAATAAGATGTACGGATTAATTGAAAGTGTTTTGCATATATTCTCTGAATGATAGAGGTTTGTCCTATTTGTCCAGCCCCAGAAGCGAAAAGGCTCCCATGGCACAGGGAAGACTGCCCCGTATTCCTCAGAATGAATCAGACGAACAATCTCCTGAACTGTTGATGTATCAATCAACAGATTCTCCAGGATATCCTTTAACCATGACAGGCCTACAAAACCTTCATATTGGGGCGAAGATTTTGTATGCAGCTTCAAAAAGACGGTATATTGAGATGGGATTTCAATGCCAGTCTCCCAAAAAGGTCTAACATCTCTTCCATTGTTAGATAGACATCGGATGGATACTTGCCTGGGGCAGGTCACGTTTGGCTTCAATCTACAAGCCCACTCCGATACGAAGCTCTTAAGGATTGGATTTGTAATAGATACCATCAAATCATATTCGGGAATTCGATTTAGGTAGGCAGTAAAATATTCGAGCAGATCAGGATAATGACAATGGATAATAACCATGACCCGGGCAGGTTCTGATGGATTATTTAGCTTATTATGGGCGCCAATCTGATCACCAGCAACTAACTTTATTGAATGGCGTGAATTAAAATCGGGAATAACTGCCGGAAAAGAATCAAAATAATCAACCGTGTCAGCAGCCAGCCTAAACATAATAAAGAGTGAGTGGAAGAGTGTAGCAGAAGCAAGTGTTATGACAACATAAGACCTATTAATAAGAATCTTTCTGCTAGGTTGAATTGACTCTTAAAGCATCACGAGTTTGCTCAAGATAAGCGTGACCCCAGCGTAAATCCGGTTCAAGATGACATCCTTCTGCCCATTCATTCCAGGCATTTATAAATACAAAAGGCTCAGGAAGAATGGATAATGTCAAATGATCAGCCAGCACCGATCTTAACCACTTACCATACAAGCTTGGTGTTGAGCCATGAATAATTGATGCGCCACTATTCTTGCGCCTAGAGGAATTATCCCATGCCGGAAAAACACAAGGGAATCTAGGGTAATTGACTCGACGACGTCGCAACATAAATTCAACAAATTCTGAATACAAATAAACGCTATTGCTTGACAACGGATGGGTCTTTCTCAACCGGAACTTTTTCAAGAGTTCATACTTCTGACCAGGACTTAGTGTTGGGGGAGCGTGTGTTCCGTCTGGAGTGAAATCAAGTGCTGCGTCGAAGCCTTCTAATTGTGGATTGCGATTGCGATCTTCTGGAAAGCTCTCAACCTTGACCAGATAAAGTCCATCAAGATCGTTTTCTATTGCTAGTTTGCGCCAAAGGCTTGTTGTATGGACTGAATCGGGGAGGAGGGATGAGCGGTAAATCAGTATAAGCGGCTTATTGTCAATCTTGATATAACGAGAATCCTTAAAATATGGGAGTAACGCCATAAAGTGTGATGTGTCGTCGTCACTCGAGTAGTTCTGGGCGATTAAGACTTCATGATCCATGCCATCCCATCGCCGTGTCCAATTTTCATTGGCCCAACAAAGACAGAAAGGTTGATTTGGTTCACCTGACAACAATATCTCCTTGACAGGACGCTCAAGAAGCTCTTGACCATTAAACCAGTAGTGATAATAACAAAAACCATGGATTCCATATTGCTGTGCAAGAGATGCCTGTTGGATCCGCGCCTCTGGAAGGCGTAGATCATAAAAACCAAGATCTGCAGGTAGATGTGGTTGATAGTGTCCTTTAAAAAGCGGCTGTGCACTAACAACATTTCTCCACTCTGTAAATCCCTCGCCCCACCACGCATTATTTTCAGGAATAGGATGATACTGCGGTAGATGAAAGGCGATCAGCTTAGGATTCATGAATGATTGACTTGTTAATGTAAATGCCAGATTACGGCTCAGTTCCTTAGAGACGGCAAAGACTCAAGGAGTGGAAATCCAAACAAATCACTGACGCGCGAGAATCCTTTCACAAGTTTGATTACTTTATCATCATCAACAGCATTTGGCAATTTTTATAGTAATTCATCTAATCCAAAACAGCAGCTGGCCGAGATGCGACTTGGCAATCAGATGCTGATCTACGAACACGCACTTGTTTAGGTGCATCAGGCAAGCCCCGTTCCACGCAACCCTGATTTGCCAACAAAAAACCCCCACCGTGAGGTGGGGGTTCAAAGGGGTGAGAGCTAAGCAGCAATCAGCCGATGGAAGGAGCGGTCAGAGCCACAGGGGTGGCTTCCGCAGAGGCTAGATCGAGCGGGAAGTTGTGAGCGTTGCGCTCGTGCATCACTTCCATGCCGAGGCCAGCGCGGTTGAGCACATCAGCCCAGGTGTTGATCACGCGGCCTTGGCCATCGAGGATCGACTGGTTGAAGTTGAAACCGTTCAGGTTGAAGGCCATGGTGCTCACGCCGAGGGCGGTGAACCAGATGCCGATCACAG
>JBEGQC010000001.1:0-330569 GCA_041181185.1 Cyanobacteriota bacterium | reverse complement strand
CGTCCTCTCCTCCGCCACCTACTCCCTCTCCCCTGGCAGCTTTGGCAACCAAGGGTTTGGCATCGAAAATCTCACCCTCACAGGCTCTGCAGCCATCAATGCCACGGGCAATGGCAAGGCCAACGTCCTCACAGGCAATAGCAGCAACAACTCGCTCACTGGTGGGGCTGGCAACGATACGTTGACAGGTGGCGCTGGCAACGACACTCTCATTGGAGGCGCTGGATTTGATGTGCTTACCGGCGGAGCAGGCGACGACCGCTTCCGGTTTTTAAGCCTCTCGGAGAAAACGGACATCATTAAAGACTTCTCCTTCTCTGGCATTGGCAATCGAGACTTTATTGAGGTCAGCGCAGCTGGCTTTGGCGCATCGTCTCTCTCACAATTTAATTACAATTCAGTCACTGGCGCGCTCTCCTTCCTGGGAACTCAGTTTGTAACAATCGAAAACAAACCACCCGGTTTCGCTGTATCTCTTGATGTGCTCCTGGTGTGAGTTTGTCCCCATTCTCACGAATGGTTCCCCCCTATGTCCCGGTGCAAACCGGGACTTTTTTCTTGCAAATGAAACCGTAGAGTTGAATAGTGACGAGGCATGGTGAACCCTGAAGCTGGCAACAGGGAAGGCTGGATCAAGGTGGGGGACATTTCTGACTTGGAAGGTGCTGGCGACTGATGGCTTTCTACGGCTTCTTCAACTAAGGGCGAAGCCATATCAGCCTTGCTCTTTAACGACTCTGAGATTGTGATGGTGGTTGAACCTCAGGCTGTCATCAACATGACGGCCACGATCGGCCACCATTCTCCAATCAGTGGCGAATGCGAATCGACAGACGTATAAAGGGCTCAGAGGCCAGGATCATTAGTTGGTCACTCCCTCAATACGATCCTCAATCTCCTGGTAGATGTCCTGCAATTGCTGAATGTTCTCGTCTGAAGTTTCCCAGTACCCCCGGCCATTCACTTCGAGCAAAGTTCCAACGATCCGGCGGAAACTATGTGGATTGAGATCCATCAGACGCTTCCGCATCTCGGGGTCATTGATGAAAGTGTTATTGGCTTCCTCATAAACAAAGTTATCCACCTGACCGCTGGTGGCACTCCAGCCCAGGGTGAAATTCAGGCGCTTCGCCACTTCTCGCACCCCTTCATAACCAGAATTCAGCATGCCCTCATACCACTTGGGATTGAGCAGCTTGGTGCGTGAATCCAAGCGAATCGTCTCGCTGAGAGTACGCACCTGGGCATTGGCGGTGGTGGTGTCTGCGATGTAGCTGGCGGGTGCTTTGCCATCCTCACGCAGGTTCGCGATTAATTTGGTGGGATCACTATCGAAATAGTGACTGACATCGGTGAGAGAGATCTCGGCAGAGTCCAGGTTCTGGAAGGTGACATCGGCTGTTTTCATCGCCGCCTCAAACACTTCACGCTTCTGGTTCATCTCACCAGGGTTATCGGCATTAAACGCAAAGGTTTTGCGCTTGAGATACATCTCTTGCAGCTCACCCTCCTCTTCCCAGGTGCTGTTTTCCACGGCCAGATTCACATTGGAGCTGTAGCTGCCACTCGCATTGCTAAACACTCGCGTGGCCGCATCGCGCAGGCTGATGCCCGCGGCAGCCGCCTGCTCCTGGGCGTGCTTGCGCACAAAATTCATCGCCAGCGGTTCATCGGCCTCAGCAGCCATCTTCACCCCTTGGTCGATCAGGGCCATCTGGTTGATGAAAAGGTCTCGAAACACCCCGGAGCAATTCACGACCACATCCACCCGAGGCCGACCCAACTCCTCAAGCGGAATCAGTTCCAACTTATTCACCCTGCCCAGGGAATCGGGCAGCGGACGCACTCCGATGAACCACAGGATTTGGGCTAGGGACTCACCATAGGTTTTGATGTTGTCGGTGCCCCAAAGCACGCAAGCGATCGTTTCAGGCCAGCTGCCCTGCTCGGCTCTCTGGCGCTCCAACAGACGATCCACCACCACCTTGGCCGCCGCAATTGCCGCACGGGTGGGAATCGCCTGGGGATCGAGGGCATGGATGTTTTTGCCGCTGGGGAGCACCCCCGGGTTGCGGATCGGATCCCCTCCCGGACCGGGCAACACGTACTCCCCATCCAGGGCCCGCAAGAGACTGGCCATCTCCTGATCGGCACAAATCTGCTCAAGGCAGAAGCGCAAGTAGGCAAATTGTTTGTCAAGCTCCTCTTGGTCAATGGCCCCGAATCCGGCCCCGCGGCAAGCGGCCAGCCAGGGGCTTGGGAAACGGACACCAAAACGCTCCAACCAAGCCAGCAACCAACCGAAGTTTTGGCGCAGGGTCACCCTTCCATCGGCGCCCGTCACCTGACGGACCATCGCCCCCACCGCCTGTCGAGACGTTTCGGTGATCTTGCGGTTGAGCTCCACATCAGCGAGCACTCCGGCGTCGTTGCCCCGATACACCTCCTCGATCGATCGGCCCATCGCCTGGGCCAGGAGGCCCGGCAATGAACGGATGCCCTCCTCCTCCCGTTCAATGGCAGCGATGTTCACCAGGGTGGCAATCGCCTCTTCGGCTGTGGGGGGTTTGCCGATGGTGTGCAGGCCGCAGGGCAGGAGCCGGCTCTCGATCTCCATCAGCTGCCGGTAGACAGCCCCAACCACCCCGTCGCGCGCCTCAAGATCCAGCTCGAGCGCATCGACATCCGGCAGAGTCACATCCTTATCGAGGTTGCACTGGCGCGCGGTTTCCACGATCGCATTCACGATCTGCACACCCCGGCTTCCCTCGCGCAGCTGCTGATAGCTGCCCACCAGCTCACCCAACTCCTTGAGGCCCTTATACAACCCTGCGTTCTCTGCCGGTGGGGTGAGATAGCTGATGGTTTCGGCGTAGCCCCTTCGCTTGGCAATGGTGGCCTCGCTGGGATTATTCGCGGCGTAGTAGTAGAGATTGGGCAGGGCGCCGATCAAAGAATCGGGGTAGCAGCTCTCGCTCATGCCCATCTGCTTGCCCGGCATGAATTCCAACGAGCCATGGGTGCCGAAATGCAGCACCGCGTCGGCCTCCCACACCTTCTCCAAATAGGTGTAGTAGGCCGCAAAGCCATGGTGGGGGCTGGCGCTGCGGGAATAGAGCAAGCGCATCGGATCACCCTCGTAGCCGAAGGTGGGCTGCACACCCACAAACACATGGCCAAAATGGCGGCCATAGATGAGCAAATTGCTGCCGTCGCTGTTCAGGGTTCCAGGAGGCTTGCCCCAGTTCTCCTCCAGCCGTTTGGAATAAGGCGTGAGGCGCTCATACTCCTCCACACTCATCCGGTGAGCAATGGCGAGTTCCGGCGACCCTTCCAAAGCCTCTGGATCCTTGAGCACAGCTTCCATCAGTGCCTTCGGCGAGCGGGGCAAATCGTCCACCCGATAGCCCTTGGCCCGCATCTCTTCCATCACGCGGTGGATCGAGCCAAACACATCCAGGTAGGCGGCGGTGCCCACATTCCCCTTATCGGGGGGGAAGCTGAAGACGGTGATCGCCAGCTTCTTCTCCGGGCGGGGCTTGATCCGCAGCGAGGCCCAGCGGATGGCCCGCTCAGCGATGGCCTCGACCCGATCTTGCAGGGTGTGGGCCTTGCCGGTGGCGTCATCCCGCCCGCTGAGCACGATCGGCTCAATCGCCCCATCCAGCTCCGGGATGGCGATCTGCAGCGCCACCTGCACCGGGTGCAAACCCAGATCGCTCTCCTCCCATTCCTGGGTCGTTTGAAACACCAGGGGCAGCGCCACCATGTAGGGCCGATTCAGCCGCTGCAGAGCCTCGATGGCTTTGGGATGATCCTGCCGGGCCGGACCACCCACCAGGGCAAAGCCCGTGAGACTCACCACCCCATCCACCAGGGGCACCTCTGGATTGAGAGGGTCATAAAAGAATTGGTTGACCGGCTTGCTGTAATCCAGCCCGCCACAAAACACCGGAATCACGGTGGCGCCCCGGTATTCCAACTCCTGAATCACCGCCACGTAATGGGCCTCATCGCCGGTCACGATGTGGCTGCGCTGCAACACCAGGCCAATCACCGGGCCCTTGCGCGCCTTCTCGCTCAGATCAGCGCGGCTGGCGCTCCAATTGAGGTATTCCTTCAAATCTTCAAACATCCCTGGGGCTAGGGGGTGCCAAATGCCCAAGTCCGGAAACACCACCGGATCAGCCACCTGCAGGGCAGGCCGCCCCTCCTCCCCTTTGGCAAACACGTATTTATCCGCCAACATCAGCAGGAAGTTGCGCAGATTATCAGGCGTTCCCCCCAGCCAATACTGAAAGCTGAGCATGAAGGAGCGGGCGTCCTGAGCCTTTTCCACAGGCAGATACTTGAGCACGGTGGGCAGGGTGTTCAACAGCTTGAGCATCGCGTCTTGAAACCCTGCTGAGCCGCCCTTCTCCTTGCGCTTTTTCATGAATTGCGCGATGGCGCTCTTGCTTTGCCCCAGCTGCGCCATCGAGAAGGTGCCCAGCTTGTTCAGCCGCATCACCTCCGGCATCGAGGGGAACACCACCGCCGCTTTGAGACGCTCCCGATGGGGAGCCACCGCCTCCACCACCTTCTGGGCCAGATCTTCAATGAAGATCAACGAGGCGATGAACACATCAGCGGCAGCCACATCGGCGCAAAAATCCGCGTAGTTCTGGGGATCGCGCAGTTCTTCGATCAAATAACCGGAAAGCTCGATCGCCAAGGCCGGATTGGCTTCGTTGATCGTTTTGGCGGCAGTGGTGAGCGCGTTTTGATACTGCGGTTCAAGCACCACGTAGACGGCCCGCATCAGGGCACGCTGGCCCAGGGCTTCAGGGCTGACCCGACGGGTGGCGGAACGGACCTGGGTGAACATGCGTGCCGTTGAATTGAGCAATGTTAAGGAGCCTACGCAGCGCCGCCCTCCGGTGTGCCCATCAGAGAAGAGGCGTTACAGGCCGCCGTGGTCTGCTCTGCGGGCGTAACCCAGTCGATCCAGCATCGGGCCAGCCATCGCTGTGGTCAGCAGGGCCATGATCACACCCATGGTGAAGAGCTCCCCGCTGATCACCCCCAGCGACAAGCCCACGTTGAGCACCACCAGCTCGGTGAGGCCACGGGTGTTCATCAACCACCCCAGGGCTTGGGCCTCCTTCGGGGGCACCCCACTGGCGCGGGCCACACCCCAGACCCCGAGAAACTTGCCCGCCACTGCCGTGGCCACCACCAAAACGGTGGCCAGACCAAGCTCCAGGGTCTGCAGGCTGCCCAGGCTTGTGTTCAGGCCACTGATCGCGAAAAACAGGGGCAACAGCAGCCGCAGCACCACGGTCTCCAACCGCACTTCCAGCCATTGGCGCAGGGTTTCGTCGCGGGGCAGGGCCAGGCCCCAGAGAAACGCCCCGAAAATCAAGTGCACCCCGATCGCTTCGGTGACCAGCCCGCTGAGGATGGCTCCCAAAAGCAGGAGGGTCTGCAACAACTCAGCCGGAGGATGGCCCGTGCGCAATCGCCCGGACAACCAACGCCGCAGGGGCGCGGTGGCCAGAAGCAGGCCGGCCGCATACATGGCCGTGCCGAAGAGTACGGGAACGCCGCCATTCCAAGTGCCGGTGCGGCTGTAGGCCGACACCACCGCCAGCAAACACCAACCCACCACATCGTCGATGGAGGCGGCGCTGATCGCCAGGTTGCCCAAAGGGTTCGCCAGCAGTTGGCGCTCCGTGAGGATTCGAGCCAGCACGGGGAACGCCGTGATCGCCATGGCCACGCCCATGAACAGCAATCCCGGCAGGGTGAAGTTGCCCGGAATCAGCTGCGGTTGCCAACCCTCCAGCAAGGCAGCGAGCCCCACCCCCAACACCATGGGCAGGATCACCCCCACCAGGGAAATCCGGCTCGCCAGGGGCAGGCGGTTCTTCAAGAGCCGAGGGTTGATCTCCAGGCCCACCAAAAACATGAACAACACCAGCCCGATTTGGGCCAGGAGATTGATCTGGGCGCGCACCTCTGGGCTGAACAGCCAGCCAAACACCTGGGGCGAGACAGCACCCAACAGGCTTGGTCCCAGGGCAATCCCCCCCAAAATGTCCCCCATCACCCGGGGCTGGCCCAGCCGCTGGGCAAGAGCCCCCAGCAACTGAGCCACAGCAATGATCACCGTCAGGGCGAGCAGCGCCCTGACGAGGGGGGAGGATTCCATCGCTGTGGGGAGGTCTCACCATTGTGCTTTGCACGGGAGCTGGCCCCATAGGCTCAGCAACACATGCCTCCCTCCCCCGCACCCGATCGAGGCCCCCTTCCGCATGAGCCCCCCATCCACCCCCCCTTCAACCGAGCGCCCCAACTCCCCCCCCATCCCCGTGGTGGTGGCAGGCGCCCTGGGCCGCATGGGAGCAGAGGTGGTCAAAGCCGTGCGGGACGCGCCCGACTGTGCCCTGGTGGGGGCCATCGACACCACCCCGGGCATGGAGGGGCACGACGTGGGACTGGAGCTGGGTCTGGGGGAGATGGAGGTGGCCATCACCGCCGATTTCGAGGGCACCCTTTGCCAGGCCAGCCAGGCCGTGCGCCAGAGCGGCCCGGGAGGAGGAGCCGTGCTGGTGGATTTCACCCACCCCTCGGTGGTTTACGAGCACACGCGGGGGGCCATCGCCTATGGGGTGCATCCGGTGATCGGCACCACCGGCCTGGCACCTGAGCAGTTGGCCGATCTGGCCACCTTTGCCGCCAAGGCCTCGGTGGGAGGAGCTGTGATTCCGAACTTCTCGGTGGGCATGGTGTTGCTTCAACAGGCCGCCGCCGCCGCCGCCCGCTTCTACGACTACGCCGAGCTCACCGAGCTGCACCACAACCGCAAGGCCGATGCCCCGAGTGGCACCTGCTTGAAAACGGCCGAGTTGATGGAGGAGCTGGGCAAAACGTTCAACCCCCCCCAGGTGGAGGAGCACGAGAGCCTTGCCGGTTGTCGCGGCGGACTCCGCGAGAGTGGCCTGAGGCTGCACTCCGTGCGCCTTCCAGGACTTGTGGCGCACCAGGAGGTGCTCTTTGGTGGAGCTGGCGAAACCTATACCCTGCGTCACGACACGATCGATCGATCCGCCTACATGCCAGGCGTCCTCCTCACGCTCCGGCGCGTGCGCCAGCTCGATGGCCTGGTGTACGGCCTGGAGCGGCTGCTGTGAAGGCCACCCCACTGCCGAAGGCGACAGAGCCATGCTGATCCCGCTGAAACCTGGCGAGCTGGAACGGCTGATTCCGGCGGTGGCCACAGGCTCCCAATTCAAGGCCTGCAGTGGCGATCCCCGCAAATTGCTGCAGCGGGTGTTGATCTCGGTGATCGGTGGTGTGATCACCTTGCTGATCAGTCAGACCCTGGCCTTCAACAGCCGTTTCTCCTCGATCTGGTTGGTGGCCGGGGTGGCCTTTCTGCTTTATCTGCTCTGGGGACCGATCGTGGAGGCGTGGCGCCGCAATTCCACCCTGCGCCGCTACCCGGCGGCGGCTCTCTTTGAAGGTCGAGTGGCGGATCTCTATCGCCGGGATGTGGTGGAGGATCGGCGGGAACAGGCTGACCGCAGCGGCAGGCTGGAGCTGGTGGAAAACACCCGCACCTGGCTCTGCCTAGAACTGGAAGATGAGGAGGGCTATCTGGGACAACTGCGGTTCCCCATGGAGAAGAAACACCAAGAGATCCGGCCCGGCATGGTGGTGCGCTGCCTGGTGCTCAGCGAGCGCACCGACTTCCGGCGCATCGGTGCCATCAGTGATGGCTGGCTGCCACAGCTGAAGCTGTGGGTCGGCGAGTACCCGTATCTGCTGCGGCCCGCCTTCGAAGAACTTTGCCTCAGACGACTGCGGGGTCGGTGAACCGCCCAACCCCGCAGGCCAAGGGCTGCAACATTGCGTTACAATTCATGCAACACTTCTCAAGGCACCATGGCTCAATCCACTGTCTCCCCAGCCGCCATCCGCGGCGCCCAAGTCACCACCGAAGATGGTGGCCGCCTCAATGCTTTCGCCACCGAGCCCCGCATGGAAGTGGTGAGTGCCGACAACGGCTGGGGCTTCCACGAGCGTGCCGAGAAGCTGAATGGCCGCATGGCCATGCTCGGCTTCATCGCCCTTCTCGCTACTGAATTTGCCCTCGGCGGAGAAGCCTTCACCCGCGGCCTGCTCGGCATCGGCTGAATCTCGCCCCGCATCAGACCCCTCAGCCGCAACACCCTGTGTTGCGGCTGTTTGCTTTGTACCCCAGCTCTGTTCCGGTGACGCCTGCCCCATCCCCTCTCCAGGCAACCCGTTCGATGCACGCCCTGGTGCGCGGGGCTGGGCCGACGGGGGCCCTGGCGGCCCTTGCTCTGGCCGATGCCGGCTGGAGCGTCACCCTTGTGGACCCCTCCACCGCCTCCCAGATCCTTGGGCGGTCGCGGGCTTACGCCTTCACCCACTCCTCTCGCCAGCTCCTGCAACGCCTCGGCCTGTGGGAGAGCCTCCTCCCTGTTTTTGAACCCTTCGTTCGACTCAACCTCGAGGATTTGGGGGCGCGGCAGAGCAGCCGCTTTGGGCCCAGCGATCTCTGGGGATCGCCCGCGGCCCGGGAAGCGGCGGTGGGATGGATCGGTGAGCACAGCCAGCTCATGGAGGTGTTGCTGTCCCGGGTGGATGCCCATCCAGCCATTCACACCTGTCTGGGCAGCGCTGCCCAGCAACAAGACCCAGCCGGCGCAACGGAACGGACGGATTGGATCATCGCGGCGGATGGGGCCCTCTCGCCCACCCGGGAGGAGCTGGGGATCGGGGTGTGGCGCCACCTCTACAGGCAGCACTGCCTCACGGCCCAAGTGCGGCTGCGGGGGGCCCCAGCCGGCACGGCCTGGGAGCGGTTGCGACCAGAGGGCCCGTTCGCCCTCCTGCCGATGGGCGAGGGCCGCTTTCAGCTGGTCTGGAGTGCGCCGGCATGGCGCTGCCGCCAATTGGAGAGCCTCCCGCCTGCGGCCTTCCTCGACGCCCTCGCCCCTGTGTTGCCCGGAGGGATCGACGTGGACTGCCTGGAAGAAGCCGCAAGGGTGTTTCCAGTAGGGCTCCTGTTGGCTCGACGGTTTCACCAAGGCCGCACGATTTTGGTGGGCGAAACAGCCCACCGCTGCCATCCGGTGGGTGGACAAGGACTCAATCTCTGCTGGAGGGATGTGGCGGAACTGCACCGTCTGGCGCAGAGAGCCCGATCCGGTCGGCTGCCCCTGGCCCGCCTCGGCAGCAGCTACGCCCGGCACCGCTGGGCCGATGTGGCCCTCACGCTCCTGATGACCGATGGGCTCGTAAGGATGTTCTCCAATCGCCACCCGTTGCTGGTGGCAATGCGCAAAGTGTCACTTCCCCTACTGGAGCAACTTCCCTGGCTGCGGCGCTGTTTGCTGGGGGTGATGAGCAACGGCCCTTGCCAGCCCTTTGGGGCGCCGGCAACCTGAGTGGATGGTGATCAGCAACAGCCGCCAACCAGCCCCGCCGATGGAACTGCTGGCCTTTCTGCGCCATCAGATCGGCCTGAGCGAGAGTGCCTTGGAGCTCGGTTTGCGTCAATCGAGCTTGGAACAAGCCCCCTTGCCGGCTGTGCTCTGGCGCTATGGCTTGATCTCGCTGGACCAGCTGGATCAGGTGCTCACCTGGCAAGACAGCCACTTCTAGCCCCGTTTCCCAGCCTGCTGCGCACCATGCGTCGCTTGTTGACGAGCGGCTGTATGAACCGCCAGGCGCTCGGCTCGGCCGCGATCTGAGTGTCAATAGACAATCAGCGACTCTGTCGCCACACCCTGAGGCAGTTTGCTGCGGCCGTTGAGGGCGCTCAGCTCCACCACAAAGCTGAATCCCACCAGCTGTCCCCCCGCCAGCTGCACCAGTTGGCCGCAGGCCGCAGCCGTGCCTCCCGTGGCCAAAAGATCGTCCACCACCAGCACCCTGGGCTGGTCCTGGAAACCATCCGCATGAATTTCCAAACGATCTTCCCCGTACTCGAGGGTGTAATCCACTCCGTGCACCTCACCGGGCAACTTGCCTGGTTTGCGAACGGGTGCAAAGGGAAGCTTCAGGGCCGTGGCCAAGGCTGTGCCCACGATGAATCCGCGGGACTCAATGCCGACAATCAAATCGGGTTGCACCCTCTCGCAGTGCAAACCCAAAAGGCGAACCGCTTCCTGCCACCCCTCGGGATCTCGCATCAGGGGGGTGAGATCGCGAAAGAGGATGCCCGGTTTTGGAAAATCCGGCACATCACGAACCCATTGGCGCAGGTCAAGGGAAGGTTCTGAATCACGCATGCCGCGGCTCGGAGGTGACGGAAGGGCTCAAACACTGGCATCATCGCAGCCATGGTCAAGACATTCACCGCTCCGCTAGCCATGTCGGCGACAGACGCCCCTATCGCTTCCGAGGCTGGCAGCCAGCCCCTCCCCCGGCAGGGCCTGGAGCGACTGGATCTGTTGCTTCTCTGCGTGGAGGCCCTCGATCTCAATGGCGGCGAAACCTTGCTGTGGATGAGCCAGGAGATGGGCTTCGCCAACCTCTTCCCCAACCGCGTGGCCCTTTGGAAGTTGCGCTCCCACAACCCGCTGCGGCGGGCCTGCCGAAGGGGCACCCCCGAAGCCACGGAAACAGATGCGCTCATCCGCATGCTTTGCGCCATGGCGGATCGGGTCTACCCCTACGTGCGCGGATTGCTCTCCAGCAAGGAGCCCGCGGAGCTCAGCCAACAGCACTGGCAGCTGTTCCAAGATCGGTTCACAGCTCTGCTCAAGGAGCGCATGAATGTGCGACGCAGCAGCGTGCAATCCCTGATGGATCCCCTGGCCGGGGCGGAGCAACGGCGCGCCCTGATTCAAAGCTTGGCGCTGGCCGCTGGCAGCGGCGGGGTCGATCGCCTCAGGGCCAGCCTGATGGACCCAACGCCCTAGGGCCTTCCGGCAGAGTGCAACGAGCGCCAACGCGGCAATGAAGCAAACCCTGACCTACCAACCCCACCGCTACGGGGCTCACTCCTGCAGGCTGCGGGTGGAGGGCTTTCCCGATGTCTCCACGGGCCAGGGCGGCGATGCGGTGGGGATTGTGACGGGCTGGAGTTTGGAGTGGGTGGGCCACCCCCAGCTGGAAGGACGCCGCGAACATCTCCAAGCCCTGATGGCAACGGTGATCCCCTACGCGAGGAATCTGCTCAGCGGGGTGCCTCGCCCCATGGGTGGAGAGGACGATCCGGTCACGATTGCTCCGGATCCCCACGGTCTACACCACATGCAGCTGCGCAGCAGCCAGCCCAACACTCCCCCATTGGAACTCGACCTCGACGATGCCGAGCTGGCTGATCTGGTGCGGGTTCTGGACCAATGCCGGTTGGATCCGCGCATGCAACTCCCCCTGCCGGTGCCCGAGCCACTTCCACTGGCAGCGCGAGAGCTGCGCCACCGGCTGCCCCTGCGCCGTCGGCTAGCCGCTCCCGTCGGTGGGCTGGCAGCCCTGGCCCTGGCGGCTGGCGCCAGCACCTTGCTGCCCACGCCCCGGCCCTCCAGCTCCACCACCCAAGCCGCCAAAACCACCACCACAGGCAAGCAGGGTGCACGCCCCGCTCCTGCCCAGCTGCCCACACCGGCGGCGCCAGAGAGCAAGGAGGCAGCTCCACAAAACAGCTCCGTCGCGGCGGCGTCTACAGCCACTTCGGGCAAGCCGAGCGATGAGCAGCTGAAGCGCCTGCGCGGCTGGCTGCTCAGCCGCACTCCCAGCAAAACTGTTGCCAACGAGCCGCAGGTCTGGCAGCTCGCGGTGAATGCCCAAGGTGAGGTAACTGCAGCCACAGCGGTGGAGGGCAACGACGGCCAAGGGCGCACCGCCCTTGGGTTGCCCTCCGCAGAGGTGCCAAGCTCCCCAGCGGGAGATACATTGCTCGTTCGCGGAGTGCTGCAACCCTCCGGTTTCTGGGAATTGTCCCCATGGCACGGCTGGTAACGACCCCATCCTCCAAATGCGATCAACCATGGCCATGACCTGGCCCGAACTCCGTCGCAAGGTCGCCAGGCTGGGTTCAGCCTTGGATGTGGTGGTGCGCAGCGACCCCGAGGTTTGTGGCCTGAGCGGAGAGAACTTTCATCTCACCCTGCATCACGGGGGCCACGGAGACTGCACGGTCAACGACCTGTCCTTGATTGAGTGCCCAAACGAGCTGGTGCTGCTGGAATTCGAGCGTTGGATGCGGGGAGCTGGCTACCCGCTCGATCTCTAATTCCCCACGTTACGTCAGTCCACCACCGCTCTTTCGGCCGGTCATGCCCCGCGGATCCATGAGCCCATCACCCCCCTCCCGGGTCCGCCCGCTTCACCTGCCCACTCCAGGAATCTCTTCGCAGAGCCGCGCAACTCCAAGTCGCTCCCGTGCAAAGGGCCGCAAGCGCCCCTCCAAGCTGAAGCACTTGGGCATGGGGGTCCTCTGCATCGTGGGAGGCAGCTCGATCTTGGCGGCTTTGATGGCTCTGGCCGATCAGTTCAACACCCTCCTTCTGGTGAGCCAGGCTGTGGCCAACTTGATCCGAGGTCTCTCCTTACTCGCCACCGGCCTCTTGCAGATGCTCGCCCTTCTCACCGTGGCGACACTCACATTGCTGGCCTTGCTGTTACTGGTGGGGGGGCTGACGCGAATGGTTCGAGCCTTTGGCGGTGCCCTTGCTCCCAGTCGGTCAGAGTCGGGGGGCACACCGCTTCAACCACCGAGGCTGAGAAACTGAAATAATCTCCCCCTCTTACCTGGAGGGGGAGCATTGCTAGAGATCACACAAGGATGAAATCACTTGTACTGAGCGTGGGCACGAGAGCATTGGCAGAGGCGACATCTGAAGGGAAAGCCGGATTGAAACGGTTCAAATTGGCCACTCGCGTCGCCGCTATCGCACCATTGCCATCCGGGTCATAGAACAAATCTCCGTTGGTGAGGTTATAGATGAAGCGTTGGCTTGCCGTGGTGGCATTAGCAGGCGCAGTGGTTGCCAAAAACTGAGCTGCACTGAGGGTGGAGCCCGTCAGTCCGGAATAGATGATCTTGTCAAAGACAAGTTTATCAATACCGCTGCTGAAATCCCGTAGCTGATCCACGCCGGTGGTCGAAAGAGCGTCATTAAACACAAAGAAGTCGTTTCCTCCGCCGCCGGTGAGGACGTCAGCTCCTTGGCCACCGATCAGGGTGTCGTTACCAGCCTGGCCCTTCACCAGGTCGGCACCCAGCCCTCCAGCAATCCGGTCGTTGCCATTGCCGCCATTGAGATCATCGGCGCCATCTTCACCAAAGAGTGAATCTTCTCCTTCGCCGCCATACATATCATCGTTGCCAGCACCGCCATAGATCTGATCATTGCCAGAATCCCCCCGCAACATATCAAAGCCATTACCCCCGAAGATCGAATCATTGCCCTCGCCGCCATCAGCAAAGTCGTTGTCATCCCCAGCCTCCAAGACATCGTCACCGCCATCGCCCCACATGCAGTCATCGCCACCTAAACCCTTGAATTTGTCTTGGCCATTGGTGCCACCAAACATTTCACTGGCCTTGCCAATCCCGTTAGGGCTGAAAACACCACGGGCATCCAGATAGTTGCCAGCGTTTCCCGTCAGCACACCATTCACATAACCAGCCATCCCCACCTGTCTTTGCACGCCTGTGGCGTCCACCAGCGTTTGCGTCGCGGAGAAGAGAGCTGTTTCTGTGGAAAAGGTGTTAAAGCTCTGCAGAGAGCGTTCATAGTCGGCATCATTCACCGCAAAGATCTTGTGATAGAGATGTTTCACGCCGGTTGAAGCCATCACCATGTCGGCAACAGTTTTGCCCTTGATTTCTTCCACCAGATCCGTGGCGGCCAGCTTGCTCAAGTAGTAGGCCTCATCCCCTCTTTGCAATTGCTGCATTTGGTAGGCATAAATAAAATCGTGGGTGGGGCCCAACATGCCTCCAGGTGTTTTGGCCTCGGCCAATCCGCCTAGCCACAGGGAGATCTTTTCGAAGTCTTGATTGCCACTTCGCACATTCGCTGCCGCGGAGGGATCCAGAGCTTCGTTCACACCACCGCTGTAAGGGTTGCCCATGAACGTTGCACTTGCCATCGCCGCATCCGCTGCGGCCGAGAGGCCTGCGGCGTAGGCCGCAGCGGCCCCCGGAGCCGTGCTGGCCTGCAAGGCATTCCAATAGGCCAGGTTATTTGGATTCGTGGAGAAATCCTTGAGGATCGCATCACGGGCGTAGGCCATGATGAATCCCTTAAGCGAATCGGAATGGAGCAGGTGCGCTCCAAAGTCACTCCAGCTGGTGTAGGGGCGCAGGTTGGCCTCCAAACCTGCCAGGTTGGCATCAATCCCGTTGTTCGCCTGGCCCAAGGCGGTGCCTCCAGTGGTCAAACGCACGTTGCGCAGGAAGGCTTGGATTTGGCGACGGGCTTCATTGAGGGGGGTGACTCCGGCATCCAAGCCACGGCCGATGTTGAGGGCCGCCAAATCCAAGGGCAGACCCACCAGAGCATCCCTGAGGGTATTGGTGATGTATTCATCCGTGGCGTTGCCCACCTGCTGGCTCATGCCAGCGGCAATTTGGCCTGCGGTGAAACGGGTGTAGAGCTCTGGGGCCAAAAAGGCCTGTAGCAGCGGAATGTTCTGAAGACCGCCTGGGTTGGCCAGCCCGGTTTGCTGATTCACCGTGTTGAGCGCCACCGATTCGGTGAGCTGGGAATGGCCGAATCGAAAGGCACTACTGGCAAATTCAGCCAAAATACTGGCGTTGAAGCCGGCATTGTTGTTGTTCGCCGCAGCTGGGCCGGCGAACGCCCCCAAATTGGGTGTGATGCGCCGGGCATATTCCTGCAGCACATGGTGCTGATAGAAGTTCTCAGTGGCCAACTTGGCCAATTGAAAAAGCTCCTCTCCAGAGAGGGCTTGATTGTTACCATTATTGCCAACATTCTGGGCCAGATTAGCTTTAATTTGTTCGAGAATATTGTTATGCGTATCCACAAAGATTTCATGCATGCTGGTGAGTCCGATGTTTTCATTCAGACGCCCATCCCCACCCACGGCGTGCTGATTGAGGCGGGAGGGATCTTTCAAATCGCCATTGGCCAAGAAAGGATCCACACCGGCTGGCAGGGGAGCCCCCTTCCAATCGTGAGCCAAATCCAGAAGGAAGGCCGAGCCGGCTTTGACCAGCACCTGGTTGGTAGCGACAGCTGCCGTATCAAAAACATAGCTTTTCTGGCCGGAGACTTTGTCAAGAACCACGAAGGCATAGCGTCCTGCGTTAGCCAAGCCTTGGGGGATTTTCTCCACCAATGGCACGCTCTGCACATCCCGGTCTCTCAAGGTAAGACCGATGTTTTTAGCATTTTTCTTCAGATCAAACCATCGCGCGGTCGATTGCTGAGGATCATCGAGCAGCCGGCCAGTGAGTTCACCATTGCCCTTGTATTCCCGCATGAAGATCGCATGGCTTTCCACCGAGCCATAAATTTGATTGAGATCCAAAAAGGCAGAGGTGTGGTTGATGCTCTCGCCATTGCGCGGGCTGAGCTTCAACACGTTCTGTCCACTGCCATTGGTGGTGGTGGAGGCCACCACCCCTGTGAAGGCCGACTTGGCATTGATGGTGACCACCACATCAGCCAGTGAGGCGCCGGGGGTGATCAGGATCAACTGGTCATTCAGCACCAACGTGCCGCCGGTTGTGCCATTGAAACTGGTGCCAACGGCCGCATTCTCTTGATCCACATCCCATTGGGTGGGACGGCTGTAAGCCGCCAACCCCAGCTCTGCCACCAAGGCATCTCGGCTTCCCTCGCCGATCTCCACCTGCACCGTGTTGGTGCGGGAGAGGGCCATGAAGTTGGTGGGAGAACCGGGGGAATAAAGACTATCCCCAGGCAGCAGAGGGATCAGAAGGGTGCCGTCCTTTCCCTTATCGACAAAATCCAAACCATGGTCGTTGTATTGGCCAAACAAGGCAAAGAATCCCGAATTGGGGAGGGGATTCCCCGTATTAGAGCCATTCACCCCATCGCCACCCGTCAGGATTGTTTCATGGCGAGTGTTGTTCTTTTGACTGACGCGCTTGCCAGCGCGAGTGCCAGCCTGGGTCCACTCCTTGGCATAGGGATCATCCTGCACTTGTAGCTGTGTCTTGCCAGATTGATTGGCAACGAGATTGCTAACCAACCTAGGTGTGGCATCAAAAATATAAGGATTATTGGGATTGCTATAGCCGCGCACGCTGTAGTCCACCACATAGGACTGGTTGAAGCTCACCGCTCCCGTTTGGAAGTTGATCGTGAAGCCACCGCCCGTGTTTTGTGGAGCAAAGCTTGGGCTGGTGAGGCGGGCAAAGAGCGTGCCAGTGGCCCCCGCCAGATATTTGGGATCCGTGGTGGACGTGGGAAAGGGCGCCAACACAGGGGTGCTGCCGCCACCAACCTGGTAGCGCAGCTGGTCTGTGCCATCCACAAAACGGATGCCGCTGGTGGGCTTGGCCCCGATCACATTGGTGTTGGGACCGGGAAGAACGGCAAGACGAGGATCGTTATTCCAGTCTTTGTAAACACGATATTGATAACGTAGAAAGAAAAGATCTTCCGCAGTGAAGGTATCAATGACCGAGTCGAAATTAGGAGAGGGCACGGCGTGATTGAATTCTTTCTACATTGTTATCACGACCACTCCCAACAAAGTCGGCCCTGGGGAAAACGTTAAATTTATTCACACGCTGTCGGTACATTGACTTAGCGGCTCACCGCCCCACGACCTCCCCGGCATCAACCGTGAAGCCGCTGCAGCCAGAAACCCGCCAGCTGCCAGGAGGACCAAAGAAACATCGCCATAATCAGCCACTGCAACCAGGCAGGGCGCCGCGGCGCAGGAGGCGGAGAGACCATCGCAAACTCAATCGCAAACGCAATGCATCAGGCCCAGCAAAGCCCTTTTGTTTTTTTTAGCAGAAAACCCGCATCCCAAGAAAGCAAGTTGGGTCCGTCTAGCCTGCCACCAGCCATGGATGGGCGGAATGGGCAACCCCATGATCACTGCCCTCCTGCAACCCCAGGCCTACCCGCATCTCACCTCCTCCATCTCCCTGCTGGAGACCCACATCTCTTGGGTCATCCTGACCGGCACCTATGCCTACAAGCTGAAAAAGCCCGTCAACCTGGGCTTTGCCGATTTCAGCAGCCTGGAACGGCGCCGGCACTTTTGCCAAGAGGAGCTGAGGTTGAACCAGCGCTTGGCACCGCAGCTCTATCTCGACTTGGTGGAGATCCACGGCCCCGCCGAGCGGGCCAATCTCCTGGGCCAGGGGCCGCTGATCGAGGTGGCTGTGCGCATGCGCCAGTTTGAGCAGGAGGATCTGCTGCCACGTGCCCTTGCTGCGGGCACCCTCACCGGGGAGCACCTGGAGAATTTCGCTGAGCGGCTGGCCGTTTTCCACAGCGCCAGCCCGCAAGCGAGCGCAGAGGGACCTTTTGGCACTCCCGAGGCCGTGGTGGCACCTGCACTGGCCAATCTCGAGGTATTGCAGCGACTCCAGCCTGGGCTAACCGCCCAGGCCAGCCTGGCGGAATGGACCCACCAGGAAGCCCGGCGGCTCCAATCTGTGTTTGCCGAGCGACTGGCCAGGGGACGGATCCGCGAAGGCCACGGCGACCTCCACCTCGGCAATCTGGTCCTCCAGCAAGGGGAGGTGGTGGGGTTTGACTGCCTGGAATTCAATCCGGCCCTGCGCTGGATCGACGTGGTGAGCGATCTGGCGTTCCTGGCCATGGATCTCCGGCACAGCGGAAAAAGGGTTTGGGCAGGGCGGCTGCTCAATCGTTGGCTCATCGCCTGCGGCGACTACGACGCCCTGCACACTTGGCCGTGGTACCTCACCTATCGAGCCCTGGTGCGAGCCAAAGTGCTGGCGCTGCGGCTGGAACAACGCGCTGGTGTGAAGGATCAGACCCAGAGGAACCTGGTCGAACAGCTCGACAGCTACTGGCAACTGGCCCTGCAAACCAGTGGGGCGTCTGGCTCCGGTGCCCTGTTACTCACCCAAGGTGTGAGTGGAAGCGGCAAGAGCCACCTCGCCAACCAGCTCTGTCAACGCCATGGCTGGATCCATCTGCGCTCCGATGTGGAACGCAGGCGTCTCTTCGGACGCTGGGGGAGCGAGGTGGACTCCCCACGCCAGGGGGAGGCCTACAGCCCAGCGATCACAGCTGAGATCTATGGGGAGATCTTGCCGGAGGCGGCCAGAGCGGCTTTGCACGCCGGAGAAACCGTGGTTGTGGATGCCACCTTTCTCAAGAAACAGCAACGCAAAAGGTTTGTCCGATTAGCCCGTCAACTTCAAGTCCCCTGCCTGATCTTGGTTTGCCCAATCACCCCAGAGCTGGCTCAAAGCCGGATTGAAGCCCGCAGCGCCAGCAACAGAGATCCATCAGAAGCAGACGTGTCCGTCTTGTCGAAGCAATGGGGGGCTCTCGAACCCTTGGGCGATGAGGAGCTCCCCCATCACATTCTCTGTAGTGAGATCGACCAGGTGGACCGTCTTTTGCAAGAGCGACTGCCCATGTTGTTTAAAACCACTCGCTCACCGCTTCCTCCAGGGTGTTGACCTGGGCCACCGGGGTGGAGCGGCGGAATTCCAGGGTGATGCTCCGCTTTTGCTCCCCATCCGCTGCCACCGCCTCGATCGGATACACCTGCTGCCCATCCCTGAAGGGCACCTGGATTCGGAAGGTTCCATCCGCCGACAACGGCACTTCCTCCCCTCCAATCGTCAGACGGGCTGACGGATCCGTCGCTCCATACACAATCAGCTCCGCATCCGCCACCAGCCAGAACGAGCGCTGCCGCGCCCCCACTCCACCCGCACCCGATTCACTCCGGCCTGAGGCCCACATCCCCGCCGCCGACAGCTGACCCCCCGCTCCACTCTCCAAGCCCAATCCCTCCTCCAGCTCATGAAACGCCTCGGAGCCCCGGCCCAAACGCCGCCAACGGGCTGTGGCCGTTTGGTACAACCGCTCATGCAGACCCGCATCCGCCGGCTCCACCGGGGTGGGCAGCACGCTCGGCGATGTCTCCAGGGAGAACGGCACAAACTGATCCAAAATCTGCTCACTCGGATGCAGCGCCGGCACCCGGGCCACCGAGGAGTGGGCCAGAGAAATCCAGCCACCACCAGCTTTGCGATAGCCCAACTCCACCCGGTAATCCCGATCGGAAAGGGGCACAGGCAAATACCACTCCGTTGCGTGGCTATCTACCACCACCTCCTGCAGGGTGTGGGGGTGGGACGAACCACCGGCCAATCCCGTCACATCTGCCACCCGCAGGCATAGCTGCAGAGCTCCAGCCTGCAGCGCCTGCTCCCGATCGTCTTCGCTGATCTCCCAAAACACGTAGGCCCATTGCGGATCCCGGGGCAAAAACACCACCCGCGTCTCCTGCGCTGGGCGCGGCGCTGGTGCCATCTCCGCTTCCAAGGCAGCCAGATCTGCGAGCGGCAAGCTGCCGTCACTCACCTTCCCAGAAATAGCGTCGGTCAGTCCCTCTCTGTTTTCAGAGCTGTAGCGAAGAATGCCGACAGCGCGCGCCAATTCTCTCAATTGACGCAGACTCATTGAAGCGAGATTGACGACCGGATTGTTAGACATTTTTGCGGGTCTAGCTAACAGCAACCAGCCCATGATCCGGGATTTTGCGCCTTTGCAACACACCTGTCAGCGGATGGTCACATGCCCAGCCCTCCCGGCTGGGCAGGGGAGCCGAACGGAGCTGGCGCAGGAGCCAGCGGCGGAGCCCGCCTCGGCGAGGGCGAGGGCGCCTGCGCCGCAAGGGCTGCAGACAAACCCACCAGGCTTGCTAAAGCCAGCCAAAAGCGCCAGCGCCTTGGCAAAGCAAGGCCCCGTTGCGAGCCCACACGCTGAGCCGAGCCCGTGGAGGCACCCAGACCCAAAGGCTGGCCACAACGGGCACACACCATGCGCCCAGCCAAGCCCCGATCCGCCTTCACCGCCCAACTGCCACAGTTCGGACAGGCCATGGATCGCCCCATCCCCTTGGAGTGCGAGCCCATGGTGCCATCAATTCAAGATGATACACTTGTACTAGCAGTCGAATGGGTGCCAATGGTGGCGACGGGGCGGGCCGGTTCGGCCTCAGGTTTTCCCAGTCCAGCCGAGGACTACGAAGAGGGGCGAATTGATCTCAACCGAGAACTGATCCCCTCCCCCCTCTCCACCTTCTTCATGCGCGTGCATGGAGACGCCATGCGGGGAGACGGAATTTGCGATGGCGATCTGCTGGTGGTCGACCGCAGCCTGGATCCCCTGGCGGGATGCGTGGTGGTGGCGGTGTTTGAAGGCCGCTTCATCGTGAGACGCCTGTGCGGCTCATCCAACAGTCCCCAAAATCTTCGGCTGGAAGCCAGTGACGGAGGGAGCTTGCCGATCCCGATCGACGATCAAGGGTGCGGGGCTGAAGTGTGGGGCGTGGTCGTTCACGCGGTGCATCACTTGGCTGGCCAGATTCGATCGAGACCCGGGCAGACGCCGTTCAGGAGGCAGGAAGCCGGAAGGAGGGGGCCATGAGCCCACGGCGGCGCAGCTCACGCTGGAATTGCGTGGCCAATCCATCACCCTGCCAAGCTCGGCGGAGCTGACCAAACAGCGCGAGGCAGCGGCAAAGAATCACAAGGCTGACGAGCAACTGCAGGGAGAGCTTCAGCATGGGGTTGCCCTTAAGCCTGGGCAAGTTTAGACAGAAATGCGCCAGATCCCGGCACAGGATGATGGAGCAACTGGTGCAGGCAGAGGACGTGGGCTTGGACATGGGCTTGGAAGCGGACAGCGGAACGGATCACCCCCTCAAACCCCTGAGCCTGGCGGCGATGGAACTCTTGCTGGCCGCCTTGGATCCCCGTCTGGAGGGCTTTGGGGAAGGGCCATCTTGTTTGGATGATGCCCGCGCCTTTCTGGCCCGGCTCGCCAGCGGCTCTGGTCAACAAGGAGGGGACGGACTGCCCACGGACACCGAAACCATGGAGCAATGGATCGAGATTTGGCGCTCAGCCGGTGGCAATCGCCAAACCCTGAGACTGCTTGTGCAAGCCTTGATCGCCGAACGGCTCGGAACACCGGCGGATCAACAAGAGAGCGACCATGCTCATCGCGAAGCGTGACGCAGAGAAGTGAATGGACTGAGGGGCTGCCCATTGCCTCCCGGCCCAAGGGTCGACGGTTCGCGCCCCCACAGGCGAAAGCCGGTGCCATGGCGGCGCTTCACGTTTCTTTACGAGGGTTGCCAAGATTGATGAAGTGTTCTCATCTTCATGGCCACGAGCATTGTTCTTGAGCTCTGCGGGGGCTTTTTTGCTGCCTGTCTCGCCCTCTGGTTCGTCACGCAGCGGCTGCCCAGGCAGCAACACCAATGGGTTCATGCAGCTTCAAGGTTGACCCCATGGCTGACGGCCTACGTCCTCCAGCCAGGACAGCTGGCCTCGCTGGGTTTGCTTGTGCTTCGGCTGAGTGTGGGCGTGATGATGATTCACCACGGCCAAGAGAAACTCGCTGATCCGCAGCAATTTGCATCCACTTATGTGGCATCGCTGCACCTTCCCTTCCCTCTCTTCTTCGCCTATGTCGCCGGCTTTTCTGAGCTGATTGGCAGTTGGCTTGTGATCTTGGGTCTCCTCACACCGCTGGGGGCCATGGCCCTGGTTGGCACCATGTCTGTTGCTGCGTTCCAGCACATCCTCACAGCTGGCTTGAACATTTACGTGTTGGAATTGGTGGCCCTCTACCTGGGTGGCAGTCTCGCCCTCCTGCTGATCGGTCCAGGACGTTATTCCTTTGACGCGGGACTGTTGAGTGGCCTACTCAGCAAACCATCGACGGCTGCCGATCCCTCAGCAAACCCAGCCTCCCTTGAGAGGGCGCTCCAACCCGCTTTCATTCGGGTGGATAAAGCTGGCTGATCCCCCATTCGCACCAGCCACTTCGGTGCGGATGGTTGACCACAATCAAGTTCATTGCCAAGAACCCATGCTGCTTCCCTGCCCGCTCTCTCCACTGACAGCCGCGAAGATCCTCTCCCTTCAGGCCACCGTGCTGCTGCTCCTGACCTTGCTGTTCAAAGCAAAAATTCAAATCAAAGCAGCTTCCGCCTTGGGTTTCGCCCTGCTCGGGCTCCAAACGCTCGTGTTTCTCGCAGCTGCCGGCGCCCTTGGGGCGGCAGCTCTGGGTGGAGGAGCCTTCGCTCTCTACCGAAACCAAACGACGGCTGTTTAAAGCCAACGATTGATTCCTGCAACAAGAGGAGTCACAGCCAGGACTCAGCGCCGCCGGCTTGGCTTGGCTCCTCTGGGGTTTCTGCCCCGGCCACCACTGAGATCCAGGGGGGGGGCGGTAAGGATGGTGGGCTCAAAGCCTGGCACCTCACGCTGGGGCAGCTTCTCACCGAGGAGCCGCTCGATCGCTCGCAGCAATTCGCGCTCCTCGGCCGCCACCAGCGACACCGCATGGCCATTGCAGCCAGCTCGGCCGGTGCGCCCGATGCGGTGCACATAATCTTCGGCCTGATTGGGAAGATCCAGGTTCACCACATGGGGCAATTGCTGTATGTCAATGCCCCGAGCCGCAATGTCGGTGGCCACCAAAACTCGCAGGGTGCCGCTCTTGAAGTCGGAGAGCGCCCGCGTGCGGGCCCCCTGACTCTTGTTGCCGTGGATGGCCGCCGCTTGCAGCCCATCGGCGCAGAGATGCTCGGCCAAGCGGTTGGCCCCATGCTTGGTGCGGGAGAACACCAACACCTGCTGCCAGCCGTTGCTGTGGATCAAATGGCTGAGCAGATCATGTTTGCGGGCCGCATCGCAGGGGTGAAGCACCGCCTCAACACTCGGTGCCGCCTGATTTTCTGGACTCACCTGCAGGTGCACAGGCTGGTGCAACAAACCGGTGGCCAGCTGGCGAATCTGTGGGGAGAAGGTGGCAGAGAAGAGAAGTGTTTGACGCCGTTTGGGGAGAAGAGAAAGGATGCGGCGTATGTCGCGCAAGAAGCCCATGTCAAGCATCCGATCGGCTTCATCAAGCACCAGGATCTCCACTCGATCCAACCGGAGAGCTCCCTGTTGATGCAGGTCCATGAGCCGACCAGGGGTGGCGACCAACACATCGGCGCCGCGCCTGAGGCGCTCAATTTGGGGGTTGGGGCTGACGCCGCCAAACACCACATCCGAACGCAGGTCCAGATAGCGGCCATAGGCGCGCACGCTGTCGGCCACTTGGGCGGCCAATTCACGGGTCGGAGTAAGCACCAGAGCCCGCACGACACCTGCGCGGGCGTGGGCCCCGTGCAGGAGCCTCTCCAACATGGGCAGGGTGAAGCCAGCGGTCTTGCCCGTACCCGTCTGGGCGGCCGCAAGCACGTCCCGACCATCCAACACCGCTGGGATGCACTGCTTCTGGATCGGCGATGGCACAAGGTAGCCGCGTTCTGCCACGGCCTCGACCAAAGGCTGGGAGAGACCCAGATCAAAGAAGCCAGGGGCCAGGCTCGCCAGCGTTGCCCTGTCCACCACAGCCGTCGGCTGGATCACTGGGCTCGAGGCTGTGTCATCAGCCACGGATCCGGTGCGATGACGTTTGGAGGAACGCGACCGGCCGGTGAGGGGTTGGGGGGTCAGGGAAATGATTGGAGCTTGGTCAAGATCCACCACCGTAAAGGCACGGACGTGGATGGGTCAGGGGATGGCAGCTGGGATTGCCGTATGGAGAGTGGCTAAGCGCTGGGCAGGGCAGCCAAACGCAAACTCAACAGCACAAGATGAAAAGAGGCCCGAACGACGGACATCGCCGCGAGCGCAAGACAGAGGGGGCAGTGCATGAGGCTCATGGCCAAAGCATGGCGGCCCTGAAGGGGCCCTCGCGAGGATCCGGGGGTTTCTTCATGGGATGAGCCTGATGCCATCCATAACAAAAAAGCCGTCCGGAAGGACGGCCGTTGAATCCAGGAGCTGTGAAAGCTGGAGGTCAAACGCTGGAGTTACCAGCCACCTCTTCCACCGCCGCCGCCAGTGGTGGGGCGGGGTTCGGCCTTGTTGACGCGGATGCTGCGTCCCATCCACTCCACATCTTGGAGGTCATCAATGGCCTTGGTTTCGTCCCTGGCATCAGCCAGATCAATGAAAGCAAAACCACGCTTGCGACCTGTTTCGCGGTCAAGCGGCAGGCTGCACTTACGCACCTCACCGTATTGGGTGAAGAGGTTTTGAAGGTCCTCTACTTCGGCATCGAAGGAGAGGTTGCCTACGAAAATAGTCATGAATTGAACAGTGAACGTATCAAACCGATTCGATGAAAGCCCTGAAGAAAGTCGCTGACCTGGTGAAGAAAGCCTGTGGAGCTCGCCGCGCTGGGGAGAAACCGCCGAAGAGTGTTCGTTGAATCTCCATCACCCTACAACCTTGCCGCCCCCCTTGAGGGAATGGCCCCAGCTGGCTGAAGCATCGGCCGGCCCAGCGTTCATACTGGATCATGAAGCAGGGGTCGCCAGTGAAAGAGATCAGCCCTTTCGAAGTTCTCTTGCGCAGCGCCGCAAAGGTTGCAGCGGTCTCCGGTGTGATCGCCCTCCTGGTCTGGCTGACCTGGGTGATGCTCGATGTGGGTCACATGCAATCTGGGTTCACCCTGCCGACCTGACAAGCCTGAAGCTTTGGCCGAACAGGGCTCCATGCTGCAGGCGCCTGAACATCTGTGAGCAAGATCACAAACACGTGCGGCTCGAATCACGCGTCAGATCAATAAACAGCAGGAAGATCACTATGGATGGTGAGAAATACAGGCAGCCAATCACCTTGTTTGGCGAATGAGCAAGGCCTGTTAGTCAACCCTGGTTGGTTGTCAACTGCAGCCAGGATTTTCTCCTCATCCATCATTGCAATTACAACTGACGTGGCCTTCCACTCTTTCGACACAGCCACTGCCATACAACAGAAGCTGGGCCGATTCCCATCCGCAAAACCACCATCTCCATCGGTGTGCTGGCAGCGGTGGATCCTGCACGGCCTCCCTGAAACACTTGGCCTGTTGCATGCCGCAGTCTTTGGCAGCCGCTTTTTTGAAGCGGTCACCATTGTTCTGTTGGTGCGGCTGTCTTGGATCAGCGCTGAAGTGATCCATGGAGCAGGACACACCCTCACCTGTGCCTTAGTTGACAGGTCGTGCAGCCTCATCTCTCTGGAGAATCTTTTGGAACACCGCTCCGTGCCACAAATGGCACGGAGCCTGTTGCCGCTCGCACCAATCGGTCCAGCCGGAAATGGTCAAGGCCTGCTGCCGATGGCGTGGCTTCCGGTTGGCGATCAAGAGGCGTGGAAAGTGCGCCTGAAAGCCAGCGGCGGCATCTTGCTCCAAGGCGCCGCCATTGTGCTGGCCGGGGCGGCCATGCTCCAGTTCAAGCGGATGGGTGTGGAGAGCCAACTAGCGAATGATCTGCTGATGAGCGTGATCAGCAGCCATGTCTGCTTACTCCTGGCCTCGCGATCAGACTGGCATGCGATCTGCACTGGCCAAGCCTCGCTGTTGTGTTGCGGCAATTTCGGGCTCATCGCTGCCCCAGTCCCCATCGACCAAGGGGAATTGCTTTCAGCCCAGGCTATGGACATCTACCAGCGCATGGGTCGAGAGACGGAGCTGCGTGGCGCCCAAGCCGGTGGAGGCCTGGTGATGAGTGTGGATCGGCAGGGAGGCAACGCGTTCGTGGGTCACAGGATCGTCAACGCCAAACGCGGGGACCTCACTCCCTCCCTGGAAGCCGGCTTTCGCAGGCAACGCCGCCAAGCCCATCGGAGGGGCTGTCGGCCCCATCCCGCTGGGTTGATGGCCTGTTGGCACTATCGCTTTGGCACCAGCGGACCTCCTGCCGTACAAGAAACCCACTGGTTGGAATGGACACCACCCCGTCAGCGACGGCTGTGGAGACGGAAAGCCAACCAGCGATGGGAACACACCTGGCAAACGGTGCATCACCGCATCACTCACAACGGCGACTTCGAAGCGTTGGAGAGCTTTGGGATGAGCATCGATACGGCTGCATCGCTTGGCGCCTGGTTGGAGAAAGCCCTAGATCAACCCTCACCAGCGGTTGTGGATTCAGCCCGCATCGCCGGAATGATGGATCTCATGATCTGTCAGGGCGACTGGTTTGCCGCTGTTCGATGGGCCTATCTCAACAGCCTGGCTGACTTTCCGAACACCCCCTCAGAAACCGAGTTGCAGGAATGGTCCGAGCAGTTTGAAGGGGCCTTCATGGAACAGGCTCTGACATGGGATCCATCCGCTCAGATCACCACCACAGGAAGCGAGGGAATCAACCGCCTAATGGAGGCCATTCTTGCCAGGGTCTGTTCGAATCAGCTGCTCAAGATGAAAGGGGAGCAGGCGTTGCAACATTGGATCGGCCTGGCCATCGATCTGTTTTTGCACAACGACCCCTGCCAAGCGGTCAAGCAGTTTATGGAGCGGGCCCGCGGCAGCTTCGGTTTGGTTGTGATCTCGACCACTTGGCCGGATCGCTTGGTGCTGAGCAGCCTTGGGCAGCCGATCACAGTCGGTGTTGATCCGTTGTCGAGGATGGCTCTTTATGCATCGGAATCTGCCGCCGTCGATGCCGTTTTGGCAGGCCATAAAGAGGCATGGCGCATCGATCTTGATGACAATGCCGGCGAAATCGCTGTACTCTCAAGTAGCAGACTCCACGTTTATTCCCTGTCTCTGGGTTCGCAGGTTTCGCCTCAGGATATCTACCGTCGACGCCATTTCTATGGTCAGAAGCATGACAGACGCGCCCTTGCTCGTTTCACCAACCGTTCAAGGTCGCGCGATCCCGTTGCTGACGACATCAACGACATCCCCGCACTGCTGGCCAGGATCAGGGATGACTGGAGCAACCCCGGCTCGAACAATCGGCAAAGTGCAGATGAATTGGCACAGTTGCTGATTGCCAAGGCAGCCAACCTGGCTGGCAAAGCAGCCGTGCTCCGCCAAGCGGGACTGGATGACAGCCTGGCAAGATCCAACCATGTCGACCTTTTGATCACGGGTGTCGAAAACAGTCTCTGGTTGGGAGAACAGTTTGCCAAGGATCTGACCACCTTGATGCCGAGGCTGACGGTGAAAGCGCTTTCAGCCAACGCAGCGTTGCACGCCATACAAGACAATTTTGACAACCTGGCCCTAGCCAGGCAGTCCATCGTGCTGGTCCTCAGCCACACCAGTCGCACGTTTCCATCCCGACAACTGATGGAAGCGTCTGACCTCATGGTCAGAAGTGGAGTGATTCGGGAACTCTTCATCCTCACCGGCGAACCCGAAAGCCTGTTGGGATCGCCGATGCTGACGGAACAAAAGCCTGGTGAACCCTTCAGCCGGCGATTGTTCACCACCAGTGCCGGACGGAGACGGGCGGAGCCGGCGACCGCCAGCGTGGCCGCCATGCATCAAACGCTCACGGAGTTGTTGTTCGCCCTGAGCCGCCAGCTGCTACAGGCCTATCCCGAAGGGAAGCAACATCCACTTGGCATGAGTCTCAGCAAGGATGAATTGAGCTTGCTTGAGTGCAAAGAAAACAACGCTTTCTTGCGTGAAAGCAGCGAGATCGTAGGGGCCGATCACCTCGGCCCAGGGCGAGACACAGGTACGTCCTGTCAAATCAAGCGCGCTGGTCAACATTGGGCGCTGCACATCCTGGAAACCCCCATCGCCTGGATGCTCCATGCCCTCTACATCCTGATCTCACTCGTTTTGGGTTTGCCGCTCGCGCAAACCCTCTTGTCACCTGTCATTGCAGCGGCAGGACCAACCGTCGCAGACCTGCTGACAGCTGGTGGCTTGTGGGCTGATGTAGGGATCTACATCTTTGGTCCCTGGTTCTGGACCCTGGGCCTGCGCTGGATGCAGGGGCGGCCGTTGTTGGCCCGCACGGGGAGGCGCAGCTTAGTGATCGGAGAAGCCCCCTGGATTCACCAGCTACTGACGAACTACATCAGCAAACTGTTTTCACTGAGCTTTGGCATTGCCTCATTGGATGTGCAAGGAGCAGACGTTGGGGACCATCTGTTGCACACCCACGCCCATCGACTAGTCAGGGGAAGTCTCCTCTTTTTTGGCTGTCCAGATGGACGATTCAGCCAGCTGAAACGTGCCGAGGCAGATGCTGTTTTGCTAGCGGCTCGCCAGGCTGATGGGATTCGTCACTGGGACATTGGACCAGAGATCGTGGCAGTGGGCACGGAGCCAGCGATGGCCAATGGCCCCTTTCGCAAAACACTTGTATTACCGCTGCACAGCCAAGAGACTTGTGTTGATGGACACCAAACGCAAAGCAGACCTTTGATCGAAACCATTCGCGAGTCCCGGTTTGGAGGCTTTCGTCGCCTGCTGGCCAGCTATGTATTTTTCTGGGCGATGGCAAGGGATGTAGGGCGCCTGCCGTTGCTGGAGTTCAAGTGGTGGCGCTCCCAGAGTCGCACGCGAGTGATGACCACAGCTGCACCAGTTTCAGCGGCGCGCTTGGATGTCGCCGAACCCCGAGAGAGGGCCGAACTGGCTCTGCATCGCTATGCTGATCGAGAGCAGAGTTAATCGCCAGAGGGGTGTGATGGAAGGTCATCACCTGAAATCATCAAACACCGCTCTTTTTAAAGAGCGCTGGATCCGTTAAATAGCCTTTCAAATGCCACCTGTTGTCAAGCAACGACCATGCGCACGTCTGCCTTTATTAGCTACAGCCATGTCGATGGCAAATGGCTCGAAAGATTGCAAATCATGCTTGCCCCATTGAGCCATCACGGCCTCGATCTTTGGAGTGACGAAAAAATAGAACCTGGCGAGCTTTGGAAAGACAAGATTGAAGCGGCTTTGTCTGAAGCAAAAGTAGCCATCTTACTTGTCAGCCCAAGCTTTCTCCAGTCAGACTTCATTGCAAAACATGAATTACCCTCATTGCTACATTCAGCGGAAAAACAAGGTCTAAAGATTCTCTGGATACCCATTGAAGAGTCAATGGTTCATATCACGCCTGTCGGCAGATATCAGGCTCTTTGCAGAGCCGATCAGCCTTTATCAAGCCTTCCAAAGGCCAAAGCAAACAAAACGCTTAGGGAGATTGGCGATACAATTGCTAAGCTTATCGAGTCAGATGTGGGCGCAAAGAATCCCACAGAATACAAAGGAAATAGCATTGGCTCGGCTAGCCCTGACAGCGAAGCTCAACAAGTAAGTGATACAAAGAGAACGGTGGTCATGTTAAGGGGATACCCTTATCTCGTAAGAGAGAATGATGAGGATAAGTGCATTGCAGCGATTCAGAAGCCAGGCAATCTTATTCGAATAAAGTCACCAGAGAAAATGGGAAAAAGCACCTTAATGGCCAGATTAATGGACCACGCAAAGAGAAGCGGATACCGGACTGCGGTTGTGAATCTACGAGATGAAATCGATCAATCTGTTTTTCATCAACCAGATAGCAGTGAGCTGCTGGAGACTCTATGCAGCATTATCTGGGATCAGCTCGGAGCAGACTCTACTGTAGCCGTAAAAGACTTTTGGAAATCCAGTCTCACGCCAATTCGAAACTGTTTTAATTTTTTGGGCAACACCATTCTGGGTGCATCGGAGCAACCTTTGGTGTTGGCAATTGACAACCTTGACAATATCTTTACGCATAAACTAATCATGACTGACGTACTTGGATTGCTACGGGGATGCTACGAAAAAGCAAATAGTTCAGATCAATTTCAAAAACTCAGACAAGTTATTGTCTATTCGCAAGAAGCATATGGAATTCAGGATATTCAACAATCACCACTGAATATTGGCGAGCCAATTGTACTGGGTGAATTCAGCATAGATGAAGTAAGCACACTAGCTGATGCATATGGGCTGACAAGCTGGTCACATAGAGATAGCGATCAATTAATGGACATGGTCGGAGGCCATCCTTACCTGATTCAACAATCCCTGAGTATGATCAGCAATCAACATCTACAACTGAAGGAGTTTCTGCAGGCAGCAACAGCCAGCGATGGCGGGCCGTTTAGGCAGCACTTGTATGAAAGTCTTCTAAACCTCGAAGCAAACATAGAGCTATATGAGACGATGAAGAAAGTTGTCTTTGAAGCTGAAGCTCTAAAACTAGGACCCAAACAGACCTTTAAACTGGAAGGGATGGGTTTGATCAGAAAGAAAAGCATGGGATATGCCTGCCGGTGCAACCTGTATCAGATTTATTTCGCAGACAAAATGAGATAAACCAATGACATCACAGGAAAGAGTCCAAGAAGTCATCGACACATTCTTTCAAGTACAAGGGGGGAGCCTATCGGCGTCGGCGCCCTCCTATGTTGAGCGAAAAGCAGATCAAGAGCTCTATGAGAGTCTGAAAAAAGGGGAGTGTTGCTGCATATTCAATTCGAGGCAGATGGGCAAATCAAGCCTACGAGTGCATATCGTCGACCGATTAAGAAAAGAAGGTTTACGCTGCGTCACCATCGATCCACAAACCATTGGCGTCAATGCAACACAAGAACAATGGTATGGAAGCGTCATCGATACACTCAACGATAGTCTTGGACTTTCGAACGAAATTGATCTTGATGACTGGATAAACAAACACTTGGCGCTGTCGCCAGTTCTCCGATTACGAGAGTTTATCACCAAAGAACTACTTGGGCGTATCAAGGAGCCCCTGATTATCTTTATTGAGGAAATTGACAGGCTCAGTTGTCTCAGCTATATCGATGATTTTTTCTTGATGATCAGGTCATTGTATGAACAACGCTCTACAGAAAATGAATATAGACGCTTAAACTTTGTCTTTATTGGCGTCACAACACCACGTGATTTAATTCGGAGTAAAGATCATTCGGCTTTTAATATTGCAAAAGAAATTGAACTCAATGGCTTTCAAGAGAATGAGGTTCAGCCTCTGTTGGTTGGCATGCAAGGTCTCATTGAAGACCCGGAGCAAGTTTTATCAGAGGTGTTGCATTGGACTGGAGGGCAACCATTCCTAACGCAGAAGCTACTGGCCATCACACTCAGTGAGTTAAGCAACAACGAGTATAGAGATGAATCATTAAATCTGAAGGAGCACATCGCCTCAATCGTACAAGCTCGCATCATCAACAACTGGGAGGGGCAAGACCACCCCGAGCATCTTCGCACCATCCAGGACCGGATCACACTGATTGATGATGAAAGTCGAAGAAGACTGATTAATCGCTATATAGAAGTTCTTGAAAAAGGAAGTGTGCCCACAGATAACAGTGACAATGACAACAAGTTAAGGCTGACAGGCTTAGTCGTCAAAGATGGAGGTGAACTGCATGTCTATAATCCAATCTACTCACAAGTATTTAATCGAAGCTGGGCTACAAATCAGATCAACTCACTGCAACCCAAGCTTGTAGCTGAAGCATTTGCCCGTTGGAGAGAGAGTCAATCAACAAGTCATGATGGAGCTGGATTAAAAGAAGCCTCCACAAGGGCGTGGGCCTATTGGAAAAAAAGAAGGTCAACAAGCAAAAAGGGAAAGCGAACGGCTCGTCGACAGGGTCGTGAGGTGAGGCAGATCATCATAAGGATGATCAAGACTCTAAATAAAGGACAGCATAAAGACGCTGGTAATTCCTTCGTACTCACGGGATCGGGCTTAACGATTGCCGAAGAATGGTTTGACAAGAAGTCTCTGACTGAACAAGAGAATCGGTTCCTTGTTGAATGTCGCAAGGCTGATAGACAACTCAGCAACTCTCGTTGGTGGCGTCGAGGGACAAAGCTTGTCACACTGGGCTTATGTGTGATGAGCGCGCTGTACTTTTCACTGTTGAAAGCTCGCCACTCGGAAACGCAGACAGACATTCGTCGTCTTATTAATGAATCAAGGCGTTCACTGGAGCGTGGCTACCCAGATGAGGCGCTCGAGCATGCGATTAGGTCTGTAGATAAACTCGATTCAAATTCAGATTCAATTTTAGCCACTGAAGCAAAGTTAAATCTGGCCTTCCAGACCAGCGTGTATCGGCAGCGGCTTTGTCGCTGGCCAGGAAATCCCGACGACGACAAACCCATTCAGGCGATTGCATATAGCCCGCAGAGCGACAAGAAACAACAAATCATTGCTTCGGTTTCAGAAAACAAACTACCCTTACTTTGGTCCTATGACAGCGCGAAGAGAACCTGCACATATTCAGAACCTACCCTAAGACTCAAAGGGATGGCGTCGGACCGTTTAAATTACAATACCAAAGTACTCACATTTAGCCGCGATGGTACTCTACTAGCGTCTATTCAGAATACAAGGCTGGCAGACAAGAAAGAGGTGACTGTTCGGGTTTGGAGAGTCGCTGGCAAGGGAGCTTCAAGCATTCCAATAGTAGAGCAACCGACAAATCGAGATATCTCGCAAAAGAGAGCACGAGTCATAGCGATCAGCTCAGACAATCAATACCTTGCTATAGGTAATGACCTGACCCAGGAAATCATTATTTTCCATATTCCTAGCAATCGTAAGGTCAGCCAGTTTAAATCAGATGTGGTGAGCCTTTCTTTCCGACCTGGACAGCATCAGTCTGATCATCAGCTTGCTGTCATCGATGCAAAAGGTTTCATTAGTATTCGTGCAATACCTTCAGGGGAAGTGCTCGTTACCAGCAAGAGCATCTTTCAAGGTCGAGCATTTGCTGAATTTAGTCCGCAAGGTCGCTATCTAGCCATCGCTGGAAACTGTATTGACAAGAAAACAGCTCTCAGCACCCGTGCCGACAACGAGCGAGAATACATTTATCTTTACGAATTGGCATCAGGCCGACTCAAGGAAAGCGCAAAAAACGAATATTCAGGCAGACTAATTAATAATCCTGAACCAGATGCAAGTACCTATGATTGCACAGATACCTCCTGGCAGAGATCTACGAACTCTATTACATTTCTAGCAAATGATGAATCCTTTACATCTCCTCGTGAGTCGGGCGGCGCAGTCCTAAGCACAACGCGGAGGGACGGCAGCATAAGGGTTTGGTCCCACAGTATCGGCAAACTGATTCTGACTGATTTTATTGAAGCAGGTAAAGGAAGAGATAATATTAATTCATCCAATGTTAGAATCAGCCCTGATGGCAAGTTTTATACTTCGACAAATGTGCGAAATCAGATCTCTCTTCGGATGGTTCAACAAACGAATAACGGTGCTACTGCTTCCGAAAATCAAAATTACAAACAACCTTATCACACGATCAATTCAGACACTCGTTCTCCAGAACCTCAAATAAGCATCAGCTTTAGCAATGACGCTAGAAACATTGCTGTTCGACGCGAAAATTCCAATCAGAGATTTAAAATCGACATTTACCATCTTCCCAGCGATCAGGAATCCAAAGGTAACTATAGTCAGGAGCTAAAACCGGTCACTCTTCTGCAACCAGCCAAGAGAATTCCATGGACCGGTTGGTTGATGAAGAATAATGCAATGACTGTCAACTCGCCAAAGACAGAGAAGGCTGTAGATGACTACATAAAGAAGCATCCAAAAGAGTTTAAGACAATTCACGGGAATATTAGATTAATTTCTTTTAATCAAAAACGGATGCGCTTTTTCCACGGACCATACCTAGGCACTTCACTTGGAACAATAGGGAAGGGTCACCAAGCACAACCAATGAGAATGCTTTCTAGAAGCAGCCCAGATTTCATTCTTTATATGAGTAATGTCCTAGGTCGTAGAAGCAAAACCAATACACTGTTTCAATACCCACTTGACACGCCCGACATTTTGGAGCGTCAACTGGTGCGATTTGAGCAAGCCACGGTGAATGAAGAGGGTACGATTGTGTTGGCCTCTAACAACGATGGATCTCTTGGCATCTGGAAAATTCCCGAAACAGCTAACGGCACAGGTATCAGCCACCTCAAAGGCCGAATTACAGAACTGTGGACCGATTTTCTAGGTGCAGAAGTGGATGACGACCAGAAATATCCTACTCAACGTGAGTTCCTACCAGTCAGCCTTGATCATGAACCATTGAAAGCCATTGCACTTAGCCCTCTCACGGTCAATGATCATGAATTGCGATGGTTTGCAGTTGCCTACAACAATAACAATATTCGCCTTTTTCGGGTGTCGGAGAAGATGAAGAACTATGCCTGCGCACTTGTCAAAGCAACCTATCTTGCGAGTGACGAATCGGATAAAAGAGCCCGCAGAAGACTAGAGAACTTGCGCTCTGATGGAACTTGCGGCGATTAGAATAAAAACAATTGTAGAGAGAAACCGCTTCCATTAAAGCAATCCGCATGGGATTGCTCACCAGCTAGCCGGTAAAAAGACCGCATTAGAGATTAGAGAGCAAAAACCAACACATCAGCGCCATTCACTCCTGCCGTGACCAGCCAAGTCACAGGAGGAGATGATAAAGCACCTCTCAATCCCAGTCCGTCTCCCCTAGCCAACTCCATGGAGTCGTTTTCGTTGACACAGGTGAGCTTACAAGTGCCAGCGATCATCTGAATCCAACCAACTTGCTCAGAGAAGAACGGCAAACCTATACTTTGTTTAGCCACCAGTTGGGCACGCCACAGTCGAACGGGTGCGTGGATGGCCATTGCACCTTGCCGACGCTCTGGATGAAGAAGAGGTGTCCAGCCACCATCGGAGCGAAAAGCTTTTTCTTCATAGGATGGTTGCAGACTGGTTTTGCTCGGCTCGATCCAGATCTGCACCAGACGGCAGGGCTCCTCTCCCTCATTCCACTCGCTATGCACGATGCCAGTGCCCGCGCTCATGCGTTGAACGTCCCCTGCATGAAGCAAAGCGGTATGACCCATCGAATCTTGATGGCTAAGCTGCCCATCCACCATCACAGTGATGATCTCCATGTCTCGGTGGGGGTGCATGCCAAACCCGCGCCCAGGCGCGATGGTGTCGTCATTGATCACCCGCAGGCGGCCAAAGCCCATCCAATTCGGATCGAAATGGGAGGAGAAAGAGAAGCTGTGCCAACTATCCAGCCAATCCAATTGGGTGTGAAAGCGATCTTGCGCTCGCCGAAACAGGAGGCTGGTATGCAATGGATGGTTGGTGTCCATGAAGATCCGATGACAAGCATCCCACATCCATCATTCTCCTCGATCGGTGGGCTTTTAAAACATCAAATGATCCTCAGCCGTAAAGCTGTAGAATCAAGTGGATTTCCGTTGCGACTGATTCCATAAGTAGGTTATCTGGTCTGCAAAGCTTCTCCCATCCTTTCTAGCACCCAATTCATCTGATGCACGCCAGCAAGCTTAGTGTCTACCAGATATATTTCGCGCCCGAACAGCTAGCCGGCATCGATTCGCGATTTATACCCTACGACAACTCAGCCAGCCCGCGACCAGATGAGCACGAATTTTATGTTTTTCAAAAGGAATATCATTCCGGAAGAACTCAAGATGGATTTCATGGTTACCTCTCCTGGAAATTCCGCGAAAAAACAGGAATAGGGGGGGCAGAATTTCTTGACTTTTGCATGATGAACCCAGGGTATGACGTGTATTTTATCAACCCATTCCCTATCGAGATCTGCTTCGGAAACATCTGGGAACAAGGGGAGATGTGGCTACCAGGGATGAGCAGGCTTGCCCAAGAACTTTTTGATCACTGCGGGTATACGATCAATCTATCGCAAATGCCAAGAAGGTTATCCACAACAGCGTTTTGCAATTTTTGGGTTGGCTCTCCCAAGTTCTGGGATCAATACATGGACTTCTGCTTACCTCTCTACAACTTTTTACTAACCAATCCACAGCACAGCTTGGCAAAAGCCGTGCTTGATCCCGCAGACCCCGGAAGAAAAGCTTCTTATTTTGCGTTCATTTTTGAACGTCTCTTTACAACCCTGCTAAACTTCACTTCAGGAATTTCCTACGCCGCATACACGTTCAGCAGACGCGAGCTCGCAAGACGCTATCCAGATTGCTATGCAAATTTCCTCACCGAGCTGCAGCAGTACGAGACGAGACATCCCAATGACCCCCAACCACTCCTAAGCCAGCCTAAGTTCGTCCAATTTCTGAACAGACAACAACGTGCCATTCAAATTGCCAATAAACCCAAATGGCGTCGGACTTTTAACAAAGGATGGAATGGCTGGACACAATCCAATCTGCGGCGCAAAATGCTAGAGAGGCCGGCCTGGAAATATTTAGATGGCAAACTTTTTTACTTATTAAACCCAGGCTACGTCCATTGGAGGCGAGATTTACCCAAACAGGAGGACTCACCCCCTATCGATTCAAACCCTGCTGCCCCCATGGATCGCTAGTTGCGCAAACATTGTGCAAGCCTGATGACCGGTCAGGACTCAAGAATGAAGCCTTAACAAATTGACGACCAGATCAAAGGCGAAAGCTCTAAGGTCAGAAAAACGCGCTTCGCGTGGACCTTGATGCAGAGGCTGCCTCACTCCGCACGGCGGGTTCCCATGCTGTTGGCTCTTGTGGCTGGAGCGTTGCTTGGCCTGATCGGCTTCAGCCAGTGGGCGCGCATGGGGCGCCACGCGGAAAGCCCTGAAGAGGCAACCACTCCTCTGGCAGCTCGCCATCTCGCCCTGGTGATCAATGCCGATGATCCACTCAGCGAAGCCATCGGTGCCGCTTATAGCCAAGCGCGCGACTTGCAGCCCCACCAAGTGATCCGAGTGCGATTTCAACCGGGGCGCTCCACACTCTCACCCACCGAGTTTCTGAGTATTTATAGGCAAGTCAAGCGGCAGACCCCTGCAAATGCCCAGGCCTATGCGCTCGCCTGGGCTGCGCCCTGGCGCGTCGGATGCATGTCGATCACCAGCGCTTTTGCCTTTGGCAAGGTTCGATCCATCTGCCCCGACACCTGCCGTGCAACTCCAATCAACCCTTACTACGCCAATGGTCAAGTGCGGAGGCCCTGGACCACGCTTGGAATACGCCCCACCATGCTATTGGCGGCCACCAGCCCCATGGCAGCCAAGGCGTTGATTCAACATGGTGTGGCCTCTGATGGCACAGCTCCATCGGGCACCGCCTACCTGTTGAGCACCAGTGATGAGGCTCGCAACCGGCGAGCAGAAACCTATGCGGCGCTCCTGAGGGCCTCTGCACCAGGATTTGCAGTGAGGGTGTTGCAGGGGGATGTGCTAACAGGCGCGCGCGATGTGATGTTGTACGTGACAGGTCTCATCACGGTTCCCGAACTCACCAGCAACCAGTTCCGTCCAGGCGCCGTCGGCGACCACTTCACCTCCTTTGGGGGCGTGCTCACCGGGCCTTCCGGCCTGTCTAGCGATGGAGGCAACGGACAAATGAGTGCGCTGCGCTGGCTGGAGGCTGGGGCCACCGGCAGCTACGGCACGGTCGTTGAACCCTGCAACCATCGAGGGAAATTTCCCGATCCGGGCCTTCTGCTGAGTTACTACCGACGCGGCGACACTCTGCTTGAGAGCTATTGGCGCAGTGTGGCGATGCCAGAGCAAGGGGTGTTCATCGGGGAGCCGCTGGCCAGACCCTGGGGTCCCCGCCCAGCAGCCCACAAGACACCAACCCCCAAACGCCCAACTTCCATCCAACACCGATAGTGGGGAAGCCTCACAGCGCCTTGCCATGTCTTTGGATCAGCTCAAGGCCTTCCTTGTTCGCATGCAGAAGGATGAAACCCTGAAGCAACAGGTGCTTTCCGCCGCCACGGCTGATGATGTCGCCCAAATCGCCCTAGCAATCGGCTACGAATTTTCGGGGGATGAGCTGCTGCGAGTCTCGGGTCAACGCTTTGAGCGGGTGACCGTCAGGAAAAACGACATCCCAGGCGAGTATAATTGACTTCTGACTGTTATATACGAGCACTGGCAGGTCGTCGCTCTCTGGCTTTGGATCAGGGGCATTGCCTCAGGCAGCGCAGTCAAACAGGTCCACGCCAATGGGCGACCGGGCTGAACAGCTCGCTCTTGGCTGCCTGGCTGATAGCCCCTCACCAATGAACCTCCACGCAGATCTCTCAACATCCGTGGTGCTGGACACCCCAAGCCAACCTTGGCTCCCCTCTCCGATGGCAGGGGTGGAACGCCGCCTGCTTGATCGCGTGGGGGAAGAGGTCGGTCGAGCCACCTCGATCGTGCGCTACGCCCCAGGCAGTCGCTTTCCGCGCCACAGCCATGGGGGCGGTGAGGAGATCTTTGTTCTGGAGGGCACGTTCAGCGATGAACAGGGCAACTATCCAGCCGGCACCTACCTGCGCCATCCATCAGGCTCATGCCATACCCCGTTTAGCGAAAGCGGCTGCACAATCCTGGTCAAACTCTGGCAAATGCATCCCACAGAGCAAAGCCGACTGGTGATCGACACACATGCCGCCCCATGGTTGCCAGGCTTGGTGAAGGGCCTGGAGGTGATGCCGCTGCACTGTTGGGGCTCAGAACATGTAGCCCTTGTCCGCTGGGCTCCCCAGACCATCTTCCAGCCCCATGCCCATCCTGGCGGCGAAGAGATCCTGGTGCTCGAGGGCGTGTTTCAAGATGAGTGGGGCACCTACCCTGCTGGGACTTGGTTGCGCAACCCTCCAAACAGCCACCATCAACCCTGGAGTAAAGAAGGTTGCACCATCTGGGTGAAAACAGGCCACCTTCCGGCAACCATTCCGCCGCGAAACCACAACCCCCAGGCCAGCTCATCTGGCAAAGGATGAACTTTCCTGAAAAGGGATACAACGTTGCTCCATTCACACTAAAAAGGAAGAAGAGTTCTGTGGTCAGATGATTCAATCCATTCCTCTACCAACAGAAGAATCACTGAGCAGCGAGTCCCTGCAAACATGCGGCAGGACCATCCCCGTGCTATCGGCACCGGCTGGCTTTGATCGAGAAGAGGCTTGGTTGCTGGCCAACCTGGTGCGTGTGGCTTACAACGACTACGAACGGTTTGATCATCAGGATCACTTGCCCAGCCTCCTTCAAATCGGAGACACTCTTTGGCTGCCTGCAGAAGCAGGCCACAGCATCGTTACCAACTTCTATCTGATGCACAGCCAGCCAGATCGCCTGATCAACGAGGCAGAGAAACAGGCCATCGCACAAGCCAAGGCGTTTAAGGTTTCGGCGATTTTTACCTATCTTTCTTTTAATCTTGATGTCCCTCCAAGACCAGAGGTCGATCGATTTGGATTTGTATTGGAGCGAGATTTTTCCGACAAACAAAAAGAGATCTACTTTATTTTCCGCGGCACAATGGAGCCCAGCGAATGGTTCAATGACTTTCAATACAGGCAGATACCCTTTCTCACAACAAGCAACGGCAACCGGGCTGACGCGGGAGAAATCTGCATGGGATTCAACAAGATCTACACCGATTATCGAGCTGGCCTACAGATTGATAAACCAGTGCTGAACAAATTCTCTCGTTGGATCGATGAAGGCATCAGAACAAGGATCATCAACGAACATCCTCAAATTTGCCAGGCACACAAAATGTCGATTCAAGAGACGGTCAAGCAGTCGTTGGAGCAAGTGCTCCAGTCAACGGATCAAGAGATCTCCATTCATGTGGCTGGCCATAGCCTCGGAGCAGCCCTGGCAACGATTTGCGCACTTCATGCGTCCATCCTTTGTGAAGAACACCATAGGACATGCCCGATTAGTCTTTACACTTTTGCCTCCCCAAGGGTGGGCAATCCCCTTTTTGCACATTGCTGCAACCAAAGGCTGAATGCTTTTCGAATTGCCAATAGTGAAGATGTGGTGCCAGGAATTCCACCGGCAACCCTTCGGGTGATTGGAGAAGAAATGAGCCCAGACCGTCATGTCGACGCCGTGAGAAAAGCTTTGGCAGCGCTGACAGGGGGCGTGAGCGACGATGTTTTTGAGCATGTCGGTGTTCCCGTCTATTTCACAACGCAGTTGGGAGAGATTTCGAGCAATCACAATCTCGGGCATACCTACTGCCATCCCTTAAGCCAGTGACAAGGACGAGGGGCTGGTGCAAGGGACCAGCTACATTCCGCCAGCAGCACAGAATTTTCTTCCCCTCCCATGAGCCATCCCGACATCAGCGCCGTCAAGGTGCACACCGCCAGCGGTGAGGAACGCCCCTTGAGTGATTGGAACGGCAAAGTGCTGCTCATCGTGAACGTCGCCAGCCGATGCGGATTCACCCGCCAATACGCCGGCCTGCAAAAGCTGCAGGACACCTATGGCCCCCAAGGCTTCAGCGTATTGGCCTTCCCGTGCAATGACTTTGGTGCCCAGGAGCCCGGCACTCTGGAGGAGATCCAACAGTTCTGCGCCACCACCTATGGCGTCAACTTCCCCATCTTTGCCAAGGTGCCCATCAGCGGCGCTCCCTTCGACACTCTCATCGGCACAGCGCCCGCCGGTCCAGTGGCCTGGAATTTCGAAAAGTTCCTGGTGGGACGCGATGGCGTGGTGCTGGCGCGCTTCAGTAGCCGCGTCGAACCGGAATCCGCCGAACTGACCGGTGCCATTGAGAACGCCCTGACGAACTGAGCGCTGCATGCCCTTGCAGGAGGAAAGCACGGGCTCCTGCAAGGGATATGGCTCCATCGGTGGAAGAGAAAAAGAGGAGTTTTTCTATAAAGCCTTATCGCCAATGCCTTGCAACAGGGCCATGGATCGTGGACCTGCTGTGGGTTGCACCCTCGCAGGGGCCCACACAACGGAAAACATTCTGCAGATCCCCCGCAACCCCTTTCTTCAGGAAGGGCTTTCCCTTTATGGTCTTTCGAACATTTTCCGCCAGTCCATACTCCTCCCGTGCCCACCATGACCGATGCTTGCACCCCCCTAAAGAGTGCTTCGCCAGCCAAGCCTCAGCTCACCACCGACCAGCTGAACAGCACGGCTCTCAAATGGGGCGATAACGGAGAGCTCTCCGACCTCGACCTGCAGCGGATCCTCAAATTGCTCTCTCAGGCGGACCCTGTCGCAGAAGCATTGCTCTCAGGCTCTGAAGATCCCATCGATTGAAGTTGACGGGCCACTGCCCGTGCCATCCCATCGCGGCTGGCCAGGCCCAACAAACTTTCCTGGGGCAACCCTCCACTGGGGAGCCCTATCGGCAGAAAAGCTTCACCTTCAGCGGGAACCGCAAAAATCGGTACTTGTCTCAATCCTCCAGGCAGAAGTTGATCCTCTAATTGATTGAGATTGGCGCTTTGCGGAAGCCACACCATTTCCGATCGCAGGCAATCTCTGACTGTCAACCTGGGCTGGCTGGATGCACCGCTAGCGGAGCCCTCCAGCTGGCTCTGTCTCAGCAGGCCGCGCTGCAGATCAGCCAGATTCACCAACCCGATTGCCTTGCCTTGATCGGTGAGCAGCAGGCAGTGGCCATGCGCCTTGATCAACAGGTCGAGGGCCTCTCCAGGTGAGGTGGTTGCCGGTAACAGCAATGGGGCTTCCGGCTCCAGGGCATCGAGCACCGAGAGAGAGGCCATCAAATTGCGGCGCCGCTCCTCCGCCAGATCCCGGCCCAACAGGTCGGACGCCACAAACCCCTGCCAGCGTTCCACCAGCGCCGCACTCAGGCCAGCGGCGGCCATCAGGGGCAAGACGATGCGGATGTCGCGGGTCAGCTCAAACAACAACAACATCGAGGTGATGGGCGCCCGTGCGCTGCCCGCCAGCACGGCCGCCATGCCCACCATGGCGTAGGCAGGAGGCTCCGCCACCGGCAGGTGCAACCCCGCATCGCCAAGCAGCTGACCGTAAACATTTCCGAGCACCGCTCCAAGAAACAAAGCCGGCGCAAAGCCTCCACCCACAAAACCAGAGGCGTTGCTGAGGGTGGTCGCCAATAGCTTGGCGGCCATCACCCCAAGGAGAGTGAGGAGGGGGAGGGCTTGCTCTTGACCCAACAGCGATTCAATGGTGTCGTAACCGACCCCCAACACCTCCGGAAACAGGAGGGCCATCCCGCCCACGGCGGCTCCGCCAAGGGCGGTGGCCAGACCGGGGGGAAGGTTCTCCACCAAGCCCGTCACGCGTGGATGCCGCCCCAGCGCCATCAAGCGCACCAGGGCGAGGGAGACCAAGCTGGCCACCAAGCCCAACCCCAAGTAAAGGGGCAGCTCCAATGGTGAACGCACTTGGTAGGCAGGAAGCCGGAGGATGGGTGAATCCCCAAGCACCAACTGGGTGACCAGGGCGGAGGACACGGCCGCCACCAGCACAGCTCGCAGGCTGGGACGGCTTTGAATGGCGTTGAAGCTGCCTTCAAACGCGAAAAACACCCCTGCAATCGGCGCCTTGAAGCCTGCCGCAAGCCCCGCCGCAATGCCTGCCGCCACCAACGCCTTTTGGGACTGGGGCGTCAAACCCGCCCGGTTAGCCACCCAGAGGCCGACATTGCCGCCGCTCTCCACACTCGGCCCTTCTGGCCCCAGGGAGGCGCCACTTCCCAAGCTCAAGGAAGCAGCCAGCAAACGCACAAAGGGCAAGCGCGGTGCGGCCGAAGCAGCCCCATCGGCCATCGCCAGAAGACTGGGAATACCAGGCCCGATGGAGCCCGCCAACCACCTGAGCACCCCCACCGCCAAGCCACCCAGGGTGGGCACCACCACCACGGGCCAGAGGGCGAGCCAGTCGGTGAGGTCATCGCTCGGGGGAGTTTGGGGCTCGGGAGGGACTGGTGGAGCGGCAGGCGCCAGCCAACCAAGGCCATCGAGACCAAGCTGAACCATGGCTTTCAACGGCGTGCCGGCCTGCGGTGCCAAGGGGGGAAGATCAAGCCCACCCCCATCCGCCAAGCCAGTGGCAGCAGGGGAGCGGCCAATCACCAGCAAACCCTCCACGAAGGGACCGTAGAGGAAGTTGTTGATGAACCCCAACAGTTCATGGAACCCCACAATGGCCAAGCCCGTGAGAGCGCCCACAAGGGCGGCCCACCCCACTAGACCCCATTGGAAAGGCTGAGCAACTCCCGCCACCCTCGGTTCTGAGGAGGCCGGCCGGTCCTCAGCTGCCCGGGCGGACGCTTGCAAAGATCTCCTCCAGGATTGCGGTTGCCCCTTGTTGGCGCAGTGTTTCCGCCAGGGCGACACCAATCGCCTCCGGATCGTTCTGATCACCGCGGGCTTCTTCCCGAATCAGCCGCTGGCCATCGAGGCTGGCCACCATGCCAGTGAGCACCAGAACGTCTCCTTCCAAGCGGCTGTTCACCCCGATCGGCACCTGGCAGCCACCTTCCAGCGTGCGCAGGAAGGCACGCTCCGCCAAGCAGCGACGGGTGGTGGGCAGATGTTCGAGCACCTTGATCTGCTCCAAGACCCGGTCATCCCCCTGACGACATTCAATGCCCAAAGCTCCTTGTCCCACCGCATGGAGAGAGATGGCCGGATCAATGAGTTGGTGGATGCGGTCGGCCAATCCAAGCCGGCCCAAACCAGCTGCCGCCAAGATCAAACAATCAAATTCCCCGGCATCGAGCTTCTCGAGACGGGTGATCACATTGCCGCGCACATCTTTGAAGGTGAGATGGGGATAGTGATGACGCAATTGGGCCAGTCGCCGCAGGGAACTGGTCCCAACCACGCTTCCCTCCGGGAGAGTCTCCAGGAGCTTGTCCCGATGTCGCTCATGCACCACCAACGCATCGGCTGGGTCCTCCCGCTCCGTGACACATCCGAGCATCAAGCCATCGGGGAGTTGGGTGGGAAGGTCCTTGAGGCTGTGCACAGCGATGTCAGCCCGGTCGACGAGCATCTGGGCTTCCAACTCTTTTGTGAAGAGACCCTTATCGCCGATCTTGGCGAGGGCCACATCCAGAATCTTGTCCCCCTGTGTGGCCATGGCCTCGATCGAAATCTCCAGGCCTGGGTGGGCACGCAACAGGGCGTCACGGACCCAGTGGGTCTGCACCATCGCGAGTTGGCTGCGGCGGGAGGCGATGCGCAGGGGGGCTCCATTCATCAGTGGCTGGCCGGCAGGGGAACCTGCCCATTCACGGCAAATCAGCCTAAAGACCGACGGTCCCAAGCTCTGAGCCCTGGGATGGATCGACGCCAAAGAAATCGAGAGGGAGGGGTCCCCAGGTGTCCTCAAGATCGGGGTTGGAGGCGCTGTGACCCGTGAGCAAAACCCCCTGCCCAAGGCCTGCCTCCTCACGCAGCACCACCTGTCCCGTACGTTGATGGCCCTTGAGAAACACTGGCCCCTCGATCCCCTCCTCTTGCTCTGGACCTCCCAGAGGAGGCCAACACAAGGCCTGTTCAAAGCTTCGCAGAGCAGCCCAAGCGGCTTGGCGATCTGGAGCCATCACGCCGATGGTGCACCATTCACAAGCAGCCACCCGTTGCAACAACTCCTCTTGGAGCTGACGGCGCTGGAGGCCAGTCAACGGGGGTGCGGTTCGATGGCCCCGCAGATCAGACAGCTGAACACCATCAGGAAGCGTCATGCCCGCGCCCCCGGGCGCCAGAACGCCATGCAAAGCGTGAGCCAGGCCAGGCCCACGGCGCCACCAGCCAGCAGATCGGAGGGCCAGTGGGCTCGCGCCACCAGGGTGCTCAGCCAAACCAGGGCAACCCAGAGGCTCGCTCCCAGAAAAAGCGGACGGCGGAGATGGGGGTAGTGGAGGGAAAGAATGGCCACCATGGCGAAATAAAAGGCGATGGAGCCGGCGGCATGGCCACTCGGGAAACTTCTGCCATCCACCGCCAACAATTTGGCATGGGGGCGGGCGCGATCAAAAAACGGTTTGAGCCAGAGATCCACGATCGCCAAAATGCCCGCCGTCGCCATCACCAAAAGCTTCAAGTCATTCCACCAACGCTTCAGCACAAGGAACAGCAGGGCCGCCACCACCAAAAGGGCTGTGAAGCCAACGCCACTTAAGCGATACACCTGCAGCAAGCCAAAGCCCACAGGGCCTGCCAACAGTCGACCCAACCCATCCAGGGCTGCATGATCGAAAGGGGGGGCTTGGTCGCTTGCGGTCACGAGCCGTCCCAAGGTGACAAGCACAACCAGGCAGCCCGCCAAAATCAGGCCGTCACGGGGGTGGAAGAGGGGTCTCAATGGGATCCCCCATCGTTGGCTTTTGGGAGACGCACGCGCCAGAGTTCCTGCTCTCCCACTCTGAACAACCGCTGCACCGCCTCTGGGGGCAAGTCGAGTCCCTCCAGGTGGCGTCGGTCCCCCAAAAGCCGAGCCGTCTGGCTGTCGTGGGAGAGGCCAAGACTGGAGCGGTCGTCCTGGAGACGATCTTCAAGGCTGCCTTTGCCGGAGACAAAAGCCGCCCTGTCTTCGCCGTAGAACAGGGTGCTGTAGCGCTTGGTGCCCACCACCCATAAAGGTTCGTCCGCCAGGGCAAGGGTCTTGGCCTGGGACGCCAGCTGGCGGATTGGTTGCAGTCGCTCCTTGTCGATCAAGGGGGCGAGAGGAGCCACCACAAAAGCAAGAATGCTGAGGAATCCTGCCACATTCGCGAGCCACAACCAACGACGATCCCTCCCCTTCAAGAGAACCATCCCCAGAGCCACGGCTGTGAGGGCCAAGCACGCGCTCAAGAGGTTCGGCAAACCAGATCCCTGCAAGGCCGCAGCAAACGTGGGATGGGCTGGATCGTTCGCGGCCCAGCGGGGTGCCATGGCGGCCGCCACGGCCATGGCGGCCAAGAGAGTCAATTCCAGTCCACCGCTCCAACGGGTTGGACGATCCAAAGGAAGATGGGGAGCAGCCAATTGGGCACGCTGCGCCGGCAAAGGCCAGAAGGAGAAACTCACCAACAAGGCCCCCGCCGGCAGGATCGGCAGGATGTATCCGGGAAGCTTGGTGGCGGCAATGGAGAAGAAAAGCAGCGGGATAAGCAGCCAGAGCAAGAGAAACAAACCCACGCTGGGGATAGAAGAATCACCATTCCTCAGGAGGCGCCAGCGATCCCAACGCCAAAACCGAAGTGATGCAAGCGACCCTGGCAAAAAAAGTGACCAAGGAAACAGCAGCATCACCAGCCAGGGGAGATAAAACCAGGGAGGTCCAGGATGGTCATAGATCACTTGGGTGAAGCGCTGCAGATTGCTGAAACCAAGAAAGCCGCCCAAGAAAGCCGCCCCATTGGCCTGCGCTGCAGCGACATACCAGGGAAGAGTGACCCCAAAAAACAGAGTGAGCATGGCCACCAGCCGCCCTGGATGCAGCCACGCTGACCACTGCCCGCTGAGGAGAAGGAACGTGCCCACCACCATGAGGGGAAGGATCACTCCCACCGGACCTTTCGCTAAAACGGCCACTCCGCAAAACAGGGCGAAACCGAAGCGGCCCATGGAAGCCAAAGGGGAGCGTTCAGCTTCCTGGTGGGCCAACAGAAAGGACAGCAGAGCCAGGCTGATGGCACTGGAGAGAAACATATCGGTTGTGGATGTGCGTCCCCAACCAATCCAGCCTGGAGAGGTGGCCAACACCCCCGCCGCCACAGCGCCCCTGCCGAGTCGATCCTGCAAGCGCTCATTGGCATGGCCCCAATGGAAGACCAGGACGTAAACGGCGACGACCACTGCACTGGCAGCCAGGGCCACCGGCAGTCGCGCAGCCCATGCGGTGACCCCAAAAAGTCGAAAGGAAAGGGCCACCATCCAATAGCCCCACACGGGGTAGTCAAAGAAGCGCTCCCCATTCCACCAAGGAGTAATCCAGTCGTTACGCAGTAACATCTGATGACCCACTTCCACAAAGAGAGCTTCAGTTTTGTCCATTAAGCCAAGTGCGCCGAGCCCCTGAAAAAAGGCGAACCAACACAACAAAGCCAGACCAAGGCAACTTAGCCAGACAAGCCTCGGGATAGGTTGCACCGCATGGTCTCCAGACATTGCTCTACGGGGAATCAAGCAACTTGTACAAAGGCCGAGCATACTCGGCAGCCTGACTTCAAACAGCAGGGTTGACGCCTATCCGATCAAGGGATATGCCAAACAAATTTAGAGGAGGCTGCATATTTCCAAACAAAGTCGACGGCGATTCCAGCGAACAATGCAATAAGCGTGCCTTGATGTGTTTGATTATAGAGGGCGGAGGACACTCCAACATTGGCAACCATCCCCATGGAGGTGACCAGCAAAAAACGCAATAAACCAAGCCACAACCGCCACCCACGCAGCTGCTGAAAACGGAAGGTGAGCAGGTTATTGATGAGAAAATTAGTTGAGGCAGCACATATGACAGCCAATGTCTGGGCAAACTCAAAACCCAATGCAAAAACATGCCGAGCCACGCCATAGATCAACAGGTGGGTCACAATTCCCGTGGCACCGACCAGAGCGAAACTAATGGCACGACGCGGAACACTTCGCAACAGCAGAGTATGGACAATCGAGATGCCAAGATCCCAAACAATCGCAATGTTTAATTTGGATTCACCGCTGAACCTCGGTTGAAATCGCAGGGGAACTTCTGCCACACGCAAGCGACCGCGACTGATGGCCAACAATTCATAAAGAAACTTGAATCCACCAACATCAATTTGTCTCACATAAGGCAAAACAGACTGTAATTTGCAGGCAAAAAATCCGCTCATGTAGTCGCTTAACTCTCGATAATGCGGCAAGCTCATCCTTGCCACAGCATTGGCCAATGTGGAGTTTCTCTCCCGCTTGCTGCTAAGGCCCATGATCTTGGCCCCAGAGTGAAAGCGGCTCCCGATCACGAGATCCGCTCCCGTCTCTTGCAAGTTGCGCAGGGCGGCGATGACCGTCGATGGCTCGTGTTGACCATCGCAATCCATAACCACCACCAGATCCCCCACCGCGTCAAGAATGCCTTCCTTGATGGCACTCGACAATCCAGCGCGACCGACACGACAAATCAAGCGAACTTGCGGATACGCCCGGGCAAGCTGGCGAACGGCAGCTGCCGTCCCATCTGGAGAGTCATCATCAACAAAAATGATTTCTAAATCATAGATGTTGCTAAGGGGCAGGAGCTCTTTAGCTATGGGGATTATATTGGCTCGCTCATTATAAGTTGGCAAGACAATAGAGAGCCTTGTTGACAATGCCTTATTGCAGCATAGAGAAGATAGGATGGGGGCAGACTATTTAATGTATTCTTTCAAGACACTATTTCGGTTGGGATGCCTCAGCTTGCGCAGGGCCTTGGCTTCGATTTGCCTGATTCGCTCTCTTGTTACATCAAAGATTTGACCAATCTCCTCCAGGGTCTTCATGCGTCCATCATCCAGGCCATACCGCAGCCTGAGCACATCCCTCTCCCTTGGACTAAGGGTCGCTAGCACACCCTCCAGGTCTTCTCGCAGAAGGTTTTTCGCCACATCTTGCTCTGGATTCTCAATATCTGCCTCGATAAAATCACCTAAGCGTGAATCTTCTTCTTTGCCGATTGGTGTTTCAAGCGAAATAGGAAGCTGGGCTGATTTGGCGATGAAACGAAGCTTTTCGATGGTCATCTCCATACTTTCGGCAATCTCTTCTTCGGTCGGTTTACGGCCAAACTCCTGGGAGAGCGTTTTAGTGGTTTTCTTAATGCGGGAGATGGTTTCATAAAGGTGAACAGGAAGGCGTATGGTGCGACTTTGGTCAGCGATAGCTCTCGTGATGGCTTGACGAATCCACCAAGTGGCATAGGTGGAAAACTTATATCCCTTCTCATGATCAAACTTTTCAGCGGCGCGGATCAAACCCAGACTTCCTTCCTGAATCAGATCCTGAAAGGACAGTCCGCGATTCATATATTTCTTGGCGATCGAAACCACAAGCCGGAGGTTGGACTGCACCATCTTTTCTTTCGCCCTTCTGCCAAGCATTAAGCGGCGACGAAACTTGATGGTGGGCATCTCCACCAACGCAGCCCATTCCTTCGTGTCAGGAAGGTGGCCGTGGTCGGCCTCAAATTGGGTCGCCAACTCTTCGAGTTGAAGGAGATCAGCAATTTTGCGCGCCAGCTCGATTTCCTCATCAGGCCTGAGGAGTCGAATGCGGCCAATTTCCTGCAAATACACCCGGATGGAATCCTCGGTGTACACACCCTTTGGACCCACCTTGATGCTGGCCAACGCTTTGGCTGCGCGGGCATCCTTCACCTCTGCTTTGTCGTCTGCGAGCCCCATGGCATCGGCATCCACCATCTCAGACGCATCGAGCAGCACGTCGATCCCCTCATCGAGGGAATCGTCTCCCAGGGCCTCATCTTGCTGTGACGCCACAGGTTTTGACTCAGTCTTGGCCTTTGCCTTGGACTTGGTCTTGGGCTTCGCTTTGGCCTTGGCTAGTGAGGGATCCGCCGAGGCAGGCTGCAAGGCAACCGGTGAGACGGAAGCCAGGTCTTCGGCCGCCATCAGCGCCATGTCATCAGCGGGCTCGAGGCTGGACACGTCGGCATCCGCTGGATGAAGGATGTCAACACTTGCGACATTCGCTTGGGCTGGGCTCATATGCTCTCGGGCGAAGGGAGATGGAGAAGGGACAGGGAGAAAGGGGGGGATGTTCCTCGAAACAGCACCCTGACCTCCCTCAAGATGGTTGGAGGCAAATTGTCCGTCTCGGACGGCCTCAGTTGGGGGACAAAGTGACGCCGGAAGGTTGGTGGTGATGGCTGTCAACCAAAAGCGGCGAACAGCGAACAGCGCGACGGGAGTACGGCCAGGTCAGGCGGCGTGGGATGGGTGCAAACATCCAATTGGATGTGTTTGGGATTCTGGAGTCCCTCCCTGGCGCCGGATGCTGCCTGGTTGATCGTCAACCTCTCGGACTGGCTGTCTCCATCTTAGGAATGGGGTGAGACGTTTGCAAGAATCCTTGCCCCCAGGTCCTGCTCCACCCGACACACAGAGCAGGATGGACCCTGGAACAGGCAAGCCTCCACTCCACGCCCCCGCCTGGCTGGAGGTCTGGCTGGAGGCTGGCAGCGAAGGGCGCATCTTCACCTACGCCAACCCCCAGGGCCTGGCCCTGGCCGAAGGGGATCTCGTCCAGGTGAGATTGCAAGGGCGCCTTCACGCCGGCCTGGTGGTGACTTGCCTGAACGCGTGTCCAGCCAACCTTGCAGAGACCTCGCTGCAGCCCGTTTTGGGTCTGCTGGAGCGGGCTGCGGTCCATCCAGGCTGGCGAAGTGTGATGGCTGAAGTGGCCCTTCAGTGCCACACCAGCCTTTTCCGCACCATGCGCAGCGTGCTTCCGCCGGGCTGGCTCGGGCTGCGACGAAAACACTCGCCCCAGGGTCGCCAGCTGTGGCTCATCCATCGCTCTAACCAGCCCATCCCCCTGAATCAAGGCCTCTCGCCCCGCCAACAGTCTCTGCTGGCCCATCTGGAGGCCCATGGCGGCAAAAGGCTTCTACGCGATCTGATTGCTGTTGATGGCTTTGGACGTGCACTGGTGCAAGGCCTCGAGCGGAGCGGCCTGCTTCAGCGCTCAACCGTTCTTGTGACGCCCCACGAAAGGCAAGTCTGGCAGCCCATCGCAATGCCATCCGAGGGCCAAGTGCTCACGAGCGCCCAGGCTGAAACATTGAAACGCCTTTGCGAGGCTCCAGCCGGTAGCGAAGCCCTCTTGTGGGGAGTGACAGGCGCCGGCAAGACGGAGGTGTATCTGCAACTGGCCAGCCACCACTTGGCGGCGGGTCGCAGTGTCTTGCTGCTCACTCCCGAGATCGGCCTGGTGCCCCAATTGCTCGATCGGGCCAGACAACGCTTTGGCGAAGGCGTGCAGGAGTACCACAGCGGCGTGTCCGATCGGGATCGCATCGCCTGCTGGCGAGCCTGTCTTGCCGCAGCCCAGGAGGAGCGGCCCCTGCTGGTGGTGGGAACCCGATCGGCCGTTTTTCTACCGCTGTGCCCCCTGGGGCTGATCGTTCTCGATGAGGAGCATGACTCCTCCTGGAAACAGGAGAGTCCCATGCCCTGCTATCACGCAAGGGACGTGGCGAGGCTTCGCTGCCGCCAGGAAGGGGCCACCCTCTTGCTGGGGAGCGCAACCCCCTCCTTGGAGAGCTGGTGGGAGGCCCGTGCAGTTGGAGGGGGGGCCATGTTGCTGTCCCTTCCGGAGCGGATCGGAGCCAGGCCCATGCCAGCCGTGCATGTCGTGGACATGCGCCAGGAGCTGGCTGAAGGACATCGCCGCTTGCTCAGTCGGCCCCTGCTGGATCGATTGGACGCCCTTCGCCAGCGGGGCGAACAGGCCGTCATCCTTGTGCCCCGGAGGGGCTATCGGAGTTTTCTCAGCTGTCGTAGCTGTGGCACCGTGGTGCAGTGCCCCAACTGTGACGTTGCCCTCACGGTGCATCGGCGCAGCAACGGCATGGAATGGCTGCGCTGCCACTGGTGCGACCATCGCCAGGACATGGCCCAACGGTGTCCGAGCTGCGGGTCCAGCGCGTTCAAACCCTTCGGGGCGGGGACGCAACGCGTGATGGAACAGCTCGCAGCCGAGTTGGAGGGACTCCGGGTGCTCCGTTTCGACGCTGACAGCACGCGGGGGCGCGATGGACACCGACGGGTGCTTGAGGCGTTCGGGAATGGCCAGGCGGATGTGCTTGTGGGGACACAGATGCTTGCCAAAGGAATGGATCTGCCGAGCGTCACCCTGGCCGCCGTTCTTGCGGCCGACGGACTCCTCCATCGGCCCGACCTGCGCTCGGCGGAACACTGCTTGCAACTGCTCTTTCAGCTGGCAGGCCGAGCCGGCCGCGGGGAACAACCCGGCGAACTGTTGGTGCAAACGTATTCACCTGACCATCCCGTGATCCGCCACCTTGTGGACGGTCGCTACGAGCAATTTCTGATGGAGGAGGCCCACCTGCGACAGAGCGGGGGGCTGGTGCCCTTCAGCCGCGCCTGCTTGCTCAGGCTGGCGGGGCCCTCCGCCAGCACAACCGCCACAGCCGCCACAGCCCTGGCGGAGCGCATCCGCCCTGAGGTGGAAGCCAAGCAGTGGGCCCTGATCGGGCCAGCCCCTGCGCCGGTGGCTCGGGTGGCCGGGCGCAGCCGCTGGCAGCTGTTGCTGCATGGTCCTGCAGCCTCAGCCTTGCCGCTGCCAACGGAGCAGGAGTTGCGCCGGGGACTGCACCGCACGGTTTCGTTGGCCATCGATCCCGATCCCCTCAACCTTTGAGCCCCCTCAAGCCGGCAACTCTGGCAGGCCCATCCCCAGGCGCACGCGCATCCGCTGGAGTTGCACCACCAACAGCAAACCGGCCGCGATCAGCAAGCCGCCAACCCCGAGGGGACTCCAACGCCAGCATCGGATCTCCAGGGTGTTGATCTGGCCAAGCTTCAGTGGCCAGATCAGGGCTTGGCCGCCTCCGACGGACTGGACAGGCAGGGGCAGGGCCCTGCGAATGGCTCGCTGGCTGAGGGGGTGGAAGCGAAGGTTCAAGGCAAGCCCTGGCGGCGAGGGCATGGTGCGGAGATCCACGCTGATCAAAAGGTGTTGCTGCACGCCGAGCAACCAATTTCTCTCCTGCCAATCCAATGCGGCCTCGGGCAGGGAGAGACCCGCCAGCGCGGCAGCCTGAGCCATGGTGGCTTGGAGCGAGGGGCCGGCATCGCGTGGTGTCAGCAGTGGGCTCGCCAGAAGGGTTGTCGCACCCTCTTGCGTCGCCCGGTAAGGAGTCTCTCCAGCGGCGAGAGCCGCTGCCAGTCGAGACTGAAAGGGCAGCGGGGCACCAGCGATCGGTTCCAGCCGATGCCGCACATGCATCCGGCCCGGCCCGTCCAAATCGATCTGGGTCTCCACCCTCAGGCATCCAGAGAGAAGGGCGCTCAACAGCCAAACCACCACCACCACCAACGCGAAGGCGACAAATCCCCTCGGACTCTGGGTCGGTCCGACGGGGGGATGGTCCGGGGGGGGGGCGGTCTTCGGCCGGAGGGGGGCTCGAGCGGGGATCGCAAGACCTTCCAGGGGCTCTGCCTGATCGAGCCGCGGCAGGGTGAGCGACCAGTTTCGAGGACGCTTCAGGGCGGGAGCCTCCAACACCTGCAGCAGGTCGCGGGCCTGGGCACGCCGCTGCGGGTTGGCACAGTTCAGCAGACCGCGGCAACAGCTCGCGGCCCGCTCGCTCTGCCCCTGCCCCATCAACGCCGTTGCCAGGAGCAGCCGCAGCGTGTCACCCCCCGGTTGTAAGGGGGTGTACATCTCACAGAGGGGCTCCAGGAGCCGCACCGCCTGCGCATAGTTCCCACGCTCAATGGCCACTTTTGCCTCGGCCAAGCCAGTGGTGAGTGGATCCGATTCCAAGCCCATGGCACGCTCAGGTCTGCAACCGCCGAGGACTCCCCACCACCATGGTGCCGATGCCCGCATTGGTGAACACTTCAAGCAGGAGGGAATGGGGCACCCGCCCATCGACGATGTGAGCAGCGGCCACTCCCTGCGCCAGAGCGCGGATGCAGCACTCCGTCTTCGGTGTCATGCCGCCCTGCACCACCCCATCAGCGATCAAGGCACGGGCCTCACTCAGGGTGATCTGCCGAATGAGGCTGGCCGGATCGGTGCGATCCCGCAGGATGCCTGCGGTGTCGGTGAGCAAAATCAACTTCTCCGCCTGGAGGGCTGCTGCCAGTTCCCCAGCCACGGTGTCGGCATTGATGTTGTGCATCTGGCCGGCCTGATCAGGGGCGACGCTGGAGATCACCGGGATGTACCCCGCCTCCAGGAGAGGGGTGAGCACGGCGGGATTGACAGAGGCCACCTCCCCCACCAGCCCATGGCTCTCCCCAAGGGGGCGGGCGGCGACAAGGGAGCCATCACAGCCGCTCAAGCCAACCGCCCGACCGCCAACGCGGATCAAACCATTGACAATTTGTTTGTTGACACGCCCCACCAACACCATTTCCACCACATCCATCGTGTCGGCATCGGTGACACGAAGGCCATCGCGAAACTGAGGCTCGATCTGCAGGCGCTTCAACCATTGGTTGATCTCCGGGCCGCCTCCATGCACCACGATGGGTCGCACCCCCACGCAGGCCAGCAAGGCCAAATCGCGAAACACAGCCTCCCGCAGGCCCTGCTCCACCATGGCTGCACCGCCATACTTGACCACCACCTGCCGGCCTGCAAAGCGCTGGATGTAAGGGAGGGCCTCACTCAGCACAGACACCCGGGAGGATTCCTCCGGGTGGATCAGGGGGTCAGTTGTCACGGGGTCGGAAGGGATGGGGAGGGATCGATGGGGGCCTCGTTGGGCACCGGCAGGGCCGGCTTCAGGGTGAGAGCAAGGCGGTCTTCAGCCAATTGGGTGAGCTCAGCTTGCAAGCCAGGGCCGAAAAAACGCCCCAACCGCCCTTGGCAGCCCTCCCAGCGGGGGAACGCCACACCGCCCATGGCAAACGTGAGACACAGCCCGTAGCCCTCCGGCAGAGCCAGCTCCTCCACAGAGAGCAGCGTCGGCGGGTCCTGCTCATCCCACAGCTTCAAGGCCTCCAGCGAACTCTCAAGATGCACCTTTTGGCCGTAGCGCCAACGATCGACATCAGCAAGGAGCTTGCGCAGTGGTTCGCTTGCGGGGGCAAGGCGTAACTCGCGAAACTGGCCCGCTGGCGTCAGGCGAGCCGGGGGGGGAAGCTCCGACGATTTCAGAGCCAACCCACCGAGAAGGATGGGAATGCCGTAAAAGATCGTGGGCAGACTCAAATTGGGATTTTCGCTCACGTAGGCCAGTGAGCCGATCACCGTGAGGGCCGCACCGGCGAGGGTGACGAGGGTGCCAGGAGAGCGGAGACTTTGCATCAGGCCATCTTCCTGCAGGAAAGGCCAGGATGGGGAAACCTCTCAACGCCGTTATGAGCCAACCGCCCTCTTCCCCCTCTGCTGGGCAAGCTTCCTCTGGGGGATCGGGCAGCGAGGAGCTGCAACAGCTGTTGGAGAAGCTCCAGGAGGATCGGCTCTGGCTGCTGCGTGAGCTCGACAGCGGACGCTGGCCGGAGTGGCGGCTCGATCTGGCGGCGCTGGAGCGCGAACTGGGACAGCTGCTCGATCAAGCCGCGGATCGACTGGATTAATGGGGATGCAGCCCCAACACTCAAAACGGGATCTCGTCCTCCCCATCGCCCAAGTCATCGGGCACCAACGGAGAGGTGTTCCACACAGGCGCGGGGGGGGAGGGAGGAGGGCCGCCCATGGGTTGGGGCTCCCCAGGTTTGGCAGCGCCCCTTCGCCCTGGCGCGCCGGCCACAGGGGTGGGCTGGAGAGCGGCGGCAGGCGAGGCCGCTGGAGCGGCTGGAGCCGTTGCACCGATCGGGTGAAGGCGGGCCAGGGTGAGCTCCGCCCGTTTCTCCTTCACGCCGTCTTGGCGCGTCACGGTGTTCATCCGCAGCCGCCCCTCAAGCACCAGGCGCTGACCCACCTGGACCCGGTTCTGCAGATCGCTCGCCAAGTTGCCCCATCCGACAACCTTGATCTGACCAGGAGGGTCTTCAGGTCTGAGCCCATCGAAGCGGGCCGTCATCTCCGCCACCGGCGTCTGGTTGTCCTGGGTGTAACGCACCTGGGGCGCTTCCAGCACCTCCACTTCGAGCAAACAGTGATTCACACCCTCTCCCGCTTTGAGCAAGCTCCATCCTGATGCACGCGGGCCCATCCCCCGGCGCACGCCCCGCCCGGCCGCCATGCCAGAGCCGCTGAAGGTGGGGCGGCTGTGGTTGATTGCCGGCACTGGAGAGGGCCCTGAGCTGGCCAAGCACTTTCTCGATCGAGGATGGCGTCTGCGGGTGAGCGTTGTGACCCCTTCAGCCTGCGCCCCCTATGCCTGCCATCCCCGGCTGGAGCTGATGGTGGGACCGATCGCAGGAGCCGGGGGCCTGCGGTCGGCCTTGGAGGAGGCGGAGCGGCAGGGGGACCGATTCGAATGGGTGATTGATGCCAGCCATCCCTTCGCCTCCCAGATCAGCTCCGCGGCGGCTGAGGCCACCAAGAACCGGCCAGAGCGCCTGCTGAGACTGCAACGGCCACCTTTGGCAGCCCCCCGAGCCATTCCGCTCCGCCAGATGGGCGAGCTGTCATCCCATCTGATCGGAGGCGAACGTCTTTTGCTGGCCATCGGCTCCCGGTATCTCAAAGAGGCTGCCCTGCACGGCGCAGGGTCCCGCCTCCACAGCCGGGTGCTTCCCCATCCCCAAGCGCTCCGTCAGGCCGTGCAGGCGGGACTCCCTCCGAACCGCATCGCCTGCTTACGCCCCACGGCAGACGGAGCCGTGGAGAAGGCCCTCTGCCGTCACTGGCAGATTGACACCCTCTTGTGCCGTCAATCTGGAGGGGTGAGCGAAGCCCTGTGGCTGCGCATTGCCGCCGAGCTGGATCTGCGGCTCCTGTTGTTGCAGCGGCCTGCCGAACCGGAAGGCACCAAGCAACTGCCCTTCGCAGAGCTGATAGAACACGTGGGCAACCCGGAGGAGGCGCGAGATGACGGCACCCACGGCTGGAGCAAGCGAGGGATCGCTGGTCTTGGTGCTGACGACGGAAGCCAGCCTGGAGAAGGCGGAAAGCCTTGCTGAAGCCTTGCTGCAGAGGGGGCTTGTGGCCTGTGTCTCCCTGATGCCCACCGTCTCGATTTACCGATGGCAGGGCCGTCTCACCCGCAGCGAGGAAGTGCAGCTGCTACTCAAGACCCACCCTCCTGGCTTGGAGGCGCTTCATCAACAGGTGATGGCGCTGCACAGCTATGACACCCCGGAGTGGATCACCCTCCACGCCCACTGCCAAGGGGCCTACGGCCAATGGTGTGCTGAGCAGCTCTGGGGGACGGGACTCAAGGGAGATGGCGGGCCACCAAGTCGCTCAAGGAGCCCAGAGGGCGTGGACCCAGCTGGGTGACCACCTGGCCGGCGCAGAGGGATCCGAGGCGGCCACAGCGCTCGAGGCTCTCGCCCTGGGTGTATCCGTAGAGGAAGCCTGCGGCATAGAGATCCCCCGCGCCGGTGGTGTCCACCAGGGTGCCGAGATGGAAGGGAGCAATCGGCAGGCTCTGCTCACCCTTCAGCACCAGCGACCCTTGTGCGCTGCGCGTGAGGGCAGCCACCCGGCAGCGACCCCTGACCTGCTCAACAGCCTCTTCAAAATGATTGGCCTTGTAGAGCGAGGTGATCTCCATCTCATTGGCAAAGAGAATGTCCACATGGCCATCCACCAGCTCCTGGAAGCTGTCGCGATGGCGATCCACGCAGAAGGCATCCGATAGGGAGAGCGCCACCTCACCGCCGCTCTCACGCATCACCTTGGCGGCCGCAATGAAGGCCTGCTTGGCCTCATCGCTATCCCAGAGATAACCCTCCAGGTAGAGCACCTTGGCCTGTCGAACCAGATCGAGATCGAGATCCTCTGGATGGAGATTCACCGAAGCGCCCAGGTAGGTGCACATCGTGCGTTGGGCATCGGGGGTGACCAGGATCAAACAGCGGGCTGTGGAGGGCCCGCTGGTGGCGGCGGGCGTCTCGAAATGGGCACCAACGGAACGAATGTCGTGGGCAAAAATGGCTCCGAGCTGATCGTCGCGCACCCTGCCGATGAAGCCAGCATGCCCCCCCAGCTGGGCCAGGCCCGCCAGGGTGTTGGCTGCAGAGCCCCCCGAGGTTTCCAAGCCAGGGCCGAGGCTGGCATAGAGCCTGTCAGCCTGGTTTTGATCCACCAGGGCCATGGTGCCCTTGGTGAGCCCGTGGTCCTCCAGGAACGCCTCATCCGTCTGAACGAGGACATCAACAATGGCGTTGCCGATGCCAACCACATCAAACGGCTTTGAGGATGCAGAAGACATGGCAAAACAATGCGGAGAACAGGGGAAGGCGAAGGTTGATCCTGACCTTCAGAGATGGAGGAGAGCTCGCTTCGGACCGTGGATCGGATCTTCCACCACGATGGTTTGATCCCGCTGGGCTCCAAGGGAGACGATCGCGATCGGCACCTCCATCAGCTCAGCAAGGAAGCGCAGGTAGGCCATGGCTGCAGCGGGCAGATCCTCAAGGCGCCGGCAGGCCGCAGTGGAACATTGCCAGCCTGGAAGGGAGACATAGGTGGGGCGGCAACGGGCAAAATCTTCGGCGCTGCTGGGGAAGTGTTCGATGCGCGCCCCATCCAGCTCATAGGCCACACACACCTGGATCTCATCCAGTTCATCGAGCACATCCAACTTGGTGATCGCCAGACAATCCAAACCGTTGACCTGAACCGCGTAACGGCCGATCACCCCATCGAACCAGCCACAGCGACGACGACGCCCCGTGGTGGTGCCGAATTCATGGCCGCGGTCACAGAGATGGTCATTCAGGCTGCCTTCCAGCTCGGTCGGGAAGGGGCCCTCCCCGACGCGCGTGGTGTAGGCCTTGGCGACGCCAATCACACGGTCGATCAAGGTGGGACCGACTCCCGCGCCAATGCAAGCCCCTCCCGAGACGGGATTGGAGGAGGTCACGTAGGGGTAGGTGCCGTGGTCCAGATCGAGCAAGGTGCCCTGGGCTCCCTCAAACAAGATGTTTTTGCGTGCCCTTGCCGCCTCATGGATCACCCGGGTGCAATCCACCACGAAAGGGGCCAGCCTCTGGCCATAAGCGGCATATTCATCAATCACGGCTTCAGGATCGAGGGGATCCAAGCCGTAGACCCTTTGCATCAGATCATTTTTCTCGGCCAGGGGTCCCAACAGCCGATCGCGCAAACGGTCAACGTCCAGGAGGTCAATCACCCGGATCCCGTTGCGTTCTGACTTATCGGCATAGGTGGGGCCGATCCCTCGGCCTGTGGTGCCGATCCGTCGTTCGCCCCGTCGCTGCTCCATCGCCTGATCCAGGAGGCGGTGGTAGGGCATGGTGACATGGGCCGTGGAGGCGAGCTTGAGGCCGGAGGGACTGATGCCACAGGCCATGAGCATGTCGAGCTCCCCGAGCATCACGCGGGGATCCACCACCGTTCCCGACCCGATCAGGCAGATGGTGTCGGGATAAAGGATGCCGGAGGGAATCAGGTGCAGCTTCAGCACCCGTTGGTCCACAACGATTGTGTGGCCAGCGTTTACCCCACCTTGATAGCGAACGACAACGTCGGCGGATCGGCTGAGTAAATCTGTGATCTTTCCCTTGCCCTCATCGCCCCACTGTGCACCGATTACGACAACGTTTGCCAAGGAGACTGCGGCCGTAAGCCGCTTTCGAGCACAAAGGAGGAGCTTCTCAGACCGAAGGTGATTTCGTCAAAAGCTTGGCTACGATCTTCACAGGAAAGGGGCTCATGCCCCTTTGCTTGCATTTGTTGCGGCCTGCTGCAGCTCCTTTTGCACTCGGCTGCGCAGGGCGTCCGGCAAGGGGCGGTTGGCGTAAGTGGCGTAATGACTCGCCAGTGAGTTCAAGGCCGTTTGCATCGTGGTGAAGGAGGAGAGGCCATTCACCGCAGCGCGCGGCCGATAGCGGGCCATGTAGTCATTGATCAGGGCCCGGGCCTGGGTCACCGCATCCGCCACACCCGGGTCATCGGCTGGCAGCGCAAGGGTGCTGAGCAGGGATTGCGTCACGGCCTGGGTGTCGTCCACATAGTTGCCACTCAACAACCCGCCGCCGCTGCACGCAGAGAGGGCCAGGCAGCCGATGAGGGCAAGCGACAGAACCGCCGGCCGCAGCCCGGGCAGCCACCCGAAAAGCACGTGGCCTGCCTGGCGGGCAAAGCGCAGAAGGGGGCTTAGGACTGCAGCCATGGGGAGAGGGGCAACTTCCCGATCCTACGGGGCTCTTCGGTGGCAAGCCCTAGCTCAGACCCGCACGCTCCACAGAAACCTTCTCCAGGAGCCAGGCAGGGACCTGGGCGACAGCCAACTCCACCGTCTCACCCCCCCGACGCACCACCACCTCCACCATCCCCGCAGCCGCCCCGCGACCGACAACCACACGATAAGGAATGCCCAGAAGATCGGCATCTTTAAATTTCACACCGGCCCGTTCTTGGCGATCATCCAACAAGGTTTGCAAGCCTGATTGGCAGAGATGGTCGTAGAGGGATTCAGCAACTGCCAGCTGGGTTTGTTCTTGCGTGTTGGCAATCACCACGATCACTTCAAAGGGAGCAATCGAAACGGGCCAACAGATGCCCTGGCCATCGTGGAGTTGCTCCACCGCTGCCTGGGCGAGACGGGACACGCCGATGCCGTAGCAGCCCATCCACAGAGCTTCTTCCTCGCCTTTCTCCGTTGTAAAAGTGGCGGCAAGAGCCTGTGAATACTTGCGACCCAACTGAAAGATGTGGCCCACCTCAATGCCGCGAGCGGCCTCCAATTGCTGGGATGGATCATGCAGACAACGATCGCCGCTTTGGGCTTCCCGCAAATCCAGAGCCTCAGGCATTGCCTTCAGCTCAGCCCAAGTGGCACCCACCAGATGCACGTCCTTTCGATTGGCACCACAGACGAAACAAGCCAGCTCCGTGGCAGTGGAATCGGCGAGGCGCAATAGCCGCGGGCTCCAGGTTTTGGCCCCTTGAAAAGCCGCCTCCTCCAGATGGGGACCCAACGATCCAAACGGCAGGGGGGATAAGCCTTCGCTCTGAAGGTGGTCCGGTTCGATCGGAACGACCTCAAGCAGGGCGCCTTGACCGAAAATCCTGGCCTGGAGAGCGTTGCTGAGCTTCACGAAATTCAATTGTTGATCGCCACGCAGGCTGATCAACACCGGGTGGGGGGGGCCCTCCGCAAAACGCGCCAGCACCAGGAGCACTTTCACAATCTGGGAGGGATGGAACCCATTGGCGCCGCAGAGATCAGCGATGGTGACCTGAGCGGGCGTGGACAGCTCTGCACAGGGCTGGGCAGCCAGCGGCACGGCTTCGGGTGGCAGGGAGACCGCCCGCTCCTGGTTGGCCGCATAGCAACCATCAGGGCTGGCCAGGATCAAATCCTCACCAGCCTCAGCCGTGACCATGAACTCCTGGCTGGCCGAACCGCCGATGGCGCCGCTGTCGGCCTCCACGGCAACCGTGCGCAACCCGCAACGCCGAAAAATCCTTCTGTATGCCCCATCCATCTGGGCGTAGGTCTGCTTTAGACACTCCTCATCGGCATGGAATGAATAGGCATCCTTCATGATGAATTCCCTTCCGCGCATCAAGCCAAACCGGGGCCTGATCTCATCACGAAATTTGCTCTGGATCTGATAAAGGCAGACCGGCAGCTGCCGATAGGAGCGCAACAAATCACCTGCCACGGCCGTCACCACCTCCTCATGGGTCGGTCCCAATCCCAATTCTCGTCCTTGACGATCGAGCAAGTGAAACATGATTCCCTCGCCTGCGGTGTAGCCGGCCCAGCGGCCGCTGCGCTGCCAGAGCTCAGCGGGCTGCAGCTGGGGCAAAAGCGTTTCCAAAGCTCCAATCGTGTCCATTTCCTCACGCACAATCGCCGAGATTTTCTGCAGGACACGCCACATCAGAGGCAAATACGCATAAATCCCGGCAGACACCCGCCGGATGAAACCGGCCCTGAGAAGAAGCTTGTGGGAGACGATCTCGGCTTCCGCTGGCTCATCGCGCAGCGTCACCAGCAGCATGCGGGAGACGCGCATGGGAAGGAAAACGGGGATTGGAACCTATCACTGGCCGCCCCAGTGGGCGTCTGAACGTGTGTCCAATCGTTTTGGCGTCAGCGAAAACCTCTGCTACGGTCGCTCCAAAATCGCAGTCCCAGTTAGGTCTCGCCTTATGTTTGCTCAACCCAGTCGGCCTTCCACCGAAGCTGTAGGCCTTTCGGTCGAGCATCCAACGGATGAGATTGTTTCCCTTTCTGCTTCTGGTGAGACGGACAGTCCCGGTCAGTCGCTTATCGGTATCGACGAGGTCCAGAAGGCTCTCAATCGCTCCAGAGCCTCTGTCTACCGCTACACGAACACCGATCCACGCAACATCAACCCCCCCTTCAACCCACGCAAGCTCAACCCTGAGTTCCGCAGCGACATCAAGCAGCCCCTGCTGTTCCATGCCAATGAGGTGGCCCGCTTTGCCAGGGATGTCCTCCGGATCAAAGAAGTGACCGTTGAGGTGTTGAATGCGCCCTCAACGGCCACGCAACAACTGCTTGGCTCGATCTTGAGCGAACTGATGGCCATTCGTGAGCGGCTCGACAACCTTGATGTGGCACCGGATGAGCTGCAGGCCCTGAGAGATCAAAACAATACAAAAAGGGTCGCCTAGCCTTTCCCTGAAACTCCCAACTGCCCTACGGCAAACGTTGCACTAGGAAACCCTCGTAGTCCAATGCCCGGAATACCGGAAGAGGGTCGCTGAACCCAGTTGCTTCTAACAACCCTGATAATCGGGCCAGGCTGATGGGATGCACCTCACCCAAGGCCTCCAATGGGGATTGCAAGCCTTCAGTGTGGGAGCTCCCCCCTTGGAAGGTGAGGCGTGCGGCAATCAGTTGTGCTTCGATTCCATTGCGCTCAGGCTGCATCTGATCCACTAGCACCACCTGAGCACCCGAATGCAGGCTGCGGGATAGGGACGAGAGAAAACGCAGTTTCTTGCCGTCGTCTGGGAGTCCCTGCAGGACCAAAACCGCCATCGCCCCATCAAAGGAAGGCTCAGGGGGAAGATCCTCCACCGTTCCCTCGATCCAGCAAATGGGTGGAGCTGGGGTGAGGGGAGTGGATGTCGGCTCTGGATCGTGAAGCGGCAGCTGAAGTTTGTGTTGAGCGATGGCCAACATGGCTGGAGACGGATCCAGTCCCGTCAAAGCCCAATCAGGTCGAAGCGTTCTGGCCTCAAGCAGCTCAGCCCCGGAACCACATCCCGCCACCAACACCGAGCTGCCTTGCCGATGGGCCCGAGGCGACGCAGCCAACAGCGAAACCGAGAGACGAGCCAGGCTGGTGTAACCAGGAATCAGACGTTCGACCAACGTGTCATATCCGGGACGGCTCATCAGTTCGGGATGGCCCACGACTATTTGTCCAGCCTAAGGGATGCGAAGAGGGGCTTCCGGCTGGTCTTCCCCCACCGCTCTGGATGAATCGGGACCCAAGGTGCCCTAAGTTGGGCGGCGCGTACCCCCCAGATTCATCGTGCCCACCATCCGTTTCGAACGTGAAGGCCAGCAGGTGGGGTGCATCGAGGGCGCCAACTTGCGCAAAGCCGCCCTGGATGCTGGCATCAACCCCTACACCGGGCTCAACAACCTCAACAACTGCGGAGGGTTGGGTCAGTGCGGCACCTGCGTGATGGAAGTCCTCGAGGGTGCCCGAAATCTTTCCCCCCGCTCAGATGTGGAGGAGGTCTACCTGGCTGACCGTCCCGCCACCTATCGCCTGAGCTGCCGCACCACCGTCAATGGGGATGTCACCGTCCGCACCCGCCCCGAAGGCGGCGTAGGCCAAGGCTCCAACAGCCTGGTCGGTGCCCTGAAGTCCTTCATCAAGCGACGCTGATCCAGCTCGAGGCGTCCCTTGGCTGGCTTGCTGAGGGGGAGGTCTACCCTTCCCCTTGCGGCAGGGACATGGTCGAAGGATCCCCCTCTCCAGGGGGTTCCTCCGCTTCCCGATTCATCAAGTGATCGAGCTCCTCAATCAGCCCTTGAATGCCTATCCGGCTGATTTGACTGAGATAGGTCCGTTTGATGCGTTCAAGGGCAGCACACATCAACTCCTGAGATCGCTCCAGGGCCGGCCCCTCCTCGAGAGCCAGGGCCAGTTCCTCCCAAAAACGGTCGATGAAATGTTGCATCAATCTCAGTTGCTCATCATCCCTTCGGCCGAGGCGTGATCCAGCACTTTTCGAGAGGTCGAGCAGGCTCTCCACCACCCCCTGGGCCAGCTGCCTGCTGAAGCCCTGCTCCACCTCAAGCAAGGGTTGCAATTGCCGCAGGGGAGCAGGCACCAGGGTGCGTTGCAGACTTTGTTGCATGGCATGGCCCAATACCCCCTGCAATTCAGGTGCCAGCCTTGGCGCCACCTGGACCAGCAACAGTGGACCCCAGAGCCGCACAAGCTCCACGACCTCTCTCTCTTCCTGGCTCATCACCGTTTGATGGCTGCGCAGCGCCCGCAAACGCATGGGCCACCGCTTGGATCGCACCTGCTGCTGCACACCATCGAGCACCTGCAGAGCGAGAACCTCGAAGAGTTCCAGCGCCAGGAGCGCCACCACTCCTCGGCTAATAACAGCCCGCAAGGGCTCAAGGTTGATCAGTCGCTCGCTGTGGAGGCGCTCCAACACCGGTGCCAGCCGCAGCAAGCGCCAAAAAGGAAGCAACAGAGGCAGGTCAATCCAACGTCTGAGGAAGGCATCTCGCCAGCTCAGGCCAGGTAGCCTCTGGCGCAACCGGATGGCCCGCAACACGATATCCAGAAGAAAAACACTCTGAAACAGCAGCAGGTCGTAGCGCCAAAAATGATCCGTAGGGCGTCCATTTTGACCGGTGGATCGCCAATAATTCCGCGCCATCAGGGGCAGCACCTGCCTCTGCCAAAACCTCCTCTCCTCACTCCAGGGCTTGTTGCTGAGCCACTCTGGGCTCAGCAACAAGCCCACAGCTTTTTTGGAGGAGTCGTCCACCTGCGCCCTGCCGGCGTATCGCGTGGCTCTCTGAAGCAGGAGGATTTTGATCGTCTCCAAGGTGCCCGATCCCAGCGTGGCCTGAAAGGGATCCGTATCGATCATCGTCTGGCTCAGCTCCACCTGCCGCTTCAGGAGCTGCAGCTGGTGGGGAGACAACGGTGAACCGGCTTGATGGCCTTGCATCGCCGCGTCAAGCTTCTCAAACTGCAAGGCAAAGCCTTCGGTGACCCGATGGGGCTCAATGCCCTTGAGGCTGTCCATCCAAGGCGTGATGTTGGGCAGCAACGGCACCGACACCCCCCAGGGGGCGGCGGGAAACGGGTGGAGGGTGCGCTGAAGCCAGAACGGCCGCAGGGGGACGTAGGTGAGATCCACAACGACCAGGGCCAGGTTCAACACCGCCCAGAACGCAACGAAACGCTCCCAGCCCCTCCAGACCCTGTTTCTTGGCTGAGAAGACAGAGCCTCGTGCCAGCGGGGCCGCGCCATAGCTTCGCTCGCTGATGCGAGTCTAATCTGCCTCTTGTTTAGGGGCACCGCTGGCCCAACCCAGGGACCCACCCCATCACGTTGCGTAGCCAGTCATTTTGAGCAGCCAAAAACACGAGCAACCATCCCACCCTGCACGCGCAACCTCCAATCAAGGGGGACACCACAGACCCGAACAAGAGCAGGAGGAACCTTGGGCCTTCTGGCGGAGCATCCTGCTGACGCTGGCGGTGGCCCTCGGGATCCGCCAGTTCCTCGTGGAAGCCCGCTACATCCCCTCGGGTTCGATGCTGCCTGGGCTGCAATTGCAAGACCGGCTGTTGGTGGAAAAGCTCTCCTATCGAAATCGTCCTCCCGCGCGGGGGGAAATCGTCGTCTTTCATGCCCCCCATCACTTTGATCGGGTGTTGTCTGCCCAGCACCGGCCTGGTCCCTTCGGCTGCGTTCTCGTGAATCTCCCCCTGCTCGGCCCCCTCTTGGGACTGCAAGAGCCGGCTTGCGATGCCTACATCAAAAGGGTGATCGGCGTTGCAGGAGACAGGGTTGTCGTGAACCCCAAAGGACTGGTGAGCATCAACGGGCGAGCCATTTCAGAGCCCTATGTGCGCAACACCTGCCCTGTGGACTCCAGGGGGATGGGACCCTGTCCCACATTGGATGTTGTTGTACCCGCCGGACATGTGTTGGTCCTTGGCGACAACCGCGGCAACAGTTGGGATGCGCGCTTCTGGCCTGGAGGCCCCTTCCTCCCGCAGAAAGAAATCATCGGCCGCGCCTTTTGGCGCTTTTTCCCCTTCAATACGGCAGGGGCGCTGCAAGGGGCCAGCTCTCCTGTGCCACCAAGCCTGAAGCGATGACACGGCCCCGCAACCCACCTGCGGGAAAGGTGGGAAGGTTGGCCGCCAGGGACCCCCTCTCCTGCGCCGGTGATGGCCAGGGATGGCTCGGATTCCAAAGCACCCACCGCTGCGTGGGCGGTGCCAACCACTCCTCGGTCAAATTCAAAAAGCGGCTTGGGCCCCAACACAAGGCCTGCCACAGCTCCTGGGCCGTCCAGCCCTGCCGACCCACCAGCTCCTGCCAAAGCATCGAGAGGGCAATGCCATGCCCTGCAATCCCAGGCTTGCGCTGATCGAGAGGCAGCATCTGCTCCTCGCTGTCCAGTGGCTGATGGTGCACCGCCACGGCGGTGAGCACGCCTTGCCTGAGGGCCTCGATCAGAGCGCGGCGATCCTCTGGCCCGCCGAGGGAGGGCACCACCCGCCAGCCTTCATCCGCGGGATGCAACATGCCGCTATCCACCACCAGATGCCACCAGCTGACGCTGGCTGACGGGGGCACAGGGTGGGCCTGCAGGAGGGCCACGGCTTCTTTGCTGGAGAGATTCATCAGCCGCAGATTCACCTCAGGATGGGCCGCCTGCAAACTGAGAAGCGTTTGCAGGGGAAGGGTTTCACTGAGGGGCGGATCGATGGGCCACCCCGCCCGCAAAGCCTCCACCCGTTCGCGAACAAACCCCTCTGGCGCCAGCGATGGATCGCGGGGGGCCAAGAGCACCGGAGAACGGCCCATCTCGCCTAACCGCAGTCCCCTCTCCAACAGGGCCAGAGGCGGCAGGCTGTCAGAGCCGGCGATCCCCAAGGCGCCAGCCTCAATCTGTTCGGCATGAAGCGCCAAATCTTGATCCGCACCTCCTGCGCTGAAGCTTCCCCACAAAGCCAGCCGCAAGGGCTCTTGCCAGGCCAGCTGCAGCAGCTCGGGCCGATCTCGCGATGGCCTGGCCCAAGGCAGAAGCGCGAGGGTTCCATAGCCTCCCATCGCTGCAGCACGGGAGAGACTCAGCAAGGTCTCGGAGCGTCCAAGCCATGGCTCTTCCAGGACACTGTGGGGATCCACCAGTGGGGGAGCCAGCCACCAACCTTGGGCATCGATCTCCCGCACCCCATCAGTGGAGCCGGGAGAGGGGGCCCAGCCATCCCAGCCCCGGAGGTGACGACCCTCGAGCCACACATCCCGTTGGGATGGAGGCTGCCCTGGTCCCTCCAGCACATGGACCTGTCGCAGAAGCAGGGCAGTAGCCATCAGTGATTCAGCTCAGAGGGCACCCGCTGCGGTGCGATCAAGCAGGCCCCCAAGGTGACCGGTGAGATTGAGACAACTCACCACGGGAGAGCCTGTGGGCCCATGGGGATAATCCACCACGCTCACGCCACCATTCCCCTGTTTCACCATCCAGATGTCGGCTGGGGTGAGGCCCAAGAGCGCGCAAAGGATGGTTTTGTTCACCGCGTCATGGGCCACCACCAAGGCGGTCTCCTCGGAGGACAATGCCCGCACGATGGTGTGCCATGTGGCCAGGGAACGGTCCCACACCTGTTGCAAGGATTCTCCCTCCGGCATGGTGACCGTGTGTGGTGCGCTTTTCCAGTTGGCCAACAGCTCTGGCCATGCGGAGGCAATCTCCCCTTCGAGCTGTCCCTCCCAGAGGCCATGGCCGATTTCCATCAGTCCACTGGTGCTCGTGAGAGGAACACCGGGATGGGGCTCCAAAATTACCTCGGCGGTCTGGCGAGGGCGCGCCATCGTTGAGGTGTAGGCCCGTTGGATGGCCACCGAGGAGAGGAATTCGCGGGCTGCCCTGGCTTGGCTTTTCCCCTGGGCATTCAGCGGTATGTCGATCTGACCCTGAAACCGTCCTTCCTTGTTCCAATCCGTTTCTCCATGGCGCACAAGCAGGAGGCGAGGCCCTTTGGCTGTCGGCAGCCCCGGGCCCAGATGGGTGGAATTGTTGAGGGATTCCACCTGCACGGAGATGGGATGACCTTCGTTTTGGCTCAAATTGAGCACCGAAACAGAGGCGTTGTCCATGCGCAGCCTTCGGAAGCCATTTGCCTCTAGGCCCAGCAACTGCAACACCACGGCACGAAGGATGGCGTTGTGGCCCACCACAAGCACGCTGCTGGTGGCGTCTGATGCCAGATCTGGACTGTGTTGCGTGAGCAGCCGTTGCACAAATCGTCCGGCCTGAACCATCAGCTCCACCAGCGGCCGGAAGCGGCTGCCGTCGCGACGCACCAATTCCAGGCTCTCCGGAGCCATCTGCCAGATCCGCGCTTCCTCCGGGTAGCGCTCTTTCACCTCCTGGCGACGCAAGCCGGTCCAGGGATCGAGATCCACTTCCCGCAGATCGTCATCCAGCTGCACGGGGATCGTCTTACCAGCCCCATGCAAGAGGGCCGTGGCGGTGTCCCTCGCCCTGGTCAAGGGGGAGCTGTAGGCCGTGGTGAAGGGCACATCCTGGAGGGCCACACCTGTGAGATGGGCCTGCTGAAGGCCCTCCTCTGAGAGCGTGGAGAGATCATCTCTGCCTTGGATCCTGAGCTCCAGGTTGAAGGTGCTCAAGCCATGACGCACGAGCACGAGACGAAGGGGCACGGCCGGGATCGCTCGGACGATCGCAACTGTATGGGACCAGAATCCCAACCATTCCCCCACCGCAGCAAGACCTCGTGGCTGGCCAGGCCCCTTCCACCTCCACCCTCACCGAACAACCAGCCAAGGCGCCATCGCCATGGGAGGGAGCGAGGGGATGGAAGGGACTCCTGTCGGTGCTGGCCCTGGTGTTGAGTGCACTGATCTGGATCGGCGGACTCAGCGAGAGTCTTTCGCGGCCCTCCGTCGTCAATGCGCTGGACATCCGGCAGATGGAACTCGCCGTTCTTGCAGCGGAGGCCCTGCCCTCTTCCTTGCGACCGCTCCTGGTGGGGAACGACCCTCGAGGCACGCTGATCGAAGCGCTGACAAAGCTCAGCAAGGATCCAGCCTCGCCTCCCCTCGCCGCCCAGCGCCTGGAATTGGTCCTGCTCCAGCGCAGCCAGGGCGAGAAGGCGAAAAGCCCACAGGCTCCAGCTCTTGCTGAGCTCACACCCCAAGTGGACGCCCCACGGCGTCCGCTCCTGAAGGCGCTGGACCGTCCAACCCAACTCACGCCGCAGGAGCAAGAGGCCCTGCTCGCCCCCTGGGGGGAGGAGAGTCTGGTGGCTCAACTGGGCTGTGAGCAGCTCGGCGGCCCCACCGATGCCTGCCCGGCGAGCCGTCTGGCGCCTTGGCTGTTGTTGCGGCTCCTCACCCTCACACTCTTTCCTGCCTTGCTGATGATGGCCGGTGTGGTGCTTTTGGGGCGGCGGTTTTGGCTCCTGCAACGCGGGCTCCTGCCGTCGCCTCCACCCTTGGTGGGCCCTCCACTCTCGGTGGTGGATGCCACCCTTCTGATCGCAGGCGGATTTGTGTTGCTGGGCGAAGTGTTCTTGCCAGCCCTCACCCAAGGCCCACTCCAGCGATTGCTTTCCGCCGCAGGGTTCCCGGCAGCCACTCGGCAAGGGGTGGAGGTTTTGGGGTCGTATCTCACCCTGATGCTCGCCCCCTTGGCGATCCTCGCCCTCATGTTGCGAGGCAAGACCGCTGCGCCCAGAGGAGGGTGGCTCCAATGGGGCTGGAAGCCCTTGAAAGCTGTCACCGTTCCGGCCTTCAAGGTGTTCCTGATGATGCTTCCCCTGGTGGCGCTCGTCAGTTGGCTGCTGCAGCTGGTCTGGGCGGATCCCGGGGGAAGCAATCCCCTATTGGAGATGGTGCTCAACAGCTCCGATGGCGTAGCCCTGCTCGCCTTCGCGCTCACCGCTGTGGTGTTGGCTCCTGTGTTCGAAGAAACCCTGTTTCGGGGGGTGTTGCTGCCGGTGTTGGGTCGCCATCTCGGCCCCATCGTGGGGGTGCTGATGAGCGCCCTGGTCTTCGCAACAGCTCATCTCAGCTTGGGAGAGCTGGTCCCTCTGACAGTGCTGGGAATTGGTTTGGGGGTGTTGCGCTGGCAGAGCGGACGACTGAGCACCTCGGTTTGTCTGCATGCGCTCTGGAACAGCCTCACCTTCCTCAATTTGGTGTTGCTCGCCAGATGAGCATCAATCCTTGCTGAGGGGCCCGCGGGGTGGTTCACTTGCACAGCTTCGAGCACCTTTCCTTGGTTGCCACGCCTTCCGCTTCCCCGTTCCCCTCTCCCCTGCCCGCGCGTCCAGCGCGCACGCCAGGGAAGCGACCTCGGCGGGGGCGTTCGCAGACCGCTGCTCTGGGAGAAGGCTCCCTTCAGCTGATTCAAGGCTCCCTGAGCGGCCGACGGGTCGAGCGGCAGGCTCCCTTGCTGGCAAGCCTCCACAAAGTCTCCACAGGGGTCCTCGTCGGGTTGGGCTTTTCCTTGGTGGGACTCAGTGCACTCACGCTGCACTGGCAGAATCAGTGGGCGAAAAACTACGCACAGCTGGAGGCGGCCAAGGTGCTTGAGCACCGTCTACACGAATCTGCTGCCGTCCTGGAGCAACACCACATTCGGGCCATGCGCCGGCCAGGCCAGTTGTTACCAACCAGCAGTGAAAACCTCATCCACCTGCCTGAGCCCAAGGAGACTGGCTCCCTGAAACCCTCCATCCCTCTGCTGGCCGGTCTGGCGATCGGCCGTTCCCCCTCGGGGCAGGCCCTGCCACCTCTTCCTGCTGGTTATTGATGGCGCCTCGAACCACCCGCCGCCATCCCCCTGGACGATCAGGGAGTTCTGATCTGCGGGTGGCAGGGGGAGGGGGGCAGCCACGCCAACACATTCGCCGAGTTGTGCCCCTAGAGCCCTTCTCCTCGAAGCGCCTCTTTTGGGTGTACGGGCTGCTTTGCCTTGCCTTGGGGGGATTAACGGCGCGTCTGGTGTGGCTTCAGGTGATCCAAGGGGCGCAGCTGCAAAGCAAGGCCAGGGCGATTCAAACGCAGTCGATCAAACCCCTCGGCACCCGCCGCACGATCGTGGATCGGGCAGGCCAGATGGTGGCACTGGATGAAGAGAGATTCACCCTCTGGGCCCACCCTCGTTACTTCAGCTATCTCGGGGATGCCACCAACATCCGCCGCACCCCTCAGGAAGTGAGCGCCAAGCTGGCCGACGTGCTCGCTCGACCCCAGTCCGAGCTGCTCCAAACCATCGGCAGGCGAAGCAGCGGCGTGAAACTCGCCACAAACTTGGATCCCGAAACGGCCGCCAAGCTGAAGCGCCTGCAAATTAGTGGACTGGATCTAGAGGCCTATCCCCAACGGATCTACCCCCAGGGATCCCTCTTCTCCAATGTGGTGGGCTTCCTGAATTTGGATCGGATTCCTCAAGCCGGCCTGGAACAGAGCCGAGATCAGGATCTGAAACGGCAGGAAACCACGTTTCACATGCGTCGTGGAGGCGATGGAACCCCTCTCCCGGATGGCATCCAAGCCGGCTCCCTCTACGGAGACGACCTGCGGCTCCAACTCACCCTGGATGCGCGCCTGCAGCAAGTGGCCCAGCAGGCCGTCGGCAAACAGATGAAGCAGTGGAACGCCAAGCGCGGGGTTGCCTTGGTGATGGATGCCAAAACAGGAGAATTGCTTGCCCTGGCCTCCACCCCCACCTATGACCCCAATCGCTATTGGGACTTCAATCCTGGCTCATTCAGAGAATGGTCGGTGCAGGATCTTTATGAACCAGGCTCCACCTTCAAACCGATCAATTTGGCCATTGCACTGCAAGAAAAGGCCATCGATCCCAATGGCACCGTGAATGACACGGGCCAACTCACGATCGGCGGCTGGCCGATCTTCAATGCGGATCGCCGAGCCAATGGGGTGATCGATTTCCCCACCGTGCTTCAGGTGTCGAGCAACGTGGGCATGGTGGATGCGATGCGGCACCTCAAGCGTGAAACATTTTGGCGTTGGCTGAACACCATCGGCATCAATGATGTTCCCGATACCGATTTACCTGGAGCCGTGGCTGGCCAATTGAAATCCAAGCAAGAGTTCACTGCGGGAGCCATTGAACCTGCTACGGCAGCCTTCGGGCAGGGTTTCTCACTCACACCGCTCAAGTTGGTGCAGTTGCATGCCATGCTCGCCAACGGTGGGCGCCTGGTGAGTCCCCACATCACCCGAGGCTTGCGCTCAGGAGATGGCTTGGCTGCGCCACCAACTCTGAGCGGTGTGCAGTTATTGGATCCCAAGGTCACCCGTCAGGTGGTGAATTGGATGGAGACGGTGGTGGAGAAAGGCACAGGAAAGGGCATCAAAATTCCTGGTTACCGAATTGCAGGCAAAACAGGCACCGCACAGAAGGCCCATAACGGCGTTTACATCCCTGGCGCCAGGATCACGAGCTTCGTCGCCATTCTTCCTGTGGAAAGTCCCCGTTATGTGGTGCTCGTGGTGATGGATGAACCCCAAGGGGGTAATGCCTATGGATCAACGGTCGCGCTACCAGTGGCGCGCCAGATTGTGGAGGCTCTTCTCGTGCTCGAGAAAATCCCTCCCTCCAGGCCGGAGCGTCTCACTCCCAAGCCGCAGCTAGCCCGTCCCCAAACCTGATGCCCGCACCGCTCGTGCGTGTATGGATTTCCACAAGCCAACCCATCGCCACTGGCTTCCTGTCGTGCCATGGTTAGCGTAAAGAGGGTTTTGTAAGTTCGGAGGCACGCCATGACCAATCTGCTGGATCAACTGGCAACCATGACGGTGGTGGTGGCCGACACCGGAGACATCGAAGCCATCCGCCAATTCACCCCACGGGATGCCACCACAAACCCCTCCCTCATACTGGCTGCCGCCCAAATTCCAACTTACCAAAACCTGATCGATCGCTCTCTCAGCGAATCGAGATCGGTGATGGGTGAAAGTGCCCCTGTCGAGGACGTCGTGGCGGAAGCGCTGGATGAGATCAGCGTCACCTTTGGCAAGGAAATCCTGCGCATCGTGCCTGGTCGGGTCTCCACGGAGGTCGACGCCCGCCTCAGTTACGACACGGAAGCCACCATCGAAAAAGCGCGCAAACTCATTGGCCTCTATGAGCAGGCGGGCGTGAGTCGCCAGCGCGTGCTGATCAAAATTGCCTCCACCTGGGAGGGGATTCGTGCAGCCGAACGGCTTGAGCAAGAAGGCATACATTGCAATCTGACGCTGCTGTTTGGCTTTGCTCAGGCGGTGGCCTGTGCTGAAGCTGGGGTGACGCTGATTTCACCATTTGTCGGGCGCATCCTGGATTGGTACAAGGCCTCCACGGGTCGTGAAAGCTTCCCCGGCCCTGAAGACCCTGGTGTGATCTCGGTGACAAAAATTTTCAACTACTACAAAACCTACGGCTACCGCACGGAAGTGATGGGAGCGAGTTTTCGCAATGTGGATGAAATTATTGAGCTCGCTGGGTGCGATCTCCTCACCATTTCACCTGCCCTGATGGAGCAGTTGCGGAACATGGAGGGCGTCCTGATCCGCAAACTCAATTCCGAGTCACCTGGTGAAACCCAAGAAAAAATCCATCTCGAGCGAGGCTTGTTTGACAGCATGATGGCCGCTGATCAAATGGCCAGCGAAAAATTGGACGAGGGAATTCGAGGTTTTTCCAAAGCCATCGAAACCCTTGAGGTGCAACTGGCCCATCGTCTGGCTTACATCGAGGGGAAGGCAGCTTTCACCCACGCCGTTCACGAAATTTTCTTACTGAATGATCTGGATGGGGATGGTTGCATCACCCGCGAGGAGTGGCTTGGCAGCGATGCCGTCTTTGACGCTCTGGATACCGATAACGATGGTCGCCTTGCGCCAGAGGATGTGCGGGGTGGCCTTGGTGCCGCCCTTTCGGTGCGCCGTTGAGTCCCTGTTGTTGACGTCTGAGTCCATCTGCCGCCCTAAGTTGGGGTTAGCTGGCTCATAACCGTGAACGCACTGGATACCATGCGGGCTTTGGCCACCTCTGGCGAGGTGATTCACGTCCCTGCCGGGAGCATGGTGTTCAAATCAGGTGAGCCGGGCGACTGCATGTTCGGCTTGCTCGAGGGGACGGTAGAACTCACTTGGAATGGAGAGGTCGGCCACGAACGAATCGAAGCTGGTGATGTGTTTGGAGCTGGTGCCTTGGTCACCCCTGAGCATCGGCGCTTCGGCAATGCTGTCGCACTCACAGATTGTGAGCTTCTTGTCATGAACAAGGAAAAATTTCTCTTTGCTGTGCAGGAATCACCCATGTTCGCCATCGAACTTCTTGGCTCCATCGATCAGCGCCTGCGCGATCTCAAAGGCTGTGATCGGATCTATCCCCGTTGAAAGAGCAGACGCCGGATCACCCGTTGAGCAATGTCGCCATAGCCCATCTCACCAGACAGAATTTGAGCAATGCGCTGGGGAGCTGTGGGGCGTTTCACACCCAACTGATAGCCAACGCGGGGTAATCGATAGAACACTTGCGCAATCCGTTTCCCCCAGGCCATGGACTCCCCCCAATCTCTGCGCATGGTGGCCGTGTAACCCTTCAGAGCCTGGGGATCACCGCCTAGCCAGGCATCGAGGGCAATCGCAGCCTGAGAGCCACTCATCAGTGCCGGGCGCAAGCCTTCAGCCAAGAAGGGATCGCACAGGGAGGCGGCATCTCCAGCCACCACCACACCGGGACCATGCAGGGGATAGTGGCCATCCCAAACGCGAAGGCGTGCAGGTTGGCGCAAGCCAGCGTCCAGCGGCAGGCCTAAGGCTGGTAGGAGACGGTGAAGCACCGCCTCACCGTTCAATTCCTCTTGTCCGATGAACGTACCAACACCGATGCTGTAGCCCTGATGCCGAGGAAAAACCCAGCAAAATCCCTGCGGCACCAGGCCAAAGTCAAAGAATGCCACCCCAGGCTCCTGAACTGGACACTCCACTTCCACCGAAAGGGTGGAAGCAAAGCGGGGTCTGGGCGGACCAAGACCGAGCTGGCTGGCCAAGGGTGAAGAGGAACCATCCGCAATGAGAAGGCTGCGTGCCTGCCAAAGCTCACCCCGCTGGTCGGTCACGAGCCATCGATCTCCTTGCCGCTCCACGGCTTCCACCGCGCTGTCAAAGCGAAAAGTTGCGCCTGCCTGGGCTGCCTGCTCGGCAAGAAACGAATCCAGCACAGAGCGCCGCACAATCCAAAAGGGAGCCTCGCCTGGAAGCGCTGCCCTGACGGGATCATCAAGGGTCCAAGTGAAGCGCACTTCCCTGATGACCTGCTCGACGACAGGTGTGAGATCAAAGGGAAACCAACGCTGGACGGATGCAGCCATCCCCCCGCCACAGGGCTTGCTCCGACCGGGCTGATCTCGCTCAAAGACAACAACCTTTCTGCCGAGCCGCGCCAGGTGGAAGGCAGCGGCTGAACCCGCAGAACCTGCCCCCACAACGATTGCATCGACAGGGGAGGCCTGAGAGTCGCCCATGACTAAACCTTGAGGATTTCAGCTTCTTTTTCGGAGAGTTGCTTCTCCAACTGCAAGATAAAGCGATCGGTTACTTTTTGAACCTTGTCCTGTTCGTCCCGAGACTGATCTTCAGAAAGTTCACCATCTTTTTCTTGCTTTTTGATCCGGTCAATAGCATCTCGCCGCAGGTTTCGCAGCGAAACTTTTCCTTCCTCGGCATATTTTGCGGCCAACTTACATAAATCTTTGCGACGATCTTCGGTGAGGGGAGGAATATTGATGCGAATAATTCTGCCATCGTTATTCGTTGTCAATCCCAGATCACTCATGGAAATGGCTTTTTCAATTGCGGCAAGGGAGGACGCATCAAAGGGCTGGATCTGGATGGTTTGGGCATCGGGCGTGGAGAGCGTCGCCAACGATTTCAGAGGGGTCTCAGTTCCATAATATTCGACAACAATTTTATCCAACAAGGAAGGATTGGCCCGTCCTGTTCGAATAGTATTGAAATAGCGCTGGGTGGCCTCCACCGATTTGCGCATGCTGGCTTCGAGTTCCATAGAGAAAGCAATTAAAAAACCGTTGATTAAAGTAAAACTGGCGTTCAGTGTGAAGACATGATGCGGGTTCCGATAGGTTCTCCGCCAACGGCAAGGCTGATGTTGCCGCGGCCGAAGAGATCAAAAACAACAATCGGTATGGAGTTCTCCTTGCAAAGGGAAATCGCCGTCGCATCCATCACTTGAAGCTCACCGCTGAGCACATCCATAAATGTGAGCGTTTCGTAGCGGATGGCATCAGAATGAAGGGCGGGATCTTTGTTGTAAACGCCATCGACCTTGGTCGCTTTGAAAACCACATCGGCATTGATTTCTGCTGCCCGCAGCGCTGCGGTGGTGTCGGTGGTGAAGAAGGGGTTACCGCAGCCTGCGGCAAAAATCACCACCCTTCCTTTCTCAAGATGACGAATGGCCCGCCGCCGAATGTAGGGCTCAGCCACTTCCTGCATGGAGATGGCACTCTGCACACGGGTTGGCACACCAGCTCTTTCGAGGCCATCCTGCAAGGTGATCGCATTCATCACCGTGGCCAACATTCCCACATAGTCTGCAGTGGCCCGATCCATGCCTGCTGCAGAGCCCTTCAGGCCACGGAAGATGTTGCCTCCGCCCACCACGATGGCCAATTGCGTGCCAGCGGCCACAACCTCAGCCACATCTGAAGCGATGGACTGGACGATGGCGGGATCAATGCCGTAACCCTGATTACCCATCAGCGCCTCGCCACTGAGCTTAAGCAACACACGCCGATAGGGTGCCATTCCAGTGAGTCGCCCGATGCAATCCGGCCGAACAGTAGCAAGTCCCGCGCAGCCCTCCCACCACTGGCTGACTCTGACCCGGCCCAGCGACCGCTAATACTCGATCCCAGCCTGGGCCCGCACACCCTGCTCCCGGAAGGGGTGGCGCACCAACCGCATCTCGGTCACCAAATCTGCAGAGGCGATCAAGGCCTCCGGAGCACCCCGACCCGTGAGGGCGACGTGGGTGAGGGGCGGACGCATGCGCAGACCAGCCATGAGCTCTTCCAAGGGGAGGTAGCCAAGCTTCAAGGCCACATTCACCTCGTCGAGCACCACAAGCTTCCTTGCCGGATCCTGCAGCTGAGTGAGAGCCTGTTCCCAGGCCAACGACACTGCCCGGCGATCACGCTCCCTGTCCTGGGTTTCCCAGGTAAAGCCCTCCCCGAGCGCCTGGAAGTGAAGATCCTCACCAAACCGTTGCAGGGCGGCCACCTCACCCGGCTGCCATCCCCCCTTGATGAACTGGATCACAGCCACCTTTTCCCCATGGCCAAGCATGCGCAACACCAAGCCCAATGCTGCGGTGGTCTTTCCCTTGCCCTCACCTGTAAAGACAAGCACGAGGCCTTTCTCAAGTTGTCGAGCTTCAAGACGCTGCTGCTGCACTTGCCGCCGGCGCTCCATCCGCCGCTGATAGGCCTCCCCGTCGCTCTCCGGAGCACCCATCCCGCCTTGGCCCAATGCGGCGGCAGCCTCGTCCAGCTCACCTGCTCCAGCCTGGGCACGAACCACATCCATGGGGCTTCCTTGAGGGGCTTCTCACTCTGCCTGTGCTCTCAGCTGGCCTGGCGCCGGGCCAGCGCCGCATCCACTGCCTGTTGCTGATCCCTGCGGGTGATCCAGTGGTGGTAGGTGCGGGTGTGGATCGCCACGGAGTGGCCCATCATGCGGGCCGCCACCGTGTCCGGCAGGCCGATGTGGATCGTGCGCACAGCCCAAGCATGGCGAAGGTCATAGGGGGTGAGGGGCAAGGCATAGCGGCGGAATTGCTCGGAGACCCGCTGCCCTACTCGCTGAAGTGTGGTTCGGCGCAGGTCGGTTGTGAGGGAGGGCAGGGACTGGGGATCGAGACCCAGCTGTTCCAAGGCGAAGTGATCCACCCACTCCGGCTGAAAGGGCCACACCTGATGTTCGCCCGTCTTGCTGGTGGGCAACACCCGCAGCACCCTGTCGCCGCCGGGAGCCAGGGCGGAGAAATCACAGAAAAACACCTCATGGTTTCGCAACCCATAGGTGGCCATCAGGCCATACACAAGCCGCCAACGGGGATTGGGAATCTTCCTCACCACCTGCAGGATCTGTGCATCGCTCGGCAAAGGGCGAAAACGAGCTGTATGGAGGCCATATCCCCTGCCCAACTCCTGCCAATCCTCTGGAAGCGGCACCGCATGGTGCCGAGCCAGAGCACCAAGGACGAGGGCGCACTGCTGGCGACTGCGGCTGGCCACCGGGTAGCTCTCCAGAACAGCAACCAACAGATCGACATCGAGCCCTCGGGAATCCTTGGACCCAATCGCCAAGAGCCGTCGCAAATAGGGTTGGTAGGCCGCCCTCCAGGTGCTGCGCGCTCCTGCAGGGGATCGCCGGCGACGGGGATCCTTCTGAAAGGCCAGCTGGAACGAAGCCAGCGCCTCTTCCAACGGCGAGGAGGAGGCTCCGGATCCATCCCCATGAGCGTGCTGAGAAGCCGTTTCCGGGTGGAGGGCGCCGGATGGCACGGCGTGGCGTTGCCATTCACTCCAGTGGAAGGTGCCAAGGCGCAACTGCTCTCGCACCGTTTGCAACCGGGCCAGGGCCTCCGGCAGAGCAGCTTCCGTGGCCTGCAGCCCCAAACTCAATCGTTGGAAGGATCTTGTCCCCTGGGCCTCACCACAACGAGGGGGCAGGGGACCTCGCAAGCCGAGACGCTGCCCCCTCAGCTCGATCCGCCAGGAGGTTCCCGAGCTCGCCAGCTCTTGATTGGCCAGTTTCACGGCGTCCTGCAAGCTGGATGGGGCCACGGGGTCGGGTGCGGCCATGGCACCGTGCAAGGGGAACGAGCGAACCCAGTCGAAGGGTCCAGGGGCGGAACGTACCTGCAACCACACTGAATGGCCAGGGGTGAACGCCACAGGCCGGCAGGCTGGCGTTACGCTCGCCCTGCTGTATCGAAGGGCAGGGCATGGCAAAGGTCGGCGTGTTGCTGCTGAACCTTGGGGGTCCGGAACGGATCCAGGATGTCGCCCCCTTCCTCTACAACCTGTTTTCAGATCCGGAAATCATCCGGCTGCCCATCCCTGCCCTCCAGCGTCCCCTGGCCTGGCTGGTGAGCACCCTGCGCAGCAGCAAATCTCAAGATGCCTATCGCTCCATCGGTGGAGGATCCCCCCTGAGACGCATCACCGAGCACCAAGCCCGTGAGCTTCAGAGCCTGCTGCGTCAGCAAAACATCGATGCCACCACCTATGTCGCGATGCGCTACTGGCATCCGTTCACGGAGTCGGCCGTGGCAGACATCAAGGCCGATGCCATTGAAGAGGTGGTGGTGTTGCCCCTCTACCCGCAGTTTTCAATCAGCACCAGTGGCTCCAGCTTCCGCGAATTGCAACGGCTCCGTCAGGCGGACCCCCAATTCAGCCAGCTGCCCATCCGCTGCATCCGCAGTTGGTATGACCATCCTGGCTACATCCGAGCGATGGTCGGGCTGATTGCCCAGAGCGTTCGCGAAGCGGATGATCCCAGCAAGGCCCATGTTTTTTTCAGTGCCCATGGGGTGCCGAAGAGCTATGTCGATGAAGCGGGAGATCCCTACCAACGAGAAATCGAGGCTTGCACCCAACTGATCATGGCTGAGCTGCAAAAGGATCTTGGCCATGCCAATCCCTACACCCTTGCCTACCAAAGCCGCGTAGGCCCGGTGGAATGGCTGAAACCCTATACAGACGATGCCCTTAGAGAGCTTGGCAAGAATGGCGTCAACGATCTTGTGGTGGTGCCCATCAGTTTTGTGAGTGAGCACATCGAAACCCTTGAGGAAATCGATCTGGAGTATGCCGAAATTGCACACGAAGCCGGCATTGCCAATTTCCTGAGAGTGCCGGCTCTCAATACGGATTCCACCTTCATTCACGGCCTGGCTGATTTGGTCACCCAGGCCCTCGATGGTCCTGAGGTGAATTTGGATCAGGCGGCCCAGCTCCCCAAAAAAGTGAAGCTCTATCCCCAAGACAAGTGGGCCTGGGGATGGAACAACAGCTCCGAGGTGTGGAATGGGCGACTGGCCATGCTGGGATTTTCTGCTTTCGTACTCGAATTGCTCAGCGGCAAAGGTCCGCTCCATGCGATTGGCCTGCTCTGAGTCGCCCGACCGAACCCCGAATCGGAGACCTGCCAAGGGTCGTTGGTTGGTTGGTGTTTTCACGATGGTGCTCGGCCTCAGTTGCGCCCCTGGCCCCTCCCAGGCGAATCTCCCCACCACCTGGGGGCGAGGCAGCTTTCCCGTGGCCAGTTTCGCCGGCTTTAGCAGTCCCTTCGGCTTGAGGGTCCATCCCGTGCACGGAGGGCTACGCCCCCATGAAGGGCTCGACATCGCTGCACCACTCGGGTCAGAGGTGCGCAACTGGTGGAGCGGCACCGTGGTGGACATCTTCCAGGATTCCGGTTGCGGCAATGGGCTGGTCATCCGCTCCGGGCGCTACGAGCATCTCTATTGCCACCTGGCTGGCCGGGTGGAAGGCAACACCTATCGGAGCGGCTCCGTCTGGCTGCGGCGTGGTCAGCGCTTGCGAACGGGTCAGACCATTGGCCACATCGGCCTCAGCGGCAACACCACAGGCCCTCACCTGCACTGGGGCCTGCGCTACGGAGACCGGTGGCTGGATCCAGCCGCCGTCCTTCGGGCGATGGCCGCCGATCGTCGCCCGCGGCAGCCAATTTGGCGCAGGGCTTTTAATGTTGGAAAGTCCTCGTGACATCGCTCAAGGCAAGAGCCGCTCCTCTTATTCACCCTGCCTGCCCGCTGTGACCCTCACTCCCACCCCATCCAACGAAGCAGCAGCCCGTTCCGCCATTCCTTCCGTTGCGTCCATCGAGAGCAGAACAGCTGCGGACGGACGGGCCAAGCGCGTCAGCGGGGGATATGCCTTGATGGATGCCCTGCACCGTCACGGGGTGAAGCACATCTTCGGGTACCCGGGTGGAGCCATCCTGCCGATCTACGACGAACTGAACCAGGCAGAAGATCGGGGTTGGCTGAGGCACATTCTTGTGAGGCATGAGCAGGGCGGAGCCCACGCCGCCGATGCCTATGCCCGAGCAACGGGCCAGGTGGGGGTGTGCTTTGGAACCTCCGGCCCTGGAGCCACCAACCTGGTGACCGGAATCGCCACCGCTTACATGGATTCCGTGCCAATGGTGGTGGTGACGGGCCAGGTGCCCCGGGCGGCCATTGGCACCGATGCCTTCCAGGAAATCGATATCTTTGGCATCACCTTGCCCATCGTGAAGCACTCGTGGGTGGTGCGCGACCCGGCTCAGATCGGCCGCATTGTGGCAGAAGCTTTTCTCATCGCCGCCTCAGGACGCCCAGGCCCTGTCTTGATTGACGTGCCCAAAGACGTGGGGGCAGAAGAATTTGATTATGTGCCGGTCCCGCCTGGCTCGGCAATCCCAGCAGGCTTCCAATCCACCCCCCAGCCGGAGCGGGACAACCTTCTTCAGGCGCTTGAGTTGATTCGCCAATCTCACCGCCCCCTTCTTTACGTTGGCGGTGGGGCCGTGAGCAGCGGCGCCCATCAAGAGATTCAACGATTAGCGGAACGCTTCCAGATTCCTGTCACCACAACGTTGATGGGCAAAGGTGCCTTTGATGAGCGCGATCCCCTTTCGGTGGGCATGCTCGGGATGCACGGCACGGCCTACGCCAATTTTGCTGTGACCGAGTGTGACTTGTTGATTGCTGCGGGAGCAAGATTTGATGATCGCGTCACCGGACGCCTCGACAGTTTTGCCACAAGGGCTCAAGTGATACACATCGATATTGATGCGGCAGAGGTGGGCAAGAATCGCGTTCCTGAGGTGCCGATCATTGCCGATGTCAAAACAGCCCTCACGGCACTGCTGAGTCTCTGTGAGGGTGAGGAGAGCAAGGGACGCACCGATGCCTGGCTCTCTCGCATCGCTCTCTGGAAGCATCAGTACCCCCTGGTTGTGCCAACACCGGAAGGTGACATTGCCCCGCAAGAAGTGATGATGGCCCTGCGAGAACTGGCTCCTGGTGCCTACATCACCACGGATGTTGGGCAGCACCAGATGTGGGCAGCCCAATTTCTCCCCACCGCTCCGCGCCATTGGATCAGCAGTGCGGGCCTGGGCACGATGGGATTTGGCATGCCTGCGGCCATGGGCGTTCAGGTGGCCCAACCGGATGCCCAAGTGGTGTGCGTGGCAGGAGACGCCAGCATCCTGATGAACATCCAGGAGCTGGGCACCCTCAGCCACTACGGGTTGCCCGTCAAGGTCGTGGTGATCAACAACGGCTGGCAGGGCATGGTGCGGCAATGGCAAGAGAGCTTCTACAGCGAGCGCTACTCGGCTTCCGAGATGACCAAAGGCATGCCTGATTTCGCAGCGCTAGCAGAATCCTTTGGTGTGCGCGGCATCCAAATCACGGAGCGGGCTGACTTGCTCCCGCAATTAGCCGAGGCCTTGGCCCATCCAGGCCCCGTGTTCATTGATGTGCAAGTGCGCCGAAACGAAAACTGCTACCCCATGGTCCCTCCCGGCGCCAGCAATGCCCAGATGGTGGGCCTACCTTCCCACCCAGAACTCGCCATCGATACGGTGCGGCAATGTGCCTCCTGTGGAGCAACCACCGCCAGTGCCCATCACTACTGCCCAAGCTGTGGCGCCAAACTCTGATCGCAAACCCTGAAGTCAAGCTGTTGACCCTCCCTTATTTGCCCCTGCGTTTCTGGAGGCTTGTGTGGCACGCCCTGCTGAGCTTGATTGTGGTGGCTGGCGGATGGTGCTTTGCTGCACCTCAAGCGATGGCCGCTGAAATCTTGAGTATTCGCAGCCCAACATTGCTGCAGGTTGGTGATCAAAATCGCAGCTATGGCGTGCAATTGGCCTGCATTTCCGTGAGTGAGGCCAATAGTCAAGCCGCTCTGGCTTGGTTGCAACGGAATGGCAGCCGTGGCAGCAAAATCAACTTCAGGCCCATGGGGGTTCAAGATGGCCAAATGGTGGCCCAGGTAAGCCTGCTGAAGAATGGGCTCAACCTTGGTGACGCCCTGGTGGCCGAAGGGTTGGCCTCTCCTCTCCCCTGTCTGAATGCAGAACGGGCGAGTTAACCCATGAACTTGAATCGCACCGCCAAAGGGATCGTTCTCGTGCCAAGCCTGCTGTTGGGAGGAGCCTTTCTCAGTGCCGCAGCCTGGTTGGATGGACCCGCTGCCCAAAACAAGGGTTTGGCCCTGGGTCTGGGAATTCTCTTGCTCGCAGCCGGTGGCCTGGCCCAGCTCTTGCCCTCAGGAACACCTTCTCGCCAAAGAGATGGGGAGGAGGCTTCTGATTCACCCCCTTGAGCCCATCCTCCCTGAGTTATCCCCCAGGGAGCGGAGGCGGTGGAGGTGGGGCAGTGGCGCGACCAGGCCTGTCGCTGCCCCCAGCCTGAGGGGCACGAAAAACAAACAGATCCTGCGGCGCTTGCATCAACCGATGCAGCACCGCAGTGATGTCCGCAACCTCCACCCGACGTGAGGGACTGCCGGATTGCTTGGAGAGAGCCTGCTGCAAATCGGCGTAGCTCAAAAACAACAAACCCCGCTCCCCTTCGGGCGTTGGTGCCGTCAGAAAGGGCCTGGTGAAAAAGATGGGCACGGTCAGCCCCTGGCGGATTTGCTCGGCACTGAGACCCTTTTGTTGAAGCAAGGCGGTGGCTTTCTCCAAATCCTGGCGGCGGGGCAGCACGGGCGCCAGGAGGCGGTAACCAGGTTTGAGGTCTTTGGTCAAGCTTGCAACCAGGGCATTGGCTTCACTCAACGGCAGGGTGGCGAGAGCGACGTTGTGGCCAGGATGACGGGAGCGGATCTGCTGAAGCTCAGATTGGGCCCGCTGCTGATCCAAATAAAGAGGCAAGACAAGGGTTTTCTCCTTTGGAATCGGCAAGGGAACTCCCTTGCCATCCACCAAAAGGTGCACCGGGATGACCCGAAGCTTGGCCAGTGCCTGGGCTTCAGGGATGGCACGAGCGGCAGGGCTCGCAGCCAACGTGACCGCCACCAGGGTCAGTATCCGTAAAAACACTCTCCTCATGAGCGGAACCTAAGCGATTGATCTCAGCCGATTCCTCTCTATGCAGGACGGTGAAGGGGATGGCCGGAAAAGGTGGCTTCCGAGCAGAGTTGTGGCAACGGCAACAGGGGATAGATGGCGAGCCACTCTCCCAACCAGCGACTTGTGGTGCCCTTTGATCAGGTGGGGCTGAGCGCGATTCCAGAAGTGGGCGGGAAAAACGCTTCCCTAGGCGAGATGATCCGCTCCCTCAAACCCCAAGGGGTGCAGGTGCCGGATGGGTTTGCCACCACAGCTGCGGCCTATCGGCTGTTCTTGGCCGCCAATGAGCTGGGCCCTGCCCTGGATCATGTGCTCGCCGGCCTCGATGTCTCCGATCTGGGTGCGCTGCAGACGGCTGGCCGCGCTTGCCGAGAGCTCGTGCTCAGCTCCACGCTTCCAAGCGTCTTGGTCGATCAGATCCTTGAAGCGTATGGATCCATGGCCGCCGATCGGGGGAGCACGCCCGCTGTGGCCGTGCGATCCAGCGCCACGGCTGAGGACTTACCGGAAGCCAGTTTTGCCGGACAACAGGAAACGTTTTTGCATGTCGTGGGAGAAGCCGCCCTGCTCAGGGCCACGCAACGCTGCTACGCCTCCCTGTTCACCGATCGAGCCATTTCCTATCGACAACACCATGGCTTTCGTCATGACGAGGTCGCGCTTTCTGTTGGCGTGCAAGAGATGGTGCGCTCCGATCTGGCCGCCGCTGGTGTGATGTTCACGCTGGATACGGAAACGGGCTTCAGGGATGTGGTGTTGCTCACCGCTGCCTACGGCCTGGGGGAAAACGTGGTGCAAGGTGCGGTCAACCCCGATGAGTGGCTGATTCACAAACCCACCCTGGCGCAAGGGTTTGCCCCGATCATCAGTCGACAGCTGGGCAGCAAGGCCCTGCGGATGGTCTACAGCGAAGACCGGCCAGGGGAGGGACAGGCCGTGTGCAATCAGCCCGTGCCCGAAGCGGAGAGGCAGCGGTATGCCCTCACCGATGGGGAAGCCCTCACCCTGGCCCGATGGGCTTGTGTGATCGAAAGCCACTACAGCGCGCAGCGGGGCACCCCCACGCCGATGGATCTGGAGTGGGCCAAGGATGGTCTCAGCGGTGAGCTGTTCATCCTTCAGGCCCGCCCCGAAACCGTGGAATCACGGCGAGGTGGAGCCGTGCTGCGCAGTTGGCACCTGTTGGCGGAAGGGGGGGAGCCGATCGTCACGGGGAGAGCCATCGGGGCCTCCATCAGCAGTGGATCGGCGCGAGTGATCCAAGACCCCTCAGAAATCGACCGTTTTCAGCCGGGCGAGCTGCTGATCACCCGCCGCACCGACCCGGACTGGGAACCGATTTTGAAAAAGGCCAAGGGGGTGGTGACCGACCAGGGCGGGCGCACCTGCCATGCGGCGATCATCGCCCGCGAAATGGGCATCACCGCCATCGTTGGCACCGGTGAGGCCACCCAGCGCATCCAGGACGGGCAGCCGATCACCGTGAGTTGTTGTGAAGGCGATGTGGGCCAGGTGTATCCGGGCCTGCTGGATTTTGAGGTGCAGGAGCAAACTCTGGACAATCTGCCCGCCACTCGCACGCAGGTGTTGATGAATGTGGGCAATCCGGAGGAGGCCTTTCAATTGGCCGCCATCCCCTGCGATGGCGTGGGATTAGCACGGCTGGAATTCATCATCGCCAATCAGATCAAGGTTCACCCGCTGGCCCTGTTGGCGCCAGAAAAGATCGTCAGCCCGCAGGAACGGGACCAGATCGCCCAACTCACCAGCGGTTATGGCACGCCAGGGGAGTACTACGTGGATCTACTCAGCCAAGGCATGGCGCGGATCGCGGCCGCCTTTTATCCAAAGCCGGTGATCCTGCGGTTTTCCGACTTCAAGAGCAATGAATACGCACGCCTGCTGGGGGGCGCGGCCTTCGAACCGAAGGAAGAGAATCCGATGATCGGCTGGCGGGGGGCCTCCCGCTATGTCTCAGCCGCCTTCCGAGAGGCGTTCGCGTTGGAATGCCAGGCCCTGCGGCGGGTGCGGGAGGGGATGGGGCTGGTGAACGTGATTCCGATGATTCCCTTCTGCCGCACGCCCGAGGAAGCCGATCGCGTGTTGGCGGAGATGGCCAGTCAGGGCTTGGTGCGCGGAGAGAAGGGGTTGCAGGTGTACGTGATGTGCGAGCTGCCGAGCAATGTGGTGGCGGCCGAAGCGTTTGCCGAGCGGTTTGATGGCTTTTCGATCGGCTCCAACGACCTCACCCAGCTCACCCTGGGACTGGATCGGGATTCAGCCCTCATCGCCGATTTGTTTGATGAACGCCACCCAGCTGTGAAAACGATGATTCGCCTCGCCATCGAAACCGCCCACCGCTGTGGCCGGAAAATTGGCATCTGCGGCCAGGCCCCCAGCGATTACCCCGAATTCGCCCGCTTCCTTGTGGAGCTGGGCATTGATTCGATCAGCCTCAACCCTGATGCGGTGTTGGCGACGCGGCTGCGGATTGCGGAGATGGAGGGCGAGCTGCAGGGGGTTGGGCCATGATGCATGGGGAGAGAGAAGCACTGGTCCTTCCGTGCCACCACGAACCTTAAGGAGATCCTGCCGACGGACCCAAGGATGGTGGAAGCCCCTAGGCTGAAAAAACGCTTGTTCCTTTGCCGGATTCGATCCATGCCTTCCGGACTCCGGGTGACACGGATGGACAGAGCCCCGGCAAGCGGTGTTTTGGAACTGTGCGTGAATGGCAAGCAAATCGGAGGCCTCCCCAATCGCACCATGCTGGAACTCACCGTGGGGCCCGGTGAAGTGCTGCTTGAGGTGATGGGACTGCGCAGCAACCCGTTGGTTCAGGTGTTGCACGTGGCACCGGGTTGCACGGCCCGGGCGCAAATTGGCCGGCGTTGCAGCCTCGGGATCGTGGAGCCCAGCCATTACCTCCAGGTGGAACCATCCGTTTGGGGGCTGCCGGATCGCACCCTTTATCCGCTCAATCTTTCCGCCCACACCGCCCTGGAATGGCTGCAGCAGAAGCGAACCCTGGGAGAACGACTGAGCGATGCCCAGATGACCTTCCTGCACAGCCATTGGGGCCAGCCGCATCCAACGCAGCCTCAGCCCAATTCATCTGTTCCTTCTCTTGCAGAGCTTGGAGCCTTCGCCGCCCTCGGACTGGACAGCGATGCGGGGGAAGCTGATGTGCGGGAGGCGTTTCGTCTTCTGATCAGCATCCATACCCCGGAAAACGGCCAGTCCAACGAAACCATCCTCCGGCTTGAGGAGGCCTACAGGATCGCGATGGATGTGCTGGCGAAGCGGGTGAGCCCCGGAGTCTCCGAAGTTGGCCGATAGGCTTCCTCAGTGCAACCAGGGTTTTGAGGGTGTTGCCCCCACAGAGGGGCAGAGTTGGCGGCTATTTGCCCTGAAAATGCCGTTGGATCATTCCCAGGCAGATCTGGAGAAGGCCATTTGCAGGCGGCTCAAGATTCCAAACTCGGCATTGATCAGCCACCGGATTGTCAAACAGAGCATTGATGCCCGGCGGCGTTCAGACATCGCCCTGGTTTACGCCCTGGATCTGGAGCTTGAGCTCCATGGCCCCCTGCACGCCCAATTCCTGCGCCGCTTCAAGAGCGATCAACAGCTGCGGCCCACGCCCGATGACACTTACCGGTTCAAGGTTGGCCCAGCCCAGAGTGGCAGCCCACCTGAGTCTGGTAAGCGCCCCCTGGTGATCGGTGCCGGACCATGCGGCTATTTTGCAGCGCTTTTGCTGGCCCAGATGGGTTTCCGCCCAATTCTGTTGGAGCGAGGTCAACCCGTGAAGCAGCGGACCGCGGACACCTTCGGATTTTGGCGGGGTGAGCGGGTATTTGACCCGGAATCCAACGCCCAATTTGGCGAAGGGGGGGCGGGAACCTTCTCCGATGGCAAGTTGTACAGCCAGATCAGTGAGCCACCTGCCTATGTGCGCAAAGTGTTGGAGGAACTGGTGGCTGCTGGTGCCCATCCAGACATCCTCACGTTGCACCATCCCCACATCGGCACCTTCCGGCTGGCGACCGTGGTGCGCGGGCTTCGATCGACGATCGAAGCGCTTGGGGGGGAGGTGCGCTTTGGCGCCAGAGTCGATGGGTTGATGCTTGCCACCGATGGCAGCCGCCAACTCGAAGGGGTGCGACTGGCCAGCGGTGAGTGCCTCTCCGCCTCTCACGCCGTGCTTGCGGTTGGTCACAGCGCCCGCGACACCTTCACCTGGTTGGAGCAAGAGGGGGTGGCCATGCAGCGCAAACCCTTCGCCGTTGGCCTGAGAATCGAACATCCGCAGGCATTGATCAATCAGGCGCGCTGGGGGGCGCGAGCCGGTCACCCGCGGCTTGGGCCCGCGGAATACAAGCTGGTGCACCATGGCAGCTCTGGCCGTGATGTCTACAGCTTCTGCATGTGCCCAGGAGGATGGGTGGTGGCGGCCACATCCGAGCCAGGGAGTGTGGTGACGAATGGCATGAGCCAACATTCGCGGCGCGAACGCAATGCCAACAGCGCCCTGGTCGTGAACATCACCAACGACGATGTTGAAGCTTGGGCCCGTTGGCCGGGCGATCCCTTGGCAGGGATGGCCTTTCAGCGCCACTGGGAGAGACAAGCCTTCATCGCCGGAGGGAAAACCTATCGAGCACCCGCGCAACGATTGGGCGATTTTTTACACGAACAAGCAAGCTCTGGTGGATGCAACACCACCCCAGGGCCGACTGACACTCCAGATGGACAAACCACGCAAGAAAAGGGGGCTGTAGCGGGCTCCTATTTACCAGGACTACAAATGGGCAGCCTGCAATCTTGCCTCCCAGACTATGTGCTCTCAGCCATCCGGGAGGCCCTACCCGTTTTCGCCCGATCCTTACCAGGCTTTCTGCTAGATGAAGCCATTCTGACCGGAGTGGAAACTCGCACGTCATCCCCGCTGCGACTTCCGCGAAGCAAAGAAACCCTCCAGAGCCTGAACACACCAGGTGTTTACCCAGCGGGAGAGGGGGCTGGATACGCAGGAGGGATCCTCTCGGCTGCCATTGATGGCATCAAGGTGGCAGAGGCGATTGCCATCTCCCTCAAGACTCCTCTTCCTCGCTCCCGAGAGGGACAAGGCGAATCTGCTTGCGACCGAGCTTGATCTCAAACTCATCGCCAGGCTTCAAATCAAGCAAAGCGGTGTAGGCCTTGCCCACCATCAGGTTGCCGTTGAACTGCACCTTCGTATTGAAGCTCAGTTTTCGTCCAGCCTTGCCCCCTTTTGAGGACGAACCGATGTCCATGCCCTTGGCATTGAGGAGGGCTTCATAGAACGCGGTGAAATTCAGCCGCTCGGAGCCATCCTTCTTAGTAGAGACATAGCCACAGGCCCGCACAAGATCCGATTTGTTGATGTCACCCAACTCCTTGACTTTGGCAAGAAGGTCAGCCCCTGTGAGCATGTTGGCAAAAATGCGACATTTGCATTATCACAACAGAACGGGGCACAACGCAAGTCCCCAAAATGCTCCTCCGCATGAAAAAGCCACCAGGTTGCTTTGCACGGATCCATGAAGTTTTAGGAAACCCTCAACTCTTCCACCGACATGACTCGCCCGGTTGAATCTGGCCGAATCGGGAGATGTGCGTCTTGAGGACTAGCGGCCGCCAGGGCATGACATCAGCTCCTGGCGTGAGCGTCAGCCCTGAGCCACAATGCCGCTCCACTGGACCGCCTTCACCTGGTCGCGGCGCCAGGAGTGGAAGAGCAATGGATGGGTGACCGTGCAAAGCGGGCAGAGACTAATGTGCTCAGGCAGGATCCCTTCCCTTTCCAGCTGCCGTTGGCTGGCAGCCCGGATATCCAAGCGATCACGCCCCTCAATCGGATCGGCCGCCAAGCCACCGCAGGCGATCAGCTCTTCCAACGCCCCAGCCCCACCAGGATGGTTCTCGGACGGCGGGAAAAGCGCTTCTGCCACCTGCTGGCTCACATCCCTCTCGACCTGATAAGCCGCTCCACTCACGGCTGGGCCGAGGGCCACCAACAGATCGGAACGGTCACAACCAGCCTCTTCAAGCAGGGTGAGAGCTCGGGGCAGGATCCGGCCTGCAACGCCACGCCAGCCGGCATGGCAGGCCGCAACCCTTCCGCTGCGGGGATCGGCAACCAACACGGGAGTGCAATCTGCCCCGCACACCCAGAGACTCTGGCCGCCGTCAGTGCTGACGAGGCCGTCAGCTTCCGGCCGATGAGGCGACGTCGCCTCATCGGCCGGAAGCACCCGGGCACTATGAATCTGACGCGGTCGATGCACGCTGATCCCTGCACTCAGATAGCCGGCCAATTCATCGGGCTCCCGGCCCTGCCACTGACGGGTGAAGAAGCCGTGCTCAAAATCCCTGAGAAGGTCGCACTGCAAAAACCAGCCCCCGTAGGTGCCGACCCAGGTCCAGCCTGGAAGGGAGTTGAAGGTGGCGTCTGGACCGTCAAAGGGCGGTGGGGACTGCTCAGCCATCCGGCAGGTCTCTGAGGATCCAAAATCCCTCAAAGTGGGCATCGCCCTCCGCATTCTGAACCGCGAGGAATTGCAACCCACCCGCCTCCTGACGGGCCCTGGCGAAGGCTTCGCCGCTGGCCAAGGCCTCGCGTTCAGGAAGGTTGGCCAGACGCCAACGATCCTCCAGTCCAGCTTCTAACACCAGTTGTCCCTGGTCGACTTCAAGTCGCACAGGTTCAAGACCGGCCAACCAGCCCGCCACGGCAAGGGCCCTTTGGCGGCTGAACAGACGGATGCCGGGCACACCGGCTTGGGGCGGAAGGTCGTCGGGAATGGGCAGCAGCGCCCCGAAGCCAATGCTCCAATCCGGGGCCTCCTGAAGGGACCCCACCGGAAGCATGGCCCAGCTCCAGTGATCCCCCCTGGCCACCTCGGGCCAAGGCAAGGGAACGGGGCGTTGGGGCTGGGGTGGGGGGGCCAAGGGACCCGCCATGTAGCCCTGCTGGGCGGGGTAGAGATCGCGCTCCCGCTCCGCCAGCCAATCAATCAAGGTGAAGCAGCGCCGGCTGGGGAGCACCTCCAGTCCAAGAGGCTCGGCAGCCCTCTGCACCATGGCCCGCATCGAACCCCTCCAGCAGCGCAAGCGCCGGGGAGGGATGTGGCCTTCCTGTCGGGCCAGCTCGAGCGCTTCTGCCAAGGCCTCCCGCAACCATTGCGAGTTGACGGTGTCGGCAGAGCAGCGCTTTTCGAAACGGAAGGGGGTGGGGCCTTCGACACCTCTGCTCGAGCCCACCCCAGGCGTATTACAAATCAACAACTCCCAGCGCTTGCGACCATCGGCCTCGAGAACAGGCCGGGAGTAATAGTCCACTTCCCAGTCTGCTCCACTGATCGCAGCGGAGGCGAGGGATCCAACCGTCATGATGGGCTCATTGGCGCCTGGGCTGGCGCTGATTCGGTGAGGCTCTCGGGCTCGGGTGGTGCCGAGGAGATGTGCTCTTGTTGCTTTTGCTGCTCCCTTTGTTGCAGCAGGGAGCGGGCGCGCACAGCGCGCTCGGGGGCCTCTTGCATCAGCTGATCCTTGGCAATCAGCAACTCACCGGGTTGATTTTCGAGCAGTGCCGTGTTGAGGGCAATGCGACCGCGCTGACCATCCACCTCCGTGATCAGGGCTTTGAGTCGATCTCCAAGCTGGAAGGCTTCGCGGAGATCCCGCAGGACGGCCCCCGTGATGGAGGAGTGGTGCAACAAACCGCTGACACCACCGAGATCGACGAAGAAGCCATAGGGCTTGAGGGCACTCACCTGCCCTTCCACCAACTGACCGACTTCAAGTTCGCGGAAACGAGAGAGGGTGCTGGCTTTTTTCTCAGAAAGCACCAATTTGCGGGTTTCAGGATTCACCTCCAAGAACGCCACAGCAAGGGTTTTACCCATCAGTGCTTCGTGTTGTTCTCCCTCGTTGAGCTGGGAGCGAGGGATGAAGCCACGCAAGCCCTCCAGATCACAGGTGACCCCGCCACGGTTGAAACCATTCACTTTCACTTGCACAACAGTGGCTTCCTTGGCGAGCTGAAGCACCTTGTCCCAGCTTTTGCGCAGCTCCAGTGCCCGCACACTCACGGTCACCATGCCTTCGGAATTTTGCTCGCGGGTGACCAACACCTCCACCGCCAAGCCCTTGGGGAAGCGTTCTTTGAGGCTGGTGATCACACCGAGGCCACACTCCCGCTTGGGCATGAAGCCGGGGGCTTTGCCGCCAATATCCACATACACACCATCACTCTCAACGCCGATCACCTGGCCAGGCACCACATCTCCGGTGGTGCCGACCGGTTCGTTGTCATCAAGGGCAGCCAGAAAGGCCTCTTCGTCGAAGTCAAAGTCATCGACGGTGCGCCCTGGGGAGCGTTCCGCCCTCGTCGCACTGGGCTGGGATGGGGAGCCTCCACGGCCCCCCTTGGGGGAAGGGCCCAGCAAGTCGGCCATGGTCATCCCTTCCAGCTCAGCCAGGGAAAACCGCTCCTCTTCGCTGGGAAGGCCAGCGGGACTCACAACCGCAGGAGCACTAGGCACGGTTGGCGTGGGAGCGGCTTTCAACTCCGTTGGGTCTCCAGCGGGCGCAGTGGCAGGAGCTGTGGGAATGGCTTTGGGATCGTCCTTTTTCAGCATCACCACCTGGGGTGGGCGCCGAGGCGAAGAAGGCCCGCCCGCGGAACTGCGGGGATCGGGCCGCCGGGGCTGCAGCGGAGCGGGCTTGCCGGGTCCGGCCATCACCAGGGGTCGACAGGATCCCACACTCTACGAAGTCCCCCCAGCCTTAAGGGTTGCCATCCGTGTCCTCTGCCTCCCTCTCTCCGTCGTTCCGTCTGGAGAAGCGACTCGAATGCCTTCCCTGGCCCGAGGTTCAGCTTGCGGCCCGCCAGCCAGGCAGCACGGTGATCTGGCCCATGGGTTCGCTGGAGCAACATGGCCCCCACCTGCCATTGGGCACCGATGCCCTCTTCGCCGATCGGCTGGTGGAAGCGGTGATTGGGGCCTTGCCAGCGGAGCTGCCCATTTGGCGACTGCCCGTGCAACAGATCGGCTTTGCCCCCGAACATCAAGGGTTTGCCGGCACCTTCAGCCTGCGGGCGGAGCAGCTGATCCACTTGGTGGAAGCCGTTGGATCCGAGCTGGCACGCTGTGGCTTCCAGAGATTGGTCTTGATGAATGGCCACGGAGGGCAGATTGGCCTTCTGGAGGTGGCTGCTCGGCAGCTTCGGGTCGGCCATCCCTCCCTGGCCGTGTTGCCCTGTTTTCTTTGGCGGGGTCTGGCAGATCTGGCTTCCCTGATACCCGAACCGGAGCGAAGTCAGGGCCTACACGCCGGGCTGGCCGAAACCAGCCTGATGCTTCATCTCGCTCCGAAACTGGTGGGCCCAGATCGGCAGCCAGATGGACTCCATCCCCCCAGCACTCCTCCGGAGGGATGGAGTTGGGAAGGGCGTGCGCCCTCAGCCTGGCTCATCGACGATCTGAGCCGTAGCGGGGTGGTGGGGGATCCCTCAGCCGCCACAGCAGAATTGGGTCAAGCCCTCTTCATCAAGCTGGTGGAGGCTTGGCAAGACCGGCTCACCTCCCTGCTCGGGAGCGATTGGCCCCTGCCGCCAACGGGCGGTTGATTACGATCAGGCACCCCCACCTGGATCCTTGCCCACAACCCGCTGGAGTGTGTCGCCCAGGCGGGTCAGTGGTGGAATCCCATGCCCGTGCTTTGAAGGGGCGAAGAGCCTCCCTTCACCCCTTCAGGGCCAGCGATGGGATCGCCGCTGCTGTTCGATGATGGCCAGTCGATGATGGCCATCGGAGGTTCCGCTTCGGGGGCTTCTTGCTCTTCCATGCCCGATCGTTCCCGTCAGTCCCCCCACACCAGCTTTGTTGAGCTTCTGCAGGAGAGGGCGGGAAGCCATCCTGAACGCTTGGTCTTTTCGTTTCTTCAAGACGGCGAAACCGAATCGGCTCGGCTCAACTACGGGGAGCTCGACAAGCGGGCCCGAGCCATCGCAGCCCATCTGCAACAGCGCGGCCATCAAGGGGGGCGAGCCCTTCTGCTCTACAACCCGGGCCTGGAGTTTGTGGCCGGGTTCTTCGGATGTCTCTACGCCAACGTCACCGCCGTTCCTGCCTACCCACCGCGCTCCAACCAACTGCTCAGTCGGCTTGCCGCGATTGTTCAAGACGCCGAGACAGAGATCGCCCTCACCTCTGACGCTTTGCTGGAGAGCATCGCTGAGCGTTTGAAGGATCTCGGCGGGGCCGCACCGCGCGAGCTAATCGCCACCGACACCCTTGGCGATGAAGAGGCCAACGCTTGGCAAGCCGAGCCGATTGACCCGGAAGGCCTGGCCTTTCTCCAATACACCTCAGGCTCCACCGGACATCCCAAGGGCGTGATGGTGAGCCACGCCAATCTCCTGCACAACTCCTATCTGATCAATCTTTGCTTCGAGGATTCACCTGGCTCCTTGGGAGCCTGCTGGCTGCCCCCTTATCACGACATGGGGTTGGTGGGCGGGGTGCTCCAACCCATCTACGTGGGGGCCTCGATGATCTTGATGCCACCGGTGTCGTTTCTGCAGCGCCCGATCCGGTGGCTCGAGGCGATCTCCCGGCACGGCGTCACCACCAGCGGTGGGCCCAACTTTGCCTATGAATACTGCGCGCGGCAGATTCGCCCCGAGCAACTGACAACCCTCGATCTGAGTCGCTGGAGCCTGGCGTTCACCGGTGCGGAACCCGTGCGAGCGGAAACCATCGATCAGTTCTGCGCCACTTTTGGCCCCTGCGGCTTCCGTCGGGAAGCCTTTTTTCCCTGTTACGGACTAGCCGAAAACACGCTGATCGTGACGGGAGGCCAGAAGAATCAGCCCCCCCTGATTCGGCGGTTTGCCGCCAGCTCCCTCAACGATCACCGGGTGGTGGCCCTGGAGGGTGCTGGGACGGGGTCGCAGGCTGACAGCAGGTCGCTGGTGTCCAGCGGCCCGGTGGTAGGCGATCAACGCCTCTTCGTGGTGGATCCGGAGCGGGAGCAGCTGCTCGAACCGGGCCAGATCGGGGAGATTTGGGTGAGCGGACCAAGCGTGGCGATGGGGTATCGCAACCAGGACGACCTCTCCACCGCAACCTTCAGAGCCCGCCTGCCAGACGATCCCCACCCCTATCTCCGCACAGGGGACTTGGGCTTTCTTCAGGACGGCGAGCTGTTTGTGACCGGTCGCCGCAAAGACCTCATCATCATCCGAGGACGCAATCACTATCCGCAAGACATTGAGGCCACGGTGGCCAGCGCCGACAAGGCCCTGCGCACGGGATTCGGGGGGGCGTTCTCTGTGGAGGAGGGCGGAGAGGAGAGGCTCGTGGTGGTGCAGGAGGTGGAGCGATCTGCCCTGCGTCGGCTGAATGCGGAGGCCCTCACCGAGGCGATTCGAGCAGCGGTGGTCGAAGCCCATCAGCTCGTCCCCGAGGCGATTCTGCTGTTGAAAACGGGGACCATTCCGAAGACCTCCAGCGGCAAAATCCAACGCTTCGCCTGCCGCAAGGGCTACCTCGAAGCCAGCCTGGACGTCGTCGGCGAATGGCGAAACCCATCCAGCGCCCAGATCCCACCCCCCCGAACGGCTGCCGAAGACAACACAGCCCCCCCCAAGCCCAGCTCCCTGCCGCCCGCCGCCACCTCGTCACAGGAAAGGCAGGTGCATGGCTGGTTCACCCGCTACCTCGGGGAAAAGATGGGGCTGCGGGCAGAGGACGTCGATGTGCACCGCCCCCTCTCCCACTACGGTCTCGATTCGATGGCTGCGGTGCGGCTGACGGCCGATCTGGAGGACTGGCTAGCCGCAACCTTCCCGGATCAGGCGCGGCTGTCCCTCTCCCCCACCCTCGCCTACGACTACCCCACCATTGCCCTGATCGCCGCGGCCCTTTTCCAGGCCGACACAGCCGGCTCCAACGATTCCCTCGCAGCAACCAGCTCCAGCGCAAAGGGCCAGCGGGAGCTTCGCGACGACGATATTGCCGTGGTGGGCATGGCCTGCCGCCTGCCCGGGGCGACCAGCCCCGAAGCCCTCTGGAACCTGCTGCGGGAAGGCGGCAGCGGCGTGCGCAGCGCCCAGGCGGCCGCGATCACGGACCGTGGTTTTGGCAGGCCCCCTGCCGCCTGGGCGGGCTACCTCGAGAGCATCGATGGATTCGATGCTGCGTTCTTTGGGATTTCCCCCCGCGAAGCCGAGCAGATGGATCCCCAACAACGCCTTTTGTTGGAATCCACCTGGGAAGCCTTCGAGCACGCAGGCATCCCTCCAGATCGCTGGGCTGGCAGCTCCGCCGGGGTGTTTGTGGGCATCAGCAGCAATGACTACGGCCAGCTCAAAGGGGCAGCCAGCGTCTATTGGGGCACTGGCAACGCCCACAGCATCGCGGCCAATCGCTTGTCCTATCAGCTCGATCTGCGTGGGCCCTCCCTGGCGGTCGATACGGCCTGTTCCTCCTCCTTGGTGGCCGTGCATCAAGCCATGGGCAGCCTTCAGCGAGGGGAATGCAGCCAGGCCATCGCCGCGGGGGTCAACCTGTTGCTGGCCCCGGCCCTCACCGACACCTTCCAACAGGCCGGGATGCTCGCGGCCGACGGCCGTTGCAAAACCTTTGATGCCGATGCAGATGGCTACGTCCGCGCCGAAGGCTGCGGCGTGGTGCTGTTGAAGCGACTCGCCGATGCCCGTCGCGACGGGGACAAGGTGTGGGGGGTGATTTGTGGATCTGCTCTCAACCAAGATGGGCGCAGCAATGGCCTCACCGCCCCGAGCGGCCTGGCCCAGCAGAGCGTGGTGCGTGAGGCACTGGAGCGCTCAGGGGTTGCCGCTTCCGACGTGAGTTATGTGGAGGCCCATGGCACCGGCACCTCGCTTGGCGATCCGATTGAAGTGAATGCCCTCTGCCGGGTGCTCGGCCGGGGCCGACAGGCGGATCAGATCTGCTGGGTGGGTTCCCTCAAGGCCAATCTTGGCCATCTCGAAGCGGCGGCTGGCATCGCCGGACTGATCAAGGTGTTGCTGTGCATGGAGCATGGTGCCCTGCCACCCCATCCCCATCTCCGCACCCTGAATCCGCTGATCGACCTGGAGGGCAAACCCTTCGCGATCAACACCGCCCTGCAGGTGTGGCAGGGGACCCACCGCTTTGCAGGTGTGAGCTCCTTTGGCTTTGGCGGAACCAACGCCCACCTCATCGTGGCAGCGCCCCCCGCCAACAAGCCGCCTAAGGCCCCTGCCAGCCAGGACAGGCCCGAGCATCTGCTGACCCTTTCAGCCCAGAGCCCAGGAGCCCTGAAGGAGCTGCAGATGCGCTACGCAGCCCTTCTCTCCTCTAGCACTCCGCCACTGGATTTGGCCGATCTCTGCTACAGCGCCAACCTGGGCCGCAGCCACCTGCCCCACCGAGCCACCTGGGTGGGCAGCGATGCCTTGGACCTGGAAGACGCCCTGGGCAACAACCGGCTCCCCACCGGACAGGTGACCTCGACGCCCACCCTGGCCTTTCTCTTCACCGGCCAGGGATCTCAATATCCGGGCATGGGCGGCGAACTCCTGGCCACCCAACCCGTGTTCCGGGAGGTGATCAACGACTGTGATCACCTCCTCAGGAGCCTCCAGGTGTTGCCGGAGGGCTGGACGCTGCGACGGATCATGGACCATCGCCCCGAATCCAATCCGACGGAACCGGCGCTGAGCGCCATGCTCGAGCAAACCGGCATCACCCAACCGGTGCTCTTTTCCCTGGAGGTCGCCCTGGCGCGACTCTGGATGAGTTGGGGCGTGCTTCCCGACTGGCTGTTGGGCCACAGCGTGGGGGAGGTGGCTGCAGCCTGCATCGCTGGGGTGTTCGATCTCGACGATGGATTGCGGCTGATCGCCGATCGCAGTCGGCTGATGGAAGCCCTGCCCGCTGGAGGGGGCATGCTCGCCCTGTTCACGGATGCAGCCACCGTTGAGGCCCTGCTGGCTGAACAGACCTCTGCCTTGGTCATCGCAGCGGATAACGGCCCGGGCAACGTGGTGATCGCAGGGTCGCTCGAGGCCATCGCCGCCCTGGAGCCAACCCTCTCCGCCCGTGGCATCGGGGCAAAGCGGCTGCGGGTCTCCCACGCCTTCCACTCTCCCTTGATGGAACCGATGCAGGCTGAATTCCGGAAGCTTGCCGCCGCGATTCGCTACAGAGAGCCTCAGATACCAATCATTTCCAACATCACCCATGCGCCGATTGGCGCTGCCATGGCTGACCCGGAGTACTGGTGTCGGCACATCTGCGCGCCGGTGCTCTACGGCCGCGGCCTGCAAGCCCTGAGCTCGCAGGGTGTGCAGGGCTACCTGGAAATCGGTCCGAAGCCCACACTGATCGAGATGGCCCGCAGCGGCGGGGTGGATCCGCAAGCCAGCTGGCTACCAAGCCTGCGGCCAGGACGCTCCGACACCCACCAGATGTTGGAGAGCCTGGCCGCTCTCCATCGACTCGGAACCCCGATCGACTGGGCTGGTTTTGACGGGCCCTTCCAGCGACGCCGCCTTCCGCTGCCCACCACCCCCTGGCAGCACACACGCTATTGGCTGCCCGCTGCACCCACCCTGCCGGAGACTGCCGCGCTGAGCGCCGCACCCCGCATCGCGAGCGGCCCTGCCCTGCCCGAGTTGTTCCACAGCGGTTGGAGGCCCCTGCCTCTTCCCGCCTCCCTGCCCAGCGTCGAGACGGTTGAGGGCCAATGGTTGTTCATCGGCCCAAGGCCGATCTACGAGCGCTTCCTACAGGCCCTGCCCGCGGGCCAAATCTGTTGCTGGATTGAGGAGCACAGCCACTTTCAGGAGGTGCACCTCCGGCACTGGCAACTCGATCCCTGCAAGCCAGAGCACTGGCTGCAGCTCTTCGATGCCCTGGCTGACACACCCTCGCTTCTGGGGATTCTCCAGGTGGTGGCCCAGGAAGGCGGCAACGACAGCCCGTTGTCGCTGCATCGATCCCTGCTCCAGCCCCTGCTGGCCCAAACCCTTCTCAAGAGGGAGTGGCACCCACAGCCCCCCCCGCGTCTCTGGTGGCTGAGCACCCCCGCCCGGGGGGATGGCTCCGATCTCACCAGCCGGATGGAAGAGGGGCAGATCCAGGGCTTTGCCCGCTGCCTGGCGCTGGAACATCCCGAGCTCTGGGGAGGCTGGCTGGAGTTCCCCACCCTCGACTCTGCAGCGACCATGGCGCAGCTGCTGGCCGAGCTCGCTGAAGCCTGGCGCAATCACGCCGCTGCACGGCCCATGGAGATGCAAGTGCGCTTCCAGTCGGGTCAACGGCAGGTGTGCCGCCTGGAGCGACTCCAGCCGCAGGAAGGCTTGCGCGCCTCCCCCTGTCGACTGGACGGGCACGTGCTGATTTCAGGGGGACTGGGCGCCCTCGGCCTGGAAACAGCGGCCTGGCTCCTGGCGCAAGGGGTGCCGTCCCTGATCCTTGTGGGCCGTCAGCCCCCCTCTGCCCAGGCGGAGGCCCAACTCCTCTCCTGGCGGCAACAGGGTGCCCGGATCCTGGTGGTCCAGGCAGATATCGCAGAGTCCGAAGCCGTGGCTCAGCTGTCTGAGGCCATCACATCCTCAGGCCTGCCACTGCGGGGCATCGTCCATGCCGCCGGAGTATTGGAGGATGCAGCCCTCATCGGGGTGGAGGCCAGCGCCTGGGAGCGGGTGCAGCGGCCCAAGGTGTGGGGGGCCTGGCATCTCCATCGCCTGAGCCAGGCCCACCCAGTGGATGTCTTCCTCCTCTATTCCTCCCTCGCCGCCCTGCTGGGTTCGCCCGGCCAAAGCGCCTACGGGGCAGCCAACGCAGCCCTGGATGCCTTGGCCCGTCAGCGCAGGGCGCAGGGCCTACCTGCGATCAGTTTGAACTGGGGGCCCTGGAGCGGAGGCGGGATGGCGGAGCGTGCGCTGATGCGTTCGGGCCGCTCCCTGCAGGCCTACGGCATCGAACCGCTGCCAGCCTCCGCCTATCTGCAGGTGCTTGCTCCCCTCTTCCGCGCCGAGCCCACGGCAGCTGGAGGCCAGCTGGCGCCCCCGCCTGCGGTTGTTGGCGTGGCTTGCCTCCAGATGGACACCCTGCAAAGGGCGATGGCCGGCCGGCCCCAGGAGGCGTTCCTCGCCCTTCTTACCGGGTCGAGCGTGGGCTCCGATGAACCCCATGGGTCAGCGCTGCAGGCCCAGCTACGCGCCACCGCCCCCGGGGCCCGGGCGGAGCGCCTCGTGCCCTATTTGCAAACCACCCTTGCCGGGCTGCTCGGGCTCAAAGCAGAGCAGATCGGCCCCGATCTCCACTTGCTCGAGACCGGAGCCGATTCCTTGATGGTGATGGATGCGCTCACACAGATTCAAAAGGATCTGGGCTTGATGATCTATCCAAGGGAGCTCTACGCCCATCCCCGCATCGGCTCCCTGGCGACCTATTTGGCGGAGGTGTTCACAGCCCGGGATGGCGGCGTGATGCCCTCCCCCAGCAAAACCACCACGCTGGAGTTGCCCGCTGCCCTGCGCTTCCGCTCGTCCACCAGCCGAAAGCGATCCAGCCCTGGTGCCCCGAAACTGCCCCCCGCACTGTTTGTCCTCTCCTCCCCCCGGGCCGGATCCACGCTGCTGCGCGTGATGTTGGCGGGCCACCCCCAGCTGTTTTCCCCTCCGGAACTGCACCTGCTTCCATTCGCCTCCATGGCCGAGCGCAAGCAGGCTCTGGCCGACTCCCACCTGGGTGAAGGATTGGAGCGGGCGCTGATGGAGCTTGGGGGGCTCGACGCCAGTCAAAGCAAGGCCCTCCTGCAGAGCTGGGAGGGGGAGGACCTCCCCATCGCCAGGGTGTATGCCCAGCTGCAGGCCCTGGCGGGGGAGCGGATGCTGGTGGACAAATCTCCGACCTACGCCCTCGACCTGGAGACGTTGCGCGAAGCGGTGGAGCTCTTCGAACAAGCGAAGTTCATTCACCTTGTCCGCCATCCCTATGCCGTGATTCGTTCCTTTGTGGATCTGCGCATGGAGCAGCTCTTTGGCGTGGCGCAGGGGGATCCCTATCAACTGGCAGAAGTGGTTTGGCGGGACTCCAACCGCAACGTGTTGGCACTGGAACAGGAGATCGGCCCGGAGCGGGTGCACAGGATCGCCTATGAAGACCTGGTGAGCCAACCAGAGGCGATCCTCCACAGGCTCTGCGCCTTTCTCGACCTTCCCTTCCATCCAGCCCTGTTGGCTCCTTATGAGGGCAAGCGGCTCACCGACGGGCTCCATCGCCAGTCGCTGTCGGTGGGAGATCCCAACTTCAGCAAGCATCAAGCGATTGATGCTTCCCTGGCGGTGTCTTGGCAAACCGCCAACCTGCCGCGACCTCTCGAAGCGGAAACCGTGCGCTTGGCCGAATCATTGGGTTACAGCTTGCCGGCTCCAACGGCAAGCCCCAGCCCTGCCCAGCCCGCCCGAAGCGGCTGGCGAGACAGCCAGCGGCGTGAGGAGGTGCTTGATCTGCAAGGTCTGCGACTCAGCCGCTGCGAGTGGGGCCCCAGCGACGGTCCACCGGTGCTCTGTTGGCACGGGGTGCTCGACCAGGGGCTGATCTGGGAACCGGTGGCCGTGCCGCTGGCGGAGGCGGGCTTCCGGGTGATCGCCCCCGATCTTCGGGGCCATGGCCGCTCCGACCATGTGGGTGCGGGGGGCTCCTACCAGATTCTTGATTTCATCACCGATGCCGTGGGCTTGACGGATCAGCTCGTCGACAGGCCGCTGCTGTTGATCGGCCACTCGCTTGGCACCATCGTGGCGAGCGGCCTGGCGAGCCTCAGGGCGTCGCTGGTGACGCAGCTCATCTTGATCGAACCGATCCTCCCCGCCCCACCCAGCCAAACCAACCTGCGGGAAGCGATCAACACCATGGTCGACTACGCCCTGGCCCCCCCTCGACACACGCCGATGCCCGGCCTGGGGGCAGCGAGCGAACGTCTGCGCCGCGCCCTTCCAGCCCTCCCGGCCGGGTTTGCCGAACGACTCGCCGAGCGGGCCACCAAACCCGAGGGCGATGGCCTGATCTGGCGGTGGGATCCGATGTTGCAAACCCGCATGAGTTTGACCATGCAAGGCGGCCCCCTCAACCGCGAGGCCTACCTTCAGCTGCTCAGCGACCTGGCCTGCCCGATCACGTTGATTCAGGGAGACGCCAGCGGCTTCAACCGTCCGGAGGATCAGGAGGCCCTTCAAGCTGCCCTGCCCAGGGCCCACAAACGCCTGCTAGCAGGAGGGCACAACCTGCTGGTGGACGTTCCTGAGGAGCTCAGCGCTGCCGTGCTCGAAGCTGTGAATTGCGCGCCAAAGCTGTGAGCACAAGCCCTCTTGAACCCAAGGATCTCAGCCTTGATCTTCTCTGGGACGTCCCTCTTGGGGTGGTGTCTTGGGGTTTTTTCCACCTCAACAAGGCCCTGATCTCCCGTCTCTACCAGCGGTATCTGGATCGCCAGGCCGATCGCTCGCAGGCGTGGCGGCTCCTCTCAGAGGAGACCTTAAGCCTGCCGGTGAGTTTGCCCGTGCTGCTCACCAAAGGCCCCCGCTGGAACACCCATGCCTCGATCGGAACCCTCGGGCCGTTGAGCGTGGATCACCAGCTCGCCGTGGCGACCGATCAGGCCAACAGCAGTGCGGGGGCCTGGTCGATCGTGATTTATCGCTATCCCGATTTTCAAACCTGGCAAGAGATTGGATCCCTGGAGCCCACCCCTGCACAAGGTTGGACGGCTCTCACGTTGCCGAAGGGTCGCTATTGCCTGGGCGTGCGCTACTACGACCTTCAAGACCATGCGGTCATGCCGGCGGTGCGCCTGGATGATGCCGCCACGGACAGTGTGCTTGCCAAGGCTGTGCCCCAGGGGCTGAATGCGGTGTATAGCTCACTGGCGAGTCGCACCAACCTTTATTTCCGCGCCCTCCACCACTACGTGTACCCCATGCTTCGACTGCGGCGCTGGCTGCCGCAAACGTGGGTGCAGCGGGAATATCTGCCGGTGGGCGATCCCTTCACCACCTTTCGCTACGACTGGTTTCCTGCGGGCAGAGCCCTGAAGATCCAAGTGGCTGGAAGGCTCCACGACGACTTTCGCCTGTTTTTAAGCGTCTACAACCGAGCCAGCCTGCCCGTGCACTCCTGTGTGCTGGGCGCTGGGGAGACCCTCACCCCAACCTTCCCCCACGCCGGTTTCTACCTGATTCGCCTGCGCCCACGTGGGCTGAATGTGCTTCCGTGCAGAGATGGGGAGCTGCGTGTGCTGCGCTGCCAGCCCTGAGGCGGAGCGAATCGCTGGCCTAACCTGGCGCACCGCCACCATGGAGGCTTCAGCCTCCGAAAGGCTTTCCGAACTGCTTGCTGCCCATGGCCCGCCGAGCCCTTCTCGACTTCGAAAAACCTCTGATCGAACTCGAGGAACAAATCGAGCAGATTCGCCAGCTGGCCCGCGATTCGGAAGTGGATGTGAGCCAACAGCTGCTGCAGCTGGAGACCCTGGCCAGCCGGCGAAGGGAAGAGATTTTTCGCTCACTATCCCCCGCCCAAAAGATCCAGGTCGCCCGCCATCCCCAACGGCCCAGCACTCTGGACTACATCCAGTTGATCACCGATTCCTGGTACGAACTGCACGGGGATCGCCGCGGCAGCGATGATCGAGCCCTGGTCGGGGGCATTGGCCAGATCGGCGACCAAGCGGTGGTGTTGTTGGGGCACCAGAAAGGCAGAGACACCAAGGAAAATGTGGCCCGCAACTTCGGCATGGCCTCTCCAGGGGGGTACCGCAAGGCCATGCGCCTGATGGAGCATGCCGACCGCTTCAACCTGCCCATCCTCAGTTTCATCGACACGCCGGGGGCCTACGCGGGTGTGCTCGCTGAAGAGCAGGGACAGGGGGAGGCGATCGCCTTCAATCTGCGCGAGATGTTTCGGCTGGGCGTGCCGATCCTGGCCACGGTGATCGGTGAGGGCGGTTCCGGAGGAGCCTTGGGGATTGGCGTCGCCGATCGTCTGCTGATGTTTGAGCACAGCGTCTACACGGTGGCCAGCCCTGAGGCCTGCGCGTCGATTCTTTGGAGAGATGCCGCCAAGGCTCCAGAAGCGGCCGAGGCTCTGCGCATCACCGCCAGCGATCTCCAACGGCTGGAGGTGGTGGACATGGTGTTGCCAGAGCCCTCTGGCGGCAACCACTGGGCTCCGCTGGAGGCGGCGGAGACACTCAAGGCCGCTCTGTTGGCCCAACTCAACGAGCTCCTCAGCCTGAGCGTCGACGACCTGCGCGACCAGCGTTACGCGAAATACCGCAGGATCGGCCGGTTTCTGGAGAGTTCCACCCCAGAAGCGCTGCAAGCCCTTTAGGCTTCGTAAGCATTTTTTAACGTTTTTGAGCACCGTTCTCATTACGGGTGCATCCCGAGGCATCGGGGCCGCTGCTGCCCAGGCTTTCGCTTCGGCGGGTTACGACCTTTTGCTGGTCGCTCGACCTTCAACAGAGTTCGAATCCCTTGCCGATCGCCTCCGCTCCACCACCTCTCGCGTGGAAACGGCGAGCCTGGATCTGGCCGATCCCCAGGCCATCGCTCCTGGCTTGGAGGAGCTCTGCTCCCGCGGTCTGGAGCCTTCGGTGGTGGTCAACAACGCTGGAGCAGCCTGGACAGGTCCCCTGTGTGCCATGCCCTTGGAGCGGTGGCAGTGGTTGTTGCAGCTGAACCTCACCAGCGTCTTCCAGATCTGCCAAGCTGTCTTGCCTCTATTGCGCAAGGCAGGAGGGGGGTTGATCGTGAACGTGAGCAGCCACGCCGCTCGCCATGCTTTCCCTGACTGGGGTGCGTATTGCGTCAGCAAAGCGGCTCTGGCCAGTTTCAGCCGCTGTTTGGCCGAAGAGGAACGCAGCCATGGCATCCGGGTGAGCACCCTCACTCTTGGTTCGGTGAATACACCCCTTTGGGATAGTGAAACCGTTCAAAGCTCCTTCGATCGCCGTGCGATGCTTTCAGCCGATCAGGTGGCCCGAACCCTGCTTTTTCTCGCCGAACAGCCCCATCACCAGGTGGTGGAGGACCTCACTCTCATGCCAGCTGTCGGTGCTTTCTGACTCCCTCCTATGACCTCCACCCTCCCACCCCGCTACAGCTCCAGGCCTCTCTCATCGGGAGAAGCTCCACCGCTTCCCGTGAGTGAGCGCATCCGCCAGCGCCTCCTCAATGCGAAGGCTCCCTATTTCGCCAATGACAACATTGCTCCTTTTCTCCATGAGGGAGACCTCGAAGAGCTGGAGAGCGAGGTGAGCGGCAAGGTTCGCGAGCTTTTGCGCAGTCTTGTGATCGACATTGACAATGATCACAACACCGAGGAAACAGCCGAGCGTGTGGCTCGCATGTACATCCAAGAAGTGTTCAAGGGGCGTTACAACGAACAACCCAAAATCGCAAGTTTTCCAAACGTCAAAAATCTCGACGAGATTTATACCGTAGGGCCGATCACTGTGCGATCAGCCTGTTCGCACCATCTTGTGCCCATCCTTGGCAACTGCTGGATTGGCATCAAGCCGGGCGAGCGCGTCATCGGGCTCTCCAAATTCTCCAGGGTGGCCGATTGGGTCTTCTCCAGACCACACATTCAAGAGGAGGCTGTGATCATTCTTGCGGATGAAATCGAGCGCCTTTGCCAACCCAAAGGGCTGGCAATTCTTGTGAAAGCCCAGCATTACTGCATGAAATGGCGTGGGGTTAAGGAGTTGCAAACCAGCATGATGAACTCCGTCGTTCGTGGGGATTTTCGGGTGGATCCCAGTCTCAAACAGGAGTTCTTTGAACTGGTGAAACAGCAAGAATCCCTGCTCTCCTAGCTCGAGGGCGCAGAAACCACTTGCTGGAAGGGCCCGATCCGTTCCAGCAAGTTGCGCACGCGCTGCAGATCTTTGCAGCCTGGCTGACGCTCCACCCCACTGGAGGCATCCAAACCATGAGGATGCACCCTCTGGAGCACTCCCTCCACCGTTTCGGGGCTGATCCCTCCGGCTAGCCACCAGGGGATCTTGGGATCAAATCCCTCCAACCAGTCCAAAGGGATGGGGCAACCGGTGCCTCCCAATTGGCCAGGCACCCAGGCATCCAAAAGCAGGGCATCCACCGCTTCGCCATAGGCAACACAGCGATGGAGATCCTCCGGCGAGCGGATGCGCAGGGCTTTCCACAACCCCACCTCCGCCCCAAGCGCCCGGCGCAATTGATGGCATCGCTCCACGGTCTCGCCGCCATGGAGCTGAACCACTTGATGGCCGTTACCGCCCGCAAGGGCGGGCAGATCAGCGTCGGCAGGATCGGCCACAACCAACACCCCAAAACAGCCGGCATGGCTGGATCGGGCCGCCGCAAAGAGCGGCGAACGCTGCACCACGGGCAGGAAGCGGGGAGATCCCTGCACGGCCACCACGCCGATGGCATCCACCCCCATGGCGGCAATGGCCGCCGCCTGGTCTGGCTCTCGCAAGCCACAGATTTTGAGCCGGATGCGCCCTCCACCTGGGGGCTGTGGAGAAAAGGAGGATTCGGGCACGGCCGAACATTTGCTGTCTCGGTCCTTTCTAAGATTGGCTCAATGCTTTTTTTGCGGATCGGGCTGTGGGTGAAGGCTGGGAGCTCATGCGGATTCGTGGCATTTCCCTGCGTCTTCATCCCACCTGGTTTGTGGTGTTGGGTCTGCTCACATTCATTTTCGCGAGGGGGTATCAAACGTCGTTGGGCCCAGCCGTCCAGGGAGGGGTGCTCTTGGCGATTTCGCTGGCCTCAGCCCTGCTTCTCTTTGTTTCTGTCGTGCTGCACGAGCTCGGTCATTCCTTCGTGGCGATGCACCAGGGGGTGAAGGTGCGCAGTATCACGCTGTTTTTCCTGGGCGGCGTTGCCCAAACCGAATCCGAGTGCCGCACAGCGCGGGGCGAATTTTTGATGGCAGCCGCTGGACCGGCGGTGAGCCTGGTGATCGGGGTGGGTCTCCTGGGCAGCCAACACCAAGCGGCGCACCTGCTCCCAGCCTTTGGAGCCATGGTGGAAATGCTGGGCGGGCTCAATCTGATGCTTGCCCTGTTCAACCTTCTGCCAGGCCTTCCACTGGATGGGGGACGCATCTTGAAAGCACTGATTTGGCAGGTCACCGGCAGCCAGCGGCGAGGCATCGAGGTGGCGAATGGGATGGGCCGCTTTCTCTCCCTGTTGGCCCTGGGATTGGGAGTGACGCTGATCCTCCAGCGCAATGGGTTTGGGCTTTGGTTGTTTCTGTTTGGCTGGCTCGGCTTGGGCGCCTCACGCGCTGAACAACAGCGCTTGATCCTGCAACGTCTCCTCGGGGAGATGAGGGTTCAAGAGGTGGCCAAGCGCCGCTTTCGCGTGCTTGAAGCCAGCGACAGTCTCCGCAGGGTGAGCCAAATCCGTCTGAATCCACCCTCCAGCTCCTCCTCCCTCGCAAGTGCAAAAGCAGAGGGGGCTGGGCCTCCGGAGTGGTTGTTGGTGTGTGATCAAGGGCGCTGGCGCGGGGTGATTGATGAGACACCCCTCCATGAGTTACCGATCCAACGCTGGGATAGCGACAGGGTGGCGGATCACATGCAACCGCTGAGCACGCTCCCTTCGATCCGGGAGGATGCGCCCCTCTGGCAAGCGGTGCTAGGCCTCAACGAAGCTCCCCGGCTGCTGGTGTTGGGAGCTGCGGGTTTGCCCAACGGCACGATCGAGCGCCCAGATTTGGGAGAGGCCGTGTTGGCCAGGCTGGGGGTGAGGCTTCCCGAACCCCTCTTGACCAGGGCACGACAACAAAACGCCTACCCCCTGGGACTGGCTCTTGAACCGCTGGCACGAGCCATGGCCGAAAGTTCGGAACTCTCTTCCGCCAAATCTCCCAACTCGTAACGAGCGAGGCTGGCGGTGATCTCTGCCCACTCCCAACCCTGGAGAACCTCCCTGCGCACAGCGCCGAGACCAGCAATCTCCTCCGCGGTGTCCGAAGGAAACCAGCGCTGGGCAAAAGCGAGGAGATGGGCCTCCAATGACTCGCCCGAGAGCGGTAGGGAGGGGAGGCATGGGGCTGGTTGTGCGAACACGGCTTCCCAGAGGCCGGCATCGGGGGCAAGGGCCACACTGCCGTGTTGCAACAGGGAGCGCCCTCGCCACAGCTGCGCGCTCCCAATGCGTTTTTGGCCGCTGGAGTGCACCAGATCGGCGGCTGTGCTGCTGGCGAAGCAGTTGGCCTGATCGGAACGACAGGGCGTCTCGCCAAACCGTAGGGGCAGATCCATGGCCGCAAAAGCCTCCTGCAGCCATCGGCAACTCAGGCGGTACGCCTCGCGACGCTGGCGGGGGGGATCGGGCCAGATGAGGGCATAGGTGAGATCACCGCCATGCAGAACAGCGGATCCACCACTGGGACGGCGCACCATCTCCAGCCTGCCCGCCGCCACAAGATGCAGCCAACGGGGATCGACGGCGCGCTGATGTTTTCCCAGAGAGAGCGTCGGCCTGCTCCAGCGATAAAAGCGAAGCAGGGGCCCCTCACGCCTGCCGGCCACAACCTGATCCAGAAGCCAGGCATCCATGGCCATCTGCCAGGTGCCTGGAAGGGTGCAGGACGGAAGGCACCGCAAGCAGGTTGGCAGGATCATGGCTCAGGCCCTGGGCGCAAAGGCCCAGAAGCTGGGATCAAGCTCGTAGCCGAGCACCGCTGCCATCTGACCCAGACCCTGGCGACAGTCGAGCCCCGCCGCTCGAGAGTGCGCATCCAGCTGGAACAACCGATGGCTGATCCAAAGTTCCAGGCTATCGGGGGCAAACTGGAGACCCTCGTTGCGGCTGAAACGGTGGGGAAGCAACAGGGCCACATGGCGCACCAGGGTGCCATTCGCCCGCTCGAGCAGCAGAGGCAACCAAGGCATCTCAGCGTCAGCCCGGAGGGCCCAAAGCCGAACCTCCGGAATCTCCGAGAGCTCCCGTGGATCCTCAGGCGCGGTCGACCATTGAAGCCGAAGCTCCACCTGCCCGGAGAGGGAAAGCAACCGCTGCAACGGCAAGGCGGAAAGGGCTGCCAAGGGGGAGAGGTCGAGCCCCTGGATCTGCTCGGCGCTCACGGTGACAACAGCTGCTGGGTGGGCCATCAAGAGCTGTGACAGGGCCTGCGTTAGAGCTGGACCGTAGCGGGCTGACGGCGAAGAATGGGTCGGTTCTCCTCTCGCTAACCATGCTGACCCAGACGGAAATCCTGATCGCTCTGGTGGTGGCCGCCCACGCGGGTGTGCTGGCCGTGCGTTTGAGTTTCAGCCTCTTCAAGGCTTGAGGCTCGTGGCCTTGGCACTCGGGGCCTTGGCAAAAGCAGGTTCGGACGCTACAAGCAGGGCCTATTGATCGTTGCAACGGTGCCCTCCTCCCCACCCCGTAGCGCCAACTCCAACTCCCGCCCCAACGCCCCTCGCAATCCAACTGCACGGCGTTCCAACGGCCGCTCAGCTGGTGGTGCCAAGCGCACTGGAAGGGTGTTGGCGGCGGTTTCCGGGGTCAACGGCGGGGAGGAGCAGGCCAAACCCCTCTCGGATAAGCCCTCCCGACCTGTGCAGATGGTCATCTCCACAGGAGCAGAGGCTCTCTCCCTGAACGAGGAGAAGCGCGAGCTGGTGTGCAGCCTGATCGGCTTAACCGTGAAAATAGGGCTGGTGGTGATGGCCGGTGTGAGTCTCTGCCGCCTTGCCGGGGCCTATCAAGAGCGGATGGATCGCCAGGGTGAGCTGGCTGCGGTTCTCGAAATCGAGAAGGCCCAGCTGGCCAAAGCTCGCGATCGCTTTGATCAACTGTTCATGGTGGCCGGGGAGCAAAAGCTCATCCGCGAGCAGAGCCAGTGGATCGCTCCGAACCGGCTGCGGGTGGTCTGGCAATCGTCAGACCCCCTTCAAGATCGGCCGGCACTCGCCATGCAACGCCCAGACTCGCCAGCGAAGCGTCCTTAGGCGAGGCGGTTGAGGGGGGTCAGGCCCGTAAGTTGGGCTCCGAAATCTCCCCCTTTGCTTTGTCCATGAGCAGCCCCCAAGGCGTCGGCAGCGTTCCTGAGCCTGTGCCTGGCACTGTTCTAATTACAGGAGCCTCATCGGGGGTGGGTCTTTTTGCCAGCAAAGCCTTGGCGGATCGAGGCTGGCATGTGGTGATGGCCTGCCGAGACCCGCTCAAGGCACGGCGGGCCCAAGCAGCTCTGGCCATCCCCGACAGCTCCATCACCCACCTGCAGGTTGACCTGGGCGATTTGCAAAGCGTGCGCCAATTGGTGGCTGATTTTCATGCCACAGGTCTGCCGCTCGATGCACTCGTGATCAATGCCGCGGTGTACATGCCACGGCTCAAGCAGCCGATGCGGTCTCCCCAAGGCTACGAGCTCTCCATGGCCACCAACCACCTCGGCCACTTCTTGTTGATCCAACTGCTGTTGCCGGATCTGGAGCGCTCAAGCCATCCCTCTCGTCGGCTCGTGGTGCTCGGAACGGTGACGGCCAACTCCAAGGAGCTGGGGGGAAAAATTCCGATCCCCGCCCCAGCCGATCTGGGGGATTTGGCGGGATTTGCGGCTGGATTCAAGGCGCCGATCAGCATGGCCGACGGCCAACCCTTCAAACCTGGCAAGGCCTACAAGGACAGCAAGCTCTGCAACATGATCACAACCCAGGAGCTGCATCGCCGGCTCCATCAGCGCACTGGGATCATCTTCACCTCGCTCTATCCGGGATGTGTGGCCGACACGCCGCTGTTTCGCAACACGCCCAAAGCGTTCCAAACGATTTTCCCCTGGTTTCAAAAAAACATCACCGGGGGCTACGTGAGCCAGGCCCTGGCAGGGCAGCGGGTGGCCGATGTGGTGACAGAACCCGCCTTTGCCATGTCAGGTGTGCACTGGAGTTGGGGAAACCGGCAGCGTAAGGATGGGCAACAATTTCGTCAGGAGCTCTCAGACAAGGCCAGCAACCCAGTCACCGCAGAGCGCCTATGGGATCTGTCGCTGAAACTGGTGGGTCTTTAAACGTCATCAAATTGGGGAGATCTCCAGGCAAAACGGCGCGGCCTTGCTAACACACATACAGCTGCACGCTCCCCTCCATGTCCCGCACCCTGCGCTGGGTGCTCGGTCTGCTGCTTGTCGCTGGCCTGCTCATCGGCGCGTTCCTCTATCTGCCCTTCCGCTCCTGGTTGCCCGGGGGCACGGTGGGCGACATCTCCACCCGTTTGGTGGTGAATGGCCCTGCCTTCAACCCCCTCTTCCCCAAGCCCCACCCTGGGGAGCAGCTGATCTTCACCCAAGAAAAGCGTGGGTTTAGCCAGGCTCGGCTGAAGGAGGGCGAGACAACGAAGGCGCTGCTCTCGATCTCCGACGTGCTCACCTCCCCCAGCTCCCGAGCCAAATTCAGCGACGCCAAGCTCGAATTGCAAAGCTGGCCCCTTGTCGACCAAGGAAGCCAGTCCAGTGCGCTGCTGGTCGCCGATCGCTTCCAGGTGAAGGTGATCGGCCAAGGCGCCGGTCTCACCCCGGACGATCGCCACGATCTGCTCAATGCCTTTGATCTGAAAGGCCTCGCTGCCCTCAAACCGGAGGCCCAGCGCGAACCCCGTGCGCTCCCCGCCGGCAAGGGAGCACCCCTCAAACTGCCGCTTCCCAAGCGGCAACAACAGGCGGCTCAAACCGCCCCTGCAGCCAAGTCCGCCGTCCTGGAGCCCGCCGCATGAGCGCCACCGTTCTTGAGCGCCTTGAGCGCCTGCCTCGTCGCAATCTCACCGTTCTCTCTTTGAGGGGAATCAGCACCCTGGTGCCCGGGGGATGGCGCAACGTCACCAGCGCGGAGGAGCTGATCAGCGACGTGCTTGGAAGCAACGATCCGGAATTGATTCGGGAGGTGCGAGATCGAGCAGATCAGCTGAGCCGTGCCCGCCATGAGGGATACACTCGGGCGATGAGCCTCTATGACGCGGTGAACCGCTCGCAAAAAGCCGCTGGTGGGCTGCGGGTGCTGGCCAATGTCACCGGCGGGCTGCCCCTGGTGAAGCGCCTGGCTAATCTCACTCCCCCCAGCGACACCTTGCAGGCCGCGGATCTCAGCCTGAAGGTGGCCTCGGAGATGTTGGCCTTCACCCAGGTAAATGGGCTGCCTGGCAACAGCTTCTCCGACTTTCGCGCCTCCCTCAATGAATACGCGGGCGAAGCCAAGGTGCGCATGGCCGCGCTGGTGTGTTTTGACGCCTTGCTCCCCTTGGGCGATCAGGCCCTGGAGCGCATGGACGGTCTATTGGGCCGGGTGGGCAGCCATGAGCTGCGCCAGTTGCCGGCCTACACCGGCATGGCGGCGATGATTCCCGGCCGGGGGGATGAAGCCCATCTCAACTTCCTGCGGCGCGGAGTGGACACGTGGTTGGACTGGGCCGGAGGGTTTGTGGGCCAGCTCGGCCTGACGAGCCAACGGGCCGTTCGGGCCCTGGAAACCACCTTGGGCCCTTGGCAAGGTGGTTTCCAACAACTGGCCATCTTCCTGGATGCCTTCACCGACACCTATCAACACACCGGGGTGCAGGCGGTGGCAAGGCGCTTGGTGGAACGGGCCGCCGCTGAAATCTGAACCGGATACAACGATGCGCTGGAGTGACGGTCGCCGCAGCGACAATGTGGATGACCGCCGGGGCCGGCCAGGGCCGGTGGTCGCGGCAGGAGGCATCGGCCTGGGGGGTCTCCTGCTGGCGGTGGTGGTGGGCCTGTTGGGAGGGGATCCGATGGTGGTGCTCCAGCAGATGAGCAGTGGGGGCGCGCCGATGGGCGGAGCAACAGCCAGCCGGCCCCGGCCCCCCACGGCGGCGGAAAACCAAATGGCGGATTTCGTCTCGGTGGTGCTCGCCGACACGGAAGACACCTGGGAGAAGGAATTTCGCCAGGTGGGCCGAAACTACCGGCCGCCCACCCTGGTCATTTTTGACGGGGTGGTCGCCTCCGCCTGCGGTCAAGCCTCAGGTGCGATGGGTCCCTTCTATTGCCCACGGGATCAGAAGGTGTATATCGATCTCAACTTTTACCGCCAGCTAAGGCAACAACTGGGGGCTCCTGGAGATTTTGCTCAGGCTTATGTGATCGCCCATGAAGTTGGCCACCACGTGCAACAGCAGCTCGGCATCGAGCAAAAGGTGACCCAGATGAAACAGCGGCTACCTGAGGCACAGGCCAACCAACTCTCGGTGCGATTGGAGCTACAAGCCGACTGCTTGGCTGGGGTGTGGGCCCACAACACCGCCAAACAACGCCGCACCCTGGAGGAGGGCGACATCGAAGAGGCAATGAACGCTGCTGCACGCATCGGCGACGACACCCTGCAGCGACAGAGCACCGGCAGGGTGCGGCCAGATTCGTTCACCCACGGCAGCGCTGCCCAGCGGCAGCGCTGGTTTGCCACAGGTCTGCGCTCTGGAGACATCAACAGCTGCGACACGTTCAGCCGCAGGGACGTGTGATCAGGGCAGGCGTCGGTAGCGGGCCGCCAAGCGCCCGATCGGGCTCAAATGAACGAACGGAGACTCAGAAGGAGCAGAGCAACTGCCATGCTAACGAGCCTCCGAAGGGGCGCAATTAGTCAAATCCAAGCAGGTCAAAGATCTCCCTGTCTTTCAGTGATTCCGCCTCCAGGGGCTGAACGTCTTCAAGCATGGTGCGGGCGAGGTTGAGATATTCCTGTTGCACAGCCTCCACTTCAGGACTGTCCTCCATTTCAAAGACGGTGCACTTTTTCAAACGGGAACGACGGATGGCATCCACATCGCGGAAGTGGGCCATGGTTTTCATCCCCACCCGCTCGTTGAATTTGTCGATTTGATCTGTATCCTTGCTGCGGTTGGCCACCACGCCACCAAGACGCACTTTGTAGTTTTTTGCTTTGGCTTGGATGGCTGCAATGATGCGATTCATCGCGAAGATGGAATCAAAATCATTGGCCGTCACAATCAGGCAGTAATGGGCATGTTGCAGGGGCGCGGCGAAGCCACCGCAAACCACATCACCGAGCACATCAAAGATCACCACGTCGGTGTCTTCCAACAAGTGGTGCTCCTTCAGTAGCTTCACTGTCTGGCCGGTGACATAGCCACCACAGCCTGTTCCTGCTGGGGGTCCACCCGCTTCGATGCATTGCACCCCATTGAAGCCTTCAAACATGAAGTCTTCCGGGCGAAGCTCCTCGGTGTGGAAATCCACGGTTTCGAGGATGTCGATCACCGTGGGCACCATCTTTTTTGTGAGGGTGAAGGTGGAATCGTGCTTGGGATCGCAGCCGATCTGCAACACCCGTTTGCCCAGCTTGGAAAACGCTGCCGAGAGGTTGGAAGAGGTGGTCGATTTGCCGATACCGCCCTTGCCATAAACGGCAATCACCAGAGCCCCTTCCTCAATGCGAAGCGCAGGGTCTTGGTGGACCTGCACACTTCCTTCGCCATCGTGCCTGGGGCTGCCCCCATCCGGGCGACTGCCAATGGTGGCGGGGGGCTGAAGGGTCGTGGTCATGGGAAACCTAAACAGGCCAGGGGCACTGCCCTCCATCCAAAGACACCCTCAGGAGTGTTGTGGGTGGATGGCGCAAAGCGAAACATTGGGGTTTCGCAAGCAAGTGAACCCATGCCTGAACAGGCCCTGACCGATCCCCTAGCCAGGATCAGAAGCCAGCAGTTGGCGCAGATCGTCGTTGAACTCCCGCAGGACTGAGCGAGGGCTCACTTCATCGAGCAGCTCCAGGATCCGGTGAACTTCGCCCTGGCTCAACGAGCGATTGCCGGTGACAACCTCAAAGTTGGCCTTGACCACATGGTCGCGGATCTCTTCCAACGTGGCCTGATTGGAAACCATCGTTGCCACAAAGGGATTGGAACGGGCAGCCTGGATCAGGGCCTTGTTGAGAAGGTCGTAGGAAAGCTCACCTTTTTTATTGGTGTAGGCCTTGACGATGGCGGCGTAATCGGCACTGTTCACCGTTGCCAACGCTTCGGGCGCAGCTTCTTCGCTGAGCTCGGCTGGAACCGGGAGATCTGCCTCAGACCCTGGCGCCACCGCGGCAGGAGAGCGCACAGGCCCGCGGCTGCTGTATGGAAGGCCGGCGGTGAGATCGAGGGCCTCTTGGAAGGCCTCCAGCGGGTAGAGATCGGTGGGGGTGTTGTGGGCAGGATCCGGGGTGCCGCTCTGGCGGTTGAGCAGGGCCAGTCCTGGCTGGGGTGTGTCCTGCCTCAGGATCACCACGCCCACTTGACCGCCACGGAGCTTCTGGCGGTAAGCCACAGCTTCCAGACTGGAGAGCTCAACGAGACGGGTGCGAATGACCATGGAAGAAGCGCAGGGGCTGCTGCCAACCTAGAAAGATCCCCGCCGTCTGCCTACAGCAGCACATGGGAAGCAACAGATGCTCTGAAGACTGATACACAAGTCAGGATTGAAATGCGTCAATCAGGGCTGCAAAGATTGCCAAACGACCATCTAAGATTGGACATTGAAGCTTGATTTGCGTAGACCTGAAAAAATCACTGCAAGTGAAATCAACAAGGCTTATGTGCGACTTTAGACACAACCTCAACGACTGAAGTGCGCCTTGGCGTCATAAAGGGTTTCGGCAGTAATTTTAGCCAAACCATTGCTTCGAGCGAAAGATTCAGTGTTTCGCCGAACTTTTCCTCTTACGAAAAAGGGAATTTTGTGCAGTTCCGCTTCACCATCAGCGGTCCACACCAGTTCTTGGGCTGATGGAGCTTCGGCAACGGCCACAGCTCCAGACCGGTCCAGCTCGGGAATTGGTTGTTCCGCAGAGCCGATGTGCGGCTTGGCCTCGGTCAAGGAACCCCCCGTGGGCGCCCCATCGCCCAGGTGGCTGCGGTGGCCATCCACAAACTCAAAATCGTGGCGGAACATGCCGATTAGATGCTCCTCCAGACCCATCATCAGGGGGTGCACCCAGGCATCGAATATCACATTTGCTCCTTCCCAACCCATCTGAGGGGAATAGCGAGCAGGCACATCCTGCACATGCAAGGGGGTGCTAATGACAGCGCAAGGGATACCCAATCGCTTGGCACTATGGCGCTCCATCTGGGTGCCCAGAACCAGCTCCGGCACCGACTCTGCCATCGCTTTCTCCACCACCAAATAGTCATCGGTGATCAGGGCCTCCAAGCCAAGCTCCTTGGCAGCGGACCGCACCTCACGAGCCAGCTCCCGGCTGTAGGTGCCCAAGCCAACCACTTCAAAGCCCAACTCCTGGCTGGCGATGCGGGCGGCGGCGATGGCATGGGTGGCATCGCCAAAAATGAACACCCGTTTGCCAGTGAGATAGGTGGAATCCACGGAGCGGGAATACCAAGGCAGGCGGGACAGACGCTCCCCCTCTGCTGTGCACTCCGGCGTGGCTGGCGCAGCACCCCCATCGGGCACCTCCAGTCCGAGAAGGGTGGTGAGCTCGGCCAAAAATGCCGAGGTGGCCGCGATCCCAATCGGCACCGTTCTCACGGTGGCCATGCCGAAGCTGCGCTCCATCCAGCTGCACACCGTCCCCGCCACCTCCGGGTAGAGGCACACATTGGCGTCGGCCAAGGGAAGGCGCAACAGATCGGCCGGCCTGGCTCCCAGGGGAGCCACCACGCCCACATCCACTCCGTGCTCGCCTAACAGGCGGGTGATCTCCCGCACATCATCTCGGCAGCGAAAGCCAAGCAGGCTGGGCCCCAGCAGATTCACCCGCGGGCGCCGTCCCTCCTCCTTCCAGCGCGTGGGAGAAATTTTCGGGGTTCCTGGAGGCGGCATCTGCTCCTTGAGCAGGCCGCGCACCAGCTGATAGAAGGTCTCGGCCGCACCCCAGTTTTCCTTTTTGGAATAGGCCGGCAGCTCGAGGCTCACCATCGGGATGCCGCCCAGGTCCATGCCGGCGGCCAAGGCCCCCGGCTGGTCCTGGATGAGCTCTGCGGTGCAGCTCTCGCCAACGAGCAAGGCCTCTGGTTGGAAGCGCTCCACGGCCTGGGCGATGGTGCGCTTCACCAACTCAGCCGTGTCCCCCCCCAGATCCCTCGCCTGAAAGGTGGTGTAAGTGACGGGAGGGCGCCTGTCGCGCCGTTCGATCATCGTGAAGAGCAGATCGGCGTAGGTGTCGCCCTGGGGGGCGTGGAGCACGTAGTGCACCCCTTCCATGGAGGCAGCGATGCGCATGGCGCCCACGTGGGGGGGGCCTTCGTAGGTCCAGAGGGTGAGTTCCATGGGGGGCAGGCGCCGGGAGTACAGGGGGAGGGTGGAAGGAAGCCGGGGGCGTGGCCCCCTCAGGCGAAGGAGAGAGCGCCGCGACGGCGCAAGGGGCGGGCGAAGAGTTCTGCCAGCTCGCCGGCTTGATCGCAGCCGTGGATGGGGCTGAACACCAGCTCGATCGACCATTTGGTGGCCAGGCCCTCGGCTTCCAGCGGATTGGCCAGGCCGAGGCCGCACACCACCAGATCGGGCCGCTCAGCGCGCACCCGCTCCAGTTGGCGCTCCACATCCTGTCCCTCGCTCAGTTGGGTGCCCGCCGGCAGCAGGGCCTGCTCAGCGGCCATCAACTGGCGGTCCAGGTAGGGCACCCCCACCTCCACCAGCTCCATGCCGCACTCGCGGGCCAAAAAGCGGGCGAGGGGGATTTCCATCTGGGAATCGGGCATCAAAAACAAGCGCTTGCCCTGCAGCACCTTCCGATGGGGCTCAATCGCCCGGCGACCCCGCTCCAGGAGAGGCTCGAGCACGCCAGCCACGGTCGCGGCATCCAAGCCAAAAGCAGCGGCCGCCGCCTCCATCCACAGGCGGCTCCCCTCCACACCGAAGGGATAGGGGCTTTCGATCAGTTGGCCGCCGCGGTGGGCCAGGGCGCGTGCGGTGGCGCTTAGAAACGGTTGGGCGAGCAGGAGCCGCGTGCCCTTGCCGATCGGCGGCAGGTCGGTGGAGCGACGGGGGGGAAGGCTGCGCACCCGCGGGATGCCCATCCGCTCAAACAGGGTGGTGAAGCGGTCTTCAACCGCATCGGCCAGGGTGCCCACAATCAGCAGCTGCTCCTCATCACTGGCCGGCAGCAGGGGGAGGAGGGCCATCAGGGCCTGGTCTTCCCCCTGGGTGAAGGTGGTTTCAATGCCGCTGCCGGAATAGTTGAGCACCCGCACCCGGCCGGCCATCTGCTGGCTGAGCCGCTCAGCGGCCCGGGCCAGATCGAGCTTGATCACCTCGCTGGGGCAGGAGCCCACCAGAAACAGGGTGCGGATCTCTGGTCGCCGCTCCAGCAGCTCGCGAACCAACCGGTCAAGTTCATCGTTGGCGTCCGCCAGCCCCGCCAGATCCCGTTCCCCCAGGATGGCCGTGCCGAAACGGGGCTCCGCGAAGATCATCACCCCTGCCGCGCTCTGGATCAGGTGGGCGCAGGTGCGCGATCCCACCACCAGGAAAAAGGCGTCGGGCATGCGGCGGTGCAGCCACACGATGGAGGTGAGCCCACAGAACACCTCCCGCTGGCCGCTTTCCTTGAGCACCTCAGGCAGCGCCCCGCCGCTGTCAGCGCTGGAGACACCGGTGATGCCAGACCCGGTGGCTCCGGCGGGGGTGACGACCATGGATGGGAGGGCATTGACCCCTCAGGGTTAGCTAGCCCAGCCCGCCGATGGGGTGGCTCGTCACAACTTTTGGGATGGGCGCAGCCTGCCTCTGAGGAGAGAATGGCTGCATGAGCCAAGCCACCCTGTCTCCCCCCCCAGAGCCCACTCCAGAGCTGATGCAGCGCGCCGCACGGGTGCGTCGCAGCGCCATGGCTCTCGCCCAGCGCAACGATGGGGAGCGGCGAGCGGCCGTGCAGGCCATGGCCGAGGCCCTGGATCGCTCCAGGGAGGCGATCCTGCTCGCCAACCAGGCCGACCTGGAGGCAGCCGAAACCGATGGGTTGGCGCCTGCCTTGGTGGCGCGGCTCAAATTGGATGCCGCCAAGCTGGCCGCGGCTATCGAAGGGGTGCGCCAGGTGGCGGACCTGGCCGATCCCCTGGGACGGCGCCAACTCCACACCGAGCTGGATGAGGGGCTGGTGTTGGAGCGGATCACCGTGCCCCTGGGGGTGTTGGGCGTGATCTTTGAGGCCCGCCCCGATGCGGTGATGCAGATCGCCTCGCTGGCCATCCGTTCCGGCAATGGCGCCCTGCTCAAAGGGGGGCGGGAGGCTGCGCGGAGCTGCCAGGCCATCCTGGAGGCGCTGAAAGAGGGGCTGGCCGGCAGCTCCGTGGATCCGAGTTGCCTGGAGCTGCTCACCAGCCGGGAAGAAAGCTTGGCCCTGTTGAAACTGGAGGGCTTGGTGGATCTGATCATCCCCCGGGGCTCCAACGCCCTGGTGCGTTACATCCAAGACCACACCCGCATCCCCGTGCTTGGCCACGCTGATGGCCTCTGCCATCTTTATGTCGATGCGGCCGCCGACGTGGAGCAGGCGGTGCGGCTCAGCCTGGATGGCAAGGCCCAATACCCAGCGGCCTGCAACGCCATCGAAACCCTGCTGGTGCACCAGGCCATCGCCCCCCGGTTTCTGCCGTTGGCCATCAGCGCACTCCAGGAGGTTGGCGTGGAGCTGCGGGGCGATCCACGCGCCTGCGAGCTGGGAGTGCCCACCCCAGCCAGCGCAGCCGATTGGGACACGGAATACTCCGATCTGATCCTCAGCGTGAAGGTGGTGGCGGATCTGGAGGAGGCCCTTGCCCACATCGCCCGCCATGGCTCCCGTCACACCGAAGCCATTTGCACCAGCGACGCCACCACCGCCGAGCGGTTTCTGGCGAGTGTGGACAGCGCGGGCGTGTATTGGAATTGCTCCACCCGCTTCGCCGATGGCCATCGCTACGGATTTGGCGCCGAGGTGGGCATCAGCACCCAAACCCTGCCACCGCGAGGGCCGGTGGGGCTGGAGGGGCTGGTGACCTATCGCTACCTGCTGCGCGGACAAGGCCACATCGCCGCTGACTATGCCAGCGGCAGCCGCCGCTTCCAACACCGCCCCCTGGGCCTATGAGCGCCATCCAGCCAAAAGCAGCCGGAGGGGTGCCCCCCCTGGTGCTGGTGCATGGCCTTTGGGACACGCCCGCCCTCTTCAACAGCCTGCGGCGGGAGATCGGCGATCGCCGGGAGGTGTTCATCCCCCATCTGCCCCACGGGCTGGGGGTGGTGCCACTTGAGGACCTCGCCGCCAAGTTGAGCCAGGCCGTGGAAGAGCGCTTTGGCCGGGAGCAGCCTCTTGACGTGATGGGCTTTTCCATGGGCGGGGTGATCAGCCGCAGCTGGATCCAACTGCTGGGGGGAAACGGGCGGGTGCGCCGCTTCACCAGCGTGGCCAGCCCCCAACAGGGCACTTGGACCGCCCAGCCCTGGCCGGGCCAGCTGCTGGCGAGCGTGGGTGACATGAAGGTCGGTAGCCCCCTTCTGCAGCGATTGAATGGGAATCCGGAGGCCTTGCAAAGCATTGACTGCTGCTCCCTCTACTGCTTGGCCGATGTGATGGTGGTGCCTGGCTGGAGCGCCGTGCTTCCGGTGGGCCGCCGAGAGGTGCTGCGCCCCCTTCACCTGCAACACCACGAGCTGATGGCCCATCCAGCCTCCGTGGCGCAGGTCGCCCGAGAGTTGCTGCGGCCCTAGGGTTGGGCCTCCATTCGGGGGGAAGGTGCAAGCAGCCGTCACCACAGGTCGCTGGAGCGAACTCACGGCCATCAACTGGGCCAAGGTCCTCACCATCCTGTTGCTGTTGGGGTTGGCCGTTCGCTTCGGGGTGCCGGGGATCCGCCAGGTGGTGTATCTCAGCCTGCACATCAGCTACTGCCTCTGGTGGCTTTTGGAGCAGTGGTTGTTCCCCCAGAGACGGGAGCAACTCTTCACCGACAAGGTGGGGCCGCTGCGCTTTGGCTTCGCCCTGCTGTTCATCGGAGTGCTTTACAGCCTGCCAGGGGTGTTGGCCTTTTTGAACCCCGAACCGATCTCCTTCGTGGCCCTGGCGCTTGGATTGACGCTATTTATCTTTGGCAGTCTGATCAACGCCACGGCCGATGTGCAGAAGATGACGGCCAAGGCGATGGGCGGCGGCCTGGTGGCCGATGGCATCTGGCGCCGGGTGCGCCATGTGAACTACCTGGGTGATCTGCTGCGCTACCTCAGCTTTGCCGTGGTCGCTGGGGTGGGCTGGGCCTACGTGGTGCCAGCCCTGGTGCTGCTCCTGTACCTGCAGCGCATCGGCCAGAAAGAACAGCAAATGGCTGCCAAGTATCCCGATTTTGCGGGCTACCAGCAGCGCAGTGCCCGGCTCCTCCCTGGCATCTGGTGAAACGTCCCGTCCTGGCCAGCCCTTGCTCGATCCACCAGCGCCGCCAGTCTGCTCGGGCTGAGCGGGAGGGGTTCGGTGCGGCAGCGAAGGTGGTGGCAATTGCCTTGGCACTGGCCGCTCCATGGGTCGGGCCTGGGTTGGCTGCACCGTTCCAGCTGTCCCAGCACAACGCCCAATCCGCCGGGAATGCCGCGCCCCTTGCGCCACCTGAGGCCCTCCGGCCGCCGCCGCTGCCGCCACCAGCGCCCGGCTCCGGCCCCTCGCTGGCCCCAGCTCAGCCGCAGCGCATCGGGCCGGCCAAGCCGCTGTTGGGCGTGTGGTTCACCCTCAACGACATGGGCACCCTGCGGGACCGCCCCAAGCTCGAGGAGGCGGTGAACCAGCTGGGCCGGCTTGGATTCACCACCCTCTATCCGGTGGTCTGGAACGGCGGCTATGCCTACTACGCAAGCGCGGTGACCCAGCAACGCAAGCTTCAAGACTTCAGCGTGCGCGGCCTGCAGGGGCAAGATCCCCTGGCGGAGCTGATCACCCTGGCGCAAAACCGGGGAATGCAACTGGTGCCCTGGTTTGAATTTGGCTTCATGGCGCCGCCCAGCTCCGAGCTGGCCAAGCGCCACCCCCAGTGGCTCACCCAAACCCGGGAAGGGGGCACAACCTCAATGAGCGCCGCCGGGGAGGTGGTGTGGCTCAATCCCTTCCGCCCGGAGGTGCAACAGCTGCTCACCGATCTGGCCCTGGAAGTGGTGACGCTCTATGCCGTTGATGGGGTGCAATTCGATGATCACTTCAGCCTGCCGAACACTTTCGGCTACGACGCCTACACCCGGGCGCTCTACCTGCGCGAGACGGGCCGCAGCGTGCCGGCCAATCCTCAAGAGGCAGCCTGGGTGCGCTGGCGTGCCGACAAGCTCACGGCGTTTTTAAGGCGCCTGCGAACGGCGCTGAAGGCCCGCAAGCCCAATCTGTTTATCTCCCTCTCTCCGAACTACGCCGATTTTGCTTACAAGCTACAGCTGCAGGATTGGCGCACCTGGGTGAAGGACGGGTTGGTGGATGAGGTGGTAGTGCAGCTCTATCGTCCCGATCTGGAGAGCTTCACCGCAGAGCTCAATCGCCCCGAATTGCAGGGGAAAAAACTGCCGATGTCTGTGGCGGTCATGGCCGGGCAGCGCATGCGCCCGACGGCCATGCCCCTGCTCCAAGGGAAGGTGGCAGCGCTGCGGCAGAGGGGCCTGGGGGTGGCGTTCTTCCATTACGGCCCCCTTTGGGAGGCCACGGCGGATCCTGCCGGGCGGTTGAGGGAGCTGGAGGGGGTGCTGGGGGAACTTCGCGTTGCTGAGTGAGCAGAACTCACGCGTAGTCATCTCCTCCCCGCCGTAAGCCTTCAGCTTTTGCCGACTAGCGAATGGCTTTCTTGGTGACATCTGATCCAGCTCAAAGAGCACTCATGGATGCGGGTTGTTCAACCGAGTGGACACGTCAACCGTGCGCTGGGACGCCTCGCCCATGACACCATCCTCAGCCAGAACGCTCCACCGCAACGTCATCACCGCCGAAGGCTTCAAAGCCCGCCAGCGGTGGCCGATCCCCGCCCCCCAAAGCGCAAAATCGCCGGGCTGCTCAAGCACTACCACCAGCTCCTCCTGCCCCCGCCAAAAGCGCAATTCAAACCCCCCCTCCCCTGCGAGCAGGGAGAGCGTGCGCCCGGTGCTGATCTGCTTGCCCTCCCCCCACTCCGGGGGGTCGGAAGGGGAGTGGACAAACCATTTCAGCGCCAGGTGTGCAACGGATTGAGCTCCCAAGGGATGGCCGCCATGCCGCAAAAAGCGCAGCGAATCCAGCGGAATTCCGGGATGATCCCCCACCAGCCAGTTGGTGTGGGGGGTGTCTGGAGAGCGCAGGGCCCAGGCGTTGCCCAACTCCACCCCCTCCAGCTCGGCCCCCCACTGCCGCATCGCCTTACTCCGCCAACCCCGTGTGGCGAATCAACGCCTCCGCCGAGGGTCCCCGGCCCCGGAAGGCCTCAAACACCTCCGCAGGATGGCGACTGCCCCCCAGGCTGAGCACGGTGTCGCGGAAGCGGCGGCCGGTGGCGCGGATCAGCTCCTCATTCTCGAGGCCCACGTCCTCAAAGGCGCTGAAAGCGTCGGCGCTGAGCACTTCGGCCCATTTGTAGGAGTAGTAGCCCGCGGAATAGCCGCCGGCAAAGATGTGGCCGAAACTGCAGAGAAAGGCGTCCTCCTCGATCGGCGGCAGCACCGTGGTGGTGCGCGCCACCTCACGGCGCAGTTGCTCGGGGGTTTGGCCGCACTCCGGGTGCCATCGGCTGTGCAGGCGCAGGTCGGTGAGGGCGAAATGCACCTGGCGCAGCGTGGCCGCCCCTCCCATGAAGGTGCGCGCCGCCTGCAGCTTGGCAAATTCCTCCTCCGGCAGAGGTTCACCGGTTTGCCAGTGGCGCGCCATGCCCATCAGCGTGGCCCGGTCGTAACACCAGTTCTCCATGAACTGGCTCGGCAGCTCCACCGCATCCCACTCCACGTTGTTGATGCCCGCCGCTTGGGGGCGCTCCACCGTGGTGAGCATGTGGTGCAGCCCATGGCCAAATTCGTGAAAGAGGGTCTCCACCTCTTGGAAGGTCATCAGGCTGGGGGTCTCGCCCACCGGCGGGCTCTGATTGCAGACGAGGTAGGCCACCGGCAGCACCGGGGTGCCATCCGCCTTCACCTGCCGCACCAGGCACTCATCCATCCAGGCCCCTCCCCGCTTGCTGCCGGGGCGGCTGTAGGGATCCAGGTAGAAGGCGGCAATCGGCAGACCCGTGTCGCGATCGTTGACGCGGAAAAAGCGCACATCGGGGTGCCACACTGGCCCCTGGCCATCGGCCGCTTCGATCGAGATGGCAAAGAGCCGGTCGCACAGACCGAACAGACCCTCCAACACCCTGGGCAGGGGAAACCAGGGCCGCAGGGCCTCACTATCGAGGGAAAAGAGCTCCTTGCGACGCACCTCCGCCCAAAAACTCACGTCCCAGGGCTGAAAGTCGCTCGCCTCCGGCGCGCCGGCCCGCTCGGCGCAGGTCCGCAGCTCCTCAAGCTCCCGCTGGGCGGCGGGAAACGAGGCCGCACGCAGATCCTCCAGCAACTGCTCCACTTCGGCTTCGGAGCTGGCCATCTTCGAGGCCAGGCTCACCTCGGCCCAGTTGGCATAGCCCAGGCGCTGGGCCTGCTCGCGGCGCAACTCCAGGATGCGATGAATCAGGGGCCAGTTGCTCCCCTCCTCCCCGGAAGCCCGACTCACATGGGCCCGGTAGGCCTTTTCCCGCAGATCCCGCCGGCGGCTGTATTGCAGGAAAGGCCCATAGCGAGGCATGTCCAAGCCCATCAGCCACGGGCCCTGCTCGGCGCTGGCTTCACGGCCATCAGCGCTGCGGATCTCTGCCTGCCGGGCCGCTTGGGCCAGTTGCTCCAACAGGCTCGCCGGCAGGCCCTCCACCTCTTCAGGGGTGGTGAGGGTGAGGGTCCAGGCGCTGGTGGCATCCAAGAGCTGATTGCCAAAGCGGGTGGCCAGCTCCGCCAGCTCCTGGCTGGCTGCGTTGAAGGCCGCCTGAGCCTCCCCCTGCAACCCCACGCCCCGCAGCTCCATCTCCCTCAGCTCGGCGTCGAGGATCCGTTGCTGGGTGCCGTCCCAGCCTCCCTGGGCCTGCATGGCCCGCAGGATGGAATAGATCACCTGGCTCTGGCCGCAGCGCTGGCCAAAAGCAACGACGGCCGCCTGTTGGCTGGCATGGGCCTCCCTCAACTCCAGGCTGTTGCAGACCCCGTTGAGATGGCCCACCACACCCCAGCTCCAGCGCAGGCGCTCGGTGAGACAGTGGAGCGGATCCATCACCTCATGCCATAGGAGGGGTTGGCCCGCTTGGATCGCGGCGGAAAATTGGGCTTCGAGACTGCTGAGTTCGCTCTCCAACTGGCTGAGCAGATCTGGAATGTATTGCTCGATCTGATCGGGAGTAATGGCCTCAAAGTGCGGGAGGCCTTCTCCTGCCAACAGGGCAGGACGCTCAAGGGTGACGCTCATGCGAAGGGAGCAGCTGATTCAATGGACTGCCGCCATTCCAACCCACCAGCCCGTTGGCTGGGGGCTAGGCCAGGGGCGGCAAGCCCGTCAACAGGGCAACCGTTTGACTGGCGAGACGTCCGGAGAGGGCATTGGTGCTGGCCTCATAGAAATCGATGGCCACCCTTGGCCAGAAGCCGATCACCAGGGTGGGCACCAGCAGGCTCATGCCGATCACCAACTCCCGGGGGGTCATGTCTCCGACCATGGCCAGCGCCGGAATGCGCGGTCCAAAAAAGACGCGACGGCAGAGCGACAGCAAGTACACCGGGGTGAGCACCAAGCCGATGGCCGCCAACACGATCGTGATCACCCGGAAGCCGGGCGTGAGATCACTATTGGCTGTGATCCCGAGAAACACCGTGATTTCACTCACAAAACCACTCATGCCTGGCAGGGCCAACGACGCCAAGGAGCTGGCAAGGAAGAAGGCAAAGGTGATGGGCAGCACCTTTGCCAAACCGCCCATATTGGGAATGGAAAGGGTTTTTGTGCGCTCGTAAAACACCCCTGTCACGAAAAACATCGCGGCAGCAATCAAGCCATGGCTGATCATCTGGAGCATCGCCCCGCTCAATCCCAGGGCGTCAACCGCTCCAATCCCCAAAAGCACAAAACCCATGTGACTGACCGAGCTGCAGGCAATGCGCCGCTTCACATTGTCCTGGGCAAAAGCGTTGAGAGCCCCCCAGATGATGTTGACAATGCCCAACACCATCAAGGCCGGTGCCAGGCGCATGTGCTCCTCGGGGAGCATTTGCACATTGAAGCGCAGCAGGGCGTAGCCACCCATCTTCAGCAACACACCCGCCAGGAGCATTGAAACCGGCGCATTCGCTTCTCCGTGGGCATCAGGGAGCCAGGTGTGAAGAGGAAACATGGGCAACTTCACGCCAAACCCGATCAGGAAGCCGAGATAACAGAGCAAGCCAAAGCTGCCGCCGGGGGAGCGGTTCGCCAGCTCGCTGAGGTTGAGGGTGAACGTGTCGCCTGAAAGGGCGAGGGCCAAGCCGCTCACCAGAATCAACAACGAAGCCGTGGCTGTGTAAAGAATGAATTTGGTGGCCGCATATTGCCTCTGGGTGCCGCCCCAGATCGCAATCAAGAGATAAACCGGCACCAGTTCCAACTCCCAAGCCAGGAAGAAGAGCAGAAAGTCTTGGGAGAGAAACACCATGGCCTGGGCTGAGGCCTGCACCAACAGGAGCGAGAAGTAGAGACGAGGCTTGCGGCTCACGTTCCAGCTGGCCGCAACAGCCAACAGGGTGACCAAACCGCTGAGCACCACCAACGGCGCGGAAAGGCCATCGGCCGCAAGCGACCACTCCAAATGAATCGCTGGCACCCAATTCACCCGTTCCACCAACTGGAGGGAGCTCAAGGAGCCATCGAAGTGTTGGCTGAAGGTCCACCCCATCAAGAGCAGGTCGACCAGCAAAACGCCAAACGCCACGAGCCGAGGGGGGCGTGGATCGGCTGGATCACCAGGCAGCAGGGGGATCAACAGTGCAGCCGCCGCTGGCAGGAGCACAATCAGGCTCAGCCAAGGGAAGTCTGGATGCACCGTCGCTGCGGAGGTGGCCAGCAGAGGGAGGGCGCCGTCCATCACAACTCGGGGGGAAGGGGGAGAAAGGAACATCCCCGGACCGGGGACGGGGGAAGGAGACCAGGCATTTCCCGCTACGGCGGTGAGCATATCTACTTACTTCAGCCGCTGGGTGCCGTTCACCCCTGGCGGCCTCGGGCCCGGCTGCGGCTGGCCGCCGGGCCGGCAGCCACCTGGCGCTTGCCAGGGGCCACTGCCGGCTCATTCGCGGCCGGAAGGGGGGTCCAAGAGCTGCCACTGAGCTGGGGTCCGAGCACCACATGGCGGCTCGTCACACCGTTCGCTTCCCAGGCCGACACCATGGCTTGACCGATCTGCTGCGCCTGCCCCTCCAGAGCCAGGGCAAGAAGGCTGGGGCCCGCACCACTGATCACACACCCCCAGGCGCCAGCATCGAGAGCCGCCTGGCGCACCTCCCGGCCACCTTGAATCAGGCCCCACCGGTAGGGCTCGTGGATGCGATCGTTCAGGCCATCGCGAATGAGGTCTCCATCCCCCGTGCGCAGGCCCCGCAACAGCAGCGTGAGGCTTCCCAGATTGGTGACCGCATCGGCGATCGGGATGCTGCGGGGCATGGCCCGGCGGGCTTCTGAAGTGCTCAAGCGGATTCCCGGGATGGCCACCACCGCCTGCACGGAGGGATGCCACTCGCTGCGCATCACACGCCAGTTGGGCACAGCTGTTTTGGCGGTGAGGCACAGGCCGCCCAGAAGGGTGGGAACCACGTTGTCGGGATGGCCCTCAATGGCGATGGCCAGCTCAAGCAGCTTCTCCCGTCCAAGGGGGTCGCCGATCAAGGCATTGGCTCCAATCAAGCCGGCCACAATGGCCGCCGCACTGCTGCCGAGGCCACGGGCAGGTGGCACAGCGAGCCTCACCCTCGCCTCCAGGCCCACAGGTTCCACGCCGGCTTCGCGCCAGACCCTTTGGGCCGAGCGGTAAATGAGGTTGTCAGGCCCGCCACGGAGGTGGGATCCCTCGGGTCCGTCAATGTGCAGGTCAAAACGGTCCACCCCGCCTTCCACCACGCGCAGCTCGAACCGGTTGTTGAGGTCAAGGGCGGCCCCGAGGCAATCAAAGCCGGGGCCAATGTTGGCTGTGGTGGCGGGGACATCCACAACGACCCCCTCACCAATCGGGGGTTGTGCCATAGACCTCGCTCAGATGATGCCAGTGTCCCATTCCACTTGCTCCCTGCAGCTCTTGGCCAGATCCATGGCCCATCGGGGCCAGGTCAGGCGAGCAACATCGCCGCGCGACAGGCGGCACTGAAGACCCCCACCGCCGGATCGGTGATGGCCTGGATGGGGATCGGCTCCAGCTGGGATCGCAGCCGGCCTTTGGACAACAACGGATCAAGAAAGGCTGGCGAGCGCAACCCTTCCAGTTGCTTGGCGGCCGTGCCACCAGCCAGCCAGATGCCCCCCCTGCAAAGCGTGGTGAGCGCCAAATCCCCTGTGGCCGATCCGTAGGCCCCCAGCCAGAGTTGGCGAGCCTCCAGGGCCAGGGGATCACCAGCCTCCGCCGCTGCCGCCACAGCCCCTGGCCAATCCTCCACCCCTCCGTCGCGCAGGCCATCCCAGAGGGGGTGGTCGCCCGAGGGGTGGCGCTCCGCCAGAAGCCAGCGGGCCACCGCACCCAGGCCTGTGCCACTGACCACACGCTCAATGGAGAGGCGTTCTACCCCCAGATCGGACCTGAGCCAACGGGCCAGTCGCCACTCCTCTTCCGTGCGCGGAGCAAACGTGCCATGACCGCCTTCGGTGGGGAGAGCCAACAGACCGTTCGCCCCCTCGACACCGACAGCGACACCCAGGCCCGTCCCGGCACCGAGCACCAAGCAGGGGGCGGCCTCGATGGCCTGCCCGGCCTTCACCGGGGCCAGCTGGTGCGCCTGCAAGTGGGGCAGGCCGTAGACCAACACCGCAAAATCGTTTTCCAGCTCCACAATGGGCAACCCACAGGCTTGGGCCAGATGCCCTGCATCCAAGTGCCAATTCAGGTTGGTGAGCACAGCCTGGCCCTGTTGCACAGGGCCAGCCACGGCAAAGCAGGCCGCCTGGGGAGGGGGAAGGGAGGCGACGGCTGGTCGGGAAAGAAAATCCTCCACCAGAGAGGCCAGATGGCTCCAAGCTCCCGAGGGAGTGTGGGCTTCGTAGAGGCACTCCAGGCCCGCGGCTGAAGTGCGGTAAAGACTGAGCAGAGTCTTGGTGCCGCCGATGTCACCGGCCAGCAGAGTGGTCACGCCGTGGCCCCCTCCGCAAGTGTCAGGGAAGCGGCCCGGGCTGCATTGGCCTGGCGGGCCGCCTGCAGGAGACGCTCAAGGCTGACCATGCCGAGATCGCCCTCCCGCCGGCTCCGCAAGCTCACGGCTTCGCTTTCGGCCTCCTTCGCCCCGATCACAGCGAGCAGCGGGATCTTCATCTGTTCACCGGTGCGAATCAACTTGCCCAATCGCTCACCACTGCGGTCGAGGCTGGCGCGAATGCCCGCCTCTTTGAGCTGCGCCAACACCGTTTCCGCCCAGGGCAACACGGCGTCGCTGACGGGGAGGAGCCGCACCTGCTCAGCCGCCAACCAGAAGGGAAAATCACCGGCATAGTTTTCGGTCATGATCCCGAAAAAGCGCTCCAGGGATCCGAAGATCGCCCGATGAATCATGATCGGCCTCTGGCGTGAGCCATCGGCAGCCACGTAGTGCAGATTGAAGCGCTCGGGCAGGTTGAAATCCAGCTGGATGGTGGAGCACTGCCATAGCCGACCGATGGCATCTTCGATCTTCAGATCGATCTTCGGGCCATAGAAGGCTCCGCCCCCTTCGTCCAGCTTGTAGTCCCATCCCTTGCTGCGCAGAGCATCCACTAGCCCCTGGGTGGCCAGCTCCCAGACGCTGTCCTCCCCGATCGACTTTTCCGGGCGCGTGGAGAGGTGAATCTCGTAACGGCGGAAGTCAAAGGCGGAGAGGATGCGCTCGGTGAGATGGAGCACCCGCAGAATCTCCGAACCGATCTGATCGGGCAAGCAGAAGACGTGGGCGTCGTCCTGGGTGAAGCCGCGCACCCGCATCAAGCCGTGCATCACGCCTGGGCGTTCATAGCGATACACCGTTCCCAGCTCAGCCCAGCGGATCGGCAACTCCCGGTAGCTCCGCAGTCGGCTGGCGTAGGTCAGCACATGGAAGGGGCAATTCATCGGCTTGATCTGATAAGCGCGCTCATCGACCGCCATCGGACCAAACATTGACTCGGCATAGAAGTCGAGATGGCCTGAGGTTTGCCAGAGGCTGCGGTCTGCCACATGGGGGGTGTAAAGCAGCTCATAGCCGTCGTCAAAGTGGGCCTGACGCCAGAAGTCCTCGATCAACAGGCGCATGCGGGCCCCGCGAGGGTGCCAGAAGACCAAACCAGCTCCCGCTTCATCTTCGATGGAAAACAGATCAAGGTCCTTGCCGAGGCGGCGGTGGTCTCGACGGAGCGCCTCCGCCTTGCGGCGTCGATCTTCTTCCAGCTGTTCGGGGGTTTCCCAGGCGGTGCCATAGATGCGCTGCAGCTGGGGATTCGCCTCATTCCCTCGCCAATAGGCGCCGGCGACACTCTCCAAGGCAAAGGCGTGGGGGTTGAGCTCCCGGGTGTTGGCCACGTGAGGACCGGCACAGAGGTCCCACCAGCCCTCTCCGAGGGTGTAAAGGGTGATGGGTTCGCTGAGCCCAGCCAGGATTTCAAGTTTGTAGGGCTCGTTTTGTGCCTGGATCCGCTTCTCGGCTTCGGCGCGGCTCACCTCGATTCGCTCAAGGGGCAGCTGCTGGCCAATGATGCGCACCATCTCCTTTTTGATGGCCTTCAGATCGGCCTCGCTGAACGGCTCCGGATGGTCAAAGTCGTAGTAGAAGCCGCTTTCGGTCCAAGGGCCGATGGTGACTTTGGCTTGGGGGAAAAGCTTCTGCACCGCCATGGCCATCACATGGCTCATCGAATGGCGGATGCGCAGCAGGTTGGGATCCTCGCTGGTTTTTGGAAGATGAATCTCTTTCCCGGCAGGAGGCTCTGCCCCCTTGCTGGAGGGAGCCGCAGAAGCCGCAGGGGCCGCAGGGGAACTGCTCAAAGAACCAGCCACTCAAAAAACATCCTCAGCCGTCAATCCTAGGGAGCCCTGCCAACCCGCCCCCAGGCGCGGCAATCCGCCTCTGTCCAGCTGGCCAAGATTGATCGGACAATTGCTGCATTCTCAACTGCCCCGGCGCCAGTGAGCCCCCGCCAACCTGTCAGTGTCCCGGGCGCTCCCCCTCAAGGGACCCCGGAGGAGCGCCGCAGCCTGGCCCTGAGCTACGGCCTGTGGTGCCTCTCACTGGTGGGAATCTGTGGCATTCATCGGATTTACAACCGCAAGCCCTTTTCCGGTTTTCTGTGGCTGTTCACGTTTGGGCTCTGCGGGATTGGTCAGTTTGTGGACCTGCTCCTGATCCCCGGCATGGTGGAGAGAGCCAATCGGCAGATCAACATGTCCTTCGGCTCCGTTGCAGCCCTCCCGCCCATCGACCGTCAGCTGCTGCGGCTGGCCCGTCAAACGGGAGAGAAGGGCTTCACACTCAACGATGCCCTGATTGAACTCGACCTGCCATCCCACCTGGATGGACCCAGCCTGCAGAGGGAAATCGAAAAGCTGCTGCAGCTCGAGCTCCTGGATGTTGGCAATGACGAACGCGGCAGAGTTGTCTATCGCGAGCCCTAGGACTGCTGCAGTCGCTGAAGTTCCCCCACATAGAAGCGCTTGAGTTCTGTCACGGTCTTCACAGGCTGTCCGTAGTAGCTCCCACCATGGGATGCAGGCAGAGAAGCCCATTCCGGAGCCAAACGGGCCAAAACATCGTGGGTGAGACCTTGGGAATCAAAGGAGGCCAGGGCTCCACGTTTTTCCATGAGGTAGAGGGCAGCCTGATCCTGGCTGCGGGGCCCGAAATCCGACAGACCAAGCCTTCTGGAGGCTTCGTGCCAGGTGGCTGGCAGAAACTGGTAGGCGCCGGCGGCTGCACTCACATAGGTGCGTCTCACGGTGATCTCCGGATGGCGATCCAGGCGGCTCACCCGGCTTCCGCCGTAGATCACCCGGTAGCCCTCATCGCTCCCCCCCACCCAGGTGCCCTCGGCGTAGCGAATGGTGTTGAGCAACGCCCGACGCTGCGGGGTGATGGGGTAAGCCTGCTCTTCCCCAAGCCGACGGACTGTGGGCCCCTTTTGGGCAGGCGCGACAACCTGACGCAGGTCGGGAGCCGGAGCCTGAGCGGAGGCCAGAAGGGTGCCGGGGGCCATGGGCAGAGCGCCCATGAAGAGCACGGTGCCCAGGAAGCCAGCACGCCTGGCGGAGCCATCGGGGTAGGGGTGGAACAACAAGCCGTCGAAAGCAAAGACTCGAGAGACCTTCGCCGGAGGAGCGCGCTGCTGACCACCCCCCAACGCCCTGGGCTGGACAAGCAAGGGGAAGTGTGTTGACCAAGGCCTGATCTCGACCCAGCCGGGGAGGCCAAAGCAGCTGCCGCAAGGGCTCTGGCGGAAGATCAAGACCTGTATCAACCGGATTGAAATGGGACTACTGATGCGCAGCGCACCATCAGCGGCGGTGATCAGAGCCGGAAAAATTGTTAAGTTGTGCTTAGTGCCCGTGGCTGGGAGTTGCGCATCAGGCCATGAGCACTTAACGGCTCAGATGAGTCTGTGAAGAGACGAGCGCACGCCTCGGCAAGAAACCCATGGCATCGCGCACGCGATCCAGGGTGGCCTCGGCCACAGCAGAGGCCCGCTGACGGCCCTCCTCGAGCACCGCACCCAGCCGCTCCGAATCGCCGCGCCAGGTGCGGTATTGGTCTTGAATCGGGCTCAGGGCCTCCACAACGGCCTCCGTCAGCAACGGCTTGAACGCGCCCCAGCCCATGGCCGCACATTCCTCAGCCACAGACGCACGGCTTTGGCCACTGGTGAGGGCGTAGAGGCTGAGGAGGTTGTCCGCCTCTGGACGATCGGGATTGTCAAATTCCAAACCCATCACCGGGTCGGTTTTGGCGCGCTTGATCTTTTTGGCGATCAGATCAGGGGGATCGAGCAGGGTGATGCGCGAAGCCTCGTTTGGGTCGCTCTTGCTCATCTTGCTTCTGCCATCGGTGAGGCTCATCACCCGTGCACCCTCTTTCAAGATGAGGGGCTCGGGCACCTTGAGGATCGGGATCGGCTCGCCGGAGGCATCCTTTGGCGCAAAGCGAGCATTGATGCGTTGCTGGGCAATGTCGCGCGCGAGTTCGAGGTGCTGCTTTTGATCGTCGCCAACGGGCACGCGATCGGCATCATAGAGCAGAATATCGGCGGCCATTAGCACGGGATAATCTAACAAACCAGCAGAAACATTATCCCCTTGCTTCACTGCTTTTTCCCGGAATTGGATCATCCGCTCCAACCAATTCAACGGGGTGACGCCATTCAGCAGCCAACAGAGCTCTGCGTGGGCGCTCACATGGCTCTGCACAAACACCGTTGAGCGGGAAGGATCGATGCCGCAGGCCAGATACAACGCTGCCGTCGTCAGCGTGTGTTCAGCCAGCTGGGTCGGCTCGTGGGGAACGGTGATGGCATGCAGATCCACCACGCAGAAATACGTGTCGTGGTTGTCCTGCAGATCGACCCAATTGCGGATGGCCCCCAACCAGTTGCCAAGATGGAGAGCCCCGGTGGGTTGAACCCCTGACAACACCCTTGGCCTTGCGGAGGCGGACGGGGCCATCCCGCTCACTCCTCAGGGCCCTCGGCGGGTGCTTCAGAGACAACAGCGGGGATCTCCGTTTCGGCTGCAGCAACAGGGGCTGAGGTATCGGCAGGAACCTCTTCAGGGGCGGGTGGCTCCACCGCCGGTGGCGTGACCTCGGGTTCAGACGCCACCGCCTCGACAGGCTGCTCGTGATCCAGATCAGGAGCGGCGGCGGGCCGACTCGGCCGAGCAAACGGATCCACCTTGGCTCCGCCCCGACCACCCTTTCCGGAATTCTCCTGCCAACGGCCCCCTGAGCCACGGCCTTCAGGTCGCTCGCGCCTGCCCTCCGGGCGCCCTCCGCCCGCTCCTTTAGCTCCACCCTGGGCACGGTGTTGGCTCACCAGCTCCTCAAGCTTGCCCTCCTCCAGTTGCTGGCCCAGGGTGCGCAGGGCAAACCCCAACACCGCCACCGTGGAGCGCAATCCAAAGGCCTCCTGCAGGGCCCGGGCCGATCGCATCTCGTTGTCGCTCAGGCGGATGCGAAACCCGCCTTCCCGAGGCGCCGAAGAGCGCTCTCCACGAGGGGCATCGTCGGTGTTTTGGCGTTCTGAGAGGTAAGGGGAGGGAGTGCCTTCGGCCATGCCGCCATTGGGATTCAGGGCCAAGTGTGACGCATCGCCCGCTCATCGATGTGGAGATCCGGACGCAGCCAAAACAGCCCATGCTCCTCAATAGCCTTGGCGCAGCCAGGCCGACCTGAGGATCGGGCCAGGACGAGCAACGGCAGGGGGCGGGGACGCTCGCTAGTGAATCGGTGACGGTACTCCGTCAAGAAATCCAGATAGTCCTTGAGCAACCACCCACAGCGAGGATGCTCCTGGGCCTGCCAGAGGCGGCGCAAGGCTTGTTGACAGGCCTCTTGGCCAAATTCCAACCAACAGAGTTGCTGGGCTTGCCAGGAGGGGCAGCCTGACTTCAACAGCTGGCGGTAACGCTCCAGCTCGGGAGCCGACCAGCTCAGATCAGGAGGGACCGCCACGGCCAACTGTTCAACCGACAGCACGGTGAGCCGCAACCAGCAGCGGTCGAGCAAGAGCACAGGCAGATCGCCGCTCCAGTCGCTAGCCGACTGGAGTGAATCCAACGAGGCTTGCGCCCGCAACCTCTGGGAGGGGGTCAGGGTTGGCAGTTCGGCTGACCCCTCTGCGCCGCCAGGCTTTGCGCCAGGGATCCATTCACCCGACGTGGATCGGCTGGGGACCGATTGGCTGTCCATCTTTGGGCTGTCCATCCATCTGCTGTCCATCCCGTTGCTGGCAGACGATGTTCAGACTTTCCCCAAAACCATACCTTTGGTGCATCGACCATGGGCGGCCATCCGTGCAGATGCCCTTGTTTGCTGACAGCGACCGATCCTCAGAACTTGTGCACCTGGCACCCGTGCTCCTGGCACTGGTGCAAGAAGAGGTGAGGCCCCAAGCTAGAGACTCTGGACAAGCGCCCCACACCACTGAGCCGTCGTGACCGCCAAGGACCACCTCCCCCCCTCTCCCCCTGCGCTCGGGCCAACCGAACGCTCGCCTGCGCTTGGGGGGCTGCCGCCTTGGGGTCGACAGGTTCTGCTGCTGAGTGCGGGAGGCCTGCTGGTGGATGGCGTTCTGCACGGGCTCCAGGGGGGAGGAGCCTGGTTGGGCCTCGGGGCCCTTGCCGGTGGCTGGATCTGGATGGCCAAGGGCCAGCTCAGCCGCTCCCTGCCGCTTCGGCCCAAGACGGTGGAGAGCTGGAACGAGCGCTGCCAGGCCCTGCTCAGCCAATTTGACCAGCTGGATCCAAACCCTCAACAGGCCGATGGGCGCGCCGCTGCCCTCGCAGATCTGTTGAAGCAAAGGGCAAGGCAGGAACTCCGGGTGGCACTGGTGAGTTCCATCCCACCCGAGCCAACTCACTTGCCGGCCTTTCAAGCGGCCCTGCGGGGCCCCTGGCCCCTTCGGTTGTTGGTCAGCGAGCCGTTGCCCAGCAGCAGTTCTCGCTGGCGATGGAGCGACGCCTTTGCCAGCTGTGATGCCCTGATCTTTCATTTGCGGCCCCCGCTCATCGCCGCCGACCTGCGCTGGCTGGATGCCCTGCCCGTGGACCTGCCGCTTTGGTTGCTCGTCGAGGTCGGCGCCCATCCAGCTCCAGAGACCTGCCTGATGGACATCCAGAGCCAATGGCCAGGAATGAACCCCAGCCGGCTCCTGGTCTGGAGCGGGGAACCCGATCAGCTCAGCAACAGCCTCACCCCCATCGCCCAATGGCTGGCGCATGAAGGTGCCCACCTCCCTCAAACGACCCTGTGTCGATCCCTCGAACACCTCCATGGCGGCTGGCAGACGGATCTCGAGCGGCTGCGCCGGGTGCAGTGGCGCCAGCTCCAACAACGCACCCAATGGCTTGTGGCCGCCGGGGTGCTCCTCACACCGGCGATGAGCCTGGATCTGCTGGTCTTGAGTGTGGCCAACGGCCTCATGCTCAGAGACATGGCGCGTCTCTGGGGCTGCCCCTGGACCCTGGAGCAGCTGCAAGCCGCTGCGCTGCAGGTGGGTAAAGCCACCCTCGCATTGGGGATCGTGGAGTGGAGCACCCAGGCTTTCGCCGCCGCCTTCAAGCTGGAAGGGACCACCTGGCTGGTGGGCGGCACCCTGCAAGCCCTCAGCGCGGCCTACCTCACCCGGGTCATCGGCCATGCCATGGCTGATTTGATGGCCCGCAACGTTGGCGTGAGCGAACCCGATCTGGAGGCAATCAAGGCTGAGGTTCCTCTTCTGGTGGCGAAAGCCGCTGAAGCGGAGCGCCTGCAATGGGGAGCGTTCCTCCAGGAGGCCCTCAGCTGGCTGCGCCAGCAGAATCAGGGTGGATCAACTCAACTCAAAGCCACCTAAAGCCCACGAACTCAGACTCAGACTCAGACGCAGACTCAGACTCAGACGATGGCCGATGGGGCCCGGATGGAGGGCAGCGCCAGGAGGAGATGAACTTTTTCGAAGGAACCCAACGTTTTTTTGCCGGCCCAGGGGAATCTCGCTCATTTTCCTAGGGTGAATCTTGCCCGAGTCACCATTGTGATTACACCTGTGATCGCAACAGTTTTGCTGAACTTCCCTGGCGGCTTGGGTTTTCCTTACGAACCCTGCAGCCTTCATGCCGGGTTCACTCCACCCGTACTGATTCCATGACCACTGCCATTCGCAGCAGAGGCCAGGCAGGAAGTTGGGAAAACTTCTGCCAGTGGGTCACCTCCACCAACAACCGTCTGTATGTCGGTTGGTTCGGTGTGTTGATGATCCCCACCCTCCTGGCGGCCACCATCTGCTTCATCGTTGCCTTCATCGCTGCTCCCCCAGTCGATATTGATGGCATTCGCGAGCCCGTTGCCGGCTCCCTGATCTACGGCAACAACATCATCTCTGGCGCTGTCATTCCCTCCAGCAACGCCATCGGTCTGCACTTCTATCCCATCTGGGAAGCCGCCAGCCTCGACGAGTGGCTCTACAACGGTGGTCCCTACCAGCTGGTGGTCTTCCACTTCCTGATTGGGATCTCGGCCTACATGGGCCGCCAGTGGGAGCTCTCCTACCGCCTCGGCATGCGCCCCTGGATCTGCGTGGCCTACAGCGCCCCTCTCTCCGCCGCCTTTGCCGTTTTCCTGATCTATCCCTTCGGTCAGGGTTCCTTCTCCGATGGCATGCCCCTCGGCATCTCTGGCACTTTCAACTTCATGTTGGTGTTCCAGGCCGAGCACAACATCCTGATGCACCCCTTCCACATGCTGGGTGTGGCTGGTGTTTTCGGCGGCAGCCTGTTCTCCGCCATGCACGGTTCGCTGGTGACCTCCTCCCTGGTGCGTGAAACCACCGAGAGCGAGTCCCAGAACTACGGCTACAAGTTTGGCCAAGAGGAAGAGACCTACAACATCGTGGCTGCCCACGGTTATTTCGGTCGCCTGATCTTCCAATACGCCTCTTTCAACAACAGCCGCAGCCTTCACTTCTTCCTGGCTGCCTGGCCTGTGGTGGGCATCTGGTTCACCTCTTTGGGAATCAGCACCATGGCCTTCAACCTGAATGGTTTCAACTTCAACCAGTCGGTGTTGGATGCGCAAGGCCGGGTGGTGGGCACCTGGGCAGATGTGCTCAACCGCGCCAACCTCGGCATGGAAGTGATGCACGAGCGCAACGCTCACAACTTCCCTCTGGATCTGGCCTCCACGCAAGCCACTCCTGTGGCGCTGAGCGCACCGGTGATCGGGTAGACGCTCACGGGCTCTCGCCATCACAAACAGCGCAGAAACCCTCCAATTGGAGGGTTTTTTCATGGCTGGCACCAGTTAGTTTCAGGTCGGTGGATCGCCCATTGCCTTTCTTCGCTTCCATGGAGTTGTCCCAGCTGGACACCAGCCGAAAGACATCCTCAACGGATCAGGCCTGGTGGTGGTGGCCGCTCCTTCCGCTGTACCCCTATGGTCGCCGTCGCACGTTCGTGCGGGAGCTCGTTCCAGGCCGCCTCTGGACGTTGGAGCAGATGCATGGGGTTTGGTATGTGGCCGTGCCGATCCGCATGACCGTGTTGAAAGTGGGCAAGGAGCTCATGCTCTACTCACCCATTGCGGCTACACCAGAGGTGGTGGCGGTGCTGCGTGATCTGGAGGAGCGACACGGGCCAATCCGCACGATCGTGCTTGCCACAAGCTCTGGCCTGGAACACAAGGTTCCCCTGCCGGCACTGGCCAGAGCCTTTCCAGATGCCACGGTTTGGATGAGCAAGCACCAGTGGAGCTTCCCCCTCCAACTTCCAGGGAGCTGGCTGGGGTTTCCGATGGGGCGCACCAGGGTGTTGGTGGAAGACGGCCTTCCCCACGCTGACCAATTGGCCTGGATTCCGCTGGGTCCTCTGGATTTGGGGTTGGGAACCTTCCTGGATGTGGCCTGCCTTGATCGGGACACTGGTGCCCTGCTGGTGACAGACTCCCTCGTCTCCATGCCATCCACACCGCCGGCACTGTTCGACATCGATCCAACACCCCTGCTGTTTCATGCGAGAGAGAAAGGATCTGAGCCTCTGGTCGACACACCATCCAACCGGGAGAAAGGCTGGAAACGCATTGTGCTTTTTGCCAACTATTTCCGTCCAAGTTGCATCAGTGTGCCCTCGCTTCCACCCCTGCTGACAGACATGTTTGCCAGGAATTGCCGAGATGCGAGAAGCCATTTTGGCTTCTACCCGTTTCGCTGGTCAGCGGATTGGGAGCAAGAAGCTGATTCTCTCTTCTGCGGTGGCCCTGAACAGCCGCCTGTCCGCTTGGCCCCAGTGCTGGAGCGACTGGTGTTTCCAAGAGCCCAGCAGTGTTTTCTGGCCTGGTTGAGGCAGCTCGGCGAGCAGCCGGAGATCAAGTGGCTCATCAGTGCTCACTATCACGCCCCCCAGCCCTTGAGCGCTGCAGAACTCGTGACCTTCGCCCATCAATTGCAGCAACAGGAGTGGGCCCCGTCAGCTGGGCCCTGGCAAACCCTGGCCTCCATCGACAACAGCTTGATGAAATTTGGGCTTGTCAATACGGATTAAAGACAAGACAATCCCTCTAGATCAGCAGGCAATAAGCCGAAGCGAGCTGCTAGGGAGTCAACAATGTTGAGAGATCAGATTTCAAGGTGCGCTGTATGGCCTCTTGAATTTCCACAGGCTCTTCATAGCCGTAAGTGGCAAAAATATTGATCCCCTTCTTCGTGCACTTGGCGCAAAGATCGCTGGTCACTCTTAACTTTTGCATCTGGGCAAAACTATCTTCCAGATAGTTGCCTAAACGGGGCGAAGAGGGGGATTCCACGCAACAAACAGAATATTGACCATCCATGTCCAGAGTGACTTGTGTGTCTCTCATGAAGCAGCGCTGGGATCGGTGATCGCCAATCGCCTCACGCACCATCTGCGGGGAATATTCGATGTAGTCAAACCCCTCAGGCACACCTTCCAACCCCTCAAACATGCGGTCGATGGGCATGTAATAAGCATGATAAGGAGTGAACTTAAGGCCAAGTTTGTCACAGAAATGCTTGAAGAGATGCACCTCATGCTTATTATCTCGGTGCACAAGATAACGGACGTCAATATCCTTGTAGCTGTCCCAATCGGCCAATGTTTCCGAAATGCGAATTAAGTTTGCCAACACTGGCTCAATGCGTCCGCCTCGATGGTTGATGGCATAGGTTTTTTGAGTGAAACCTGAAACTGTAATCGTAAAGTTCCAAAGTTTCAGCGGCTTCAGCTTTGACCAATCGTAATCGTAATTCAGGTTCGAGGAAATGCCGCAGGGGATATCGTGCTTAATTGCGATAGCAATTAACTCATCCAAGCGAGAGTGCAGAGTCGGCTCTGTCCAGTTGTAGAGGCCCATCCGGAGGTTTCCGCCGGTGTCATTCTTGGCCTTGATGCAAATTCTCTCAAACAAATCGAGATCCATTTCGCGCAGAGATTTGCCAATGCTGTTGGAATACTCAGGCATGCCAACAGGGCAGGCAGTGCAGCGAAGGTTGCAACCGCTCACCACGTCGATCCAATATTCAATCGGCTTGCTCTTTTTCTCCTCAACTGGAGGATCCTTGATCCCCATCAAGTCCTTGATCCGGTGCTTCACGGGCACGGGAACAGCTTGTTTTATTGTGGTAGCAAAACTCATGGGAGATGCCTTACAAATCAAAAAGATCAGGCATCAAATTTAGCATTTGTAATCGAGAATCCGGAAAGCTTGTGTGACGGTCTGGATCGTCCACACAAACCGATCAAAGACGGAGTTCGCCCGGATCATCTTCCGACCGATCAAGGCGGTCATCGCTGCCGATCAGCGCACCCTCCAGTTCCATCCGTTGCTCCATCTGCCTGAGGAAATATCCGGTCATCATGGCGGAGGCGAGAAGGCCAGCCAAGTTTTCACGGCTGGTTTGCACCTTCACTTCGAATTGCTCACCGGGCAGCATGCCCAACAGACCCTGGACGTTATGGCGGATGATGTCTTGGATGTCGCCGCTGGCAGATCGGGCCACCCGTTGGAGCACATCTGGGGATTGCTCTTGCAGGTATTGGATCAAGGCGTTGCCGCTGATGGCCTCACTGTCGCTAGTGAGAAACTCAGGATTGAACATCAACCTCCTGCAAGCGTGCTCCTGCGAGCGGGCCGTTTTGAACACCGCGCATACCTTAACCCACATAGGAGGGTTTCAACTCCGGCAGCACTGGGGCGGAGAACCGAAGCGGACCGAAACGATCGAGGGGCCAGTAACGCCAAACCGCCGTGCCAATCACCTCCTCGCTGGGGAGCGGTCCCCAGAGATGGGAGTCGAGGCTGGCGTTGCGGTTGTCCCCAAGCACCATCAGGTGGCCAGGGGGCACGACCATGGGGGGCAGGTTGTAAGCCATGGGCACGCTGCTCCAATCAGGATCGATCGCCACCCCATTGCGCCACAACTGACCACCCTTCACTTCCACATGGTCCCCTCCGATGGCCACAACCCGTTTGATCAGGGCGGCATGGCTGTCGTAGCCGGCCTGCACCAGGGCCTCGGGGGGATGGAACACCACGATCGCGCCCACCCCAGGACTGACGCCCAAGCGGGGCAAGAGCTTCTGCACCAACACCCGGTCTTCCAACTGAAGGGTGGGAAGCATGGATCCCGATGGAATCCAGCGGGGTTCAAGCACAAGCCATCGCAGCAACAACGCCACCAGCAGCCAAAAGACAACTCCTCGCAGGGTGGAGACCATCTCCCGCCACGGTTGGGACCGGGAGCTTGGATCAGCCACCGGAGGCGGCCCGTCGCTGGGGGATCCGACCACGACACACGCAGGATGAACCACTCCATCCTGACGAGCGGACCTGGCTCCCGTGACTGCTGAACAGGTGACACCTCAAACGATTGACGTTCCGGCCTCTGCCGCAGCCAGCCTGGCCTGCCTGCATCTCCTTCAGGCACTGAGGGGCAGAGGACTGGAGAGGCTGGTGCTCTGCCCGGGAAGCCGATCTGCCCCTCTGGCCGTGGCGGCTTCGCTGCTCGAGTGTGGCGGGTTGAAGGTGTTCACGGCGATCGACGAGCGCTCCGCCGCCTTCTTCGCCCTGGGCTTGGCCAGGGGGAACAGCCAAGCCGCGGCCGTTGTCACCACCTCGGGATCAGCCGTGGCCAACCTGTTGCCGGCCCTAGTCGAGGCCGACCAAAGCACCATCCCCCTGCTGCTGCTCACAGCCGACCGACCGGAGCGCCTCAAGTGCTGCGGCGCCAACCAAACCGTGAACCAGGAGGCCTTTCTGAGGCCCTGCTGCCGGTGGTTTGGCGAGGGTGCAGCGCAAGGGCTGGCCGCCATGGCGCCCGAAGCCCTCCGCCTGCTGGCCCACCAGGCCATGGCGGCGGCTTCAGGCCAGGGGCAAGCTCCTGCAGGGCCGGTGCATCTCAACCTCGCTTTGGAGGAGCCTCTCCACCCCGATGGAGCAGCGCTGGCCTGGTTGCGGGCCTGGTTGCGGGATTCCCACCAGGCCGCTGCGGAGAACGCCCCGGCCGAGGAAGCCCCGGTCCAACAAGAGTGGCCCCCCTTGGAATGGGGGCAGGTTGGGCTGGATCCAGACCAGCCTGGGGTGGTGGTGGCTGGCCCCTGGAGAGGACGCTCAACCGCTTGGCCAGCCCATCTGCAGGCTCTCGATCGCTGGCAACAGCGCAGCGGCTGGCCCGTGTTGGCCGATGCCCTCTCCAGCCTGCGCGGAGTCGCCAGCGGGGCGATCGTGGCGGGCTACGACCTGCTTCTGGAGGGCAACCCCAAGGGCCTGCAGGCTCCCCAGGTGCTTCGGCTTGGCCCCCTGCCCGCCAGCCGAAGGCTGCAAGCCTGGCTGGAGCAACAGAAGGGTCCCCAAGTTTTGGTGAGCGAGGGGGATCCTCGGCCGTTGGATCCCCTCAAGCGGCTCCAGGGGCAATGGAGTGGCGGGCTGGCGCACTGGCCTGGCCTCTTGCTGGCGGGCGATGGCTCCCCCTCATCTGAGGCACTGGCCCTCAGGGAGCGCTGGCTGCACAGCGACCAGCTTGTGCAGGGGTTCCTAACAACCTCTTGGCAACCCCCCGACGACTGCGCGGCCAGCGATCTCCGGCAGCCCATCGAGGAGCCCTGGCTGGCCCGCCGGCTGGGTCAGCTGCTCCCGCCACATCTGGCGGTGATGCTGGCCAACAGCAGTCCGGTGCGGGACTGGGAGAGCTTTGGCGACCCCGCCGCCCCTGGCAGAACGATCCATTCCTTCCGAGGCGCCTCTGGGATTGATGGCACCCTCTCGATCGCCTGCGGCCTGGCGGAGGTGGAGGAGCGCCTGGTGCTGGTGAGCGGCGATCTCGCTCTGCAACACGACAGCAACGGCTGGCTGTGGGCCTCCCAACTGCGCGGTCGGCTCCTGGTGCTGCTGATCGACAACGGCGGGGGGGGGATTTTTGAGCAACTGCCGATCCGCCCCAAAGAACCCGCCGCCTTGGATTTCGAACGCCTCTTCGCCATGCCCCAGGCGGTGGATGCCTGTGCCCTGGCCGCAGCCCACGGGGTGCCCAGCCGGGAGGTGCGCCAAAGGGGGGAACTGGCGGAGGCCTTGCGCTGGGGGTTGGCCCAACCCCTGGCCCTGCTGCGGCTGGTGAGCGACCGCACGGCTGATGCGGCCCGGCGCCGTCACCTGCGCACAATGGCGGCAGCGCTGATCTCCCCCCCATGACGCAGCCCCGCCTCCCGGATGCGGCCCCTGTGGCCTGGGAGCCTTTCGGCTCCTATGGCGACATCGTCTGCGAACGCAGCGCGGAGGGCATCGGTCGGGTGACCATCGCGCGTCCGGACAAGCGCAACGCCTTCCGGCCGCGCACCATCCGGGAGCTCTGCGATGCCTTTTCCCGTTTGCGGGAGGATCCAGCCATCGGCGTGGTGTTGCTCACCGGCGCCGGTCCTGCGGCCGATGGCGGCTGGGCCTTTTGCGCCGGTGGCGATCAGAGCGTGCGAGGGGATGGCGGCTACCTGGACGAGGACGGCCTGCCGCGCCTGAACGTGCTGGATTTGCAGCGCATGATCCGCTCGCTGCCCAAGGTGGTCATCGCCCTGGTGGCGGGCTATGCGATTGGCGGCGGCCAGGTGCTCCACCTGCTGTGCGATCTCAGCTTGGCGGCGGACAACGCGGTGTTCGGGCAGACGGGACCACGGGTGGGAAGTTTTGACGGGGGTTTTGGGGCCGGATATTTGGCACGGGTGGTGGGCCAACGCAAGGCGAGGGAAATCTGGTTTCTCTGCCGCCGCTATGGCGCGGAAGAGGCCCTGCGCATGGGGTTGGTGAATGCGGTGGTTCCCCTGGCAGACCTTCAAGCCGAGGGCGTGCGCTGGGCCAGGGAGGTGCTGGCGCACAGCCCAACCGCGATTCGATGTCTGAAGGCGGCCTTCAACGCGGAGATGGATGGTTTGGCTGGCCTGCAGGAGCTGGCCGGCCAAGCGACCCATCTGTTTTATCGAACAGCAGAGGGGCAGGAAGGTCGCGATGCCTTTCTGGAGAAGCGGGAGCCGGACTTTTCGGCCTCGCCATGGTTGCCTTAAAGCACAATGCCCCCACCTCAGCAAGATTTCCTACGCTGGAGTTTCTTCGCCAACCCCGCTCTCGCAAGTCCGTGTCTGGGCTGATTCAACGCTGGCGCCGCCCCCGCGCAACACAACTTCGCGTGGTTTGCCTGCCTCTTCTTTGGAGTGCCTGCCTCGCCGGCTGGCCGGCCCGGGCCGCTGGCGCGGAGCCGGTGAAGGCCAGCCAGGCCCTGCCGGCGAACAGCGCCGAGCAGGAGGCGGGAGCCGCAGCGCTGCTCGATGGGGAACCTCTGCAGGTGGGTCTGAGGGAGGGTGGGCTGCCTGAGCCGGTGGGCCCCAGTGGCTCAACGATCTCCCCAGCGGCTCCGAACCCGCCCTCCACCCCCACATCAGCTCCGACAGTTGCGCCAACGCCAGCTCCAGCTCCCACTCCCGTCGCAGCCCCTGCCAGGCTCCTGATCCTCGATCGTCGTCACAGGCTGTTGCAGGTGCTGGAGAACGGGCGGGAGGTGCGGCGCTACCCGGTGGCGGTGGGGATGCCGGGCTGGGAAACACCGGTGGGGAGCTTCACCGTGATTGAAAAAACGAAGAACCCCACCTGGGAGCATCCGGCCAACGGCCACCTGCTTCCGCCGGGGCCAGAGAACCCCTTGGGCAGCCGCTGGATCGGTTTCTATCGCGATTGCCGCGGGCGCAGCGGCTTCAATGGTCAGGAGCATCTCGTGGTGAAAGGGTGTGTCACGGCGGGTTTTCACGGCACACCCAATCGATCCAGCGTGGGGAGAGCTGTATCGCACGGCTGTGTGCGTCTTTTTGACGAACACGCCAAGGAGCTTTTCGACCTGGTGAGCCTCGGCACGCCCGTCAAGGTGTTGCCCTGAAGCAGGCCCGTAGAGTTGCGCCGTCCTGCCTCCCTCTGATGCGCATCCTGTTTGCGGCGGCCGAGTGCGCGCCAATGATCAAGGTCGGTGGGATGGGCGATGTGGTGGGGTCGCTTCCACCGGCACTGGCCACCCTCGGCCATGACGTGCGCGTGATCATGCCGGGCTACGGCAAGTTGTGGAGCCGGCTGAAGATTCCTGCCGAACCCATCTGGCGCGGCCACACGATGGGCAACGACTTTGCGATCTTTGAAACCAAACACCCCACGCACGGGCTGCCGATTTATTTGGTGGGCCACCCGGTGTTTGATCCAGAGAGGATCTATGGCGGAGAAGATGAGGATTGGCGGTTCACCTTCTTTGCCAGCGCAGCCGCGGAATTCGCTTGGAATGGAAGCTGGAAGCCACAGGTGATGCACTGCCACGATTGGCACACCGGCATGATCCCGGTGTGGATGCACCAAGACCCTGAGATCAGCACGGTTTTCACAATTCACAACCTCAAATATCAAGGTCCGTGGCGCTGGAAATTGGAGCGCATGACCTGGTGCCCTTGGTACATGCAGGGCGATCACACCATGGCCGCGGCTCTCCTCTATGCCGACCGGGTCAGCGCCGTGTCTCCCACCTATGCGATGGAGATTCGCACGCCTGAATACGGAGAGCGCCTCGATGGCCTGTTGAACTTCATCAGCGGCAAGCTGCGGGGCATCGTCAATGGCATCGATATCGAGGATTGGAACCCCGCCACCGATCAGACCTTGCCAGAGCCCTTCAGCAGCTCAGACCTTTCCGGCAAGGCGGCTTGCAAACGGGCATTGCAGGAGCGATTCGGGCTCACCCCCAATCCCAGGACCTATCTGATGGGTGTGGTGAGCCGGCTGGTGGATCAGAAGGGCATTGATCTGTTGCTGCAAGTGGCTGATCGGGTGTTGGCCTACACCGACAGCCAGTTTGTGGTGTTGGGCACGGGCGACCGCGGCCTGGAATCTGGCCTCTGGCAGATGGCCGCCCGCCATCCCGGCCGCTTTGCCGTGTTTCTCACCTATGACGATGCCCTTTCGCGGTTGATCTACGGCGGTTCGGATGCCTTCCTCATGCCCAGCCGTTTTGAGCCCTGCGGCATCAGCCAGATGTTGGCGATGCGCTACGGCTCGGTGCCCGTGGTGCGGCGGGTGGGAGGCCTGGTGGATACGGTGCCGCCCCATGACCCGGCGGACCACAGCGGCACCGGCTATGGCTTTGACCGGTTCGAACCCGTGGACTTCTACACGGCCATCGTGCGCTCCTGGGAGGCCTATCGCCATCAGAGCAGCTGGGAGGAGCTGCAAAAACGTGGCATGCAGCAGGACTTCAGCTGGGACCGCTCGGCCCGCCAATACGACCTCATGTATCGCGATGTCTGTGGCGTGAAGGAACCCACTCCCGATGCCGAGGAGGTGGAACGCTTCTCGCAAGGGCAAGGGGCCGACCCCAGCCTGCGGGAAGGAGCCCGTCCAGAGGCAGCGGCCCCGCCGGAGCCAGCGCCTTCCAGCCAGAGGCCGTCCGCGGCACCGGCCCGCCCCCGCAATCCCCTGAGCCAACTGCTGCGACGCAGCGACGACTGACACTGGGATCGCCGTGGCCCTCCCCGCCCCCTATGCGCCTCCCTGGAAGAGGCTGGGCGAAGACCTGGTGGCGACCCTGGCCTGGCTGGGGCTGAAGCTGCGCGAGGTTTGGCGTCGCAATGGGGAGGGAAGCCTGCCGGTGCCACGGTTCTGGCCCCGCCAGTGGCCCCAGCTGTTCTGGCCGCTCGTGGTGGGGGGCGCGCTCCTGGCCGCTCTGGCCCTGGGCCGGCCGATGCTGCGCTCCGACCGCTCACCGGCGATTCAGGAGCCGCCGGCCGTGATCGAAAGCCAGCCCACCCCAGCGGCTTCCCTCTCCCCTGCCGCCAGCGAGCCGAGCCTCACGCCCCGGAACCGCCCCGCACCGCTCGAAAACGGGCCCTTGAACACCGAAGGGCAGATCGAACCGTCCTCCCCACCCGAGCTGGAGACGGAAACCAGCGAGCCGCTCGCCGAGACGCCTGCCCTCGCCGACACCCCAGCCCCGGATTCCAACCTTGATGGAGCACCGCTGGCGGCACCAACAGAGGCGGAGCTCCTGCGCGCCGAGTGGGGGGCAGAGGACCCCGAACTCCTGATCGAGGCCCGCACCGCAGAGCCCGACAGCGCCACCCTCACCCTGCAGCTCAACGCCCCATTTCTCGCCCTTCCTGCCGCCGCTCGCCAGGGCTGGGCGGAGCGCTGGCAGCAACGGGCCGCCAACTTGGGCTACAACCACCTCTGGCTTGTGGATCGAGAGGGTCGGCTGCTGGGGCGAGAAGCCCAGGTGGGCAGCGGCATGATCCTCTTCCAGCCAGGCGAGGGCCGGGGGGATGCCGCTGATGCGGGAGGATCCCCTGCGCGGGTTCGCCAGGGGCACAGGCGCGATGGGGTTCTCAGGAATTCGGCTGAAGGAGCTTGAGGAGCTGTGGGGACCCCCCTTGGTCCCCGCCTCGGAGGCGGCGGTGGATGCCGCCAGCTGGGGCGAAGCGGTGCTCACGGGGGTGAGCACCGACAGCCGGCGGCTGGAGAGCGGTGTGTTGTTCATCCCGCTGGTGGGGGAGCGCTTTGATGGCCATGGCTTTCTGGAGCGGGTGTTGGTGCCCCCGCAGGGCCAGCCGGCGGCCATTGCCGCCGCTCTGGCTCAGCGCGACCGCCTTGAGGGGCCCACCGCCGCCACCCTCGTGCAGCGTTCCGGTCGGCCGCTTTGGCTGGTGGACGACACCCTGAAGGCCTACCAGGAGCTGGCCCGCTTTTGGCGCCGACGGCTGGCCCTGCCGGTGGTGGCGGTGACCGGCTCCGCCGGCAAGACCACCACCCGGGAGTTGATTCGTGCGGCACTGGCCCCGTTGGGGCCAGTGGTGGCGAGCAGTGGCAACGAAAACAACGATGTGGGTGCGCCCCTCACCCTGCTCAAGGCGGAGCCGGAAACGGCCGCCGTGGTGGTGGAGATGGGGATGCGGGGCCCAGGCGAAATCGAACGGTTGAGCCGCTGCGCCGAGCCCGATGTGGCGGTGATCACGAACATTGGCACCGCCCACATCGGTCGCCTGGGCAGCCGCGAAGCGATCGCCGCCGCCAAATGCGAGATCTGCAGCGCCCTCTCGTCTGAAGGCCTGCTGGTGATTCCCGCCGCCGATCCCCTGCTGGAGGGGGCCCTGGCTGGCGGCTGGGACGGGCGGGTGGAGCGGGTGGCCTTGGCCGATGAGCCGCTAGGGCTGCCGGGGGGAGCGCAGGCCACCTGGGTGGGGGAGTTGGTGGAGGGCGGCAGCGCGTTGCAGGTGGTGCATCGGCCCGGGGGGAAGGGGAGCGGCGAGCGGTTGCTCCCCGTGGTGCGGCTGCCCTTGGCCGGGCGGCACAACGCCCGCAACTTGCTGCTTGCCCTGGCGGTGGCCGCTGCGTTGGGGGTGCCCGAGCAGGCCCTGGCCTCCCTGGTGGTGGAGGTGCCCGGCGGCCGCAATCGGCGCCTGGAGATCGGGGGGGTGAGCGTGCTGGATGAGACCTACAACGCCTCCCCGGAGGCGGTGATGGCGGCGTTGCAGCTTCTGGCGGAGTGCCCCGCCGGCCGCCGCTATGCGGTGTTGGGAACGATGTTGGAACTGGGGGAGCAGAGCTTGGCGTTGCACCAGCAGGTGGCGCGCAGGGCGCGGGAGCTGGGCCTCGATGGGCTGGTGGTGGTGGATGCGGGCGATGAAGGGGAGGCGATGGTGGCAGCCGCCGAGGGGCTGCCCCGCCTGGCGCGGGTGGGGAGCCCGGCAGCGGCGGCCGAGCCCCTGTTGGCCTGGCTGACGCCTGGAGATGTGCTGCTGCTCAAGGGCAGCCGCGGCGTGGCCCTGGAAACCCTGATGCCCCTCTTGCAAGCCGGTCTGGAGCCAGCGGGCTGATCCGTGCTTAAGAGTGGAGGGAAGAGGCTCTTGCGGAGAAAGGCCCCATGGAGGCCAGTTCAGTTTCGCCCTATCGGCGCTGGCGTCGGCCGGTGGTGACGGCGCTGTTGTTGGCCTTGGGCGAAAGCCTCAGCCGCTCCCGCGGCACAAGCCAGGGCATCCGCACCGAACAGGTGCAGCGCTGGCGCGAGCGGATCGAGGTGGACAAACCGCTGGGGCAGCGGAGCCGGCTGCGGCTGGCGTTCGCCTCCGATCTGCACGCCGGGCGGATGACGCCCACGGGCACCATCGCCTCCGCCTGTGAAGCCTTGATGGAGGCCGCGCCGGATTTGATCCTGTTAGGGGGCGATTTCGTCTGCTCCCTCAGCGAGGAACTGGATCTGATCCTGCCCAGCCTGCGGCGCCTGAGGGCGCCCTGCGGGGTGTACGCCGTGATGGGCAATCACGACCAATGCGCCGATGCGGCGACGATCACCGCCCAGTTGGAGAACAGTGGCATCCGCGTGTTGCGCAATCGCAGCGTGCAGCTGCAGGAGCCCTTCGGAAACGTGCTCCTGGTGGGGCTCGATGACCATCTAGGCGGACAGGCCCGCGCCGCCGATGCCCGCTGGGATGCCAGCTGCGCCACGATCCTCCTGATCCACCAGCCATCGGGCCTGCTGGATGCGGGCGAACGCCCCTTTGATCTGGCCCTGGCCGGCCACACCCACGGAGGCCAGATCACCCTGCCAGGGGGAATCGCGCCACTGGCCGCCTCCGGACCCCTCTCCCGCCGCTATCAAGCCGGCCGCTATGGGCTGGCCGGCGGGCGGGTGCTCTGCGTGAGCGTGGGGGTGGGGCACAGCTTGCTGCCCTTCCGCCTGGGCCCTCGCACCGAGGTGCTGATCATCGATTGGGAGGGCAGAGAGCTGGTGCAGGGCCAGGGCTAAGTCTGGGCTCAGTTGGGCGGCAGCCAATCGGATTTCACCACCTGGCGCGCCCGGCCCAGCGCCAAGGACCCCGCCGGCACATCCTCGGTGAGGGTGGAACCTGCGGCCACGGTGACGCCCTCCCCCAGGGTGATCGGCGCCACCAAGACACTGTTGGCTCCGGTTTTGCTGCCGGCGCCAATCTGGGTGCGGTGTTTGCGCACTCCGTCGTAGTTGGCGGTGATGGTGCCAGCGCCGATGTTCACTTTCGATCCCACATCCGCATCACCCAGGTAGGTGAGGTGGTTGGCCTTGACGCCAGCCCCGAGATGGCTGTTTTTCACCTCCACGAAATTGCCGATGCGGCAATCGGCTTCCAACACGGCCCCACCGCGCAGTTGGGCATAGGGGCCGACGCTGCAGCCGTTGGCCACCCGGGCATCGCGCACCACCGCATGGATCAACTCCACCCCATCACCGATGGCGCTGTTTTCGATCAGGCAACCCGGCCCGATGCGGCACCCCTCGCCGATCACCGTGTCGCCCCGGAAATGGCACTGGGGCTCCACCACCACGTCTCGGCCAAAGCGGGTGCCGTCACTGAGGGTGCAGCTGGCGGGGTCGGTGAAGGTCACCCCCTCGGCCATCCAGTGGCGCCGCAGCCGGTCTTGGAACACCGCTTCACATTGGGCCAGCTGCACCCGATCGTTGATGCCGTTGATTTCCGCCGGATCCATCACCTCCAGCTGCAAGGCCGGCTGAAGCATGGCCACCGTGTCGGTGAGATAGAGCTCGCCCTGGTCGTTGTCCGTGGTGAGGAGGGGAAGCACTTGGGCCAGGCGAGGCCAGTGGAAGCAATAGATGCCGGCGTTGGTGAGGCAGTGGGCCCTCTGGCTGTCGTCGCAATCCCGATGTTCCACGATGGCCGTGATGTGGCCTTCCGCATCGGTGAACACCCGCCCGTAGCCGGTGGGATCGCTCAGCCGGGCCGTAAGCACGGTGACACCGGCGCCACTGCTGCGATGTCGCGCCAAGAGGTCTGAAAGGGTTTGGGGGCGCAGGAGAGGCACGTCGCCGTTGAGCACCAGCAGGTCTCCCTGAAACCCTTCCAAGCAAGGCAGCAACTGCTGCACGGCGTGGCCAGTGCCGTTTTGCGGCTCCTGCAACACATACTCCAGATCGGCCTGGCCGGAGAGGGCCTCGCGCACGCGATCGGCCTGGTGACCGACAATCAAGATCCGCCGCTCAGGCTGCAGGGCTTCGGCGCTTTTGAGCACCCGCTCCACGAGTGTGGCGCCGGCCAAGGGCTGGAGCACCTTGGGTAGGCGGCTCTTCATGCGCGTGCCCTTTCCTGCGGCCAGGATGGCGATGGCGAGCATCGGGCGGATCGAGAACTCGCGGGAATCTACCGGGGGAGGTCCAACCAGCCAGGAGGTGTGGCGCAAGGGGGCTCTGGTCAGCCGATGGACGAGAGCCTCAGTCGATGCGCGCCTTGGCGCTGAAGGACTGCAGCACAAAGCGACGAGCCGCCGGAAGCTGGGATTCGAGCACGAATTGCAGGCGCTCACCCTGGCGGCCGGAGCGACTCTCCACGATCTGATCGATGAGCTGGCCCCGCCCATCGAGCACAGCAAACTCCGCCCGAATCTGTCCGCAGGGGCGCTCCAGGCAGTTCACCTCCATCACGTCGGCGACGCCGCCGCCATAGAGCACGGGTCGGCGGCAGCTGTCCGGGCAACGGCGGGTGAACACCCCCTGATCCGTTTCCTGCCAACCGGCCGCCAGGAGTCCCTGGCGGGTTTCCTGGCCTGGTGTCGTCGCAGCAGCACCTTGCAGCGGCGGCCGCAAATTCGCCGCGGTCCAACCGGCACCAAAGCCAAGGGCCAGAAGTGCAAGGGCCATCAGCCAGCGGACTCCTGAGCCTGGAGAAGCCGAAGCCAAACGAGCGGCTTGGGCACCTGGCTTGACCAGCGGCGCCGCCTTGGCGGAAGGCGCATGCCCCTCCAGCTCGGCGATCAGATCCTCAACGGTCCTTTCGTTCCTTGCCATCTTGATAGCCGCTGAGCGAACGGAACATCAGACCCCCGCCACTGCCAATCAAGGCCATCATCGTGAGGAGGTTCCAGAGGGTGGTGGGCTGGAAGCGGATGATGAGCGTCTGGAGGATCCCCACCGCCAGGGCCGCCACCGAGGCCAAGACGAGAAACCAGCCCCAGCGCTGGTTGCGCAGGGTGAACAGGAGACAGACCCCGATCACAAGGGGGATCAGCAGCAGTCCGAAACTGTCTTCCAGACCCTGGGGCAGACCAAAACCACCCCAACCACCGCCGCCGAAGGCTGACCCATAGCCGCCACCCCCCCAGACCCCGCCAAACCCTCGACCAAAGCGGAGACCGCGGCCGATGGGTTCCGAACTCACCATCACCTGGTTGAAGAACAGAAACATCCCCATCGAGAGGAGCACGGCCCCGAGCAAGAAGCTGAAAAAATCCTTGATCGGATCCCGGGACTCCATCGCTCAGCGACCACTGCAGTGACACCATAATGTTATCTCATGAATCTATAGGTATAAAGCTGGTCTTGTGTGGCAGACAATGTGGCTGGGGGAGACCAAAATACAAATCCAATGCAGCTGATACCACAAATCTAGAGCAGTAGTTTACAGCGCTTCTATTCGAAACTCTAGCCACTGGCTTGTCAACCAGCCAATCGCGCACAGCTTTCATTGTTGCTCTCGATTGCACAAGAACTTCCCCCATTAACCACCAGCAGATTCTCATATCTCAACCAGAAGTGATGTCCCAAGACGACTACAACCAAGAAGCGCGACAAGATCCCAGGCTCAGTGGCAGTGAAGAGTGGCGCAGTTGCTGCTCTTCCCGATAGCGCTGGATCAGGCTTGGCGGCCGGGCTCCCGGATCCATGCCCCCGAGGGGCAGTTACCCCCTAAGCCTTCCCGTGGCGGCGCCTGAGCTGCTCCTCTCCCGCCCCACCCCCCAGCGCCGCCGCCAGGCGCTGCTGGCGGTGCGGGTGCCGCTGGCGCGGGAAACGGCCTGGGCCGCGTGGCGGCTGTGGAGAATGGCGGCGGCGTCCGCCGTGCCGCTGGGGTCGCGGTAGGGCTCGCCGGCGCCACTGGCCAGATGGTCGCGCTCCATCGCCGAGAGTTCTCGCCACAGCGACGAGGACCCGAGGGGGCTGGGGCTGGCCAGGGTGCCGCCGCTCCAGGCGTTTCCCTGGGCGCTCAGCCCCTCCGGAATCGCCAGCGCCAGCAGCTGCAACCCCACCAGCCGCAGCGTTTCGCGCACCGCCGCCGCCGAGCTGTAGCTGATCCAGCGCCCCTCGGGGGCCAACAGCGCCGCCGCAGCCCCCAACACCTCCACCGTCCAGAGCTGGGGGCAACGCTGGGGGGAAAAGGCGTCGTGCCACACCAGATCCACCTGCCCCCGCCGCTCCCGCCCCAGCTCCGCCAGCGTTTGGCGGGCATCGCCCCAGAGCATCCGGCCACGGCTCTGGGCGCTCCGCCAGCTGCCCCGAGCCCACACCTCCTCCAACACCCGCAACGTGGCGGGTTGCCAGGGTCTCCGAAACGCCTCCGACGCCAGCGCCAGCGCCAACGGCTCCGGATCCAGCTCCAGGCCCCACCACTCCAAAACGATCCCGCGCGCTGCGCAGGCCTCCAGCAGCAGGGCCAGGTTGCTGCCCGTGCCCACGCACACCTCCACCACCCTCAGCCGGGCCCCAGCCGCAAAGCGCTCCAGCTGGGAGGGCTGCAGAAAGGTTTCCCGGGCCTCCCGCAGGGCCCCGCGGCCGCTATGAAAGCCCTCGCCATAGGCCCCGCTCCACAGGCTGAAACTGCCATCGCCGCCCTCGCGCTGCGCCAATCCCTGCCCCCCGCCAGCGGCAGAGCGGCCGAGCGGGGGGTCAACGGCGCAGGCGGGCCAGGTCATCCCAGAAGCCGGGGTAGGACACGGCGGCGGCGGCGCTGTCGTGCAGGCGGGTGTCGCCTCGGGCCACCAGGGAGGCCACCGCCAGGCTCATCGCCACCCGGTGGTCGGTTTCGCTATTCACCTCTGCTCCGTGAAGCGCGGTGACGCCCTCCAGCGTGAGGCCATCGGGGTGCTCCACCAGCCGCGCCCCCATCGCCGAAAGGTGGCGGGCCATCACGGCGAGCCGATCGGTTTCCTTCACCCGCAGCTCCTCCGCCCCGCGGATCGTGCTCACCCCCTCCGCGCAGCAGGCCGCCACCGCCAACACCGGAATCTCATCCACCAGCCTGGGAATCAGATCGCCAGCGATCGTGAACGCCTTCAGGGGACCATGGCTCACCTGCAGATCCCCCACCGGCTCGCCAGCCACATCGCGGGGGTTCAGCACGCTGATGGCGGCGCCCATCTGGCCAAGCACCTCCAGGATGCCCGTACGGCTGGGGTTGAGGCCCACATTTTCAATGGTGAGCTCCGCGCCGGGGGTGATGGCGCCGGCCACCAGCCAGAAGGCCGCCGAGCTGATGTCGCCCGGCACCACCACCTCCTGGCCCCGCAAGCTGGGGCCGGGGGTGACGGTGACCTGCGTGCCGCCCGGGCCGGCCACCACCAGATCGGCGCCAAAGGCCCGCAGCATCCGCTCGCTGTGGTCGCGCGAGAGGGCCGGCTCGATCACCGTGGTGGGGCCAGTGGCGGTGAGGGCGGCCAGCAGGATCGCGCTTTTCACCTGGGCGGAGGCCACGGGCGTGCGGATCGTGGCGCCATGGAGCTGGCGGCCGGCAATGGCCAAGGGGGCCAGGTTGCCCCCCTCGCGGCCTTGTATGGAGGCGCCCATTTCGGACAAGGGGCCGCCCACCCGCCGCATCGGCCGCCGCCTGAGCGAGGCATCGCCATTGAGCACAAAGTGGCGGCCGGCCCGACCCGCCAGCAGGCCGAGCATCAACCGCATCGTGGTGCCGGAATTGCCGCAATCGAGCACGTTCTCCGGCTCCAGGAAGCCATCTAGGCCCACGCCCTGCACGGTCACCGGTGCGTCGGCGCGGATCTCCGACACGCCCACCCCCATGGCCCGCAGGCAGGCGGCGGTGCTCAGGGGGTCCTCGGCTGGCAGCAGACCCTCGATGCGGGTTTCGCCCTCGGCGATGGCGCCAAACAGCAAAGCTCGATGGGAGATCGATTTATCGCCCGGCACCCGCACCCGGCCCCGCAGGCTGCCGCCGCCGGGCAGGAGGAGGGGCGCGGCGGCGGCGACGGCCATGGGAGGGGGGCGGCTGGAGGGGTGATCCTATGGAGCGGGCAGCTCCACCCCCGCCGCCCGCAGCGCCGCAGACAACGACCACACCTCCACCACCAGCTCATGCCAGGGGGTGATGGTGGCCATGTCGAGGGCCATGGGGGTGGGGGCAGCGGCCCTGAGGGCCCTGGCGGCCGCCAGGGCCGCCTGGGCCTCCGTCAGCCGCTCCCGCAGCGCCGTGCGGCCGGGGGGAGGAAGCACCCGATCGGGGCAGTGATCCAGTAGCACCTGGCCCCGAGCGAAGGTTTCCTCAAAATCCGCCAAGAGCGGGATCAGCACCTGATCGAGGAGCTCACCGGGCTCAGGTTCACCAACCTGCCCAGATTCCCCCGGCCGCTGCGCCCTGGCCTTCAGGGAATCTTCCGAAGAGGGATCAGGGAGACTCGCCATGGCAGCAGCCTAGGTCTCAACCCAACATCAAACCGCCCTCCTCACTCAGGCTGGCGCGGGCGCTGCGCCAATCGAACAGGAGTTCCTCCAGCGTGAGGCTCTGCAGTTCCCGCTCGATGGCTTGGGCCAGGCGCCGCTGCACCAGAGCCGCCACCCGCTCGGTCGCCCCATCAGGCCCCCCATCGCAGAAGCGCTCCTCGGGAGCCGACCTCGCGGCCGGCCAGGCCTCCACCGCCACGAGCACCCTCGCCAGCGACACCTGGGCCGGGGTGCCAATCAGCCGATAGCCGCCTTGGCGTCCCCGCCGCGCCTCCAACACACCGGCTCGGCGCAGCCGCAAAAGGAGCTGCTCCAGATGGGGCGCCGGCAGGGCCTGGGCAACGGCCAGATCGTTCACCGATCGCCAGCGGCTGGGCTCCTGGGCCAACTCCAGCAGGGCCTTGAGGGCTTGAATTCCCGTGCGGCCGATCATCTCCCCTCTCACATCTCCCCTCTCAACTGTTGGCCACCGGGCTGACAACGCCGTTCCGCTGGCACTTTGGCGCAACAACGAACAGCTGCAGCCTCAGGCTTGTGGCGTTGGCCACCAGGCAGCGCCAATGCGATTGATCAGTCTCAATTTGATCAGTCTCAATTGATCAGTCTCAATCGAAACCAATCAGCCCGGGGCGGCGACAGGCTGTCTTTTAAGCCATGCGGTGTACAATCTCACGAACAAAAACAAATCCCCATGGCATTCGAACGCCTCTTTTCTATAAGAAAATCGGCGCTTTTTGAATTCCTGGTGGTGTTTATCATTGCTGTAATCGCACGAGGCAACAGCATTTTTGGCCTCAATTGGAGTTGCGACGACTTTCTCTCTATTGCCGATTCCGATGGCCTCGGCTACGCCGTCAGCCAGGCCTCCCAGCTGCGGGTGTTTGCCGCTCTGACCACTCGGCTGGTGGGGTGGCTCGGCGGGACCTTCCCCCCCATCGGATCACTCTGGGGAGCGGCGCACACCGCCGCCATGGTGGTGTTCGCCTTAGCCCTGAGAAAGCTCTGGATTCCACGCTCCGCTTCGATCTACGGAATTCTGATCGGGTTGCTGTTTACTCTCTTCCCTTATCACATCAATCTTCTTGCTTTCCAGTTGCAGCACCCATCCATGGTGATGTCCTACCTCACCGGGGCCTTTGGATTGGCAAATTTCCATAAACCTGGCTGGTGGCAGTGGACAAGCGTGTTAGCGATTGCCGCCTCGTTGAGCTACCAAACGATGATCTCCTATTACGTTGCGGCTGGCCTTGTCTTGCTGGTGATCCAGATCTTTCGGCAGTGGACGACGCCGGCGCACGGCTCGCCATCCCCAGACTTCAGACCCGTATTTGATTACATTAAACTGATTGCTCTTGGTGTTGTCAGCTATCTCTTTATTTCAATACTTTCCTTGCGTCTGCTTGGCTTGCCCACCAGCGAAAGAACGGCTTTTGCAGGTCTGGACAGCTGGCGTGACAAACTTCAACTTGTGGTCAACCATCTCAAGCGCACGGCCTTCGGCAAGGAGCCCAGCATGGCCAGAAGCACCAAACTGCTGCAATCCATGCTTTGGCTGGTCGTGGCCACTGGTCTCTCAACAGACTTGCTGCGACAGCCGCAAAAAAGCGGTAAAGCACTGCTGTTTTTTCCCATCTTGGCCGCAATCTCAGCTCTCACGGTTGCAGCTGCTTTCCTCCCCACAATCCTGATGGATCACACCAGTGAAAACCCAAGAAATCTCCTGGCCACCGTTGTCTTTGGCGGAGGGCTTCTCGCCCTCTCCTCATTGATGAACAGCCGACGTCTCAAAATCGTGGCCATCAGCCTGGCCAGCCTGCTGGTCCTCTCCTACGCGATCATCACAAACACACTGAGCGTGGACATTGCGAGGCTCGCCAATCGCGATTTGTTAAATGCCAGTCAAATGGTCGCTCGGCTCAATCAACTCAGTGGTGCAAAAGGCGTAAGAACAGTTGTTTTCAAGGGCTATTTCTCCCCCAATCAATATCTGAAGGGGCGGGAGCATTTCCAATCCGGATTCCAGGTGAATTGGGCCCAGTTGCCCCTGCTGCAGGAAGCCACCGGGCAGGTGTTCACCCCACCCACCGAAGCGGACCGCGCCAAAGCCACCGCCCTTGCCAACAACCGTCCGGCCTGGCCAGCTGATGGTTCCGTTGCCGTGGATGGCGATGTGGGCCTGATTGTGTTGAGCCAGCCCACAACCCCAACGCTTAAGTAGCTTTTGTCTTGCTTTCTTGAATCCGCTTGATCACGTAGTGGGGGCGGCGCTTGGCTTCCATATAGGAGCGGCCCACATATTCTCCGAGAATACCAATGCCGATCAGCTGCAGACCCCCCAAAAAAGTGACGGCAAAAAAGAGCGAAGCATAACCAGGCACATCAATACCGAAAAAGAGCACCCTGATAACAGCTGTTAGGCCAACAATGAACGAGGAGATGGTGACAACCAAGCCGATGTAACTCCAAATTCGCAGGGGCGCGGTGGAAAAGTTAAAGATGCCGTCAAGAGCATAGTTCCAGAGTTTCCAACTTCCCCATTTGGTCGTACCTGTGACGCGCGATGGTCGCTTGAAATAGATGTTCCTTTGCTCAAAGCCGATCCATGCGAAAAAACCTTTCGAGAAACGCACCCGTTCATCACAGGCCAGAATGGCTTGAATAGCCGCCCGATCCAACAAACGGAAATCAGAAGCATTGAATTGAACCTTAAGCTTGCTAAGTTTTAAAAACAGCGAATAAAACCCCTCCGATGTCAGGCGCTTCATCATGCTGTCGCTCGATCGATCATTGCGCACCGCATTCACCACTTGGCTGCCCTCCTGCCAGGCCCGCACCATTTGAGGGATCAGGCTGGGGGGGTCCTGCAAATCGGCATCGAGAATGATGCAAGCGTCCCCCTCGGATTGATTCAAGCCGGCAAGGATGGCCGCCTCTTTGCCAAAGTTTCGACTGAGGCTGATGATGGAGCCACTGCTAATTGCGTGCGAGTTGTGGATCAATTGCTCAAAGCGCTGGCAGGTTTGATCTGAACTGCCATCATCAACAATGATCAAGTGAAAGCGAACCTTTTTCTGCTCAGGTGTCTCAAATTCATCAATCGTTCTCTCCAGCGCACTGATCAGCGGCCCAGCTGATTCTTCCTCGTTATGACAGGGTATGAGCAGATCAACAGTGTGCACGGTTTCCGCTGGCATGCGCTTAGCTCACGGAATCATGGCATGCACAATGAACTTGTTTTGATCGATCACCCATCCGTCACTGATCATCCACCCCTGTGACTGCTGAGCCGCTCAAGCACATGCTCAAGGGTGTAACCAAACAGAGCCGGATCCGGCTCCCCCTCCGGTAGATCCGCAAGCCCCAGCTCTTGCCAACGCGCCTGCACACGGGCCTCGAGCTCAGCGTCCCTGGCCAAGGGCTCTCCCCAGGGGTGGCGCCGCTCAGGCCCGATCTTGGTGGTGGCATCAATCGCCAGCCGCCCGCCAAGACCGAGCCGCTCACTGGCAAAGTCCAGGGAATCAAAGGGCGTGTCCTCCAACACAAAGAGATCCCGCTGGGGATCCACTTGCGCGCTGATGGCCCACACCACCTGGCGCGGATCGCGGATGTTGATGCTTTGGTCGACCACCACCACAAATTTGGTGTAGGTGAACTGCGGCAAGGCGCTCCAGAACGCCATGGCGGCCCGCCGGGCCTGGCCGGGATAGGCCTTGTCGATGGCGATCACCGCCAGCTTGTAGCTGAGGGCTTCCATCGGCAGGAAGAAATCGACAATCTCCGGAATCTGCTGGCGCAGGATCGGGGTGTAGATGCGGTTGAGGGCGATGGCGAGCATCGCCTCCTCCTTCGGGGGACGGCCGCTGAAGGTGGTGAGGAAGATCGGATCGCGACGGTGGGTGATGCAGTGAAACCGCACCAGGGGTGAAGGCTCAATCCCCCCGTAAAACCCCATGTGATCGCCGAAGGGGCCATCGGGGAGCTCCTCACCAGGGGTGATCGTTCCCTCCAGCACCAGCTCACTGTGGGAGGGCACGGAAAGATCCAGGGTTTTGCAGCGCGCCAGCCGCACCCCCTCCCCGCCATAGAGGCCTGCGAAGAGCCATTCGCTCAACTGCACCGGAATCGGCGTGGCCGCCGCCATCACCAGCAGGGGGTGCACGCCGATGGCAATGGCGATCTCCAGCTTCTTGCCCAGTGCCGCCGCCTTGCGCAGGTGCCGCGCACCGCCGCGCACGCTCAGCCAATGCACCGTCATCGTGTTGGCCGACTGGCGCTGCAGCCGGTAGACGCCCACATTGGGCGTGCCGTTTTCTGGATCCTTGGTGATCACCAGGCCCAGAGTGATCACGCCACCCGCATCACCAGGCCAGGGGCGCAGCAGGGGGAGGGCGTCGAGATTCACCTGATCCCCCCGCAGCACCACCTGGTGGCAGGGGGGGAGCAGGTCGCGATCGGGCACGGCGCGGACCAGGTTCCAAGCCAGGCCGCCGTAGCGCTTCAGCTCCTCCAAGCCCTTGGGGGGTCGGGGCTGTTGGAGCAAGGCCAGCTTTTCACCCAGCCCTTCGAGCTCCTCGGGCCGCTCCATCCCCATGCTCCACACCACCCGCTGCACGGTGCCGAGCAGATTCACGGCCACAGGCATGGAGGAGCCGCGCACGTTTTCAAACAGCAGGGCAGGCCCTCCCAGGCCCAACACCCGATCGGCGATGGCCGCCAGCTCGAGATCAGGATCCACGGGGGCACTGATGCGGCGCAGCTGACCGCGACGCTCAAGGAGCTGGAGGAAACCGCGCAGATCGCGGCCCTGTTGGGCCATCACGCCGGCCAAGGCTGAATCCCGGAGGACATTCACTCTGACGGATGGTGCCCCTCTCGGGGGGCAGCGGACTCAGGGCCCGATCTCGCACCGCACTTCAAAATGATCATCAAAACAGCCTCTGTTTGGTGATGCACGCCCGGACCCGCCGCCGCAGCCTCCGTGGCCTCTGGGCGTGGCTGATCGGCCTCAGTGGCCTGCTCGCTGGCCCTTCACCCAGCCTGGCCTGCACCCGGGTGCTCTACACCGCGTCCGATGGCTCCGTGCTCACGGGGCGCAGCATGGACTGGGCGGAAGACATGCGGTCCAATCTCTGGGCCTTCCCCAGGGGCATGGAGCGCAACGGCGCTGGTGGCAGCCACACCCCGCGCTGGCGTTCGCGCTACGGGAGCGTGGTGGTGAGCGGCTACGACCTGGGCACGGCGGATGGCATGAATGAGAAGGGATTGGTCGCCAATTTGCTCTATCTAGCTGAATCGGATTACGGCCCTGCCAATGGCAAGCCCGTGCTGTCCATCTCGCTATGGGCCCAATATGTGCTCGATCAATTCGCCACGGTTCAAGAAGCCATCGCCCATCTGCGCACTCAGCCATTTCGCGTCGTGGCGCCAAAGCTGCCCAACGGTCAGGGCGCCCAACTGCATCTCTCCCTCTCCGATGCCACGGGCGACTCGGCCATCCTGGAATACATCAACGGCAACCTGGTCATCCACCATGGTCGTCAATACACGGTGATGACGAATTCACCGAATTTTGATCAACAACTGGCCCTCAACAGCTACTGGCAGAGCGTCGGTGGCATGGCCTTCCTGCCGGGAACCAACCGAGCGGCCGACCGTTTTGCCCGCGCCTCCTTCCTGCTGAAGGCCATTCCCCGCCAGGTGGACCCCAGTTACATCGGCGCCGTGCCCGAAAGACGCTTCGGCTTCCAGGCGCTGGCCAGTGTGCTCTCCGTGGTGCGCAGCGTGAGCGTTCCCCTCGGGATCACCACCCCCGGCCAACCCAACATCGCCTCCACCATCTGGCGTGTGGTGAGTGACCAAAAGCGGCGGGTGATCCTCTTCGACTCGGTCACCTCCCCCAGCGTGTTCTGGGTCTCTCTCGACCAGCTGGATCTTTCGCCAGGAGCCCCGGTGCGGCGGCTGCGGGTGGCCGGTGGCCAGGTGTTCGCGGGAGAAGCGGCAAGCCGATTCGAACCCGCAACCCCCTTCGCCTTTCTCCCGGCCGCAGGCGTTCCCCGCCCCGCCGCGGGCAGCAGCGCTCGTTGAGGCCTCCCGAACCGGAGATCCGCACAGCAAAAGCCACGCAGAGCTTGCCGCCGCTGTCACACTGGGTTCATTCAGATTTTTCCCCGGGAAATGCCCGCCAACAGCGATTTCCAACAGGCCATCCAGGCCGCCCAACGCAGCGCCCTCGTCGGGCCAAATGTTGTCAACAAAGCCCTGCCCTACGTGGGTGGTGGCATGGTGCTCACCGCCGGTGGGGTGATGGGGGGTCTGGCGCTGATGGCCAGCAACCCAGCGCTGTTCATGCCCCTCTTCGTGGTGGCCATGATCTCCCAGCTGGTGCTCTTCTTTGTGGCCCAAAACGTGGCCCTCAAGGGGAACAACAGCACCGCCCTGCCCCTGCTCGCCACGTACAGCCTGCTCACCGGCTTCACCTTGAGCGGCATTGTGAATCTGGCCATCGGCACCGCAGGGATCGGCGCCATCGGCACGGCCGCGCTGGCCACCGGTCTCACCTTCGTGTTGGCCTCTGTCTTCGGCCGCCGCATGAGCGATGACGTGGGTCAGGCCCTCAGCGGCGTGGTGGGTCTGGGGATCATTGGCCTCCTGATCGCCATCGTGGTGCAACTGGTGGGCGGGATCTTCATCCCAGGCTTCGGGGCTGGCACCTTCCAGCTGATGATCGCCGGCTTTGGCACGGTGCTGTTCATCGGCGCCGCCTTCGTTGACTTCTACACCATGCCCCGCACCTACAGGGATGACCAATACCTGGTGGGCGCCCTGGGCATGTATCTCACCTACATCAACCTGTTCATCTTCATCCTGCAATTCATCATTGCCCTCAATGGTGGCGGCCGCAGGGATTGAGGTCAGGCCAGAGCAGTCCCTTCACTGAATCGAGCTGCAGCGAATCCTTCCACTCCACCACCCCCGGGTGGTGGATTTTTTTTGGCCAAGGCCCGGCCTGCCGGGTGGGGGCCAGCCTGATCAACCCTCTGGGCCAACACAACGTTCACAGCGGCGTGGTCCTCAAGGACATGCCAACCCCATCAGCCCCTGCGCGCTCCCGCCAGCCCCCTGACACACTGACCCCATCGCCCGGCCGCCGGCCTCCACAGCCATGCAGATCTCCTACTTCCACACCTCGGAATCGGTGCCACCGGTGCTGCCGCCCGCCGAGGGCGGGCCCGACGCCGCCGTGGTGATCGATGTGTTGCGGGCCACAACCACCATCGCCTGGTCGCTGGAAAACGGTGCCGAAGCGATCCAGGCTTTCGCCGATCTGGCGGAGCTGGAGGCCGCCGCCGCCGCCTGGCCCGCCGAGCAGCGGCTGCGGGCCGGCGAGCGCGGGGGCAAGCGGGTGGAGGGCTACGACCTCGGCAACTCGCCCCTGGCGGTCACCCCTGAGCTGGTGCGAGGCAAGCGCATCTTCATGAGCACCACCAATGGCACCCGCTCCTTGGCGGCGGTGCGGGATGTGCCCCTGCTGCTCACCGCCTGCCTGCCCAACCGCACCGCTGTCGCCCGGCGGCTGATCGGCCGGGATGCCCAGCAAGTGTGGATCGTGGGCAGCGGCTGGGAGGGCGCCTACTCCCTGGAGGACAGCCTGGCCGCCGGTGCCGTGGCCTCCGCCGCCATCGAGCTGGCCGTGGCTCCTCACGTGGGCGTGAGCCTGGCCAACGACGAGGCCCTCGCCGCCCTCGCCCTCTGGCAACAGTGGCACCACGACACGGAAACCTGCCTCAGGGCCGCCAGCCATGGCCAGAGGCTGCAGGGAATCGGCAATCACGATGCCGATTTTGCCTGCTGCGCGGCGGTCGATGCGCTCACGATCGTGCCGGTGCAAGCGGAGCCTGGGGTGTTGCGCGCCAGCTGAAACGACCCTTGTCTTCCCCGTTGCGTCCACTACAGTTCGCCCCTGCATGCGATCGAAGGCGGTGAGCAGTTTCTTGGCGGCAGCCCTCCAGCTCACCAGCACATCCGATCCTGATGTGAATTTCGCGGCGGCCGAGGAGCAAATCGAGCTGGCCGCCCACCGTGGCGCCGAGCTGGTGGGGCTGCCTGAGAACTTTGCCTTCATGGGCGACGACGAGCGTCGTCTGGAGCTGGCTCCCAGCCTGGCCGAGCGCTGCAGCCGCTTTCTGATCACCATGGCGCGCCGCTACCAAGTGACCCTGCTCGGGGGGGGCTTTCCCGTGCCCGCCACGGAGCGATCCACCTTCAACCGGGCGGAACTGGTGGGGCCAGAGGGCCAACTGCTGGCCCGTTACGACAAAATCCACCTCTTTGATGTGGACATCCCCGATGGAAGCACCTACCGGGAATCGGCAACGGTGCGCCCTGGCCAGGAGCTGCCGCCCGTGGTGGACGTGCCTGGCCTCTGCCGGGTTGGCTTGTCCATCTGTTACGACGTTCGCTTCCCCGAGCTTTATCGCCACCTCGCTGGAGCCGGAGCTGAACTGCTGATGATCCCGGCGGCCTTCACGGCCTACACCGGCAAGGACCATTGGCAGGTGTTGCTGCAAGCCCGGGCCATCGAAAACACCGCCTACGTGGTGGCACCAGCCCAGACCGGCCAGCATGAGGGAAGGCGCCAGACCCACGGCCACGCCCTGGTGATTGATCCCTGGGGCACGGTGTTGGCCGATGCCGGACAGGCCCCGGGGTTGGCCATCGCCCCGGTGGACACGCAGCATGTGGCACGGGTGCGAGCCCAGATGCCCAGCCTGCAACATCGGCACGCCTCCCTGTTCTGAGGCCGCCATGGTGACCTGGCGATGGCGAGGGGCCGCCCGACGCTGCCCGAAACGGACGTTCGGCTGGCTCGTGGGTTTGTTCCTCCTGGCAGGCACTCCCTCCTGGGCGGGCAGCAGCCTCTTTGCCTGGCAGATCAACCGCGAAGGCCAGCTGGAACTGCGCACCACCCCGGGATCCCAAGTGCGGGCCTACTTCGAAGAGGGCAAGCGAGGTCAGGGGCCGCGGGTGTGGTTTGATCTGCCGGGCGCACCCATGCGCCGCCGCAGCGTGCGCGGGGCGGGCTCACTGGTGGAAGTGAGGGTGGGCAAACCGGATGCCCAAACCACGCGGCTGGTTCTGGAGTTCACGCCAGGCACAAAACTCGATCCACGCCAGCTGCGGCTTGTGGGGGTCGATCGGGATCGCTGGCGCATGGAGCTGCGGGGCATCTCGCGTCGCAGCCTGCCCCTCATCGGTGAGGGCGACATCAATGCTCCACCCCTCCTTGCGGGCGGGCGAACCAGGGGGGGAACACGCTTCAGCCCCTCCACGATCGCGCCCGTGCTCACCGGCCGGGTGCCCAACGCCCGCAATCTGCCCGCTGTGCCGCGGGGACGCTTCCGTGTGGTGATTGATCCAGGCCACGGCGGGCCCGATCCAGGGGCGGTGGGCATCGGCGGCCTGCGCGAAACCGATGTGGTGCTTGATGTGGGCCTCCAGCTGGCGCAGCTGCTCCAGAGCCGGGGGGTTCAAGTGCTCCTGACCCGCACCAGCGAGGTGGATGTGGACCTTCCCCCGCGGGTGGCCTTGGCCAACCGAAGTGGCGCCGATGTTTTTGTGAGTTTGCACGCCAATGCTTTGAGTCTCGATCGGCCCGATGTGAATGGCATCGAAACCTTCTATTACCAAGGGGGACGCTCCTACGAGTTGGCTGTTTCGATCCAACAGCAACTGATGGCCGTCTCCCCGGGCACCCCAGATCGGGGAGCCCGACCCGGACGTTTCTTCGTGATTCGCCGCACGGTGATGCCATCCGTGTTGACGGAGATGGGGTTTGTCACAGGCGAGATCGATTCCCCCAGGCTGGCCGATGCCAGCTACCGGCAACGACTCGCCGCCGCCGTAGCCTCCGGCATCCTCTCCTACCTGGGCCAGTGACGCCATCGTGACCAGCCAGCCGATCGGTGTGTTTGATTCGGGCGTGGGGGGCCTGAGTGTTTGGCGGGAGATTGTGCGCCAGCTTCCGCAGGAATCCACCCTCTATCTGGCGGACCGTGCCCATGTGCCCTACGGAAACCGCAGCAGCAAAGAGGTGTTGGCCTACTGCGGCGCCATCTGCAGCTTCCTGATCGAGCACGGCTGCAAGGCGATCGTGGTGGCCTGCAACACCGCCTCAGCCGTCGCTCTTCAGGCGCTGCGGGAGCGCTATCCGGCGGTGCCGATTCTGGGCTTGGAACCCGCTGTGAAACCTGCGGTCACCCTCAGCAAAACCAAGGTGGTGGGGGTGATGGCCACGCCAGCGACGTTCCAGGGGCGCCTCTTTCGGGCCACGGTTGGTCGCTGCGCCAGGGATGTGAAAGTGGTGGAGCAGGTGTGCCTGGGGCTGGCGGACTGGGTGGAATCGGGGGCCTCTGAAAAAGAGCTTGAGCCCCTGCTGCAGACGTTTTTGGAACCGATGTTGGCGGCCAATGCCGACACCATCGTGCTGGGATGCACCCACTACCCCTTTGTGATCGACAGCATCCGTCGCCTGGCGGGGCCGACTCTTCAGGTGATCGATCCGGCGCCTGCGGTGGCCGCCCATCTGGTGCGCGTGCTTCGCGAGAAGGGCCTGGCAGCAACAAGCAAGCTGCAAGGAAGCCACCGTTTTTTGAGCACGGGCGGGGCGGCAAGCTTTCAGGAGGCCTGCCAGAGACTTCTTGGGCTCACGGTCGCCTGTGAAGAGATCCACTGGGGTGAGGGACCAGACGGCCAGTTGGTCCTCCACTGAGCCGTCTCTTGGAGAACCCAACAGCGACCACCACACTTCTTCTAAAATCCTTTCGTTAGGGAGGTATCGTGAGCACGGTTGCAGAGCTGCTCCAGCCGGTCGCAGCCGATCTCGATGTGTTGGTGGCCGATCTTCGCCAACTGATCGGGGCGCGTCATCCCATCCTTCATGCGGCTGCGGAGCATCTGTTCTCCGCAGGCGGCAAGCGGTTGCGTCCTGGCATCGTGTTGTTGATTTCCAGGGCAATCTCGCCCGAGGGGGTTCTCACCCCTCGTCACCGCCGTCTGGCGGAGATCACGGAGATGATCCACACCGCTTCACTGGTGCATGACGACGTGGTGGACGAGGCGGCCACCAGGCGTGGCGTTGCCACGGTGCACAGTCGCTTCAACCACCGCGTTGCCGTGCTCGCAGGCGATTTCCTCTTTGCGCAGGCCAGCTGGCACCTGGCCAACCTCGACGATCTGGAAGTGGTGAAGCTGCTCAGCAGGGTGATCATGGACCTGGCTGATGGGGAGGTGCGTCAGGGCCTCTACCGCTACGACACAGGCCAGAGCTTTGAGACCTACATCGAAAAGAGCTACTGCAAAACCGCTTCCCTGATGGCCAATAGCGCCAAGGCCGCTGGGGTGCTCTCCGGTTTGCCCACGGCCCAACTCGAGGCGCTTCACTACTTCGGTCGGCAACTGGGCTTGGCCTTCCAGGTGGTGGACGACATCCTTGATTTCACGGGCAGTGAGCAGCAACTTGGCAAACCAGCCGCCAGCGATCTGGCTTCGGGCTATCTCACCGCACCAGTGCTCTATGCCCTTGAGGAGCAGCCCGCCCTGGCCCACTTGATCGAACGCGAATTCGCCAACGAAGGCGACCTCGAGCAGGCCCTGTCCCTGGTGCGCGGCTGTGAGGCCATTCCTCGCTCCCGGGCCCTAGCGGCAGACTTTGCCCGTCAGGCGCTGGAGTCGATCGACTGGCTGCCGCCCTCTGAGCCCCGCAGCGCCTTGCGGGCCCTCCCGGATTTCGTGCTCAGTCGCCTCAGCTGAAAAGGCCCCTCGCCATCAAAGCTTCACCTCCTCCAGAGAACGCCAGCAATTCACCCCCGCTGGATAGTCCTCGCAGGCCAAACCCGGCGCCACCAGAACGTGGACGTGGCAGCCAGCCAACGCTGCCGATTGGGCACCGGCCGGCGAATCTTCAAAGGCCCAACAATCGGTCGGCGCCACGCCAAGACGATGGGCGGCCAGGAGAAAAGGATCCGGAGCGGGCTTCCCGACAGTGAGTTCAGGGTCATCCCCCAACACCCGCAGCTCGATGGCGGTTAACCAGGCGTGGGGAGCGCACTTGAGCGCCACGGCGTCTTCGGTGCTGCTGGTGACCATGGCCATCGGCACCCCACGCGCCTGACAGCTCGCCACCAGGGACGGTGCCCCCACCATCGGCAAAGCCCCTGGCATCAAGCGGCGGGCGATGGGCTGCTGCACGGCCAACAAAGCCTCGTCAGAGGGAGGGGGAGCGCCTGTGCGCGCCTGAATCCACTCCTGCACCTGGGCCAAACAATCCACCCTGCGGCGGCCGCGCAGATGCAGCAAATCTTGCTCGCTCAGCGCCAAGGAAAACCGACCAGCGGCCTCGCGCCACGCTTGGGCATGGAGGGGCTCGGTATCGAGCAGAAGCCCATCCAGGTCAAAAAGGCAGGCAGCGGGAATCGACATGGGTTCAGCCTGATCGATCATGGGCCGAAACGGGCTTGCCGGCTCACAATCCCGCTGACGCCCCATCCTCGGGAAACAGCTCCTCCAGGGAGGTTTCCAAGGTGGTGACCAGCAACACCATGGCCGCCCGACCATCGAGATCCGGGCCGCTCACCTGGGCAATCCAACGGCAGGCCAGCCGCTCGATTTGATGAAACAGCGACCCCTCCCTCTGCAGCGTGTGCATCACCCTCTCCAGGCTGGCCGGATCGATCTCCGGGGGGAGACCCACCACATAGCGGCGGCCATCCTCTCCGACATAGCTCAGCTGACCATCGCGATCCAGGCTCGGACCAGCATGGGGGGTGATCGGTGCATTTTGGCCCGCGCCTGGCCCCGGATCCGTGCCGTGATCTGCGCCTGGGTCGTTGGTCCACGCCATGCCGTCTCCGTGGCGAAGCTTCCTCCTACGTAACGCTCCTGGAGCCACTTGCCAAGCAGGGATCAGCACACCTGATGTGCGCGAGCATGCCAAGGGGTTGACGGGAGGGGGGCTCGGCGGATCAGGCTGTTTTCACCTGCAGCGCCCCCATGGATCAGTTTTCGTTCCATGGCCCCTTTGCCTATCGGTGGATCGACGATGTGCCCGTAGAGAGGATCGATCTGCGCAGCGGTGAGCGACTTCCCGTCGAGGTGATCAGCGGTGGAATCGCTCCTGGCTTGGGTCCAGGCCCTCCCGGAGCTGCCATCAACCCCTGTCCAGACGATGTGGGCGAGGACCTGCCGGATTCCAGTCTTCGAGCCTCGATGGCTGCATGGAACTGAACTCAAGCCTTTGTCGCTTGGCGTCAGCGATTGAGCCCCTCCATCTGCCAGGTCACGAAGGTGCCCACCGGGCTCCAGAGGAGATAAGGCACCAGAAGCACCGCGGCGGTGGGGCTATGGGCCAGTACCACCAAGGCGAGGGCCACGCCCCAAACCCAGCCAGCAAAGCCCACGGCGGTGCCACTGCGAAGGCGCCGGGTGCGGCAGATCACCCAGGTGTAGCTCTGCACCAACACCAGAAGCAGCAGATAGCCCCCAAGAATCCAAGACGCCCGGCTCGAAAGCCAGAGCACGAGGGCTGAGGCGTAAAAACAGGCGTAGATCGCCACCCAAATCACCGGAATCCAACGTTCAAAGGTGAGCCAGCGCGGGCGACGCAGCCGCAAAAACCAAGAAAAGTCCTCCCGGGAGGGTGTCAACAAGGTCACCACGGCCGTCATGGCAACGGCGATGAGAACAGAAATCGGAAGCCAGGCCGGCATGTCCTGGTGACGGTTGCTGCCACGATGACGTATCGCCAGGGGAGTTGCGCTTAAGTAGGGGCCAGTTACCACCTCCTGCGGATGCCCGAGGTCACGATCGAGTCGGTGCTGCAAGAACAACGACTTTTTGCACCCCCCGAGAGTTTGGCCGCCCAGGCCCGCATCGGATCCATGCAGGCCTATCGAGAGCTGGTCGCCAGGGCGGAGGCTGACCCGGAATCCTTCTGGGGCGAGTTCGCCCGCAGCGAGCTGCATTGGTTCGAGCCCTTCCACACCGTGCTGGACTGGAGCGTGCCGCCCTTTGCCCGCTGGTTTGAGGGTGGCACCACCAACCTCTCCTACAACTGCCTCGATCGGCACCTGGGCGGGCCTCGGGCGGAGAAGACGGCCCTGATCTGGGAAGGGGAGCCCGGTGATGTACGCTCGTTCACCTACCGCCAACTGCATGCCGAGGTGTGCCAGGCGGCCAATGCCCTGAAGGCTCTGGGCATTGGCAAGGGAGATCTGGTGGCCCTTTACATGCCGATGGTGCCCGAGGCGGCCATCGCCATGCTCGCCTGCGCCCGCATCGGCGCGCCCCATTCGGTGGTGTTTGGTGGCTTTTCCGCCGAAGCCCTGCGCGACCGACTCATCGACGGAGAAGCCAAGGCGGTGATCACTGCCGATGGGGGCTTCCGCAAGGACAAGGCCGTGCCCCTCAAGCCCGCAGTGGATGAGGCCTTGGCGGAAGGGGCTTGCCCGACGGTGCAACACGTGCTGGTGGTGCGCCGCATCGCGGAGCCCACCCCCATGACCCCCGAACGAGACCACTGGTGGCACGAGCTGGTGGAGGGCCAAAGCAGCGATTGCCCTGCGGAGCCCATGGCCAGTGAGGACCGCCTCTTTGTGCTCTACACCTCAGGCTCCACCGGCAAACCCAAGGGGGTGGTGCACAGCACGGCCGGTTACAACCTCTGGGCCCATCTCACCTTCCAGTGGATCTTCGACATCCGCGACGACGACATTCACTGGTGCACCGCCGATGTGGGTTGGATCACCGGGCACAGCTACATCGTCTACGGCCCCCTCTCCAACGGAGCCACCACGGTGATGTACGAGGGAGCTCCCCGCCCCTCAAAGCCCGGCGCCTTCTGGGAGGTGATCCAGAAGCATCGCTGCACGATCTTCTACACAGCGCCCACAGCCATTCGCGCCTTCATGAAGGGGGGCCGGGAGGTGCCCGATCGTTATGACATGAGCTCCCTGCGCATCCTGGGCACGGTGGGGGAACCCATCAACCCGGAGGCTTGGATGTGGTATCGGGATGTGATCGGTGGCAATCGCTGCCCCGTGGTGGACACCTGGTGGCAGACCGAAACCGGCGGTGTGATGATCAGCCCACTTCCCGGTGCCACCCCCACCAAGCCAGGGTCGGCCACCCTGCCCCTGCCTGGCATCGTGGCCGACATCATGGACCATGAGGGCCATTCTCAAGCCGCCGACCAGGGCGGCTACCTCACGATCCGCCGCCCCTGGCCGGGGATGATGCGCACGGTGCACGGCGATCCAGATCGGTTCCGCAAGAGCTATTGGGAAGAGATTCGTCCTGCCGATGGCAGTTTCGTTTACTTCGCTGGAGATGGGGCGCGCCGCGATGCAGACGGTTATTTCTGGGTGATGGGCCGGGTGGATGATGTGATCAACGTGTCGGGCCACCGGCTAGGCACGATGGAGATCGAAAGCGCCCTGGTGAGCCATCCCGCCGTGGCGGAAGCGGCGGTGGTGGGCCGGCCCGATGACCTCAAGGGTGAAGGCATCGTGGCGTTTGTCACGCTGGAGGCCGGCCGCCAAGGCGATGACGCCCTGATGGCGGAGCTCAAGGGCCACGTGGGCAAGGAGATCGGACCCATCGCCCGGCCCGATGTGATCAAATTCAGCGAGGCCCTCCCCAAGACCCGCAGCGGCAAGATCATGCGACGGATCCTGCGGGCCCTCGCCTCCGGCCAGGAGGTGAGCGGTGACACGAGCACGTTGGAGGACCGCAGCGTGCTCGATGCCCTGCGGGTGTGAGAGGAGGCGTGCAATGGCCCGGTTGGCCTGCCCGCCCCTCAGGCGATCGGGCCAACCGAGGGCTGACACAGCAAAATGATAAGCCAAACCCCTCCAATGAAGGGAACGAAGCTGATGAAAATCCAAGGCCACGGCTTGCCGGAATCACGCAAGCGACGGATCGTGACGGCAAGGCTTGGCAACACACTAGCTACCACATAAATGACTAGAATTTTAAAAAAGAAGTCTGAAACATTGACCAGCAAAGCCAACAAAAAACCTACGATAAGATTAGCGAGATAAAACCACCAATATGCGGGCCGACTAGAGCGGCCAGCGTAATCAAAAGCACGCTGCCAAGCCTCGACGAAATAACGGATCAAGGAATCCATTCGGAGGAGCAAATAATAATCACCACAAAATGCACCACCCATGCTGGTCTGTCAACCATCAATGTGTTGTGGCCAGGATCGTGTTGCATCTGAGATTGAATGACGCCTGAATTGCAACGGTTCTAGCCAGCGCTTGGTTGGCTCCAGCCAGCGATCGCTTCAGCCAGGCGGTCAATCTGTCGTTGCCGGCTTGGATCATCGGCCCAATCCCCCAGCAGTTGGCGGCGCAAACCCGCGCTTGCGGGGGTGAGGTGATCGCCGGGCAGTTCCAACAGGGAGGAGGCGTCATCGGGCCGTTCCTGCAACACTCCAAACAGGCGACGGCTCTGATCGAGACCATCGCTGCGGAACCGCACCAGCAGATTGCGGGGTTGGCGATAGCTGCGCGACACCTGGCGCAAGGTTTCAGTGGGCGAGGGACTGAACTCCGTGCGAAAGCCGAATTGCTGGCCGATTTCACTCAACAGCGGCACGGAGCGCTCCGCCGAGAAATTGTTGAAGCTCAGCGCGACAAGACCTGAACAGGCGCGACCGTTGTCGGGCGCCAACAAATGCAGCTTGCAGCCCAGGCTGTGGCCCAGGCGCAAGATGGGATCACCAGCGGCCATGGAGGCCTGCTCCCGGGCCTGCCGGAACGCTCGCCAAGCCTCATTGGCTTGGCTTTGGTGATCAAAGCCCGGCACGTAGCTCCAGGCCCGCACGGTCCAACCACGGGCGGCCAGGGCCTCCAGCAACCGCCGATAACTGATCTGGGGTGTGGCCGCCAGATAGCTGCCGCCAATGAACTCGACCACCCCCGCCCTGGGGTCAGGGCGCAGACCGGGAGTGGGCGCCAACTCGAGCAGCGGTCCCGTTTGCCGCCAGAGGGGCTCAGCCACCGCTGGCTGCAGCGGCGATTCGCTGCACCGCCTCCAGGGCCTCCCGTCGGTGGGCGGGCCCATCGAGAAGATTGTTGAACACGTGGCGGATCACGCCATCGCCATCGATCACGTAGGTGACCCGACCAGGAAACAATCCCAAGGCGTTGGGCACACCGAAGGCACGCCTGAGCTGGTTGCCCTGATCCACCAGCAGGGGGAAGGGCAACTGGTGACGCGTCGCAAAACGCTGGTGGCTGGCGGCATCATCGCCGCTCACCCCCCAGATCTGGGCGCCCAGGGCTTGAAAGTCAGCGAAACTATCGCGAAACGCACAGGCTTCCATGGTGCAGCCGGGTGTGTCGTCCTTGGGGTAAAAAAACAGCACCAGGGGGGCGCCTGCCAGCTGGTCGCTGCGACGCTCCACGCCCTCCCCATCCTTCAAAGCGATGAGAGGCGCACGATCACCGGGGGCGAGGGAGGAAGCCACAACAGCGGAGAAAAGATGCGACAACCATAGGCAGCACCTCTAGAGCCCATAGGGCGGACTGCCGCCCCTTGCGCCGGCTGAGACGATGGGAGTGGAGTCACATAGGCGATGGTGGAAGGGACCCCATGTTGGGAGCAGGTGGATTTGCTGGGGCTCTCGCCCCCCTCCGATCCGCCAACCCCCTCTGCCCAGGTGGCCATGCCCCTGGTGGAAGAGGACAGACACGAGCCGGTGGAGGACGAAGCGGGCGACAAAGCGGGCGGGGAGAGGTTCAAGCTTTCCCTGCCTGTATCGCTACCGGGCTTTGCCAAGAGCGGAGCACGGCCAGCCCCGCGCTTGCTGGAGCGTCTTCTCGTTCTTGATACGGAAACCACCGCACTCCATCCCGATGCAGGGGAATGCATTGAGGTCGGAGCCGTGCTCTTCCACGTCCCCAGCCGCTCGGTGCTCACTCAGGTGTCATTTCTGTTGCCCTGCCAGGCCAATGGCGCCGAGGCCATCAACGGCATCCCCGCTGCCGTGAGCCAGCTCGAGCAGCCCTGGCAGGAGGCTCTTTCCTGCTTCTTGGCCATGGTGGCGGGAGCCGATGCCATCCTGGCGCACAATGCGGCCTTTGATCGTCAATGGTTTGGCCGCGGCCGCCTGCCAGAGCTGGAGAAACCGTGGATCTGCTCCATGGACGACATCCCTTGGCCGTCGAGACGGCAGCTGCGCCCTGCCCCTTCGGTGCGCGATCTGGCCATCGCCTACGGGGTGCCGGTGTGGGCGGCCCATCGCGCCCTCACCGACTGCACCTATCTGGTGTCCGTGCTGCAACGCTGTGAAGATCTCGAAGAGCTGCTTGAGAGGGCCCTGGAGCCGCGACAGCTCTATCGGGCCCAGCTCAGCTACAGCGAACGCCACCAGGCCAAAGCAGCTGGGTTCCGCTGGAACGACCCCGTGCCGGGCGCCTGGACGAAACGGCTGAGCGAGCGGGAAGCCTCCACCCTCCCCTTTCCCGTGCATCCGATGCCCACAGCCTGAGGCCTTGGCTTCTGCTGATTTGCTAAGGATCTCCGAAACTCTTCCGTGCAAGCGGCACCATTGATCGCTGCCGTGACCATCCTGGGCCGATGGATCACCCTCCGGCCCGTTCCCACACCGATCCAATGCAGGAGCGGGTGCAGCGCTGGCAATCCGTGCGCACCTGGGCCAGGCTTATCCGCGAGGCGGAAGCCCTTTGGCACGCGGACGTTCGCATTCTCCATCGGCTGGCGGCAGAGGAGCTGATGCGGCTGGTGCAGGAGGTGCCCCCCCGCCTTCGGCGTCGGGTGAACAGGTGGCTTGAGCGGTTTCACGTCGTCACCCGTCTCAAATAGGGGGCGGGCTCAGCGCCATGGGCGAGCCTGCACGGCAATCCTCAGGCCCATTCCGGGCCATGTCCCACCGAAGGCAGAAAAGGGCGCGGATCCTGATCCCGTCGATGATGGAGGGGGATCGGGGCACCCTGCCCCTGGGGATCGGTCGGGTCCATCAAGGCAGTGGTTTCGAGGGCCTGGCGCAGACGTCTGGCGGCATGGAGGGGCATGTCTCGAGGCACACTGATGCGATCCCGCAGGTGGCGCAGCCCCGCTGCGCTTCCCGCCGGTGGACGCGGCAGGGTGCTCGCTGCCAGCCCCTCCTCCCCCTTGGGAGCCACAAGAAGGCTCAGGGCGCAGCGCAGGGCAGGCTCAAAACGATCGGGGGGCAAGGGATTGCGCGCCACAATCGCCTCCCGATGCCGTAGCACCCGAGCCAGGGCAACCCTGGCCGCATCCGCTGGCTCAGGCTGAGAGGTTTCCGGATCCCGCTCGGCCAGAGGCAGGCTCGAGGCCACACCCCCCAACCCGCTGATGGGCCAGGGGCCCTGGTCGATGCGGGTAGCAAGGGCCCGCTGGCCGGCCTCACCACTGGGATAACACCCCCCCATCTGCGGGGGAAGATCGTGGGCGTGCGTATGAAAATCGCTCTGGGTGCCGAGATAGGTGGGTCGCTGCTCCAACGCCATCAGCCACCGATCAATGGCTGGATGGGCCTGTCGCAGGAGCAGCCCTTTGTAATAAGCAAGGGAGGCGTTCATCCGCTCCACGTAGGGCACAAACACCAGATCGGCGCTGCTGAGGTCCCTGCCGAGCAGGAAGGGGCCACCGCTAGCCTCGATGGCCTGCTCCATGGTCTGCGCCACCCGCTGAAACTGACCCCGAGCCCGTTCCCCGGACGCAGCACTGTGGGGTTGGCAGAGCCACTCACACCAAGCCCGAAACAGCACCCGCTCCAGCTGTCGCAGGGGCAACACGCTTGGATCCTGCATCCCTGGCCCGATCGAGCCAAAGACCTGCTCCAAGCCCTCAAGGATGCGATCGCTCTCGGTGATCAGGCGCCCATCCAGCTCCAGGGCTGGCAACATCCCGGAAGGCACCCGCTGGCGATACCAGGGTTCCTTTTCCCCATAACAATGCATCGTCACCTTGCGGATGCGATAGGGAATGCGCCGTTCCTCCAGCCACAACCACACCTTCTGGCAATAGGGACACCAGGCGTGGTGATCGCGATAAAGCGTGACCCGCACGCAAGACGCGTCCTGGCCAAACAGGCGCAGGCTGGCTTGGGCATTGGTGGGGCCATTCACCCGATCCAGCTCGGGAGGGGCGAGGGCCTGCAGCGCTTCCCATGGCAAGGCGCCCACAAACTCCTCAGCAGATGGGGGGTGCAAGGGCAGGCGGAGATTGGCTGCACTTAGTTAAACAGAAGCCAGACTCAAGCCATGCTTGCTCAGGAAGATGTTGCTGACATCTGCATCTTGAATGAGACTCTTTATCTAAACTTGGCGACACATCCATGCCAAAAAAAAGCCACTTTCCATAGGGAAGTGGCTGATCAGTAGGGTTTCTCGAGTTGATGGTGAATCGGAGCGGCGGGATTTGAACCCACGACCCCCACTACCCCAAAGTGGTGCGCTACCAAGCTGCGCTACGCCCCGGCCCACTGAAGGTATCACAGTGGCCTGGGGGGGTGGCGATCCCGACCGAGACGCTTCAGCAGTCGTTGCGTGAGCCGGTCGCGGCCCATCGCCGCATAGCCCCTGATCCGCTCTTGGCGGGCCAGCTGGCGCAAGCCGGCCATCGTGAGGGACGCCAGGCGCAACTCAGGCACCCGCTGCCAGGCCTGGGTGGTGACAGGCAGATCGGATCCCTTGCGAACCTCACGAAAACCAAAGAGGGCCCCGCCAGCCATCCACTCCGGAACCAAAACAAAGAGGACCGCGAGCAGGCCGTAGAGCTCCACCAGGCCCCTGGGAAGGGGATGAAGCTGCCGAGCCTCCGGCGGCGATGGTGGCTCCTCCTGGGTGAGCGGATCTCTCATGGCACTGATCTCACACCTCTTCGCTGCGTAAACAGGTGATCTTCTGGGGGAGGCGCTCAAGAATGAGTTCATCGCCACGCAAAATGACCCGCAGCTCATCATTGCGGAAGATCAATCCAGGGGCCTCACTGGCCTCTCGAAACAGAGTTGTGCGTGAGTTGCCGCTGATCAAGGCTGCCTGCGCGGCGTTGCGCTCCAAGTCAACCTTCCTGTTTTCCGGACAAAGAAAGCGCTCCTTGGTGTCATAGTTTTCCCACCAGGGTGAAGTCATCACCAGCCGGGGCGGCACAGCGACAAGGGCCAGACCCAACACCATGGGAATGAGAGCCACGGCTAGGCATCAAGGCAAACGAATCGGAGCATTGTCTCCTCTCAAGACACAATGGGGAAGGCTCCAGTCGTAGGACTGCCAAATTTCCGCGGGCAAGGAGTAAGACCCGCCGGGGAACTCTCCCAAGCGAATTCCTGACGGTTGGGCAGAACAATAGGGACGACTGCCGGGCTTGGCCAGATATTGCTGGTGGTAGGGCTCAGCAAAATAAAACGGTTGGGCGCTGCTGATCTCGGTCGTGATCGGCCCGAATCCAGCCTTGCTGAGAAGAGCGCCATAGGCTTCCCGGCTGGCTTCCGCCAAGGCCCGATCGGCGGGATCCATCACAACAATCACCGAGCGGTATTGACTGCCGCGGTCGTTGCCCTGGCGATCCCCTTGGGTGGGATCGTGGCATTCCCAGAAGAGCTTGAGCAAATCGCTCAGCCCCACCTGGGCCCGATCCCACACCACCCGCACCACCTCAGCGTGGCCGGTGCGGCCTGTGCACACCTGTTGATAGGAGGGGTCGGCTCCCCTTCCGCCGGCGTATCCCACGGCCGTGGTGACCACCCCGGGCAAGCGCCAAAAGCCCTTCTCAGCCCCCCAGAAACAGCCGCAGCCGAAGAGCACCTCCCCCTGGCCGGGCTGCACCGGCGCGGCAATCGGTGTTCCCAGCACCACATGGCGCAGGTCAGCGGCTTGCGCCGTGGGGGTCTGGAGGGAGGAAAACAAATCGAACACCCTGCCAAGTCATCTGCCGAGAGCCTAAAGGCTGTATCAGGCTCCCTGCTTCGGCACAAAAGCGATGTGGTTCAGGAGCGTGGTGGTGAAGGCAAACAGCAAAAACGGCAGGGAGAGCACCAGGATCAGACCCACCCCCACCAGGGCAAAAATGGGTTTGCTGGCACCCATCAAGGCCAGACCGGAGGCCAGGCTGGCAAAGATGACACCCATCCAAATCAAGATCTGGCCGTAAATGTCTCCGAAAGTCAGCGTGCATCGCACGTCATAGGCCTGGGTGAGAGCAGAAACAGGGGGGGAAGCAGGGGTGGAAGCCATGGTGGAAAGGGGGGCGCCCCTCAAAAGTGAGACACCGCCCTTCAGCTAAGCCGGCTTTGCCAGAAGCTGGCGGGTCTCTCAACAACAATTGAGGCCCCGCCCGCAGGACCGCTCAGGCCGATTGCAGCTGCTCGGCCTGCTCCCGCTCCCACAAGCGCCTGTAGATGCCCGGGGCGACCACTAAATCCTCATGGCGCCCCTCCTGCACCAAGTGGCCCGCCTCCATCACCAGAATGCGATCGCAGGCGGCCGCGGCGGAGAGCTGGTGGCTGATCAACACCACAGTGCGCTTCTGCTGATCCCGCACGGCCCGAAGAATGGCAGCGGCGGTGCGATTATCCACGCTTGCCAGGGCATCATCGAGCACCAGGATCGAACTCGGCACCAACAGTGCTCGCCCCAGGGCGGTGCGCTGCCGCTGTCCTCCGCTCAGGGTGATACCCCGCTCGCCCACCAAGGTTTGATAGCCATCTGGAAAGCCGCGGATATCAGCGGCGAGCTGGGCGAGGCGGGCCGCCTCCTCCACGCGCTCCATCGGAGCACCGGGCTCCCCGTAGCGCAGGTTGTCGGCCAGGGTGGCCGTGAAGAGAAAGCCCTCCTGGGGCACCAAGGCCACCTGCCTACGCAGGTCCTCCAAGGCCAGGGTGGTCACGTCATGGCCATCCAGGAAAAGCTGCTGCTCCGGCACCTCCACCATCCGCCCGAGGGCGCGCGCCAGGGTGCTCTTGCCACAGCCCACAGGCCCCACCACGGCAACCAGTTCGCCGGGCCGGATCGAGAAGGAGAGACCGCTCAGCGCAGGCTGAAGGCTGCCCGGGTACGACACGGTGAGGCCCCGGGCCTGCAGGGCGCCAGCGGAGAGTTGGGGAAGGGGGGTGGGCCGTGTCGGGGAAACGATCATGGGCTGACGCTGCAGCAGCGTTTCGATCCGCTCGAGGCTCACCTGGCCGGTTTGAAACGTGTTGAGGGTGAAACCCAGCAGAGCGGTGGGGAACACGAGGCGCTCCACGTACAGGATCAGCGCCACCAGATCACCGATGCTCAGCCGTCCGCTCTCCAGCTGGGTGCTCCCCAGCCCCAACAACACCAGCAGGCTGATGGAGGCAATCCCCTCGATCAGGGGAAACAGCACACTGCGGCTTCGCGCCGGCCCCAGGGCCGCATCCCTGTAGGCCCGGTTGGAGGCGGCAAACGCCTGCTCCTCCACCAACTCCTGGCCATAGATCTTGATGGCGCTGATGCCGGAGAGATCTTCCTGCAGGAGATTGGTGAGCTGGGCCAGCGCTTCCTGCTGACGACGCTGTTCACGCATCATCCGGCCACCAAATTTGCGCACCCCCAGGAGCATCAGGGGGTAGAGGGCCACAGCCGCCAAGGTGAGCCAAGGGTCGATGGCCACCATGGCCGGCAGCGTGAGGCCATAGGCCAGAACAGTGTTGGTGAGGCTCAACACCGCAAAGCCAAGCAGGCGTCGAACGTTCTCGACATCGCTGGTGGCCCGGCTCAACACCTCTCCGCTTGCGGTGGCCTGCACCCAGGCAGGTTCCTGGCGAAGCAGATGGTCAAAGATCTGTTGCTTGAGATCCACCTCCACCTGGCGGCCCACACCGAAAACGAGCATGCGGGATAGCAAGCGCACGCCCGCCATCAAGGTGGCCAAACCAATGATCCAGCCGGCCTGGCCCAGCACCTTGGTGAAGCTGAAGCCCCCCTGCAGGTCTTCAACCACGCGCCTCACCAGCAGGGGAATGGTGACGCCCAATCCATTCACCACCAGGAGAGCAAGCACGCCCAGGAGCAGCTGGCGGCGGTGGGGCCACAGATAGCGGCGGAGCAGATCGAGCCGCAGTGCACCCATCAGCGCATCATCGGGGCAAAGGAGCTGCTCTAACCTAAGGGGCTGGGCTGCTCCGATCCCTGCCCGATCGGCCGATGCCCTCTGCGAACCAGCTTTGGCGGGATGCCCGTTGCGTGATGCCCCAGCAAAAAAATCCCCCTGCCCAACGCACCACCACGGAGGGTGGCGTACAAGGCGAGGCGGCGGGCGACGGCCAAAGCCACCCTCTGTACAGCCAGGATCGCCAAACGGTGGATCGGTTGCTGGCTGCGGAGACCCCGAGCGATGGGGATCTGGTGGATGCGGCGCGGCTGTTGTCCCGCTACGAGGGCTTTCCCGGCGCCTTTGATCTGCAGAGCGACCTGGAGCGCGCGATCCGGCTTTGGGGCCTCAACCGGGAGTCGTTGCAAGCCCGCACCCGCGCCCTATGGCAAGGGGGCTACCGGCCTGGAGCAGGGGCCAGCGGTGCGGAACCGGTGGGATCTGGCTTTGATGCCAGCTCGGAAACAGGGGCATGAGTGCCGTCGTTGTCCGCTTCTCGAGGTGAGGGGTGGGGTGGGCCGGTTGCGCTTGGCGCCGCAGGGGGCTCGCCAGTTTGGCCACAGACAGGTGATAGTAGGGAGGTCCCCATCACCCGGCCCGGCGTGCCCTGCACCCGGGCTTTTTCTTGACAAGCCAGTCTTTGCCCAGCAACGCCTTCCACCGTCCACTGGACCCTTGGCCTTAACGATTGCTGATGACGCCCTCTGCCGCCCCCCCTTCCCCCTGGCCCGCTCTGCTGGAGCATCTTCTGGCGGGACACCATCTCACCGCTGAACAGGCGGAAACCCTGATGAAGGCCTGGCTGGAAGGAAGCCTGGATCCAGCCCTTTCGGCTGGATTGCTGGTGGCTCTGCGGGCCAAAGGGCGTTCAGGGGAGGAGTTGGCCGCCATGGCGTCCGTTCTGCGAGCGGCGGCTGCCCCCGTCGACCAGCGTCCAGCGGGCCCCCTGGTGGACACCTGCGGCACCGGAGGGGATGGCGCGAACACGTTCAACATCTCCACGGCCGTCGCCTTCACGGCCGCGGCCTGTGGAGCCCGGGTGGCCAAGCATGGCAACCGCAGTGCCAGCGGGCGGGTGGGATCAGCCGATGTGCTCGAGTCGCTCGGGATCGATCTGCAAGCCCCCCTGCCCCGGGTGGTGGAGGCCCTCCACGCCACTGCGGTGACCTTCCTTTTCGCCCCAGGTTGGCACCCCGCTCTGGCCAAGATCGCCCCCCTGAGGCGCAGCCTCGGCATTCGCACCGTGTTCAACCTGCTCGGCCCCCTGGCGAATCCCCTCACGCCTGAGGCCCAGGTGTTGGGAGTCGCCCGCAGCGACCTGCTCGATCCCATGGCCTTGGCCCTCCAGAGGCTCGGAGTTCCAAACGCGATCGTGGTGCATGGCCATGGGGGCCTCGATGAGGCCTCCCTCAGCGGCCCCAGCGAATTGCGACGGGTTGAGGCGGGTCAGATCCGCTCGGATCGGCTCGATCCTGAGTCCCTCGGCCTGAGCTTGGCCCCTCTGAGCGACCTCGCTGGCGGCGATCAGGCCACCAACGCCACCATTCTCTCAGCGGTGTTGCAAGGGCAGGGCACCCCGGCCCAACGCGATGTTGTCAGCCTCAACACGGCCCTGGTGCTCCAGGTGGCGGGGTTGGCTCCGAGCCCCGAGGCCGGCCTCGCCCAAGCCAAGGAGGCCCTGGCCTCTGGGGCGGCCTGGCAAAAAGTGGAAGAGCTCCGCCGCGTGCTGCCGAAAGAAGCCTCGCCAGCAGAATGATGCTCGATCCTGGCCGCCCCCCACTCCACACCGTGTCCCATTCCTCTGGTGAACCTGCCCTTCTGGTCCTCGCCGATGGCACCGTGTTGGAAGGAGAAGCCCTGGGAGCCAGGGGCACGGCCATCGGGGAGGTGGTGTTCAACACCGGCATGACGGGATATCAGGAAGTGATGACCGATCCCAGCTACGCGGGCCAACTGGTCACCTTCACCTATCCCGAGCTGGGCAACACCGGTGTGAATGGCGAGGACCTGGAGGCCTCCGCCCCCCATGTGCGGGGCGTCATCGCCCGCCAGATCTCGCCCTGCACCAGCAACTGGCGGGCCGAGGAGGATCTCGAGCCCTGGTTGAAACGCCATGGCGTGGTGGGGATCCGTGGCGTCGACACGCGAGCCCTGGTGCGCCATTTGCGCGAAGGAGGGGCGATGAACGGCGCCATCGCCAGCGATGGCACCGCCGCCCCTGCCCTGCTTGAGCGGGTGCGTTCAGCCCCGACGATGAGCGGTTTGAATCTGGCCGCTGGGGTGAGCACCCGGGACACCTACCGCTGGACCAGTCTTTGCCGGGCCCCCTTCGACACCCGGCTGCAACCCCATCCGCAGCGCCCCTATCGGGTCGTGGCGGTGGATTTCGGCATCAAACGGGCCATCCTGGAGCGCCTGGTGGCCCATGGCTGCGAGGTCACCGTGGTGCCTGCCAGCAGCACCCTGGAGGAGGTGCTCGCTCACCAGCCCGAGGGCGTGTTTCTCTCCAATGGCCCTGGCGATCCTGCTGCCGTGAGCGACGGCATCACCCTGGCCAGGGGACTGCTCGGCCAAAGCGACCTGCCCCTGTTTGGCATCTGCCTCGGCCATCAGATTCTTGGACTGGCGCTGGGGGGGCGCACCTTCAAGCTGGCCTATGGCCATCGGGGCCTCAACCACCCCTGCGGATCCCCGGGCGCTGTGGAGATCACCAGCCAAAACCACGGGTTCGCCATCGACCCCACCTCCTTGCCCAGCGAGCGTGTGCAGGTGACCCATCACAACCTGAACGACCAGACGGTGGCGGCCTTGGCCCTGCACCACCAACCCGTGTTCGGCGTGCAGTATCACCCTGAAGCCAGTCCTGGCCCCCATGATGCGGATCATCACTTCCTGCGCTTCACGACGTTGATGGCCGAGCGGCGCAGCTGAAGGCTTTTGGAAGGAATTGCGGCAAAACCGCATGCCGCATGGCCCAGTCATGCCAACCCCCACTACACTGCGCCCGTCACCAATTGCCGGGAGATCGACCAATCGCCGACTTGCACCGACTGACCACCTCGTTGAGGGGAGGCTCTGAGCGCCAGAGCAAGTGCATGGTGTTTTGCTTCACAGGTCAGCTCGACGCGTATTCAGACAAGCAATTCACCGAGTTCATACAAAAAGAGCGAGCTGGTCACAAGCTCCCGCTGGTGATCGATCTGAGCAAAATCGATTTCATCGATTCCTCGGGCTTGGGCGCTCTCGTGCAGCTGGCGAAGGATTGCAATCAAAACAACATCCAATTTCTTGTGGTTGGCAACGCCCGGGTCGTGCAAACCGTCAAGCTGGTGAGACTGGAGCAGTATCTCCACCTCCAGCCCGATCTGACCACCGCCCTTGACCAGCTCGCCTCCTGAGGATTCCGCCACACACCCTCCACGGGAGACGCCCCCCATTCAGTGGCTTTCCGCTCTGCCACCCCCTGTGCCGGCGGCCGATCTCCCCACCCTCCAGCTGGCCTGGTTGGGAGATGCGGTTTGGGAGCTGCATCAGCGCCTGCTTCGCTGCCAATCACCGGGTCGCCCTGCGGAACTGCACCGCCGGGTGGTGGCCAGGGTGAAGGCCGATGCCCAAGCCGTGGCATTGGAACAGCTGAAGCCCCACCTTCGACCGCAGGAAGAGGACCTCGTGCGGCGGGGACGCAACCGAGCGGGGCGGGGACCCAGGCCGCGGGAGGCCTCCTTCTACGGGCGGGCCACGGGATTTGAGACGATGGTGGGATGGCTCTTTCTCCGGGATCCGCGCCGCCTGGCCGAACTGTTGGATCACCTTGAGCAAACCGACCCCCTCTCCCCCCCTGCGGACCATGAGCCCAGCACCGAATGATTTCAATCGCCGGCGTCCAGTCCGTCGTGGCAACGGACCGGGAATGGGCCCTGGCGGGCCAAGAGATGGCAGCAGAGGCGGACGAACGGGCCGTGGCTTAAGCGATCCCCGCAAGCCCTCAGCCGCAACCTTCCGGCGTCGCGGCCCTCGGCCCGATGCGGAGGGGACAGGGGAGCCGCGTCGATGGTCGCGGGATCGGGAGGAGGGGCCAGGCCCTCAGGAGTGGCGGCGCAGCGAGGCGATCAGCCGACCGAGAACCCCCTCCTCCAACCCGGAGCGCAGGCAGTGGCGCCCTGCCAGGCGTGATGAGGGGCCCACCCGCCCTTTCCAAAGCCCCCTCAAGATCAGATCGATCCAGGAGACCGAGCCACCCCGGGGTGAATCCCATGCCGAAGCCGCCCCAAGCGACTTGATCTGGGGTCGGCACTCTGCACTGGCCGCACTCGAGAGCGGCCGGCCGATTCATCGGATCTGGTGCACCCCTGAGATGCGCTTCCGACCCACCTTCATGCAGCTCCTGCGGGAAGCCAAAGCTTCTGGCGTGTTGGTGGAGGAGGTGACCTGGGCCCGGCTCGGCCAGATCAGCGGTGGTGCTGTGCACCAGGGCATCGTTTTGCAACCGGCCGCCGCCGACACCTTCGATCTGCCCAGCCTGATCGAGGGCTGCCGTCAGCTTGGCGAATCTCCCTTGCTGGTGGCTGTCGATGGACTCACAGACCCCCAAAATCTCGGCGCCATCCTCAGAAGCGCCGAAGCCCTGGGCGTCCACGGACTGGTGCTTCCCCAGCGGCGCAACGCCGGCTTGACAGGGTCCGTGGCGAAGGTGGCCGCAGGCGCCCTGGAACACTTGCCCGTCGCCAGGGTCGTGAACCTCAACCGTTCCCTGGAGACGCTTCGCCAGGAGGGCTACCGGGTGGTGGGTCTGGATGCCAAGGGCAGCGTGAGCCTTGAGGAAGCCGATCTGTCGGGCCCCCTGGTGGTGATCACGGGTTCGGAGGGGCAGGGGCTGTCCCTGCTGACGCGCAGGAGCTGCGACCAACTGGTGCGCATCCCCTTGAGGGGGGCCACCCCCAGCCTGAACGCCTCCGTGGCCACCGCGCTCGTGCTCTACGAGGTGGCCCGCCGGGGATGGATGCAGGGCATCCGAGGCATGGCTCCACCACCCCGCCTGGTGCGCCCCAACATGCCCACCCTGCCCCTGCAGCCGGAGGCTTCACCGCTGCCGCTGGAGCCCGCTGCCACCCCTCAGCCAGCGGAGAGCCCCACCTCCCTTCCATCTCCGCCAGAGATCGATGGCGAGGGAGATGGAGACGACACCGTGCCCGCTCCGGAAACCTCACACGAACCAGAGGACGCCCCGGAGAACAGCAGCCACGGCTTGGGCCAGGAGGGGAGCACCCCAGCGACCATCGACCAGGCCATCGATCTGCCGCCAGCGCCTTCGCACTTCGCCACCGACATCCATCTCTAAGGCTGGCTCTAGGGCTGGCCTTCCAGCTTGCCCAAACAAGGCTGGCGCACGGTGAGCAGAATGGGGAGATCCAAGCAACCCTCCATGAATCCCCTGCTCATGCCAGTGCGCAGCCTCGCCAATGCGTTTGGCCTTGCCTGGTGGGCACGGGTGGAAACCCGCTCTCCTGATGCGGTCTACTGGTTTGGCCCCTTTGTTCGCAGGAGCACGCTGGAGGCAGCCCTGATCCCTTTTCTTGAGGATTTGCGCATGGAAGCGCCGGCGAGTATGGAGCACCGCTTCCTGCGCACCTCCCGCAGTGAGCCCTTCACGGAACTGCCCAATCCCCCTGGTCCTTCGCTGTCGGCCTAGGCCGAGGCGGCTGCGCCTGAGCTGATAGCGTCCAGCAAACCGATGGTGCGCTGGGATGGGCATTGCCGAATGGCGCGGCAAACTTCAACGGGGTGAAGTCTCCGCCAGAGAACTCACGGAAGCTTCCCTGGCTCGCATTGAGGCCGTGGAGCCCCAAATCCACGCATTTCTGGAGGTGAGCCGAGACCGGGCCCTGATGCAAGCCGACCGGATCGACGCCGCCCGGGCCGCGGGGGAGGTATTGCCCCCTCTGGCCGGCATTCCTGTGGCCATCAAAGACAACCTCTGCACTCGGGGCATCCGCACCACCTGTTCGAGCCGCATGCTTGAGCACTTTGTGCCGCCCTACGAATCCACCGTCACCGAGCGACTATGGAGGGCAGGGGCTGTGTTGGTCGGCAAGACCAACCTGGACGAATTTGCCATGGGCAGTTCCACCGAAACCTCTGCCTTCGGCCCGAGCCGCAACCCCTGGGATCCCAGCCGGGTGCCTGGTGGCAGCTCCGGTGGTAGTGCGGCGGCTGTGGCTGCCGGCGAATGCCTGATTTCGCTGGGCTCCGACACGGGGGGCTCCATTCGCCAACCCGCCAGTTTCTGCGGAGTGGTGGGGCTCAAACCCACCTACGGCAGGGTGAGCCGCTGGGGGCTGGTGGCGTTTGCCAGCTCCCTCGATCAGGTCGGACCGTTCAGCACGTGTGTGGCAGATGCGGCGGAAGTGCTCCAGGTGATTGCCGGGGAGGATCCCCGCGATGCCACCTGCCTTGACGCCGCCGTGCCGGATTATCTGGGGGGGCTGAACGCGCCGTTGACAGGCCTGAAAGTGGGGCTGATTCGGGAGTGTTTTCAAGAGGACGGATTGGATCCCCAGGTCAAAGCCTCCGTGCTGGCCGCCACCAAGGTGTTGGAGAGCTTGGGCTGCGAGCTGGTGGAGGTGAGTTGCCCGCGCTTCGATGATGGGATTGCCACTTACTACGTCATTGCACCTTCAGAAGCCTCGGCGAACCTGGCGCGATACGACGGGGTGAAATACGGGCTGCGCAGCGAGGAAACCGCCAATGGCGACAACCTGGCGGTCATGACCGCCCGAACCAGGGCTGAAGGCTTTGGTGACGAGGTGAAGCGGCGCATCTTGATCGGCACCTATGCCCTCTCTGCTGGGTATGTGGAGGCCTACTACAAGAAGGCTCAGAAGGTTCGCACCCTGATCCGCAGAGACTTTGAGCGGGCCTTTGAACAGGTGGATGTGCTCCTGTCGCCCACCTCTCCCACCACGGCCTTCCGCTTTGGCGCCCACACGGAGGATCCGCTGGCCATGTATCTGGCCGACCTCTTGACCATTCCTGCCAACCTGGCAGGCCTGCCTGCCATCAATGTGCCTTGTGGCTTTGATGACCAAGGCCTGCCCATCGGCCTCCAGTTGATCACCGGGGTGCTGGAGGAAGCCAAGCTGCTGCGGGTGGCCCACCAGTTTGAACAGGCCGCAGCCGTGATGAAAGCCCGTCCAGCGGCCCCCCTCATCCCGGGGTCCCCAGCTGGGATTTAAGCCCGACTACGCTATATCTGGTGGTTGATAGGGTGATGGGGAGGCGATACACACCATTTTTAGCGGTGTGGATCCCCTAAGCTGGGCCTGCTGCTGGGCGCCGCCGTGAGTTTTGTCTCCCTCCACAACCACAGCGATTACAGCCTCCTGGATGGAGCCTCCCAACTTCCGGCCCTGGTTGAGCGGGCCGTGGAGCTGGGCATGCCAGCCCTGGCCCTGACGGATCATGGCGTGATGTACGGGGCGATCGAGCTTCTGAAATGCTGCAAAAAAGCCGGGATCAAACCGATCATCGGCAATGAGATGTATGTCATCAATGGCAGCCTTTCAGACCCTCAACCCAAAAAAGAGCGGCGTTACCATCTGGTTCTGCTAGCGAAAAACACGACAGGCTATAAGAATCTCGTCAAACTAACGAGCATCGCCCATCTGAAGGGCATGCGCGGCAGGGGAATTTTCGCCCGTGCTTGCATCGACAAACAGCTTCTCCAGCAACACAGCGAAGGGCTCATCGCGGCCACAGCCTGCCTTGGGGGGGAGGTGCCCCAAGCCATTCTTCAGGGGCGCCCGGACGTGGCCCGGGACGTGGCGCGCTGGTATCAAGACGTTTTTGGCGAGGACTACTACCTGGAAATCCAGGACCACGGCGGACCGGAGGATCGGGTGGTGAACGTGGAGATGGCGCGAATCAGCCAAGAACTCGGGATCGAGCTCATTGCCACCAACGATGCCCATTATCTCAGCAGTGGCGATGTGGAAGCCCACGACGCCCTGTTGTGCGTGCTGACAGGGAAGTTGATCAGCGATGAAAAACGGTTGCGCTACACAGGCACGGAATACCTGAAAAGCCAGGCCGAGATGGAGAGGCTATTTGCCGACCACCTCGAGAATGAGACCATCAGCCGCGCCATAGAAAATACAGGAAAAGTAGCTGAGAAAGTCGAAGACTATGACATCCTCGGCCGCTATCAAATGCCGCGCTTTCCCGTGCCAGAAGGGCACACATCAGTGAGCTACCTCCAAGAAGTGGCGATGGCTGGCCTGAGGGAGCGCTTAAAGCTCAAGCCCAACGAAGAACCCGATGAAATTTATACCGATAGACTCTTTTTTGAGTTGGGGGTCATGGAAGAGATGGGCTTCCCCACCTACTTTTTGGTGGTTTGGGATTACATCCGCTTCGCCAGGGAAAATGGCATTGCTGTTGGCCCCGGCCGCGGATCGGCCGCTGGGTCATTGGTGGCTTATGCACTCGCGATCACAGCCATCGACCCTGTGAAACACGGCTTGCTTTTTGAACGTTTCCTGAATCCTGAACGCAAATCAATGCCCGATATCGACACGGATTTCTGCATTGAGCGGCGGGGAGAAGTGATCGAATACGTCACCCAACGCTATGGCGAAGACAAGGTTGCTCAGATCATCACCTTCAACCGCATGACCTCCAAGGCAGTTCTCAAAGATGTGGCCAGAGTTTTAGATATCCCCTATGGCGAAGCAGACAAACTCGCCAAACTGATTCCCGTGGTTCGCGGCAAGCCGGCCAAGCTATCCGAGATGATTGGCCCTGAGTCTCCAGCTGCAGAGTTTCGGGAAAAATATGAATCAGATGCCAAGGTCCGCCATTGGGTTGATCTGGCCCGACGCATTGAAGGCACAAACAAAACCTTTGGGGTCCACGCCGCAGGGGTGGTGATTGCCGCCGACCCTTTGGATGAGCTTGTGCCACTGCAGCGCAACAATGATGGCCAAGTAATCACCCAATACTTCATGGAAGATGTGGAATCCATGGGACTTCTCAAAATGGATTTCCTGGGCCTAAAAAATCTAACGATGATTGAAAAGGCTACTTCACTGATTACAAAGAGCACCAATCAGGAGCTCAACATGGATGAGCTTCCCGAAGCTGATCCAGCCACCTTCCAATTGTTAGCCCGTGGCGATTTGGAAGGCATCTTCCAACTCGAATCCAGCGGCATGCGTCAGATTGTCAAAGATCTGAAACCCTCCTCACTTGAGGATATTTCCTCGATTCTTGCCCTCTACAGGCCAGGACCTCTCGATGCCGGATTGATTCCTAAATTCATCAATCGCAAGCATGGCAGAGAGGTCATGGATGTTGCCCATCCCAAGTTGGAGCCGATCCTCAAGGAAACCTACGGGATCATGGTCTATCAAGAACAGATCATGAAAATCGCCCAGGATCTTGCCGGTTACTCCCTGGGAGAGGCTGATCTACTCAGGCGAGCCATGGGCAAGAAAAAGAAATCTGAGATGGAAAAACATCAGGATATCTTTGTTAAAGGTGCCGAAAAACTTGGTGTGGCAACCAGCGTGGCCACCAGTCTCTTTGAACAGATGGTGTTGTTTGCCGAATATTGCTTCAACAAGAGCCACTCCACAGCCTACGGAGCCGTCACCTATCAAACGGCCTATCTCAAGGCTCACTATCCAGTGGCCTACATGGCTGCCCTGCTCACTGTCAATGCTGGTGATAGCGACAAAGTACAACGCTATATCTCCAATTGCAATGCAATGGGCATTCAGGTTTTACCCCCTGATGTGAATGCATCTGACGTGGATTTCACGCCAGTGGAACAGCGTATTCTTTTTGGACTCTCTGCCATCCGCAACCTTGGCGAGGGAGCCATCAGGCTGTTGATCGACAGCAGGCGCAAGGGGGGCCCCTTCACCTCCCTGGCCGACCTCTGCGATCGCATCCCTCCCCAACAATTGAATCGCCGCGGCCTGGAAGCCTTGATCCACTCCGGTGCTCTCGATGGTCTGGATCCAGACGCGAATCGGGCTCAATTGATGGCCGACCTTGACCTGGTTCTGGATTGGGCCAGCGCCAGGGCTCGGGATCGGGCCAGTGGCCAGGGAAATTTGTGGGATCTCTTGGGTGACGCCAACACGGAAGGAGCCAACTCAGCGGTGGAAGCCATCCTGGCCCCGAAGGCAGCGCCGGTGGCGGAGTATGCGCCCAACGACAAACTTCGCCTGGAAAAAGAAGTGGTGGGGTTCTACCTCTCCGATCATCCACTCAAGCAGTGGAGTGGAGCACTCCGGCTGTTAGCCCCCATCGGTTTGGCCAGCTTGGAGGAGCAAGCCGATCGTGCAAAGATCAGTCTGCTGGCGATGGTGGCGGAGTGTCGACAGGTCACCACCCGCAAAGGCGATCGCATGGCCGTGTTGCAGCTTGAGGACCTCACTGGCAGTTGTGAAGCCGTGGTCTTTCCAAAGAGCTACGGCCGCTTGGCCGACCACCTGATGGTGGATGCCAGGTTGATGATTTGGGCCTCGGTGGATCGGCGCGATGATCGTGTGCAGGTGATCGTTGACGATTGCTGCAGCATCGAAGACTTGCGCTTCCTGATGGTGGAATTGCCAGTGGAGCAGGCCGGCGACATCACGATTCAACACCGGCTCAGGGAATGTCTCCAGCGCCACAAGCCTGATCAGGAGCTCGGTGTCCAACGGGTGCCCGTGATCGCGAAACTGTTGGCGGCTGGATCCAGCCGCTACGTCCGCTTGGGCCACCAGTTCTGCGTGAGTGATGCCACGTCGGCCATGCTCACTCTTGAATCCGCTCAATTTCGAGCGAGCTTGCTGACGCCTTCAGCACAACTGAATTAACCGGGCCCCTTGCCAGAAGTGGTGGGGCCCTCGCGCAAGGCTTTCAGCGAGATCTTGACCCTGCTCAGATTGAGGGGGATCTGCTCAGCACCAAAAATACTGCCGGGAGCATCTTCCCAGCTGGCTGAGAGCACTCCATAACTCAGACCAATCAGCCCTAGCAGAAAACAACCACCTGAAGCCAACAGAGTGGCTGAGGGAGGGATGTCGAGAATGTGGCGACTGACCAACACATAGCTGGCAATGAACACCCCCATGCCCAGGAGCGTGGGTAGGCCTGTTGCGATGGCGATCCGTCGGGCCATACGATTGGCGACAGCCTCTGGAATCACTTGGCTGGTGCGTGCGCTCGCCATGGAGTTCGAGCGACCGGAAGCAGAACCCATGCCCCTGCCAGCCTGGGCCGGGGTGGGGCGAGCCTGCTTCCCTTTGCTGGAGGCACGACGTTGGCGATCAGGCGCCATCGCAGATCAACCGCGGATGCCGAGCTTTTCAATCAACGCGGCGTAGCGCTCTTCGCTCTGATGGCGGAGATAGCCGAGAAGACGCTTGCGGCGTCCAATCATTTTCAACAACCCCTGGCGTGAGGAGAAGTCGTGGATGTTTTTCTGCAGATGGCTGCTGAGTTGGCTGATCCGATCACTGAGGATGGCCACTTGCACTTCCACAGATCCGGTATCGGTACCGTGTTGCTGATGGGTATTGATGAGCTCCTGTTTGCGGATCGTGGGTAGCGGCATGATCTGCGCCAGCTTTTTGCAATCAATGATCAACTTTACCCTGCGGCCGTCAGGCCTCGCTCAGGCGGCCGCGCGGGACAGCCAGCGCAAACAATCGCCAAGCCACTGTTCTGGATCGGCCGTGGGATCCAGACCCTTGGCCGCCACCGCCCTGAGGGCAGCGAGGATCTCCAGCCTGTCGTAGCCCATGGCACTCAATGTGCGCTGAACCTCATCGCCATGGGGGGCCGCTTCCCCTGAGCCAGGCGCCCCTTCGCCGTCCCCATGAGCGGCCACCGCCAGGCCCGATGCAAGGGAAGCAAAGCGCTCAAGCAGTTTTTGCCTCAACTCCAAGCACAGTCGCTCCGCCGTGCGTTTGCCCACCCCTGGCGCCTGGGTGAGCAACCGCCCATCTCCTTCGATGATGGCCTTCACCAGCGCCTCGGCTCCCATCGTGCCGAGTAGGGCCAAACCCATCTGGGGGCCCACACCATTGACAGCCACCAATTCCCGAAACAGATCCCTCTCCTGGCGGCTCTCAAAACCAAACAGATTCCAGGCATCGTCACGAATGATGTGGTGCACATGCAACGTCAGCCGTTGTCCCGCTTCGGGCAGGCGGGCCCAGTGCCTCTGGCTCACTTGCACCTCGTAACCCACGCCATGGCAGTTGAGAAGCAAGCCCCAGCGGGTGGCCTGCTCCCAGGGATCCACAAGTTCGCCCTGCAACCAACCGATCATGGATCCCTTGAAACCGCCCCCATGGTGCCCTGCTTGCCAAGGGGCAGGGATCGCTAGCGTCTAGCCAGTGAGCTCTGCCATCGTGCTCGAACGCTGCGTCAGAGAATCCACCACAACCCTGCTGCGATGGGGAGAAAGGTGGAGACGAAGGGGAATCCAGCACCTCTGGTCCGTCGTCCTCGTGGGCCTTCTCGGTTTTGGCTTGGCCGGCTGCGTCTCCCCCAACGGCCCACCCCAAGGCACCTTGCTGAACGCCCTGGCCCTGCAAATCCAGCTCACCCAGGCGGATGTGGCCCAAGCACTCAGCTTGGAGAGCGTGGGGGCGCCTCTGGTGAGCCGGGTGCGGGTGGAGGAGCAAGAGCCGGTGACCATCGGGCAAGCCAGTGGTTTGCGCATCGCCGGTCGTTTTGATTGGCGCCTCGGCAGGGATCCCTTCCGGGTGAATGCTCCTTTTGAAATCTTCCTGGAGCGGGGAGCGCGAGGGGAAAGCTGGCGGCTGGCCCGGCCCGCAGGCCTGGCCCCAGAAGGCGAACAGGAGTGGCTCACCTATCCCCTGCCCCTGCGGAACAGCAGCCGCTCCGCAGGATGAGCCAGGGCTCCGCCCTGGACCCACCCCTCACAATGGAGGGCGTCTTTGGCAGTCTTGCGCTTGGCTCTCCCCCGCCTGCACCCGCGCACGATCGAAGCCGTCAAGGAGCGCGCCGACATCGTGGATGTGGTGGGCGAGCACGTGGTGTTGAAGAAGAAGGGTCGAGAATTCGTTGGCATCTGCCCCTTCCACGACGACACCTCCCCTTCGATGACGGTGTCGCCAGCCAAGCAGATCTACTACTGCTTTTCTTGTGGGGCCGGGGGAAATGCCATCAAGTTTTTGATGGAGTTCCAGCGCGCCACCTTCAGCGATGTCGTGCTCGATCTGGCGCGCCGCTACCAGCTGCCGGTGGAGACCCTCGAAGGCCCCCAGCAAGAAAGGCTGCGTCAGCAACTCTCCCGCCGCGACCTCCTGCACCGTGTGCTCAGCCTGGCGGCGGGCTGGTACCAGGCCCAACTCCGCAGCCCCGAGGGGGGAGAAGCCCTGCGCTATTTGAAGGACACACGGGGCCTCAGCGAAACCACCCTCGCCGATTTCCAGCTGGGCTACGCCCCCGAACGTTGGGACGGTCTGCTCGCCCACCTCTCCACAGTGGAGGGCTTTGGCCCCGAGGTGTTGGAGGCGGCGGGCCTGGTGGTGCCCCGCAAAGGGGGTGGGGGTTTTTACGACCGCTTTCGCCATCGGGTGATGGTGCCCATCCGCGACCGGCAGGGGCGGGTGATCGGCTTCGGCGGGCGCTCCCTGGACGGGGCCGAGCCCAAATACCTGAACTCCCCTGAAACCGAGGTGTTTGCCAAGGGGCACCACCTCTTCGCCCTGGATCGCGCCGCCGATCCCATCCGCCGGGCCGATCTTGCGGTGGTGGTGGAGGGCTATTTCGACGCCATCGCCCTCCATGCCGCTGGTGTCACCCATGCGGTGGCCGCTTTGGGCACGGCCTTGAGCCGCCAACAAATCACCCAGCTGTGCCGCTGCTGCGACAGCAAACGGCTCGTGCTCAACTTCGATGCCGACCGGGCGGGCGTCCGTGCAGCCGAACGGGCCATTGGCGAGGTGGAACACCTCGCGCTCCAAGGGCAGGTGGATTTACGGGTGCTGCAACTGCCTGCGGGGAAAGATGCCGATGAGTTCCTGCGGGCCCATGGGGTGGGGAACTACCGAGCGTTGTTGGAAACGGCGCCCCTCTGGCTGGATTGGCAGATTGATCAGGTCTTGGAGGATCGTGATCTTTCCCGCAACGATCAGTTTCAACAGGCCGTGTCGGCCCTGGTGGCGCTGCTCGGCAAACTGCCCCAGAGCGCGGTGCGCAGCCGCTACCTGCAGAAGGTGGCTGAACGTCTCTCAGGAGGCCAGGCGCGACTCACCCTCCAGCTGGAAAACGATCTGCGGCAACAGGTGAAAGGCCAGCGCTGGCATGGGCGCGCCAGCCGCTGGGAGACCCCAGCGGCGGTGGGGATCCAGGAGCGGGCGGAGGGGGAAATTCTTCAGCTTTACCTGCACTGTCCCCAACTTCGCGGAGAGATCCGTCAGCACCTGCGGAGTTGGGAGCAGGAGGATTTCTGCCTGCAGCACCATCGTCAGCTCTGGGCTGCGATTTCCGAGCTCGAAGAGGGGCATCTCGGGGCGCCCCGCCTGGAAGCCATCAGTCGCGGCAGTGATCCTGGCCATGACCTTGGGGATCTGCCCCTCCTCCAACTGCTCACCAATCGGCTGGCCATGGAGGAGTCCGCGTCCTTGGACCGTTTCATGTCCCTGTTGGAGCCCAACGAGCTGAAGCGGCAGTCCTTCCATCAACCCCTGCTGCATCTGCGCGGCGCCATTGCCAGCCGAGCCCGACTGGCCGTTGAGAAGCGCTGCCGCCATCTGCTCGACACCTGGCAAAGCCAGCGACTGTGCACCCTGGAGCAATGCCTGGCAAGGCTCTTGGAGAGCGAGACCGCCGCTGCCACCCCCACCACCGCTGGGGAGGACATGGAGGCGAGGCTGCAAGGTCTCTTTGATGAGCTCAATCGAGATGCCCTGCGCCTGCAAGCGGAGTACTACGCCGAGCGCCGCCACCTCGAGGACCTGGATCAACACCGCCGCTCGGAACTTGTGGAGATCGTCCGAACCCCCTGATGCCGTGGCCTGCAGCATCATTCGGGCTGGGAGTTATCACCACCCCTCCCGCTTAGGGTAAAGCGTTGTACAGGGGCCCCATGACCAGCCCTGCCTCGCCCTCCCCCTCGGAGCCCTTCCCCATCCCGAGTGATGAGGAAGAGCGCTTGCGGGATCTTGAGCGGTTTGGCCTGCTCGGCAACCGCAGCGACATCCACCTGGATCGACTGGTGGAACTGGCCCGGCTCATCTTTGACGTGCCGATGGCTGCCATTTCATTGGTGACAGCCAATCGTCAATGGTTTCTTGCCGAGAAGGGTCTCAACATCCGGGCAACCCCCAGGGGTGTCGCCTTCTGTGCCCACGCCATCATGGGCAGCTCTGTGCTGGTGGTGCCCAATGCCCTGAAAGATGAACGCTTTTGCAGCAATCCCCTTGTCACCTCCGAGCCCCAAATCCGCTTCTATGCCGGAGCGCCGCTGCGAAGTAGCAGTGGTCACAACCTGGGCACATTGTGTGTAATTGACTGCCAGCCAATGGAGCCGACTGGCGCTCAAATTCGTCAGTTGGAATTGCTCTCGCAGCTTGTGATGCGCGAGCTTGACCTGCGGCGCCAGAGATTTCTCTGTCCGATCACTGATCTGCCCATTCGCCAAGAGTTTTTACGCATCGCTGAACAGGAATGTCACCGGGCAAGGATAGAAAGACGAGACCTGTCTCTGCTGCTCTTTGATATTGATAATTTCCGTGCCATCAATAGCCGTTGGGGGCATCATGCCGGCGATGAGGTGATGGCAGATTTATGCAAAATGACTCGGCAATTCCTGCGGGAGGAAGATTTTGCTGGTCGCCTCGGTGATGGGGAATTCGCCCTGCTGCTGGTGGATACCCCCCCTGAGCAAGCCCTGCAAACCGCTGAGACCCTTCGCCACGCCGTCAGCACCATGCCAGGTGTGCACAGCCATTCCGATGTGCACTTGCACATCAGCGGTGGGCTCACCAGCCTCGGTTCGGAGGACAAAACCTTTAGCGATCTTCTCCTGCGAGCTGAACAGGCTCTCCATCTGGCCAAAAGCAATGGCCGCAATCAGATCGCCACGTTGTTGAATAGCAGCAGAAACTAGGCCCATACAAAAGGCACATCCCTCAGCCGGGTGGTGGCCGAACGCGAAAGGCGTGAGCGACGCATGGCCCAGCTGGCGTGCAGACCACAGGCGGCCCACTGGACGGTGCCGCGACCATAGCGGGCATTGAGGGCATCAATGGTGGCGAGCAGGGCCTGGCGCCGCTCCTGATGGGAAGGTGTCATGGGCGTGAACAGGTGGTGCTGCAGCTGATGAGCCGGCTGGAGGGACTGGAGGAGCACACCCGCTTTCTGCAGAGGGTGATAAGGCCGAAAGAGCCGCTCTGCCAGGGGGAGGGCAGCGGCCAGAAGCACGGCGGTGTCGTCACTCGCCACAGGAAGGGCAACGGTGGCTGCGTTGCTGTAGAAGGCGGAGCCAGAAAAGGGGCTGCTGCGCACAAACACCGTGATGGCACTGGCACATTGCCGCTGGCGGCGCAATTTTTCTGCCCCGCGACTGAGGTAAGTGGCCACAGCCTGGCGCAGCTCGCCAACCGTGGTGATGGGTGTGCTGAAGCTGCGACTGACGCAGGTTTCCTTCTTGGCGGGTGGCAGAGCCACCAAGGGCAGGCAGGAATGCCCCTGCAATTCTCGCTGGAGGCGCAGGCCCACCACACCGCAACGGCGCCGCAATTCTGCTGAAGGCATGTCGCGCAGTTGACGAGCCGTGCTGATGCCCCGCAGGCGACACCAGCGGGAGAGACGGCGGCCGATGCCCCACACCTCTTCGATGGCGATGGTTTCCAGCCAGGAATCGGGATCAGCGGCGGCACCCAAATCAAAAACAGCTTGCTGACGCAGGGAAACAGCGTGTTTCGCCAGACGATTGGCCACCTTGGCGAGCACTTTGGTGGGGGCAATGCCAACAGCCACAGGCAGCCCCAGCTGCTGACGCACGGCCTGACGCAGGGCCAGCCCCCAGGCGGTGAGATCGGCACTGGCTCCATCGCGGCCGAGGGGCCGGTGCAACAAACCAAACGCCTCATCAATGGAATAAATCTCCAGCTCTTCCACCCAGGCCTCAAGGGTGGCCATCAGCCGCTGGCTCATATCGCCATAGAGGCCGTAGTTGGAACTGCGCACGATCACGCCATGGCGCTCCAGCTGGCGTTGCACCTGAAACAAGGGCGCCCCCATAGGAATGCCTAGAGCCCTGGCTTCCGCACTGCGAGAGACGATGCAACCATCGTTATTGGAGAGCACCACCAAGGGCCTGCCCACAACAGCGGGGTCGAGCGCCGCCTCACAGGAGGCGTAAAAGTTGTTGCCGTCGATCAGAACAGTGGCCAGGGGCACAACAAGGACGGCACAAGGCAGGAATCCCCAGCATAGTACAAATAAACTATCAGTGCACGGCTTCGTCGGTTAGGGCTTGCGTCAGCCACTCCTTGCGAATGTTGATCATCTCAAGCTCCTCGGCGGAGAGATGGCGCCGCTGCTGGGATTCCTGGGTCACCGCAGCCAGGGCTGCTTGCACTTCGACATAGCGCAGCGGCAAAGCAGGTGCCGAGATGGCGGGAGGGGTGGGTTCTGAAGAAAACCCGGGGGTGGAACTGTTCATTGCTGAACACTGGCCCATCTGCGACCGGCAATCTGTAGCGAATCCACCGCCAAAAAGACTCTTCACGTTTCTTATCTCCCCAGGCTCCCATGGGTTGACTTCCATGGCTTGTGATAGGGCTGGCAAAGGTTTGTTGAAATCTCATTTGTCAGATCAGATGCCTGTCAAAACAATGGAAAAGAAATGGTTTTTAAAAAAAAATACGTGTTTTGCAAAAAAGCTTCCCCGTTCTGTCTAGGTTCCAGCTGCATGCATCTCTCCCATGCCTTTCTCGTCCTCCGGTCGCCGCGGCCGCCTTCAACAGATCCTGGCCGGCACGATGGCCGCAGGCCTTTCTCTCTCGCTGGCAGGCTGCGGGCCCACAAGCACCCTCAACGGAGCTGGGGCGTCCTTCCCCGCCCCCATCTACCAGCGCTGGTTCCAAGAGCTCTCAAGCCAGGGCTTGCGGGTGAACTATCAATCTGTGGGATCGGGGGCAGGCGTGCGGCAGCTGGTGTCGAAAACGGTGGATTTTGCGGCCAGCGACGTGCCGATGAAGGCAGAAGAAATTGCCAAGGTGCCGCAGGGAGTTGTGCAGATTCCATTGACAGCGGGGGCCATTGCCGTGGCTTACCAGCACAAGGGCTGCGAGCTGAAACTCAGCCAAGCCCAACTGGTGGCCATCTTTCAAGGCAAGATCAATAACTACAGCCAGGTGGGCTGTGCCGCCAAGCCCATCAAGGTGGTGGTGCGCTCAGATGGATCAGGCACCACCGCCAACTTCACCGCTCATCTGTCAGCCATTGATCCCGCATGGAAACAACAGATCGGGGCGGGCAAAAGCGTCAAATGGCCTGTAGGCACAAGTGCCAAAGGAAATGAGGGCGTCGCGGCCCAGCTCAATCAGGTGGATGGGGCGCTGGGCTACGTAGAGCAAGCTTTCGTCAAGCCTCCTCTGCAGGCCGCAGCCCTCACCAATGCAGCGGGCCGTGTGGTGCAAGCCACGGCTCAGAGCGAGCGGGAAGCCCTGGGCTCCATCGATCTTGGGCCAGACCTCACCGGCAGCAATCCCAATCCTTCCGTGGGCTATCCAATCGTGACCTTCAGCTGGATTCTTCTTTACAAGACAGGCAATGGACCTCGGCACGGCACACTCAACAAGGTGTTCAGCTACGCCCTTTCTGAGCCCGCCCAGGCCATGGCGGAGAGCCTGGGATTCATCAGCCTGCCACCAGTGGTGATGGAGCAAGGCAGAGCGGCCCTCGCCACCATTCAGCCATGAGCGGCCTCAACAAGAGAGAGATCGGGAAATGTTGGGGAGCAGTCGCATCAGAGGGGGGATCCCTGGACGCGCCATCGCAACTCTCAAGCGTCTGACGATCGATCGACCATCCATAGGATTCATCCATTCGCTCAATTGGCGGATGTGTTGATTGCCGGTGCATCACTGGCAAGGCAGGCTCCCAAGAGCGATGCAAAAGACGGCTGTTCGTGCCAGGAGACTCCGCGGAGCGTGCATCACCAATCCCAGTGCCCAACAACCCTTGCTAGCGGATGCGCCGCCGGCGCCCAGCGGCGGGCTTCTTTTTGGCAAGCAGAGTGGGCTCAGCCAGGCTGACGTTGGTGAAGGAATGGCCAAAGGCACTCCCTATCTTGAAATGAACGACGTGGAAGCCTGGCTCGGCCCACGCCAGGTGTTTCACGCCCTCTCCCTGTCACTCTTCCAAGGCGAGCACACCGTTGTGCTGGGGCCCAATGGATCAGGGAAAAGTTCCCTTCTCAAGCTCCTCTCGAGGGAGCTCTATCCCGTGGTGCGGGAGGGTTCGTGGCTGCGCCTCTTTGGTCAAGAAACCATCAATCTTTGGCAGCTGCGCAAGCGCATCGGGGTGCTCGGCCAAGATCAACCCACCACATACCGCGGCGATGTCCAAGCGCGTGATGTGGTGCTCTCAGGTTTGTTCGGCTCCGTTGGGTTGGGGAGAAGCCAGCAACCAGAGGCCCGACAACGCGAGAGGGCAAGAGATCTGATGGCGCAGATGGGATTGACTGATCTAGCCGATCAACTTTTTCAGGACCTTTCCGAAGGCCAGCGGCGACGGCTGTTGCTCGCCCGCGCCTTGGTGCACAACCCGGAAGTTTTGGTGCTGGACGAACCCACGAATGGTCTGGACATCCAAGCCAGGCATCAACTTCTCGATCGGCTTAGCAGCTTGGCCCGCAATGGCACAACCCTTCTCCTGGTGAGCCATCGCATCGAGGAAATCCTGCCGGAAATCAACCGTGTTGTGCTGCTCAAGCGGGGAGCTGTGGTGGGGGATGGTTCAGCCGCTGAAATGCTTCGAGATGGGGCTCTCAGTTCCCTTTTTGACACCCCCTTAAAAGTGCTGGGCCACGGTGGCTTCCGGCAGGTGCTACCAGCAACTGAGCACATCTGAGCAGCCTCGCAGAAAGCCTCTCTGGGAGCTGAGGAAGAGGGAATCACAATGGTTTTGGCCCAGTTGAGGCCTTGGCATGCTCTGGTTTTGCCAAAGATTAGGAATGCTGTCGGGAGGAGACTGTTGTCTTTGTCGTGCCAACAGCCCAACAGGGTGATGGCGGGGAAGGTGCAACGCATCGAAACCTCTTCCCACAAGCGGAGTTTGGTGATGCGAGCGACTCCAATTGTTTTGAGCTCAGCCATGCTGCTCTCTCGTTTGCGGGTCAGTTACCGCACTTTCGGGCGTCATCCAGTAGCCCAAGCACCCCTCGACTCGTTACACTACGAATGTTCTATGGGGAACGAATCATGTTGACTGGAGCAGACCTTCTCAGCAAAGTGAAGGAGCTGGGTGATGTCTCCAAATCTGAGCTGGTGCGCAGCTGCGGCTACGTCAGCACCAAGAAGGATGGCACCGAGCGTCTCAACTTCACCGCCTTCTATGAAGCACTCCTTGAGGCGAAAGGTGTCAACCTTGCTGAACACGGCGCTGGCAAGGGAAAAGCGGGGCGCAAACTCAGTTATGTGGCCACTGTGCAGGGCAACGGCAATCTGCTGGTGGGCAAAGCCTATACAGCCCTGCTCGACCTCAATCCAGGAGATGAATTCGAAATCAAGCTCGGTCGCAAGCAGATCCGTTTGGTGCCTGCTGGCTCTGCTGAGGAGGAGTGAGGCCAAGGAGCTCGTCCAAGCCGATCTACAACACCGGGGGCAGGGTCCTGCCCCCATCAACCCAAGGCTGGCTCCCAGGGAGCAGTATTCCGCTCAGCTGAGATGCTTGAAGTGGCATTGGCCATGGTGGAGCAACAAGGAAAATGGCTCCTCCAACTCCGTGATGATCTGGATTGGATTGTGGCGCCAGGCTGCTGGGGGTTGTTTGGTGGCCACCTAGAGAGGGGCGAATCCCCTGAACAAGCTCTCAGGCGGGAATTATTCGAGGAAATCCGCTGGAAAGCAGGCGAGGTCGCTTACTGGTTCGAGCACAGGAACCCCCAGCGTGTTGCCCACTTCTTTCTGACGTCCCTCCAAGAGCCCTTCGACAGCCTTCAGCTGCAGGAGGGTCAAGATCTTTTGTTTGCTTCAGTGGCAGAGCTACAGACGGGCCTTGTCTGGAGCCCTGCCATCAAGGAGTACAGACCGCTCGCTCCGTCACTCCAGATTGCGATCCAGAGACTGGGTGCCGAGGCAGGGGAAGCTCAAAAATGAGAGAGTTTACAGTTCGCAACCAAAAGCTAGGTAGCTCTGCTTAATTCGCTTGTGTCAGAAGTTCAACACGGATACGTTGGATCTATCAACTTCCCCCTCCGCTCCGATGACGCGTTTCAACTCAGCCGGCCATTCATCCGATGCGTTTAGCCATGAGGGCAGCCAGGAGTTGGCTTACATGAAAGGCTTCGACGGGGGAGGTGATCCCGTCGAAGCCTATTTCGAGTGCATCACTCAATGTTCACTTGACGATGGAGAGTGCGTCACTGTTTGCACAACCATTTTAAGGGAAAAGAGTTGAGCTGACTGAGAAGGGAGGTGCTTAGAACCATTCTGGTACTGCACTTTCCTTTGTGTTCACTCTGGCATGGGGAGTGCTGCGGCGAAAATCAATGGTGATCGAACGTCGCTGTTCACCATCAGCAGCAAGAGCTCGAATCGGGTAATTCTGATCACCATCGGGAAACGCCGTGTGCAATCTGAATGTGCCGTCTTTGGACAATGGCGTCACTTGATCGCCAACCGTGAGGGTGGCAGCAGGATCAGTGGCGCCATACACCACCAGCTCCGCATCTGCGATCAGCCAAAAGCTCCGCTGTCGCGATGGCATGCCTGCGCCCGAGGCTTCGCGACCGCTCGCCCAGGCCCCACCCACGCCAGAAAGATGACCGCCAGCCGCACTGGTCAACCGATCGTGTTGCTCGTGGAACGCTTCTGAACCCTGACTGATCCGCAAACGTCCAGCACTGGCCTGTTGATAAAGCCGCTCGTGCAGACCAGGAGCAGGCCATGGGCTGGGCTGGATGGCTGCCCTTTCCTCCTCCATGAGGCTGAAGGGAGCAAACGGGGCGATGGCAATCTCGGCTTCGGCTTCGATCCGGGCCACCGTTGAGCGCGCCAGCGAGTACCAGCCTCCCGTGGGGTTGCGGTAGCCCAGTTCAACGCGGTAGTCCCTGCCTCCCAAGGGAACGGGTAGATGCCACTCGTTTGCGCCGGAATCCACAATCACCTCCTGCAGGATGTGCGGCCGGCCGCTCAGGTCTGATGGGTCGGTGACATCGGTGAGACGGAGAGCAAGCTGTTGGCCGCCGGCAGAGAGCGCACGTTCACGGTCAGCTGGGCTGATGCTCCAGCAAACGCTGGCCCACTGGGGATCACGGGACAGCAAAGCAACCCAGGTGGGAGCGACTTGGCTGACATCAGGGAGGCTGGGTGCAGGCTGCTCGGAGGCTGCTTCCATCGGCAGCGAGACGGATGACACCGGCTCCGTTGGGAGCGAAGTGGGCTTGGACACAACGGCAGCAGGGAATGGGATGGCCTCCTCTTGAAAAGGAGCAGGGGGGCCATCCACCGACTGGGGCGGTCCGTCGGATGGACCGACTGAAACCGCCAAAGCTTCAGAAGACTGGGAGGCAGGCTCTGGAGAGTCTGGAACAGATGCGTTGGCATCAACTCTGGCCGCTCGAACCTGGATGGAGGCGATCAGCTGGTCCCGGAGCATGCCGCTGTAGCGCCCAACACCTAAACGCCGGGCCAGCTCCCGCAGCTGGCTGAGACGCAGTTGTGAGAGGGCATCTTTCGCAAATCCAGGCGCACCCATCAGCGGCTTTGTAAAAACTTCACAATCTTCCCTGACGAAGGAGTGATTGCGCTCCCTGTGTCAGCGCTCCCTGATGCCTGAAGGCACCTTGTTGGATGGTTTGTGGTGTTTTGGGGCGCTGTTCGCCGAACAGGGGGGCAGATCAGTCAGCAATTTCTGATCGGACTGCCGATCCAGCCCTGCCATCCCTCGCAATCCACCGTGGACCCCACAGGCCCATGGGAGATGAGCACATGTACCTGGCTGGTCGATAACGCAACCCTGCCCTGCTGATCGCTAAATTTTGATCTGTGTCAGGCCCCGAGTCGTGGGGCGCGTATCAGGAGCAACGGGATCCATGGCCACAATCGCTGATCAACTTCAGAGTTACCGCTCGGCGCTGGAATCAGCAAAAATCAAAGGGGATGAAGCAACCTCACGAAAAATCGACCAACAAATTCGCGAGTTAGAAGATTTTCAACAGCGTCACCCCGAAGCTATCGAAGCTCCTTCTCCCTTGGAAGTGTTCTGTGATCTCAACCCATCCGACATCCATTGCCTCGTCTACGACGACTAATTTTCAATGGATTTCACTCCCTACCTCCTGACACCAGAGGCAGGATCGTCTGAGGAGGGACTCCTTTCGGTTGAAATACCTGGAAGAATCGCCGTGGCGATGAAAGGACGATTCTTACTCAGGGCTGTCTGCCAAAGTTTCGGAGACCTCAATACGATCACCTGTGCCGTCACGGATCAGGTCAGCTGTTTGGCCTATCTTGATGCTGATTCAGAGCCTCCCTACGAACTGCTGATTTGTACAGATTATCTTGAATCCGGAAACGGCTTCGAGTTGGTTCGCCTTGCCAAGCAACGTCATCCAAAGTTGCACTGTGTCTTGCTGGCGCTTGGAGATGTGATTCCTGCGGAATATGTAGATGCCCCGTGGCTTGAAGCTGTGGTAGCGGAGGCTGACTTTGTCGAGGACCAGCAACCGTTGAAGGCCGCTGTCCTCTCGGTCATGGGCGGTCACTCTTACCGCAGCCCTTCCTTGCGCACAGGCCAGCTGCCCTACCTGAGTTGTCCGCGGCTCACGCCAAGGGAGTATCAGGTGTTGGATCTTTTGGCCAGCGGCTTGAGCGATCGCGACATTGCCAAGCAATTGATGGTCAGTGAAGAAACAGCTCACACCTACAGCAAACGCCTGCTCCAGACCCTTGGCGTGAACAATCGACTCCAAGCTGTGCTGAAAGGCATGCGTTGCGGCATGGTGCAACTTTGAAGCCACAAGCCTGAGATTGCCCCCAAACGGGGGCAGCCCCCCCGCCAGGCGCCGGTCCATGCTGTGAGATGTCTCCGATGCAGTGCCATGGGTCAGGCCCCCTCATCCACCCTCACCATCGGAGAGCTGCAAGCTGGCTATCCCATGTATTGCAAGGCCATGCGGATCTTGATCAGAGAAGAAAAAACGATGGAGCAAATCAAGCGGAGCGTCTGCTGGCACCGGCTCACCACTCTCCACGCGTGCATGCCTCGGCAATACAAGGATCCGGAACACCTTTATTTCCATCTCAGGCGCGAATTGAGCCAGTGACCGACTGGGGCCACCTCGGGGGGTGACGGCGGGTGGCACGCAATGAGCAAGAGATCGGGCGGGCCATTGGCCTTCCTTGCTCTCCCTTGATCTTGCGCTCCTACTGCCATGGCGACCGATTCCTTGCCTGCCGTTCCGGCCGGTGAAGACAAGTTGGTGTCCTCCCTGATCGGCCTGATGGAGGGCGGAACGGCCCCCTGGCGCAAGGAATGGGACAGCAACATCGGCGGCCATCACGTCAATCTGATGTCAGGCAGGCCCTACCAAGGAGCCAACCCCATCCTGCTGACAATCGGCATGCATCAACGCGGCGCCTCACTGCCCTACTGGTGTGGAGCAGCCGAGGCACGGGCCCATGGCCTTCTGCCGAAAAAGGGGAGCAAGGCTGTCACAGTTTTGCGGCCCCTTGTGAGGCAGCAGAGCGCTGCTCCCGCTGCACAAGCCACCTCGCCCACAGCCAACACGGCCGAGGGGCGGCCCGCTGAGAATCGACACGACCGACCCTCCGTGCGTTACGTGCCCCTCCCCCTGTTCAATGCCGGGGATCTGGAAGGGGCGGCCCTTGCAGAGCTGATCAGCGCACGTCAGGCAGCCGCTCAGCTCTCCAGAAGAGCGGAACCGGAAAGACTGGCCAAAGCGGAGGCCGTGCTACAGGCCTGGGCCGTGCCCATGAACCATGGGGGCAGCAGGGCTTACTACAACCCCCTCGATGACCGGATCCAGTTGCCCGATCGTTGCGCCTTTCACTCCGCCGCAGCCTTCTATGCCACCTGGGCCCATGAGGCTCTCCACAGCACAGGCCATCCCGCCAGGCTAAAGCGGGATCTCAGCGCAGCCATGGGCAGCATGGCCTATGCCAGAGAGGAACTGGTGGCGGAGCTCGGTGCCGTGTTGCTCGGCGATCGGCTGGAGATTGGAAGCAATGTGAGCAACCACGCGGCTTACCTTTCGGAGTGGATCAAGCTCCTGCAGAGCTCTCCAAAGTTGCTCTATCGGCTGCTCGGCGAAGCTCGACAGGCGGCTGATCTGATCTGTCCAACTCAAGCCGCAGAGACCACCTCCGCTCGCGGGGGGGAGTGCTGCAGAAGCTCCAAAAGGGGGGCAAGGGCCACGCGTGCCAACTTGGTGGACCGGTCGGAGACCGCATAGGGGAGCCAGAGGTGATCGGCATGGATCAACCCGCCACAGCTGTAGACCACATTGGGGACGTAACCATCGCGTTCATCATCGGCGGCCCGCAGCAGGGGTTGTCTGAGCCGCCCGATCACCCGAGAAGGATCGTGAAGGTCGAGCAGGGCCGCACCGATGCAGTACTCGCGCACCGGGCCCACACCATGGGTGAGCACAAGCCAGCCGGCTTCCGTTTCCAAAGGAGACCCACAGTTGCCGAGTTGGATGAACTCCCAAGGTTCCTGGGGCCGAAGCAAAACCTGCGAATCATGCCAACAATCGGGCTGATCACTGCTCATGAGATGGATGTTCTCGCTGTCTTGGCGGCCGAGCATCAACCAGCCACCGTTGACGCGCCGGGGGAAAAAGGCCAGGCCCTTGTTGCGGATGGCCGAGCCCTGAAGGGGGCGCAACTCGAAGCGGCGGAAATCCGTGGTTTCAATCAGCTGACTGTGGATTCCCTGGCCGTCGTAGGCGGTGGCTGTGGCCAAGTAGCGCGGCTCCTCCCCTTCCAGCCTGACAAAGCGTGCATCCTCCAGCCCGTTGCTCTCCCGGGCTGTCACCGGAAAGAGCACCCTTTCACTGAGGAGGCTTTCCGGGTTGTAGCTCACCTGGTAATGATCATTGCTGCCATGGAGGCTGGTGATCTCCCCTTGAAAGACAAAGGGTGAGACGGCATCCAATTGCATCTGCCCATCGGCGCTGATCACCCCGCCCCGGAACTCAATCGAGGAGATATGGCCTTCTCCCGTGGCCCGGAGGCTGAGCACCACCCGCAGACTGCCGGGCGCCAGGCCGCCCTGCACAGGATGGGGCACCAGGGAAGGGTTGAAGAGGGCTGCCGATTCCAGTGAGTATTCGTGGGTGAGGTAGTACCCCAAGAGCAGCTGCTGTTCGGCCGACAGGGGATGCTGGGGTTGAAGTGGCGCAAGCACATCCTGCCAGCGCTGTTGGGCGAGCCTCTCCAGGGTGCGGTGCCGCACGCCGAAGCGCTGCCTCAACCGCTCCAGCTCCAGGTCACACGTGGAGGCATCGAGGGCGGAGAGGCGCTGCATCAAGCACTCCAAGCGCTCCACATTGCCGGGGCTGCCAGTGGGCTTGACGACCAAGGTGGGCAGGAAGGGGCGCAACAACACCCTGCGGGGATCAGGCTCCAGATGGAGGGGGAGCCGCTCCAGGGGAAGGGTTGCCGCCAAAGCCGCAGGGCGATCGCTCATGGGTGGATGGTGACGTCTTCGCTGGTGAGCAACTTCATGTCGGCTAGGGCCATCAGGAAGGAAAGGGTGGATTCAGCCCCCTGGTTTCGATTCACACCGGTGGGTTGCAGCCCGTCAAAACAGCCTCCGTTGCTGGCATCGTAAAGAGGTTGGTGCAGGTCATTGCGGCCCAAAAACCACTCAAAACTACGGATGGCCTCCTGACGCCAATGCTCATCGCCCGTGGCATGGAACGCCTCAATGCAAGCCGCCACGCTGGCGGTGGCTTCCAGCGGCTGCTGATCGTGGGTGGGGGGAAGGCTGCCTTGCAACCAGAAACCATCCGAACCGATAGGGCGGAAATGGCCTTCAGAGGCTGATTGGGCCTGCTGCAACCAGCTGAGAGATTGAAGTCCCACCGTCAACATGTCCTGGCGCTGCAACCAGCGACCGCTAAGGATGAGGGCTTGCGGAAGGCGGGCGTTGTCGTAGCTCACGATCGGCTCCAGCCAGGGCCAGTCGCTGGTGGCATGGGTTGCGAAGGCCGCCAGCAACCGTTCGGAGAGATCCAGGCGCCAACGGTCTGCCAGCAAATCACCATGGAGCACCCGCAAATATTCATGCAGCCCGAGCACAGCAAACGCCCAGGCTCGTGGCGACGTGAACCCTTCCAGCACGGGCAGGGCTTGCTCGAACAAGCGGGCAGCCCAGTTGCGGAGATTGGTTTGCTCGGTGCGGCCAACGATGGCACCGAGGGCCCAGAGGGCGCGGCCATGGCTGTCTTCTGAGCCCACGCTCTCCAGCCAGCGCCGATCAAAACCCATGAAATTGCGAAAGCGGCCTGTCTCAGCCACGAAGGCGTAGTGCAAAAAAGCCGCAGCGGCCGATTGAAGCTTGCGCAAGCCGTTCAGGGGTTCCCCCAAATGCTCAAGCTGGGCGGTGAACAGCAAAGCGCGGGCGTTGTCGTCGGTGCAGTAGCCGTGGTTGAAATCCGGGACGCTGTGGACGGCATGTTGAAACACACCCGTGGAATCGGCCATGGCCTCGAGATGTTCGAAGCGCCACAAGGGCAGCTCGGCCCCCTCCACCGCGAGCGTGGCGGCAGGCCGCAAGGTGCGGGCCCGGCCTTCCCCCGCCTCCAACAAGCGCTCAAAGAGTTGGGCGTAGCGCTCCCCCACTGCGCTCCACACCATGTCTCGGCCCGCCAGATAGGCCTGCTTGCGCATGGCATGCAGACGCGTGGGTTCGCTGAGCAGCCCGGTTACGGCCGCAGCGATGGCGGAGCCATCTCGGAAGGGAACCAGCACCCCGCGTTCCCCGGCCAACAGCTCCTCGGCGTGCCAGTACGGGGTGCTCACAACCGCTTTGCCGGCGCCATAGCAATAGGCCAGGGTGCCGGAGGTGATCTGAGCGGGATTGAGATAGGGCGTGAGATAAATATCCGCCGCACCGATATATTCAATCAGTTGCTGATCATCTACATAGCGATTGACAAAGATCACATTATTTTCGACTCCAAGACTTTGGGCCAATCGCTCTAGAGAAAGACGGTATGTTTCACCTTCCGCCCGAACCAGATTGGGATGGGTAGCACCGAGAATTACATAGACGAGATCGGGGTGGCGAGCAAGAATTTCTGGAAGCGCCTCGATGCCATATTCAATTCCTTTACCGGGCGAGAGCAAGCCAAAAGTCAGCATCATTGGCCTGCCGGCGACACCAAATTGATCCTTATAAAAATTCGGGTCAACGAAGGGTTGATCAGGAATGCCATGGGGAATGACATGGATCTTTTCGGGGGCAACTTGATAGGTGTTGTGAAGAATGCCCTGACCCCGCCGGGTCATCACGACGAGGGCATCGCTCTGGTGCAACAACTCTTCCATCACCCGCCGCTGCTCACTGCTGGGATCTTCTAAAACGGTGTGAAGGGTGGTCACCACAGGCAAGCGAAGACGCCGCATCAAATTCAAGAGATGGCTACCGGCGGGCCCGCCGTAGATCCCGAATTCGTGCTGGATGCAGAGCAGATCCGTGTGGGAGAGATTGATGAAGTCGGCAGCGCGCTGGTAGCTTGCAAAACTCCGCTCCGGCAGCTCAAAACGAACGACGTCTGGATAGTCGTAGCGAAAGCCAGGGTCGGTGACGCTCAGCACGGGAGTGCTCCATTCAGGCCGTTGCTGGGCGACCGCCTGGTGGATGTCACGCGTGAAGGTGGCGATGCCGCATTGGCGGGGGGGGAAATTGCCAAGAAAACTGATCTTGCGCCCGTTTCTAGCCCCCATCCTTCCGCAGTTGCCCCTCTGTTCTTGTCAGAGAGTATCTCTGATGCTTCCAATTTGCCGAGCGCTGGTTGGGAGCCGGAAAACCGTCCCCATCTGATCTGCCGCCAGAGCCAGAGCCAGAGCCAGAGCCTGGTGGACCCTCACAACTCCAGCAGCCCGGGCGGTGGTGTCAGCCCAATCCAACCCTCCTCCAGGTGTACTTCCGGCACGATGGCATCCACAAAGGGGATGAGCACCCGCCGCTGGTCCGCATTCAGCTCCACCTCCAGCAGATCATTGCCGCCATGGAGAAGATCCTTCACCGTGCCAATCAAGGAGCCATCCGCCAGCAGTCTCACCTGAAGGCCCTCCAGATCAAGGAGATGGAATTCCCCTGGAGCCAGGGCCGGTCGATCGGATGCACTCACCAGAAATGATTGGCCCACCAGGGCTTCCGCTGCGGTGCGGCTGTCGACCCCCGCCAGGCGAACCACATAGAGCGTTTTGCCCGGCAACAGGCGACCAGCCCGCAGGTCCACCGGTTGGATCGCCCCCTGGCGGGATTGCAACCAGCGGGGGCCCGGGGCGGTGAACCGTTCAGGGAAATCACTCAGGGGCAACACCCGCAGCTCCCCTTGCAGCCCCTGGGCCGCCACCAGCCGGCCCACCTCCAGCAGGGGAGGCTCATGGGAGGAAAGGGGATCCGCAGGCATGCGAAGGGGACAACCAGGGCCAGGCTATGGAAGGGCGCGGCCGAGTGGTCGCGCTCTCACCCCTCCGATCCCACCAGCCATGCCCATCGCCCGTGTCAGCGCCCCCGCCGGAGTGGCGTTGCGCAGCCAGCCCAGCACAACCGCCCCGCGTGTGGCGCTCCTGCCGTCAGGCACCAGCCTCAGCCTGATGGCAACCGTGAGCGGTGGGCCCTATGACGGCCCGGGGGGAGAGCCCCGCAGCGATTGGTGGCAGGTGGACACAGGGGTGATGCAGGGATTCGTGGCGGCGGGCTGGCTGAAGATCAGCACCGCAACCGGAGGGGAGGAGAGCCCCCCGCTGCGGGAGTTTCGGGGGGTGTGGATCGCCAGCCACGCCCACAGCGCGGTCTGGCAATCGCGGGAAGCCCTGGCCAGAGCCCTGGATCAGCTGGTGGAGCTGGGCTGGAACACGATTTTTCCCGCAGTGTGGAATCAGAGTTTCACGGCCTGGCCCAGCGCGGTGATGGAGCGTCTGGGGCTGCCCCGGCAAGACCCGGTCTATGCCCAATCCGGGCTGGATCCCCTGCAGCTGGCGGTGGATCTGGGCAAGGAGCGGGGCCTCACGGTGATCCCCTGGCTGGAATATGGCTTTGCGGCAGAGCCGGTGGGGGCAGCGCGGCCACTCTTGGCGGCACGGCCCGAGTGGGCGGCTCGCGATCGCCGCGGTCAGGTGGTGGAGCATGGGGGACTGCGCTGGCTCAACGCCCTGGAGCCGGATGTGCAGGACTTTCTGGGGGCGTTGGTGATGGAGGTGGTGGAGCGCTACGGAGTGGATGGGGTGCAAGGGGATGACCACATCGCCCTGCCCCTCACCGGCAGCCATGACGCTCCCACCTTGGCCCGCTACCGGCAAGCCACAGGCAAAAGCCCTGCAGCCAGGGATGACGACCCCAGCTGGAGCCACTTCCGCCGCACTGGTCTCAACCAATGGGTGCGGCAGATGGGAGAACGGATTCACCGGGTGCGTCCCGCCCTCTTGTGGTGCCTCTCCCCCTGCCCGCTGCCGACGGGACAGAGCCAGCTAATGCAGGACAGCGCCTCATGGTTGCAGGAGGGCAGTGTGGATCTGCTCTTGCCTCAGCTTTACCGAACCAACGTGGCGGCCTACCGGCAGGTGTTGGAAGGCAACCTGCGCCCCCTGGCAGCGGGCAAGCGACGGCAGGTGGTGGCGGGCCTGGCCTTGCGGGCCAATGGCCAGGATTTGGATGCCGACACCCTGGTGCAGATGGTGCGCCTCAGCCGCCAGGAAGGGCTTGGTGGTGTAGCCATTTTCCACCACACTCCCCTGGTGGCAGGTGAACAACGAATCGCGCAGGCACTGCGGGTCAGCGGTGGATTTGATCAAGTGGCAGAGGTGCCAAGCCCGCCGGGAGGCGTCGTTACAAAACCTGCCTAATGGGCTGGAGCAACAGGGAATGTTGAACCGTCATGGGCCCAAGATGCTCACAAGGCGTGAACGCCTCCTTGCCACCCCGCACAGCCTTGCTTCCCCGGGCGAGAGCCCACTCCCACCCGCTCTCTTGATCCCCCTGCCATGACTGACGCGCGAGCCGACGACAGCGCCATCACCTTCATCATTCCTGGCGTCCGCCAAGAAGGGCTCAGCAGGGGTGGGCTGGGGTCCCGAAGCGTCGGGTCGGGATCCGTCTCGCCGCTGGACTGGGAGGTGAAGGACTCCGTGCGAGTGGAAAGCCGCAGGGCTGGAGGCGAAACCCACCGCATCCTCGCCAAGCCGGGGCGGGAAGTTGTGGTGTTCACCATCGAGAACGGACCATCCCTGGTGCTTCACCCCGACTCCGCCCGGGACCTCTTGATGGCCCAGTCATCCAAGGCAAGGGGTCTCCACAGGAGCGCAACAGGAGAGTTCCAACTGGAGATGGCGCCCCGGGAAGTGGAGGTCTCTCCCCAGCTGCAATGGCAGGGTTTGGCGAACGCCTCCATCGATACTCAGGGCGGAACACGGGGCCTGTTCGCCGACGTGGTCTTGAAGGCGGTCGATGTCCTTGGTCTCAAGGAAAACGCCCAGGAGATGGCCGCCGAAATGCTGGCCCGCCGTCTCGACGGCAGGGTCACAGAGGGGGTTTACAAGTTGCACGCTGAAACCTTCACGTCCTTGCAGGATCAGAAGAGCCTGGAGATGCTCCCCCCCGCACCCCCGGGAGCCGCCTCGCTGGTCTTCGTGCACGGCACCTTTTCCACCACCTTTGAGAGCGGCTTCGCCAATCTCTGGGGCCAACACGCCGACCTGGTGGAGAGCCTCTTTCAGCACTACGACGGCCGGGTGTATGCCCTCGACCATGCCACCCTCGGGCGCTCGCCGATCGAAAACGCGCTCACCCTGGCGCGCGCCTGCCCAAAAGGCACCGTGCTGCACTTGATCACCCATTCCCGCGGTGGTCTGGTGGCGGAAGTGCTGGCCCGAGCGGCCAACTTGGCAGGGCTGGACGGGGCAGCGGAGCGACACTTCAGCGGCGAACATTGGCAAGGGCAGAAAGGGCTGCTCAAGGAGCTGATCGCAGTGATGCACAGCAATGCGATCAAGGTGGAGCGCATCGTTCGGGTGGCCTGCCCAGCCCGGGGCACCCTTCTGGCCAGTCAACGGCTGGATGCCTACGTTTCGGTGCTGCGCTGGGCCCTCAATCTCGCGGGAGTGCCGGTGGTGCCTGAGCTGGTGGACTTCCTCGCTGGCGTCGCCCGGGAACGCACCGACCCAAGCACCTTGCCAGGCCTTGCCGTCATGGCACCGGACAGCCCCCTGATCCGCTGGCTCCATGACGCCGAAGAGGTGGTGCCTGGCGAACTGCGCGTGGTCGCTGGCGATCTGCAGGGAAGCAACGTGGGCTCCTGGGTCAAGGGCCTGATGGCGGATGCCTTTTTTTGGACGGACAACGACCTGGTGGTGCAGACCCGTTCGATGTATGGCGGCGCGCCACGAGCGGCAGGGGCCACCTACGTGCTCGATCGCAGTGGGGCCACCAGCCATTTCAACTACTTCAGCAACACAAGCACCGCGAACGCGATCGTCACGGGCATGACGAAACCCGATCCAGCGGTGTGGAACGTGATCGGTCCCCTCTCCTATGCCGGGGAATCCAGCGAGGGCATGCGGGGAGCACGACGCGCAGGGGAGAAAGGCCAAGCTGCGGCCCAGAAACCCGCCGTGTTCGTGCTACCGGGCATCCTCGGCAGCCACCTGCGGGTGAACGACCAGCGGATCTGGCTCGGCTTGCGGCTGTTCAACGGTTTGGCCCAATTGGAGTATCCCGACTCAGCCGATCGGCGTGTGGAACCCGATGGCCCGATCGGTCTGACCTACGACGCCTTGATCACCTTCCTGGCAGAAAGCCATGAGGTGATTCCATTCAGTTACGACTGGCGCAAACCGCTGGAGGAAGAAGCCAAGCGACTCGGCAGGGACGTCGAAGCTGCTCTGAAGGCACGGGAGGGGAACGGCCAGCCCGTGCGGATCCTCGCCCATTCCATGGGGGGGCTGTTGGCGCGCGCCATGCAGATCGTGGCTCAGGACACCTGGAATCAATGGATGGCGAAGGAAGGCTCCCGGCTCTTGATGCTGGGCACGCCCAATGAGGGGTCGTGGGCTCCGATGCAGGTGCTCTCCGGCGATGACAGCTTCGGCAACACGCTCACCGCGGTGGGTGCGCCCTTTCAGGACCACAAAGCGCGAGCGTTGATGGCGCAATTTCCGGGCTTTCTGCAACTGCAAGCCGGACTGCTCGACCCCTCTCTCCCCTTGGGCCAACGTTCGGGCTGGCAACAGCTGGCAGCAGCTGATTTGGACCAGGCAAAGGCCTGGAGTTGGTGGCACCATGATCCCCGTCAGTTGGAAGAGTTCCGCTGGGGGGTGCCTGAAGAGGAGGCGCTCGGCCGAGCAGTGAACTTCTGGGAGAACATGCGGAGCCAGCGCGATCGCGACTTGCCCTTGTGGAGCGACAAAGTGGTGATGGTGGTGGGTTCGGCACCGTTCACCACAGAAGGCTACGACATTGGAGCCGATGGCCTGGTTTATCGCGAAGCGCAAGGGAGAGGTGATGGGCGCGTCACCTATCGCAGCGCCATGCTGCCAGGAGTGCGCACCTGGAAGATCGCCTGCGACCACGGCAAACTGCCCGCGTACAAGGAGGCGTTCCACGGGTTCAAAGAGCTCCTGGAAACCGGCGACACCAAACACAAAGCGCTGCATCCCTTCACAGACACAACGACCAGTCGGGGAGTTGGCGAGCCAGCAACACCAAGCCAGGTGCGGCGCAGGCGCCCCTCCAGGGAAGGACGCGCAACCGTGCCCCGGAGCAGCGACGATGATCTCTACACACTGCCCTTTGAAGATCCCAGCGGCTCGCAGCACGCACCGCAACAGAGCCCCCTGCCCATCACGGTGCACAACGGCCACCTGGCCTTCGTCTGCCACCCCCTGATGATCGGCCACTACAACGCCTCCCGACTCACCGGCACGGAAGCAGAGGTGGATGGCCTGATCGGCGGGGTCATGAAGGAGGCGCTGGAGATCGGCTGTTATCCCGATCGTCCCGGCAGCCACCAAGTGTTCATCAACACCAACACAGCCAACCCTCGCCAAAAGGCGCAGCCCGAATCCGTCATCGTTGTGGGGTTGGGGGAGGAGGGCAAGCTTTCCGCCACGGAACTGGCCAGTTCGGTGCGCATGGCGGTCTTGGCCTTCGCCCAGCGCTGCAAGGAGGGAGCGGCCGGGGCAGAGACTCCTTTTGAACTATGGGCAACCCTGCTTGGCAGCGGTGGTTCGGGGATCGACGCCGGACAGGCCGCGCAGATGATCGCCAGGGGAGTGCATGCCGCCAACGAGGTGCTCTGCAAACAGGAGCGGTGGCCCAAGGTGGGCAGCCTTCATTTGGTGGAGCTCTACCTCGATCGGGCAAGCACGGCCCTCAGCGCACTGAAGACCATGGAGAGCTCCCAGGGGGGCATGTTCGCCATTGATCCGATCGTGAGCGAAGGGGAAGGCGGGGAGCGTCGACCGCTCGATATGGGTTACCGAGGGCATGGCTACGACTTCATCAGTGCGTTGACGGGCAACACCGCACCGACGGCAAGCAGCCACAGCGAGATTCAGTACACCATGGACACGCGCAGGGCCCGAACGGAGTTGCGAGCCCAGATGGCCCAACAGGGCTTGGTGGAGCTGTTGGTGGATCAGGCCAGCAACGCAGAGTGCAACGATGGCCAAATCGGCCGCACCCTGTTCAAGCTGTTGGTGCCGATCGAGTTGGAGGCCGCCTTGGGTGGCGCTTCCTCGGTGGTGCTGGAACTCGATCGGGGAAGCGCACCCATTCCATGGGAGATGCTCGAGTCGGAGAGTGGCCGCACCCCTGACACTGGACACGAGCCCTGGGCGATCCGCACGAAACTGATCCGCAAGCTGCGGTTGGAGGAGTTCCGTCAACAGCCCCGAGATGCCAGCCGAGACAACGACGTGCTCGTGATCGGGGAACCGCTTTGCACGGATTCCCGCTTTCCAAGGTTGCCAGGTGCACGGAGAGAGGCTGGTGCCGTTCGCGATCTCTTGCAGCGCGAGTTGGGCAACGATCGGGTGGTGGCTGAGATCAGCAAGGACGGCGATGATCGCACCGAGCCGAGTGCAATGACGATCATCAACAAACTGATGGACCGCGACTGGCGCGTCGTGCACATCAGTGGCCATGGAATGCTGCCCGAAGCAGGCAATCCACGCGGTGTGGTGCTCTCCGATGGTCTCTATCTGGGGCCGCAAGAAATCGGGATGATGCGGGTGGTGCCCGAGCTGGTCTTTGTGAACTGCTGCCACCTAGCCGCCAGTGCAAAGCCCTACAACCGAGCCAAATTTGCGGCGAGTGTGGCTGAGCAGCTGATCCACAACGGCGTGCGGTGCGTGGTGGCCGCTGGCTGGGCTGTGGATGACAAAGGAGCAGCCATCTTTGCCGAAACGTTTTATGACCAGTTGCTGCATGGTCAGCGGTTCATCGATGCCATCGCCACAGCACGAAAGGCTGTTTGGAGTTCGAATCCCCATAACAACACCTGGGCTGCCTATCAGTGCTACGGCGACCCGGATTGGGTGTTGCAGTCTGAGGCCAGCGATCCCCAGGGCATCCAGAGCCAGGATGCGGATCTTTACGCGGGTGTGGTTTCAGCTTCTGCACTCACGTTGGTGCTCGAATCACTCACCAACAAAGCCAAATTTGCGAGCCGCCAAGGGCGGGGTGCACGAGAGGCAAATGGTCAGGCGCTGCAGACACAGCTGCAGGAGCTTGAATCACGGTTTGCACCAATCTGGGCGAAGAAGAGAGGGGCAGGCGAAGTGGCGCAAGCCTTCGCGAGAGCCTGGGAGCAGGCAAAAGATCTGGATAAAGCCATGCAATGGTGTGAAACGGCCCTGCAAACAGAGGATGGCAGTGCGGCCCTGGGGACTTACCAAAAGTTGTGCAATCTGCGGGCACGGCAAGCCTGGCGCAACGTGGAGGCCGCCCATCAAAGGCTGGCTGGAGCCCGCGCGACCGCCCCAGATCCAGCCCGAATGGTGGAAGCCGAAGTGCAGTTTCAACAAGAGGTTGAGCGGGCCCGCACCACCATCGACAAGACCACCAAAACCCTGGAGCGACTCAACAAGGACCTTGGCCCTTCGATGGAGCGTTGCAACCTCTGCGGATCGGCCCAGAAGCGCCTGGCAATGGTGGAAAGGATCGCCGCAAATCCGAAAGCAAAGGACGCGGCCCTGAAAGAGATGAAAAAGTGGTATCAGAAGGGCAAAGAGGTGGGCTCTGCCAAGAACCTGACCAATGTGTTTTACCCCGTCCTCAACCTCATGGCCACAGAATGTCTCCTCCATGTCGGTGAAGCTGGCAACACTTTCGATCCGTCATCTTTTGCCGATTGGCGCCAAAAGCTGGAAGAGAAATCTCACGCTGATCGGGACTTTTTCAGTGAGGTTGGCGTCATCGAGTGGGACATCTATGCTGCCCTGGCCACCAGGAATCTGAGCACCGCACTGCCCCAGCTGGTGAGGCGACTGGAGATACTGAGGCAGAGGGTGAACGATCCAATGCAGTGGGGATCGGTGCACGAGCAACTGGACTTTGTGCTGCCGGATTACATCGAATCCATCGAGAGCAGCCATGCGGCCGAGGCCGCAGCCGCCAGGCAGCTGCATGAGAAATTGGAGGCTTATGCCATGGCCAGCTGAGCCCTTGGTAGCCGAGCGGGCGAATCAAGGCAGCGTCGACGCCAGCGCACCAGCCCCAAGCAGGGCCACCCCTGCCGCGGCGGCGGCAACCGGGGTGTGGGCTCCCGTGCGCCTGCGGATCAACAAGGCCATGCTGACAGCCTGTTGCGCACAGGGTCAGGCTGCCTGCAAATCGGAGCAAGCCTTCAAGAACGGATTCGTGCCCTCAAGCCGTCGAACAGCGCCAGCCCCTGGGGCCAATCGCCAAGGCCACTGGAGTCGTTGATGTGGCCGAAGGCTCCCAACCGCACCACCTCCAGGCCCCAGGCATCGGCCAAATCCAGGCTGAACGCCTCCTCGGCATAGGGATCATTGCTGCTGATCACCACCAAGCCGGGAACGGCAAAGCGGGCACGGGCCGGCGGAGCAAAGTCGGCAAGTTCGGGTGGCGTGTCCGCCCGGCTGGGATCGGGAGGTGCCACGAGCATGGCGCCGGCAATCGATGGTGGCATGGGCTGGGCCATCAGGTTGGCTGCGGCCAGGCAGCCAAGGCTGTGGGCGATCAACAGGGGGGGCTGCGGGCAGGCCTGCACGGCTTGACGCAGAGCAGCCGTCCAAAGCTGCACTTTGGGATAGAGCCACTCGCCAAAGTCAACTCGGCCAAGCTCGGGCCGCAGGAGCTGCCAGCGGCTCTGCCAGTGGGCCGGACCGGAATTGAGCCAGCCCGGCACCAGCAACGCAGGCAAGGATCGATCCAGGGTGCTCAGCTCCACAGGCCCAATACCTTTTGTAGCTGATGACGCATCTCAACCATAGGGTGCCTCGCGCCCATCCAAATCGCCCACGGTTTGGCGATCAAGGCAGCCAAAGATCGCGTCCTGATTGGCGTAGTGCTTGAACTCCAACCAGTGGTGATCAGGATCGATCAAAAAAAAGGTGTGATGCTCAAGCACATCACCTCCATAGCGGAGTTTGGGCTCCACTCCAAAGCGCAACCCCGCCCGCACGGCGCGCCCCCGCCAGACGTCCCAGTCCGAAAGGCTGTCGAACACCAGGCCGAAATGGCGTGGATAGATGCCTCGTTGGGGGGGCTCCTGCCCCAATGGAATGTGCTGAGCCACCAATTGGTGTTCGCCCAGGTTGAGAATCAACGCCTGAGCGCTGCGTCGTCCCACCCCGCAGCCCAGCCCATCCGCATACCACCGCTCGGTGGCCGCCAGATCCGAAGAGGGAATGGAGAGGTGGAAACGGAGGAGAGCCATGGCACCGGGACGAGCGGGGACGGGTTCAAACGCTGGCCAGGACGCAGATGGTCTGCCGTAGCACCGTCGGGATGGAACGCCTGGATGCTGTTGGCCAGCCAAAGCCCGCGCTCAAGGGGCGTTCGCTTCCATGGTCTGAAAGGCTTGGCTGCATTGGGCCTTTGAGGCATAGATGAGGTACTCACGGCCGCCTGAGGCCTGACAGCGGTGCATCGGGTAGCGAAGACCAAAAGCATTGGCTTGCGCATCAAAGATGCAGCGCTGGAACCCAGCCGCATCGGCCTGTGTGATCGTTTGGCAGGTCGCCCTGGCAGGGTGCAGCCAATCAAAGCCCACACCACCAACCACCGGAAAGCCATCGGCAAGGGCAGGCGTCGTCAACGAAGCAAACGCGCCCACCAGCAAACCCAGAGAGGGGAGAAGCGGGCGCACGAACGTGGACTGGTCCATGGAAAGCCGTGTTGCACGGACCATCAGCCTAAAAAAGGCATGTGAATGTGTCCACACACTGGCCAAAGACATTCATGCAGCCGCTGCGGGGCAGGTCTTGGCTTCACTCAGCCGAGAGGCCACCACCATCAAGAAGGCATGCGATTGGCAGAGCGACGCGCCTCTCGACGACAGCGCTCTGAGCAATAGCGCACCTCCTGCCAAACGCTCTTCCATTTCTTGCGCCATTGGAAGGGACGTCCGCAACAGGCACAGATTTTGGTGGGGCGATCAGCGTGGTGTGTCATAGCTGCCATTCTGCCGGTAGATGCGAGCGGCATCAACTTCGGCTACACCCATCTGTGCTGCGAGAAGCATGGCCGTGTAAAGGAATCAACGAAATGCAGAAATCATCACCAGTACCGTATTAAGGTCAGTTGAGTTTACTAGCATGTCCTCAGATCATTTCTATCTTTTCACTGCATGGGCAAGCTTCAGCGCCGAAGCCCAGAAACTCCTGCAAGGGGTCAAGTCGCCCCAGGAGATTGTGGAGCTTGCCGCCGAAAGGGGCTATGAGATTTCAGTGGAGCAACTGAGACTCTTTGCACGACGACTGCAGGATCCACACTGGGTGTGGAATCAACATGATGAACAATGGGGGCAAGAATTCTTCTCGGGGCAGAGCCTTGGCCAGCCGCTGGAGTGGAAGCTTCAACGCTGATTAGAAGAGATGAACGTCAACCTGGCTGAACCCAAAGGAGCAGCCAGGATCAATCAATCAATACGAAGCACAACATGCCACCAATGAATGAACCACCCAACAACCTGGCCTCACTGCTACTGATCGTCGCCGGCACGATCAGTGCGCCGATTGGGGTGGGTATTATTTTGCTCATGCTTGGCTTGGGTTTGTTGAGAGAAGCTAACGGCGAGCATAGTTTTCCTCGCATCCACGGATGGATCAAGTTCATTCATGCAGTCCAGTTCTGGCGCATGATCAAGCTGTAGGTACCGTCCGTAACGTTGACCCTGTGGGGAATCAGACGCAGATCACGGAGGGTGTCGGCCTGCTGCTGTAAGCCCTTCAAGGAGTGGGCATCAAGGGGCACCAGGGAGCGTTCATTGGAGAGATCGCGCAGGCGTTCCAACCATTCATCACTCACTTGCAGCTGATCGCGCAACCGTTCGACGGCCGCCAAATTGTCTTGGTTCACCTGAGCGCCAGCCTCATTGATTTCCTCCAAGAGCACCTTGAGGATGGCCGGAAAATGACGCACCAGGTCGAGGGAGGCGTAATAGAGCGTGGGCAGGTGCAAACTGGGATCATTGTCAAACAAATCCTGCAGGCTGGCAATGGAGCGGCCTGGATATTGCTTGCGTCGTGGAGAGTCTGCATAGGGCACCCACACCGACCAGGCTTGCACCTCGCCGCTGATCAACCGGGGCAAAGCTTCCGATCTCGAGAGAAAAACAATCTCAACAGCCCCTGGTTCCAAGCGGGCCTTGTTCAGCGCCCGCACCAGCACATAGTGGGCGGTGGAACCTTCTTCCACCGCCACGCGCGTCCCACGCAGGTCGACCAGAGATTGGATGGGCGAATCGCTGGCCACCAGGATGGCTTCGCCACCAGGGTTGGTGTATTTGTCACGAGCCACTCTCACAAAAAGAAGATCGGCCGCTTGGGCAAAAATGCTCGGGGTGCCACCGCCGCCGCAGAAATCAATCTCGCCGGCATTGAGCGCCTGTAGCAGGGCAGAAGCAGAGATGTAGTCACGCCAGACAATGCTGATTCCCATCGGCGCCAGACGACGCTCAAGGCGTTGTTGGCGACGCAACGCCTCGAGATGCACCAATCCTTCAGGCACTCCGATGCGCAGCTCGCCCAGCCTGCGGGCCTCCCTCTGCTCAAAAGGGACTGGTCCGCTGGGTCGGCGCACGCAAAGAAGAAGACGATCAATCAGCAGACAGGTGAGCACAAAGAGCACAAAAAGAGCCACGGTTTCCCAGGAGCGTCTGCCAACCGGCAAGCCCTGGGCCAACCAACCCAGACAAAGCACCGCCAGAGCTCCACCAAGCAGCGCGAAGAACAGACGCCTGGGTTGGGCAAACACGCATCGACACGCTGCTAGCTCCATCCAACACCACTTGGCGATGACCAATGGCAGATGGATGGCAATTCGGGCTACACCAGCATGTGCCTAGATCCACGAATGGGGCAGGCCTGGCTGCATAGCTTCAAGCCAAGCGCTTGCGGCACGTGTTCAGGGCATGGAATGGAGGCAGTGATTGGAACTCTGCAATCGGCGGTGGCGGTGGCCATGGCGACGACCTTTGATGACAACATTTACCTGACAGGATTTTTCAGCGAGACCAACCGGCAGTTTCGGCCGGTTCATGTTGTAGTGGGAGAACTCATTGGCTTTTCAGCTTTGATTTTGACAAGTTTCTTTGCCAGTCGCTTGTTGGCGGAAACAGTGCCTCTCAGCTGGATTGGCTGGCTGGGTCTGATGCCGATTTTGATCGGTGTTGTGAACCTGATCGAGTTGCTTAGGCCACCGCCAACAAGGGAGCTCTCCAATGCACCATTGGCTGAACCACAGGGCCAGGGATATCCATCAAAACGCCCGAAACTTTCCACCGTCTTACGGGAACATCACACTTACAAGGTATCAGCAATTACGGTTTCTAACGGCGGTAACAATCTCTCCATTTACATCCCATTGATGGCTACAAGCAGCACTGGGTCCGCCCTGCTCACGATGCTGGTGTGTTACGGAGCTGTGTTGACCTGGCTGACACTTTCATTCCGTCTGACAAGACTCCCTGCAGTGGCGATTCATTTAAGTCGTCACGCCCGCAGGGTTTTTCCCTTTGTGTTGATGTGGCTGGGGTTCCGCATTCTCCATGACAGCGGCGCCTTGAACACACTGAATGGGGCGGGTTGAAGAGTCCGTCAACCACCGCCCGTTCTTCTTACGAAGGCTGGCAGCATGCCTGAAGCGGAGAACGTGGTGGAGAAGATGGCACTGAGCTGGTCCACCTCCACAAGGAACCCATCATGGCCGTGCAAACTGCGAATCACCTCAACCCCTGACGCACCCGGGCAAGCCCTGGCGATGGTGTCTTGATAGGCCAGTGGGAACAGCCGATCACTGTCCATGCCCACAACCGTGAGGGGTTGGCGAATCGACTCCAGGGCTCGACTGACGCCACCGCGATGGCGCCCAAGATCAAACAGGCTCATCGCTGTGGTGAGCACGATATAGCTGTTGGCATCGAAACGATGCACAAGCTTGTTGGCCTGATGCTCCAGATAGGAGGTGATCGCAAAGCGTCCGCCCATCTGGCCATGGCGCCAGTTGTAGGGATTCTCGGGGTGCTGGTGGCTTCGGCCAAAGCGTTCCTCTAGCTCCGCACCACTGCGATAGGTGAGATGGGCAATGCGGCGCGCCACCCCCAAGCCACGATGGGGCCCCTTGCCAGGGGCGGCATCGTAGTAATCCCCGCCACAAAAAGCCCCATCGGCCCGGATCGCAGCGATCTGGGCGTCATGGAAACCGATCTGATCCGCTCCCACCGCTGCGGCCGCCCCGATCACGATGGCAGAAGCCACAGCTTGGGGATGGGCCACCAGCCACTCCAGCACCCGCATCCCCCCGAGAGAAGGCCCCACCATGCAAGCCCATCGGCGAATTCCAAGGGCTTCACTCAGCCGCCGTTCCACAGCCACCATGTCGGCGATGGTGATCGTGGGAAAACGGCTTCCCCAGGGCCGCCCATCCGGGGCAAGGGAAGACGGGCCCGTGGTGCCTTGACAGCCGCCCAACACATTGGCGCAAACGACAAACCAGCGGCGAGTGTCGATCGGTTTGCCCGGGCCGACGATGGAGTCCCACCAGCCTGGGGATCTCTGCCCTGGGCCGGAGTGTCCGCAGACGTGGGAATCCCCCGTCAGGGCATGGCAGATGTAGAGGGCATTGGAGCGGTCGGGCAGCAGCCGGCCCCAACACTGGTAGGCCACGCGGATTTCGGAAAAGCAAAAGCCAGATTCCGTCGTCAGCGGGCCGAACAGCAGAAAGCGGCGGTCGCCAGGAGGGTCGCCCTCCCGCCAGGCCCCACTGGCGGGAGGGCGTGCAGGGGTCATCGGTGGCTCAAGGGGCGATGGCCGCAAAGCCCAGCTCGAGATCAGCGAGGATGTCGGCGAGCGCTTCGATCCCCACAGAGAGCCGAACCAACCCCGGGGTCACCCCGGCGGCCAACTGCTCCTGGGCACTGAGCTGGGAATGGGTGGTGGAGGCTGGGTGAATCACCAAGCTGCGCACATCGCCGATGTTGGCCACATGGCTGTGCAGTTGCAGAGCCTCCACGAAGGCCTGCCCAGCCGCCACTCCCCCCGCCAGTTCAAAAGCCAACACGCCCGAGGTGCCCAACGGAGCGTATTTGCGGGCATGACGATACCAAGGGCTGCTCTCTAAACCCGCATAGTTCACGGAGAGCACATCAGGCCGGGCTTGAAGCCAGCGGGCCACGGCCAGGGCATTCGCCGTATGACGCTCAATGCGCAGGGAAAGGGTTTCCAGCCCGAGGGCGATCAACCAGGCATTGAATGGAGCGACGGAGGCACCCAAATCCCGGAGCAACTGCACTCGGGCTTTGAGAATGAAAGACAGGTTGGCGGCCAGTGGTCCAGCTGCCCCCAGGTCACGGGCATAGACGATGCCGTGGTAGCTGGGATCAGGCTGATTGAAGCTTGGATAGCGCTCTGGCGAAGCTCCATAGTCAAATCGACCACTATCTACAATCACACCGCCAATGGCTGTTCCGTGGCCGCCGATGTATTTGGTAGCTGAATGCACAACCACATCAGCACCCCATTCAATCGGTTGAATCAGATATGGCGTCGCCACCGTGTTATCCACAATCAGGGGCACACCAATGGCGTGGGCAATGGAGGCCACCGCTTCGATATCGAGAATGTCATTTTTTGGATTGGCGATGGATTCGCCAAAAAAAGCTTTGGTGTTGGGTTGAACTGCGGCCCGCCAGGATTCAGGATCATCGGGGTTCTCCACGAACGAGACAGAGATCCCGAATTTTGGCAATGTGGCATGGAAAAGATTGTATGTGCCGCCATAGAGCGAAGGGCTAGAAACGATGTGATCACCGGCCTCTGCGACATTGAGAATGGCAAGAGTTTCAGCGGCTTGGCCGCTGGCAACCAAGAGAGCAGCCACCCCACCCTCCAGGGCTGCCAATCGCTCTTCAACGGCAGCTTGGGTGGGATTCATGATGCGGGTGTAGATATTGCCAAACTCTTTCAGTGCAAATAAATTCGCTGCGTGGCTTGTATCTGTAAACGTGTAGGAGGTGGTTTGATAGAGGGGCAATGCACGGGCACCCGTTGTGGGATCGGCAACCTGGCCCGCATGAATTTGCTTGGTCTCAAAGCCCCAGGTTGCGGTCATACTCGCAGGTCCAGAATTCATGGAGCTTATGCTGTGCCGGAGAGCAAGACCTGTGGTTCCAATCACAATGCTGGGTGGCCGTAGCACTGGCCAGAGGGACAAAGATGGTGCACTCAGATAAACATGCCGATGAAATCATTAAAGATCTCCTTATTTGCAGCTTCAATCTTCTCGGCAGCATTAATCTCTTGAAGCTGCAGCTCTCTCTCGTGTTGATGCTCGCCTGCCGGAATCAGATCGCCCAGATAGCGATTGGCTGGTAAAGCCTTGGCAATCTGTTTGGGGGGAGCCAAGCGAAGATTGTTCATCAACTGGATGAAGTCCTCCCGGCTGCGTCCCACCAACCTTGGGTTACATTCACGCTCCTCACGAATGCTGGTTTGACAACGACCTTGAGTATCGTGACCAGGATAGACAACCATCCTATCTGGCAATTTTAACAACTGATGTAGGGAATCAAAGAGAGCACCTGGATCGCCATTTTGAAAATCTGTGCGCCCGCAGCCCCTGATCAACAAGGAGTCGCCACTCAACAGATGGGTCTCACCGATCCGATAGGCCACGTGCTCAGGCGTGTGGCCCGGGGTGGCGATGACATCAATCCAGAGGGAACCAAGCTGCAAGCGCTCGCCTCCCCGGAGCAGCTGATCGGCGTTGCGAATGCCAGGGGCTGCTGGCACGATCAGGAGACAACCGGTGCGACGTCGCAGCTGACCAGCTGCGGTGATGTGATCTGCGTGAAGATGGGTCTCCAAGCAGAAGCGCAGGTTGAGCTTGAGCTCCTGCAAGAGTTGAAGATCGCGATCTTGCTGGCCAAGAACCGGATCCACCAGGGCAGCATCGCCGGTGAGCGGGTCGCCCAGCAGATAGGTGAACGAGCACGTCTCGGAATCAAACAGCTGGCGGAACTGCACCGGCTGGGGGGGGGACCCGCGGAGGCCCTGGGGCGAAAGGGGGATGGCGGGGATGCGGGGGGAGAGACTCTGAAGATGGGGAGGGAGGGAACGGAGCAAGCCAAGGGCCAGATCCTGGGCCTGCTGCCGTAACTCGGGCACAGCAATCGACTCCCAACGTTGGCCGCGCAAGGGGGATCCCAGGGTATAAAGCCAGGGCACAACCTCACCTTCGGCATTGCATAAGGCCCCTGCCGAAGAGGCCTGCAAGCCCATGCCCAAGGGGTCGATATAGAGCAGACCACGCGACTGAAGACGGCGCAGCAACGGTGGCGCAGCGGCACCGTCATGCAAGGGAAGGCCAGTGCAGCGGATCAACCGCTGCACAACGATGGCTTCTGGGGAAGGGCTGCCGCGGCGCCGCAGCTTTACCCTCAGGCTCCCCCCCTCCGACTGCACATCCTGGAGGCGGCCGGCCACAAACTGGAGTTGACCGCTCGCGAGCAGCCGCTGCAATTGCTGGTGGAGATCGGCGGAAATCCGATGACGATGCGCGTCCCAAACCACCGCGGCGTGGCGAAGAAAACGTCGACGCTCGTTGCCGTTGAGCCGCGACCACAGCTGCGGGGTGATCGGCCGCAAACCATCGATCACAGGTCGCCAATCCGCCGATTCCGCCTGGGCCTGTGTCACCCGTTGGCGGATGAGGCGCCACAGGCCCAAAACCGTTGTGGGCGCCACTTGCGGGTCCAGCCAGACCCCGATCGGAGGAGCACTGCGGTGGGGGAGGGGCTGATGACCTCGGCGGGAGAGGGCCAGGATGGGGCCGCTATGGCCCTGCCGCGCCAGCGACGTCACCATGTCCACCATCGTGAGGCCCGTGCCAAGCAACAGCACCCGGGCGTCGGGATCCAGGTCGCTGGTGGCATTGGGAGCCCATCCATGGCGCTCATGGCTGGAGCGCTGCATCGGTGGCGGGGCGGGACTGTTCCCCCAAGCGAACACCACCCGATGGGCAAGCAGGGGATCCCTGCCTTGAAAGAGGAGACGGTAACCACCCCCATAGGGCAAAGCGAGGGGATGGGAGGCTTTGACGGGTTCAAGATCGACCAGTTCAGCGGTGATGCGTTCTAACGTCTGCAGTGGAGGCGCTTGCGTCTCAGCCTCCTGCAGAATCGACTGCAGATACAACCCATAGACATGGCGAGGCAGGAAGGAACCTGCATCGGTTGTCTCAGGCACATGATCAGCCAAAGCAGAACGATTGAGATCAACCCAGCGCAACAAATGGCTGGGATCCTCGGGCCAGGCGCTCAAGGCCCCTGCAGACACATTCAAAAGATGGCCAGGGTCTTGGGTGCCATACGCCAAGCCCCGGCCAAAGACTCCAGAACGGTCAATCAAAACAACGCTGATTGGTCGTTTGGCGATGCGCAGCAACTGGCTCGCCACCATGGTTCCGCTGAATCCAGCTCCCACAATCGCCACAACAGGGGAAAGATTCTCAGAACGCATGGCGCGGATGAAACATTGGCAGCTAGAGAGGAAAGAGCGAACAAGGGTGGAAAACAGGTTTTGACGGTAGGGTCTCTTTCGGATTGAGCACGGTCAATCCGGCTACAGATAGAGACCTGGCCATGTAGCCGAAAACACAGGGGATCAACCCGTACCGGAAAAAGAGAATCCAGTTTTTGCAGGCATTCTGGGCGGCTGGCTGCACCGGTAGGCCTTCGCACATGGGGGGCCCAGAGCACAAGAAAAGAAGGGTAGAGTCCACCTTGGTGTCATCCGAACTACCAGAAAGAAAGCCTGCAATGACCATTTGTTAACTAACCCGGTTGGCTTTTCGTAGTTTGCTCAAGACTGCAGGGATGAAGCCAGGGATTCGCCAGCAAGGCGATGGGGCTTCCAGTGTTCCTTCCTCCTCGGTGAAAGCCGAGAAACTTCTCTCCTCAAGCCATGACCTACGACGTCTTCACAAAGGTTGTCGCCCAGGCAGATAGCCGAGGCGAATTCCTCAATGCGGGGCAAATCGATGCCCTGTCAGCCGTTGTTGCCGACAGCTTCAAACGATTGGATGCCGTAAACCGCATCACATCCAATGCCTCCAAACTGGTGACCAATGCCGCCAGAGATTTGTTTGAGCAACAACCCGCTCTGATCGCCCCTGGGGGGAATGCCTACACCCATCGTCGGATTGCGGCGTGCCTTAGAGATCTGGATATCATCTTGCGCTACGTCACCTATGCAATCTACCTCGGGGATGCCTCCGTTCTCGAAGATCGATGCCTCAATGGCCTGAGGGAAACCTACTTGGCCCTGGGAGTCCCTGGAGCATCGGTGGCTGAGGGCGTGCGCAAAATCAAGGAGGCCGCCCTTGCCGTCGTTCTCGATAAGAACGGCATCACTCCAGGCGACTGCACAGCCTTGGCCACCGAGATCGGAACCTATTTTGACCGAGCCGCAGCCGCTGTCGCATAAGCCATCCCTTCCTTTCCCTGCTGACCCATCACCAAACCATGTCAAAAACACCACTGACCGAAGCCGTTGCCGCCGCCGATTCCCAGGGCCGGTATCTCAGCAACACCGAACTGAACGCTGCCTTTGGGCGCTATGAGCGGGCGGCCAATGCCCTGGCCGCAGCCAAGGCCCTCACCGCGAAAGCCGATGAACTGGTGAATGGCGCCGCCCAAGCCGTGTATAACAAATTTCCTTACACCACCCAATTGCAGGGGCCAAACTATGCCTCAGACGCCAGAGGCAAAGCCAAATGTGCACGGGACATTGGTTACTATTTGCGCCATATCACCTACTCCTTAGTTGCGGGAGGCACGGGCCCACTGGATGACTACCTAATTGCTGGACTAGATGAAATCAACCGCGCCTTTGAACTTTCACCCTCATGGTATGTGGAAGCGTTAAGCCATATCAAGGCCAATCACGGCATCCAGGGGGATGCTGGGGTGATTGCAAACAACTATATTGATTACGCAATTAATGCACTCGTCTAAGCTGCTTGAACGAAGCAAGCAACCAATATCTCAGGGGGCTTTGCCCCCTTTTTTTGTGACGGTAGAAAACACCCAGACAAAAAAATGGGATCGCTGTTCAGACGATCCCTCAGGAGCCCTTGCGACGCTCTCTTTTGGAGAACAAATCAATCATGGCTCAATCATCATGAGCATCACGTACCCGTCTTTACACTGGCGAGTGTTTCAAACGATCCCATGATGTGCCGACAGAGGATGGCCATGGGTGCGCAAGTCATGGCCACTTCTCTCGAAGAATCTGGATGGGCATGGCCAGAGATGTAGCCGGAGGCATTCGCTGCTGTGGTTGAAAACACGGGCCCCAACCACCGACTATCGGTGAGTTTTCTAGAAAACCTGTCGTGGTTTTGCCCTGATTCGTCCCATGGCCCATCCAGCGTCTTCGCTTCGCCGCTCCAAGCGGAGCCCGCTCCTCTCCCCCATGCTGGGAATCATGATTGGCGCAGTGCTGCCACTGACAGCCCTCAGTCAGCCTGTTCGCGCGGGAGTGGTGTCGTTCATCAGCCCAGCTGAGGCTGCAGCCGCGGCGCAGAGCAGCCAGTGGAAGGTGCTCGATGTGCGCCCGGTGCCTGGCTTGGAGTACGTCAGTGGCCATCTCCCCAACGCCGTCCATATTTCCGAGCAGTCGTTCCGGGGGCCCAACGGCAAACTCCCTTACCAGATCTGGTCCGCGGCCGATCTGGCCAACCTGCTCAGCCAGGCCGGCATCACCAACCGCGACAAGGTGTTGGTGTATTCCGATGGCACCAATGTGCTTGGCGCCTCCCTGGTGGCCTACATCCTGGAAAAGAGTGGCCTCCCCAAGGTGGCCATCGTGGATGGGGGATTCAGTGGCTACAAGGCGGCTGGCCAACCGGTGACCAAAGCCTTCCCAGCATTCAGAGCCGCCAGCTTCCAACCCACCTCCAAGTCCAACCTGGCCATCAAGCTGTCGGAACTGCTTCCGTTGATTGGCAAGCCCAACGTGGTGATCGTCGACCCCCGGCCGAAAGCCCTGTTTGAGGGCACGGAGCAAACCTTCATCCGCAATGGCCATATTCCAGGAGCCCTCAACATCACCTGGCAATCAGTGACCGAAGCCAACAATCCCGATGAAGCGCTGAAGAATCCCCATAAGCTCAAACCCATCCCAGAGCTACGCAAACTCTTTGAAAGCCGCGGCGTCACCCCCGACAAGCAAGTGATTGTCTCCTGCAGCACAGGGCGGGAGGCCAGCTTGCAATATGCCATCCTCAAACATGTGTTGGGCTATCCCAACGTGCGCATCTATGAAGGCTCCTGGACGGAATACAGCGCCACCAATCATCCAATCCAAACCGGACCAGAGACCACCAAAGTCTCCGAACTCCCAAGTCCCTGACGGGAGTCAGTCCAACTCAATCGCCATGACACGTCGCCATGACAGCGCATCGTTCAATTCGTCTCGTCGTTCTCCTGTTGAGCCTTCTATCGAGCCAAACTCTGCTGTCGGGGCCAAGCGTGGCCTGCGACAGTGGTGAAGACACAGCAACCAAGAGCAAAGCCAAAGGCAAATGACCCCCAGGCCTCAGGGTGCCATCGCCTTTGCGTTGGCTCTGGCGCTCCTCTGGGGGCAACAGCAAAGCAGCCTCGGATGGATTTGGCTTCTGGGCTGCGCCATCGGCGCCTTGCTCGTGAGCGGGCGCATCGGCTTCAGTGGTCCCATCCGCCGGTGGCTCCGCCATGGCGAGGTGGAGGGCCTCGCTCCGCTGGCCGCCCTGCTCGCTCTCCTGATCCCGGGATCAGCTCTGCTCATCGCCCTGGCTGAGCCCCTTGGGCTGGGACTGCACACCAGTCAGGCCCCCTTGAGCCTGATCTTGGTGGCGGGAGCTTTTCTCTTTGGGGTGGGCATGCAGCTGGCACGGCGCTGTGCAAGTGGCACCCTCGCCGGGGCCGCCCACCTGGATCGGGAGTTTTTCGCCACCCTCTTGGCCCTGACGGCCGGGGTGTTCCTGGGCATCCTGCACCGCCCGTTCTGGGAGCGGCTGATCCCCTGGTCTCTCCCACCGGTGCTTCTCCTTGAAAGGTTTCCTGTGGCCCTCGCGGTGCTCGCCCAGCTTGGCCTCTTGGCGATCTGCATGGCCATCGCCTTGGCCCTGCGCGGGATTCAACAGAGAGAGTTGCCCTCCATCTCCCGAACAAAGGAGCCTGGGCCGGTGGTTCCCACAGCCACTGCAGTGTTGGGGTTGGCTCTCTTGCTACTGCTGCTCTTCGGGGTGAGTGGGGAGCCCTGGAAAGTGCTCTGGGGCTTGGGGCTGAGCGCGGCTCACGGTGCCAAAAGCCTTGGTTGGGATCCTCGGGGAAGCACATTTTGGGCGACCCCTTCCCGCCTGAAGCTGCTCGCGGATCCAGAGCAATGGCTAGGGCATGGAGCCGTGGTGGTCAATTTGGGTGTGATCTACGGGGCCTGGCTGGCGGGTCGGTGGTCACGGGTGCGCTCCCTGGCGGCGGTCACCTCATCCAAGCCTGGGAAGTGGTGGAAGCAGGCGATGGGAGGTCTGTTGATGGGCTACGGCGGTTTTCTCTCCTATGGCTGCAATATCAGCAGCTTTCTTGGTGGCGTCATGAGCTTCAGCCTTCATGGTTGGGTGTGGCTGGTAGCGGCCTCGGCTGGATCAGCATTCTGGCTGTATTGGGAAACAATAAAGAAACCATTTACAAGTTCTCTCAGCGTGCTTATCGAGAGCGATCGACTTTGAGCAACGATTTAACGTCAACCATGGGTGTCGCGTCATTGCCCATCACCAAGGGTAAGTGTCCATTCCAACGCTCTAGCGCCTGGTGCTGGAGCACTTCAGGTGTGAGAGTGGCCTGCAGCAATTCCTGCGCCTTGGCTTCTCCTTCGGCCCGATAAACCCGAGCTGCGGCCTGACGCTGAGCTGTGATGGCCTCATAGGACGCTCGACGAGCATCCTGCTCCGCCACCTGCTTGGCCTCCACAGCGGCACGAAAGCGCTGGGAGAAATCGAGTTGCACCAGGTCAATGCCATCCACCAATAGATCAAAGGGGGCCAGTCGCTCGGCCAGCAAGGTTTCCAACCGGTGCCGCAAGCCATCCCGCTGGCTGATCAACTCTTCAGCGTTCAAGGTGGCCACAACGGTTTTCAGGCTGTCTTCGACAGCCGGCTCCAACACATTACGAAGGATCGCCTGAATGTCTCCGAGACGCTGATACACCGCGGGCACGCGCTCTGGAGGGAGATGCCATCGCACGGCCAAATCCATGGACACATCCTGCAGATCTCGTGTGGCAGCTTCACTGTGTTGGAGATGGGATTGCAGACGCACGCTCAGGGTGCGCACCGTCTCCACCGCCGGAAGAATCAGATGGGCCCCTTCGCCCAACACCCGGGGTTGCACCGCCCCGAGGCGCATCAGCACCCCCCTTTCGCCAACGGGAACCACCACGACGAACGTGCTGAGCAGAGCAACGACGAGGAGAACGACAAACAACCGCAATCCATCGAGGGCATTGCGAATGCGACGGCTGTCAGGCTCCTCAAGACGAGGCGGCGATGGCGTGGAGGTGGAGGCAATGGTCACGGCAAAGTCGAGATCACGCGCTCCAAGCAGCTTAAGGAACTTGGACGGAGCAGCCACACCAGCAACGTCCAAGCATCACTGGATGTGATCGTATGCACAACGAAAAGTATTTGATCCTTCCGGGTCGCCTCCCATAGGGTTCGACAATCGAAGAAAGCTGTTCGCATGAGTGCCTTTGGTCAGGCTGTCATGGAGGCCACAACCGCATTTTCAGCCACAAACATCGATGACTTGTTCATCCTGATGGTGTTTTTCAATCCCTCCACCACCACGCCCAAGCCCTGGCAGGTGGTGTGTGGCCAATTTCTTGGCATCAGCGTGCTTGTGGCGGTGAGCCTGCTCTCTCTTCTTGGTCGTCTTGCCCTACCGCCTGCCGTGATTGGCTTGCTGGGCTTGTTTCCCATCAGCCTGGGCCTCTCCCAACTCGCCGAAACGTGGGCTGGCCCGGCGGATGCATCTGAAGCCAAGGACCAGGCTGCGGCCTCCCTCTCTGAGGGACTAGGGGCCGCCATCCTTGGCGTGGCAGGCCTCACCATCGCCAATGGCAGCGACAACATCAGCGTGTACATGGCGCTGCTCGGTAACTGCGATTCCTTTCGCCTGCAGGTGATCCTGGCAATGTTTGCCCTGCTCACGGGAGTGTGGTGCCTTCTGGCCTGGTGGCTCACCCAAACCGCAGCTCTGGCCGAACCACTTCGGCGCTTTCAACGCGATTTGGCTCCCATTTTGCTGATGGGGATTGGGGCCCTCGTGCTAGTTGACAGCCACATTCTGGCTCACCCGCCTCTGGCGGTGGTGGCCCTGGCTTGCTTGGGGGTGATGGTGACCTCCCTGATCCATCAGCTTCGCGAGTTCCTGGCTGGGCGCTCTCTCTCCGAGGCTTCGCCCCGATGAGCGCCTCAGGCTTGAGGATTGGCTCACCAATGTGCGGTTTGGAGCGAACACCGCGGGCCCCTCCCTGCTCACAGCGACATTGCCGTGTTGATGACGATCGTCTCGCTGTGAACATCCAACCTTCTCCCCCACGCCCACCATGTTGACCCGCTTCCTCCACTCCTGGCGCCTGCTCCTCACCCGCCTCCTGATCGGACTGGCCGCTCTGGTGACCCTGTTGCTGCCCCTGTCCCCCGCCCATGCCGACACCCCAGCGGGGGAAGCGTCCCCCCTGGTTCAAGAGTTCCAGAAAGAGCTGGGGAGCCTCCAATCGCAGCAGGGGATCTACACCGTTCAGCAGGCTCGCCGTTTGGCGGATTTGAGCCGGCTGGAGACAGCCCTGGCCGATTCCAGCGACCGTCCCACCATCGTGAACAACACCACCCATAGCCTGGGAGTGTTCGTGCGTTCCAAGCGCCAGAGAGACGACCAGCCGGCCACCTTTGTGGTGCTTGGATCTGGCCATGAAACCGATGACGACTACGCCAGCGTGGCTCTCTTCGTTCCGGCGAACGTGCCCGTGAGCTGGCCGGGGCGCCAGCCGGAAACGGGAGCTACCCCTGCCCGCGTGGTGCCTCTGCTGCCCGGTGAGGAGCTGGAGGTGAACGATGCTGAAGGCGCCAAGGGGTATGCGTTCAACCTGCCCGCCTATGGCCTTGAGAGCGAATCGGCCAGTCTGGGTGCCCTTCCCTCCTTTAGCCAGGAGGAGCTCGATAGCCAGCCCGAATCCGCCCCCATTGACTGAAGCCGCCCCAAGGCCTGAGCCTGCGTCCCATCCTGCCGCCACCGCAGGGGAGCAGGACAGCCCTGCCCCCCTGCGACCCCATCGCAATCCCAATCGCATCCGCGACCATCTCGCCAATGAGCGCACCTACCTGGCCTGGATGCGCAGTGGGATCGCCCTGTTGGGGTTTGGGGTGTTGATCGTTCGCATTCGTGTGTTGCGCCCTCCATTGGCGCCCGCGCCGCCCGGAGTGGGCTGGAAGCTGGGGCTCGCCTTTTCGATCGTGGGGCTCTTGATGTTGGGCCTGGCTGCCCTGCACTACTTCGGAGTCCGCAACGACATCGAAGACGACCACTACGAACCCCCCGATCGCTGGGTGTTGCTCTCGACGCTGGTTCTCCTCTGCCTGGGCGCCTTTGTGGTGCTCTACATCTTCCAGGTTCCCTTCGATGCTCCTTCCCTTCTTGTCGACTGAAGCCGCCCTTCTACCCAGCCTTCTGTTGCTGGAAACGGTGCTCTCAGCAGACAACGCCCTGGCTCTGGCGTCCCTGGTGAAGCCAGTGGCGAGCGAGGCGGAGCGGCGACGCCTGTTGAACTGGGGCCTGGCCACGGCCATCCTCTTGAGGCTGGGGGCCGTGGGGGCCGCTTCGCTGGTGCTGCACCTGCCCCTGGTGCGCATCCTTGGGGGCAGCTACTTGATGTGGTTGGCTCTGCGCCACTTCCGGGAGGAACTGCAGGGAGGCGATGGGGCTCTGAACGTCGATCAGACGAGCGGTGGGCCAACAACCCAGGGCTCCGCCGCGGCAGCATCTGGGATCGGGATGGTGCTCCTTCTCGCGCTCACCAATCTGGCCTTCTCCCTGGACAGCATCTGCGCGGCCCTTGCGCTCACCGACAATCTGCCGATGGTGATGCTCGCCGGCACAGCGGGCATCGTGGTGTTGCGGGGAGTGGCTGGCTGGTTGCTGCGCTGGATGGAGCGGTTCCCGAATCTGGCGAACGCCGGCTATCTCACCGTGTTGGCAGTGGGCCTGAGGTTGGTGGTGGAGCAAGTGATGCCTTCGCTTTCCCCTTCCGATCCCTGGATGGCAGCGGCAATGGCGGTGTTTTTGGGCTGGGGCTTGCGCCAGGCTCAACCCGCCAAGTCTTGAGGCGCTCCCGCGGAGAGAAACGCCTCAAACTGCGGCTGGCCGAGCCAGCCCAACTTCACGGCCACCACGATGGCTGCGGTGTAGAGGCTGCTGGTGAGAAGGCCCCAAAGAAGATCTTTGGGGCCCTGGGATTTGTGATCGCCGGGCCGCAAAGCGAGGGCGCCGTTTTGCATCAGAAGCACACCGGCCACATTGCTCAGCCAGTAGCCGGCCACCAGGGCCGGCAGCAGCCAGGAGGGCTCCAGGAAGCTCACGATTTTGGCGAAGCCAAAAGCGATGGGCAGGTTGATGAGAAGGTCGTTCCACCAGCACAAGGGGGAGAGGAGCCAGCCGAGGGCCACCAGCGCCAGGAAGGGGAGCTTGCGCCAAGCCCCGGGGGACTGGACCAGGGCCTGGAGCCGGGGAAGACCACCCATGGAGAGAGCGAACCGAAGAGACCAACAAGACTACTCTAATCTCCACAATACCGATCGGGTTACTTGCTCAACTGGTGCCAAGCGATGCCTGTCATTCCCCCTTCCATCTGCCTCGCCCTGGCTCTTGTCCTGGCGGCACTGGTGGCTGCCGCACAACGGCGGCTCGCCCTGGAATGGGCCGCCCTGGTGCTCGCTTTGGCGGCTGTTCTGGCCGGATGGCTCACTCCAGCGGAAGCACTGGCAGGCTTCTCCAATCCCGCCACCCTCACCGTGGCGGCAATGTTCATCCTGAGCGCCGCTCTTGTGCGCACAGGGGGGTTGGCGCCCATCGAGAGGCTGTTGGGGCAGTTGAAGCTGGAGAAGCCATGGCAGCAAGTGCTGTTGCTTGCCCTGGTGGTGGGCCCCTTGAGCGCCGTGATCAGCAACACCGCCGTGGTGGCGATGTTCATCCCTGTGGTGGAGCGCTGGAGCCGCCGCCTTGGGATCGCTCCAGCCCAACTGCTCATGCCCCTCTCCTTCCTCACCGTGCTGGCGGGGGTGGGCACCTTGCTCGGCACCTCAAGCACCCTGGTGGCCAGCGGCATCTCGGAGCAAATGGGCTACGGGCGCTTTGGCCTGTTGCAATTCACCCCCCTGGCCCTCGGGGTCTACGCCCCAGGCGTCGCCCTCATCGCCTGGCTGGCACCGCGGGTGCTCGGCCGCCAGGGCGCCCCCTCCGAGGCCAGCCTGGAAAAGGATTACGGACTCCAGGGCTATCTCACCGAATTGCGAGTGAGCGCCAGCTCTCCACTGGTGGGAGAAAGTCTGGAGAGCACCCTGCTGGAGCACAGTTTCGACGTGCGGGTGTTGGCCCTGATCCGCCAGGGCGAGTGGTTTTCCCTGCCCCTGAGCAATCGACGCATCGAGGCGGGGGATGTGCTGGTGGTGCGGGCCGCGCCAGCCCAGGTGTTGGCCCTGCGGGAGGAGGAGGGCCTGGAGCTGCCCGATGAGCAGGTTCCCCTCAAGGGGAGTGGAACCTCTGGTGAGCCCCAGGGGCTCTGCCTGGTGGAAGCGCTGATCCCCCCCGAGTCGAGCCTGATCGGCCAAAGCGTGATGGAGATGCGCTTTGCCCAGAGGTTCAACGCCGTGGTGTTGGCCATCCGCCGCAGCCGCGAGCTGCTGCGCTCCCGGCTGGGTCAAGTGGAACTGCGCATGGGCGACTCCCTCCTGCTGCAAACCCCCCGGCCCTCCCTGCGGGGACTGCAAGTGAGCCGCGACTTCCTCCTGGTGGATTCCGCCGACATCCCCGAGGACCGCCGGGATCGGCTGCCCTGGGCCCTTGGCCTCACCCTGGCGGCCCTGGCACTGAGCCTGTGGCGCAGTGACATGGTGGTGGTGTGGTTGCTACTGGCTGTGATCGGCCTGTTGCTGAGCCGAGTGCTCACCACGCAAGAGGTGTATGCCGCCATACGTTGGGATGTGGTGGTGCTGCTGGCCGCACTGTTGCCACTCTCGACCCTGCTTCACCATTCCGGAGCCGATCACTGGCTGGTGGCGCGGCTTCAGGTGCTCTCGCAGGGTTCTCCTCCCTACGGCTTGCTCGTGGGGCTCTACTTGATCACAGCGCTGCTCACGGAAGTGATGGCCAACCAGGCTGCTGTGGCGTTGATGCTCCCCATCGGACTGGGGCTGAGCCAAAGCCTGGGCATGAACACGGCCGCAGCCATTGCAGTTGTGACCTTTGCTGCATCCCATAGTTTTCTCACGCCGATCGGCTACCAAACCAACGCCATGGTGTTTGCTGTTGGCAACTACCGCTTGATCGACTTCCTGCGGCTGGGCCTCCCGTTGACCGCGTGCCTCTGTCTTCTGACACCGGCCTTGGCCTTGCAGCTGTTTCCCTGAGGAGGTGCTGTTCCTGAAATCACATCGGGTTGCATGGCCCGCCTGCAGGATGGCGGGGTGCGAAGCCGTGGAGATGCTGAATCTCGATCAGGTTCACATCTTCCTGTCAGTGGCCAGGCATCTGCATTTCAGTAAGGCTGCCGATGAGCTCTACATCACACAGCCAGCCGTGAGCGCCTCCATAGCCAAGTTAGAAAACCAACTGGGGGTGCCTCTGTTTCACCGGATCGGACGACGGGTGCAACTCACTGAGGCCGGGCACTTTTTGCAGGAGGAAGGTCAAGGCCTGGTCGAACAGGCACAGCAGCTCGAGCGCCAGCTAAAAGATTTCAGTGGCATGCAACGGGGGTCGCTGCAGCTTGGGGCGAGTTTCACCGTCGGCAACTATTGGCTCCCCCTTCACCTCGCCCGCTTCCGCACCCGCTACCCAGCCATCGACATTCACTGTGAACTTGGCAACGCGGAAGCCATCCTCGAAGGCACCAACGCGGGCCGTTTTGACCTGGGCTTTCTCACCGGTCACCCGCCCGCAGGGGCCGCCTGTGTGGTGGGCAAGGAGAGCCTCACCTTGGTGGTGGGAAGGGATCACCCCTGGTTTGGCAAACCCCCGCGTCAGCCCCACCAACTCCTGGACACCCCCTGGCTGCTGCGCGAGCCAGGATCCGGAACGCGACAGATGCTTGAGCAGTGCCTGGAGGATGTGGGCCTCAACATCCAATCACTCACTCTCCACCAGGTGCTTCACAGCAACGAAATGGTGAGGACCATGGTGGGGATGGGCACAGCTCTCGGGGCCCTCCCCGCCAGCATGGTGGCCCAGGAGATTGCCTCTGACCTGTTGTGGCCGATCAGCCTGGTGGGTTACAGCCTCAGGGCCGAAGCCATTTGGATGATTCGCAGCCCCCACCGAGCGGATTCGCAGTTGATGAGCCGTTTCGAAGCTCTCATCCAAACCAACGAAACCGGCGACCCCACCTGAAAGCCGCTCCAAACGGCCTCAAAACCTCAACCCGCCCCGCAACCCCACATGGGTGCGGAGGCCCGCAACGAGACGTTCCAGCCGGCCTTTCACTTGCTCTCGATTGAGTTGGGCATGGAGGCGCTGGCCATCATCCAGCTCCAATTCCACCTGATAGTCACGGCCAAAAGTGGTGAGCCGACGCACGGTGGCTGGCAAGGTGTGATCGGCTGGGCGATCAAGCAGCTCCAGATCGTGGGGGCGCACAAACAGGGGCGCCTCCTCGCCCAGCACATTCACCTCGCCGACAAACTGCATCACAAAAGGACTGGCCGGCCGGTCGTAGATCTCTTCGGCAGTGCCCACCTGCTCGATGCGACCTTCGTTGATCACCACGATCTGGTCGGCCACCTCCATGGCCTCCTCCTGATCGTGGGTGACGATCACGGTGGTGACATTGGTTTGCTCGTGCAAGTTGCGCAACCAGGCCCGCAGCTCCTTGCGCACCTTGGCATCGAGAGCGCTGAAGGGTTCATCGAGCAGCAGCACATCCGGTTTCACCGCCAGGGCTCGGGCCAACGAGACCCGTTGGCGCTGGCCGCCGGAGAGCTGGGAGGGGTAACGATCGCCGTAATCCCGCATTTGCACCAAGGAGAGCAACTCCTCGACGCGCTCCTTGATGCGCAGCGGGTTGAGGCGGCGCAACTCCAAGCCGAAACTGATGTTCTCACGCACGGTGCGGTGCTTGAAGAGGGCAAAGTGCTGAAACACAAAGCCCACGTTGCGGCGCTGCACCGGCAGGCCGGTGGCGTCGCTGCCATTGATGTAGATCCTGCCTTCATCAAGGCTTTCCAGCCCGGCGATCATGCGCAACAGGGTGCTTTTGCCGCAACCGGAGGGCCCAAGCAGGGCCACCAACGACCCCGTGCCCACATCGAGGCTGAGTTGGTCGATGGCTTTGAGGGAGCCAAAGGTCTTGCTGACGTTGCTGACGCGGATGCCCATGGCAGGGGGAACAAAGGGATTGGGCCCAAGCGGGCGGTGCGGCGGCACCCCGAGACGATGCCGCCGCTGGAAGCCTCAGCGGCTCTTGGCGAAGATCTGGTCCCAGATGCCGCCCTTGCCGAAGAATTTCTGATCCACGCTGCCCCAGCCACCGAAGTCACCCACCTTGAAGAAGCTGACGCTGGGAAATTTGCCCTGGGCATAGGCCTTGCCTGCGGGGGTCACCGGGCGGAAGCCGTTGTCGACAAAGATCTTCTGGGCCGTTGGTGTAAAGGAAGCGCACGAAGGCTTCCGCCACCTTGCGGGTGCCGCGCCGATCCACCACCTTGTCCACCACCGTCACGGGCTGCTAGGTGAGCACGTTGGGGGAGAACACCTTCACGGGGCCTGTCCATTCGCCTTTTTTCTTAGCGAGGATCGCTTCGGTTTCCCAATTGAGCAGCACATCCCCCTGGTTGCGCTTCACAAAAGTATCGGTGGCCTCGCGGGCATCTTTGGGCAACACCTCGGCGTTCTTGTAGACACCGGTGATGAAGCTCTTGGCCTGGGCTTCGTTACCGCCCGTGCGGGTGATCGCCCCCCAGAGGGCCAGGAAGTTCCAGCGGGCGCCGCCGGAGGTTTTGGGATTGGCGGTCACCACGTCAACATTTTTGTTGTCGAGATCTTTCCAGCCATTGATCTTCTTCGGATTGCCAGGGCGAATGAAGATGGCCACGGTGGAGTTCACCGGCGTGGAGTTGTTGGGCGCCTCGTTCTGCCAGCCAGGGTTGATCAAGCCGGCTTTCTCGATCTTGGTGATGTCGGCGGCCATGGCCAGGCTCACCACATCAGCTTCCAGGCCATCGATCACCGCACGGGTTTGGGAGCCTGAACCGCCATAGCTGCCCTTGAAGGTGACGGTTTGCCCCGTTTTCTTCTTCCAGTCGGCGGCGAAAAGCTTGGTGATCTGGTCGTAGGCACTCTTGGTCACCGCGTAGGAGACCAGGGTGAGGGCTTGGGGCTTGGCGGGCTGCTGGGCCTGCGCCAGCGGCAGAGCCAAAGAAGCAGCCGCCACCAGGGCCAAAGGAGAAGCCACAGCCACCAGCGAGATGCGCCGAGGACTGAGGGGAGCAACTGGAGGAAGGGGTTTCACGGTTTGCCGGTAGGGAACACAAAAAACCTACAGAGCGCAGGGGGCCAGCCTTGTGCCCGGAGATACAGGGTTGTGCAGTTCCCGATCGATAAACCGTTTTATGTTCTGGTTCTGCTGGAACAACGAGGCGGCCCATGGTGTTCAGCGCCAAAACCGACTACGGCCTGATTGCCCTGATGGACCTGGCGGAGGCCAGCAGCAGCGGCCAGTTACTGCAAACCCGCGAAATCTCCTGCCGTCACGCCATCCCGGAGCGCTACCTCGAACAGATGCTCACCAGCCTGCGCAAGGGAGGTTTCTTGAAAAGTCTGCGGGGACCACGGGGCGGCTTTCAGCTGCGCCTCCCCCCGGAGGAGATCCGAATCAGCGCCGTGGTGGCGTGTCTGGAGGGCGATCGCCGCTCGGAACAGGAGCCAGAGCGCGACACCCCGGAATTCCGAGCCGTGGCCGCCCTGGATCTGAGGGCCGACGAGGCCAGGGCCGCCGTACTGGCCCAGCTCACCCTGGTGGATCTACTGCGGGAGCGGGATGCGCTGCGACAGACCCAGCCCATGTTCTTCATCTGATGCGATCCAGCCCCCTGGTGCCCAGGAATACCACTAAGCCAATCGGGAATATGCAATAGTTTGTCCATCTCCCCCGCCGAGCCCCATGGCCCGTCTGCTCCCCACCTGTTGTCGCCGAATGTCACGCCTCTCCCTCCATTCGCCTCCGCCAGTCCTCTCGCTCCTTTCTCCATGACAGCCAGCCTTCAAAAGCGCCCGTTGCGACTCACCCTTCACCCCAACGATGTGTTGCCCGAAGCCATGAGCTGGCGGGTGGTGGAGGGGTATGTGCGCTCCCTCACCTGGGATTTGGAAGGAGAGTCGATCACCCTTGGCCTGTGGGGCCCGGGGGATGTGATCAGCAGTGAAGATCCGCCCCTCTTCCCCCTGGAATTGCATTGCCTCACCACAGTGGTGGTGGATCATCTCGAGCCCTCCGCCGGGGAGCGCGAGCAACATCTGCGCCGTGAGCGACAAATGCTTGCCGAGTTGGCCGTGATCCAGCGCATTCGCTCGGCTGACGCCCGGTTGCTCAAGCTTCTGCTGTGGATCGGCGGCTCCTTCGGCCAGGTGAACAGGCATGGCTGCCGGCTCTCCCTGAGCGAACTCAATCTCACCCACCGGGGCTTGGCCGATCTCTGCGGGCTCACCCGGGTGACGGTGACCAAAATCCTCAGCCGCTTCCGCGCCGATGGACAGCTCCTGGCCATCGGCGAAGACGACCTGTTGATTCCTCCCCTGCCATGAGCCAGCCCCTTGCCCCCTGGAGCCTGCACTGGAGCAGCAATGGTGAGCTCAGCCCCTTGGATCGGCAGGACCTTTTTCTCTGTCTGCACCTCCCCGGGATCAGCCCCTTTCACCAGGGGCTGGGATGCACAGGGGAAGGAGTTCCAGGCGAGCTTCGCAAGGCCACCGATGATTTGCCGTTTCCCTACCGCTAAACCGTTCCATCAGCCCTGACCCGGTGATAGCTTCCAATGGTTCCCCCACCCTCCGCCATGGCCCTCTCCCGCACGGCCAGTCGCCTGGCCTGGCCTCGCTGGTTGCGGCTGAGTTGGTCGTGGCGGATCACCTGGCTCTATCTGATCCTGGTGTTGTTTCTCCCGCTGGGGGCCATGACCCTCAAGGCCTTCGCGGTGGGGCCGGCGGAGTTCATCCATCTGGCCACCCAACCTGAGGCCCTGGCCGCCTACCGGGTCACGTTCGGCCTTTCCCTGGTGGCGGCTCTGCTCAATGGCGTGTTTGGCGTGGTGATCGCTTGGGCGCTGGTGCGCTGCAAGTTTCCCGGCCAGCGGCTGCTGGATTCGTTGATCGATCTGCCCTTTGCCCTGCCCACCGCCGTGGCGGGCCTCGCTCTGGCAGGCCTCTACAGCACCAATGGCTGGCTCGGTGCGCCACTGCAGGCCATGTTTGGTCTAAAAGTGTCGTTCACTTGGATCGGGGTGGCGATCGCCATGGTGTTCATCTCCCTCCCCTTTGTGGTGCGCAGCGTGGAGCCGGTGCTGCGGGCGCTGGAGCGTGATCAGGAGGAGGCGGCCTGGTGCTTGGGGGCCACTCCGCGCCAAACCCTGCTGCGGGTGGTTCTGCCCCAGCTGATGCCCGCCATTCTCTCGGGTGTCGCCCAGGGCTACAGCCGAGCCGTGGGCGAATACGGCTCAGTGGTGATGATCTCCTCCAACGTGCCCTTCAAAGACCTGATCACCCCCACCTTGATCATCCAAAAACTGGAGGAATACGACTTCGCTTCCGCCACCGTGATCGGCATGGTGATGCTTGGGTTTTCCCTGGTCAGCTTGCTGGTGATCAATGGCCTCCAGGTGTGGGGTCGCCACTGGGAAGCCAATCCCGCCGTGGCCTCCTAAAGCGAATTCCCTGCCTCCCGCTTGTATGGCTTCCCTTCGACGTCTGCGCCTGGCCTTTCCCAAGCCGAACGCATCGGTTCTCATTCCCCTGATCGCCATCTTGTATGTGACGGTGTTGATTTTGTTGCCTGCGCTGCAAGTGGTGGCAGGGGCCTTCGCCAAGGGATGGCAACCGTTTCTGGAGCACTTCACCTCCCCCGATCTCCTGTCTGCCATCCGCTTAACGCTGCTCATGGCAGCCATCGCCGTGCCTGCCAACACCATCTTCGGTCTGGCGGCCGCCACGGCCATCGCCCGTCGCCAGTTTCCTGGCAAGGCGCTGCTGTTGAGCGTGATCGATCTGCCGTTTTCGATCTCGCCAGTGGTGGTGGGATTGATGTTGGTGCTGCTGTACAGCCCCACCAATGGCCTGTTCAAAAATGTCGTAGGAAGCTTGGGCTGGAAGATTATTTTCTCGTGGCCAGGCATGGCGCTGGCCACGATCATTGTCACCTTTCCATTCATGGCCAGAGAGGTGATTCCCCTGCTGGAAGAAGAGGGATGGGATCAGGAGGAAGCGGCTCGCACATTGGGAGCCACCAGTTGGCAAGTGTTTTGGAAGGTGACCCTGCCCTCGGTGCGCTGGGCCGTGCTCTACGGCCTGGTGCTCACCACCGCCCGCGCCCTTGGAGAGTTTGGAGCGGTGGCTGTGGTGAGCGGCAACATCGCTGGCCAAACACAAACGTTGCCCTTGTTCGTGGAGGACAGCTACAAGCAATACAACAGCGAACTTGCCTACGGAGCTGCGTTGGTGCTTGGCGGGGTGGGGTTGGTGTCGTTGCTATTAAAATTGGCTGTGGAGCGATTGATAGGCGACCTGAGGGAGAACGAACCGATGAACTGATCGAGCGATTCATCCCACGGCTCTATTCAAACTGGCTTGGCTCAGGATTGATCCTGGCAAAAAGATCTCCTTGCAAGGGGTGACCAGGGTGATGACGGCGGACTGGTTTGTCCCGAGAGACCATCAAGCGGGATTTTTTTTGGACTGAGGTTTCAGATGGCGCTCGGGCAGAAACGGGGGGACCTGGCTGGGCGGAAGAACGAAACTGCGACCAACCCAGGTCAACCGCTCGAAAAACGGCGTAGGGGGAAGAAATGGACATGGCCCCATGGAAGTACGCCTGTACTATAGCCGCTGATCGGGTTTTGTTGAACCTGGCCTGAACCGGCCTGGATCCAAGCGGTTGACAACCTGCTTCAGGGTTCGATGGAGCCCCTGGACAGAAGCCCCAACCACCCTTTAGATCGAAGGAGGCTCAGTCCGCCCGGGAGCCACCCCCAACTGCTGGCCAATCACCCAGTTCGTCGCTGCCTTCTGGGCATGCCAGGCCTGCAACAGCTGCTTGGCGATCGCCTTGAGATCTTCCGGATCCGCCGTTGCATCGATGGCCCTGCTGAAACGCTCGATCTCAAATTGCTGGCCGATCGAGAGTTCCATGGTTAGCGCTGTAGAAAGAGAGTCACCCATGGTGTCTTGTCAACGAGTAGTCACAAATTTAAATTACCTTGGATCTGCGGCAGGCCGGTAGTCACGACTACGGGGACAGGCACTTGTCAGTGTTTCGGAGTATGAAGCCACGGCGATTGATTAATGTTTCGTATCACTATCATCAGATCTACCCCCATGGCGGCATGCGACTGACCTGGCCCCAGCACCTGCAGACCGCCCGCACCCTTGAGCTCACGGGGGATAACCACCGTGGCGAAGCACTGGCCCTGATGGGTGTCGCCCTCCTCCTGGTGGCCCAGGATCTCCTCGAGTTCGAGCTCGACAACTCTGGCAGCGCGAAACAGCTGGACAACGGCACTGGGCTTTGTTAACCCGCCAATACCGCTACAACCGATCTACCGAATCTGAACGCAACACCGCCCAAAACGCTCAACGGGTGAAGTGGCGTCGCAGTTGCCCCCACCAGTCACCCGGCCCATCTTGAGCGCGGAGCCGCAGGCTCATCATGGAACGGGCCAAGGGCCAGCCACCTCTGGCCAAAACGGCTCCCACATGTGAGAGCCCTGCTCCGGCCACCGCCATCCAGGCCAGCAAATGGACGCTGTACACCCCGTGGTTCAGCTCCCCGTCTCGCAACCAGTCTTCCTGCATCAGCTTGCCGCTGCCCACGGCCAGGGCAAGCGCCAGCAAGGCGATGGCATTGGCAGGGTGCCGCAGGCGCTGACGACCGAGGGTGAGGGCATACCCGGCAAAGATCAGCGCCACCGGCCACAGCAACACCGCCACCGTGCCGTGGATATCGATCCACTCACCACTGAGAGCGAAAGGAAGCCGTCCCCAGCGGCCATCAAAGCGGCTGTACACCATCAGACCGCTGCACCAAGCCCCCAACACCAACAGAGCGGTGGCTCCATGGAGGAGCCGCAGCAGGGATGGTTGATAGGGGCGGGGCATGGCCATGGCCTCAGCGAAGCGCCTGTTGTAGCGCCACCAGGCCAAACGCAAAAAACAGGCCGCCACTCAGCCGATAAAGGACTTGCTCGCTCAAGCGGCCGCCGATCCACTTGCCAGCCCCCACCGCCAGTCCGGTCACGAGGGCATGGCCCGCCAGGGTGCCTGCCAGCAAGCCTGCAAAGCTGAACGCCGGGGCGGTGGCCAAAAAGATCGTGGTGAATTGCGTGCGATCCCCCAATTCCGCAAGAAACACCAGCACAAAAGCCTCCCAAATCACCGCCCCGGCCGTGCGGAGGGAGCGCTGACGCTCGGCCTTGTCGATCGCCTCCGCGGCATCTTTTTCCTCCTCCTGGGCCTGATCGGCAGCCATGCCCTGGGCATCCCAGAGGAGCTTCAGTCCGAAGCCCAGAAACAAGGCCGCCGCCAGCCAGGGCACCACAGACGCAGGGAGCAATTCGCGCAGGCCGTAGCCCATGCCCAAGGACAGCAGGGTCACGGCAGCCAGGGCGAAAAAGGCCCCCACAAACACATCGCGTGCCCGGTGACGAGCGGCGAGGATCAGAGCCATGAAAAAGGTCTTGTCCCCCAGCTCAGCCAAGGTGATGGCCGTGAAGCTGGCCCCAAACGCTGTCCAGCCTTGATGGGATAGTCCGGTCATGGCTGCTGCTCCATGGGCGACGAAGACCTCTCCAGCTGGTCGAGTTGCAGGGTGGTTTTGCGGATCCCCATGGCCATCAGGCGTTCCCGGGCAAGGTTGAGCAATGCCGCTCGACTGCCTGCCTCACCTTGAGCCGGGCTGCTGTCAAAAGACGAATCCACGAGCAGATGGGCCGTGAGGGCGGCTCGGCTTGTGCTCAACCCCCACACATGGAGTTCATCGACAGCGAGCACCCCCGGCAACCCAAGCAGCTCCGCCTCCACCCGGGCCAGATCAATCCCCTCCGGCACGGCATCAAGGTTGAGAGCCCAGGCATCCGTCAGCAGCCCCCAGGCACTCCACATCACGGCTACCCCCACGCCGAGGGCCGTGGCCGGATCGAGCCAAAGCCAACCGGTGGCTCCCACCAGAAGGGCACTGATCAACACAGCCACGGAAACGGCGGCATCCGTGAGCAAGTGGAGCACCGCAGCCCGCTGGTTGAGATCGTGATGGTGGTGATGGCCGAAGAGCCGTGCCGAGAGCAAATTGATGGCAATGCCAGCCGCAGCGGCCCAGGCCACCGGTGTGGTGACCAGGGCCACAGGCTCGAAAAAGCGCTGGATCGCCTCCACCACCACCACCACGCCCGCACTGAAGATCAGCAGGGCATTGAGCAGGGAGGCCAGGTGGGTGCTCCGGCCATAGCCATAGGTGAAGCGACCGGTGGCTGGGCGTCGGCTCAGACGCTCAGCCCCCCACCCCAGGGCCAACCCCACCACATCGCCCAGATTGTGAAGCGCATCGCCGATCAGGGCCAGCGATCCAAAACCAAAGCCGATCACCAACTGCAGAGCGGTGAGGCCGCTGTTGAGAAGGATGCTCCAACGAAAGGCCCGTCCGGCCTGGGACGGCGACCCTGGAGCCTGATGGGCGTGATGGTGCTCACCCACAGGAGTCCCCCAACCGGTCTCGATCATCGCCCCGCAACCAGCCATCCATCAGCTCCTTGGCCTTTGGCAAGGCCTGCAGCAGGGGAGTGGAAAAGCTGGGTCCATGGGGGAAGGCAAAGGCGGGCACCCGCAGCAAGGCCCCTTCCCCTCGCCAGCCGTAAAGGCTTTGTGCCAGGGCCAGCAAGGAGAGGGGGGCCCACTGGTGGCCCCCCAGCAACCACGAGGATGCCGCCGGATTTTCCGGGAGCCGGAGCCTTTCGATCCAGGGGTCAGCCGAGCGCGAAGCCATGCAGGCATCGAGAAACAACACCCGCTGCACGCCGATCACCGCCAAAGCGAGTTCCGGCGTGAGCTGATGCACGGTTTTCAACTCGGCGCTGGCGGTGCGCCAGCCCCCCAGCTCCGCTGCCAGCGCTTCGAGCAAGGCGGGCCCCACGCCATCATCCCCGCGCAGGGGATTGCCGATCCCGATCAGCAGATCACGCCGCACCCCCATCTCAACCGCCCTCCCGTCGCCGCTCCGCCAACACCTGGCCAGTGGGGGCCACCAGCTGCAGCTGTAAGGGCATTTGACCTGCGGCATGGGTGGAGCAGGAGAGGCAGGGGTCAAAACAGCGAATTCCCGCCTCAATGCGGTTGAGGATCGCCTCCGGAATCTCGGCATCGGGTGGCACTGGATCGGGGAGAAACTCCTTGGCGATCTGATGGATGGTGCGGTTCATCGCCAGATTGTTTTGGCCGGTGGCGATGATCAGATTCACACGCGTCAGCAGGCCCTCGTCATCGACGGTGTAGTGGTGAAAGAGGGTGCCCCGGGGGGCCTCGCTCACCCCCACGGCCTCATTGGCGTTGAGGCTGGCCCGGGAGCGCACCCGGCCCGTGCGCAGCTCCCCATCCCCTACCAAAGCCTCCATGGCCTCCAGGCAAGCCACGATCTCCACCAGCCGGGCGTGGTGATACGCAAAGCTCGATAGAGCCACGCCACCGGCCCGCTGGCGAAATTCGACCAGTTCCCGATCCGCCCAGGGGGTGCCGATGGCCTCGCAAACGTTCAGGCGAGCCAAAGGACCAACCCGATAGAGCCCCTCTGGATAGCCCAGGGGTTTGTAGTAAGGAAATTTCAGGTAGCTCCAGGGCTCCACCGCCTCCCCCAAAAACGTGGCGTAATCGTCTTCGCTGAGGCCATCGGCCACGATGGCGCCGTCAGCCCCCCGGAAGCGGATCAGCCCGTCGATGTGCTCCCACAGCCCTGCCGGGGTCACCAAGCCCATGAACAGGCTTGGGAACGAGCCAAACACCGCCTGCTCCCGCTGCAGGGGACCATCCAGCAGCCCTTTGAACAACCCCAGGGCCAGCTCAGCGGTGGCGCGGGCTTCCGGCAAGCCAGCCAGGATCCAGTCGCGTGCCTCCTCGCTCAGGGGGGTGCGCACGCCTCCTGGCACGGCCCAGGCCGAATGGATCTTCCTCCCACCGAGCAGCTCCAAAATCTGCTGACCAAACTGCCTGAGCCGAATCCCGGCGCGGGCCAGATCAGGATCGGCCGCCATCAAACCAAACACGTTGCGGCGAGCTGGATCGCTCTCCCATCCCAACAAAAAATCCGGGCTGCTCAGATGGAAAAAGGAGAGGGCATGGCTCTGGGTGAGCTGGGCCAAATTCAGCAGGCGCCGCAGCTTCTGCGCCGCCGGAGGCACCCGCACCGCCAGCAATTTGTCACCTGTTTTGGCAGCGCAGAGCAGGTGGCTCACCGGGCAGATCCCGCAGATGCGGGCGGTGATGCCCGCCATTTCAGTGAAGGGGCGCCCCTCGCAAAACTTCTCAAAGCCGCGGTATTCCACCACGTGGAAGCGGCTGTCGCAGAGGCGCCCTTCCCCATCCAGGTGGAGGGTGATCTTGGCGTGGCCCTCAATGCGGGTCACCGGATCGATCAGAACAGTGCGGCTCATGGATGCGGCGGTGCAAAAAAGCGAGGAGGTTCAGCCGAAACGCAGCATCTGGGCTCCCTCAAGCTGGGGCAATTCCCCGGCTAGCAGGGGAAGCAGGGCCGCTTTGATGCGCGCCGCCGATGGGGGGCAGCCCGGCAGCCAGAGATCCACCGCAATCACTTGATGCAGGGGCAACACCTGCTCCAACAGCTCCGGCACAATCCCCGGGGCGCAGGGCAGTTGGCCCCCATGATCGGCCAGCTCCAGATAGCCCCGGCTCAGCACCGGCTCCGGCCCATCCCACAGATTGCGCATGCCCGGCACATTCGCCGACACGGCGCAGTCGCCAAAGGCCACCACCCAGCGACTGCGCTCGCGCACCTGGCGCGCCAAGGTGAGGTTGTCGGCATTGGCCACAGCCCCCTCCACCAGCACCAGATCCACCGCCTCGGGATAGTGCTTGGCATCGGAGGCCACTGGGGAATACACCACCTCCACCTGCTCAGCGAGATCAAACAAAAACTCATCCAGATCCAGAAACGACATGTGGCAGCCCGAGCAACCGGCCAACCAAACGGTGGCAAAGCGCAGACGTGGGAGGGGAGGGGAGGGCACAGGGGTTGGCGGGCAGGTCATTGGTTGTGCCACTCTTGCCGCTCACGGGCGGAGCGCAGGGCAGCGGGCCAGTCGCGGTGGGGATGTTTTTCAGCGGTGGTGTCATCCTTGCGAAAGAGGGCACCGGTGGGGCACACATCCACGCACTTGCCGCAGGAGGTGCAAGCCTGCACATCACCCCAGGGCTCATCCAGCCCGGCGATGATGTGGCAGTGGGCTCCACGGTTGGCCACATCCCACACGTGGGCCCCTTCGATCTCGTCGCACACCCGCACGCAGCGGGTGCAGAGGATGCAGCGGTTGTGGTCCAGGCTGAACAGGGGGTGAGAGGCATCCACAGACCGCTGGGGATACTGATACGGGAAACGGGAGTGATCCATCCCCACCTGCACGGCCACATCCTGCAACTCACAGTTGCCGTTGGCCACGCAGAAGGCGCATACATGGTTGCCCTCGGCAAAAAAGAGCTCCACCGCCATGCGGCGAAACTCCCGCAACTGCTGGGATTCACTGTGCACCACCATGCCTTCGCTCGCCGCCGTGGCGCAGGCCGGCAACAGCCGGCCACTGCCTTCCACCTCCACCAGGCAGAGCCGACAAGCAGCCACGGGGCTGAGGCCATCGAGGTGACAGAGCACTGGCAGGGCAACGCCCGCCGTGCGGCACGCCTCCAGAAGACTGGCCCCCTCGGGCACGGCCACCTGTTGGCCATCGATGTGGAGGGTGAGAACGCTCATGACGCGGGCAGTTGGCAGTGGGTGGCGCTCAGGCACTCGCTGGGCTCACGGCAGGCGGCTTCATACTCCGCCCGGAAGTGGCGCAGCGTGCTCAACACAGGATTGGGCGCCGCCTGGCCCAGCCCGCAGAGGCTGGTGGCCTTCACCATCGAGCAGAGCTGTTCGAGCTGTTGGAGATCCGCGGGAGTGGCCTGATGGTCGACCACCCGGTCGAGCAGCTGGAGCAGCTGCACGGTGCCGGCCCGGCAGGGAACGCATTTGCCGCAGCTCTCGTTCACGCTGAAACGCATGAAGTGGCGTGCCACAGCGGGCATGGAGGTGGTGTCGGCCATCACCACCAGCCCCCCGGAGCCCATCATCGAGCCGAGCTTGAGCAGGCTTTCGTAATCCACGGGAGTGTCCAGCAACGCAGCGGGAATGCAACCCCCAGAAGGACCACCTGTCTGCACCGCCTTGATGGCCGAACCGTCGGGCACCCCTCCCCCCATCGTCTCCACCACCGTGCGCAGCGTGGTGCCCATCGGCACCTCCACCAGGCCAGGATTGGCGACTGCCCCTGAGAGGGCGAAGACTTTGGTGCCCTTGCTGCCCTCGGTGCCCATCGCCGCATACCAGTCGCCACCCTCCCTGAGGATGGCCGGCACGGCGGCCAGGGTTTCCACGTTGTTGATCAGGGTGGGGGCACCCCAAAGGCCCGACTGGGCCGGGTAGGGGGGCCGGGTGCGGGGTGTGCCGCGCTGGCCCTGGATGGAATGGAGCAGGGCCGTCTCCTCCCCGCACACATAAGCCCCGGCGCCCACACGCACCTCCAAGTGGAGCGAAAAGGTGGAGCCAGCGATGGCCTCGCCGAGCAGTCCCTCCCGTCGGGCCTGGCGCATGGCCAGGCGCACCCGCTCGATCGCCAAGGGGTATTCCGCCCGCACATACACATATCCCTTGCTGGCGCCCACGGCAAAAGCAGCTATCGCCAACCCCTCCAGCAGGCGATGGGGGTCGCTCTCCAGCACGCTCCGATCCATGAAGGCGCCTGGATCGCCCTCATCCGCATTGCAAACCACATAACGTGGGCCAGGGGGCTGCAGGGCCACCGTGTCCCATTTCAGGCCGGTGGGGTAGCCACCACCGCCTCGACCGCGCAAGCCGCTGCGCTTCACCTGCTCCCGCACCTCCTCGGGGGTGCACTCCAGCAGGCAGCGTTGAAACTGGGCGTACGCCCCTGCGGCGAGGGCCTCCTCAATCGATTCCGGATTCACCCTTCCGCACCCCTCCAAAACCACAGACCTCTGCAAGGCAAAAAACGGGTGGGCCGGATCGATCTGGTGAACCGCCAAGGAGGAGGTCCCGGGCTGGGAACCAGGAGCTGGCGTGACCAGAGGGGCCAGCTGCCGCACCAGATCGACCGCCAACTCCCGCGGCACCCCCCCGAAAAGAGAGAGCGATCCATCGGCGGCCTCGGCGGCCAGCAAGGGCCCGCGGCTGCACAACCGCAGGCAGCCGACGGGCTGAATGGCCAGCTCCTCAGCGGTGAGCCCCAAACCATCGCGGGCGGCCTCCAGGGCGACCAGCAGAGCGGAGCTGCCCACGCTGCGGCAACCGCTGGCATCGCAACAGCGCAACTTCACCGGAAGGGCACTCATGGGAGCTCCCCCTGGAATCGAGGCAGGCCGGCCTGGTCCAGCTGCTGAGCCAATCGGGCTGGATCCTCCACCAGCAGCCGCGTCACCATGGCCCCATCCACCACCAACACCGGAGCCTGCCCGCAGGCCCCAAGGCAGCTCACGTGCTCCAGCGCCCAGAGACCATTGCCAGCCGGATTATCCAGCCGCACCCCCAAGCGAGCCTCCAGATCTCTTGCCAGATCGGCCGCTCCGTTGACGTAACAGGCGGTTCCCAGGCACACGGCACAGCGATGGGCGGTGGGCGGATCCAGGCGAAAGAGGTGGTAGAAGCTGGCGACGCCCTGCACCCGGCTGAGGGGCAGCTGCAGCTCCTTGGCCACTTGCTGCAGAGCCGTTGCAGGCAGAAAGCCCTGGAGCTCCTGCACCTGGTGGAGCACTTCGATCAAGGCATCGGCCCGGCCGCCTTGGCGGCGCACGATCTGGGTGATGCGCCTGCGCTCATCGAGCTGGGGAGGGCCGGTTTGCACAGCAACGATGCACCTGTTGGAGTCTTAGCTGCTGGCAGGGGGGATGGAAGGGCTATCGCTCGCCGCAACGACGGGAAGCACGGTCCGATGAAAGCAACTTCAGTTGGCGGGACGCGCACGGGAGCGCCGTTCCGACCAGGTGAAGAAATTCCGAAGAAGGAGAGCACCTGCGGTCAGGACATTTAATTTCTTAGCGAATTCAAGCCAAGGCTTGACCATGATTGCCCCATCAATGCTGGGTCAACGTTGCATGCAACGTGGCATGAAACGTTGGATCTCGTGCACTCTCGCTGCCTCAATGAGTGTGGCCGCCTCAACCCTTGCACCCCATGGGGCTCAGGCCAAGATTCATGAGCTAGAAGCTCTCTACGTCTTTGGAGACAGCTATTCGGATGCTGGCAACTCTGGTCTGCTTACGTTCGGGGCCTTTCCACCGCCCCCCTATGCCGGTGGTCGCGTCTCGAACGGTCCCGTGGCTGTGGAACAATTGTGGACACTGTTCAACCCCTCAGCGGCTCCATTGCAGCCATCCAAGGCCGGTGGCACCAATTACGCCGTTAATGGCGCCACCAGCGGCACAGATAATCAATTCTCGGTGAACCCGGAGTATGTGTCTGTCCGGCCGTTCTTTGCCAACACGAGTGGCTATTCGCAACTGGAGGCTTTTTTAACGCCACCAAAGAGTTTCCAGCCCCAGAAGACCCTTTTTGTGTTCTGGCTCGGCGGCAATGATGGCCTCTACTGGAATCTCACCCTCAATGCTTCCGGGCTTGGAAATACACCCGGCACCATGGCTGGAGGTCCTCCCCTCACAGAACAAACCGCAGCACAGATGCTCGATAATGCCATCAGCAATATTGCCTTTGGCATTGAAAAGCTGATCGGCCAGGGTGCCACCAATATTTTGGCTCCAAATCTTCTGGATTTTGGCAAAGCTCCCCTCTACAGCAGCAATCCTGCGCAAGGCGCATTGATCAGTGGCCTGGTGCAGGCCTTCAATGCACGCCTTGCCACGAAGCTCACCTCGATTAAGGCGGCAAACCCCCAGGTGGATCTCATCGCCTTCGACACCTATGCCCTCTTTGATCGCATTCGCAGTCAGCCCGCTTCCTACGGCCTGACCAACATCAACGATCGCTGTCTGGTGGGACTGGCGATCGATCCCGCTTGCAATCCAGATCAGTGGTTTTTCTGGGATGGCCTGCATCCCACCAGCAAGGGCCATGCGCTGATCGCCCAGGAGTTTTACAACCAAGTGCCCGGTCCCCTGCCGCTTGCCGGTGCCGCCGCCAGCCTCGCTTGGGCCCGAAGGCTGCGGCGGAGGGTCGTGGCGGGGAGGAAGGCAGCAACCGTCTGACCGACGGCTGACTCACAACGCTCGCAAGGCCTCCAGAGCGCCCTGGCCGTGCAGATCGGCCAGGGCGTCGTAGCCGCCGATGGCCTGGCCGTCGATGAACACCTGGGGGAGCGTGGACTGGCCGCTGCGGCGTTCGACGGCGGCCCGCTCCTCGGCGGTGCGCACCAGCTGCACCTGATGGGGAATGCCAAGGGTGCGGAGCAGCCGTTGGGCCCGAGCCGAAAAAGGACAGCCGCTGAGCACGGCAATCTCCACCTCATGGCGGTTCGCCGGGGCGGCGGGGTGGGGCTCTGGGGCGGGTGCGGCAAACACACCCATCAGCAGGTGCGCACCCTTGCGCACCCGGGTGCCCAACTCAAGATGGCCCCCCCACACCTGGCAGCTGCCATCTGAAAGGCTCAGGTGAAGGTGCACACCTTCAGGGGAGAAGGTGCCGTTGAGAGTGATGATTTCCAAGTCGCCCCTGATCACGGTGGGTTGGGGCTGGCCAGGACACTGAAAGGCGGCCATGGAGAGATCACCCACCACCCCCAGCACAAAGCCTGAGGCTCCCCGGGCGACGGCGAACTCCTCCAGGCTGCGGCGCAGGTCGCTGCCAGGAGCCAGCTGCAGCGGCACGGCATGCATGGCATCGATTCAGGGGGGCATCAGATTACGTTCCAGCTTTGCGAAGGTGGTCTGGAGCCGGGCGGTACCGTGTCTGCGCCGGTCCAAGTCGCGCCGTGGATTCCACCCCTTCCAGCACCCAGGTCAACCTTGAAGCCGCCTTTGGCGGAGAAAGCATGGCCAACCGCAAGTATTTGTTTTTCGCTGAGGTGGCTAAACAGCTGGGCAACAGCGATCTGGCACGCCTCTTCCGCGACACGGCCAACCAGGAGACGGAGCACGCCTTTGCTCACTTCCGCCTGTTGCATCCAGAGCTGGTGATCGAGAATCCCGCGGCCCTAAGCCCCCAGCAGAAACAAGCGATCCTCTCCCGCTGTCTGGAGCTGGCGATCGAAGGGGAAACCTATGAGTACACAACGATGTACCCCGAGTTCGCCGCCCGGGCCCGCAGCGACCATGACGACAAGGCCGCTAAGGAGTTTGAGGAGCAGATCGCCGAGGCCCGAGACCACGCTGCCATCTTCCGCCGGGCAGCCAGCAACTTCGGCTTTCTAGCTCCGATCGAGCAGCACCACGCAGAGCGCTACGGCGTGGCTCTGGAAGAGCTGCAGGGGAAAGGCAGGGCTGGCGAGGCAGCCCAACCCTTGCCAGGCAAATGGATCTGCAAGGTGTGCTCGATGATCTATGACCCAGCTGTGGGGGATCCCGAATCGGGCATTGCTCCCGGCACAGCCTTCGAGGCGATCCCCGAATCCTGGCGCTGCCCGATCTGCGGCACGCGCAAGGCCAACTTCATTCCCTATCGCGAGCCTGAATTGCGGGCCGCCTAACGGGAGAGCGAAGAGCACGAACCGCCTCACCAAGACTGTGAGCCGCATCTCTGAAGCGCTGGCAGACCCCATAACCGATCAGGAACGTTGGCAACCCAACGGCATGAATCAGGCCCACTGCTCTGGCATTCGGCTCAAAGGATGCGTCCACACAGAAAGCCTGATCCAGACGCTTGATTTTTTCCAGAGCCTGCCAGCAGCGCTTAGCATCATAGCGGGCCAAACATCGCAAGAAACTATAATATTTTTGCGCCAGTAGTTGCCTGCGGTGCATCGTAAGCTTGCCGGAATACTGCAGTGCTTTTTCAATTTTTTCGTAGGTTCTGTAGCGAGCGAAAGTAAGCTTTCGGAAAATGCTCGCATCCTGATGGCTACGGCCTTGAATGGAGGCAGGATGCAAGCACCAAAAATAACTTAAGGAATCAACCCGCCTAACATCGCCACCCTTGATCGCCAATCGACAAAACCAATCAAAATCATCGATCATCGTAGCGGCTTCATCCCACTGTTCGCCGCCAAGAAAAGAGCGCTTGTAAAGGGCAGCGGCGGTATAGGGAGTGGGTTCACCCAACAAGATGGCTTCAATCAAACGCCCTGGATCAGGTGGCGAAAAGATCCTCCGATCTTCGCTTAGAAAACGGCCATTCTCATCAATCCTTGCTACGCCCCAGCGCGACATGACGATATCAGCATCGCTTCTCAAGGCCTCTTGGCATTCAAACTTGAATCCCCGGGGCTGGATCAGATCATCATGATCCAGAAATTTGACATAGCGCCCGATGGCTTGCGCCAGTCCGACATTGCGACCAATCGAGCCCGATCCACTATTGCGAAGCAGGCGATGCTGTTTCACAGATGGAAATTTGATCTTGATTCGCTCAGGGGTGCCATCTGTTGAGCCGTCATCGATGAGCAATATTTCGATCGCCACCCCTTTGATCATCAGGCAGGACTTCAGCACCGCTTCCAGCCTGCTCCCCCCATTGAAGGTTGGGATGATGATGGAAGCAAATGGAAGCACCGCCGGGTTCGAGGTCGATGCCTCTAGGTGGTCGGAATTCATTCCGGGAATTGACTTATGTTAATCACGAGCGCCATGCAACAGTCTCAGGAACGCGAATCACGCTGATCGACAAGGATAGGCCAAGCGCACAAAAAGAGCCACATGTTGCAGGGTGAATTCAAGCAAATAGGATCTGGAAAACTGAAGAAGCTAGCCGTCACCTCCGCCGCATCCATTGGCAAAAGAGCGTCGATAGCGACGCCGGCGGGTCAACAAATCGGCTGTGCGACCTGCCGCTCCAGCCAGCGAGGAGACTCTTCCACTCAGCGGGAGGGCACCTTGACGAGGCGCTCATGGGTCGCCGATTGCCAGGCCCCCGTGGCGTCATAGCGGCGGATCAAGCGCTGCATGCGTCCTGCCTCAGGAAGCCAGCCCCCTTCCAGGACAAACCCCTCCCGGTGACTCACCTGATCCGGCAGGGCGCAAAAGCCCCCGTCGGGAAGCAACCGCAGCTGCTGCAGATCGCCAGCCCCAAGCTCCAACTCACTGGGCTGCACGTCGGGCTCCGGCCAGTCGGCCGTGATGGTGGCCGCCTCCCCCTGCCATCGCCCCAACAACTGCTCCGCCGTGGTGGCAGGCCCCTCAAGAGCATTGGTACCCGCCCGGAACTCGCGGATCAACACCAGATGATCAAACGTGCCAGTCGGGGTGTAGAGAACCACCAGGCGATGGCGCCGATCCGCATCAATGAAGCCAAACTCACCGCCAAAGACCGTGTTCGGTGCCACCTGCAGGGATCCTTTGCAAAAAGTGCCCGTCTCAAAAAACACCACCTGGCGGCCTAAAGAGCGGTAATCCTGCTGGATGTCTCGTGAAGGGGGGCCCATCTCCCCGTCCGGACCCCCACCAGGTGCCAGCGTCGAACCCGGTGGCCAACGACGCAGGCTGAAACGAACCAATTGATTCTCCTCTGCGCTTTCCAGGCTGAGGATGGACGGTGAGATGTCGACCCAGTGGCCAGCCGCATCAAGGGTGGCGAAGGAGCCGCGCCATTCACCAAGATTTTGCAGGAAGTTTTGCCATTGGCTGGCCATGGGGAAGGGAAAGGGACGAACGGGGAGACGGGATGGCGGTCGGAGTTCAGGGGCGAGGATCCGGCGGACCATGACCCTGCCCGGAGGCTAGGGGGTCAGCTTTCCTGAGCGGGCTGCTCCGCAGGCCCAGCGCCAACAGGGCGGCACTCGCCAGCAACACCAGCGTGGAGAGAACCTGGATCTGAGGGGAAATCTCCCTCTGGAACGCACCAGCCAGATACAGGGGCAATGTCACCGTTTCACCAGCGGTGAAGCTGCTGATCACGTAATCGTCAAAGGAAAGAGAAAAAGAGAGCAGGCCCGCAGCCAGCATGCCAGGCGCCAACAGCGGCAGGGTCACCCGCCGGAAGGCCGCCAACGGCGGCGCTCCAAGATCCTGAGCAGCCAGCTCCAGATTCCAATCAAAACCGGTCAGCCGTGCCTTGAGGGTGAGCGTGGCGTAGCTCAAGCAAAAGAGACTGTGGGCCAGCAACAGGGTGAAGGGCCCCCGCTGCAAATTCAGCCCCACAAACAGGTAGAGCAGAGCTGCGGCCAAGACAATCTCCGGGTTGGTCAAGGGAAGGGCGACAAGCAGCTCGATCGCCCTGGCGCCGCGCACCCGCGCCCGGCTCAGCCCCAGAGCCATCAACCCCCCCAAAACCACCGCCACCAAAGCGGCAGCGAGGGCCAGGGCAACGCTGGCGAAGAACGCCTCCGTGAGAGCCCGATCCCGCAGGGGGTGCAGCCAATTGTTGAGCGTGAAGCCCTGCCACACCAAGTTGAAACGGCCCCTCGGCGCGTTGAAGCTGAAAAGCACCGTGACGGCGATGGGGGCATACAACAATCCATAGACCAAGGCACTCCAAAGGCCCAGCCACCAGCGGCCAACACCTGTCATGGCAGGGGCAGCTCGTTGAAACCGCGACGGCGCAAGTGCCACACCCCCAGGCTGATCAACACCATCAGCAGAAGGGTGAGGGCAGCGGCCTTCGGCGCCTGGAGCTGCACCAGCAACAAGCTCTCGATCGTGTTAGCGATCATCTGCTGATTGGGCCCCCCCAAAAAGCGGGGGTTCACCACATCACCAGCAGCTGGAATCAGGCTGAGCAGCAAACCCGCATTCAACCCTGGCAGGGACAATGGCCACACCACCCTCCAAAACCGTCCCATGGGTCCGGCGTGCAGATCGGCGGCGGCCTCCAGGAGTTGGGGCTCAATCCGCTCCATGGCGACCACCAAAGGCAACACCAAAAATGGCAAGAGGTTGTACAGCAGGCCAAGAATCACCGAGGCTGGGGTGTGAAGCAAGCGGCCGCCTTCGAGCAGACCAAGGCGGTTGAGCCCCTCGCGGAGCCCCAGGGCGTTCAACAGCTGGAGCAGGGGGCCCTGATCCCCCAGCAGGGTGGTGAAGGCGATGGCCCGCACCAGATAGGAGGTGAAGAAGGGCAGCACCACCAGTGCCACCAGGAGGGGGCGCCAGCGGCCCCCATGGAAGCGAATGGCATAGGCCAAGGGGTAGGCCAGCGCGACGCCCAGGGCGGAGGCGATTGCGGCGAAAGCAAACGAGCGCAGCAGAATCGGCCCATAGAGCCTCAACACCTCCAGGTAGTTGACCACGCGCCAGCGGAACTCGGTGTGCAGCGTGAAGCGATCCACCGGCTCGGAGAGGGAGAGGGGCACCAGGGCCATCACCGGCAGCAGGTAGAGGCAGGTGAGCCAGAGCAGCCCCGGGGCCAACAAGGGCCAGGGGCCCCAGCGGCGAGCTTCCGGCCGGGGCTTAGCCCTCGGTGATGCGGGCAAAGCGCTCCTCCCATCTGGCCTCCTGCTCCTCACTGAGGGGCCCGAAGATGTGCAGCCGCCGCTCCATGGCGGCATCGGGGAACATCAGGGGGTTCTTGGCCAGCTTCGCCGTGGCCGGATCGGCAGCCAGCACTTCGCGCACCCCTTCCACAGGGGAGATGTATTGCACGGCCGCCGCAATGCGGGCCGCCTGGCGGGGGTCATACACCCAGTTGAGCCATTGGGCCACCGCCTGGGGGTGACGAGCGCCCTTGGGCATGATCATCACGTCAGCCCAAAGAATGCCGCCGCTTTCGGGCACCACGAAACGCAGATCCGGCTGATCCAACGCCAGCTGGGCCACATCTCCGGACCAACCGATGCAGGCGGCCAAGTTCCCCGCCAGCAGATCGTTTTGATAATCATTGCCCGTGAAGCGGCGGATCTGGCCTTCACGGCGGGCCTTCTCCAGCCGTTCGAAGGCTGGCTGAGCCGCCTCCCAGGTGGGGCGAGAGACATCCTTGCCATCGGCAAGCATCAGCAAGCCCATGGTGTCGCGCATCTCCAACAGGGCCGACACGCGCCCTTTGAAGGCGGGGTCAAAGAGATCATCCACACTGCGCAGCTGCCGTCCGGTGGCTTTGATGTTGTAAACAATGCCGGCGATGCCCGATTGCCAAGGCAGGGAATAGAGCTGGGTCGGATCCCAGGAGGGGTTACGCAGGGGGGAGCGAAGATTCTTGGCATTGGGCACCTGCGCCAGCGGCAGCGGATCCAGCCAACCAAGTCGGATCAGCCGTTCAGCCATCCACGAGGTGAGCACGATCAGGTCTTGTTGGAGAAGCTGACCTCCGGCGAGCTGGGGATGGATCCGGGCAAAAAACTGCCGCACATCATTGATGTCCTCGCTGTAGCGCACGCGGATGCCTGTGGCCTCCTCAAAGCGCTTCACCGTGCCGGGCAGGCCTGGCTGGTCGGTGTCGATGTAAAGGGGGAAGGAGGAGATCACCAACTCCTTGGCGGCTCCGGCCTGCGGCCCACCCCGTGGAGCGCAGGCCTGGAGCAAAGCAGGCCCAAGCCCCGCTGTCCCGGCAGCCAGGGCAAGTCGCTGCAGGAAGTGACGACGGCTGGATCGGGAGGAGGTGAAGGTCATAACGGGCCCCGTGGATCAGGGGATGCCATCGGGGAGGGCATGGGTGTCGGAGGGATCCCAAACGCACCAAAACTCCTTGCCGACGGCAAGATTTGGCGGAAGATTAACCCTAGTCGCAATCGCCACCAGCGATTGCGGGGACGCATCCAGCCGCACCTCCAGGGTGGGTCCATGAAAAGCCACCTCCTCAACCCTGGCACGCATCCCCTCCTGACCGGCTTGGGGAGGGGTCAGGCAAAGAGCCAGCCGCTCGGGGCGCAGCAAACGGCAGCCCACCCCATCCGCCGCCGGGAGCAGGTTGGCCGCTCCGATGAAGCGGGCCACGCTGGCGCTGCGAGGTCTGTCGTAGAGCTCCCGCGGCGTGCCCACCTGCTCCAGTCGGCCCTGGTGCATCACCGCCAGCCGATCACTGAGGCTGAGTGCCTCCTCACGGTCATGGGTGACAAGGAGGAAGGCGATGCCCACCTCCCGCTGGATGCGCTTCAGTTCGGAGCGCATGGCCTGCCTCAGATTGGGATCGAGGGCAGCCAAAGGCTCATCCAGCAGCAGAGCCGCCGGGGCATTCACCAGCGCCCGAGCGAGCGCCACCCGCTGCTGCTGCCCTCCGGAGAGCTGGTGGGGATGGCGCCGAGCCAACTCAGTGAGGCCCACCACCTCCAGCGCCTGCCCCACCTTTTGGCGAATCTCGGCCGGCTCCAAGCAGCGGGAGCGGGGCCCGAAGGCCACGTTGTCCCACACGTTCAGGTGCGGGAAGAGCGCATAGTTCTGAAACACCAGATTCACCGGCCGGCGATGAGGAGGCGCAGCGGTGAGGTCGCGGCCTTGCAGCAGAATGCGGCCTTGCTGGGGCTGGTCAAATCCAGCGATCAGGCGCAGGGTGGTGGTCTTTCCACAACCTGAAGCGCCCACCAGCGAGAAGAATTCCCCTTTGGCGATCGCCAGGCTCACATCCTTGACTGCCAGGGTGGGGCCATAGCGACGGCTCACGCCCTCCAGGGCAATCACGGTCTCGGCGCCTGTGCCGGCCCTGGGGCTGGAATTCAAAGAAGTCAACCCAGCTGGGGAGGGAAGGCTTCTTCTTTAGCAACTCCCTACTCCGCGTTGTGCTGATGGCCAACAGCCGTGAAGATGGCCACCAGCTCGCTGCACAAGGCCCAATCAATGGCATCTGTCGATGTGGTGGTGGTGGGAGCGGGTCTCTCGGGCCTGGTCTGTACCCGAGACCTGCAGCGCAGAGGGCTCGACGTACGAGTGTTGGAAGCCCGGGAGCGGACGGGCGGGCGACTGCATAGCGCGACCACCTCCCAAGGCTTGGTGGTGGATCTGGGGGGGCAGTGGGGAGGTCGAACGCACCACCTGCTCAAAGCCTTGCTGGATGAATATCAGTTGCATCGCTTCCCGGCGTTTTATGAGGGCGACGGGATCTTCCACTGGCAAGGGGTCGCCCATCGGGCAGGCCTGGAAAACGATTTTTCCAGCAGCCTGGTGTTTTTCCGCCCAGACGCTCTGCCCCTCCCCCCTGAGCAGATCGTGCAGACCCTGCAACTGCAGCGGGAGTTCCACCACCTGGTGGAGCAGGTGCCCCCAGCCACCCCCTGGACCGCCCCCGGCGCCTTGCAGCTGGATCGCACCACCATCGCCTCCTGGCTCAGCCGTCGGCGGGCCTGCCCCCTGGCGCGCTACCCCTTCAGTTGGCTGACGCGGGTGGGGGGATCGGGGGGCTTCGAGCCATGGGAGAGCTCCATGCTCCACCTGGCCTGGACCCAGGCGGTCGCCCCCCAGCATGAGTCGCCGGAAGCCTGGCTCGTGGAGGGGGGGATGGGCCAACTGGCCCAACGGCTCACGGAGGAACTGGCCCCTTGCATCCAGTTGCGGGCGCCGGTGGTGGCGATTGAGGAGACGGCAGCGGATGTGAGGGTGCACCACGGCGGCGGGGAACGGCTGGACGCTCGGGCCGTGGTGGTGGCCATCCCACCGCCGCTGCGACGGGCCATTCACTTCAGTCCCCCCTTGCCAGCCACCCTGACGGGCTTGCTGCAACGCTCTCCCATGGGTGCGATGGTGAAGGTGCTCGCCATCTATCCCGAAGCCTTCTGGCGTGAGGATGGGCTCAACGGCCTGGGCATCGGCAATCTCCCCACGCTGGAGCTCACCAGCGATTGCTCCCCACCCGGGGGCAAGCCTGGCCTGCTGGCGGGTTTCATCGCCGCGGAGCGGGCAGTGCAGTGGCAGCAGCAAGCCGCGGCGCCACGCCGGCAGGCCGTGCTCTCCGATCTGGCGGCCTATTGGGGACCCAGGGCCGCCTCCCCCCTGGAGCTGATCCTGCAGAACTGGAACGAAGAGCCCTGGAGCGCAGGGGCCTTCACCAGTTTTCAGATCCCGGGCACCTGGAGCACGTACGGAGCGATCGGGCAGCAACCCCACGGCAGGGTGGTGTGGGCCGGCACAGAGGCTGCCCTGCGCTGGCCGGGCTATTTCGAAGGAGCCATCGAGGCTGGCCTTGCGGCAGCCAGACGGGTGGGACGTTGACGCCCCCCGCAGACCCAGGAGGATGGAAGGCCATGCACACCCCAACCCGCTTTGCCACCTACGCTCAGCCTGAGCAACAGCGAGTGGGCCTTTGGCCTCACCCTGCTCGCAGGGCTCTCCACTGGGATTGGCAGCCTGATTGGCTTGGGAACCAGCCGGCCCAACCCGGCTTGGCTCACCCTCTCGCTCGGCTTTTCCGCCGGCGCCATGGTGTTCGTTTCGCTGGTGGAAATCCTCCCCAAGGCACGCCTTGTGCTCACCCCCCTGCTCGGCTCGCGCTGGGGGTATGGGGCGGCGGTGCTCGCTTTTTTCACGGGGGTGGCCGCCATGGCCATCGTGGATGGCTGGCTGCCGGTTCATGAACCCAGCCAAGCCATCGGGCAACTCCACACCCCAAGAGATGCCGCGCCTGCCCCCACCCTTCGCGAAGGGATGCACCCTTCAGCCACCCCAGCCAATCGGCGGCGCCTGGTGCGCATGGGACTGTTTGCCGCCCTGGCCATGGCGATCCACAATTTCCCTGAGGGGCTCGCCACCTTTCTCGGCGCCCTCTCCAACCCGCGGTTGGGAGTGAGCATCGCCGTGGCGATCGCCATCCACAACATCCCGGAAGGGCTGGCCGTCTCAGCGCCGGTGTATTTCGCCACCGGCAGCCGCCGCAAAGCGTTCTGGCTGTCGTTTCTCTCCGGGTTGGCCGAGCCATTGGGAGGGCTGTTGGGCTTTCTGGTGTTTCGCTCGTTCCCCAATCCTCTGATGTTTGGGCTGGTGTTCGCCGGCGTGGCGGGAGTGATGGTGTACGTCTCGCTCGATGAGCTTCTCCCCGCCGCGCGGGAGTATGGCGCCCATCATCTGACCATCATCAGCCTGATGGCGGGCATGGCGGTGATGGCCCTCAGCCTGGTGCTGCTCGCTTGAGGGAGCAAAGCCAGGTTGATCGGTTGAAGTGATTTAAATGAGGAGACTCCGTTTCGAGAAGACCTTCGATGGCTCCCTTCCACTGGCAAGCATCCGCTCCTGGAGCCCCCCTCGAACGGGTGGAAGCTCCGCCTCTGCAGCCTGGCCCCGATGAGCTGCTGCTGGAGGTGCTCCATTGCGGGCTGTGCCACAGCGATGTGTCCATGATCGACAACAGCTGGGCCCTCAGCAGCTACCCCTTGGTGCCGGGTCATGAAGCCGTGGGGCGGGTGATTGCGGTGGGGGAGGGGGTGGATCCTGGCCTGATCGGGGAGTTGCGTGGACTGGGCTGGTTTGCCGGCAGCTGCAGGCACTGTGAGCAGTGCCTGGCGGGCCGAGCCAATCTTTGCCCAAACGCCCAGGCCACCATCGTTGGTCGCCCGGGAGCCTTCGCAAGCCAGGTGAAAGCCCATCAAGACTGGGCGATTCCTGTGCCAGCGGCTCTGAGCGCCACCGACGCCGGCCCCCTGTTTTGTGGTGGGATCACCGTGTTTGCTCCCTTGATCGATGAGGGGGTGTCCCCCACGGCTCGGGTGGCGGTGATCGGTGTGGGGGGGTTGGGTCACCTGGCGCTGCAGTTTTGTCGGGCCTGGGGCTGCGAGGTTGCTGCCGTCACCACCTCTGCGACAAAAGCGGAGGAAGCCAGGCGCCTGGGTGCCCACGACGTGGTGCCCTTGGCCGATCTGGCGGCCCAGGCGGGGCGGTTTGATCTGATCATCAACACGGTCAACAAGCCCCTCGATTGGCCTGCCGTGATCGGTGCCTTAGCACCCCTGGGCCGGCTTCACCTGCTGGGGGCCGTGCTCGAGCCCCTCCCCGTCAGCGCCTTCGACCTGATCATGACGCGTCGGGCGATCACCGGCAGCCCCACCTCGTCGCCGGCGAGCCTGCGCAAGATGGTGGAGTTCTGTGCCCGCCACCAGATCCAGCCGGTGGTGGAACACCTGCCCATGCAGCGGATCAATGAGGCCATCCACCGCCTGCGGTTGGGCGACGTGCGCTTTCGTTTCGTGCTGGACGGCCCGGCTTGAGAGCCGGGGTGGCGCGCTGCTGTTCAAGGGGAAAGGTTCCTGGTTGGATAGGCAGCGGTTCTCCCCTGCGCGACACCATGGGCACCCTGGTGCTAACTGCCCTCGCCGCTCTGTTGGGTTATGGCCTGGGCCAAGGGGTGCCCCGCCTGCTGCAGCGCTCCGGGGCGTTGGCTCGGCGCTCCCAGGCCAACCAGCTCGCCCTGGCCACCCTGTTGCTCACCCCCTGGATCGTGGCAGCCGCTGGGGCGCTGTTGGTCTTGATCAAACCCTGGCTGCTGGTGCCCCTCATCGGCTACGGGGTGGGGATGGCCTGGGGGCGGCGCAGAATCGGGCTCTGATCCCTTAGCTGCATTGAAATGCACCCAACCTGGCGACTCCGGTGCCCTGCCCTTCTGCTCACGGGCGCCTTGGCTCTGGGCCTGCCCTCTCCTTTGGCCGCCCGCGCAGAACTTCCGCCCTGGGCGTACGCGGAGCAACAACGCCAAGCGCCGGTGGTGGTGGAGCTGGAGGTGATCAGCGCGGCCAAGGTCGCCAGCGATTGGCAGGTGCACGGCCGGGTGTTGAAGGTGATTCGCCAGCCCAGCACGGGCCGCCTCCACTCCAGCCAACGGGTGATCCTCCGCTACCCCTTGCCAGAGGGGCGTACGGCAGGAATGGTCGGACCCGCTCCGGTGCCCTTGCTCCGACGGGGAGAGAGGGTGAGGGCTTGGATCCAACCTCTGCCAGGGGAGATAGGAGTCTTTGCGCCTGCGGCAGGCGGGAGATCATTCGGGCCACCGATGGAAGAGGTGATGGAGCCCAAATGAGAAAGGTTGGGGGCGCCCGATCAGGGCGCCCTTCGCCGGATGAATCAGCAGGTGTCCACAAGGGCGCTGCCTGCCTCGGCGATGCATCAGGTCTAGTCAGATGCGGGCTGCCCGAAGCCAAGACTGAGCCGCTCTTTCACCTGGCCCTTCCGCAGGGGCCAGGTCTATCCCTGCCTGGCTCTCGATTGGGCAAGCGGTACGGACAACCCACCCCCCAACCTCTTCACACTGGGTTACACTTCTTTCAACATTTCTCAACCTTCCATGGCTGACCCCACCCCCCGCTTCGGCTTCGTTGCTTTTGCTGAAACCTGGAATGGCCGTTTGGCCATGCTGGGCTTTGTGATTGGCCTTGCCACCGAGCTTCTCACCGGCCAGGGCATCCTTTCCCAAATCGGCCTGGGCTGATTGTCAGTCCCCCTTGCCGAGCCTCCTTGGCTCGCAGTCAGGTGCGGATTTTTTTGGAGGATCAACTTCCTATCCAGCCGCGAGTGGCCAGTCCACTGCACAACCCCTGGGCTCACCCCAGGGGTTTTTTGTCGCTCTCGCCAGCCAACCCCAATGGATTCCAGGCCAGGCGGGGAAGCCTCACCTCAGCTCTTCGCAACACTGCCTTTGGCGCTTCAGCAACGGGGAAGAGTGTTTAGACCGCAAGCCTTCTGAGCGATGGGGGCAGGGGGACTTGAACCCCCACAGTCTTGCGACCTGCGGATTTTAAGTCCGCTGCGTCTACCGATTCCGCCATGCCCCCGCCCGGGCATCTTAGATTTCGGACGCCTCCGCATCCATGTTGTGGCCCTGCCAGGGTTTTTGAGCCATCTCTCCAGCAGCTCCCTGCTCGTTCTCGGGGCCTATCTCGTCCTCGGCGGCCTCTATCTGGTGGTGATGCCCTTGGCCCTGCTCTGGTGGCTCAAAACGCGCTGGACCGTCATGGGCAAACTCGAACGTACCCTGGTTTACGGGTTGGTGTTTCTCTTCTTTCCAGGCCTGATTCTCTTTGCCCCCTTCTTCAATCTGCGCATGGCGGGCCAGGGGGAGGTGGGCGGTTGACCCGTGGCCAGGCCCTGCTGGTTGGCCTGGGGGTCTTGGCCCTGGGTGCTGCAGGGTATTGGGGGTTCCAGATGGGTGGCCTTGAGGGGTTCTCCCCCGGATTGGCGGCCTCCTCGCTCCTGATGCTCGTCGTGTTGGGTTGGACGGGCTCCTATCTCTTCCGGGTGGTGAGCGGACAAATGACCTACATGGAACAGCGGCGCCGTTATCGGGCCACCTACGACGCCCGCACGGATGCGGAGCTCCTGGCGCGCTTCGACGCCCTCAGCCCAGAGGAACAGGCGAGGCTGCTCAAAGAGGTGGGCCAGCTGCCCCCCGAAGCCCCAGCGCCCAGCCCCCCGACCCCATAGGCTCCAGAGCATGAGCCTTGCCCCCACTCCCTCGGCCCGCCTGGGCCGTAGCAGCGCCATCAGCCAGCGCTTCGCCCAGCTGCGCGAGGAGGGCCGCTGCGCACTGATGCCCTTTCTCATGGCCGGCGATCCCAACCTCGCCACCACCGCCGCCACCCTGCTCTCCCTGCAGGAGAACGGGGCCGATCTGATTGAGCTTGGCATTCCCTACAGCGATCCTTTGGCCGATGGGCCGGTGATCCAAGCCGCCGCCTCGCGGGCCTTGGCGGCTCACACCACCCCGGCCGCGGTTTTCGAGCTGCTGGCATCCCTTCGAGGTCAGCTGACCGTTCCTGTGATTCTGTTCACCTACAGCAATCCCCTGCTCAACAGAGGGATGGACACCTTCTGTCGGCAGGCCGCCCAGGCGGGGGCTTCTGGTCTGGTGGTGCCCGATTTGCCTCTGGAGGAGGCAGAGACCCTCTCCCCCATTGCCGCAAGCCATGGCTTGGATCTGGTGCTGCTGGTGGCTCCCACAACACCGATGCAGCGCATGGCAAAGATCCATGCCACCAGCCGAGGCTTCACCTATCTGGTGAGCGTCACGGGTGTGACGGGGATGCGAACCGCGATGGAAAGCCGAGTGGAGCCGCTCGTGCAGGCTCTCAAGCAACAAGGAGCCCTTCCGGTGGCGGTGGGGTTCGGCATTTCCGGTCCCGAGCAGGCGCGTCAAGTGAGAGCTTGGGGGGCCGACGGCGCCATTGTGGGCAGCGCCCTGGTGAAGGTGATGGCCGCCGCAGCGCAGGCGGGTGAGGAAGGGGCGACAGCTGCGGGCCGCTTCTGTGCCGAGCTCCGTCAGGGCCTGGATCAGCCCTGATAGCCCCCGGGCCTCTGCAGCACTCTGCCGAGCCCCCTGCCAAGTCGTGCCAGAGCCGCCGCCAGTTGGTCTGCATCAAGCAAGCCGTAGCTGACCCTCAACACGCAGGCACCGGGAATCTCCAACCCGAAGGCGCTTCCACTCACGGCCGCCACGCCCTCCTCCAGCACCAACCACTCCATCAGGCCATCGCTGGTGAGCATCTGCCCGGAAGGGTGCACCGCCCCCTTCACCACCAGCAGCCCATAAAACGCCCCATCCGGTTCAGCCCAGAGCTGCACGGGCCATCCCTGGGATTGCCAGCCTCGCACCGCCGCAAGCAGCTGGGCACGGCGAGGCGCCAGGCTGGCCACGCGCTCTTTGACCCAGGAGAGATCGGTGCTGAGGGCCGCCTGGGCCGCCCGCTGGCTGAGGAGCGAGGGTGAGATTTGCACGGTATCGAGCACCTTCGCCAGGGCGGATTGGAGGAGCTGGGGCACGGCCCCGTAGCCCATTCGCCAGCCCGCCATGCCATAGGCCTTGGAGAGGGAATACAACGAAACGGTATGGGCGGAGGCACCCGGCAGACTGCCCGGGCTGAAATGGGGCACGCAGCCGTGCACAAACAGCCCATAGGCCTCATCGCTGATGTGAAAGAGGCCCTGTTCGGCGCAGAGATGGTTGATGGCGCTGAGCACAGCCTGGGGAATCACCACGCCGCTGGGATTGTTGGGCGAGATGGTGACGATCGCGCGGGTGCGGGGCGTGATGGCCGCCCGCAACATGGCCGGATCCGGGATGGGCCCCGCATCCACGGGCACCACCACTCCACCAGCCAACTGCACGGCCATGGCATGGTTGAAATAAAAAGGGAGTGGCAGGATCACCTCACTGCCCGCGTCACAGATCACCTGGGCGATGGCGGCAAAGGCCATGTTGCTGCCGGTGGTGACCAGCAAGCAGGCTCCCTCCAGCTGGAGAGCGTTGGTGGCGTGCAATTGGCGCGCCACCACCTCCAACAGGGCCGGCTCACCCCAAGTGGAGCCATAGCGATGGAGGGCGACGCCAGGGGCATCAAGGGATTGGCGAACGGCCTGGATCACCCCTGGCGGCGGCTCCCAGCCCACCATCCCCTGGGCCAAGGAGAGGGCATCGGGCCGCCGCTGCATCAGCTCGCCGAGCCGGGGAATCACCGGTTCGATCACCCCATTCAGGCGTGCGGCAGCGTGGAGAGGCCCAACCATGGCAAGCCAGCAGCAGGCCCTACCTTGGCGGGTAAGCCGCTGCATCCGCAATGAAGTTCGTCCTCTGGGGCACCTACTGCGCCAACGCGATCGAGAAACGCACGCCGTTTCGCCAGGAACACCTGGCAGGGTTGCGAGCGCAGAAGGACAGAGGCGTACTGCTGACGATCGGGCCCACCGAAACCACAAGCCATGTCTTTGGTCTCTACGAGGCCGAGAGCCTCGCCGAGGTGGAAAGGCTGGTGAAGGACGACGTCTATTGGCGGGAGGGAATCTGGACCGCCGTGGAGGTCTACCCCTGGATTCAGGCTCTCTAAGGAGACCCTGAGGGGTGAGAGTCAGGGCGAGATTCCCCGGCGATGAAGACAAAAAAAAGGAGCGGCAAGCCGCTCCTGTAAGCATGAAATTTGGGCTAAGCCCTGATCACCAGAGGCCGCGGATAGGAGCGGGTTCAGGCATGGGAGCAGGAGCGGGCTCAGGCATGGGAGCAGGAGCGGGCTCAGGGGCGGGAGCAGGCTGTTCAACCACCACCACTGGGGGTGCGCCAAAGCGATAGCGGAAGCCGAGCTTGGCGCCGAAATCGTTGTAGGAGTCGTAGCGAAGATTGCTGGAGGAGAAACCTTCAGCACCGGAGTAAGTACCCTCCACATAGATGTCGGAGTTCCAGTTCAAGGCGTAGGCCACACCAACCTTGCCCTGCCAGCCGAACAAACCCTGGTTGGCACTGCCAAAACGATCACCCTCGAACTTCAGCCCAGGTGTGCTGAGATTGGTGTAGCCAACACCGCCACCGATGTAGGGAACCCAGGCGCCAAAGGGCACATCGAGATAAACGCTGGCCATCACATCATTTTTATTGACGATGCCTGAAGCGTCAAAATCCGAGTTATTGAACTGGACATTGTTGATGCTGGAGCGGGTATACCCGTAGGTGAGCTCCGTACGGATTGCCCCGAAGTCGTAGCCTACGCCTGCGTCACCGGAGAAGCCACCGCCAAACTGAAGATCTCCATTCTCATTGGGATCGAAGTTGCGGGTGCGAACATTGACATCAGAGGGCCAAGCGGCACCAGCACCAATGGTGAGGTAGAAACCAGTGCCCTGGACAGAAGCCGTGCCGACTTCACCGACCAGAGGGATATAGGTCTGGGCGATCTGGGTGTCCTTTTGGGAGGATTGGCTCAGTTCCAGCGGGGCTTCAGAACTGGGCTGAAGCTGCTGCGCGCCAGGCTCAGTGCCTGCGAAAGAAGGAGCAGCCAGGAGGGCGCTGCCTGCAAGGGCGGCGCCAAAGCCGCGCACGAGAGCGTTGCGAATGGATGACATTGAAGTTGGTTCTCACACCACATTCCTTCTAAAGAGTTTGCCGCCCAAAGAAACATCACCATAGACAGCAACATTGCTGGCACAGCGAAAGAAGAGAAAAGGACTGTTCTCTTTTGGCGAATCCAACCCGAATCATTGCGGGACTTTCCTCACATTTTCCTAAGATTTTGGCCAATCCGCCAGGGCCCGCTGCCACACCCACTCCCCCACGGCCTCAGGCCCGCCAACCCCCAACACCTCTCCATACCCCCCCATCTGCCCCTGGCCCAGAGCAGCCACCCGGGCCACGTCGGCAGCGCTTTGCAAGCCTGCGCGGCGCAACGCAGCGAGACGCAGGGTCTTCCCTCTGCGGATCACGTTGCCCCCGTTCACATGGCAACCGGCGCAATGTTGGCCAAACAAATCAGCACCAGAAATCGGGGCTGATCCAGCCAGACTCGCATCCACTGCCCCGAGGGCGGGGCGGGGCCCGACAATCAGCCAACCCAGCAACATGGCCAGGCAAACCAGCAACCAACCGCGCACGCGGTGTGCCATGGGCCCCAACCCAGCAGTGTGCTGATCTTAGAGCTGCCGCTGAAACACGGTCGACAGCCTACGCTTTTGCCACGGTTAAGGCTGATTTTTTGCCCATGGTTGGGCCTTCTGAGCCTCTGGTACGGCCTCTGCAGCGGCACGACTGGCCCGAAGTGGTGGCGGCCTACGCCGACGCTGTCCAAACCCTTGCTCTGCCTTACTACCGGCCTGAGCAGATTCGCGCCTGGGCGCACCACCCCTTGAACAACCCAAGCTTTGCAGCAGCCCTCGAGCGGGGATTCGGCCTGGTGGGCACCACCCCCGATCGTCCAGCCTCCGTGGAAGCCTTCGCCCTGCTTGATCCCTCCGATCGGCTGGCCCTGCTCTACTGCCGCGCCCGATCCAGCCGAAAGGGTCTGGCCACCCGGTTGGTGAGAAGCATGGAGCAGCATGCCCGCAGCGCAGGTCACAGCCGCCTGCGCACCGAGGCCAGCCAGCTCTCTCGGCCCCTGTTGGAACGGTTGGGCTGGAGCGTGGATGGGGAGGAGAACATCCTGTTTGCCGGTGTGCCTTTCCTGCGCTGGCGCATGAGCCAAACGCTGTTCTGAGGGGTCGTTGCCATGGCCGAAGCCGATCTGACGCTGTTTCGCGAAAAAATTCGCCAGCTCAATGCCTTCCTCGCGCTCAGCGAAAGCGACCCGGCCCTGGGGGAGGCTCTGCGGCGATGCAGCCATCACGATGAGGTGGTGGCCCTCGCCAAACGCCACGGCTTTGAGATTGGCCGGCGTTGGGGTGAGCAGGCACCCCCGACAAGTGAAGAGCATGGGAGCGAGGCCACCTCCCTGCTGGGGGGAACGCCTCCACCCCTGGGCCAAGAAACCGTGGAGGTCTTGGTTGCGACAGAGTCGGTGCGCTTGGAACGGATTCATTCCTGCGCGTCCAGCAGTGCCCCTGGGTTTTGGTATGAGCAGGAGGAGGATGAATGGGTTTGCCTGCTGCAAGGCAACGCCAGGGTTGAATTTGCCGATGAGGGGAGGCCCCGGCAACTTCGTAGGGGGGACAGCCTGCTGATCAGGGCCGGTCGTCGCCATCGGGTGGTGGCAACGGATCCTGATCCTGGAACGATTTGGCTGGCCTTGTTTTGGCGAGAGAACCCAGGGAATTGACGTTGGCCATCAGCCAGTAAGCCCCCGCAAGCGCCAGCACAGACAAGCCGAGCGCCACCACCATGATGGGTTTGGATTCGCCGGGGCCTGGCAGAACAATCAACTTCCTTGCCACCGCGGTGATGGCCGTGAGCAACACCAGCTGGATCTGCACCGCATGGCGCTTCAGGTAGGCCGTGATGTTTTGCAGCAGCTCCAAAGCGATGAGAATGTTGAGCAGCTCGCCAAAAAAGACAATCAGGGCATCGCCTTGCCACACGGTTTGCCGTTGCACCAGAGAGAACACCAGCTGACGCACCAGCTCGAAACTGGCCAAGAGGATCACCAGCAGCAGCAACGCGCCAAGCAACTTGGCGATCCACTGCTCAAAGCGATCCACTGCTCTCAGGTAGCCGCTGTCGGACCACCACCCGGGGGGCATGGGCGCCATGGTCAGTTCCGGAAGGGGTTGAATTGCGGCTTGGCGGGAGTGTTTCCCGGTGGATTGACCAGCTCTGTTTCGCAGGTGACGCTGCCATCTTGGGCCGTCACACAATTTTTAGGCTTGACTTCCGTGGTCGGACCCACCTGGCTACCAGGTTTGAGGATGAACGTTTCCGACTGGGCAACAGCGGGGGAAAAACAGGCAAGCAAAGCCATCACCCCGAGGCTTCCGAGACAACGGAACAGCGATGAATCCACCATGGGACCTCCGGACGATCAGTGGGTCCATGGTGCCTCAATCCGGCTCATTCGGCCGGAAAGCAGCTGCTCAGGAGGGGCTTTCCGTCGCACTGCGAATTTCATCGAGCAGCAGATCCAACTGATCCATCGCATCGGGCAAGGCCAAAGAGGTGGACGCCCCAACCTCGGGTGAGGCGTCCGTGTCTTCCGTGTGCCAAAGGGTTTCGATCTGGCAGAGGTGCTCGGCCAGTCCTCCCAGTCCCTGTTGGCTGTGGATGCGCTGGAGTTCCTCCACGAGCACTGGCATGCGAATCGAAGAAGCCCTGAGCGCACGCCTGAGATCGGCCTGAGTCCGCCCTGTGTGGCGGAGCCAATCTTTCAAAAACAGCTGGAGATCATCCAGTTGGTCTTGCGAGAGCTTGGGGGAGGGCTCCATCGAACGCATCAGGCCTTGGGAAACCAGTCATCCAGTTTGCGCTGGGCCCGGGCCTTGATCTGTGGGGTGATGTGCCGTGAGCACAGACCCAACAGAGCTGTCAGCGCCACCATGTCATCACCAAATCCCGCGACGGGGATGAAATCTGGAATCAGATCGATGGGTAGCACCAGGTAGGTGAGGGCCGCCAGAACCGTGAGGCGTGCCTGATGGGGGGTGCTCCCATCCAGCAACATCTCAAAGCACTCAATGGCTGGCCTGGCCACCGTGCGTCCTGCACGTCGAAGCAGTCGAGAAAGGAGGTTGGCGTCGACAACAGAATCGTTGACGACTTCGGGCTCCAGAACGGACTGGCTGGCTTGGGGGCCCGCGGCTGAAGACGCGGCGGACATGGCTGACTCCTTTTGAACGTGCGCCACTGGGGCGTCAATGCAGCCATTGTGGGTGCTGAAGCCGGAGATCCTAGGGGCGGAATGCCCCACTGGATGGGGGGTCCTTCCCCCCCTGGCTTCATTCCTGCACCAGCCCGCTTTCGATCCCGGCACGGCGCAGTTTGCGCAAGGCACGCTGCACCACCTGACGGCAGTACTCGCGACTGCACTGCAACTGGCGGGCCACTTCAGCCAGGGTGCGCCATTCATTCGTGCCATCAAGACCAAAGCGCAGCATCACCACCGTTTTTTCCTTGGGGGTGAGGTTGGCGCTTTCCAAGAGCTTCCACACCGACGCGGTGCGTTCGGCTTGCTCCGCCCGATCCATCGGCGCTGGCTCCGGGCTGGGGAGCACATCCACCAGCTCGGAGGGATCCGCCTTGGAGCGCAATGCCCCTTGAAGGCTCACCGTGACGCTGCGCAGCTCACAGGCCAACAGCTCCTCCACCTCCCCCTTGGGCATCACCAGCGCCCGTGCCAGATCTGCGGCCGAAGGGGCATGGCCGTTGGCCTGCAGGTGGCGGGCCTTGGCCGCCCGCAGGCGGGTGAGCTTTTCATTCACATTCACCGGGATGCGGATCGTGCGGCTCTGGGTGGAGAGGGCCCGGTTCAACCCTTGGCGAATCCACCAGTAGGCATAGGTGCTGAAGCGGTGGCCTCGGGTGGGATCAAACTTTTCCACGGCACGCGTGAGGCCGATCGTTCCTTCCTGAATGAGATCCAGCAGATCCAACCCCTTGCCTTGATAGCGCTTGGCAAGATTGACAACCAGACGCAAGTTTGCCGTGATCATTTGCTGTTTTGCCCGCTCACCCACTCGCATCGTGCGACGCTCGATTTCGTCGTACTCGCAGGCTGGGCCTTGCCCACCTGCCATCGTGCAACGCTCCTGCAGACCCACCATCGCCTGCACCTTCCGACCCAGGGTGAGCTCCTGTTCAGGCGTAAGAAGTTGATGGCGACCGATCTCACCGAGAAATGCACTCAGGGAACTGGCCATCTCTGAAAAATCTACTTTGTTGAACCTAGGGATAAACGACAAGATCTGGCGAAGTCACAGAAAGGCTTCAGAGTTTTGTTTCTTTTTCTCATGGTTTTTTTGATCAAAAGCTTCATGGCTGCCAGCCAGTCCTCCCCTCTGTCGCCGCCCCGCCTGGCTTGACCGCTAACCTCCAACGACCTTTTCCTGTGTTTCATGGCCGCACTAGCGCTGCCCGCTCTCCCCTCCCAGGTGCTCAGCAGCGCGGCGGTGGCCTACACGCACTACCTGAGCTTCATGGTGTGCTTTGCCGCCCTGGTGATGGAGCGTCGCCTCATCCGCGCCAATCCCGAACGGGGCGATGCCGTGCTCATGGTGATCACCGATGTGGTGTACGGCGTGGCGGCTCTCGCCCTGCTGGTGAGCGGCATCCTGCGGGTGGTGCACTTCGGCCAGGGCAGCAGTTTTTACACCGAAAACCCGTTGTTCTGGTGGAAGGTGGGGTTGTATCTCAGCGTGGGCGCCCTCTCCCTCTACCCCACGATCACCTACATCTTGTGGGCCATTCCCCTGCGCAAGGGTGAATTGCCACAGGTGAGTGAAGCTCTGGCCCAAAGGCTCCGCTGGATCCTGAATGTCGAGATCGCTGGATTTGCTCTGATCCCCTTTCTCGCCACCTTGATGGCACGCGGCGTGGGCTTGGGCCCCCACTGATCCCTCCCCTCAGCCCGTGGGAACCATGCGGGCCTCTCTCGCACGGGCCAGTTTGCTGCTTGGTTTGGCGGCGGGCCTTCCCAGTTGGAGCCAGGCCCCCTGCGGGCAGCCTCGCTCAGGGACTGCATTGCCTGTGGATCCCCTGCTGATCCCCGCAGGCCATCCCAAACCGGAGCCACCTAGCGACTACCGCCATCGTCTTCAAACCACCCCTCTCGGATGGCCGCTGCAATCCACCTGGTGTGTGTGGGTGCAGCCCGCCGATTCCGAGGCACCCCGTTCAACAGCAGCCCAACGCTGGCTCCAGGCGGTGGCGGGAGCGCTGAAGGAGTGGCAACAGGTGCTCCCGATTGTTCTGGTGAACCAACCGGAGCTGGCCCAGGTGACCATTTGGCGGCAGCGTCCTCCTCTGCGCCTGGATGCCAAGGGCCGACCACGAGCCAGCCATGGCAGGGCCATCCTCAGCCTGCAGAAGCAGGGGGGGGATGCTCACGCTCAGGTGGAACCCAGGGTGGAGGTGCTGATTGGACCGGGGCAGCGGCTGGAGGCCCTGCAGGCCACCGCTCTGCATGAGCTCGGCCATGCCTTCGGGCTTTGGGGACATAGCGATGAGCCCGGCGACGCCATGGCCGTCTCCCCCGGGGCCACACCAGTGCTGCAGCTGAGCCTCCGAGACCGACGCACGTTGGAGTGGCTCTATCAACAACCAAGCCCGATGCGCTTAGCCCCCTGAGGCTTGGTGGTGGTGGTGGTGGTAGCGCGCAAAACCCGGTCCATACACCAGAGCGAGCTGGGCTGGGCTGAGGGCGTGGTCTGGCGTGCCGCTGCAGCGCAGGCGGCGGTTGAGACAGAGCACGCGATCACAGGTGCGCCGCACCATCTCCAAATCGTGTGACACCTGCAGGATGGACCAGCCCTCCGAATGCCGCAATTGATCGATGAGGCCGTAGAAGGCCTCACTCGCCTGGGCATCCAAGCCCGTCTGGGCTTCATCAAGCAGCAACAGCCGCCGGGGGCGCACCACGCAAAAGGCCAGCAGAACGCGCTTGAGCTGGCCGCCAGAGAGTTCGTTGAGCAAGCGGGAGGCCAGCGCGTGGCAGCCCGTCTTGTTGAGAGCCGCCTCAACAGCCCAGCGCCGGGCCCTCCCCCCGCGCCAGGGCAGACCAGGCCCCGGGGGATCCCAACCGAGGGCCACAAACTCCCGCACGCTCAACGGGATAGCGTCTTTCAACGCCAGACTCTGGGGGAGGTAGGCGATTTGTTGCCGGATCGCCGCAGGAAGTTGCCCCTGGGGCCCGAGGCGATGGCCGAGCAGCTTCACCTCCCCGGCGCTGCGGGGCAAGACCCCAAGCAAGGCCTGCACCAAAGTGCTCTTGCCCGCCCCATTGGGGCCAATCAGGGCGGTATCGGATTCAGCGGCCAGGCCAAAGCTCACGTCTTCCACCACGGGCACGCCCCGACGACAGACGGTGAGATGGCTGACTTCGAGAATCATTTCCATCATCACCCCACCCTAATCAAAGGGTCTGGCACCCGCCCCATAGCCTTGGGTGAACAGTGGATTTTGGAGACGAGCCACCATGACTCGACTGGCCGTCAGCGGTGCCTCAGGCAAAACGGGTCGGCGGGTGGTGCAGGAGGCCTTGGCCCGGGGGTTCCAGGTGCGCGCCCTGCTGCGGCCCGATGCGGTCGCTCCCGAGGGCCTGGCCGGCGCCGAGATCGTTCGGTTGGAACTGGACGATGCCCCAGCCCTGCGCCAGGCCCTCGAGGGGTGCCAAGCCCTGGTGATCGCCACTGGCGCGCGCCCCTCGCCGGATCCCCTCGGACCGATGAAGGTGGATGCGCTGGCCGTTCGCGCCCAGATCGCGGCCTGCAAGGAAACGGGGGTGGATCGGGTGGTGCTGGTGAGCTCCCTGTGCAGCGGGCGCTGGATCCATCCCCTCAATCTCTTCTGGCTCGTGTTGGTGTGGAAAGGGGTCGGGGAACGCTGGCTTCAGGACAGCGGGCTGCGCTGGACCGTGGTGCGCCCTGGGGGTCTCAAGGAAACAGAGGAGGGACTGGAGGGCGAGGGCGTGCTCTACACCGGACCAAATCAGCAAGAGAGCCAGAGCATCCCCAGGCGCTTGGTGGCCAGGGTGTGCCTGGAGGCTCTGGACACCCCCGCGGCTGAGGGACGCATCATTGAAATCACCTCCCGCCAGGGACAACCCCAACAATCCCTTGCCCAGTGGCTGGCGGCCCACCCCCAACCACAAGCGACATGAGAGCCTGATGAATCTCCTCTTCGGTGGTGTGGCGGGGGTGCTGCTGCTCGCCCCACCCGCCCTGGCACCGGCCGCAACAGCCGCTCCCCAGCCCCTTTGGGCAGAGGGCACCCCGGCTTTGCTCCAACAGGGCCTGAAGATCCGCCGGGGTTTAGCCACTGGAGACGCCTTGGTGGCCCTGGCGCGACGCGCCATCGGCCGGCCTTACGTCGCTTTCTCCCTGGATCAAGGGCCCGGTGAACGGCTCCAGCTCGATTTGGGCCGCTTCGACTGCTTTCTGTTTGTGGAGCAGCTGCTCGCCTTGGTGCAGCTCCATCCCCAGCGACCAGGGGCCGCACAAAACGCCTTTGCTGACCAAGTGAGGCGGCTGCGCTACGAGGGCGGCCGCGTGGACTACTGCCATCGCCAGCACTACTTCAACCGCTGGGCCGCCGCCGCCCAGCGCCAGGGGTTGCTCAGCGACATCACCGCCACTCTGCCGGGAGCCCGCAGCCGACGCATTCCCTTGCGCTTCATGAGCAGCCATCCGCAGTCTTACAAACCCATGCGGCAGGATCCCAACCGTCGCTGCATCGCCCAGCTGGAGGCCGGGCTGGTGGTGCAGCAGGCCTATGTGCCCATCGCGGCCCTTGGTGAGGCCGTTCCCCACTTGCAGAACGGAGACATTTTTGGGCTGGTGACACGGGTGGACGGGTTGGATGTGACCCACGTGGGCTTCGTGGAAGTGGAAGGCGATCGTCGCCATGCCCTGCATGCGGCCCCTGGCAAAGGGGTGATGCGCAGCCGGGATCTGGCCCGCTATGTGGCGGGGGTGGGCGATGTGGTGGGCCTGATGGTGCTGCGACCCGCAGCTTGAGAACGGCCCCTTGAAAGGGGAGGATGGATGGATTGATCTGCCCGTTTCCTCGGCTGATGCTCCCCAGCGACGTCTCCACGTACACAATCAGCGTTGAGCTTGATGGCGTGCGCCACAGCTTCCCCTGCCGGGCCGACCAAACCGTGCTGGCCGCGGCCGAGGCCGCCGGCGTCCCCCTCCCCAACTCCTGTTGCTCAGGCGTCTGCACCACCTGCGCGGCCCTGCTTCGCAGCGGAACCGTGCACCAACCCGATGCCATGGGGGTGAAGGCCGAATTGCAACAGGAGGGCTACGCCCTGCTTTGCGTCGCCTTCCCCCGGAGTGACCTGGACGTGCTCGGTGGGCGGGAGGACGCCCTTTACGAAGCCCAGTTTGGTCAATACCAACGATGAGCCCCTCCTTGGAGCGACTCGAGTTGGTGATGGAGCCCGGGGAAGGCCCCCTGCTAGCCCAAGTGAAGCAAGCCCTGGCGGAACGGGTGGGAGCCAACGGCGAAGCCCTGCGCTGGGCCATCACCGGGCTGGCCTCCCCAGCCAGTGTCACAGGCAGGCCCCGGTTGAGCATCGAAGCGGTAGTGCTGCGGATGCCTCTGTGAACGGGGCGATGGCCCCCCCGCCACTCCCCACCCTGATGATCGTGCCAACGGGGGTGGGCTGCCGGGTGGGCGGCTACGCCGGAGATGCCCTGCCCGCTGCCCGGTTGCTGGCGGCGGCCAGCGGCTGCCTGATCACCCATCCCAATGTGCTCAATGCGGCAGCGCTCTACTGGAGCGATCCGCGGCTGCACTATGTGGAAGGCTGGGCGCTCAACCGTTTCGCCTGTGGGGAGCTGGCCCTGGCTCCCAAGCGACAGCAGCGGGTGGGGCTGGTGCTGGATGCGGCCATCGAAGACCCCCTCCGCCTCCGCCACGTGCAGGTGGCCCAGGCCTGTGGCGCCAGCCTCGGGCTAGCGATCGGGCCGGTGGTGACCACCGATGAACCTTTGGGGGTGGGCCTGGCATGGGGCCGGAGCGGCATCAGTTGGGGCAGCCTTGGCGCCCCCGACGCGCTGCTGCGTGCGGGTGAGAAAGTGGTGGAGGGCGGCGGCACAGCCATCGCCGTGGTGGCGCGCTTCCCCGACGACCCATCCGCTGGGGCCCTGGAGGCCTACAGGCACGGAGCGGGGGTGGATGGGCTGGCTGGAGCGGAGGCTGTGATCTCCCACCTGCTCAGCCGCCACCTGCGGGTGCCCTGCGCCCATGCTCCCGCCCTCGCCGCCCTCCCGCCCGATCCCCTCCTGGATCCCCGGGCGGCGGCCGAGGAACTGGGCCACACCTTTTTGCCCTGTGTGCTGGTGGGGCTGAGCCGGGCGCCGGATCTGGTGATGCCTGAAGCCATGGCAGGCCGGGGCCGGGAGCTGCTGCGGGCAGAGCAGCTGGGGGCCGTTGTGGCGCCTGCGGGGGCCCTCGGGGGTGAAGCGGTGCTTGCCAGCGCTGAACGGGGCGTGCCCTTGATTGTCGTCACGAGCAACAGCTGTGTGCTGCAGGTGGATGGGGCAGGGTTGGGATTGGAGGTGGTGGAGGCGAGCAGCTACGCCGAAGCCGCCGGGCTGGTGCTGGCCTTGCGGGAGGGGCTGGCCCTGGAGACCTCAGCCCTGCATAGGCATCCACCGGCCTGAGGGGCCCCGGGATGGGCCCCAGCGGCCTCAGCGCAGGCAGGCCATGGGGTGGCGTGGAGCCAGGCCCAAAGCCTTCGCCACCCCCGGATGGCACACGGCGCCATCCACGGTGTTGAGCCCCGAGAGAAGCTCCGGTCGGTCCGTCACCGCCTCTGTGAGCCCCCGGCCTGCCATCACCAGGATGTAAGGAAGGGTGACGCTCACCAAAGCTTCAGTGGAGGTGAAGGGCACCGCCCCGGGCATGTTGCCCACCGCGTAGTGCTGCACGCCATGGATGGTCACCACCGGGTCGGTGTGGGTGGTTTCCCGGCTCGTGGCGATGCACCCCCCCTGATCGATCGCCACATCCACAATCACCGAACCCGACCGCATGCGCTGCACCCACTCCTCCTCCACCAGAGTGGGTGCCCGACCACCGGGAAGCAACACCGCGCCAATCAGCAAATCCGTCTCCGGCACGAGACGTTCGATCAAGCCCCGGCTGCTCACGAGGGTGACGAGCCGGCCGCGCCGATCACTCTCCAGCTGGCGCAAGCGCTGAGGCGAGCGATCGAGCAGAAACACCTCCGCATCCATGGCGGCGGCCAGGCGGGCGGCATGCCAGCCCACGGTGCCGGCCCCGAGCACCGTCACCCGAGCAGGGCGCACCCCCGTGCAACCGCCAATCAGCACCCCTCGCCCACCCTGGGGCTTCTCCAACAGCCGGGCGCCCACCTGGGCCGCAAGCCTGCCTGCCACCTCGCTCATGGGCGCCAAAAGGGGCAGGCTGCCATCCTCGAGTTGCACCGTTTCGTAGGCCACACCGGTCGTGCCCGCGTCCAGGAGCGCGCGTCCCACATCGGTGTACGCGGCGAGGTGGAGATAGGTGAACAGCACCAGATCACGACGCAAAAAGCGAAATTCCTCTGGCTGCGGTTCCTTCACCTTCACCACCAGATGGGCCGCCCAGGCCTCCTCCTGCTCCACGAGACGCGCGCCCGCCACACGATAAGAGTCATCGCTGATGCCAGCCCCCAGGCCGGCGCCCTCCTGCACGCGCACCTCCATCCCCTGCGCCACCAGCTCCCGCACGCCGTCGGGAGTGATCGCCACCCGCTGTTCATCGCGCTTGATTTCGGTCGGCACACCGATGGTGGCCATGGGGGCCGCCAGGTCGGGAAGGGCCATGAGCCGACTGAGAACCAAGGACTTGACCACTGTGGAGTCTGAAGGTGAATTCCGCCAAGGAACCGCCGCGAAATGTCAACGCGTGCACCTGTTGAGGGAGAATGTTGAAAGGAATTTGAAGGCCAGAGACCTTTCCAACGTGTCCAGCTCGACCGGCCTGAATCAGGTCTCCGTGCTCCTTCTGCTGCTGATGGCCCATTTCCTCTGTGATTTTGGGCTGCAGAGCGATCGCATGGCCAGGGAGAAGTGCCGTGGCTGCGACAAGGTTCTTCCCTGGGGGTGGTGGTTGACAGCCCATGGGGCGATCCATGGCCTGGGAGTAGCCCTGCTCACGGGAGTGCCCCTGCTCGGTTTAGCCGAAACGGGCATCCACGTTTTGATCGACCACAACAAGTGCAAGGGCCGAATCAACTTCACCACCGATCAAATTCTCCACATGCTTTGCAAGGGGCTCTGGGTGGCGCTGCTAGGCCTGGCCTAAAACACCCCTGGCCTGATGGCATCCGAAGATGGGTCCGCTGAAGATGCCGATGGCGCCCCTATGTCCCCCCCTGCAACCTGAGTTGCTGCGGCAGCTCAAGGCCTGGCTGGCCGAAGACCTGGGCCGGGGAGATCTCACCAGCCCAGCCGTGATCCATCGGGATGGGCGGGCCCAATGGATCGCCAAGCAGGAAGGGGTGTTCTGTGGCGGGGTGCTGGTGGAGCCGCTGTTCCGCCTGTTGGATCCCCAGGTGAGCGTGGAAGGACGGGTGCCCGATGGGGTGCGGGTGAAGGCTGGCCAGCGCCTGCTCACGCTGGCGGGACAGGCGGCGGCGCTGGTGGCCGGCGAGCGCACCGCCCTGAATCTGGCGATGCGGCTCTCTGGGGTGGCGACCGCCACCGCGGCCTTGGTGGCCGAGCTGGAGGGCACGGGCGTGCGGCTGGTGGACACGCGCAAGACCACGCCGGGGCTGCGGGTGCTCGAGAAATACGCCGTGCGCTGCGGCGGCGGCACCAACCACCGTTTCGGGTTGGATGACGCAGCGATGCTCAAGGAAAACCATCTGGCTTGGGCGGGGGGCATCGGGCGGGCCGTGGCGGTGGTGCGGGCCTCAGCCCCCTGGCCGGCCCGGCTGATCGTGGAAGCCGAAACGGAGGAGGAAGCCGGGCTGGCCTTGCGGGCTGGAGCCGATGCGGTGTTGTTGGATGGGTTTTCCCCAGAGGCGCTCAGCGATCTGGTGCCGCGCTTGCGGCAGCTAGCCCCCCAAGCGACGCTGGAGGCTTCCGGGGTGCAACCCGAGGCGTTGCGGGCCTATGCCGCCAGCGGCGTGGATCTGATCTCCACCAGCGCGCCGATCACCCGCAGCAGCTGGCTGGACATCTCGATGCGGTTTGAGGCGGTATTGGCGTGAGGGCAGGGCTGGCCCTGCTGGCCTATGTGTTCATCAAGGGATGCGACCCGACCCTCCTCAAGTGGCTGCAGGAGCGGGGGGAAACCGCGGTTGCCCGTTACGGCATGCAGGAAGACCCGATCAGCTTCTGCAACGTGTTTTTTTTCGCCAGCCTGGCGACGGGACTGGCGTCGCTGGCGATCGATCTGCCCGGGGTGAGGCGGCAGCTGCCCCATAGCCGCCCCCCCCCTGATCCCCCGGGAGAGATGATCGACTCTCCCCTCCTCTGCCTGGCCCGCCAATGCTCAGCGTGCTCCAGACGCTCCGCCACCAGCTCCAGGGCGCCATGGAGCGGGCCTTTCCGGAGGCGGCCGCCGCGGCCAGGGCCAAAGGGACGCCCTTCGATCCCCAGCTGGAGGCCGCCAGCAAGCCCGAATTCGGCGACTTTCAGGCCAACGGGGCCCTGCCCCTGGCCAAGCCCCTCGGCCAGGCGCCACGGGCCATCGCCACCGCTGTGGTGGAGCAGCTGACGGCCGATCCCGGTTTCAGCCCCCTGTGCTTGCCCCCCCAGATCGCCGGGCCGGGGTTCATCAACCTCACGCTGCGCCCCGAGGTGCTGGCCGCTGAGGTGCGGCGCCGGGTGGGCGATCCCCGCCTCGGGGTGCCCACCGCCGTGGGCCCCCTGGCGCCAGTGATTGTGGATTTCTCCAGCCCCAACATCGCCAAGGAGATGCACGTGGGGCACCTGCGCTCCACAATCATTGGCGATGCCCTGGCGCGCGTGCTCGAATTTCGCGGCCACTCCGTGCTGCGGCTCAACCATGTGGGCGATTGGGGCACCCAGTTCGGCATGCTCATCACCCACCTCAAGGAGGTGGCACCTGAGGCCCTGGAGCAGGCGGATGCGGTGAACCTGGGCGATCTGGTGAGCTTCTACCGCCAGGCCAAGGCCCGCTTCGACAGCGATCCCGTCTTCCAAGCCACCTCCCGGGAAGAGGTGGTGAAGCTGCAGGGAGGCGATCCGCTGAGCCTCAAAGCCTGGACCCTGCTGTGCGAGCAATCCCGGCGGGAGTTTCAGCAGATCTACGACCGGCTGGGGGTGGTGCTCCAGGAGCGGGGCGAATCCTTTTACAACCCCTTTCTCGCCGCGGTGGTGGCCGATCTGCGCGGGGCGGGCCTGCTGGTGGAGGACGCCGGCGCCGAATGCGTGTTTCTCGCTGAGGACAAACCGCCGGTGATCGTGCAAAAAAGCGATGGCGGCTACAACTACGCCACCACCGACCTGGCCGCCATCCGCTACCGCTTTGCCGCTCCGCCCTCAGGCGACGGGGCGCAGCGCCTGATCTACGTCACCGACGCCGGCCAGGCGAGCCATTTCGCGGCCGTGTTTGAGGTGGCGCAGCGGGCGGGCTGGGTGCCGGAAGGGGGCCGGCTGGAGCACGTGCCCTTCGGCCTGGTGCAGGGGGACGACGGCAAAAAGCTCAAAACCCGCTCCGGCGACACCGTGCGCCTCAAAGACCTGCTGGATGAGGCGGTGCAGCGGGCGGAAACGGACCTCAGGTCGCGGCTGGCTGAAGAAGGCCGCCAGGAAGAGGAGCCCTTCATCGCGGCGGTGGCCACCGCCGTGGGCCTGGGCGCCGTGAAATACGCCGACCTGGCCACCAACCGGATCACCAACTACCAATTCAGCTTTGATCGCATGCTCGCCCTGCAGGGCAACACCGCTCCCTATCTGCTGTATGCAGTGGTGCGCCTGGCGGGCATCGTGCGTCGGGGCGGCGAGGCCGCTGCGGCGGAAGCCGTGCCCGATCCGCTGGTGTTCAGTGACCCTTTGGAGTGGGCTCTGGTGCGCGAGCTGCTCAAGTTTGACAGCGTGATCCTCGAAGTGGAGGAGGATCTGCTGCCCAATCGGCTCTGCAGCTACCTGTTTGAACTCAGCCAATGCTTCAACCGCTTCTATGACCAGGTGCCAGTGCTCAAGGCCGAAGCGGCGGAGCGGGGCTCCCGCCTGGCCCTCTGCCGCCTCTGCGCCGAAACGCTGAAGCTGGGGCTGGGGCTGCTGGGCATCCCCACGCTGAGCCGGATGTAGCCCGCCTGGGCGCCGACTAGATTCGCGCCTGCTCCATTGCACCCCCATGGGCCAAAGCGGCGTCGACGCCTGGAGTGCCGCCCAAAGCGCCTCCCTCTACGGCCTGGACCGTTGGGGGGATCCCTATTTCTCGGTGAATGCCCGGGGCCATGTGATGGTGCAGCCCAAGGGGGAGCGGGGGGGGTCCCTCGATCTGGTGGAGCTGGTGAAGGGCCTGCGGGGGCGAGATCTGGCCTTGCCCCTGCTGATTCGCTTCGACGACATCCTCGACGACCGGCTGGAGCGGCTCCATGCCGCCTTCGAGCGGGCCATCGCCCAATACGGCTACGGCGGCCGCTATCAGGGGGTGTTTCCGGTGAAATGCAATCAGCAGCGCCATGTGGTGGAACAGCTGATGGAGACCGGCAGGCGCTGGCATTTCGGCCTGGAGGCTGGCAGCAAGGCCGAACTGCTGATCGCCTTGGCCCTGCTGGATGATCCGGAGGCCCTGCTGATCTGCAACGGCTACAAAGACCGCCGCTACATCGAAACGGCGATCCTCGCCCGCCGGCTGGGCCGACAACCGGTGGTGGTGATCGAGCAGGCGGATGAGGTGGAGCGGATCATCGCCGCCAGCCAGGACCTGGGGGCGGCTCCGTTGATCGGTGTGCGGGCGAAACTCTCGGCGCGCAGCGTGGGCCGCTGGGGAAGCTCGGTGGGGGAGGGAGCCAAATTCGGCCTGTCGATTCCCGATCTGCTCACCACGGTGGAGGCCCTGCGCCAAGCCGGGCTGCTCTCGGATCTGCGCCTCCTCCATTTCCACATCGGCAGCCAGATCAACGACATTGCCGTGCTCAAAGATGCCCTTCAAGAGGCCGGCCAGCTCTACGTGGAGCTCAACCGTCTTGGTGCAGCGATGGGATTCCTCGATGTGGGCGGCGGCCTGGGGATCGATTACGACGGCAGCCGCACCGCCACCACAGCCTCCACCAACTACTCCCTGCAGAACTACGCCAATGACGTGGTGGCCACGGTGCGGGAATGCTGCGAACCCAAGGGCGTGGCCGTCCCCACCCTGGTGAGCGAGAGCGGACGAGCCATCGCCAGCCACTTCAGCGTGCTCGTCTTTGATGTGCTCGGTTGCAGCCAACCACCCGCAGCCGTGAGTTCCGCCACAGGTGAGGAGCCCCTGATCGTGCGCAACCTGCGTGACACCTTGGCGTTGATCAGCGAGGTGGAAAGTTGCGATCCAACCCGCCCGGCCAGCTGTGAACCCCTCCAGGAAGCCTGGAACGATGCGATCAAATTCAAAGAGGATGCTCTCTCCGCCTTTCGCCTGGGCTACCTGGGGCTCCAGGAGCGGGGTCAGGCGGAAGCGCTCTACTGGGCATGCGGCCTGAACATTGCCCGGCGTCTGGCGGATGTCCCCAGCGAGACGGCCATCCCCGAGGATCTGCGGGGGCTGCAAGCCGCCCTGGCAAGCACCTATTACGCCAATCTTTCGGTGTTTCGCTCTGCTCCAGACACCTGGGCCATCCAGCAACTCTTTCCCGTGCTGCCGATCCACCGGCTATCGGAACGGCCTGATCGGTTGGGACGCTTTGCCGACCTCACCTGCGATTCCGACGGCAAGCTGGCGCGCTTCATAGGCCCCGGAGCAGAGAAGCCTCTGCTGGAGCTCCATGCCCTCCGGCCTGGCGAACCCTACTGGGTGGGCTTGTTTTTGGCCGGGGCCTACCAGGAGGTGATGGGCAATCTGCACAACCTGTTCGGCCGCACCAATGCGGTGCACATTCGCCTCACCGATGGGGGCGGGTATCGGGTGGAGCATGTGGTGCGGGGAGATACGAATGCCGAGGTGCTCCAGGCCATGGAACACGATCCCGAAAGTCTCCAGGAGCGACTCAGACAGGCCAGTGAGGAAGCGATTGCCGCTGGCAGGCTATCGATCGATGCGGCCCGCAGGCTGATGCAACACCTGGAAACCAGTCTCGGACAAACCACCTACCTGGAAGGCTGAGATCGGGTCAAAGCACCACGGGCCCGTGTTGAGTGGCCACAAGATGCATCTGAACGATGAAGCCCTGATCGGAAGGGAGCACCGTGAGGCTGCCCTGATGATCCCGACAGAAACGCTCCACGATGGCCAAGCCCAAACCCCTGTGGCGACGGCGTTGCCTGTCATAGGCCGGGCTCTTCGCAGGCATGGTCAGCAAGTTCGCCTGGCTGGGGCCACGCCCCTGATCCTTCACCTGCAACACCAGTGTGGCCTTTTTGGTCCAGGCATCGATCTCAACGGGAGGCTGGCCGTGATCGAGGGCGTTGTCAATGAGGTTGCACAGGCTCCTCTCCAAGCCAGAGGCATCCAGCCGCACCAACAGGCGCGGAACCTTGCAGTCAATGGACTGGCCGCCATAACTGGTCGCGAGCCGGGTGCACAGATCATCCAAAGCGAGCTGTTGCACCGAGACCACAGGTTGATCTCTCTCCGCCAGCAAGGCCAGCTGTTGGGTGATGCCCTCCAACTGCCGCAGGTCACTCGTCATGGCTTGAAGGGCATCCTGATGGGCGTCAGCCAGGGAATCAGACATCAGTTCGAGGTGAAGCCCGATGCGGGTTTGGGGACCGGCAAGATCGTGAACAATGCCTCGCAAAAACGCCCGACGCTCTGCAGCCACATTGTTCAGGCGTTCCAGGAGCCTGTTGATGCGGAGGCTCAACACGCGCAGAGGACTGATTCCCTGCTCGGGTAACAGAGGCAGGGGGGCTGGCAAACCATCGGGCAATTTCAAAAACACTTTGGTGAAGGGGGTTTCCACACACTGTTTCAAAAACAGGATGGTGCCGATGGCCAACCCCATGAACAAGGCCGCGCTGCGCAGCAGGGGTAGAAACCAGGCACTACTGGTGCTCAGCCGCTCAGGTTGATACAGCCAAATCGGAGGGGTGTGGGACGTCTCCAACCTCACCCACATCCCTCCCCAAGAGTCCACAAAAGGCCGCTGATCTCGCTGCATCTGGCGTGAGACCTGATAGCGGCTCTGCATCAGCAGCTGCACTTTGCGATCAAAAGCATCCAAGGGCTTGACTTCCCCTTCCGGTCCCTGCCACGAGCGATTGACGATCACCCCTGGGGGCAGCTTTTCCGGGGGGACCAACTGAAGAGCAAGCTCCACCAGACCCACGCTGCGAGAGGTGCGCAAGGCTGTTTCGGAGACCAGTTTGGGCTCCAGAAAAGTGTTCAGGGCAACCCAGAACAGGGCAAACGTGAAACCACAGCCGCCGATGAGATAAAACAGCAACCGCAGCCAGTCAGCCCGATCAAACCTCGGAGAGGGGCTCGTCATCTAGGCAGGGCACCACATTGCCAACCAGCCTGTATCCCTGCCCCCGCACCGGATCAATCAGCTCTCCTCCAGTGAGCTGGCGGAGCAGCTTGCGCAGGCGGGATAGCCGCACATCAATCGTGCGGCTGTGGCCCGAACTCACCAGGCTGCCAGTGCTCTGAAGCAGCTGGGCACGGCTCAAGACAACTCCCGGATTGCGGCAAAACGCCCCCAACAGGGCGCCCTCCCCACGGGTCAGCCGGAAGCTTTCCCCTGAGGCTGTGAGGAGCCTCTGCTCAGGTTCAGCTGTAAAACGCATCGTGCCGATCAGGAAGCTGTTGGGTTGGTGTGGGAGCTGCTGAGGTGGCGAGGCAGAGGCAGAGGGGGAATGCAGCAAGCGCTCGACGCGTAGTTGTAATTCGCGAAAGTGGAAGGGCTTTGAGAGATAGTCGTCCGCTCCCGCCTCCAACCCAGCGATGCGATCACTGGGAGCAGCCAAAGCCGAAAGAATGACCACTGGAAAGGGCCGAACTTCCTGGCGCAAGCTTTTCATGACATCGAGACCGTGCTTTTCAGGAAGCAATTGATCCAAGATCAGCAAATCTGGAAGGCTGTGTTCGAGAGCCTCCGGGAGCTGGCGAGGATGGTGATAGGAGCGCAACTTCCAACCAATTTTTTCACCTTGACGGGCGAGAAGAGAGCACATTTTTTCATCATCATCAAGGATCCAAATGCTTGCTTGTGACTGGCCTGTAACGGAGGGACCCATTGACCCAAAAAGCAATTGAGCGGAGATGCCAATATTAAATTAGCCAAGCCGGAGACAATGCAAGGACCCATCGGCCCTCACTGATTTGCACCGGAGCAACCGGTCCGAGGCATTCTTCAATGTTCATGTTATTTTAACATCGTAACACGCATAGCTTACTTTTATCCGCGCCAATCCGGCTCCCCTGCCGGCGCAGGGCCCTGGTGGCCGAAAAGGTCGTCAGCGATTCAGCACGCCAGCGCTGCGGTGAGCTCCAGCTTGGCGGCAGCCAGCGCCCCATCAAGAGCCGCCCCGTCTCGCCCACCTGCCTGGGCGAGGTTGGGGCGGCCGCCGCCACCACCGCCGCACTGCTTGGCCACGGCGGCGATCAGCGCTCCCGCCTTGGGACCCGCCGCCACAACGGCTGGTCCGAAAGCAGCCACCAGATTCACCTTGCCCAAATCGCTTGGCTCGGGCAATCCGCCGAGCAGCACAGCGGCCCCCTCGCCGAGACGCTCTTGCAACTGCTGGGCAGCTCCCTGAAGCCCAGCTCCTTCCACCCCATCCAGCCTGGCCACCAACACCTGGAAGGAGGCCCCAGCGGCACCTGTCACCGGTTCTGCCTGGACCAGCAGCGCTGCGGCCTTGGCCACGGCAAGCTCGTGGCGGGCAGCCAGCAGGGCCCTCTGGTTGGCCTTCAGTTCCTCCTGAAGGACGATCACCCGGTCCACAATCTCCCCCGGCTGGGCCTTAAACCGCTCTGCGAGGGCCTTCACCACCGTGTCCCGTTCGTTGAGGTAGGCAAGCACTGCCGAGCCCGCAACCGCCTCAATGCGCCGGATGCCAGCTGCCACACCACTTTCCCCCACAATTTTGAACAGACCGATCTCAGCGGTGTTGGTCACATGGGTGCCGCCGCAGAGTTCCATCGACACACCAGGCACATCGACCACCCGCACCACATCGGCATATTTCTCCCCAAACATCGCCACCGCCCCAGCCTCCTTGGCTCGCTCCAGGGCCATCTCTTGCACCTCCAAGGTGTGGGCATCAGCAATCCAGCCATTGATGAGGGTTTCCACCTGCTCCACTTCCTCCGCCGTCACGGCCCGAGGGCAATGGAAGTCGAAGCGGAGGCGGTCGAAATCGACCAAGGATCCGGCCTGGCTGATGGAGGGATCAACCACCTGCTTGAGGGCCGCCTGCAGGAGGTGGGTGGCGGTGTGGTGGGCTTGGGCCCGGCGCCGGCAGGAACGATCGACCTGGGCGCTCACCACATCCCCCACCGCCAGCACCCCGCGCTCCACGCGGCCGCTATGCACAAACACACTGCGGTTGCGGCTCACCCCATCGATCGTGACGATCGCGCCCCCTGTGGGAACCTCTCCCCCACCGCTGCTGAGCACCCCCCGATCCCCCACCTGGCCCCCTCCCTCGCCATAGAAGGGGGTGGAATCCAGCACGATCTGCACCATCTGGCCGGCCACGGCCTGCTCGGCCGCCACACCATCGGCCACCAGGGCCAACACGCAACTGGCGTGGTCGAGGGCCTCGTAACCGATGAAACTCGTGCTCTCCAGATCAGCTGCCACCTCCTCCAGGGCGCCTTGAAGGGTGAGGTCGACGCTCACGGCGGCGTCCTTGGCCCGCTGACGCTGGGCCTCCATGGCCACCTCAAAGCCAGCCAGATCAACCGAAAGACCATGCTCCTGGGCAATCTCCTCGGTGAGTTCCAGAGGGAAGCCATAGGTGTCGTAGAGCTCGAAGGCCTGCTCGCCGGAGATCTGATCGGGCTGGGAGGCAAGCACATCGGCCAGGAGCTTCTCCCCCCGCTCCAAGGTGGTGAGGAAGCGGGCTTCCTCCCGCTCGAGCTCGCTGAGAATGGTTTGGCGACGGTCCAACAGCTGGGGATAGGCCCTGCCCATCAGCTCGATTGCCGCCTCCCCGAGGATGGGGAGAAAGGGCCCTTGGATGCCGATCAACCGGCCGTGGCGCACCACGCGCCGCAGCAGGCGCCGCAGGATGTAGCCCCGGCCCAGGTTCGAAGCGGTGACGCCATCAGCGATGAGCTGGGTCATGGCACGGCTGTGATCACCGATCACCTTGAGGCTGGTTTGGCGTTGAGGATCGGTGGTTGCATAGGTCAGCCCCGCCAGCCCAGCAGCGACTTCGATCAACGGAAAGATGAGATCGGTTTCATAGTTGTTGGCCACACCCTGCAGGATCTGCGCCATGCGCTCAAGCCCCATGCCGGTGTCGATATTGCGCGTCGCCAACGGCGTGAGCACCCCTTCTGCATCACGGTTGGACTGCATAAAGACGAGATTATAAAATTCAATAAATCGCGAATCGTCCTCCAAATCGATGGCAGCGTCGCCCAGTTCAGGCTTGAAGTCGTAATAGATCTCGGAGCAAGGCCCGCAGGGTCCTGTGGGTCCTGAGGCCCAAAAGTTATCAGCCTCATCCATGCGAATGATGCGATTCGGGCTGACCCCTATCTCATCACGCCAGATCGCTGCCGCCTCATCATCCTCACGAAACACACTCACCACCAGCCGCTGCGGATCCAAGCCAAACACCTGGGTGCTCAACTCCCAAGCCCAGTGGATGGCCTGCGATTTGAAATAGTCTCCGAAGGAGAAATTGCCGAGCATCTCGAAATAGGTGTGGTGGCGCGCTGTTCGCCCCACGTTTTCGATGTCATTCGTGCGGATGCACTTCTGGCTCGTGGTGGCCCGCGCCGCCGGCCGGGGAGCTTGCCCCAGAAACACCGGTTTGAAAGGCAGCATGCCCGCGATGGTGAGCAACACCGTTGGGTCCTCCGGCACAAGCGATGCGCTGGGCAGCCGGAGGTGATCCCGTTCCTGGTAGTACGCAAGAAAAGCTTCACGAATCGCCTCGCCCGTCCACTGGCGCCCCTCAGAACCGATCCTGCCGGTGGCGGGAAAACTCGGGGAAGGGGCGGTCATCGCATCAAGGGGAGGGCCTTGGCCATGATCGCCCAGCCCAGGGCTGGCTGCCGCGGGCGGGTGGCAACGGTCAAAGCCGGCCTGTCAGGGCACGCGTGGTGCGCGTCAGGCCGGCCACCGTCTCAGGAAGCAGAGGTTTGCTCAGCAGAGCACCCCCGATCCGCAAAAACACCCCTGAAAGAGCCAAATAGATGCCCCCAAGAATCAACAGCACGGCGATCCAACTGAGCTGGTAGGCCTCCCGAAGCCAGAGGATCAAGGCGATCTGGCTCATCAGCAGCCCGAGCAGCAAAAAGCTCAGGCCACCACCGAGGATCACGGCCCCGGTGATCAAGCGACGCTTTTCCTTATCGGCCTCCTGCAGGGCCAGGCGCACATGCAGGTCCACCACGGAGGTGAGCAGGCCGGACAGCCGCGAAGCTCCCTTGAGGTTCATGCCGAGCGGCGCCCTGGCGAGAGGAGCAAACCGAGGAGCAGGCCCACGCCAGCGGCCACGCCAAGGGCCACCAGGGGGCGCTCCCGCACGGGTTTCTCCAGCTTGGGCCGCAGGGTGCGGTTGAGGTCATCCAGCAGCTGATCGAGCTGCTCCTCCAAGGGCTTGAGGGAATCCCCCACCTGCTGAGCCTGGTGCGTGGTGGCCTCGATCAGATCCAACAGTTGCTGCTTGACTCGGGGAGTGGCGCCCCCTGTTTGGCGGCTGATCACCTCCACGAGCTGATCGAAGCTGCCGCGGGTGGCCTCCAGCGTGTGGCGGGCCACCTCTGGCCATTCCTTTTGAATGGTGGGCAGGAGGGTTTCGAAGCGCTCCCGGAAGGCGTTCTGCAGGATCACAGGAGTGGTCGGCTGGCCGTTGACGGAGGCTTCCGGCCCCTCAAGGGATGGGGGGGAGGGTTGGTCGAGGGTCATGGGAAAGAGGAGGCTGGTGTCTGATGGAAGTGTGGCGACGGCTGGCTGTTTTCCTCAAGGTGGGGAAAGGTTTCCTCAACGTAGGGAAAGCCGGCGGGGTTGGCAGCTCACGAACCTTCGCTACATTGCGCTGGCTAGAGGGTCGAGCTGGTTGGTTTACATCAAGCAGGTGGAGCTCAGCCAGTTCAAATCCTTCGGAGGCACGATCAGCATTCCGCTGGAATCCGGCTTCACAGTGGTCACCGGCCCGAATGGTTCGGGCAAGAGCAATATTCTTGACGGTGTGCTTTTTTGCCTGGGCCTGGCGAGCAGCCGGGGCATGCGGGCCGAGCGTCTTCCCGATTTGATCAACAGTGCCATGCTGCGGGCCGGCAAGGCGGCAGAGACCACTGTCACCGTGCACTTCGATCTGAGCGACTGGCAGCCGGATGGTGCCGAGGAGGGGCTGGAGGCCACGCCCGAGGGGCCCTGGATCCGCCCGGGTCAAAAAGAGTGGAGCGTCAGCCGTCGCCTGCGGGTGGCCCCCGGGGGCACCTACAGCAGCAGTTTCAGCGCCGACGGAGTGCCTTGCAACTTGCAACAGCTGCAAACCCAATTGCGCCGCATCCGGGTGGATCCGGAGGGCAGCAACGTGGTCATGCAGGGGGATGTCACCCGCATCGTTTCGATGAGCGCCCGGGAGCGCCGGGGCATCATCGACGAGCTGGCAGGGGTGGCCCTCTTCGATTCCCGCATCGAGCAAACCAGGGGAAAGCTCGACGAGGTGCAGGAACGGGTCGAGCGCTGTCGCATCGTGGAGCAGGAGCTGCTGACGAGCCGGCAGAAGCTTGAGAAGGACTGCGCCAAGGCGCGGGCCTACCAGGACCTGCGCGACAAACTGCACAGCGGCCGGCTGCAGGAGCAAGTGTTGGCCGTGGAGGAGGCGCGCCAGCTGCAACGGGCCCTGGCCCAACGGCGCCATGACCTCCTGGAGCGCCAAGGGGCGGAGACTGCCGCGGTGGCGGAAGCCACCGCCGGGCTCCAGAGCGCAGCCGCTGCCCTGGAGGTGTTGCAGGCAGAGGTGAAGGCCCTGGGGGAAGACAAGCTTCTGGCCGTGCAGGCGGAACTCGCCGGCCAGGAGGCGGAAGGACGGGAACTGGCGCGCCAGTCCGAAAAGCAGAGCACAGAGGCCCAGCAACTTCAGGAACGGCGCCACGCCCTCACGCGCCAGCGAGGCGAACTGAACCAACAGCTGCACAACCTGCAGACCGCCCCGGCGGAGGAGGACCTGGCCCGGGCTGAGGAGGCTTGTCGCCATGGGGAAGCCGCAGTGGAGCACTCCCGCAGGCGGCTGCGGGAGGTGGCGGGTCGATCCGGCGATTGGATGGACGCCCAGCGAAAACGCACGGAGGAGCGCCGAGCCCTGTTGGAACAGATCACCCCGCTGCAATCCGAGGCACAGCAGCTTCAGGAGCGGCTGCGCCAAGCGGAGGAGCGGCTGGGGGAAGTGGAAAGGGAGCAAGACCAACAGGGGGGCCTCTCAGCCGAAACCGAAGGCCAACTGGCCCGTCTCAACGACGACCTCAAAGCGCTGGAGCAACTGCTCAGGCAGCAGCAAACCCGCCTGCAGGAGCTCGCCGAAGCTTTGGCGCTGCAACAGCGCACCCGCGCCCGGCTGGAGCAAGAGCAAACCCAGCTGGAGCGGGAGATCGCCCGGCTGGAAAGCCGTCGGGAGACCCTCCAGGAGAGTCGGGGCACAGGGGCGCTGCGCATGCTGCTGGAGGCGGGCCTGGAAGGCATCCATGGCCCTGTGGCCCAATTGGGAGACGTCGACGAGCGCCATCGGCTCGCCCTGGAGGTGGCGGCTGGGGCCCGCCTCGGCCAGGTGGTGGTGGAGGACGACGGCATCGCTGCCCGAGCGATCGAGCTGTTGAAAAGCCGCCGGGCGGGACGGCTCACATTTCTGCCCCTGAATCGTTTGCGCTCCGGAGGTTCCCCCAGCTCCGCCGCTGCCCTGCAGCGGGGCGGAGGGGCCGCCGGGCTGGTGGGCCGGGCCGTCGATCTGGTGCGGCATGAGCCGGTGTATGGGGAGGTGTTTCGCTACGTCTTCGGCGACACCCTGGTGTTTGACAGCCTCGCCCACGCGCGCCGGGAGCTGGGCCGCTGCCGGGCGGTCACCCTGGAAGGGGAATTGCTGGAGAAGAGCGGCGCCATGACGGGGGGCAGCCTGCAGCAACGCTCTTCGCAACTGGGATTTGGCACGGCTTCAGAGGGGGATGAGGCCGAGCCCCTGCGCCGCCGCCTGCTGGAGCTGGGGGAGAGCCTCGTGGCCTGTCGCCGACAGGAAGCCACCCTCAGCGATGCGCTGGAGGCGCTTCGGCCCGAGCTGCACCAGGCCCAGCAGCGCCAGTCGGCCCTGGAGGCGGAGCGCAGGGCCGCCGAGCGCAGCCTGGATCCCCATCACCAACGGGGGGCGCACCTGCAGCAGCGATGGGCCGACCTGCGCCAGGCCCTCGCCACCGATGGCGAGCGGGCCCAAACCCTCCGCAGCCTGCTCGCCCCCCTGGAGCAGCGGCTGGCGCGTTTGGATCAGGCGGAAAGCGCCGCCGAAGCGGAAGGGCAACCCAGCCAGTGGCAGGGCCTGCAAGCCGAGCTGGAGGCCGCTGATCAGGCGCTGCAGGAGGCGCGTCGTCAACGGGATGAGCAGCTGGCCCAGCGACGCGATCGCGCCCTGGCCAGTGAGCGGATCAGCAGCCAGCTCGAGGGCCTCGCCCAGGAGGAGCAAAGGCTGATCGCTGCCGTCAATGCTCTCTTGGCGGAACGAGAGACCTGGAAGCAACGCCAACAGGAGCAACAGGAGCGTCGCCGGCGGCTGGAAGAGCAGCAACAGGAGCTGAGCACCCGCTTCGGGGAGAAGCGCCGCGAACGCGATCAGGCCGAGAGCCAACTGGCGGTCCAGCGCCAAGCCCTGCAACAGCGGCAGTGGGAGCTGGAGCGGCTAGGGGAGGAGCTCCTGGGTCTGGAGAGCGAGCAACGCAATGGCGAGCAGCGGCTGCAGCAGCTCATCGATGCCCTTCCCGATCCCCTGCCCGAGGTGCCGGAGGCGGTCCGGGCGGCAGGGCTGGAGACCCTGCGCCGGGATCTGGAGCGAATCCAACGACAGATGGAGGCCCTTGAGCCGGTGAACATGCTCGCCCTGGAGGAGCTGGAGCAGCTGGAGCAACGGCTGGCCGATCTGGAGGAGCGGCTGGAGGTGCTGGGCCGGGAGCGGCAGGAGCTGTTGTTGCGAATTGAGACCGTGGCCACCCTGCGGCAGGAGGCCTTTCTGGAGGCCTTCCGCGCGGTGGATGGGCACTTCCGCACCATTTTTGCCCATCTTTCCGATGGGGAAGGGCAGCTGCAGCTGGAAAACCCTGAGCAACCGCTGGAGGGAGGGCTGACGCTGGTGGCCCATCCAAAGGGCAAGGCTGTGCGGCGACTGGCCTCGATGTCCGGGGGTGAAAAATCGCTCACGGCCCTGAGTTTTCTCTTTGCCCTGCAGCGGTTCCGCCCGTCCCCCTTCTATGCCCTCGATGAGGTCGACAGTTTTCTTGACGGTGTCAACGTGGAACGTCTGGCAGGCCTGATCGCCTCCCAGGCGGAGGGGGCTCAGTTTTTGGTGGTGAGCCACCGGCGGCCGATGATTGGCGCCGCTTCCCGCACAATCGGCGTCACCCAGGCGAGGGGGGCCCACACGCAGGTGGTCGGTTTGCCCCCCGCAGCTTGAGCTGGCTGGATGAGGGGGCTTGCTTCACAATGAATCGATCAGTAACCAGGTCTTGAGCGCCTCCACTCCCCCACCGAACGACTCCACCGTGCCCAGCGATCGACTGTGGTTGCGCTCTGAGTTGATGGGAACCCAGGTGATCACCCGCGATACCGGGCGCCGGCTGGGGGTTGTGGGGGAAGTAGTGGTGGATATCGACCGTCGGGAGGTGGTGGCTCTGGGGTTGCGGGACAACCCGCTCACCCGTTTTCTTCCCGGATTGCCCCGCTGGATGCCCCTCGAGCGCATTCGCCAAGTGGGGGATGTGATTTTGGTGGATTCCTCCGACTCCCTGGCCGAGGGTTTCGATCCAGAGCGGTTCAGCAAGGTGATCAACTGCCAAGTGATCACCGAATCGGGCCAGGCGTTGGGCCGCGTGTTGGGCTACAGCTTTGACATCGAAACAGGCGAGCTGATCACCCTGGTGATCGGCGCCCTTGGTGTGCCCCTGCTCGCTGAGGGGGTGCTCAGCACCTGGGAGTTGCCCGTCACCGAGGTGGTGAGCAGCGGCAGCGATCGCATCATCGTGTACGAGGGCGCCGAGCAGAAGCTGAAACAGCTGGGCACGGGGTTGCTGGAAAAGATGGGGATTGGGGGCAGCAGTTGGGAAAAGGAGGAGCGGGAGCGCTACAGGATGGGTCCTGTTCCAGCAGAAAACCAGCTGCCCGCGGGACAGGTCAGCCAGCAGGAGCAGCGGCGCATCCAACCTGCCAGCGCCCGTGCCTTCCAACCCGAGGAGGAAATGGAATATGTGGAACTCGAGGAGCGTCGGCAGCGGGAACCGATGCGCCAACGGCGCTATCTCGACGATGAAACGCCCCGGGACTCCTACGGGGAGCGGGAGCCCTACGGGCGAGAGGCTTATCCGGAGCGTGAACCCTATGGGGAGCGCGAAACCTATCGGCGAGAGCCCGACTCGGAGCGAGGGGCCTACGGGCGACCCCCCTCTGCCGAGCGTTCTTCCTATCCAGACCGCCCGCCGGCCAGGGAATGGGAGGCGATGGAGGAGCGGCAAATGCGATCGGAGCGAGACTTGGATCGGCCAAGGGAGGGATGGCGCGAGCGGGAGCTGGCGCCCAGGTCCTATCCCCCTGAGTCCAATGGTGCAGCCCCCTCCAACAGAGGCCAGGACCCGGAGGAGAGGCTGGAGCCGGAGAGGCAAGAAAGGGCCGAGCGGCGTCGCCCCGCTGCCGAGCCGGTGGATGTGGAGCCCGAAATCCTGGATGATCCCTGGTGAGGCAGTCCAAACGCGTGAGCAACCCGATGGTGCGGCAAGCCTGTCTGCTTCGTTTGACGGCCCTGCTGTTGGCCCTGGCCGCCGGGGGGGCGGCTGACGCCGTCCGAGCCCAGAGCCAAACTGCGGCTCCTGCCCCCGCGGCGCCCGCTTCTACCAGTCCAGCCTCCGGGGGCTCAGCAACAGAACCGCCCATCCCCCCGGGCCCACCAGGAAAGCCTTCTGCGACCACCGGGGCGCCCACACCGGAATCACCAGCCAAGTCAGGGGAGGGGGAGGACCCCAAGGGTCCCCCCCCTGTCGCCCCGTTGAAGCCGCCTGCACTCTTACCGGAACCCGTGCGGATTTGGCAGCCGGAAGGTCCCTCGGAGGCAGCCCCCAAAAGCCGACCGTTGCCCAGGCGTGCTCCGGTTGGGGTCACGCCCAATCCCGCCGGACCCGTGCAAGGGCCACCGCCAGGAATGGGAGCTGGTGTGGGGGGAGATCCCCGCGGGTTGCCCCCAGGGATGCGTCCAGGCGGGCCGATGCTGCGGGGCCCCTTGATGAGGGGTCCGATGCCACCGGGGATGATGCCCCCTGGGATGATGCCCCCTGGAGCGATCCCCCCTGGAGCGATGGTGCCTGGAGGCATGCAACGCGGTGGGCTTCCGCCTGGGGCTTTGCCTCCCGGGGTTTTGCCACCGGGAGCCATGCCACAGGGGCGGCCGCCCGTTATGGTTCCACCGGGCGCCAACCTTCCCCAGCTCCGCCAGCAACAGGCTGGTTCTCCGGAGGGGCAGAAACGGGGCCGGGAAGAAACCTGGTCCCCCTGGATGTCCATCGGTGCAGGGTTGTTGCTGGCTGCCGGGGTGACCGCTGTGGTGACGATGTCCCGCAGACGCCCAGCGATCGACGCCGATCCACACGAACGCCAGGCGGATGACCGGTTGCCCAGGGGCTGAGCAGCAAGAGCAAGAGAAGGCTGCGGAACACCGACCCCGCTTGTTTCTGGTGGTGCTCGGCGGGCGGTCGGACAGGGCCCACATCGAACTCCACGATGTGCGCTTTGTGGTGGGAGACAGCTTGGAGGCCACGTTGCCGACCCTTCGCCGGCAATGGTTTGGCCGACGGCGAGGGCTCCACATCGACAGCTACATGGAGGTGCGCCAAGTGGGAGCTTTTGCGGTGCAGCTTCGGCGGGAAGCCTTCCAGGGTGCGGAGCGGCTCTGGTTTGTGAATGTGGGTGGATATCAGCCCCACCTGTTAGCTGAGGAACATGCTTTTGGGATGGTGGTGGCCGCCACGGCAGCTGGGGCCAAACGGGAAGCGTTGGGGCTCTGGCTGCCGGAAAGCCTGAGCCGCCACAAAGATGATCTGCACGCCATCGAGGCGGTGGATGACTGCCTGCCGTTGCAAGCGGTGGGAGGTTGGCAGGTGCATCTTTATCCTGCGGCGGGCCCCGCCCCGCCTCAACACCCCGATTGGTTCGGCTACCGGCCGATCTGAGGGGATCCATCGTCCAGAGGCGAGGATCAGACACGCATCCCCTCACCGCGATGAAGATTGACGGCAAAGCCTGGCGGACGATTTGGTTGGAGGAAGGGGGACGCTCCGTGGGCGTGATCGACCAGACCCTCCTCCCCCATCGGTTCCACACCCGCTCATTGGGGCACTGGGAAGAGGCAGCGGAAGCCATCGCCACGATGGTGGTGCGCGGCGCACCGCTGATCGGTGTCACCGGCGCCTACGGGCTCATGCTGGCCCTCCAGGACGATCCCAGTGATGCCGCCCTGGAGGCAGCCTTTGCGGGGCTCAACGCCACCCGCCCCACGGCCATCAACCTGCGCTGGGCGTTGGAGCGGGTGCACCACCGGGTCGCCCCTCTGCCGGAGAACGAGCGGGCAGCAGCCGCACGCGCAGAAGCCGGGGCGATTGCCGAGGAAGACGTGGCGATGTGCGAGGCCATCGGCGCCCACGGCCTGGGAATTTTCCAACAATTGGCGGCAGCGCGGCCGCAGGAGAGGCAGGGCCAGCCCTTCCAGGTGCTCACCCACTGCAATGCGGGCTGGCTGGCCACGGTGGATTGGGGCACGGCCCTGGCCCCGATCTACAAGGCCCACCGGGCGGGTCTGCCGATCCATGTGTGGGTGGATGAAACGCGCCCTCGCAACCAGGGGGCCAGTCTCACCGCCTACGAGCTGGGGCGGGAGGGTGTGCCGCACACCGTGATTGTGGACAACGCCGGCGGCTATCTGATGCAACACGGCCAGGTGGATGCGGTGATTGTGGGCAGCGATCGCACCACCCGCTGCGGGGATGTGTGCAACAAGATCGGCACCTACCTCAAGGCCCTGGCGGCCCATGACAACGGGGTGCCCTTTTATGTGGCCCTGCCCGCCTCCACCATCGACTGGTCGCTGGCCGATGGGGTGGCCGAGATTCCGATCGAAGCCCGCAGCCCCCAAGAGGTCACCCACATCCAAGGCAGGAGCGCCGGGGGGGCGATCACCACGGTGCAGCTCAGCCCTGATGACAGCCCCGGCTTCAATCCGGCGTTTGACGTCACGCCAGGCCGACTTGTGACGGCGCTGATCACCGAGCGGGGTGTGGCGCCATCGTCGGAGGAAGGGCTGCGGGCGCTTTACGGCTGAATCGCCAGCCGGGTGGGCGGGGATGGCCTGCCGCGGGCCTTGCCATAATGACCCTGAGCATGAGTAGGGGCTTGGCCTACCAATCACCGTTCACGATCCAAACAGGGGCAGACGCCAGTTGGTTGTCCGATTTCCCCACCCGCAGTCAATTGATTCAGGACCAGTCCTCCCCCGCACCCGCAGACTGGTATAGCTACAAATATCCAACTTCCTCTTACGGTCCGGAGAATCCCCAGCTTTATTCCGTGAGCAAAGCGGAGATCAGCTCGCCTGATTCGGTTACGCGCCTGTCAAGCGATCGGGGCATGCCTGTCTACAGCACCCTCATCAATACGCCTCCCACTAGTGAGACGAGCTATTCCTGGGCCGTCCAGAGGTTGCTTTGCGCTGCACAGCAGTTGATCGGCACCCCCTACCAGCATCTGCACCTGCCCAGTTTCAATCCAAATCTGGTCACGCCCCCCGGGACCTTCACCTGGCGACATGTGAGCACCAACAAGACGTTGCAGAGTTCGCAACAGCTCCTGGCCAATCAACCCGGCACACAAGCCAATCCCTACCTCGCCAGCTACGGAGTGCCGAACGAAGGAATCGACTGCACAGACTTCGCGGCCTACATTTACAACTTGGCCCTCGGCTATCAGATCCATTCGGGGACCGGGAACCAGGTGGAATTTCCTCAGGGGGGTGGTGGCGTAGGTGGAGCGGCTACAGCCACGGTATTGGATTCGACGGGGCAAGTGGTAAAGCCCACCTTCATTTATGGGCCTAATTATGGTCAATCAGCAGCCAATGAACCCGGCACTCTGACAACCCTGACGGGACAGCTGCAGCCCGGTGATCTGTTATACATCGGTAATGCGCAACAGATTGTGCATGTGGTGATCTGGTTGGGTTCCTATGGCGTCCTCGCAAGCGGCGGCGCGAGCGAGGTGCCGCTGGTGATCAGCAGCCACGACAACACGCCCGCCATCTTCGATACCCAGGACATCGACATGACGCCGGGTGCGACCTATGGATTTCCCAGTAATGGGCAGATCACGGATCATCTGCCGCCGCCAGGGGTGCAGATTCTCCCGTTTGCTGATAACAATTGGTTTTATCAGGATTTCCAGCTGGCCATGCGCCTTCTCTAAGGCCAAAGCAGCGGATCCATAGCTAGGGCAGCTTTGCACCAGTGCCCCCAACCAGCCAGCATGGGCGGACCCCAGGAGCCCCGACCTAACCAGCGGTACGGGCATGCCCACCCCCTCCTCCGGGCGCCAGTCGACACTGGAAGTGCCACAATACGAAGGTCCGGTTTCGGCCGGACTAGGTGGTCCACACCAGTGTTTCGGACAGCGGTTCGATTCCGCTCAGCTCCATTCCCCCGCTCCCGGTTCCACCGGAAGCCACGCGGGGCTGCAATGGTTTCGACGGGGCGCCAGGAGGATGACTGAAGCCTGCTCGGTAAGAGCAAAACCGTAACAGCGAACAACATCGTTCGTTTCTCCCGTCAAGCCGCCCCTGTGGCTGCCTGACACTCTTAACGGAGACGGGGTGAGGTCAGCCTTGTCACCCAAATGACCCACGGGGCCCTGGAAGGGGCCCTTTTACGTAGCTGGGATTGGGGTCTTGGACGTCGGATTCACACAAGTGCAGAAGGACGTGTGCAAATTGTGTGCAAATTAGACACGGCTTGATCCTTTGCACTGAAAACAAAACGGGCTCAATGGGGCCTGCTGAAAACCATGCAGAGCTCATCCGTGAGGGCTTGAGGAAAGCCAAGGAAAAGCGCCTGAGTCGCGCGATAAGTGCTGACCATTTTGTTGCTGGTTGTAAAAATAAAATCCAAGGAAGGGCTACCTGATCAAAGGGTCAAACGAATGGGAAGTCGGCTGGAGGAAGCGAAGCTTGCTGACGCAGATGGAATCATTGATCACTCATGCGCCTTGTTGCGGCGATAAACCGGCGGCCCCTGGGCCCTGGGGTGGTGTTTCTGCTGGGCTGGTGGAGCAAGAGGTGTTTAGGCTCCCAGCCCTCCCGCGTTTTCAATCGGAAAGGCTGAGTGATTTATGGACCCCAATTAGTCTGGCACGGTGCCTCATTTATTGGGGCCATAGCGGGTGCTGTGGGAAGAAAAAGGATTTTAGAGTGATTGATTAATCCGCTAGTCCTGCGACCTCCAACAACGTCCACATGCTCATGGTGCGCCTGCCATGATCCAGAAAATATTGCAGCCACTCCTGCCAGAGCTCCCTGTCAGCTTGATCATGGATGCTTCCATAGGAGTTGGGATCTGAAAACAGTAGTCCATAAAAAGTTTCCAACACGATCCTGCCACCAACTGGCCCTAACTGGCTTGTGGGCGATTGCCCAGATGAGAAGCCAAGCAGATCTTGGTTGTCAAGTTTTTGATCGCCTGGCACTCCTCCGTTTTTGGTCAACCATGCATCTACTAAAGGTTTTTGGGCCTCGGCAAGGATGTAAAACCAGAGGGGCGTGTCATGCTTGAAGCGCTCATGAATAGCCTCATAGCCATACTCACCAGTCGTGTTGTCGCGAACGACAAGATACTTTTCTTCCAGAACAGGCAGGCCCAATGCAGTGGCGAAGGTTTGGCCACTTGCAAGCCGAAACAGGTTGCCACGTCTGAGGTTGAGCACAGCCAGAGAGTCACCGGCTGAGACAACTTCTGGAAGCACCCGTAACGGGTCGACAAGGGAGGTGTCAATTCGGTAGGCCCATTGCAAACGATCATCAGCTGTGTTGTCATTTATGCGCGGTTCACGTGTGCCGGCAGGAAATTGATCGCCTTCTGGAAAAAAACGCTTCCATTGAATCCAGTGATCATCACGCAACTTACCAAAGCCAACCAAGCTGTTAATTCCCTTATCTGGAGTAAAAATCTTTTGGGGCTCATGGCCTGGGTTCAGTTTATAACCGGTGCGGATCATTGAGTGCCCGAATCGATAGGCCGCACCTGCGAACTCCAAGGGGATACGCGTTGAACTGTCGCGAAGATATTTTGGGTAGAGCCGAAATGCATTTTCACCTTTGACCCTGAGCTCTTCACGAAAATCATTGTATGTGCGAGGTTGGATGATTCGCCTGAGGTAGTCTCGAACCACAATTTTTTGATAAGTCCAGCGCACGAGATTACGCGCCTTAGAAAAATGATCACCGCTAGAAAGCGACTGCCGTTGATCCAGCCAGTAAACAACAGAATTATGGAATTGTATGAATGCAGCCTGGAGATTGCAAACGATGGCATTCTCATCATTTCTTGGATCTCCTATGATTGCCCTAGCATCATCTCGGATCTCAAAACCGTTAGGTGCTGGTTCGGCGATGCGAGGCAGGTCAAATCTTCCAGGCGATCCTTGCAAAGGCCTCCCCGGGGCAAGGCTGATCCCTTTCTTCAAGTTGTTTTCGTCCCGCGGGGCGTAGAGATAGGGCTCATCCGATGGCCCTGATCCGTATAGACAATCAAGATCCAAACGGGGCGTACGGAGATTGGTCGGAATTGACCCTGGCTTGTCAAGAGAGGATGTTGTGTCAAAGGTCAGATCATGATCAATGAACTGGCCCAAGTAAGTATAGCCCGCTGGGACGAGCAAATTTTCTTCTCCGTCAGGATCATTGTTAGCCTGATCCCCCGCATTGCCAATCATCTTTTCAGCAAGTTCAACCAACCTGTCATCTTCAAAACCACCATGGGGTGGCAAAAGTCGGACAAATGTTGTTTCAGCTTGTCCGACTGAACCATGGCTGCCAGGTGCAACCCTCGAATCCGTCGTCATTGGAAAGGCCATGTGCAGGGAGAGTGGCGGAATGGAAGTTGTTCTGTTCAGAGAACTGGTTTGCTGCCCTGAGAGACAACTTGCCATGAACAAATTCTCTTTCCACAATCAACGCATACCAGACCATCCAGCGTGATCTCGTGCCATGGACTTTGTGATCTTCATCACAACTGATCAGCAACAATGCTGCGGAAACACCCGATCACTTCTCCCGCCCCCCACCACGCTGGACGACTAATGCACAAATAGAGGAGCATCGCTTGCCCCGGAATAGAGAGGCCCCTCTAAGGTCGGCCATAACAAGGACGGCCCCTCTGATGTAGACCTTAAAGAGACCAAACTCAATCAAGCCAATCTTGAAGACTTGCAATGGAATGAGGAAACCATATGGCCGTCCTATGATCACTTCGATGGAGCAAAAAACATCCCTGAAGCACTTGAAAAGCTGCTAGGCCTATGCGCAAGTCCGCTGCCAATCAGTTGGAGAGCGGGATTGACTGAGGATTGGGACCAATCCAGTGGCAGCACAACACTTTCTGGCGTCTGGCCTGCACGGCGCACCTGAAGGCGGATCTTTCCGCGATGGGGCGTCACCGTCCAGCCCGGAGCCACCTTGGCGGCTCCGCGAAAACCGATTTCCCATGGCTTGACGTGGCTGACTGCAGGCATGGAGGGGGCGACGCCATGTGGGACACAGGAACTGGAAATCTGTGTCACCCAAATGACCCACGGGGCGCTGGAGTGGGCCTTTACGTTTCTGCCTGAAAGGTTTGGCAGCAAAGATCTGGATGTCGTCGCGGTAGGCTATTGCCCCGGGATGCAATGCGATGAACAGTCGTTCGAGTAAACTCTGGCCCTTATTCAGCTCAGCAAAGGGGCCAGACTTTCGACGCACATTCTTGTCCGCATTGTTGATCTGGGCTGCAGCCATCATCTTCACAGTGGTCTATGTCAGCCATGAGACGCCTGGCTATTTTTGGGACTACTTCAATTACTGGAAACAACTGATTGATATCACCAGCATCCTCAAGAGCGGCGAAATCCAATTATTTGCAAGCGAATTGATTCAAAGCCTACGCACAAGCGACTACAACATCAGTCCAATTCTTCCTCTCATCCCTGTTTCAATCGCTACGCAGGGCTCTCGCCTCGGCTTCATCGCCGGTCTTGTCGCGGTCCACCTGGTGCCTGCCACGCTCGTCCTCTCATTCATGACCAGAGAGTGCTGGAAAGGAGTTGGAAAGCAGATGCCGATAATCGCCACCCTTGGACTATTTATCCTGTATCCAAATTTCTGGGGGGTCACGATGCTTGGCTATCCGGACATCGCCGGATTAGTCCCGTTGGGATTGGCTGCCATTCTGATCTTGCGAACGGAGTGGCTGACCCAGGCAAGCCTAAAAGAAAGCGGCGTGATTGGGCTCTTGTTCTGGGCAACATTTTTATTACGTCGTCACTTTGCCTACACGATTTTAGCAACAATCATCATGACGGTGGTTTTTGCAAGCATCACCATCCTGCGCCAGCAAAAAAGAAGGCCTCTTAGGATCGTTGTTGCTTTGATCCAGAATCTTTCTATCCTGGCTGGATCATTCCTTGTTCCCGCAATCATTGTTCAAGGGCCTTTGATCCTAAAGATTATCAGCACATCCTACGCAGACTTATATTCCGCATACCAAGCTGATTGGCAAACAAATCTCCAGTTTTTTTATTCTCTCAACGGTCCACTTTGGAGCCTGCTGTTTCTCTCTGGAATCGTTTACACCTTGGCCCAGCGCAACCTGAAAGGTCTGTTTTGCTTGCTGACGGGCTTGCTGAGCTATGTCCTTTTTCAACGGGTGCAAACGCCTAACCCTCACCATTGTTTAGCCTTCGCACTGTGGTTTTTACCAGTGGCAGCCTGGCCGCTTCATCTCATCTGCAAGCAGCCCGCTGCGATCAGAAGACTCGGCCTTGAATGGCTGTTGATCGGTCTGATGTTCATGGCCTCCATGCCCGCTCTCGCCTGGCCAAGACTGGCAGAATCTCCCCTTTTCCAATGGAGCCAGCCCCTGAGCCCTAGCTTTAAATTTGCACCCTTTCGGCTGACCAGTTATGAAACAGTGCAAGCCATCGCCAATCAGTTTGCGACTGCCGAATACCGCGACAAAAAGATCTGGGTTCTCGCCTCCTCCACGCAGTTAAATGCATCGATGCTCGATAGCATCAATTACGATCATCTGAATCGCATCCGTTTTTCGGGTGATGTTGATAAGAGAGACGGGTTTCAAGCCGCTGGAGCGCTGAGCGCTGATTATGCAGTCACCACGTCGAAGCCGGCCACCCATCTCAGACCAGAAGACCAGCAGGTGGTGGTCATTCCAAACCAAGCCCTGCTGGATCCCCAATCTCCCCTAAGACAATTGTTCACTCCAATCTCCCATCCCCCCTACAAACTGGCGGATGGATCATCGGTACTTCTCTTCAAACGCACATCCGGATCTTCGCAGCCGAGCATCGAATGGCTCGAGAAGCAATTTCAAAAAGTTTATCCCGATTGGAAGGTTCACGATGGCGTGATCGGGCCTGGAGGTTGATTGGCACCGACACTTCCCTGCCCTGCGCCTCAAACCTTCCCCCGCGGCCCCCGATCCACCGCGCCGGCATAGACGGCCTGGTTGCCTAGCTCGTCCTCGATGCGGAGCAGTTGGTTGTATTTGGCCACGCGGTCGCTGCGGCTGAGGGAGCCGGTTTTGATTTGGCCGGCGCGGGTGGCCACCGCCAGATCGGCAATGGTGACGTCTTCGGTTTCACCGCTGCGGTGGCTGATCACACTCGTGTACCCCGCGCGGCCGGCGAGATCGATGGCCTGCAGGGTCTCCGTCAAAGAGCCAATTTGATTCACCTTGATCAGGATCGAATTGGCCACCCCCCGCTCAATGCCCTGCTGCAGCCGCGTGGTGTTGGTGACAAAGAGATCGTCACCCACCAGCTGCACCGTGCCCCCCAGACGCTCGGTGAGGATCCGCCAGCCCTCCCAATCGTCCTCGGCGACGCCATCCTCAATGGAAACGATCGGGTAGCGACTCACCAAAGCCGCCAGCTGATCCACCATCTCGGCGCTGTTGTAGCTGCCCCCACCGAAGGAGTAGCGACCATCTTTGAAAAATTCTGTGCTGGCCACATCCAACGCCAACGAGATCTGATCGCCGGGGCGGTAGCCGGCCTTCTCAATCGCCTGCACGAGGATGTCGCCGGCCTCATCGTTGCCCAGATCCGGGGCAAAGCCACCCTCGTCGCCCACGGCGGTGCTCATGCCCCGCTGGTTGAGGAGACCCTTGAGGGTGTGAAACACCTCAGCGCCCATGCGCAGCGCATCCCGGAAGCTGCTGGCGCCATGGGGCACGATCATGAATTCCTGAAAGTCGAGACTGTTGGAGGCGTGGGCGCCGCCATTGATCACGTTCATCAGCGGCACGGGCAGCAGGTTGGCCATCGGCCCGCCGAGGTAGCGATACAACGGCAATCCCAGGGCCCTGGAGGCGGCATGGGCCGTGGCCAGGCTCACCGCCAACACGGCATTGGCCCCGAGGGCACTCTTGTTGTCGCTGCCATCGAGCTCGAGCATGGCCGCATCCACGGCAGCCTGATCGAGGGCACTGAGGCCGCAGAGGGCCGGGGCGATGCGCTCCTCCACATTTTCAACGGCCTTGCTGACGCCCTTGCCGAAGTAGCGGCTGGCCTCGCCATCCCGCAATTCATGGGCCTCATGGGCCCCTGTGCTGGCGCCACTGGGCACGATCGCCCGCCCGCTGGCGCCTCCCTCCAGATACACCTCCGCCTCCACGGTGGGAGTGCCGCGGGAATCGAGCACCTCCCGCGCAACGATGGAATCGATCACCAGGTCGAGGGAATCGAACACAGAGGAGCAGGAGCAATTGGCCAGATCCTATGGGTCCCCCCCACCGCCCCGAATGTGACGATGCCTACCCCCGCGGCCCCTCCCAGCTGAAGCGTTCGTCATCCCAGGCCCGCGGATCCTCGATCGGCTCCAGGTGGGTGAAGGAATGGCATCGGGGGAGGACGGCATGGATCTGGGCCTCCACCTGCTCACAGAAATCATGGCCCTGCTGCACAGTCCATGAGCCAGGCACGAGCACATGGCAGGACACAAACCGCCGGGAGCCCGCCTGGCGGGTGCGCAGGGCATGGAAGGCCACCCCCTCGCCGCTGTGGGCCGCCAGCACGGCTTGCACCTTGGCCAGGTCGTCGCTGGGGAGGGCCCGATCCAACAAACCGGCGGCCGTCTCCCGCAGCAGCCTCCAGCCGGTGTAGATGATCTGGAGGGCCACCGCAATGGCAATCAGCGGATCGAGGATGCTCAGGCCGCTCAGCTTCGCCAGCGCCACTCCGAGCACCACACCGAGCGAGGTCCACACATCGCTGAGCAGGTGGTGCGCATCGGCGCGAAGCGTGATCGAATCCAGCCGGCGGCCGGCCTTCAGCAACACCCAAGCCACCCAGCCATTGATGGCGGTGGCCACCAGGGACAGGGCCAGGCCCAGATCCACCCGTCCCAGAGGAGCGGGATGCAGCAAGCGCTCGCCCGCCGTGGCCAGGATGGCCGTGGCCGCCACCACGATCAGCGCGCTCTCCAGGCCGCTGGAAAAGTATTCCGCCTTGGAGTAGCCGTAGTGATGATCGGCGTCCGCGGGACGGGCCGCCAGGGTGAGCGCCCAGAAAGCCACCAGGGCCGCCACCAAATTCACCCCCGATTCCAAGGCATCGGAGAGCAAACCCACCGAACCGGTGAGCTTGTAGGCCAGGGTTTTCAGCCCGATGGTGGCCAGCGCCGCCGCCACGGACAGCAGGGTGTAGGGCCTCGGGGAGGCGGGGGCCATGGAGCGGTAGAAAACGGCCCTCCCAGAATGGCCGGGGCGCCTCCCTCCCGCAGGCTCCGGAGGCCACAATGGCGGGGATGTTTCTTGGCCGGGCTTCCGTTCCCTCCGCGATGCGACTGCTGCACACCATGCTCCGGGTGGGAGATCTGGAGCGCTCGCTGGCGTTTTACACCGAGGTGTTGGGGATGCGTCTGCTGCGGCGCAAGGATTACCCCGGCGGACGCTTCACCCTGGCCTTCGTGGGCTATGGCGAGGAGAGCGAGAACACGGTGCTGGAGCTCACCCACAACTGGGACACCGAGGCCTATGAGATCGGCGAGGGCTATGGCCACATCGCCATTGGCGTGGAGGACATCACTGGCACCTGCCAGGCCATTGCGGAAAAAGGCGGCAGGGTGGTCCGCCCGCCAGGTCCCATGCAGCACGGCTCCACCGTGATCGCCTTCGTGGAGGACCCTGACGGCTACAGGGTGGAGCTGATCCAGATCGCCGCGGCGGCCGCCTGAGCCCGCCATGCCTGCCGACACCCTCTCCGGTCCCTCCGCCAGCCTCACCAGCACTCCCGAACGCTTCAGCGATCCCGCCTGGGACCTGCTGCTGGCCAGCCAGGAACAGGCCCGCCGCTGGCGCCATGGCTCCATGGATGTGGAGCACCTGCTGTTGGCCCTGCTGCTCGATTCCCGCTTCTCGCCCTGGGTGGAGCGGCTGCCGGTGGATGAGGATCGGCTTCTCGATCGGCTGGAGGCCTTCTGCGCTGACCAGCCCTCCAGCCCAGGCGCCACCCTCTACATCGGCGACGCCCTGGAGGATCTCCTGGAGGGATCCGAACAGCGCCGCTCCGCCTGGGGCGATCGACTGATCGACATCCCCCATCTGCTGCTCGCCCTGCTGAAGGAGCCACGGCTGGCCGGCGCCCTGTTGACGGAGGAAGGCCTCAGCGAGGACCTGCTCACCCGCCAATGGCGTCCCGAGGGCATCAGCGCCGGGCAGGAAGGGAGCACGCCAACCCCTGAGTTTGCCGCCCCTGCCCCAGCGGCGCCCGCCTCGCCGCTGGGTGCCGCCGCCGCCCCGGGCCGACCAGCCGCAGCGATGGTGGGCACCGGGGGACGGGTCGCTGCAGCGGCGCCTGCGGCGAAGGAAAGCCCCCAAACCCGGGCTCCCGGCGCCAACCTGCGGCTGGAGCGGGTGAGCGAGGGGGAGGAGGGCACACCCGAGGGCCTCAGCCTCTACGGTCGCGATCTCACCGCAGCCGCCCGCCAGGGCGAGCTGGATCCGGTGATCGGCCGCGACAACGAAATCCGCCGGCTGATCCAGGTGCTCTCCCGCCGCGGCAAAAACAATCCCGTGCTGATCGGAGAACCCGGCGTGGGCAAAACGGCCGTGGCCGAGCTGCTCGCCCAGCGCATCGTGGCCGGAGAGGTGCCGGAGGCCCTGCGGGGGGTGAGGCTGGTGGCGCTGGATCTGGGCGCCCTCATTGCCGGCGCCAAGTTTCGGGGGCAATTCGAGGAACGGCTCCGAGGGGTGCTGGAGGAGGTGCGCGACGCGGAGGGGCGCAACGGCGGGGTGGTGCTGTTCATCGACGAGCTGCACACCGTGGTGGGTGGGGAGCGAGCCGCTGCCGACGCGGGCAGCCTGCTCAAGCCGGCCCTGGCCCGGGGCGACCTGCGCTGCATCGGCGCCACCACCCCGGAGGACTACCGCCGCACCATCGGCAAGGATCCGGCTCTGGAGCGGCGTTTTCAGCAGGTGGTGATCCGGGAACCGGATCGGGACACCTGCCTGGAAATCCTGCGGGGTCTGCGGGAGCGTTATGAGCTCCACCACGGCGTCACGATCACGGATCGAGCCCTGGTGGCCGCCTGCCGTCTGGCGGACCGCTACATCAGCGACCGCTGCCTGCCCGATTCAGCCATCGACCTGGTGGATGAGGCCGCCGCCCAGCTGCGGATGGAGGTGACCTCCAAACCGCGAGTGGTGGAGGAGGCCGAAGCGGAGCTCAGGCGCGTGGAGCTGGCCCTGCTGGCGGCGGAAGCCGCGCCGATGGAGGAGCGGATTCAGCTGCAGGAGCAGCGCCAGCGGGCCCACACTGCCCTCGACGCCCTCCAGCAACGCTGGGATCAGGAGCGGGAGCGGCTGGCGGAGCTGAGGGACCTGCTAGCGGAGGATGAACGCCTAAGGCAGGCCATTGCCGAAGCGGAGCGGGAGGGGGATTTGGAAACCGCCGCCCGCCTGCAATACGACCAGCTGCAGCGCCTGCAGCAGCAGCGCTCCGCACTGGAGGCGGAGCTGCGCCGCGACCCGATGCTCCGGGAGCAGGTGGAAGAGGGCGACATCGCCGATGTGGTGGCGCGCTCCACGGGCATCCCTGTGCAGCAACTGTTGGCGGGGGAGCGGCAGAAGTTGCTCGAGCTGGAAACCCGCCTGGGTGAGCGGGTGATCGGCCAGAGCGAGGCCGTGGCGGCCGTAGCCGCAGCCATCCGCCGAGCCCGTGCCGGGATGAAGGCCCCCACTCGCCCCGTGGGCTCCTTTCTGTTTCTGGGGCCCACCGGCGTCGGCAAAACCGAGTTGGCCAAGGCGCTCGCTGCCTCCCTCTTCGATGAGGAGGAGGCTCTGGTGCGCCTCGACATGAGCGAATACATGGAGCGCAACGCCGTGGCGCGGCTGGTGGGTGCCCCACCGGGCTACGTGGGTTACGAGGAGGGCGGCCAACTCACCGAAGCCGTGCGGCGGCGGCCCTATGCGGTGCTCTTGCTCGATGAAGTGGAAAAGGCCCACCCTGAGGTGTTCAACCTGCTGCTGCAGGTGCTTGATGACGGCCGGCTCACCGATTCCCAGGGGCGCACGGTGGACTTTCGCCACACCGTGGTGATCATGACGAGCAACCTGGCCGGGCGGGCCATCCTGGAGCGGGCCAAAGTGGCCGATGACAGTCCCGGGGCGGAGGAGGCCCTGCAGGCGGAGGTGGATCAGGCCCTGGCTCGGCAGTTCCGCCCTGAGTTTCTCAACCGCATCGATGAGGTGATCCGCTTCCGGCCTCTCGGCAGGGAGGATCTGCGTCGCATCGTGCGTCTGCAGATGCGGGAGCTGGCGGCCTTGCTGGCGGAACAGGAGCTGCGCCTGGAAGTGGATGAGGCGGTGGTGGGTGCCTTGGCGGAGCGCGGCTACGAGCCCGAGTATGGAGCGAGGCCCCTGCGGCGACTGATGCGACGCTGGATCGAGAATCCCCTGGCCACGGAGTTGCTGGAGGAGCACTTCGCTGGCGCCTGGGGGGTGAGGCTCTGCTCGGGCCCTGCCGATGCGCCAGACACGCTGCAATTTCTGCCCCTGCGCCATGAGGGGGGGAGCGTCCGGTAGGGTGGTCGTTTGCTGATGGGCGGAAACGCCCGGCTAGCCCCGCTCAGCCAGCGCTTTTCCTGCCGTGGATCCCTCCCCCACTCCCACTTCCACGCCCGAACGGCCCGCCACTCCAGGCGGCGCTGGGCCCGAACCCCAGGGCGAACAGGTGGAGGGTGCTGGGGGTTTCGCGGCGGCCACCATGGCCGAGCTCCGCAAGGTGGTTTGGCCGAGCCGCCAACAACTGTTCAACGAAACCGTGGCGGTGATTGTGATGGTGGCGGCGTCCGCAGCGGCGATCGCCGCCCTGGATCGCTTCTACGGATGGGGAGCCAAACTGCTGTTCCGATGATGATGGTCACCGAGTCTTCCCTGCCGATCCTCGATGAGGACTCCTCTCCAGATCATGTCTCTGGAGAAGACCTTTCTGAAGGGGATTTTTCTGCCGACACTTTTTCAGCAGACTTGCCAGCTGGAGAGAGCCTTGCCTTGCCTTTGCCAGTCGCTGAGGGCACCGCTGGTGCCGAGGGCGCATCGGGGGCCGAGGGAGCAGAAAAACCCCAAGTGGCCCGCTGGTATGCCGTTCAGGTGGCCTCCAGCTGCGAGAAGAAGGTGAAGGCCACCCTGGAACAGCGGGCTGTCACCCTCGGTGTGGACAATCGGATTTTGGAGATCGAAATCCCCCAAACTCCTGGCGTGAAATTGAAGAAAGATGGCACCCGCCAATCGATTGAAGAAAAAGTCTTTCCGGGCTATGTGCTGGTGCGCATGATCCTTGATGAGGACACCATGATGGCGGTGCGCAGCACACCCAACGTCATCAACTTTGTCGGCCAAGAGGAGCGGCGTGCCACCGGCAAGGCCCGGGGCCACATCAAGCCCCGCCCCCTGAGCCGCACAGAGGTGGAGCGCATCTTCCGCCGGGCTGCGGAGAAGAAAGCTGTGGTGAAGGTGGATTTGAGCGAAGGGGATCAGATCCTGGTCACCGGGGGCCCCTTCAAGGATTTCCAGGGAGAAGTGATCGAGGTTTCAGCCGAGCGCAGCAAGCTCAAGGCCCTGCTCTCGATCTTCGGGCGGGAAACGCCCGTCGAACTCGAGTTCTCGCAGGTCAGCAAGCAAAACTGACCAACTGGTCGCGGCCGTCTCCCTGCGGAGGGCGGCCCGAGGTGGTGTCCACCGCCAGTTCCCGCTCCTTACGGAACGGGTCATCCGCAGATCGTCCAGTGACCATCCCTGCCCAGCCTCTTGCCTAGCCGATGGCCAAAAAAGTCGTAGCTGTGATCAAGCTGGCCCTCGAGGCCGGCAAAGCCAACCCCGCTCCGCCGGTGGGCCCTGCCCTCGGCCAGCATGGGGTCAACATCATGGCGTTCTGCAAGGAGTACAACGCCCGCACCCAGGAGAAAGCCGGCTATGTGATTCCGGTGGAGATCTCGGTCTTTGAAGACCGCAGCTTCACCTTCATCACCAAAACGCCGCCCGCCTCCGTGCTGATCCAAAAAGCCGCCGGCATTCCGAAAGGATCTGCCACGTCGGCCAAAGGCTCAGCGGGTGCGATCAGCCGCGCCCAGCTCGAGGAGATCGCCAAAACGAAGCTGCCCGACCTCAACTGCACCAGCGTCGAGTCGGCCATGCGCATCATCGAAGGCACCGCCCGCAACATGGGCGTTGCCGTGACGGATTGAACCGTCTTTCCACACCTGTCCACCTCACCGGGGGAGACCGCAACGGTCGTTCGCACCCCTATCACCCATGAGCAAACCTTCCAAGCGCTTCACGGCCCTGGCCGACAAGGTTGAAGAACGGCCCTACGCCCCGATCGAGGCGTTGGAGCTGGTGAAAACCAACGCCACGGCCAAATTCGATGAAACCATCGAGGCCCATGCCCGCCTGGGCATCGATCCCAAATACACCGACCAACAGCTCCGCACCACCGTGGCCCTTCCCCACGGCACCGGCCAAACCATTCGGGTGGCGGTGATCGCCCGTGGCGAAAAGGTGGCGGAAGCCAAGGCCGCTGGCGCCGACCTAGCAGGCGATGAGGAGCTGGTGGACCAGATCGCTGGCGGATCCATCGATTTCGACCTGCTGATCGCCACGCCCGACATGATGCCGAAGGTGGCCAAGCTCGGCCGGGTGCTCGGCCCCCGCGGTCTGATGCCCAACCCCAAGGCTGGCACGGTGACCACCGATTTGGTCTCCGCAATCAACGAATTCAAGGCAGGCAAGCTGGAATTCCGGGCCGACCGCTCCGGAATCGTGCACGTGCGCTTTGGCAAGGCCAGCTTCACCGCCGAAAACCTCCTCGACAACCTCAAGGCCATCCAAGAAACGATCGATCGCAACAAGCCCAGCGGAGCGAAGGGCCGCTATTGGCGCAGCCTCTACATCACCTCCACCATGGGCCCGTCGGTCGAGGTGGATGTGACCGCCCTGCAGGACATCAAGAAGGAAAGCTGAACGACGAGCCTGCGCCCCGGGCGGCAGTGGTCCCTGACCCCGGGGTGATAGCTTGGACTTCTGGTATTCACCAGAGGGCACGCGCCCACCCAAGACAGCAGGTGAGTGTCAACCCAAGCGAGTGTCCCTTGTGGACCTGAGCCTGGAGCGACGCCCGTAAATCCTGCCGAGGTTCACGCGTTGGTTTGATCCCGCAGAGCTCCCCTGGAGCGGCTGGGGTGTTGAACAAGCCGCGGCCTCGTCGCTCCCCCGAAGTCAGTTTCGGGGCTGAGCCTGGGCCGCGTACCCGGCTTGTTCCCCCTCGATCCGTTCCAAAACCTATGGGCCGCACGCTGGAGAGCAAGCAACAGATCGTCGAAGAGCTCAAGCAGCTCCTCGGTGAGGCCGAAATGGCGCTGGTCCTGGATTATCAGGGCCTTTCCATCCGCGAACTGAAGGATCTTCGGAGCCGTCTGGCCGCGAGCAATGGCGTTTGCAAGGTGACCAAAAACACCTTGATGCGTCGAGCCATTGATGGTGACAGCGCCTGGACGAACCTCGAATCCCTCCTCGATGGCCCCAACGCCTTCGTGCTCGTCAAGGGCGACGTGGGCGGTGCGGTGAAAGCCGTGCAGTCCTTCCAGAAGGACACGAAGAAGTCGCAAACCAAGGGCGGCCTGTTTGAAGGCAAGCTGCTCTCGGAAGCCGACATCAAGGCCATTGGGGATCTGCCCACCAAGGAGGTGCTGATGGCACAGATCGCCGGTGCGATCAATGCCGTCGCCACCCAATTGGCGGTGGGGATCAACGAGGTGCCGTCAGGCCTGGCCAGGGCGCTCAAGCAGCACGCCGAAGGCGAGGGCACGGCCTCCTAGGGCCGGCCTGCTGCGCGGCACGAGCCGCCCCATTGCTTCCTTTTCATTCCCTGATCTGTTGCTGATTCTCAAACCATGACCGCCGCTACTGACCAAATCCTCGAACAACTGAAGACCCTCTCGCTGCTCGAAGCCTCTGAGCTTGTGAAGCAGATTGAAGAAGCCTTCGGTGTCTCCGCTGCTGCCTCCGCTGGCGTGGTGATGGCAGCTCCTGCCGCCGCCGCCGCCGAAGCGGTGGAAGAGCAAACCGAATTCGACGTGATCCTCGACAGCTTCGACGCTGCCGCCAAGATCAAGGTGCTCAAGGCCGTGCGCGAGGCCACCGGCCTGGGCCTGGGCGAAGCCAAGGCCCTGGTGGAAGCGGCTCCCAAAGCCGTGAAAGAAGGCATCAAGAAAGAGGAGGCCGAAGCCCTCAAAAAAACCATCGAGGAAGCGGGAGGCAAAGTCACCATCAAGTGATGGCAGCCTCCTGTTCCAACCACCGGCCCCCACTGGGGGCTTTTTTTTGGCACCCGATCGACAACGTCAAAAAAAAACCCCGCCAAAGGCAGGGCTGGGGGGTTGAACGTTGGCCGGGAGTCTGTCCTCGTTTCGACCCTGGCTAGGCGTTCAGCACTCCTCACACCCCAGAAACTTAACGAGACTGATCGATCTGGCACAGGGACACTGGCCAGCCGTGTAACTGGCTACAGACCTTGGGCTTGATCTTGGCCACCCGTGCGCGCTTGGGGGCGGCCATCGGGAGCGATGCGTTCCTCATAGGGGATCACCTGCAGAGCCACCACACCGGGGCCAGGCCCCTCAGATGATCCATCGCTCGCGCCGCTGCCATTGACGGGAGCAACAGGGGAAACAAACCGCTGGCTCTGCAGCGAGGGGCGCAGTCCCCTGGCCTGGCTGGCCATCTCCGCCGGATTGGAGGGCGCGCTGGACCGACCGGTGATGCTTCTGGGACTCGCCAGCGCAGGCGGAGCCTGGAGCGGCAACCCACCCTGGAGGGCCAGTCTCTCGGGGGTGCGGCCGCGGGCAGCGGCGATCAGATTGTCGAGGGGCTGGGCGTTGCTGAAATAAATGTGGTTGAGGCTTCGGGGCCCAAACATCCGACGCTGCAGCTCCCAGCCCGGCTCAAGCTGCAAGGAAACGAAAAGATCCCGGTCGCGACGGGGGATCGTGCCGCGTCCCACCACGAGCTCGGTGGCTTGGGAAGGCGACGAGGCCAGCAATTGCAATTCGGCACCTTTTTGCTGCAGGCGCAGGCGGTAGGTGTGGTTGAGATCGGTGTCAGCCACGCGAAGGGAGTAGCCATTGCTGTCAATGAACCGCCCGCAGATGCCTGTGTAATCAAAACGGTTGAGGGTGGGATCGACCAAGCCATCGGGTCGGGGGGTCCAACAGAAGGGGCGAGCGCGAAGCTGCTCAAGCACCACCAGGGTCCAATCGTCACCTCCCACGGGCCGGCCGAGCACGGCAAAGCTGGAGGCCTGCACCGGAGCACTATTGAACAGGCCCTCGGCCCACACCTGCGGGAGCAGACCGGGGGACGGAGAGAGGGCGGTCACCAGGGCGAGGGTGGCCAGGGCCAGGTAGGGTCGCTTCATGGTGGGAAGGCATTGGCCCCGCGAATGCGGAGAGAGCGGCCTATTAAAGCCAAAGCAACCGTTTGGGCAACACCCACAAGCCACACCATCGAGGAACCATGGCGGCGCAAATCAGCGGGGAAGGGCAAAAGGAGATGGACCCCGCGGGACCGCGGGTGGTGCTGGCCGCCTGTGATGGGGCCTGCAGCGGCAATCCAGGACCTGGGGGCTGGGGCGCCTTGCTGCGATTTGAGGATGGCTCGGTGCGGGAAATGGGGGGCTTTGCCACCGCCACCACCAACAACCGCATGGAGCTCACCGCGGCCCTGGAGGTGTTTCAGGCCTTGCGCACCCTGCCGCGCCATCCCCGGCTCGCGCTGCTCACCGACAGCCGCTACCTGGTGGATGGATTGGGGAAGTGGCTGGCGGGTTGGAAGCGAAAGGGATGGCGCACGGCCTCGGGCGGGCCTGTGCTCAACAGAGATTTATGGGAACAGCTGGAGCATGCCCGGCTGGAAGGTGTGGTGCTGGAGCATGTGCGGGGCCACAGCGGCCATCCCGAAAACGACCGCTGCGATGCCATCGCCGTGGCCTTTTCCCGCGGCCAGGTGCCCCAGCTGGCGGGTGGCGCCCACACCAGCCAGGCCGCCGCTGAGCCGAGCGGCAAAACAAGAGGGGAAGAGCCAGAGATGTCCGAGGCTGGCGCCGTCGATCCAGCCCCGGCCAGCCTGCAGCGGCTGCTCAGCCGATTGGAGCTGGCCGAGCGGCTGGCGAGCGGGGGGTTTGGTCTCACGGCAGTGGAGCTGGCCCAGCTGGTGGAGCGCCCTCTGGCGCAGCTGGAGCAGCGGCAACAGCCCTGGCGCTGGCGCGACTGGCAGGTGGAGCCGATGGGGGAGGGGCGCTGGCGGTTGCGACGCGCCGATGGAGGATGGGCGGATGAGGCGTGAGGGGGGGAGATGATGGGTGAACGGGAAGGGAACACCACCGGAGCGATCTACCGCAGGCTGCTGGCCCCGCTGCTCCGCCAGGATGAGGGGTTGGATGCGGAGTCGCTGAGCCGGCTCAGCCTTGCCACCCTGGAGCAGGTGTCCCTGCGGCGACAGTGGCCGGTGATCCAGCAACTGCTAGCGGGCGTGGGGGCGGAACTGCAGCACCGCGACCCGCGGCTGGAGCAAACCTTGTTTGGCTGTCGTTTCGCCAATCCCCTGGGGCTGGCGGCCGGCTTCGACAAGGACGGCATCGCCGCGGCGATCTGGCACGTCTTTGGCTTTGGCTTTGCTGAGCTGGGGACGGTGACGGCCCAGGGCCAACCCGGCAACCCCAGGCCACGGCTGTTTCGGCTGGCGGCGGAAAAGGCGGCCCTGAACCGGATGGGGTTCAACAACCACGGGGCGGCGGCCATGCGTCGCACCCTGGAGCGGCAGCACCTCCCCCCTCCTGGCCAGCGGCCGGCGGTGTTGGGGCTCAACTTGGGCAAATCCCGCCAAACCCCCTTGGATCGGGCCGCGGAGGATTACGCCACAAGCCTCAGCCTGCTGGCGCCCCTGGCGGATTACGCCGTGGTCAACGTGAGTTCGCCCAACACGCCAGGCCTGCGGGATCTGCAGGAGGAGAGCCAGCTGCGGCGGTTGGTGGAACGCCTGAGGCGCCTGCCGGCCTGCCCACCCCTGCTGGTGAAAATCGCCCCAGATCTGGAGGATGACGCGATCGACACGATCGCCAGGCTGGCCTACGAGGAAGGCCTGGCGGGGGTGATTGCGGTGAACACCAGCCGCGACCGACTGGGTCTGGAGAGCCGGGTGCTAACCCAGAGCGGCAAGTCGCTGGCAGAGGAGGAGGGTGGCCTGAGCGGCCGGCCGTTGCGGGAGCGGGCCCTGGCAGTGCTCCGTCGGCTGCGGGCCACGGCAGGGCCGGCCCTGCCCCTGATCGGGGTGGGAGGCATCGATTCAGCTCAGGCGGCTTGGGAGCGCATCGCCGCAGGGGCCTCCCTGGTGCAGGTCTACACGGGCTGGATCTACGAAGGTCCCACCCTGGTGCCCACCATCCTGGAGGGGCTGAGCGCCCAGCTGGATCGCCAAGGGCTGGCAACACTCAGCGAAGCGGTCGGTTGTGGGCAGCCTTGGCGCTGAGAGTCGTATAAATTTTTTCTGAATATTCCTCCTGCATTGCAAGTCTCCGAGCTCATCGAGGATCTGCGGGAGCGCCTCAGGCCACTGAGGAGCAGCCTGTTTCCCCAGCAGGTGTTACTAGAACTCACTGACACAGCCCTCCTGGGCCAATCCCTCCTGAACGGCCAGCCAGGCCCGATCTGTATCGATGTGCCCCTGCCTTCCCTCACCTGCAGGCAGGGGCAACCGGTGGAGATCGACCCTCTCGCCGATCTGATCGGCGATCTCTTGGTGCGCGATGGTCTGATCGACGCCTATGTGATGGCGGCCCTGCCCCAATCGGCGGTGCAGTGGCAGGTGATCGACTGGGCGGGCAGCTCCGCCCCAGAAGATGCAGCGGCGGAGCTGCGCCAGCTCAATCCCGATCTGGGCCTGCCCTATCCACTGGCGGAAGCCGCCATCGATCTGCAGCCCCTGAGCGGTGCGCCCGGCAAGCACCTGCTGGCCACCACCCCGCGGGGGGTGGTGGAAGGCTGGATCCAGGTGTTTCACCAGGCTGGCACCAACCTGGATCGGCTGGCCTGCCCCCAAACCTGCCGCCTGGCGGCCCTGCAGGGACATCTGGCGGAAATCCCGGCAGGCACCCTGCTGCTCGTGTTGACCACAGAATCGGAGAGCCGCCGCCTGGAGGCCGTCAGGGATGGGGTGCCCCTGTTCCAGTGGCCGCTGCCGCAGGAGGCCGAGGCAACGGTGGCGGAAGTGAAGCGCTGCCTGGCGTTTCTGCGACGCAACTTTCGGGAGGTGCGGCAGGTGCAGCTATTGCTGGATGGCGAATGGGAGGAGCAGACAGAGCTGGAGTCTCTCTTGGCGGCGCCGGCTCATCAGCTCAACTGCGCGCCGTTTGCCTCCCTGGTGTTGCAGGGCTTGGCGATTCCGGAGCTGATGCCATGAAGAAGTTGATGGTGCCCAGCCTGAGCCGGCCGCTGCGGCTGCCCTTTGGCCCCTGGGGCCGCACGCCTGAGGAGCCGCCCCCCTCCACGGGGGGATCCGAGTCTCCTGAGGCTGGGCCCGCGGTGGTCAAGGCGGGCTGGGTGCCTCCGCTCGATCTGCTGCGGGAGCGGCGTCAGGAGCTGGAACTTGAGCCGATCTCGGGCCTGCTGGTGCGGCGCCCGGCGCTGTTTCGGCAGGGCTTGACGATCGGTGGGCTGGTGCTGGGCATCAGCGCAGGGCTGTGCGGTTTGCTGCTGATTTGGCATCAGCTGCTCAAGAGCCGGATGGTGGAGCTCGAACGCTACGAGGCGGAGGTGGAGCAACTCACCAAAACGCTCGCCGGCCATCGGGCAGCCCTGAAGAAGCTGAAGGTGAGCAACGATCTCCTGGTGCAACGGTTGACGGATGTGCGAAGCAGCTCGGCGTTATTGGCGGATCTGCAGCTGCGGGTGCCTGAAGGGGTGCAACTCACAGAGGTGCAGATGGAGGGCCCCAATCAGATTCGCTTGCGGGGGGTGGCGCGGGATCCGGTGGCGTTTGGGCGAGTGAATGCGATGGAGTTGGTGTTGCGCAACTCGCCGCTGTTTGAAGCCAAGGGGGTGACCTTGGGCAAGGTGGTGCGGATCCCAGCCCGACCATTGGAGGCCAGCGAGCTGGGACCAACCAAGCCAGGCGCACCCCCCGTGAAGCTCGAGCTTCCCAGCGCCGTGATGTTTGATATGAGCGCCGCGCTCACTCCCCTAGCCGCCAACCGGCTGGTGGCCGTGATGGAAGCACTCAAGGCAGAGGGCATGGTGCGCCGGCTGGAGCTGCTGCAACGGGAGGGGCTGCTGAAATGACCAACCTGCAACAGTCGAAAGAGGAGCGGGATGCGGCCCTATCGCCCACCACCTTGCGGCGATTGTGGTTTTGGACTCCGATTGCTGCAGGCGGCGCGCTGGCCCTGCTGTTGCTCTCGGCATTGGCGGTGCCGCAATGGCTGGCGCTCAGCAAGGATCAACAGCGGCTGAACGAGCTTGAGGAGCAGCGCCAGCAGGCGGAATTGCTGAAACTTCAGGAGCTGAAGGTGGTGAAGGAGCGGCGCGAGGCCCTGGCCCAACAAGAGCAGCTCATCAAGCTGGTGGCGGGCAATGGCGATGGATCCACCTTTCTGGCCACCTTGGATCTTGAGGCGCGCCAAACAGGGGTGAAGCTGCAGCTGTTTGAACCCACCGTTGCAGCCGCCACACCCGGCGCCCCCGGTGCTGCGCCCGCCCCTGGCGCTCCACCCCCCGCCGGAGCACAGCCGGGAGCAGCGGGCACGGCGCAAGCCCCCCCCGGCCCCGATGGCAAGGCACCCCCGCCCGATCCGATGGAGCAGGCCGGCCTGAGGCGGCGAACCCTGCTGCTGTCAGCGCGAGGCACCTATCCCCAGTTGCTGGCCTTCTTGCGGCGCATGGAGCTCCTCGATCTTCTGGTGGAGCAAAAGGATCTCACCCTCGTGGTGGCGGGCGCCCAAGTGAGCCGCAGCGGCATCAGCGAAAGGGAGATCCCGATTCTGGTGCCGGATGTGGAGGTGAAGATGGGGATGACGCTGTACAGCAGGAAGGACAAGCCGAAAGAGCAACCAGCTGGCAAGGCTGCTGGCGGCGCCCCTGGCAAGCCGCCAGGGGCGCCGGGCTAGTGAACGAGCCGTCCCTTGTTGCGACTGCTGAGAGAAGAACGGTGATTCAATATCCACATTGCAGTGGGTAAAGCAGGGTGGTGAAGGTAGAAAAAGCTCAGACCGTGCTCGCCGGCAATGGCAGATACAGGCGAAGAGCTGCGGCACTTGCCAGCCTGCCGGTGGCCGCCCAGGTGGCTCTGCCGGTGGCGCAAGCCCAGGAGGCTTTCCCGGCGAAGGTGCCCGATTTCCCCAACCAACCCGGCCCGGTGCGGGTGGTGAATCCTGCCGCGATGGAACTCAAGGTGCGGCGGGTGCGGGATGCGGTGGAGGTGGTGATTGAAAACACGGGGGCAGGCCCCCAGCTGGAGCAAACCACCCAGGGCAGCAGCTGGCTGGGCCGGCTATACACCGCCAAGCCTTCGGCGCTGCTGCGGGGGCCCCAACAGCTGGCCTTGCCGGAAGCGGGTTTCCAAAGCATCAGCATTGAAGGCGGAGGCACGATCTACAACCTGAAGGTGACGCCCGTTGCCGGTTATCCCGTGATGCGCCCGCTGGTGAGTGCCGATGGCCGCCAGGTGGTGTTGAGCTTCCCGGCGCCAGTGCAGCCCTCCCTGCAAACGATGCAGCGCAACAGCCTGGCGCCTGGCGCGGTGGCCAATCCAAACTTTGCTCCTCCCCTGCGGCAGCGGGCCACGGCGCCACCGGTGGGTGACATGGCGGTGGGGACGATGTTGCTGAAGGATCCGAGCTACCTGAATGTAAGTGGACCGAGGGTGACGCTCACCTTCAAGAGCGTGCCAGCGTCGACTGCACTGCAGGCTCTGGCACGGGTGGGGCGCTATGGATTTGTCTACAACATCAACTCTTCTGAATCAGGCACTCCGCAAAGCTCAGGACCAACGCCCAGTGTTTTCCAGGGAAAAACAAAAGAGGGGCGCAATGCCAACCCGCCCGTCACAGCCACGTTTGTAAGTGAAGACTATCGAACGGCCATCAACATGGTGCTCGCTAGCACAGGCCTGCAGGCAAGGCTGGTAGGCAATACGATCATTGCAGGGCCTGATGCGCTGAGCAACAGCGCAGGAAGCCTGGCTTCGAAAGTGTATCGGCTCAATCAAGCCTCTGCTCGCAGCGCCGCTGAATATCTGGCCAGCTTGGGGGCATTGATTCGCATCCCCCGCACGTTCACCACAACTGAATCCGCCGGCACGGCCACCAATGTGGGAGGGGGTTCCAGCAGTGGTGGTCAGACGGCCAGCAACACCTTCTCCTCCACCAGCACTGGCACAGCGATTGAAGCCTATGGCGGCCAATCGGGCCCTTTGCAGGGCCTCTCTGGAACGATCGACCGCCGGCTGGGCACCATCACCCTTGTGGGCCAACCCACACTCGTGAGTGTGGCAGAGCAATATCTCAAACAAATTGATCTCAGGCAAAGGCAGGTTGCTCTTTCGATCCGCATTCTCGATGTCACGCTTGACAACGCAACAACGATTGACAACAGCTTTGCCTTTCGCTACGGTAACAACTTCATTGTGAATCAACAGGGCCAGCTCGTTGCAAACTTCGGTGCCCTGAAGCCACCTGGCTCACCAAGCGGCGGCTTGCCCGGGCTCTATGACCCCATTACCGGGAGTTCACCAATCGTGGGGGCAGGTCAATTCAGATTGCCTGGCTTTGGCGAACAAAACGCCTTCACTGATTCGCTCTTCCCACCCGCAACCGCCACTCCCTTCTCCAGCTCAAACCCCAACAGCCCTCTGAGGCCAGGATTTGGCGGCTACGACAACCCTGGCAGACCAGGGGTCACCTCGATCACGCCGGGAACGCCACCTTCAACCGTCACCCAGGTGGTTGATGGGGTGCCTACCACAACCGTGACACCGGGAACTCCAACAACATTTGAGTATGAATTGCCCGGAGCTTTTCAGTATCCACGCAATCAGTTCTTTGATTTTGTCAAAGCACAAATCACTTCAGGAACAACTAAAATTCTTGCAAGCCCAACACTCATCTTGACCGAGAACAGCGGCGAGATCAATCCGCAAGACGCTGGTCAATCGACGGGTCTCGAGCAGGACAATTTTCTTGGAGCCATCAGCACAAATAATCTTGTTCCGAGCATTGGCCGTAAGAAAGCCAATGAATCAGCCGTTGTGGTTGGAGAGAGAATCATCACAGGTTATAAGGTGCAACCGGGACAGAATGGAGCGCCTAATTCCTGCCAGCCTGAGTTTGGAATTGCAGGCCTGACTTTTGGCGCACGAGTCAGCAAAATTGACGACAATGGTTTTGTCACTTTCTCTTTATCGCCAACAATTTCGGCCACCGATCGCCAACAATTCATCGCCGGTTGCGGCAATGTTTCCCTCTTGACCCTTCGCAGCCTCGATACTGGAAGCGCTCGCGTTCGTGACGGTCAAACCTTGATTCTTACCGGGGTTCTCTCCGACCGTGATTTGCAACTCGCCACCAAATGGCCCATCCTTGGCGATCTTCCCTTAGTAGGCCAATTTTTCCGCAACAGTGGCGGCAATCGCTCCAAACGCGAATTGGTTGTGATGGTGACCCCCCGAATTATCAATGACACAGAGGGAGGTACCTACGGCTACGGCTTTGAGCCTTCCACCCGCGACACCCAGCAATTCATGAATGCCTCACCCTCCTCTTCAATGCCGAATTACTATCAGCAGCGCTAGAGATCTAGACAAACCATGTTGATGGAGTGATTGCTCCCACTGCAGGCAACGCGCCAATGAGTCGGTCGATTTTGATCAGCAGATCATCCGTTGAAGAACGGGAGTCCGATGGGTTATTGATGAAGAGATAGGTGCCGGCAATGGCCGCATTCGTGGAGCGCACGACCACTGCGTTGTTGGCGCGAAGCGTCTGGTTCCCTGGCAAGGCGCCATTGGCATCGGCAAACACGGAGAACGACAGATCATCCAAGGTGGAAGCGTTGGCGTTATCTGCCGCACGGCTGAAGCTCACCGGGGTGGGGAGCGCAAGGCCATTGCTGGTGAAGAGATCAATCTTGTCGGTGCCAAGTGCAAAATCTGTGATCACATCGGGTGCGGTGAAGCGCGACTGGGTGAAGCGAAACGCAAACACATCTGCGCCGCCGCCACCAGTGATGGTGTCGGCGTTGGGTCCGCCATCAATGAATTCTTGTTGCGATGTGCCGATGATCCTGTTGGCATTGACATCCCCAATCAGATCATCATTTCGAATCGTGCCGATGACAGAGGCACGGTCGAGATAGGCGCCGCTGGGTGCAGCAAGCGTCAGCGTGAAGGTTTCATCCGCCTCCTGAACACTGTCGCCATTCACATTCACGACGAGCACCTGGGAGGATTGCCCCGGGGAGAAGGTGAGAGTGCCGGTGGTGGGGCCGATGAAGTCACTCCCGGCAGTCGGGTTTGCCCCTGAACCAGCCACAGACCAGCTAACCGTACTGATGCCTGAGGTGTTGCCTCGTCGAAGGATTGTGAATGAAAAAGGGGTGGCATCTGAGAGCCCCTCCGATCGGGTCAGCGTTGAATTGGTGATGGAAATCGAGGTGTCATCATTGAGGATCGTGGCCGTGGCAGTTGCGGTGCCAAGGGTGGTGCCAGCGGAAGGAGCCGACAGGGTCAGGCGAAACGATTCATCGTTCTCAATTGCCGTGTCACCCGCCACATCCACGCTGATGGTTTTCGTGGTTTCCCCAACAGCAAACGTCACCGTGCCGGAGGGGAGGATGCCATCGGCAAAATCAGCGGCAGTGATGCCACTGCGGGCGACGACGCTCCAGGCCGCTGAGCTCACGGCAGTGGTGTTACCCGTTCGAGAGACGGTGAAGGTGAACGGGGTTCGGCCACTATTCGCCTCCGATTTGTTGGCTGAGAGGGGTGCGATAGCCAGGGAGCTGTCGTCATTGAGGATGGTGCCAACCACCGAGGAGGCGGCGGGGTTCAGAACGCCGCCCGAGGGTCCCAAAAGCCGGAGCAGGAACGTCTCGTTGGCCTCCACCTCCGTGTCCCCGTCGATCGCGAAGGTGATTGTTTTGGAGGCTTCACCCGCTGCGAACGCCACGGTGCCAAAGGGGAGGGCCTCAATGGTGAAGTCGGAGGTGCTGGAGGGATTGAGGCTGTTGGCAGGGACAGACACCGACCAAGTCAAGGTGCTCACTCCTGAGGTGTCTCCCGAGCGAGTGATGGTGAAGGTGTAAGGGGTGGGGCCGCTGTTGCCCTCGTTGACTGAGGCGCTGAGCGGCGTGAGGGAGATCAGGCTTGTGTTGGAGACAAGGCTGATGTTGTCCAGAGCCCAAGCATCTTTCCCCGCCCCATCATTGAGGGGCTGCGCCCAGCGCAGCAGCGTGTTGGTGGACTGGGCAGCCAGAGGCAAATTAACGATGTAGCGCGTCCAGGTTGCGGGAGAGCTGTAATTCTGAATTTGTTGCCAGCTGAGCCCGTTGTTGGTTGAGTATTCCAGCTTGACTTGATCACCATTGCCTTCAATGGCATCCCCACCATTGGTGCCATTGCCATAGATCAGATCAAATCCTAAGGATTTGTAGAGGCTTGTGTCGAGAGCAACCGTCTGGGCATAACGGGCACCGCCCGTGCTGCCAAAAAACAGGGAAGCCGTGCGGCCAGCAAAGGTATTGGTGACCTTAGCGCCGGCAAGATCCAGCCAAAATCCATCCGACAAACCAGCGCTGAAATCAACGCTGGCAGGGGGGATAAAACTAGTATTTTTCAGCTCGATATTATCCAGAGCCCAGAAATCTTTTCCCGCCCCATCATTAGCTGGCTGCCTCCAGCGAAGCAGGGTGTTCGCCGATTGGGCTAAAGCAGGAAGGTTGATCTTGAAGCGGCTCCAGGCGATGGGCGCTGTGTAGGCCTGCAGGAGCTGCCAAGAAGCACCACTATTGGTTGAATACTCTAGTTGAACCAGATCATTATTGCCATCGATAGCCTCACCTCCATTTGTGCCATCGCCATAAATCAGATCAAATTCCAGCGTTTTTAAACTTCTAGTATCAAAGGCGAGTGTTTGGGCCAAACGAGAACCCGCCGCGTTGCCGAAAACAAGCGATTGCACCCGATCCGCAAAAAGCGTTTGAACCGCTCCACCAGAGATCTGGGCCCAGAAGTCTGCCCTTGGCACACCCGTATCAAAATTATCGGTGGTCATGCCGTGGGCCCTTGCTAGCCACAGAACCCTACCGTGACGCAAGAGACTCATTACGAGAAATTACTTTTACTCATCGGGCGGGCATCCCCCTGTCTGCTGCAGCCTGCCCATTCCAGAGCTGGCGAGGTTGAACCGGCCTGCCCACAATGGGGCCATGCCTCCCCTACCAGATGCCAGAAGGGTCTCCCCTGCGCCTCTTCGTTTCCTATTCCCACAAGGATGAAAATCTGCGTGCGGCGCTGGATGACAGCCTGGCCGGCCTGCAGCGCGACGGGGTGATCGACCTCTGGCACGACCGCAAAATCAGCGCGGGCCAAGAGTGGGCGGGCGCGATCGACGCCAACCTGGAGGGGGCAGACATCGTGCTCTGCCTGGTGAGCGCTGGCTTCATGGCCTCGCCTTACATCAACGACATCGAGCTCAAGCGGGCCCTGGAACGCCATGAGGCCGGAGAGGCCTGGGTGATTCCGGTGCTTCTCAAACCGGCCGATTGGGAAAGCTCCCCCCTGGGCAGGCTCCAGGCCCTGCCGGAGGGCGGCAAGGCGGTGACGAAATGGACCAACCGGGATGAGGCCTTCGTTTCGATCGCCAAGGGCATTCGGGAGGTGGCCAAGAGGCTGGCGGAGCGGCCAGGAAGGGTGGCAAGGCCGGCTGCTGCTACTGCTACTGCTACTGCGGCCGCCCCTGTGGCTCCCGCGGCGGCGCTGGAGATCCCGGAGGGCCCGGTGCGGCACGATTCAGCCTTTTACATTCACCCCGCCGATGAGGCCCGCTGCACCGCCGAGCTGGACAAACCCGGCGCCCTGATCCGGATCAAGAGCCCCAAGGGATTTGGCAAATCCAGCCTCACCGCCCGCCTGCTGGCCTATGCCAGCGGCAAGGGCTATCGCACAGCGTCTCTCAACCTGGAGGGCACCGATCAAAAGTTTTTTGCCGACCCTGAGCTGTTCATGCAGTGGTTTTGCGCCTCGGTGGGCAAAGAGTTGGGCGTGCGGGTGCGCAAGGAGGAGTATTGGGACGACATCTTTGGCGCCAACGACAACAGCAGCGATTATTTCGAAAAATATTTGCTCAAACCCGATGCCACGCCGCTGGTGTTGGCCATCGACAACTTCGATCGCATCTTTGCCCACCCCGCGATCGAAACCGATTTCTGCGGCCTACTGCGCAGCTGGCATGAACGGGCCCGCAGCAATCCGCTCTGGGAGCGTTTCCGGCTGGTGCTCTCCCATTCGCAGGAGTCGTATCTGCAGAAGGACATCAACCAATCGCCCTTCAATGTGGGCCTGCCCGTGGAGCTGGGGGAACTGCCGCCCGCGGAGGTGGCCCGGCTGGTGGCCCTGCATGGCCTGCACCTGAGCGAGACGGAGCTGGGCCAGCTGCTGGAGCTGGTGGGGGGCCATCCCTATCTGGTGCGCAAGGCGCTCTATGAGCTGGCCAATGGTCTGCCGTTTGCCACTTTCCTGCGGGAGGCGCCCACCGAGGGCGGGGTGTATGGCGACCACCTGCGCGGCATCCTCAAGGCGGTGGAAGACCATCCCGAGTTGGCCGAGGCCCTGCGGCAGGTGGTGAACAGCGCTGAGCCGGTGAAGCTGCGCTCCGAGCAGGCCTTCAAGCTGGAAAGCTTGGGGGTGCTGGTGCCGGAGGGCAACCTGGTGCGGCCCCGCTGTCGGCTCTACGCCACCTACCTGGCCGATCGGCTGGCCCACTGAAGATGGGCGCCTCCCTCTCCTACAAGGTTGGCGGCAGCCTCGATGCCGATAACGCCTTTTATGTGGTGCGCGCCGCCGATGGCGAGCTCTACGGGCGGCTGAAGGCAGGCGACACCTGCTTTGTGTTCAACAGCCGGCAGATGGGCAAATCCAGCCTGCGGGTGCGCACCATGCAGCGCCTCAAGGCGGAGGGGGTGGTGTGCGCCGTGATCGACCCGCAATCGCGCGGCACCACGCTCACGGAAGAGCAGTGGTATGCGGGCACGATCAAGCGGCTGATCGAGGATGTGGGCCTGGCGGAGGCGGTGCCCTTCAGCAGCTGGTGGAAGGAGGGCACGGTGCAGTCGCTGAGTGCGGTGGAGCGCTTCAGCGAGTTCATCGATCAAATCCTGCTGGAGAAGATCCAGGCGCCGATCGTGATTTTTGTGGAGGAGGTCGACAACCTGCTGAGCTTGTCGTACGACACGGATGGCTTTTTTGGCCTGATCCGCTCGCTGCATGAACGCCGCGCCGAGAATTCGGCCTACCAGCGGCTCACCTTTTGTTTTCTTGGCGTCGCCACCCCCTACGACCTGATCCGCAGCACGCACCGCTCCGCCTTCAACATCGGCCATGCGGTGGAGCTCAGCGGCCTGGAGCGCCAGGAGGCCGAGCCGCTGCTGGCGGGCCTGGTGGGCAAGGTGGCGGATCCACCCGCCGTGCTCGATGCGGTGTTGCAGTGGAGCGGCGGCCAGCCCTTTCTCACCCAAAAGCTCTTGGCGCTGGTGAGCGCCGCAGCTGAGCAGGGGCTGCCAGCGACGCAGCTGGTGGCGGCGGTGGCGCAGGAGCAGATCATCCACAACTGGGAGGCGCAGGATTCGCCGGTTCACCTGCGCACCATCCGCGACCGCTTGCTGCAAGGCGATGAACGGAACCGGGGCCGGCTGCTGGGGATGGTGCAGGCGATCCAGGAGCAGGGCGGCATCCCCAGCGACGCCAGCCGGGAGCAGATGCAGCTGCGCCTCACGGGCCTGGTGGTGCCCAGGGACGGCCAGCTGCGGATCGCCAACCCGATCTACGCGGCCGTGTTCACCCCAGACTGGGTGCGGGCCCAGCTGCAGGAGCTGCGCCCGCCGATCTATGGCGAGGCGATCCGCGCTTGGGAAGGCGCCGCGCCGGAGGAGCGCCCCAGCCACCTGATCAGCGGGGCGGCGCTGGAGGAGGCCCTGGGCTGGGCGAAGGGCAAGCGGCTGAGCGATGCGGATCAGGAATTTTTGGAGGCGAGTCGGGCGGGTGCGGAGGCGGCCACCCGGGCGGCGGAGCAAACGCGCCTGGCGGAAGAGCAGGCGCGGGTGGCCCAGGAGCGGGCACGGGTGGCGGAGTTGGAGGTCTCTCGGGCCCAGGAGCAGGCCCGCAACCGCCGCCGCATCGTGGGCGGCCTGAGCGTGGGCCTCGTGGGGCTGGGTGGCGTCAGCGCGTTTGCGTGGATGCAGAAGGTGGCGGCAGACAACAGTGCCACCCGCGCAAAGCAGAGCGCCGTTGCTGAAAGAAACAGCGCGGCGGAGGCGAGAGCCAGGCGGGCTGAAGCGGAACGGGAGCGAAACAACGCCAAGCGCAAAGCCAGCGAAGCGGAGAAAGCCAAGAAGAGTGCCGTTGCCGCCGAGAAAAAAGCCGTCAACGCCCTCGCGGCCGAAAAAACCGCCCGCAACGCGGCTGTGGCAGCGCAGCAGAACGAAGCCAAACAACGCCAGGAAGCGGTGAAGCAAGCAGCCGTCGCCAGGCGGCAAACAGTGATTGCTCGGCAACAGACAGCGGAGGCTGAGAAGCAGAAAAACACCGCCACAGCCGAGCGAAACATCGCTCGCCTGCGCGAGCAGGCGGCTTTGGTGCTCAGTGAGCTGCAGAACACACCGGTGGAGGCTTTGATCCGAGCCCTGAGCCTCCACAGCCAGAGCCAGCAATTCGCGGAGCTGGCAAATGTGGGCCAAGACGCCCTCGCCAAAGCGCTGAGCCAAATCGATGGCTGGGGAGAGGTTGATCGCCTCCAAGGCCATAAAGAACCGGTGGTCTCAGTCGCCTTCAGCAACGACGGACGGCGCATCGTTTCCGGCTCCTTCGACAACACCCTGCGCCTCTGGGATGCCGCCACTGGCAAACCCATCGGGCCTCCCCTCCAAGGCCATACAAGCTCTGTGCTCTCCGTCGCCTTCAGCACCGACGGACGGCGCATCCTCTCCGGCTCCCGTGACAACACCCTGCGCCTCTGGGATGCCGCCACTGGCAAGCCCA